>NZ_JAVDTC010000031.1:0-1010 GCF_031455615.1 Neorhizobium sp. 2083 | reverse complement strand
ACGGGTGACGTTGCCCCGAACGTTGCGACTGCGACGGGTGTCGCAGGTGCGCTGTTCACGGCAGGCGCGGACGGCGTCAAGTCGGTTGCGATCTCGGGTCCGGTCTTCGACGTGATCTACAAGGACGCAAACGGCTTTGCGCAGACGGAAACGGTTGCCTGGGGCGCGGGCGTCGTCGGTGCCGACGGTGCGACGACGTTCACGGCGACGAGCGCCAACTATCCGGCCGGTACCCCGGCTGCGGTGCTGGTGATCAAGGCCGACGGTTCCTATTCGCTGACGCTGGGTGCGCCGGTTGCGCATGACACGGTCGGCACTTCGGAAGACAACAAGTCGCTGTCGTTCGACTTCACGGTGACGGACGGCGACGGCGACAAGGCGACCGGTACGCTGAAGGTCGAAGTGGACGACGACACGCCGGTCTCGAAGGGGACGGTGACGGCGTCGCGTGAGCTGGACGACGAGGCGCAGAGCGAGTTCACGCCGGCCAACAACGGCGGCGGGTTCGATGCGAACCCGAACTACAACACGGTATCGGGTGCGGCGGGTGCACTGTTCACGGCAGGTGCGGACGGTGTGAAGTCGGTTGCGCTTTCGGGCCCGGCCTTCGACGTGATCTACAAGGACGCGCAGGGCTTTGCGCAGACGGAAGCAGTTTCCTGGGGTGCGGGCGTCGTCGGTTCCGACGGTGCGACGACGTTCACGGCGACGAGCCTCAACTATCCGGCCGGTACGCCGGCTGCGGTGCTGGTGATCAAGGCCGACGGTTCCTACACGTTCACGCTGGGTGCGCCGATCGCACAGGGCTTCACCTTCCCGGGCATCGAAGAAAGCAAGACGCTGTCGTTCGGCGTGACGGTGACGGACGGCGACGGCGACAAGGCCAATGCGACGCTGAAGGTCGACGTCAACGACGACACGCCGGCTCCGGTCGCTTCGATCGTGTTCGGTTCCGCGACGCTTGACGACGAGGCGCAGAGCGAGTTCACGCCGGTCAACCTCGGCGGCAC
>NZ_JAVDTC010000030.1:0-1161 GCF_031455615.1 Neorhizobium sp. 2083 | reverse complement strand
AACCGGGCTATCGTCGATGACGTTGACCTGGAAGTTGTTCTTGACGATGTCGCCATCGCCGTCGCGGGCGGTTGCCGTGAAGGTGAAGGTCAGCACGTCTTCGTTATTGGAGCCGCTGGCCTTGACCGGATGGTCGAGCACGCCGTCGAGGTCGAAGTCGTAGCGGCCCGAACCGGTATCGGAGAGCGTGACCGTGAACACCGCAGCACCGGTGGCCGAGCCCGCATGGGCAACCAGGACGGTACCGTTGTTGGACAGCGTGTAGACCAGTGCCTGGCCGCCCGAGGTCAGGCTGCCGAGGTCGAGCGTCGTGTTGCCGCTCTTGACCGTCATGAACGCCGCGGCGTCAGCCGCGCTGACCACCGCTGCAGCAACGCTGTTGCTGGCTGCGAACACGATCGAGCGGTCGCCCATCACCTGCGTGCCGGTAAAGCCGCCATTGGCGACCTTGTTGGAGTCGTCGCCGCCCCAGGAGATGTTCAGCGATGCACCGATCTTGTCGGTGATCGGGCCCAGATTGGCCAGCGCGCCCGTCAGTTCGACACCGACCGGGTTGACGTCCTCATTGCCGCCCGAAAGCGCTTCTTCCTCGACATAGCGGCCAAACACGGGGCCGGCGATCGGCGTATCGTCGATCACCTTCACCGTGAAGATCGCCGGATCGGTCGTGTCGCCGTCCGAGTCGGTTGCCGTGAACTGGAAGTTCAGCGCGATCTGGTCTTCGCCCGAAGCCGGGTGATCCAGCGTGTCGACCAGCGTGAACGAGTAGGAGCCGTTGACGTTGTCCGACAGCGTTACCGTGAACACGGTCTGGCCGCCTTCGGTGCCTGCATGTGCCGTCAGGACCGTACCGTCGGCAGACAGCGTATAGACCAGGTCCAGCCCGCGGGAGGACAGATTTTGGGCTTCGAGATTGGCGATCGCATCCGGGCCGAAGGAGACCGAACGGTTGCCGGCGCCAGCGGTGATCGCCTCGTTGTCCGCATTGTCCGAACCCCACGAGATCGCAAGCGTCCCGCCAGTGTTCTGCGTCGTGCGGTCCAGCAGGCCGAACAGAGCGTCGGCGTCGCCGACACCGCTCGTGTCCTCGTTGCCGGCGCCGTTCACGGCACCCTGCTCTTCCTCGACAATGCCGCCCGCAAACGGCGTCCCGATCTTGGC
>NZ_JAVDTC010000029.1:0-1203 GCF_031455615.1 Neorhizobium sp. 2083 | reverse complement strand
CGTCGATGGCGTGTAGTCAACCGAGACCACGCCGCCCGTCTCTAGTTTCACAGATCGCAAAAGGTTCGGGTTGCCGGAACCCGCCTGCGACATCATGGGATTGTCCGAGCCGGTTCTATAGTAGTCTGGCAAACCATCCCCGTTGAAGTCCCCATACGGGGTATAGTACTTGGGGAGCGTATAATTGGACGGCATCAAGTGCCAGCCAGTCAAATCAGAACTAAGTGAATAGACAGTATTGCTTAAATATAGATCGACCTTGCCATCATTGTCTGCATCTTTCAAAGCGAGGCCATCGCTCCATGAGACAGTGGTGGCAGCAACATAGCCGCTGCCGGTGGAAAGATAGACGTACGCGGTACCACCTTCAATCCTGTAAATAAGGTCGGTCGCTCCATCCCCATTGACATCACCCAAGGTGCACGTGCTGCCGTAGGACACGAGGTAGCATCCAGCAATATCCACTGGTCCCCACGAGCCGTTCGTTACCTTGTAGGTTCCGTGCTCAGTCACCGCAGCTTGCCGCCCATTCGCAGCAAGATCAATCACACCTCCAACATAACCTCCGATATGAGCGAGGACGTCTATCCCATCGCCGTCATGATCGACCGTTACGTTGTATAAATCTTGGAGATGATAGGGATCCCGCGGAGGTATAGACAGTCCTTGCTGACAAGCGGGATGAGAGGCTGGGCATTCTCCAATGGTAGCGCTGAGTCCTGGGGCGACATCGACGATTTTTGCGCGGTAGGTTTGTGCAATCTGCCCGTCCCCATTTGTCTCCCACGAATAAAGGACAACTGGAACGTCTTTGGGCTTACCAGCGATAAACCTACCAGGAGAGAACACTCGTATTTCGGACGAAGGAAAGCCAAGATCTAACGCCGACGCCAGAGCGCCAACACCATTGACGTCAAATTTATACAGCTGCCATGGGGTGAGCGAGCCAGGATAAAAGTCCAAGCCGGTGACCGTTTTGACGATCTGGAGCTCATCCTTGCCGTCGAAATCGAAATCGACCGCCGCCTCATGGATTGTTGTCTCCTGTCCACCGCAGCACGCTCGCGACATATTTATCCAGGTTTGCGAATAACTGAACCCGACATTATCATAGGTCATCTGCCTGATGGTCTTGGACGTTGGGCCGGTGACGACGCCTGCCGCGGAGACGGTGGCGTCGCGGCCGTAGCGGTCGACCTTGGT
>NZ_JAVDTC010000028.1:0-1230 GCF_031455615.1 Neorhizobium sp. 2083 | reverse complement strand
ACCAAGGTCGACCGCTACGGCCGCGACGCCACCGTCTCCGCGGCAGGCGTCGTCACCGGCCCAACGTCCAAGACCATCAGGCAGATGACCTATGACAATGCCAATTTCAGTTATACGCCCCAGCAGGCAACACAGCTTATCGGCACATATCCGCCTGGTACTTTTGTTGGCGGGACCAATTTCGATGCCGACTTCGATGGTCAGGACGAGTCTTTCCAGATCTACGATGAGAACCTTTGCGACGGGTGCGGGGAAGCAAGTCCGCAGTATTATGGAGGAGGTCACCGATACCATTTAGCCTTCACGAAGCTTCTTGGCCCCAATTTGACGACACAGTCGGTGTTGACATCGACTCTGCCTGCCCTCACTGACATTTACGGTAGCACTCCTGGAAGCCTGAGATGGCTGCTCGGCCGCCACACCACCGCCAACAGCAAGGATATAGTCATCGCTTCGTCTTCCCCCAAATTCGATTGGGGCTCTGAGGTGGTCACCCGTTGGCAGGATCTTGTCTACAAGGTCGGACCGAATTGGACGCTGACACTGGAGGGATGCGCGGGGCCATTCGCCACAGTCTGCAACACAGCCCCTCATGAGGCTCCCAGCCTCACCGGTCTTGTCTCATTGGATTTCGATGGCGACGGTGTCGATGATATTGCGCCTGTAGGCGGCGACACTCCCTCCAGTGTTGGAGATTTTGCAGCAAACGGGCGTCAAAGCCTTTTGCTTCTCCACCCGAGCTCGTTAGTCCTGCGAAACGTCGATGGAGCCTGGATTGGGGCGTCCGCCGGTCCCAATTGCCAAGCACCCATTGCCTGCAGGCTGGGAGATCTCAATGGCGATGGCACGACGGATCTTGTCTATATGTATAATTCCGATGCGCAGTTCTGGCTGTCCACGGGAACAGGGTTCGCCCATGTCGGCGGCCTGTCTCTGAACTCAGAGAGTTCCCTGCGGGATTTCGACAACGACGGTAAGTTCGAGTTCACGCATGACCAGATTGTCGTCTCGGGCATCGGTTTCGGTCCGGCTGGTATTCAGCATTTGCTGTCGAACTACGTCATCCCGAAGGGATATTGGGCTGCCGGCGACTTCAACGGAGATGGCCTCCCCGAGGTAAGTGGGAATATCACGCTGATGTCGCAGGCGGGTTCCGGCAACCCGAACCTTTTGCGATCTGTGAAACTAGAGACGGGCGGCGTGGTCTCGGTTGACTACACGCCATCGACG
>NZ_JAVDTC010000027.1:0-1594 GCF_031455615.1 Neorhizobium sp. 2083 | reverse complement strand
GGAGGTGCGGACGAAAACTTGGACTAACAGGGAGATAGTTCATGTATTCGTACGAAGACCGCATGAGGGCCGTGCAGCTCTATATCAAGCTCGGCAAACGGGCGAATGCCACCATCCGTCAGTTGGGCTATCCGACGAAGAATGCTTTGAAGCATTGGCATCGCGAATTCGCATCTGGCAACGACTTGTCGGCGGGCTACGAGCGCACCAAACAGCGGTATTCGGATGAGCAAAAGAGGATTGCTGTTGACCACTATCTGGACCACGGCCGTTGCTTGGCATGGACAATCAAGGCGCTTGGCTACCCTGGCCGCGAAAAGCTTGCAGCTTGGATCGATGAATATCAACCTGGCGATAGGCGGCGAGTTCACACCGGCAACTCAAGCGGCACCCTCAGATCGGAGCAGCAGAGGCGAACGGCCGTGATCGATTTGTGCTCCAGGCGTGATAGTGCCCGCTCGGTGGCTCAGAAGGTAGGCGTGAGCCGGCAGACGTTGTACGAATGGAAGAACCAGAAACTTGGTCGTGAGGTCCCTGCATCCATGACACCCCGTCGCGAATTATCACCAACTGCCATCCGAGACGAACTCGAACGTGAACTTGAGGCACTGCGCAGTGATGTGAAGCGCCTCCAACTCGAACATGATTTGCTTACGAAGGCCAACGAACTCGTAAAAAAAGATCTGGGCATCGATCTGCGGTTCCTGGGAAACCGGGAAAAGACACTGCTGGTTGATGCCCTGCGCGACACATATGCATTAGCCGAACTTCTCATGCGGCTTGAGTTCGCCCGCAGCTCCTATTTTTATCATCGGTCTCTGCTTTCTCTCGAGGACCGATACGCAGATCTTCGCCAAACCATCGTCGTGCTCTTCGAAACCAACCGTAACTGCTACGGCTACAGACGCATTCATGCGGCACTGGCCAGCGGTGGAGAACAGGTCTCCGAAAAGGTGGTGCGCCGCTTGATGAAACAGGAGCAGCTCGTGGTGACCACGGCTAGGCGTCGTCGATACACGTCTTACCAAGGTGAACTGGATCTTGCGCCGGAAAACTTGGTCAATCGTGATTTCCACGCTGCGAAGCCAAACGAGAAATGGCTGACCGATATCACCGAATTCCACCTGCCGGCAGGTAAGGTGTATCTGTCGCCCATAATCGATTGCTTCGACGGCATGGTAGTCAGCTGGTCTGTGGGCACGCGTCCAGATGCCGAACTCGTGAACACTATGCTTGATGCTGCGATTGAAACAATCGCCAATAGTTCGGAGCGTCCAGTCGTGCACTCTGATCGGGGTGCCCATTATCGCTGGCCTGGCTGGTTGTCACGCATGCAGAGTGCGCAGCTTGCCCGCTCAATGTCGCGCAAAGGGTGCTCACCGGATAACTCAGCCTGCGAAGGATTCTTTGGACGGCTGAAAAACGAGATGTACTATAATCGGACCTGGATCAATACGACCCTTCACGACTTCATACAGCAGCTGGATTCCTATATCCGGTGGTATAATCAGCACCGTATAAAAATCTCACTGGGCGGCGTAAGTCCCACGGAATACCGCCGGAACCTTGGAATTGCAGCATAAACAGTCCAAGA
>NZ_JAVDTC010000026.1:0-1739 GCF_031455615.1 Neorhizobium sp. 2083 | reverse complement strand
TTTGTAAGGGCTATTTAGTAATGCGACAGTTGGGCCAGTTAGAGATGCGACAGTCTCGCCTCTCGATGCGCTGGTCAATGCCAACGTCGGGAGCAAGGATGACGATCTTCAGCCTGGTTGAGATCAGGAGCGGTCGGAGTCGTCATGTCCTTTATGATCACCATGTCGCAGAAAGAATTGCATCGCCTCGAAGTCATCCAGAAGATCCGTGATGAGCGCCTGGGCGTTGTCCAGGCTGCCGAACTGCTCGACCTCAGTCGAAGTCAGGTGCATCGGCTGCTGCAGGCCTATGACCTGGATGGCCCAGCCGGTCTCATTTCCAAGAAGCGATCGCGACCGAGCAATCGACGCCACAGCGAAGAGTTTCGCAATGCGGCGCTGGACCTCATCCGCGAACGTTATGTTGATTTCGGTCCGACGTTGGCACGCGAGAAGCTGATCGAGCTGCACCGGATCTCGGTGGCCAAGGAAACGCTGCGGCAATGGATGACCGAGGCCGGCATCTGGATCTCGCGTCGCGAGCGCAAGAAGCGGGTTTTCCAGCCACGCGGCCGGCGCGACTGCTTTGGCGAGCTGGTGCAGATCGACGGGTCGCATCACTGGTGGTTCGAGAACCGCGGGCCCAAATGCGCCCTGCTCGTCTATATCGACGATGCCACAGGCAAGCTCTTGCATCTACGGTTTGCCGGATCGGAGAATACGTTCGACTATCTGCATGCGACGAAGGCCTATCTGCAGCAATGGGGCAAGCCGCTGGCCTTCTACAGCGACAAGCATGGCGTTTTTCGCAGCACGCATGCGTCGGAGACAGACCGGACGAGCGGCCTGACACAGTTCGGTCGGGCGCTTTATGAGCTGAACATCGACATCATCTGTGCCAACACCCCGCAGGCCAAAGGCCGTGTGGAGCGCGCCAATCAGACATTGCAAGATCGTCTGGTGAAGGAGATGCGGCTTCGCGGCATCGACACGATCGAGGCTGCCAATGCCTATGCGCCTGAGTTCATGGCCGACTTCAATCGTCGCTTTGGCAAACCGCCGCGCAATCCGAAGGACATGCATCGAGCGCTGGCCGACCATGAGAATCTCGATGGCGCCATGTGCCGCAAGGAAGTCCGTACCTTGTCGCAGTCATTGACGCTGCGCTACGACAAGGTGCTGTTCATTCTCGATCCGACCGATATATCCAGACCCTTGGCGGGCCGGAAGGTCGTGGTCTGTGATTATCCGGATGGACGGCTCGAGATCATGCACGAGAGCTTTGCCCTGCCCTACAGAACCTTCGACAAGTTGCGATCGGTGCATCGATCCGAAGTCGTTGAGAACAAGCGTTTGGACGACGTGCTGTCGATCGTCGCCGAGTTGCAGGCTGGGCGCCAACAGCAACGTAGCAGGAGCGGCCCTCGCCGCACGGGTCAGGCGGATCATATGTTTGGGATACCGGATGGCAGCACGAGCAATGGCTATCAGAAGCGCGGTCGCAAGCCCGGTCGGCGGACGGATTACATGAACGATCCGGAAGTCATTGCCAAAAGGCAGAAGGCACTGGCTCGGATGGAAGCGGCGGAATGAACGGGTGTGCATAGTCTCAAAGCTAAAGCCGAAGGGGGTGTCCCTCACCCGCCCCCGCTCCGCCCTTTCAATCCGGCCCAGCCGGCCGGATCGGGGGCTGACCACCAGAGCCAGTGTCGCGTTTCTAACTGGCTGACAGCGTCGCAGCCCTATTCAGCTTTGACATC
>NZ_JAVDTC010000025.1:0-2253 GCF_031455615.1 Neorhizobium sp. 2083 | reverse complement strand
AGCTTGATATAGAGCTGCACGGCCCTCATGCGGTCTTCGTACGAATACATGAACTATCTCCCTGTTAGTCCAAGTTTTCGTCCGCACCTCCCTTTGAGGAAAATTGCCGCGGCATTGACAGTAGCCAGCTGGTCATGAACGAAGTCCATAGCCCAGACATGGTTGGAATGGGCTGGCTCCGTGCGGTCGGCTCGCAGCTTCGCCTTCACGCGGCGCTTGGGCGTCTTGTTGCGGAGCTGAAGGTCCATCTCCTTGTAAAGGCGATAGATTCGCTTCGGATTGACGGGCCATCCGTCACGCCTGAGTAGGACATGAACGCGACGATAACCGTAACGCACTCGCGTTTGGCAGATGTCCTTGATCTTCAGCTTCAATTCGGCCTGCTCGCCGCGCCTGGACTTGTAGACATAAAGCGACCGGTCGATTCTCAACACTGCGCATGCACGTCGGATCGAGACCTTCCAGTCCGCCTTGACCGTGTCGACAAGCTTGCGCTTGCGGGCAGGCCTCAAAGCTTTCTTGAAAGCACATCCTGCAGCATGGCTTTGTCCAATGACAGGTCCGCGACGATCCGCTTCAGCTTGGCGTTCTCCTCTTCGAGCTGCCGCAATCGCTTCATCTCCGAAGGCATCAGCCCCGCGTATTTTTTGCGCCAGTTATAGAAGGTCGCATCGGAAATCCCTGCCTTGCGGCACACCTCACCGACCGGCGTCCCATCCTCCGCCTGCTTCAAAACAAATGCGATCTGCGCTTCTGAAAACCTCGAGGCCTTCATCGAATTCTCCTCTTCTTCCCAACAGGGATCATAAGTGGAAAATTCCAGTTCAAAATGGCCCAATTTAACGGGGGCACGTCAGCCAAGATCAACACCGAATGAACACAACTTCATTAAATGACTTTGTGCGTATGCGGCCATCGGACGAGAAGTCGGGCTCGGTCAGGAGCGGCGGGAAGTTCCGAGGCAGATCACGCCCGGGCAACGCGACCGGCTCGGGAAAGGGAACGAACCGCAAAGACGAGAGTGGCCACACACTAGATTATGGAGCTGGTGGATGAAGTTAACCTCCGCGAGCCTCAAGGATGTCAATGCACGTTAGTTCAAATAGATTGTTTTCAGCATCGAATACCTTGTATTTCGATCCCTCTAATTGGTGACTTGATATATCAATCAAATCAATTGACGCGAAAAGCATGTTATTTATATTCCCTATAGATATATCCGTGCAGCTTATTGCTACCAGTTTTAGGTAATTTCCATCAATGTCAGAGAGAGAAATGGAAACCTCGAATGTCGATGCAGCCCCATCTTTTATTTCTCGTTTAATTTCAATTCCTCTAATGAACCCAAATCCTCTTTTATTGATGGAGTAGAGTTCGTTCTTTTTTTCTTCGATACTCAATATGGATACTCCCCAGGTATATGTTTTCCTGTTTCTAACGGAGTCTTACCGGGACCCCACTCATATGTATGGTAGTGTATATCTGGAATGCCTTGGGCTTTGTTACCTGCATTATAGTCGGTTCTTCCTATTTGTTGACCCCATTTGTCATAATGGGCTGTCCAAGGTTCAACCCGGCCCAGGTTGTTCATGTACTGACCTTGGAGGGTCTGGGTGCCTGGGGTAGTTTGGAAAGGGGCTTTTCCAGCAAGATACTCACCTGGGATTGTTGGAGCTTTGACTGAAGGCGTTTCGATTTTTGCCGAAAAGCCCCGCCCTATTCCAAGCGGAGCAGCCCCAAGTACATTCGCTCCAAGACTTTGCCCCAGAGCTTGGCTCGGGTTCGCGGCGGACACTGTCGGAAGGGCGTTCGTCCCTGTAGCCCAATTTACCAACCCAGCAACGCTGTTCCACGCTCCGGCTGGCATGGAGGAGTACATTTCACCTAGATTTATAGGCCCCCAATTGCTTGGGCCCGTCTTGTCCCACCTGTCGCGCTCATCGGCGCGATCAATCGTGAGCTTGTCATTGCGCTCTTCCTGTTTATCCACCTGGGCCTGAGTGACGTCGCCGCCACCGATTCCGTCTACAGGCCCGCCGGGATCATCAGCGTCTGGTCCGTAGTTATGCCCATTGCGATCACTTTTATTGACAGGATCGTTTCCGGAATAGGCGTATCGGTTTGTGCCGACGGTTTCGATGGTTGGATCCCAGTCGTCGGGGGAGATGAACCGCGCGTTGGCGGTTGAGGTGAACGGGGCGGCGAACATGCTGGAGATGAGGAGCATGGTGAGGACGCGGGCAAGGAACGGCC
>NZ_JAVDTC010000024.1:0-2955 GCF_031455615.1 Neorhizobium sp. 2083 | reverse complement strand
GGCCGTTCCTTGCCCGCGTCCTCACCATGCTCCTCATCTCCAGCATGTTCGCCGCCCCGTTCACCTCAACCGCCAACGCGCGGTTCATCTCCCCCAACGACTGGGATCCAACCATCGAAACCGTCGGCACAAACCGATACGCATACGCCCAGAACGATCCAATCAACAAAAGCGATAAAAATGGGCACTCCATCAGTCCTGACGTCTCCGACTATGGGAGCCAAGGGACAGGCGGCGATAACAACACTCAAAAAGAGGAAACGCAGGCTTCAAAGGACATCGCCCAAGCCGCGGGAGATCTTGCAGGTGATCGAGAGCGGGATAAGAAATCCGGCCAGCAAATGGCGGGCGATCCGAAACATGGTGATGAGGACAAGGGGCCTCTCGATCATTTCACACCCTCAAGCGCCAGCCCGATCCATAGTCGCGACTTCGAACCGATCACGGTATGGGCGCCCGGGTCACTCGGAGGAGCGGGCCGACCTTCCGCCGGAGCAACGAGGGGGCCTGGTAGCGCATCGGCTGGCCAAGGAAACATTTGGAGTGGAACAAAGACCAAGTCGCCTGCCGCTAATGCCTTGCAACATTGGAATAAGCATCGCGCCGATTTTCCGGAATTGCAGAATGCGAAGCAGTATGTTGACCGAGCCCATCAATTGTTAAATACACCACCCGCAACGTCAGAGGCTAGAAGCCGAGCTAATGCAGATCGGTTGCTTTACGATCCTCCAACCAACACGTTTATTGCAACAGATTCGAAAGGCGCACCAAGAACGATGTTCAAACCTAATGAAGGTGCGGAATATTGGAGCAGACAAAAATGAGCCAGAGGCTAGCGAACAAGCACGGCAAGTATGCTTGTGCTTGCTGTGACAATTACACGATTGACGTTCCAGGCACATACGAAATTTGTGAAATCTGCTACTGGGAAGACGATCCGGTCCAGCTTGAAGAGCCGGATTTACCTGGGGGGGCAAATTCGCTGAGCTTGAACCAAGCGAAAAGGAGTTGGTTCAGTAAAATTCAAGGCTAGAACCAAACTTAACGCCCGCGATAACCCCGGGCCGAGAGTGAATACTGCTTACCTCGGTTTAATAGCTGCGCAGAGTCAAAAACATCAATGCATCTGATCGTATTCCTCGCCGCTTTGATATGGGTTTTAGTGGCTCCAGCGTATTCGGAGACGCTAAATAAGGCGTCCGACCTCGCCGGCGCAACGGCAAATAGTCTTTTTCATGGGACGCCGGATTTATTGGAGGTAAAGCTTGCCGTCGATCAGATTGTGGATCCTACTACCGATCCTGCTTCTTCACGCGCCACCATCGACCAGATGACCGCGGATGTTTTACGCATGGTTGGCAAGAATGCCGCAAGCACTGAGAAGCTCTCGGCACTCAGGCGCTTTCTTTATGAGAGTGGTGAGTGGAACGAGCATCGGCCATTCGTTTATGATCTCAGTGATCCTCTGGGGGAAAATCCCGCTAATCGATTGCTGCAGCGATACCTGGATACGCGGCAGGGCAACTGCATTACCATGCCGATCCTTCTGCTCGCGCTGGGGCAGCGGTTGGGGTTGGATATGGCGCTTGCCCAAGCACCCCTTCACGTATTCGTCAAATATACCGACGACGCAGGCTCGACATGGAATCTGGAGGCGACGAGCGGGGGTGGATTTACGCGCGATCTCTGGTATCGGCAGAAGTTGCCGATGTCCGATGCCGCGGTGGCAAACGGCACCTACCTACGAGCACTCACACATGACGAAGCCGTCGCATTGATGGCGTCTTTTCTGGTCGAACATCATCTGGCCGAGGGGCAATTCCAAGCGGCGATATCGACCGCCGACGTCATCCTGCAACATTATCCCGATTTCGCTTACCTGCTGGTCAAGAAGGGTAGTGCCTATGGAGCACTCCTGCGGAGTGAACTGGCGGGAAAGTATACGCGCGCTTCGGACATTCCGGCTGATGTGAAGGCGAAGGCTGACCGATTGTATCAGGAAAATCTCACAGCATTCGCCAAAGCCGAAGCATTAGGATGGCGACCCGAGGATGGGCAGGCACCGTAGCTGCTATATCACGCAGGGCGTCCTAGCAGACGGTTCTGTCCACAGCTTTCCCTCGCGTTGTGCGAGCGACTTCTAACTGCCATGTACTCATATTTTTGTTGTTGACGTCACAAAACGGTTGCGCTGAATAGGTTGTGCGACGTTAGGATGCGTCGTGTTTTGATGACGAATTGATTCGCTTCGAGGGGGCTCATGCGTAGCAATGGAGTTGGTTTTGCGGCTTTTGCCGCCACGGTATCGCTTTGTGTTTTTTCGGGTGTGGTGACGGGAGCAGTGGTCGTCGACGGTGTGCTGGGGCGTGGGGCAAAGGCGGCCGAGCAGGGTGTGAAGCCGGGTGGATTTGGCAGTGGCGGTGGTCTTGGTGGCGGCGCTGTCGGCCGGACGGGGGCCGGACAGGCTGGCTCGGGTGGTGCTTCCGGGACCGGGACGCCTGAGCCCGGGGCAGGGACCGCGGCCGGAGCATCCTCGAACGATCGTGCGGTAGACCGTACGCTTGGCCTCAGCAAACCGCAGGGAAAAGGCCTGGGGGCAGGGGCTGCGGGTGGCAATGGCACAGGCAGCGGTACAGCAAGTGGCGAGGAGCAGCCCGGCAAGGCTGGCGCGACCGCGCTTGGCAAGCCGGCGGACAAGCCAGACGGCGAGGACGGCCAATCCGGCACGGCCGCCAAGGCCAAGGATGGCGATGGTGTGGTTGAGCCTGAGGTGATGTCGGCCATGGCGGCAACCTCTGGATCCTCAAGCAGTGGCTCCTCGTTGAATGCGCCGGAGAAGCCATCGATCCCGGAGATCACCGGCAATGGGTTCTTCACCCAGAAGATCGGCATCGACGTTCCCGGCTTCCGTGGCCTGGAGCCGAAGCTCTCGCTGGCCTACAGCTCGGCGCGCAA
>NZ_JAVDTC010000023.1:0-3342 GCF_031455615.1 Neorhizobium sp. 2083 | reverse complement strand
GGGGGAGATGAACCGCGCGTTGGCGGTTGAGGTGAACGGGGCGGCGAACATGCTGGAGATGAGGAGCATGGTGAGGACGCGGGCAAGGAACGGCCGGACGAGAGAGCGCATCAAGAGTTTCCGGGTGCGAGAGTTGGAACGGTGCGTGAGGTATCCTGGGTGGTGGCGAGTGGCCTGGTCCGGCCACTCGCCTCGGCGCTCTGGCTATCGGCCGGATGCCATTGAGGCCGCACCCTTGGCAGCTGCGAAGGGTCCGGGCTTGGCGATGGCCACTGGCACGCGCCGAAGGATGATGTTCACCTGCCGCTCGCCGTCTTCCCCGACGTCTGCCTGGTCGTCCTTTTCGATGAAGCGCCCGAAGGCGGGGTCGTAATATCTGGCGTTGAGATACATCAACCCGGTTTCGACGTCGAAGCGCTCGCCGATATAGCCCTTCTTGGTCTGCATCGCCGGATTGGTGGTCTCCCCATAGGCGGCATAGCTGGTCTGTTCGGCAACATTGCCAGCAACGTCCGTCACCAGCCGCACCGACGCCAGATGGTCGCGATGCAGGAAGTATTTGCTGATCGCACCGGCGGCCGTGGCGACCACCTTGACGTCGGGATGCGGATAGTAGGTATAGACCTCAGCTCCTGGCGTGGTGCGGTCGATCTCGATATCGGCGCCGGCATAAAGCGTCTTGCCGAGCGCCCAGTTCTTCATCACCCGCGATCCGTCCGGGCCATAGGAGAAGGTCACCGCCGATCCCCCTTGGGTGACGCTGGCAAGCTGGTTCGACCGATCCCACACCAGACTGCGGGTGCCGTCCGAGACCATGTTGCCGTTGGCGTCGTAACCGATCGTCTTCGCCCCGATCTGGGTCGCCGCATGCGGACGCACCGCGTTGCCGGCCGGATAGGTATAGGTGCCGGCGATCCGGGTGCGCGACAGAAGGTTGCCGGTTGCCGAATAGCTATAGGTCTCATCAAGGGCGTTGTTGCCGGCATTGTCGGCCGAGATCAGGCGGCCGAGGTCGTCATAGCCATAGGTCCAGCTGTCGGCAGGGGTGAGACCGGTGATCGTCTTGATCCGACCGAGCTTGTCGCGCAGCGTGTACTGATTGTCCATCAGCACCGTGGTGCCCTTCTTCGTCGTCACCCGCGTCAGCCATCGCCGGGTCGGCGAATAGGCAAACTCCGTCGTCACTCCATTGGCATAGGTGATCGACTTGGTCTGGCCGTCCGCCTCGTAAGCCGCAGTGGTGATATAACCGGGCACCGCCAGCAGCTTGTTGGCGGTATTGTAGGTCCACGGCGCCGCCGACGTCCCCGCGGGGATCGAAGCGGACACCGCAGCCGGTGTGTAGGCGATCGACAGCGTCAGCTCGGCCTTGCCCTTGGTCTCCACTGCCGTATGCGTCACCCCGTCGATCACCGTCCTGGTGGTCAGCACCGTCGTCGAGCCGCTGAGGCTGCGGCTAAAACTCTGGGTCGCCGCCCCGTTCACCGACTTCGTCAATAGCCCGACATTGTGGAAAGGGGCGGATCCGACGCCCGCATCCGCCGTGTCATAACTATTGGTAGCTGTCACCGTGGCGGTCGTCTCTCCGGCTGCCTTGACCTGTTTGCTGAGAAGCCGGCCCATCTGGTCGTAGGAAAGCATTGTCACCGCTCCGCGCGCATCCGTCTGGCTGATCAGCCGGTTGGCGTTGTCGTACGTATACGTCCACGTGCCCAGATCCGGATCGCTCGCCGAAAGCCGGTTACCAACAAGGTCGTAGGTATAGGTCCAGGTGGCACCGCTATGATCGCTGACCCCTCTCAGCCGGCCAACAACGTCGTAGGTGCGGCTCTCGTTGATCCAGGTGCCGGAAAGGTTTCCGGAGGTCAGGATCACGTTGTTGTCCTTGTCGGTGTAGGAGCGGCGGACCTTGCCCTCCTCGTCCTGTACGCGCATCTCCATCACCGGCAGGTTGGTCGTGCCGCCGACAGAGGCTACAGGCTGAACGTTATAGGTATAGATCCGCTGCGACGCCTCGGGGTTGACGGTCTTCACCACCCGGTCCTGCCAGTCGTAGCTGTTGACAGTCCATTGCGCCGCCTCATTGGCGAAGCGGGCAAACGCCGTCTGCCACACATTGCCGCGGGCGTCATAGCTCGTATCGGTGATCCGGGTCTGGCCTCCCACCGTCTCACCCGCCGTCTGCACCCGCCATGGCCTGCCAACCCCGTCGTAGAATGTGCGAGTGAAGACATCGCCTGTTCCCGTCGACAGCGGCTCGTAGCTGACCACAGCCTGGCCAGCCGGATTGCCTTCGTTCTCATAACGGGTGTTGACGTATTTGCCGCTGCCCGCGTTCGTGTAGCCATAGGGCCGGCAGAACGGGTCATAGGTGAAGGTCTCGGTCACCCCGTTCCAGTCCACCTTGGTCGCCGGCTTGCCGCACACGACATCGTTGGTGAAGGTCGATACGAACCGCGCATCCGCCGGCTGCCCGCCGGTCGCAAAATACTTCGGTGCCCGCTCCGTCACCGGATAGAGGTGATAGGTCGCGTCATAGTCCCATTCCGTCCGGCTGCCCGCCCCGTCCACATGCGACAGCTTGTTGCCGTAAGCGTCGTAGGTGAAGTATTCAAGATTGGAAGCCGAGATCGGCTCGACGGATTTATAAGATCCCAGGATCGTCAGGTTGCCCTTGGTCGGCGGCGCCGCGTTATCCGTACTGCCGTCGTAGGTCAACGCCTGATGCTGTTCGAAGACATCCGTGGAGGTGCTGAACCCGCCCGAGCGGATATTGCGTTGCCGCGGCAGCGAGACGATATAGGCCGTCGTGTTCGGCGCATAGGAGGCCAGCGTCCAGGTCTCGTCGCCGGTCAAGTCCTTGCGGCCGAAGTCGCGGATCTGGGTGATATTGCCATATGCGTCGAAATCGCGCTCCTTGCGCAGGACCAGCGATGAACCGCCTTCGTTCAGCGTCGTTTCGGTGGCGGTGTTCAAGGCCGTGTACGGTTTGGTGGCGGCATTGACCGCATAGGTCTCGGTGACCGTCTTCGAGGCGGTATTGGCACCGTTGCGGCTCACCGTCTTCTCCGGCAGGCCGTAACTTGCCAGATCCTGGCGGTAGGTCGTCTCGACCACCGGACGCGCCGTCTCGCCATTGGCCAGGGGCTTGGTCATGGTGATCGTCTTGTAGCCCAAAAACTTCCTTGCCTTCGGGTCGTAAAGTCCGCCCGCATAGGCATAGTCGGTCGCTGCCACCTGACCGCGGCCGTCATCCACCCGCAGCTGCGTCACCGCATGCAGGACCTGCGGCATGAACACGTTCGTCCACCGCGTCGATGGCGTGTAGTCAACCGAGACCAC
>NZ_JAVDTC010000022.1:0-5611 GCF_031455615.1 Neorhizobium sp. 2083 | reverse complement strand
TATAAAAATCTCACTGGGCGGCGTAAGTCCCACGGAATACCGCCGGAACCTTGGAATTGCAGCATAAACAGTCCAAGAATTTGTCCGCACCTCCTTATGGGGAAAATTCACGCGGCATTGACAACGGCGGCATGGAAGTGTCCTAGGCCAAGCGGCTGAAGGCGCTTGAGGACGAGAACGCGAGACTGAAGAAGCTGCTCGCCGAGCAACTGCTGGATGCGGCCGCGCTCCGCGAGCTTCTTGCAAAAAAATGGTAGGGCCTGCCGCCAAGCGTGAAGGCGTCACGCATCTGAAGGCCGTGATGGGTCTTTCGGAGCGGCGGGCCTGCCAGATCATATCCGCCGACCGCAAGACGATCCGCTACCAGGCGAACCGACCGCCGGAGACGGAGTTGCGAGCAAAGCTGCGTGACCTTGCCAACGAGCGTCGGCGTTTCGGCTACCGGCGGCTGTTCGTGCTGCTTCGGCGGGAGGGAGAGCTGTCCGGGGTAAACCGCATCTATCGTCTTTATCGCGAGGAGGGTCTCTCTGTCCGCAAGCGCAAAGCCAGACGCCGTGCTGTCGGCACGCGTGCGCCGGTTCTGGTCGAAGCGAAGGCCAATGCCCGATGGTCGCTAGACTTCGTCCATGACCAGTTTGCTTGCGGCAGACGCTTCCGCATCCTCAATGTCGTCGATGACGTGACGCGCGAATGCCTGGCAGCAATCCCGGACACCTCGATCTCCGGCCGCCGCGTCGCACGGGAGCTGACGACGCTGATCGAACGACGTGGCAAGCCCGGAATGATCGTCTCCGACAAAGGCACCGAACTCACCTCGAATGCCATCCTCGCGTGGTCGAAGGATCACAAAGTCGAGTGGCACTACATCGCGCCGGGAAAGCCGATGCAGAACGGCTATGTTGAGAGCTTCAACGGCCGGATGCGCGACGAACTGCTCAACGAAAGCCTGTTCTTCGGCCTCGATCATGCCCGAAGCGCCATTGCCGAATGGGCGGACGATTACAATAATTTCCGGCCGCACTCATCGCTCGGATATCAGACCCCGGCAGACTATGCCGGGACCATCGCCGCAACCGGCTCCAACGCTACGCAAGATGAAAGCTTCGCGTTTCCGCCGGTTGCTCACACCGCGCCACTTGGCGTATTCAAAACCGCCGAGGCTCTAATCGCAGTCGGATGAAAGTTCAGTGGCAGGTCATCGTCGATCTCGTCAATCGTTTGGAAACGGAGACGCGCAGCGGAAAGCAGGGTCGGACGGCGGACTACCTCAACCGTCTCGACTTCATCATCCTCGATGAACTCGGCTATCTACCCTTCGCTCAGGCCGGAGGTCAGCTCCTCTTCCATCTTATCAGCAGGCTCTACGAGCGCACCTCAATCATCGTCACCACAAACCTAGCCTTCGGTGAATGGCCAACGGTGTTCGGTAAGCGGTGTTTTCCTCGCACGTTGACTAAGTGCGTCAGGCCGCTCCGAAAGCTATCGCTGCAACATTGACGGCAACAATGCGCCAACAGCGGTCGTCAGCGCCCATGACCGTCAGTCGGCGTTTCGGGGTAGTCCCGCGAAAATTCCCGCACCGCCATTAATACCGGCATAAGACCACGGCCAGCAACCGTAAGGCCGTATTCGACGCGGGGCGGCTGCTCACCAAAGTCGTGTCTTGCAACAAGGCCGTCGCACTCCAACTCCCGAAGATGTTGTGTCAGCATTTTCTGGGAAATGTCTGGGATGTCTCGCATGAACTGTGATGCTCGCATGGATGGCTGGGCAAAAAGCCGAAACAGGATGGGAAGCTTCCAACGACCGGTGATCATCCGAAGCACCCTGGCCACATGTGCAACCGATCCATCAGGGCCGAGGCAAACCTCCCTTGGTTCTCGTTCGACAGGCACCTTAAAGTGCGTAATTGCCTCGTTCATCGTCTTGTCCCCTTATCGGTGCATCGCAATAACATGGGAATTGCCAGGTGGATTTGAAACTTGATGGAAAAATTGCGCTTGTCACAGGCAGCAGCAAGGGTATCGGCGAAGGAATAGCCAAAGGGTTGGCGCGTGAGGGTGTTATTGTCATCGTCCATGGCCGTAACAAAACCAGTACGGAAGAAGTAGCCCACGACATCGTCACCCAGGGTGGGCGTGCCTATTCGGTATTTGGCGACCTGACGAATGACAATGACGTCGAAGCGCTCGTACATGATGCACAGGCTTTCGTTAAGCCCGTCGAAATCTTGATCAACAATGCGGGCGGCTCCGGCGAGCCTGAAGACTGGACCACTACTCGACCGGAGACCTGGGCATCTGGGTACGACCGCAACGTACTGGCGGCAGTAAGGGTGACCGCTCGGCTGTTGCCAAACATGCGGGCTACCAGATGGGGAAGAATCGTCAATATCTCCAGCATGGCGGCGATGATGGCTCCTGCGAAAAGGCCTGATTATGGTGCTGCCAAGGCTGCTATGATCGCGATGACGGCATCGCTTGCAAAAGAGGTTGCCATGGATGGCGTTACAGCGAACACGGTATCGCCCGGAACGATTCACAGCGACCGATTAGACGAGGGCTTCAGAAAGGTCGCCGCCGGGCAAGGTCTTGCGTCAGACGCACCATGGACCGAAATCGAGAAAACTGTGCTGCCAATGTTCGCTCAGGTCCCCATGGGCAGGGTTGGAACGCTTGAGGAGATCGCCGCTGCCATCGCCTTCCTCGTAAGTCCGCGTGCCAGCTATATCACAGGAGCGAACCTGAGGCTCGACGGCGGCATGTGGCCTGGGATTTGATCGTTTGCGGTGACCGCTTCGAGCAGACAGCACACTTTAGCCGTTTGTCCGCCGCGAATAATTCCACGGCATCAGCACGTCGATCTGGCTCTGTCTATGGCCGTTGACGATGGCGGCAAGTGTGGCGGACAGGTAGGCGAACGGATCGACAGCGTTGAGCTTGCAGGTTTCTATGAGCGAGGCGATGGTTGCCCAGTTCTCGGCTCCGGCATCGTGCCCCGCGAAGAGCGCGTTCTTGCGATTGAGGGCAATCGGCCGAATGGTGCGCTCGACACTATTGTTGTCGATCTCGATCCGGCCGTTGGTCAGGAAGAGCTTCAAACCATCCCAGTATTTGGCGATGTAGGCCAAAGCCTCGCCAAGTGGGGACTTCGTCGCAACACCGGCACGGTGATGGACGAGCCACGTATGCATGTCGGCGACGAGTGACGCGGACCGTCCCTGTCGCCCGGCGAGGCGAGCCTCCGGATCAAGGCCTCGCAGTTCGGCCTCGATCCGATACAGTTCACCGATGCGTTTGACGCCGTCCTCGGCAATGGGTGCTGTTCCGTTCCGGGTGATCTCCACCAGCTTGCGACGAGCATGTGCCCAACAATACGCAAGCCGAATGTTTGCGCCAATCCGGTCTGGCCCGATCAGTCTGTTGTATCCGGCATAGCCATCGACCTGCAGGATGCCGGAGAAGCCCTGCAATATCCGTTCGGCATGAATGCCTCCCCGACCGGGAGCGTAGGTGAAGGCCACGCCCGGCGGAGCACCGCCATTCCAAGGACGATCATCCCGCGCCAGCGCCCAGAAGTATCCGGTCTTGGTTTTGCGCGAGCCGGGATCGAGCACCGGAGCACGAGTCTCGTCCATAAAGAGCTTGGTCGAGCGCTTCAGGTCGGCAATCAGTGCGTCGAAGACGGGGCCCAATTCGAACGCTGCCCGGCCGACCCAATCGGCAAGCGTGGAGCGGTCGAGATCGATGCCCTGGCGGCCGATGATCTGGGCCTGTCGATAGAGCGGAAGGTGATCGGCATATTTGGATACCAGAACATGGGCAACGGTCGCTTCCGTCGGCAGGCCCGCCTGGATCAGCCGAGTGGGAGCCGGAGCCTGAACGACGCCGTCGGTGCAGGTACGGCACGCAAATTTGGGCCGACGGGTAACGATGACGCGGAACTGCGCCGGGACGACGTCCAACCGCTCGGAGACATCCTCGCCGATACGATGCAGACAACCGCCGCAGGCACAGACCAGGCTTTCCGGCTCGATCACCTCTTCGACACGAGGAAGATGCTTTGGAAGGGAGCCGCGATTGATTGCCCGTGGCTTGGTGACCCTGCTCCCGACAGGAGCGTCCGCCTCATCCTCGGCATGGATCACTGCCATGGCTGTTTCCAGGTCCTCCAGTGCCAGATCGAACTGGTCGGCATCAGTCTTCTCGGACTTGCGCCCGAAGGCCGCCTGCTTGAAGGCCGCGACTAGCTTCTCCAGGCGCTCGATCCGCTCATCCTTGCGGACGATCTGGACGTCTTTGGCCGCCTCGCGTGCTTGCGCCGCAATCAACATCGCTTTCAGGGCGGTAACGTCATCGGGAAGATCGGCGGTATCAAGCATGGCCAGAACCTACCAAATCCCGACCTGAATTGCTTTTGGAATTTGCGGCCCTGAGTCATGTTGCCGCAGCTATTCGATTGTTTCCGGCGACCTCGCCCTGACGGCATGAACCCGCCGCCAATCGAGGCCAGCAAACAGAGCTTCGAACTGGGCGTGCGTCAGCGTCATCAGTCCATCCTTGATGCCGGGCCAAGTAAAGGTGTGCTCTTCCAGCCTTTTGTAGGCTAGGACGATACCGGAGCCATCCCAGTAGATCAGCTTCAGCCGATCTGCCTTACGAGACCGGAACACGAAGACCGTTCCGGTAAAAGGGTCCTTGTGCAGCTCATTCTTTACCAGCGCCGCCAATCCGTCATGACCTTTCCGGAAATCCACGGGCTTGGTCGCCACCATGATCCGCACGCGGTTCGATGGAAAGATCATGTCGCCGCCGCCAAGGCACGCGCGACGGCAACGATCCGGGCGGCCGATGCCCCTTCCTCAAGACGGATCGTGACCGGACCCACCACGATCTCCGCGCGGGAGACTGATTTGGTAGATGGCTGTTCCGGCGCGTCAATCGGCGCGGGCGGCTCGACAATCAAGGCTGCGAATTCGACCACGTCTTCCGGCTGCGGCAGGAGCAGCATGCCTTTCCGCGCCAACGTGCGCCAACTCGACAGGTGATTAGCCTTTATTCCGTAGCGGTCCGCCACTTCGTTCACCGTCACGCCCGGACGCAAGCTCTCCGAAACTATCCGCGCCTTCACTTCATTAGGCCAGTGGCGATGCGTCTCACGTCGACCTCGCCGCGTCGTGAGAACCTCCAATGTAGTCTCCATGGAGAAACTCCTTACCGTTGGTCCATGGAATGTCGATCACAGATCAGGTGAAAGCGCACAATGTGGGGGCAGAACACCGGTTACGGTGTTCGGCGATGCCAAGATGACGACAGCACTTCTGGATCGTCTGACCCATCATTGCGAGATTGTCGAAACCGGAAACGAGTCCTGGCGCTTCAAGAACCGCTCTCAAAGCTAAAGCCGAAGACGATCATCACCCGCACTTGGCCTACCCTCTGCAACCCCGGCCAGCGCCGAGCAGGCCAAGCGCTGATCTACAGCACTGGGGGGGGGCAAAAATGGATAAGCAAAAGGGAGGTGCGGACAAATTCTTGGACTGTTTATGCTGCAATTCCAAGGTTCCGGCGGTATTCCGTGGGACTTACGCCGCCCAGTGAGATTTTTATAC
>NZ_JAVDTC010000021.1:0-5666 GCF_031455615.1 Neorhizobium sp. 2083 | reverse complement strand
AGGGATAATCGGATGGCGCCTGTAAAGAACCGCCAGCGGATCAAGCTCCCCGCGCCGATCTACATCGTGCTTGGCATCGACCTGCTGATTGTCGTACTTTATATGCTGGGTGCGTTTTCCTGAACGGCGAAGATAGGGGGACAGCCTACACTACCGTCAGCCTGCCTCACGCCCGTGCCGGTGGTCGAGCCAACGCATCACCGGCGTCACCGTCAGACCGTGCATCAGGATCGACAGGACCACGACAAGCGATACGATGATCCAAAGCCGATTTGCGTCTTCAAAGTTGCCTTGGTTGATGCCGTAGGCCAGGTAATAGAACGAACCAACACCGCGGATGCCGAAAAAGGAAATGGCGACTTTTTCCGAGATTGTCGCCCGCGCGCCTATAAGCGCTACAAGACCGGTCACCGGTCTGATCACCAAAAGGATCAGCAGGCCGGCGACAATCTCGACCCAGCCCACTTCGGCCAGCAGACCATTGACAATGGCCCCGCCGAACGCCAACAGCAGGAGCATCATCGTGATGCGCTCGATCTGCTCCGTGATGTCGTGCATGTCGCGCTGAAAATCATGATCCCGATGCGAATTGCGGAGCGTCAACGCCGTGACGAAGACGGCAAAGAAGCCGTAGCAATGCAACATTTCCGAAAGACCGTAGGAGACAAAGGTCGCGGCGATCGCAACCAGGCCATCGCCTGTCTTAGCCAAGGTGTCTCCCGGCATTTTGAAGGTCGCCCATCCGAAGATCCGCCCTACCATCCAGCCGCAACCGATACCGGCGATCGTCTCCCATAGGAGGTTCAATGTGAGCCATTCGGTGAACCACGTCTTTCCGTTGGAAGCCGCCAGGCTGAGGGCGATGGCCAGATGCACGAACGGGAAGGCAAATCCATCATTCAGCCCGGCTTCCGACGTCAGCGCAAAGCGAACGTTATCTTCCCCACCCTCCAGCGGACCTGCGACCTGGATGTCGGCGGCCAGAACAGGATCGGTCGGAGCAAGGCTCGCCGCCAAGAGAAGTGCCGCGACCGTGCTCAGGCCGAGCAAGCCTATGCCCACGAACGCGATGGCGGCGATGCCGAGAGGCATCGTGATCAGCAGCAACCTCCATGCCAGTCCCCAGCCCTTGAACGAGAATCGGCGATCGATCTTTAGCCCCGCCCCCATCAGGGCGACGATGACGACGAACTCCGTCAGCCGTTCAGTCGCATACGGATGGGCGACCGGCGACGGATCAAGCTGCATATACGGCCCGGTGTAAATCAAGCCGCCGATGGCCATACAGATGATCGGGAGTGACAGCGGAAGACGGCGCAGCGCCAATGGCAGCCATGCGACAAGTGCGATGAGAAGTCCGGTGCCCGTTAATGCGACCGCATATGGATCAAGCTCCCAACCGTGAACTGCCAAGCTTTCGTTTCTTTCTCTCCGCTACTCCGTTATCCGGGTAGTCGGAAGTACATATAGAGGGCGCGCAGTGAACGTCATGCGTCGCCCACAATGACGGTGATGGTGCCGCGCCCTTCGCAGGTAGAACACTGGAAGCCTTTAACCTTACCCGATCCGCCGCAGTCGGGACATATGCCCTCTGCGGATTGTTCAGAACCTGGATCGGTCTCGTCACCTGGAGCTGGTCTGGCTGGTACCGTATTATATTCTTCGCGCGAATGCTCCGCGCCACGGTTTCGGTCAGCCGCTTCTCCATCGGTCCTGCCGACGCCGGGTGAAGGGTAATCTTGTTCTATGCTCATAGACGAACTCCATTACCGCTCATTAACTGAGCGCCGCGTCGGCAGTTCCATGACTTGCTCCGGCGATCGCCAGCTCGATTTAGCAGCGATGGTTTTTGATATGCACGGCGGACTGTTCGCCTCGCTTAGCATCCTCTTTTCCTGCGGCAACGACGCCGTTGCAAGCTGTTCTAGTTGGCTGTCGGTTTCCCATTATTTGTTTCACCGCTCATGAAACTTCCACCTGTCGCCCGTGTTCGAGCGTCTTCAACAAGACAAGGATCTATGGCCTTCAAGCATTCATCTCCTGCCGCTGTGATCCTATTCGCAACTACGCTTGAAGGAGTGTCCATGACCGGCAACAGAATGCTCCTCGTGGTTTTATTGGCGGCCGTCGTAATAACGGGCCTCATATATCTGATGCCGCGGCGGACCGCCCGATCAACAGGCGTCTCCTCATGCAATCAATCAGGCTGGCTAGATTGCAGATGGGGAGGCGGCTCTACCGCATAATGCCGCTCTCCCTTGCCGCAGATAGACTTCCCGCTTGCGGTCACCGACGACATGTTCATAGAGCAGGTCGAGCGCAAGCAACGGATGGCGCAATTTCCAAGCTCTGAAACCAAGGCCCGAGCTCGGCTATGTTCCTGCGCAGGTCGTCGCGTCGTGGGCTGTCCGTTTTCAGGCCCCAACTCGCATCTCCGGCGCGGTTATGGCTGCTTCTTCGGCTTGGAATATTGGCCGGCATGAAACTATCGGGGAGGCCGATGGTTCGTGATCCCATCAATTAGGACTGGGCTGGCACAGGAGGAGAGAATGGCATTCGACAGGCAAGATTGGATCACGAAACGCGCCTACGAAATATGGGAGCAAGCCGGTCGGCCAGACGGCTATCACGAGGAACACTGGGTGCAAGCCACAAAGGAATGCGAGGCTGCAAACGGTGGCGAAAGCAGGCCGAACCTGGCCTGGGACGACGAGGATTCCTGAGGCGAGAAGTTTGGATGAAGATCGCACTAAGCCACGTAGCTTGCCGTTGCCCTTTTCTCGACCGCCGCCGCATACGTCCTGCCATCGGGTTTTAACATGGCTCACTGCAGCCTACCGGTTCGCGCAGGCCAGATAGCGGGGCTGCGAAGGTAAAAGGTGCTGGTGCACTTCCCTTTTCATTCATCGTGAACGATACGGTTGCGTCGAAGATCTCGCAGTCTCTCTCTGAGGTGAGGATCTGGTCCTGGCCTTCACCCAGTGGAGCGAATGTAAAGCGTCTTCTTCCTGCATGCTGCCTTGCCAGATCAAGCTGCCTTACCTCCGCGACATGAGGACATTTCAGTTGTCCCGGTCTGTAGGCGCAGTTTTCCATGAAAGACTTGATGTTCGTCGCGGACGTTGAGGCGAACCGTAGTGAAGTCCTGCCGCGGCAGCTCATCTCTGGCGAAATCAGTGAGAAACTGGCTGGCCTCAGTTCGATCTCGCCATGGTCAAGATCGATGCCAGTATCATCCCTCTGGCTGTTGTAGCCAAAGCCGGTATCGAAGAGAGATCTAGGCATGAACGCGCCGCATCAATCTGATGCGCCGTAATCTCGTTCGGAAGGAGATCGTTCCGAGGTTTGGTGCGAACCCGTACAGATCGGCGGGAGGTCTCAACATAGCGTTCGTTTGAGAGCATCACGCCGCTCATCATGCCGGGCTTTTTTGTGATTTCTGACGAACTTTTCAATCCCGTGCATGTTAGCTGGTCCAACAATGAGGTCCACGGTGGATGAGTTCCTGTCAGCCACAGCGTTCATATCGCTCGCCGCCGCCATCGGCGCCGTCGTCGGACAGCTTGTGTTTAAGCATGGAATGTTGACCCCTCTGGCGGGGTAATACTTATCCAATTTTGACCCCCTTGGATTTCATCCGACCATCTGGCTTTTGCCAGTGGATGGGGTGGGGAGTTGAAGAGAGTGGATACGATTGCCCGTGTCCGACGAGCCTTCCATGTTCAGGGCTGGTCGGTGAAGAAGATCACCAGAGAGCTGAATGTTTCGCGTAATACGGTTCGCAAAATCCTGCGTTCTGATGCGACTGATTTTGTCTACAAACCAGAACATCAACCGTTGCCCAGGATCGGAGCCTGGAAGGGTGATATTGAACGGTTCCTCATTGCCAACGAAGGCAAGGCATCGCGCGAACGGCTGACGCTGATCCGGATTTACGAGGAGGTCCGGGCACTTGGCTACGACGGCAGTTACGATACCGTTCGCCGCTATGCCAAGGCCTGGGAAAAGAAGCGAGGGACCGTAACGGCCGAGGCCTATGTTCCGCTCTATTACGCACCCGGTGAAGCATATCAGTTCGACTGGAGCCACGAGATCATTCTGATCAACGGGTGACGACGACCGTGAAGGTCGCGCATGTCCGGCTCTGCCACAGTCGGATGATGTTCGCGAGAGCGTTATGCGCGAGAGCCAGGAGATGGTGTTCGATGCCCACGACAAGGCCTTCGACTTTTTCCGAGGCACTTGCACACGCGGCATCTACGACAACATGAAGACGGCGGTAGAGGCCGTCTTCATCGGCAAGGAGCGGCAATATAACCGCCGTTTCCTGCAGATGTGCAGCCACTATCTCGTTCAACCTGTTGCCTGTACGCCTGCATCCGGATGGGAGAAAGGACAGGTCGAGAACCAGGTCGGACTGGTTCGAGAACGCTTCTTCACACCGCGTCTTCGGGTTAAAAGCCTGGATGAGCTGAATGTCTGGCTGCTCGATAAGTGCATCGCCTACGCCAAGGCACACCGTCATCCTGAACAGACCGAGCGAATGATCTGGCAGGTGTTCGAGGAGGAACGCGGCAGCCTCGTGCATTACGTCGGGCCGTTCGATGGTTTCCACAGCGTCCCGGCCTCGGTGTCGAAGACCTGCACGGTCCGTTTCGACAACAATAAATACTCTGTCTCTCGACTGCCGTCGGCCGCCCCGTCGAGGTTCATGCCTATGCCGACCGGATCGTCATCCGGCAGGACGGCGTGAATGTCGGTGAGCATCAGCGTCGCTTTGGCCGTGGCGAGACGATCTACGATCCGTGGCACTATGTACCTGTTCTGGGTCGCAAACGCGGCGCTTTGCGCAACGGCGCACCGTTCAGGGACTGGGTGTTGCCAGCGGCGATGGAGAAGGTCCGCAAGCGCCTGAAGAGCGTCCATGACGGTGATCGGCAAATGGTCACCATCCTTGCATGCGTTCCCACCGATGGTCTGACGGCCGTCGATGCGGCCTGCCAGGAGGCGCTGGACCAGGGCGTCTGCTCGGCTTCGGTAATCATAAACATTCTGGCTCGTAGTCGTGACCCGGCTCCGGCGGTAACCCTGCAAACCTCGGATGCGCTTCGATTGACCCATGAACCGGTCGCCGACTGCGCACGCTATGACAGCCTCAGGAGGGCAAGCTGATGGAACGCACACAGGTTCTCGAACTGATGAGCACGCTGAAGCTCTACGGAATGCGCAGCGCTTATGACGAGGTCATGGGCAACGGTATCAAACGGCAGCACGAACCGCCGCGTATCGTCGGTGACCTCCTGCAGTCGGAGATCGCCGAGAAGCAGGCCCGGTCCATTCGCTACCAGCTCAGCATCGCCAAGCTGCCGCTTGCCAAGGACATTGATGACTTCGACTTCGCCGATACACCTGTGAATGAATCCCTGGTACGGGAGCTGGCTACCGGCACCTTCGTCGCCGACCAACGTAACGTCGTTCTCGTCGGCGGCACGGGAACAGGCAAGAGCCACCTGGCCATTGCGATTGCCCGTGCCCTGATCCGTAACGGAACGCGTGGCCGCTTCTTCAACGTCGTCGATCTCGTCAATCGTTTGGAAACGGAGACGCGCAGCGGAAAGCAGGGTCGGACGGCGGACTACCTCAACCGTCTCGACTTCATCATCCTC
>NZ_JAVDTC010000020.1:0-2500 GCF_031455615.1 Neorhizobium sp. 2083 | reverse complement strand
AAGGCCAATCAAACTCGGAAATAGCTGGTTCTCCGCGAAAACTATTTAGGTAGTGCGTCGATCGAATACCCCAGGGGGTAGAGCACTGGATGGGCTATGGGGACTCACCGTCTTACTGATCCTAACCAAACTCCGAATACCTGGGAGTACTAATCGGCAGACACACGGCGGGTGCTAACGTCCGTCGTGAAAAGGGAAACAACCCTGACCTCCAGCTAAGGTCCCCAAGTCATGGCTAAGTGGGAAAGGATGTGAGGATCCCAAAACAACCAGGATGTTGGCTTAGAAGCAGCCATCATTTAAAGAAAGCGTAACAGCTCACTGGTCTAATTAAGGGTCTTTGCGCCGAAAATGTAACGGGGCTAAAGCCATGCACCGAAGCTGAGGATGTGCGCTTGCGCACGTGGTAGCGGAGCGTTCCGTAAGTCTGTGAAGGAGGACCCGTGAGGGCCTCTGGAGATATCGGAAGTGCGAATGTTGACATGAGTAACGATAAAGAGGGTGAGAGACCCTCTCGCCGAAAGACCAAGGGTTCCTGCTTAAAGTTAATCTGAGCAGGGTTAGCCGGCCCCTAAGCCGAGGCAGAAATGCGTAGGTGATGGGAACCACGTTAATATTCGTGGGCCTGGTGGTAGTGACGGATTGCTCAACTTGTGAGGTCTTATTGGATTGATCTTGCAGGGACGCGGTTCCAGGAAATAGCTCCACCGTATAGACCGTACCCGAAACCGACACAGGTGGTCAGGTAGAGTATACCAAGGCGCTTGAGAGAACTATGTTGAAGGAACTCGGCAAATTGCACGCGTAACTTCGGAAGAAGCGTGACCCCATTTTGGGCAACCATGATGGGGTGGCACAGACCAGGGGGTAGCGACTGTTTATCAAAAACACAGGGCTCTGCGAAGTCTAAAGACGACGTATAGGGCCTGACGCCTGCCCGGTGCTGGAAGGTTAAGAGGAGAGGTGCAAGCTTTGAATCGAAGCCCCAGTAAACGGCGGCCGTAACTATAACGGTCCTAAGGTAGCGAAATTCCTTGTCGGGTAAGTTCCGACCTGCACGAATGGCGTAACGACTTCCCCGCTGTCTCCAACATAGACTCAGTGAAATTGAATTCCCCGTGAAGATGCGGGGTTCCTGCGGTTAGACGGAAAGACCCCGTGCACCTTTACTATAGCTTTACACTGGCATTCGTGTCGGCATGTGTAGGATAGGTGGTAGGCTTTGAAGCGGGGACGCCAGTCTTCGTGGAGCCATCCTTGAAATACCACCCTTATCGTCATGGATGTCTAACCGCGGTCCGTCATCCGGATCCGGGACAGTGTATGGTGGGTAGTTTGACTGGGGCGGTCGCCTCCGAAAGAGTAACGGAGGCGCGCGATGGTGGGCTCAGACCGGTCGGAAATCGGTCGTCGAGTGCAATGGCATAAGCCCGCCTGACTGCGAGACTGACAAGTCGAGCAGAGACGAAAGTCGGTCATAGTGATCCGGTGGTCCCGCGTGGAAGGGCCATCGCTCAACGGATAAAAGGTACGCCGGGGATAACAGGCTGATGACCCCCAAGAGTCCATATCGACGGGGTTGTTTGGCACCTCGATGTCGGCTCATCGCATCCTGGGGCTGGAGCAGGTCCCAAGGGTTTGGCTGTTCGCCAATTAAAGCGGTACGTGAGCTGGGTTCAGAACGTCGTGAGACAGTTCGGTCCCTATCTGCCGTGGGTGTAGGAATATTGACAGGATCTGTCCCTAGTACGAGAGGACCGGGATGGACATATCTCTGGTGGACCTGTTGTCCTGCCAAGGGCATAGCAGGGTAGCTATATATGGAATGGATAACCGCTGAAGGCATCTAAGCGGGAAACCAACCTGAAAACGAGTGTTCCCTATCAGGGCCGTGGAAGACGACCACGTTGATAGGCCGGGTGTGGACGTGCAGCAATGCATGAAGCTTACCGGTACTAATAGCCCGATTGGCTTGATCGTTCTCATTGTTCATGCTCATCGAAGATGAGCCTTGAGACCTTTGTCCTGACGGCGTACGCAAACCTTCGGTTTGCTGCCTGCGGACGGCCCGCCAAACGATTGGCGACGGCCGCTGGCCTGTATGGGTGCCACAAGCGCTCAACGGGTCTGGAAAGGTTGGACGTGTTCAAAGACTAAAAACGAAGCGTTATCGCTTCACCAGCTTCTCAAATGTTGCGCTTCGCTGACCTGGTGGTCATTGCGGGGCGGCCGCACCCGTTCCCATTCCGAACACGGCCGTGAAACGCCCCTGCGCCAATGGTACTTCGTCTCAAGACGCGGGAGAGTAGGTCGCTGCCAGGTCTGCTAAACGCAACACGCATGCTGCATGCGAAAACAAAGATGATCTTCTCAAACGATAAACAAACGGCCCCTGGCCGATCCCAAGGGCCGCCCAAAGCGGCCTTTTTGCTTTGCTGAACACGAAATTGTCCAAGGAGGGCGCCCGGCTTTGGTCCGATGCCATCCTTACAGGAGACAA
>NZ_JAVDTC010000019.1:0-7862 GCF_031455615.1 Neorhizobium sp. 2083 | reverse complement strand
GACGGTTCCTACTCGTTCGAACTGGGCGCACCGGTTGCGCATTCGACTGCGGGAACGTCCGAAGAGAACAAGTCGCTGACCTTCGGTTATGCGGTAACGGACGGCGACGGCGACCAGGCCGGCGGTGTCCTCACCATCCAGGTCGATGACGACACGCCGAAGGCCAATGTCGTCACTTCGGCGACGGTTCTCGATGACGAAGCGCAGGGTTCCGGCAACGACACGCCGACCGACGGCATTGCCAATGCAAACGTCGCGACGGGTGTCGCGGGTGCCTTGTTCACGGCAGGCGCCGACGGCGTGAAGTCGGTGGCGCTCGACAGCAGCACCGCGTTCCAGGCTATCTACAAGGATGCCGACGGGGTTGCGCACAAGGAGGCGGTCAGCTGGTCGGCTGGCGTACAGGGTGCCAACGGCGCGACGACCTGGACGGCGACCGGTATCGACAGCCACGCGACCGTCGCAACGCTGGTCATCAATGCCGACGGATCCTACAGCTTCACGGCCTCGGCTCCGCTGGTCCATCCGACGTCCGGTGCCACGGAAGAAAATCTCTCGCTTTCGCTGGGCTTCACGGTCACCGATGGTGACGGCGACAAGGCTTCCGGTACCCTCAACATCAACGTCAACGATGATACGCCGATTTCCACCGGCGTGATCGGGACGGGCATGATCGGCGAAAGTGCTGCGGGCGGATCGATCGCCGGCACGCTTTCCTCGCTGGTATCGGCAGGGGCCGACGGCATCGGGCGCTATTCGGTCGAGGTCAACAATCTCTCCTCGACGCTGACCTCGCTGACATCGGGCGGGGTTGCGCTTGCCTACTCGGTCGAAGGCAACGCCCTTGTGGCGAAAGCCGGCGGCAACACGATCTTCACCCTGAACGTCAATCCGGCCACCGGCGCCTACACATTCTCGCTCACCGGCCCGCTCGACCATGTCGATACCGCGATCATCGGTGGCAAGGCGATCCCGGCCGCGGCTCTCAGTGCTCTTGATGTTGCGGGCAGCCATCTGGCGATGGCCGATGTCGGCGGCAACGACCTCGCCTTCGAGGGGCGCATGCCGGATGGCGACGTGATCATTCGCGTCAGCAATTCGGGCAACAGCGCTGTTACCTGGACGCTGGACAGCGATCAGGCCGGCGGGACGGATTATGTTCTCAATATTCCGGCTCACACCACTTGGTATGTGAATGTCGGCAATATCCCCGACCACACGAAGTTCGATCTTGACGGTTCCGGTGCGCCGAATGGCATCACCAACGTCAACCCTGGCCATCCGATAACCTTCACCGACGGCGACAGCTCGCTCGCGCTGGATCTTTCCTCCGCGATCACGGTCACCGACGGCGATGGCGATAGCGTTGCGCTCAACGGCCAGCTGATCGTCACCGTGAACGACGACGTGCCGGTCATCGGCACCAACGCATCCGGAATGGTCGAGGAAGGGGCCGTCGAAACGATCACCGCCGCCCTGACGGGCCTGTCCTGGGGGGCGGATTCCGGCAGCGCGCGCACGCTTTCCTTCAACGGAACGCTCGTGGCAAAAGACCAGAACGGCGCCTCGATCACGACGCTCAGCTCGAACGGCAATCCGGTGACGATCGCGGTCATCAACGGCGTGCTCACCGGCTTCACCGGAGGGATCAACCCGCCGGCGCCTGACCACATCGTCTTTACGGCATTGCTCAATGCCGCGACTGGCGGTTACACCTTCTCGCTGCTGCAGCCGCTGGATCATACGGCTCCGAATGCGACGAGCCAGTATATCGACATCGCGCTCGGCTTCACGGCAACCGATGCCGATGGCGACACCAGTGCCGCCTCGACGATCACCGTTCGTGTCGATGCCGCGGGCTCGATCGACTCGATCAACTATTCCAACCTTTCCTCGAGCGTATTCGTCAATCTCGACGGCACGGCACATACCGTGCTTGGACAGACCGTTGCCGGCGACCGGGCAACCGATGGCATCCTGGTTTCCGACAAGGTTGTCGGCATCGACAATGTGACCGGCGTCACCGATGCGATGGGCGGCTCTGCCAATGACGTTCTGATTGGCGGCGGCGAGGCCAACAAGCTCTCCGGCAATGGCGGCAACGACTATCTGGATGGCGGTCTCGGAGCCGATATCCTTGATGGCGGCGAAGGCAACGACACCTTCGTTCTCGGTGCGGACGTGACCGGTTCCGGCACCCGCAACGTTCAACTCGGCGACGGCAGCGTGGTTGCCGTCAACATCGATGGCCTGGCCGGCACCTCCGACAAGGTGATCGGCGGCACTGGAAACGATACGATCATTCTCGAGCGGGATGGCAAGCCGGGCTTCGTGGCCGATTACAACACGGCTCCGGGTTATCTCTCCGGCGTGGAAAAGATCGTCGGTACCGATGGCAATGACGTCATCATCCTGGCTGCGGGCTCTACCGCGGACGGCGGCCCGATCACCATCGAAGGCGGCGAGGGCAATGATATCCTCGGCGGCTCGAACTCGGCCGATATCCTCAACGGCGGCGACGGCAACGACCTGATCTCCGGTCTCGGTGGCAACGACACCCTGTCCGGCGGCAATGGCAACGACGTGATCTGGGGCGGCCTCGGCGCCGACACGATCCATGGCGGCGCCGGCAGCGATACCATCAATGTCACCGCCGACATGACCTACGCTCCGGGTACGCTTCACAGCGTTCCGCTGGTCGGCCTGACGGTTGGCAACGTCGATATTTCCGGCAAGGCCGGTACGCTCGACTCGATCAACGGCGGTTTCGACCTCGGTGATACGATCTACCTCAAGGCTAGTACCGAAGGCTTCGTGCTGGATGGCTACCAGAACAACATCGAGGGCGTCGAACGGATCGTCGGCACCAACGGCGACGACGTGATCGTCATGAGGTCCGACTACGTCACCGACGAAGCTGCGGGTCGCACGACGATCGAAGGCGGCCTCGGCAACGACACGATCGTCGGCGGTGCCGGCAATGACGTGCTCGACGGCGGCCAGGGTATGGATACCCTTGCCGGCGGGGACGGCGCCGACATCATCAAGGGCGGAGCCGACAACGACGCTCTTTGGGGCGGCAAGGCATCCGACAACCTTTATGGTAACGGAACGAGCAATACGGGCTCGGATCTGAATGCGACTGCTGGTGAAGCCGATAGCGCGAACTATGGCGGATCCGCGGACAAGTATCACGTGTTCTTCAACCCGAATGCCTTCGGCAGCGGCCTCGGCATCTGGCAGGTCGAAGCGCTGGACGGCGCGCCGGAACTGATGACGGGCGGCTCGCTCAGCAATACCGACAACCTCTATGGCATCGAGAAGATCCAGTTCAACAATCTGATCCTGGATCTGCTGGCGCCTGTCCGGCTGTTCGACGGCAACAATCTCGTCGGTACGTTCACGACGATCACCGATGCGAACACGGCAGCGTCTGCCGGCTTCCGTATCGAACTGGTCGGCACGGTCACCGACCAGTCCGCAACGATCACCAAGGAGAACCTGACGGTCGTCGGCGGTGCCGAGGATACCGGCATCGTGCTGACGCTGGACGGCGTCCAGAAGATCACGCTGCAGGGCGAAGCTCCGATCAAGGTTGTCGGCGATGGCCTCAACAACACGATCATCGGCAATGACGGCGCCAACACCCTCGAAGGCGGCATCGGCAACGACACGCTCAATGGCGGCGGCGGCAACGATGTGCTCGACGGCGGCCAGGGCCTTGATACGCTCGCCGGTGGAGACGGTGCAGACATCATCAAGGGTGGAGCCGACAATGACACCCTTTGGGGTGGCAAGCACGCCGATAGCCTTTTCGGCAATGGCACCAGCAACACCGGCGCCGACCTGAATGCTACCGTTGGTGAAGCCGATAGCGCAAACTATGGCGGTTCCGCGAGCAACTATCATGTCTTCTTCGACACCACGGTACTCGGTGGCGGTCTCGGCATCTGGAGGGTTCAGGCGCTAAATGGCGCGCCGGAATTCACAGGCGTGCATGTCAGCGTCGACACCGACAACCTCTACGGCATCGAGAAGATCCAGTTCAATGACCTGACCCTCGATCTGCTGGCACCTGTCCGGCTGTTCGACGGCAACAACCTGGTCGGCACGTTCACGACGATCACCGACGCGAACACCGCAGCGTCTGCAGGCTTCCGTATCGAACTGGTCGGTACGGTCATCAACCAGTCCGCAACGATCACCAAGGAAGACCTGACGGTCGTCGGCGGTGCCGAGGATACCGGCATCGTCCTGACGCTGGACGGTGTCCAGAAAATCACGCTGCAGGGCGAAGCTCCGATCAAGGTTGTGGGCGATGGCCTCAACAACACGATCATCGGCAATGACGGCGCCAACGTCCTCGAAGGCGGCGACGGCAACGACACGCTCAATGGTGGTGCAGGTGACGACACGATCGTCCTCGGCGCCGATATCGATGCCGGTCCCTACGGGCCGCGCGCCGTTCTTCTCGGTGACGGTACCACGGCGTCGGTTTCGCTGATCGGTCTTGCGGGCACCGGCGACGCCATCATCGGCGGTACGGGGTATGACAAGGTCGTGCTCGACAAGGAAAGCGCGGCGGGCTTCGTGCTCGACAACTATCATCCCGGTGCCCCGACCTTCTCGGGCATCGAAGAAGTCGTCGGCTCCGATGGCAATGACGTCATCCTGATGGATGCGAACTATACCAGCGACAACGGTCTCGGCATTCTGATCGACGGCGCCGGCGGCAACGATACGATCGGTGGCGGTGCTGCTGCCGATACGCTGAAGGGTGGCGACGGCAACGACCTGATCTCCGGCCTCGGCGGCAATGACATCCTCGAAGGCGGCGCCGGCAGTGACGAAATCTGGGGCGGCGCCGGCAACGACACGATCAACGGCGGCAGCGGCAACGACAACATCACCGGCGGTCTCGGCAACGACACGATCGACGGCGGGACCGGTGGCGACACCTTCAACTATGCCATCGGCGATGGCGTGGACACCATTGATGGCGGTGCCAACGGTGACGTTCTCCTGACTTCCGGAAACGCCACCGCAGAATCCGCGGTTCTGACTGTGACTTCGACCGGTTTCACCCTCGATGTCGACGGCGACGGCGTTGTCGACGTCAACGCCACCAACATCGAGTCGGTGGTGCTCTATCAGGCCGAAGGCGCCGACAAGATCACGGTCCGCACCCAGGACGCCGCCGAGACGATCACGATCGAAGGCAATTCCAACCTCCTGCAGGTCTACGGCAACGGCATTCCGTCCATTTCGGGGATCAGCACTTCCGAGCTCGTCATCGAAGGCAAGGGCGGCAATGACGTCATCAATGCCAGCAATCTGAGCGGTGTGGCGCTCACCCTCGATGGCGGTGCCGGCAATGACACCATCACCGGCTCGGCCGGCGCAGACACGATCCGTGGCGGCGAAGGCAACGATACGATCCTCTACAAGGTCGGCACCGGCGCGGACATCATCGACGGTGGGTCGGAAACCGGGACAAGCAACCCGGACTATGACGTGCTCAAGATTGCCGGTGATGCGGTACAGCGCAGCTTCAACATCGCGAAGGCAATCGGCGGTACGGATATCGTCCCGGCCGAAAACGCCACCGACATTGTGGTCAGCTATACCGGCGCCAATGGTGCGACCGTTCGCGCCGACGAAATCGAGCGTATCGAAGTGACGCTCGGAAGTGCCGGCGACAGCATCGCTGTCGGCGACCTGGGCGGCACGGCAATCGCGCCGACGACGGTTGTGATCAACGGCGGCGTCGGCAGCGACACCATCGACCTGACCGGCCTGGTCGGCACCAAGGTCGAGATCAACGACCTCGACGATACCACGGGCGGCGACATCGATACGGTGAAGCTTGCCGGCAAGTGGTCCGACTACGACATCGTCAGGGCAACTGACGGTACCTTCACCTTCAGCCTAGGCGGCCACGTCGTGGCGACGGCGAAGAATATCGAACAGTTCACCTTCCAGGGCGAAAATGGCGGCGCCGGCGGCACGATGCAGGCGATCGACCTCATCAACGACGCGCCGCATGCGGTTACCGACAACAATACCGGTGACCCGGTGGTCGAAGCCGGCGGCGTTGCCAACGGCACGGCGGGTGATGCTTCGGCGACCGGCAACGTTCTGACCAACGACACGGACGCCGACGGTGCTTTCGACAGCAAGCATGTGACCGCGATCCAGTTCGGTGCAGGCCCGGCGACAGCCGTTCCGGCCGGCAACGGTGACGTCATGATCGCAGGCGCCTATGGCATGCTCACCATCCATTCCGATGGCAGCTATGCCTATGCGCTGGATAACAATGACGGCGACACCCAGGCGCTTGCCAAGGATGCGGCTGCGAGCGATGTCTTCACCTACACGATGGCGGATGCCCATGGTCTGACATCGAGTGCCAGCCTGACGATCAACATCACCGGTACCAACGATGCTCCGGTTCTGAATGGCACCATCGCCGACCAAGTGATCGCAGAAGATAACGCGCTCAGCTTCACGGTTCCCGGCGGCACATTCAGCGATGTCGACTCGGCCTCGCTGACCTATACCGCCACCTTGGCTGACGGCACCACCGCATTGCCTGGCTGGCTGCACTTCGATGCCGCCACCATGACGTTCAGCGGCACGCCAGATCTGAACTGGAACGGTGCCATCGACGTGAAGGTTACGGCGTCGGACGGTTCGTTGTCCGTGTCTGACACGTTCACCCTCACGGTGACCCCGGTCAACGACGCGCCGATCGTAACGAACGATGTCTACGTCACGGACGAAGACACCGCCATCTCGGGCCTGAAGCTCTTCGCCAATGACAGCGACATCGAGGGCAGTCCCCTCACGGCCAACGGCATTAGCGTCGGAAGTCAGCTGGGCGGATCCATCTCGTTTGAACAGAATGGTACTCTGTACTTCAAGCCGCTGGCCAACGAGAGCGGATATGCGGTCCTGCAATACGGTGTTTCCGATGGAAACCTGAGCAGCACGGGCACCGTTACCATCGACGTTCGTCCGATCGCGGACACCGCTACGATCTCCGGTTCCGGCTCCGGCAGCGAAGATGCCGCCGCCCTCATCGGCCTCAACATCGCCGTTGGCGATACCGACGGTTCCGAGAAGGTCACGAAGATCGAACTGTCCGGCTTCCCGGCCGGTGCGACCTTCAGCCAGGGCTCTCTGGTGAACGGGGTCTGGGTCATCGAGAATGCCGCCGGGGTCAACACCAACGGCTTGACGATGACGCCGCCGCACGATTTTGCCGGCAACTTCAACCTCGGCGTTTCGGCGACCGTCGTCGATAGCGCCACGCTTTCCGACCATCTGGTTCATAGCGATACCAAGATATCGACTGGTTCGATCGGCGTCAGCATTACGGCGGTCAACGATGCACCGGCTGCGGTGGACGACGTTCTGTCCTCGGTTGCCGAAGACAGTGGTGTGCGGATCATCAGCTTCGCTTCGCTGCTCGGCAACGACGGCAAGGGCGCGGCCGATGAAACGGGCCAGAGCCTGACGATCACGGGTCTCTCCAACATCGTCGGCGGCACTGCGGTCATCAACGGCACGAACATCGAGTTCACGCCGTCGGCGAACTTCAACGGTGCAGCCTCGTTCGACTATACGGTCCGTGACAACGGCCAGACCAACGGCGCTAACGACTTCAAGACGGACGTCGGTTCTGTCTCGTTCGCGGTGACACCGGTCAACGATGCACCGGCTGCGGTGGACGACGTTCTGTCCTCGGTTGCCGAAGACAGCGGCGTGCGGATCATCAGCTTCGCTTCGCTGCTCGGCAACGACGGCAAGGGCGCGGCCGATGAAACGGGCCAGAGCCTGACGATCACGGGTCTCTCCAA
>NZ_JAVDTC010000018.1:0-17710 GCF_031455615.1 Neorhizobium sp. 2083 | reverse complement strand
GAGAGCTTCGGCTCCAGGCCACGGAAGCCGGGAACGTCGATGCCGATCTTCTGGGTGAAGAACCCATTGCCCGTGATCTCCGGGATCGACGGCTTCTGTGGGGCGCTGGCCACTTGTATGGTACCGGCCGGCTCGCCGGCAGAGGACATCGTAGTAATCGCCTCCTGCTCGGCAGGTTTTTGGTTGCCACCATCCTCCTGCTCATTTGCCGGCTTCCCCAGCGCGGTCGTGCCAGCCTTGCCGGTTTCGTTCTCTGGATCCGCGGCACTGCCACCCGCGGCCTTGCTACCCGCAGCCCCTGTCCCCAAACCTTTTTCCTGCGGCTTGCCGAGCCCAAGCGTCCGGTCAACCGCACGATCGTTCGACGATGCACCGGCACCGGCTCCCTGCTCAAGCGCCTCGCTCCCAGAAGCGCCGCCCGAACCAGCCTGCCCGAATAGCCCAGTTCCCGTGCGGCCCATCGCGCCGCCACCAAGACCAGTGCCGCTTCCAAACCCACCCGGCTTCACGCCCTGCTCGGCCGCCTGTGCCCCACGCCCCAGCAGCCCGTCGGCAACCACCGCTCCCGTCACCCCACCCGAAAAAACGCAAAGCGATACCGTGGCGGCAAAAGCCGCAAAACAAACCCGACTGCTACGCATGAGCCCCCTCGAAGCGAATCAATTCGTCATCAAAACACGACGCATCCTAACGTCGCACAACCTACCCAGCGCAACCGTTTTGTGACGCTAACAACAAAAATATGAGACGATGACACATATATTAGCAATGGCTCAGATCTAACGTGTAAAAATTGTGGACAGAACCATTGCGCGTACTTTGGCGATGGCGTCGAAGCACCTCTTCTATAGGATCGGCACGGTAAGTGGGCGGGTCATTTCATGAAGCATTCCAAGTCGTATTGCCTGCTGGCCATTGCGTTGCTCTCGGGCTGCAATTCGACAGATTCCATCAATGATGTCTTTTCGGTAAAACTGAGCGAACTGGACTCTCGAGGGAAACCTCTTCCGGTTTCACATGGCACGTCTCACAGTTTCGCAGCGTCCACTTCGGATGCAGGTGTTTTCAGCGGGGCCTCGCAAGTCGGCACTGGAAGCTTCCTCTCCTCACAACCTGCAATATCGACTGGCAAGACGACAAAGGGCGGGGAAGGCTATAGCCTCAATCTGGTCAATGCGCCGGTCGCTGCGGCGGCCAAAAGCGTGCTCGGCGATACGCTGGGCGCCAATTACGTCGTCGATTCGCGGGTGGCGGGTACTGTGACGCTTCAGACCGCGACGCCTGTTTCGCGCGATGCGCTGCTCGAGATTTTCGAGTCAGCCTTGGCTGTCAACGGAGCAGTTATTACAAAGCAAAACGGCAACTATCAGATTGTCCCTGCCTCCGAAGCCTTCTCGTCCACCCCGGAGATTGCAACCGCGTCAAATCCGATCAGCGGCCCTGGCATCAAGGTGCAAGCGATCGAGCTCAAATACGTGGCCGCGGCCGAAATGAAAGGTATTCTCGATCCCATCAGCAGGCAGGGATCGATCCTGCGGGTCGACGACCATCGCAACATTATCGTGCTCGCAGGCACCAGCAATGACCTCGCCGCGATGCGCAATGCTATCGGCATCTTCGATGTCGACTGGATGAAGGGAATGTCGGTCGCTCTTCACCCGTTGAAGGCGTCACAGTCCGCAGCGGTTGCCAAAGAGCTCACGTCGATCTTCGCCGCCGAAGATGGGCCTGGTAGCAAGATCATCCGGTTCATCCCGAACGAACGCTTGAACGCCGTCCTCGTTATCACCTCCCGGCCGGCCTATCTCGCCCGTGCGACAGCATGGATCGCTAAACTGGACAGGCTCGCCAGCACGAATGAGGAACGACTGTTCGTCTACAACATCCAGAACAGACCTGCGAAAGAGCTCGCGCAGGTTCTGCAGTCCGTCCTGAAAGAGCGCGAGTCTACCGGGAGCGAGCAAATCCAGATCGACAATCCGATCGCTCCGGACCTGGAACCTACAACGATAGCCACGGCCTATAACGAGCAGCGATCACGCCAAGCTGTGCCTGGCGATCCGAACACTCAGCCTAACAGCCCCTCTGCGGGGTCGCGCACACCCAAAACTTCGGTTGTAGCGGATATTGAGAACAACGCCCTCCTGATCTCAACGACCGCGCGGGAATACGAGCGGGTCGAGAAACTTCTCCGCCAGCTTGACGTCGTTCCGACGCAGGTAATGCTGGAAGCGGTCATTGCGGAGGTAACACTCGGAGACGAGCTCAAGTTCGGCCTTCGCTGGTTCTTCGAAAGCGGCCGTTCCAACTTTGGCTTTTCCGATCTTGCAAGCGGTGGGACCGGTGCCAGCTTTCCGGCGCTTGCGTGGAGCTACGCCACCAAGGACATCCGCGTGACGTTGAATGCGCTCTCCAGCGTTACCGACGTCAATGTCGTTTCCGCTCCAACGCTGATGGCGCTCAACAATCAGAAAGCCGTCCTGCAGATCGGCGACCAGGTTCCCATCGTGACACGCCAGTCCCGCAGTATCGACGATGCAGGCGCGCCGGTTGTCAATTCGGTCGAGATGAAGGACACCGGCATCATCCTGACAGTCGTGCCGCGCATCAACACCTCCGGCAAGATCATGCTGGATATTCAGCAGGAGGTGAGTGACGTGGTGAAGACCACTTCGTCCGGCATCGATTCACCGACGATCCAGCAGCGGAAAGTTTCGACACGCGTGGTCGTCAACGACAATGAAAGCCTGGCACTTGGCGGGCTGATCCAGCAGAAGAACGATCTGGTTCGTACGCAGGTCCCGATCCTCGGCGACATTCCTCTCCTGGGAAACGCGTTCAAGAGCAAAACCGATACCATCAAGAAAACCGAGCTGATCATCTTCATCAAGCCGCGGATCGTCAGAGACGTCAACGAGGCCCGAAACGTGACGGAAGAGTTCCGGCAGCAGCTTGATTTCTCCTCTGACATCAAGAAACGGCGCGGCGGATCGAGCAAGCTCGAACAAGATATCAAACGCCTGAGTTATTGAGCTCTTCTGTGATATTCATCCTGACAGCCGTTCTGGTCATCTGCTTTGGCGTCATCTGCTACGTTGATTTCCGGTGGTTCATCATTCCGGACGCCGTCAACGTCACGCTCCTCGCCGCCGGATTGATGTTTCGGCTTCAACAGGGGTGGGTTGAGACGTTCACGGCCTGCGCATTTGCGTTGCTCGTCGCGCTTCTGATGTGGACCATACGTCAGGTGCATCTCAGACTCACTGGTCGCGTCGGTTTGGGCCTGGGGGATGTGAAGCTGGCCGGCGCGGCCGCTGTCTGGTTCAGCCCGTGGATGTTTCCAATCTTTCTGTTTCTGGCGTCGTCATTGGCGCTCGTTTTCCTGTTGATCTTCAACCTCGCCAGGAAAGACGTCCAAACTCAGAAGATCCCTTTTGGCCCTTTCCTTGCCGGGTCTCTGGTTGTCACCTGGAACCTCGAACGACTTTACGGACCTTTCATCGGACAAATTTCATGATCACATTCCGACCCATTCTCAAATCTGGCATCAAGCGCCAGGCTGCCATCGAGGGCTTCACCCTCGTGGAGCTTCTGGTGGTTCTCGCGATCATCGGCCTAATTGCAGCGCTCGCCACTCCCCAGGTTCTGCGCTATCTGGAATCGGCCAAGGTCGACACCACTAAAGCCCAGATCAAGAATTTCGAGAGCGCGCTAGAACTCTACTATATTGATACCGGGCACTATCCGACCACGGAAGAAGGTCTTGCAGCCCTGGCTACCCGACCGACCAATGCCGCGACCTGGAACGGGCCCTATATCAAGAATGCCGGCGTCTTCGCTGATCCGTGGAATAGCCCATATCAATACCGAAGCCCGGCGGAAGAAAAACCATTTCAGATTCTGTCCTTCGGACGGGATCGCAAGATGGGCGGTACCGGCCAGGACGCTGACCTCGCCGGAAACTGACTACCGGCCGATATCGATGATCGCAATTCTTTCGATCGCCGTTTCGCGACCGGATCGAATACCGACGAGATTTATCTTCACCGCATAGGGCAAGGCTTCACGGTCGGTCCAGACATCTTTCCATGATGGCGCCGAATATTCTGGCGACGCCAGATACGAGAACCTGACCGATTTCAGGGCCGCGATGATCGTAAACTCTTCGCTCTGTGCCTTGGAAAACAGTCTTCGTGGAATGTTGCTTTGCATGAGAGCGAACTCATCCCGGGTTTGGCGAGCCCTTATCTCTACGTCACGCAGGGATAAGCGCTGACTGCCGACCATCGCGGTTGCCACAAAATTGAACCCTGTTGCATTACCGGAAAAGACAGCTTTTTTTGCCGGATCATCTTTTATGGGCGCCAAACGACGGGCCTGCCCAAGGAGAGATTGCAAGTAAGCGCTGGCAGCTTCGAGCTCCATCTCGGCGTCATTGACTTCCGTGATCCTGTGCATTGGTCGAAGCTGGCCAATCGAAGCCACCATCAGCCCCGAAAGCAGCGCTGTAATGCAGAGCGTGACCAGCATTTCAACGAGAGTGAAGCCGCCGGTCTGCGAAGCTGCGTTATCTTTTGACGGCGCTTTCCGCGTGGCCATCTGAGGCATCAAAGATCAGGACTGAAGTAGACGAATTTATGGGCCCTGCCTGAGCGCGTGAACAGGGTCATAACTGCAAGCACAGCTCCCTTGTCTCCCACCTGTAGAGATTGAACAGGTACAACGTGGATCTTCCAGCGCAATGCTCCAGTCGCCCCTTCCTCATCGCGTTCCCCGCGCAGAACCCTAGGCAAAGTCTCGATACGCAACGAATCTGCAACCCTAAGAACCTCTTTACGATCCTCTGAAATCGAGAGGCTTTTAGTGGCAATACCGATAGCTTGCGCCGAAATAGCCAGCGCCGTCGACAAGATCAGGAAAGCGATCAACGTCTCCAGCAGCGTAAAACCATCCCGACTATCATCGACCTTCATGGGACGCCGCCGTGGTCAATGTAGGAACGCCCGTCAGCCAATTGACCAGCAAGACGGCCTCAGGTGCGCCGCCCGAACGAAACCGGATCGCACCTCCGGTCGCGCTACCATTCGGGAAGAAGGTGATATTGCCTTGTTCCGCGGTCGTGCGGTTGTCGCGGCCGATGGTCGCCGAAAAGGCGATCGCCGCTGGCATGACAATGGTGGCCACTTTGGCATCAGATCGGATGCTACCGCTCCTTGTGTCAAGGAACAGGGATTTTGAGGAGCCCGTTTTAAGAGCGCTCAAGCGTGTAGACTGTGCCATATACAGCACCTGCCGCGCGACGCTCTGAGGGGTCACTCTAGTCAGAGACCGGTATGATGGAATCGCAAGGGAAAAAAGTATTCCAATGATAGCGAGAACAACCAGCATCTCGGTCAGACTGAAGCCGGCAATTTTGTCGCGGCGGGTGGAACTGGGATCCATCACTGAATACTCAACTCATTGATCCCCAGCAGCGCCGTCATCACCGAGACCACCAATCCCCCAATGAGGATACCGAGAAATATCGTGATGGCGGGAGTCATCAATGCCAGCAAACGATCGGTGAGCCGTTGAGCATCGGATCGCAACACGCCGGCAGCATTATCCAGCACCGCCGGGAGTTTGTTGACCTCATCGCCGATCGCCACCAGCGAAACCGCCCCTCGTGGAAAGAGGCCGCTGGCGGCGAAAGCCTCCGGTAGCCTTTTCCCCGAGATCACCACGTCCCGCATGGAAAGTAGCTTCTCGCGGAAGGAAATCGCAGGGCAACAACGGGCGGAAAGTGCCAGCGCGTCCGGTAAGGGAACCGCATTTTCGAGAAGCAAGGAAAGGCTTTGCAGATATCGAGCAAGGGCGGATTGGGAAACGGCACGCCCGAGGAATGGAAGTTTGAGCAAAACTGCCGCGAAAGCAGCTTGTATGGACGACGGCCGTAGAATGGCAAATGCCGCAACGAGTATGATGCACGCAAATATCGCGAAAAGCGCCACAGGATCACCTAGCCCTCCCCGCAAGCTGGAAAGCAAGGCAACGATAAAAGGCGGATTGCGGCCGGAACTTTCGAAAATTGGCTCCAGCGTCGGAACAAGAACGAACGTGACCACGCCGATCGCAAAGAACATCATCACCAAGAGGAATAACGGATAAACAGACGCATCGATAAGCTGCTTGCGCTGCGCATCACGCTTTTCAAGATCCGCAGCGATAATCTTCATCACGTGAGGTAGGCGCGCGCTATGTTCCCCGCTTGAGATCAATGCCAAAGCGTCTTCCGGCAGACCGTTTAGACTGGACAAGGCTATCGAGGGGGTAGCGCCAGAGGAGAGCCTTTCGATTATCGTACCGATAACTTGCCGGTCTCCACCTCGCGGCGCGGCATCCTGCATAGCCCGCAGTGCCTGATCGATGCCCAGACCCGCGTTCATCAAGACTGAAAGATCTGCAAAAAACCGCGTTTTGTTGAAGGCACGGCTAAAACGGATTGCCGATGCTGTCCCCGGCTTTTCCGATCCGGAATCTGCGGCCCTCAAGGTGGAGACGGAAAGCCCCTCGGCTCTCAGTCTGCGGCGTGCGTCGGCAATATCCTGCGCATCGATCTGCCCCTTCTGTTGCCGGCCCTGCGGATTAAAAGCCGTGTAGGAAAACCTCAGCATTTAGCGGTCTTCCAGCTCGACAACTCTGACAGCTTCGGCAAGCGTGGTCTTGCCCTCGGCCGCGAGCTGGAAAGCATGGTCGCGCATCAGCATCATGCCCTCCTGCTTGGCGAGCGTTTCGATTTCCTCCTGGCTTACTCCCTGTACCACTGCCTGGCGAACACGGTCGGACATCTGCAGGATCTCGAACGTCGCCTGACGGCCTTTGAAACCGGTTCCGGCGCAGGCAAAACAGCCGGATTTATCCGCCCATTCCCGGCATTGATCGCAACATTTTCGCAGGAGGCGCTGGCCAATGACCCCCTGCATGGTCGCGTCGATCAGAAATGGCTCTATGCCCATATCCCGCAACCGGCTGAAGGCGCCGATCGCGCTATTGGTATGGAGGGTCGAAAGAACCAGATGGCCCGTCAGCGCCGCCTGGATCGCGATTTCGGCAGTCTCGCGGTCACGAATTTCACCAACCAGGATAATGTCCGGATCCTGTCGCAGGACCGATCTCAATGCCGACGCAAACGTCAGGCCGATGGCGGGATCAATCTGTAACTGCGTGACCCCTGTCATGCGATACTCGACCGGATCCTCCACGGTGAAAATCTTCACCTCCTGCCGATTAAGTTCAGCAAGGATCGAATAGAGCGTCGTGGTCTTGCCCGAGCCGGTGGGGCCAGTCACCAGCACCATGCCATTCGGTCTTCCGGTGATGGCCTTGATCTTCTCTGCCGAAGCGGCATCGTACCCTAGGCTTTTGAGATCCAGATGTACGGTCTCGCGGTCCAGGATACGAAGCACGACCGTTTCACCGTGGATCGAAGGAACGACGGAAAGACGGAAATCGACCTCCTGCCCTCGCACGGAGAGCCGAAGCCGGCCGTCCTGCGGCAACCGCCGCTCCGCAATATTGAGGCGGGCCAGAATTTTTAGGCGGCTGATCACGCCGGCATGCAAAGCGTGAGAAACGCTTTCCACATGGGTCAGCATTCCATCGCGGCGAAACCTGACACCCATGGAATTGGCCTCAGGTTCGAGGTGTATGTCCGTCGCCCTTTCATCGACCGCCTTCTGGATAATCCTGGAGACGAATTTTACGACTGGCGCGTCGCGCGCGATATCCTGCAGCCGCTCGAGATCCACATCGGCGACCGCGTCAACGCCATCAACTAAGCCAACAGGTTCTGAGGTTTGCCTGATGTCCCTGATAAAATCATCGACCGCGCTTCGGGGCGTTATTTCCAATCGAACAGGAAGTTCAAAGAAATAGCTCACCGCACCGATGGTATCCGCGTCGAAGGGATTGGCGACCGTGAGCAGCAGGTCACCATTCTCCGCCAGGCGAGGAACGATTGCCTTGTCTGCCGCGAAATCAAGACCAAGGCGTTCGAGAAGCTCGTTGCTTTCCATCGCAGGAAGCTTCGCCACGGACCCTATCTGCAGGAACCTGGCCAGTTCGTTGGCAATGGCCACTTCGGGCAGGATGCCCAGTTCTCGAATAATGACGTCAATTGCCTGGCCCGTTTTTCGCTCAGCCGCTCTGGCACGTGCTGCCGCCTCCACCGAGATCCGCTCCGAATCTTCCAGGAAGGTCAAAAATGCCTGAGGAGATGCCGAAGAAGAGATCATGCAAGCACTTCCTCCAACACCCGAGTGACATCCCCATCCAGCAAAGACGCGCAATTTCCCTTGCTCTTGGGCATAGGAGGTTTCGTGTCTACATCAATAGTCGCGACCTTCTGGCTTGGGCCACTACGGGTCGCCACGGAAAAAACCGAGGCGGACCCTGTCCAATCATCTCCATCGAATAGTACCGTCTCGATCGTGTAAAACATCGACGCACCGCCTGTTTCCCTCGACCTGGAGAGAATAGCTCGCCCCTCCCGCACCGAAAAAACGTGACCCAGATCCGCTAGCGCGATACCGCGAAGCGCCTCGAAATCATGTAGTTCCGAGATATCTTCGAAGGGGGCGCGCTTCGGCCCGGCATCGATGCCCCGATCGTCACCATTGCTCGTGCCTGGCGACCGAAACCGCATGACTTTTTGAGCGGCGTTCTGTGCATCGATCCCGCTCAAACCGATGCCTCTGAAACCAGCAACCAGCAGTGGCTCCTCTGCCGTATTCAGATTAATAAGGCTCACATGCGGGATGATCGCGATCTTCATGGAGACGTCCTTGATAACGCACTCCGACGCGAAAAGGCCTCCGCTGTCAACCACACCCCGCCAGCGAGGATCGGCACCAATCCGCCAAGTAATATAGCCGTTGATGGCCTGGACGGCGTTCCCGAGACGGGCCTGGTTATATTCATGTCCGACGGTCAGTGCCTTTAGCCGGGAAGAGGCCGCAAACGGGGCCAGAAACATCGCAAACAGCAAGATGAAGCCGAGCACGGCCAGCAGTGCAAAGCCGCTATCGTCGGAATCCCCTTGTCTTTCAGTTTGCTGGGCCATCGGCTCTTTTCGTTCCAGTGTCATAGAGCGAGAAGACAGCGCTAGATGTGCCGGTGCTAAGCGACATCCGATCCGCTTCGATGGACACGATGGTCCACCCCAAGACCCTCTCCCCCTCCCTGAACCAATCCACGTTTTTTTCATCTGTCGCGATCAGGGCTGAAAACCTGCCGCTGACCGTTCTGGTCCCGCGCAGCTTGATGTTCGGCGGCGAAGGTGGCTGGCTGGGTGGCACTTCCATGACGACCGGCGCGACGGGCTTCGCGACCGGCGTAGGCGGCGGAACGAAATCACGCCGCGTCGGGCTGAAGACCGGACGGACAAGCGTCTCCGGCAAGTTCCAATCGGTGACGACTATAGGCTGGTTCTTGTCTTTGGCGGCCGGCACCGGAGTGTGTCTCGGCAATTCCACCTCGAGCGGAGAAATGTCCACGCTCATTCCGGAAATCGCGACATTGAGCGCGCCAAGGCAAAACAAAACCACGACCATCGAAAACAGGGCCAGCCATCGGATGTCAACTGATCTCAGCATCTCATGGCTTCCCCTTATCGGGTAAAACCACCGTCGGGCCGACCGCCCCGTAGACTGCAATCTGACCGGCAAGTTGAAGTGGCTCCGATAACACGCCTTGCAAAACTCTATTCGTTCCACGGATCGCCACCTGGCGGATTATCAGCGGTGGTTCCGAGGTTTCAAGCTGTCGAACGACCTCGTGAAACGCTTTCAAACTGCCTTCCACATCTGCTCGCACGCCGGCGTAAGTTGCACCTCCAAGCTCGATCGGTGATGTACCGCTGATCGACGCGATTGTGGCTCCTGATGAGCGCGCAATCGTATTGACCCGCTCCTGAAGCTTGGCCTGGATAGCCGGAAGGCTCTCGCCCTCGATGAACAAGGTTGCCGCAGCAGGTTCCACGCTTGGGATGCTCACTTCGGTCAAAGGCTTGCGCGCGATGATCTCATCGAGACGGAAAAGCTCAGCCCGCATATCCGCGATATCGGCAACCTTCGTCGACAGAAAGGACCCCAAATAGACCACCGTCACGACAACAATCATGCTCACCAGGCCCAGAACGCCCAGCGCCACGGAGCGCTGCGCATAGCGGGGTGCATTCATCAACGTGATCAACAGCTCCGTCATGCAGGCCGTACCCGCAATCGGATCTCGAAGCGTTCGCCGGTCTGACCGGGAATGCGTACGACCGGCGAGGTGAAGCTCGGCGCTGAAAAAAGTTCGGAGGCATCAAGGGTGGCAATCAAGGCAGCCGCCGACTCCGCCGCAAAACCGGTTATCGTCAGCACATCGCCATCGACTGCGATATCCGTCAGCCAAGCGTCGTCCGGCAAGATCCGGGTCAATTCCTCCCACACTCGAACGACTGGGACAGACTGCGCTTTGCCTTTGCGAGCAGCTTCAACGGCCGCGATGCTCTTCTGTTGCCGATCCAGGAGTGCTCGCACCTGGCGAGCCTCGGAGCGCTTGGCTTCCACCACGCTGGCAAGTTCCTGCTGAGTGGCCGAATACCTGGAGAGGAAGTGCGCGTAGGTGGCACCACTGGCAACGAGCACTATCGCGAACGCCGCAAGTAACCCATTCCGCCAGTGCCGGATGTGATGGAATGCCGGGTGAAGATGTTCGAGGGCACGAGAGGGAAGCCAAATTACCTGGCCATCATCGACAATGCCCAGCCGATTAACCCGAGGCCGCATGGCGGCGACTTCGGCAAGTTTTGGATCAATCCTCTCCTTCTTTATGACGTAGAATGAGGATTGGCGATTGTCGTTCTTATCTGGTGCGGGCAGCACGTAAATGTCTGCAAGAGCGAAAGGGGTTTTTTCCTGGACGATGGCGCTGGCAATCTGCATCGATCGACTGAATGGCAGGCGCATGGTTGCCGACTGGAACCTGAGATGCGGCCCGTCGAATACCGGTCCACCGAGGCCGTGCGTAGATCCTTGCGTGAGGTTGCTGAACCCCAGTTCGACGGAAGAGCCGCTTGAACTGACCTCATCCCCTTCCGGCGAATCGGCACTACGCAGTCTTCTTGATCGCCTTTTGAATGCGTTCAGCAAGGGCAAGACTGCGGATCTCCACCAATCCAAAATATCTCTGATCTTGCAAAGCAAAGACACTGAACATCCCCACATTATGGATCAAGGATAGCGCGCTCTGGACCAATATGTTTGTCGAGGGAAATCTATCCACAGGTTCCGAGGGCGTGGTATAACTGGATCGTCAGACGCGGTGGCAGCGGCGCCCTTCGAACCATTTCATCCGGATCTCGGCGTGGCTCGTCTGCGGCAAAGAGAGTCGATTAATAACCGACGTAAGCGAATGGCCACAGGCTAGACCGGCACATATTTCGAGATCTTCTCTGCCTTCCCAAGAAGCACAAAACCCGTCTCTGGATCATCGAACTCGCCAAAATAAAATCCAGTCAGTACATCTTCTGACACCAAAAATTCAATGAGATTTGGATCCAAATCGGTAGCTTGAAGCCACCCTCGTTGCGCGGATTGGGTGATCGCCGACTCTGTTTTTGAAAAGCAGAGGTAGGCATTTTTCTCAGCGACCATCACGTCACAGACCGAAGAAGTAGGATCGCCGTCGACGGGCATATATCCAAAGTATTTCACACCACCTTCGTACGTAACTTCGTATTCTGCCCTCACCTTAGATTCGGGAACCGTTACCCCCTTTTTCTCCAGTGCTTTCCATAATCTCAGATGCCTGACGATCCGCGTAGGCGTTTGTAAAGCTGTATTTCCGACCAATAGATAAGCGTGAAGCCCGATCTCAATCGTCCGAACGTAGCCAAACAATGCCTTGAGCGCGACTTCAGCAGACGGTTGCCTGTCCGTGGACATAACGGAGAAACATACCGCCGATATCGGAGTTCGGATCGGTAAAACCGACCTAAGTTTCAATATGTCGTTCGGCGCACGAATATCTTCAGCATATTGAATACGCACATTAGTAATCATAGTGACCTCCCCACTTATCATTAAAGTGAGGCCCGCGATTTTGGGAGGGGTTATCTGGATAGAAATGCCCTTTGGAATCCTCACGAATACTTCTAGTCGCAGTGCCCCCTCCTGGGGTTTTCACTTCAAATTCATACACGCGCCCTGGCTGAAGATCACCCCTTTTGTCGTAATTTGGTTTAACATTAGATGGTTGTTGGCTGGTCGGGATACCGGATGATCGCTTGGCTTCGTTGAAGGCTCCGGAACGCCCCGCCCCTGGAGGAGTGAGATTTGGTGGGCGTGCCCCTGCGGGCGCGCTGGCACCTCCGCCACCCCCACCCGCACCGGAACGCCACCCGCCGCCTTTGTAGCCAACGCCGCCGCCAAGGGGGCCAACCAGCCGATCTTGCCCACCGGGTTTGCCGAATAAATCCTTGATCACCCCGACCTCAATTGCGTCGCGCTGCTGGATTTCATCCTTTTTCTCCCGCTCGTTTTCACGCGGTTGGTCGTCTACCTCCTTTAGATCCTTCGAGGTCTGGGTCTCCTCCTTCTGGGTGTTACTTTCTCCCCCTGTGCCTTCGCTACCGTAGTCATCGACATCGGGACTGATGGAATGCCCATTGGGATCGGACTTATTTATTGGGTCGTTCTGAGCGTATGCATATCGGTTTGTTCCAACACCTTCCTTGGTGGGATCCCAGTCGTCGGGGGAGATGAAGCGTGCGTTGGCAGTTGAGGCGAAAGGGGCGCTCACCATGCTGCAGATGAGGAGCATGGTGAGGACGCGGGCAAGGAACGGCCGGACGAGAGAGCGCATCGAGGGTTTCCGGGTGCGAGAGTTGGAACGGTGGCGTGAGGATGTGTGGGTTGGTGCGCGAGCGGCCTCGTTGGCCGCTCGCCTGGGCGCTCTGTTATCGGCCGGATCCGGTTGAGGCGGTGCCGTTGGCGGATGCGGTGGATCCGGGTTTGGTGATGGCCGCCGGCAGTCGCCGAAGGATGGTCTTCGCCTCCGGTTCGCCGTCTCCCTCCATGTCGGCCTGTTCATCCTTCTCGATGAAGCGACCGAAGGCTGGGTCGTAATATCTGGCGTTGAGATACATCAGCCCGGTCTCGACGTCGAAGCGTTCGCCGATATAGCCCTTCTTCGTCTGCATCGCCGGATTGGTGGTCTCCCCATAGGCGGCATAGCTGGTCTGTTCGGCAACATTGCCGGCAGCGTCCGTCACCAGCCGCACCGACGACAGGTGATCGCGGTGCAGGAAGTATTTGCTGATCGCACCGGCGGCCGTGGCGACCACCTTGATGTCGGGATGCGGATAGTAGGTATAGACCTCCGCACCCGGCGTGGTGCGGTCGACCTCGATATCGGCGCCGGCATAAAGCGTCTTGCCGAACGCCCAGTTCTTCGTCACCCGTGATCCGTCCGGGCCATAGGAGAAGGTCACCGCCGATCCCCCTTGGGTGACGCTGGCAAGCTGGTTCGACCGGTCCCACAAAAGACTGCGGGTGCCGTCCGAGACCATGTTGCCGTTGGCGTCGTAACCGATCGTCTTCGCCCCGATCTGGGTCGCCGCATGCGGACGCACCGCGTTGCCGGCCGGATAGGTATAGGTGCCGGCGATCCGGGTTCGCGACAGAAGATTGCCGGTTGCCGAATAGCTATAGGTCTCATCAAGGGCGTTGTTGCCCGCATTGTCGGCCGAGATCAGACGGTCGAGGTCGTCATAGCCATAGGTCCAGCTGTCGGCAGGGGTGAGACCAGTGATCGTCTTGATCCGACCGAGCTTGTCGCGGGTGTACTGATTGTCCATCAGCACCGTGGTGCCCTTCTTTGTCGTCACCCGTGTCAGCCACCGCCGGGTCGGCGAATAGGTAAACTCCGTCGTCACCCCGTTGGCATAGCTGATCGACTTCGTCTGGCCGTCCGCCTCGTAGAGGGTTGAGGTGATGTAGTCGGGGATCGAATAGAGGCGGTCGGACGCATTGTAGAGCCAATAGGGCGAGGCCAAGCCTACACCAACCTCTGGAAGACCATAACGAACCGCGGCAGTCTTGCCTTGCCTTCCCAGTGTGTCGTTTCGCCAATGGGAAAGCCCATCCGTGCTATAGGTCACTCCTGTGTAGGTCCCCGCTCCGGTTTGGATGCGGTTATATCTGACGTTCGTGTTGCCATTGGCAGATGTGGTCAACAGTCCGACATTATGCGAAGGCGAGCTAAACACCTGGTCATAGGTATTGGTTGTCACCGTTGTTGGTGATGCCTCGCCAGCCGCCTTGACTTGTTTGGTCAAAAGCCGGCCCATCTGGTCGTAGGACAGCGTCGTCACTGCGCCCCGTGCATCCGTCTGGCTGATCAGCCGATTGGCGTTGTCAAACATATAGGTCCAGGTGCCCAGATCCGGATCGCTCGCCGAAAGCCGGTTGCCGACAAGGTCGTAGGTATAGGTCCACACCGCACCGTCATTATCGCGCACGCCCTTGAGGCGGCCTACAACGTCGTAAGTGCGGTATTCGTTGACCCACGTTCCAGCCAACTGACGAGAGGTGAGGATTACGTTGTTGTCCTTGTCCGTGAAGGAGCGATGGAGCCTGCTGCTGCTGGCGCCGCCGCCACTGGTGTCGCCCCCACCCCCCGTGGAAACCGGGGGGCTCCGCCGCGCAATGCCGGAGAGGTAGCCATTTAAACCAGTGGAGCTGTCACTGTATGTGGCTTCGTTCGTAGCAGCGGGATCGCGGAAATAGGTGTAGCCGTCGGTGTGAGTGTAGCCGGTTGCTGTTCCCGCCGCATTATATTGAGCTTCGGTCAGCGAAACGGTTTCCGAAGAAGAACTGCCACTCGGAGCCCAGCGGAAGGCGTAGCCGGGATACCAGAAGAAGGTCTTCCAGCGGTGAAAACCTCTTGCGCCGGTTAGATAGGCGCTATCAGGCGCATTGAGGTAATAGCCTGAGACGGGATCACGAACGCCCGGAGTCGTCCCACCACCACCGGTGCCACCGCTGCCGCCGGTTCCCCCTGTGCCGGCATTACCCTCCTCGTCGGTCATGCGGACTTCCATCACCGGCAGATTGCTCGACCCTGGGATGGTGGTCGTCTGTGCCAGATACAGATAGGTCCGCTGCGACGCGTCCGGATTGACCGTCTTCACCACCCGGTCCTGCCAGTCGTAGCTGTTGACCGTCCATTGCGGCGTCTCGTTGGAGAAGTAGGCAAAGCTGGTCTTCGCCGCATTGCCGCGCGGATCGTAGACCGTGTCAGTGACACGGGGGGGACCAGAGGTCGTATCGCCCAGGCTCTGTACCCGCCAGGGCCGGCCAATCCCGTCATAATAGGTCTGGGTGTAAATATCTCCGGTGCCGCTCGACCAGGGCTCGAACACCGTAACCGACTGCTGGACCGGATTGCCTTCGTTCGCATAGCGCGTCTTCACATATTTGCCGCTGCCCGAATGCGTATAGTCATAAGGCCGGCAGAACGGGTCATAGGTGAAGGTCTCGGTCACCCCGTTCCAGTCCGCCTTGGTGGCCGGCTTGCCGCACACCACATCATTGCTGAAGGTCGACACGAACCGCACATCTGCCGGCTGTCCGCCGGTGGCAAAATACTTCGGTGCCCGCTCCGTCACCGGATAAAGGTGATAGATCGCGTCATAGTCCCATTCCGTGCGACTGCCCGCCCCGTCCACATGCGACAGCTTGTTGCCATTCGCCGGATCATACGTGAACAGCTCCTCGTAGTAGGTGGTCGTTGGGATAGTGGTCTTAAAAGATCGCCGTTTGGTCAGATTGCCTCTGGTCGGCGGCGCGGCGTTGTCCGTGCTGCCATCGTAGTACAAAGCTTCATACTGCTCATAGACCGACGTCGCCGGATCGAATCCTCCCGATTGAATCCATCTGACGCGAGCCGACGACACGATATAAGTGCTTGTATTGTAGGGGTACGCAATGCCTGTCCAGGTCTCGTCGCCGGACAGGTCCTTGCGGCCATAATCCTTGATCTGGGTGATGTTGCCATAGGCATCGAAAGACCGCTCCTTGCGCAGAACAAGCGACGAGCCGCCTTCGTTCAGCGTCGTCTCGGTGGCGGTGTTCAAGGCCGTGTACGGCTTGGCGGCGGCATTGACCGCATAGGTCTCGGTAACCGTCTTGGAGGCGGTGTTGGCACCATTGCGGATCACCGTCTTCTCCGGCAGCCCGTAACTTGCCAGGTCCTGGCGATACGTCGTCTCCACCACCGGACGCGCCGTCTCGCCATTGGCCGAAGGCTTGGTCATGGTGATCGTTTTGTAGCCTAAAAACTTCCTTGCCTTCGGATCGTAGAGCCCGCCTGCATAGGCATAGTCGGTCGCCGCCACCTGGCCGCGTCCGTCATCCACCCGCAGCTGCGTCACCGCATGCAGGACCTGCGGCATGAACACGTTCGTCCACCGCGTCGATGGCGTGTAGTCAACCGAGACCACGCCGCCAGTCTCCAACTTCACTGACCGCAACAGGTTCGGATTGCCGGAGCCGGCTTGGGTAAACATGGGATTGTCGGAGCCCGGTCGTATCAGGTCCGGTAGGCCGTCCCCGTTGAAGTCGCCGGAAACGCGAAAGTTGGACGGCAGAGCATAGCCCGATCCGAGAAGCTGGGGTCCGGCGGCGGCAAACCCGAGCGTCAGGACCGTTCCATCCTGATAGATATCCACCTTGCCGTCGTTGTCCGCGTCACGAAGGGCCGTTTCCAGGCGCCAGGGGAAACTACCTGCAATCTGGACAAATCCATTACCCGTCGATAGCCAAACCTGTGCCGTATAGTTGGTGGCCCCGCTCGATTGCTTCGATGCAGCCACCAGATCCGTCGCGCCGTCCCCATTCAGGTCGCCCAGCGCGCAGACGTAGAAGTTGAACGTCGTCGAATAACAATTGGGCCCGATCCAGACGGAGCTCCAGGCTCCGTTGATGAAACGGAAGGCGGATACACCGTTGTTGGTATTGACATAGCCTTGCCGGCCGTTCGCCGCGAAGTCGCCGATCCCGGTAACCCCACCTCCCACGATAATATCCACACCATCACCGTCGTGATCCAGGGTCGCTATCGACGGCGGTTCGGAATAAGGGTTCGGCTCCTGGTAAAACTGAGAGCAGACCGCTGCGTAGCAATCCGACAACCCGCTAAGTGAGAGCATCGCTTTTCCGCTCGTGTATTCGTCCGCCGGAAACCCCCAATAGATATAGGACACCGGCACCTCTTTTGACGCGCCAGCTGAGAACCGCCCGGCCACCAGGGGGTACACCTTTGAATTAAAGCTCGGATCCTTTAGATAAAGTGGTCGCAGATCGACCGAAGCGATATGTGCTCCAGCACCGTCACTGTTGAACCGATAAACATCCCACATTATCGTGTGGCTTGGCGCGCTGTCTCTACCGTCGACATTGGTGATAACCTCGAGCTCGTCCTTGCCATCGGAGTCGAAGTCAACCGCCGTCTCTCGGGCCGAGATATACGATGCACAGCACTCGCGCTGAGGCTGAGCATAATATCCCTGCTGGTAACTGATCACCAGGTTATCATAGGTCATCTGCCTGATGGTCTTGGACGTTGGGCCGGTGACGACGCCTGCCGCGGAGACGGTGGCGTCGCGGCCGTAGCGGTCGACCTT
>NZ_JAVDTC010000017.1:0-17760 GCF_031455615.1 Neorhizobium sp. 2083 | reverse complement strand
TCGATCAGCCGGTCACCGACGGTGCCGATCAGCAATGTCCCGTGGATGAGGTTGGCAAGGTCATAGAGCGCGTCGCGGCGATCCCACTTGCCGAGCACGGTTCCGCGATAAGGATCGACCGCCACCATGGTCGGCTGCTTGTTGACGTCCACACGAAACACCGCCGGCTGTTCCGGGGTTCTAGGAACGATGTACTGAACAAGCGAGCTTCCAGGGACTGCCGCGACGGCCGAATTTGCCTGCACCGAGACCGCGATGGTTTGCGCCGCCGGGACGACGGAATAGAGCTTCTCGCCATCACGGCCGACCAGGACGGAAGACCAGAGCATGATCAGGCCGGTTATCGCCAGCATAATCAGAAACGGCGCGACGTAGAGCCCGGCATAAAAGTGCCAGCGCCAGGCGGTGTTGTAGAAGGCTTTCGAAAAAGATGTTCCGGCCTTCGCTGCAGATGTGTCAGCGGTCAGTGTCATAGTGTCCTCTCTCGACGACGAGATGTTCCGGTGTAGGTTCAAGCCGCCTTGGCGGCATACTGGCTGGTGCCGGCAAGGGCTTCGAGCGCCTGCCGGTCACGGATGGTGATGATTTCCGGATGATCGAATGCGATCAGCCGCGCTCGCTTGAAGGCGCTGAACCGCCGGCTGACGGTTTCGAGCGTCAGGCCGAGCCAGTCGGCAATGTCGGCTCGCATCAGAGGAAGCGTGAAGGTTGTTTTGCCGCTGTTGGCCGGCATTCTTGATGGGCGAGCAAACTGGTCAGCCAGATCAAGGATAGCGGTAGCAACACGTTCGGTCGCGGTCTTGCGGCCAAGGAGCATTGCGTGCGCCTGGGCTCGCGAAAGCATCTGGCGCATGGCCCTGTCGATCGTGTCCTTTTCCAGGCTTGCGTCGATGAATTCAATCCGGCTCGACGTCAGCGAGATTGCCCGGCAATATCGCAGGTCGATGAGGGCGTCGCTAAGAATCCGTCCTGGTCCGAGAATGTCGAGGATCAGCCTGCGGCCGTTCGACAGTTCCTGATAAAGTGCGACACAGCCGTCGAGGATACGAAGCGTGGTGTTCGATCCCGATTGCGGCAACAAGATCGGCGACTGTGCGGCCAGGCACGTGTAGCGTGGTAGGGGGTCGTTCGTCGAGCTTTGACGACAATGAACAGGCGCAGCAATGCCTGCGGTCACGTTGATGAACATGGGATGTGATCCGGCAGCGCGCCGGCACATCCGTAGTCAACGGAATGTTTCCGGCGCAGACTGAAGAAACTGCCGCACGATGCGACAGCGGCTCAGGCGAGCAGGCCGGAGGGGGGACCGCGAGGGGCGGTATTGGGAGGGAAGAGCTGCCGGTAGAAGGCTTCGCTGCGAACCGGGACCATCCGCTCTGATTCACGGACTATCGGTGCGCCTGCCATGTCCGCCGGAGCAGGCAGGAGGACGGAGGCAGTCAGGCGGCAGGCTTCGCAGCCAGAACCAAGATCGTGTCCATCATGCTTCGTCTTGCCGTCTTCGGACGGGAGGCAAAGGACCGGAAGGGTGCCGTCAGGTAGTGTATAAGCGGCAAGCTCGCTTGCTGGAATGGAATGATAATCGAGGTTGAGAGGCTTGTGGGCAAACCCGACGAACAGCAGGGCGAGCACGCAAAGCGCGCGTACCACCCACTGTACAGAAAGGTTTGATCGCGTGACCAATGATTTCCCCTCGTGTCGAGCTGACACAGCCTCAACCATATCCGCATGCGTCGGACTGCTCAATGCGGCAATTCGTGCCTATGTGGAAAAGTTGATCGGCACTTGTCGATCTCTGACGTCATAGCTTGATCGAGACCGCCTTGTGCGAGGCCCGCTGCAGAAGGATCATTATCTGGTACAGGAAGACAGCGACATACGGAACGGATGCTGGAACCCACATCAGCAGCCCGGCATATTGCTGGTCTTCGAGAGCAGACAGGCCGAAGGCTTCGGTTGTCAGGAAATGCACCTGGTAAAGAGGACGTGGTGCAAACGTGACAAAGGCGCCCAAGACCGCCATCTGCAAGATGGTGCCGGCCGTAACCCCGAGGCTCAAGCCTGGCAGGTCTTGGTCGAGAATGTCTCGCCATAGCCAGAGTGCCGAAGCGAGCAACGGGATCTCCATGCTCCAGTATGGCAGGCTGCCCGACATTGCCCAGGCATAGGGCGCCGGCAGATGCCAAAGCCACAAGATGATCAGATGCGCAAAGAAGGAGAGGCCTGCCAGCGGCGGCCATCGCCAGGGTATCAGCGATGCCGCGATGGGGGCGGCAATCGAGGTGAGGACGATATGATGCAGTGACCTTGCCGAGAACAAGGCTGATGTCAGATTGCAAAGCGGTGATACGAATGCCGTCACCAACAGGAGCATCAGCACGCCGATCCGGATCGGAGAACGCCTCAAGGAATCGGTCAGCCACAAAGCGAAGGTCAGTCCGGCCAAGGCACACAGTAGAACCGGGTCGAAGTTCCAGGCCGCAAGAAGCCGGTCAGGCGTTGGCGCTGCGCCGCAATAAGGTTCGGTCGGCAGGCTCATGATCTGACACTCGCTTGGGATATCGGTGCTCAACCTGCCGAAGGTCCGGAAGTTCCAGCCGGCGTGCTTCGGTAGTCAGAGCTACCGGATATCCATCGACGAGGCGCAAAGGTCGCACCCGAAAAGGAAGTGACTTGCTCGAACGACTGAGGCATAGATTAGTTCGTGCCGATCGCGAGAGGTCGAATGGCGAAGCTCAGACCAGTTGGATGGAGGACAGTGCCCGTGCTCGTCGCGGCCTATCTGTTCGTTTTCCAGTTGGTGCTTGGCTCACTGGCATTGGCCAACGCTGCGGCGAACGCGATGCCGGTCGATGTGTTCGGCAATCCGCTCTGCATTAGTCATATCGAGAACAAGACAGATACCGATCATAAGGATGGGTCGAAGCCACTCGAATGCTGCACGCAGGCATGCAGCATGTTCGCGCCCCTCCTTGCGCCGCAGACTGTCGGGCAATTCATCGGCAATCCGCTGAAGCTGGTTGGCGAGCCTCTGCGGGTAGAGCGGTATATCGAGCCGCTCGATCGACCCGAGACCAAACCTGGAAGCCCTCGCGCACCGCCTTTCGGCATCTGAGAACCCGACAAGCAGGTCGACGTCCCCAGCATGACATAGGGTGGGATCATCAGGTTCCCGCATTCGAGCAATTTGACGGACTGTCCTGCGCCACCGCGATCGACCGCGGCTGCGGCCGTGATCGCTATTTCGATGACATCACAAATCAAACGGCAGACCAGATGGCTGCCGGCAATAAACCCGGCCGATGGGGAAGTCGGCAGTTCAAGGAGAGATTTATGTTGAAGAGACTGATCACAACCGCCGCTATCCTCGGCATCGGCAGCACCGCTGCGCTGGCGCATATCACGCTGGAAGGCCGTGAAGCAGCTGTCGGTTCGACCTACAAGGCCGTCCTGCGGGTTCCGCATGGCTGCGAAGGCAAGCCGACCAATACGGTCCGCGTCCAGATCCCGGAAGGTTTTTACGGCGTAAAGCCGCAGCCCAAGGCTGGCTGGAAGCTCGAAAAGGTCACGGGTCCTTATGCCAAGCCCTTCAACAACGGCCACACGACCGTGACCGAAGGCGTCAAGGAAGTCGTCTGGAGCGGCGGCAATCTCGGCGATGACGAATATGACGAGTTCGTTTTGCGCGGCACGATTTCCGCCGACCTGAAAGCTGGCGAGACTATGTACTTCCCGGTCGTGCAAGAATGCCCGGAAGGCGCGAAGGAACGCTGGATCGAAATTCCGAAGGACGGCCAGAAATCGTCCGATCTTGAACTTCCAGCCCCGGCGTTGAAGCTTCGCTAAGTGAGGCTTGGCAGAGGCAGGCGCGACACCGCCTGCCTCCGCGGAGTGGAGAATTTATCTCGATGCGATCGTCACACCCTCTTTCGCGCCTTTGTACCTGCCTTTTTCGGCAGGTCTTGCTGGTCGTTCTGCTGCTGTGTCCTATTCCAGCCACGGCACTCGCACATGCATCGCTGACCGCAACCGAACCACGCGATGGCTCCGTTGTCGCCGCGGCGCCCGCAGTCATGAACCTGTCGTTCAGCGAACCGGTCTCGGTGACGACGCTGCATCTGGCAAAACCCGATGGCACGTCCGTCAAGCTCGACAAATCCGTGCTGCGTGACCGCACACTGGAGATCACGCCGCCGGCGGATCTCGGCATCGGTACATACATCCTTTCGTGGCGGGTGGTTTCCGAGGACGGCCACCCGGTCGGTGGCTCGGTGGTGTTCTCCATTGGCCAGCCCAGTGCCCCGCCCGGCACGAGGGTGGAGGTGACTGATTGGTCTGTCAGGGCCGGTCTGTGGGTCGGCAAGGTGGGGCTTTACGTCGGCTTGTTTCTCGGTATCGGCGGTGTCTTCGCCATCTCGTGGTTCGCTGACGGCTCGCGCGAGGGCAGCAAAGCGATTCTTATCGCTCTTGGCCTAGGGCTTGCCGGGACGGTCTTGTCCGCCGGGTTTCAGGGGCTCGACACCCTCGGTGTGTCCGTCTCGAGCTTTCTGGATCCTGCACCGTGGGCCGCCGGCTTCGGGACCAGCTTCGGCCGAACCGTGGTCTTCATGATCGCAGCACTTGCTTTATCGGCGGTAGCGCTCGCCAGTAGACCCGGAGCAAGCGGACGCTGGATATCGCTTGGCGGTCTCGTTGCTGGCGCGTTCGCGTTGAGCCTCAGCGGCCATGCGAGTGCTGCCGAGCCGCAATGGCTGACCCGGCCTGCGGTCTTCTTGCATGCGCTGACAATTTCGGTCTGGGTCGGCGCCTTCATTCCTTTGTCCGGCAACTTCAATGCCAACACCTCGGTTCGCGTCGCATTGTTGCGCCTATTTTCCCGATCGATACCGTTTGCCGTAATGATCTTGGCGGTCGCCGGAGTTTACCTAGCTGTCGTCCAGGTCCGCGAATTCAGCGCGCTGTTGACGACAGCCTACGGCAATGTGCTGCTGATCAAGCTCGCGCTGCTATGCGCGCTTTTCCTGCTCGCTGCCCTTAATCGATGGAAGCTCACTACGCCGGTTCAACAAGGTGACCCTATCGCGATCCGAGCGTTCATGCGTTCCATCGTTGCCGAGACGATCATCGTGCTACTGGTATTTGGAGTGGCGTCTTCTTGGCGGTTTACGCCTCCGCCACGGGCGTTGCAGGTTGCCGCCGCCGAACCCGCATCGACCCATATTCATACCGACAAGGCCATGGCTGAGGTCACCATCACGCCAGGGCGCGCCGGCGTCGTCACCGCATCCGCGATGGTAATGACGGGGCACTTTTCTCCCCTCGGTGCGCAGGAAGTCTCGCTCGTTTTCTCCAATCCTGCAGCCGGGATCGAGCCGATCAAGCGCAAGGCATCCAAAGGCGACGACAGTACGTGGACGGTTCAGGATCTGACGCTTCCGCTCGCAGGGACCTGGAAAGTCAGGGTCGACATCCTGATCGACGACTTCAACCTCACCCGGCTGGACGGCGAAATCGAGCTCAAGCCTTGAAGACGCAAGGAGACCTGAAGCGCCTGCTTGCCATCGACACCAACACCTTCGGCCAGAGCAGAAGCGCAACCGTACCGCAGATCGCCAAGGCCGCACCTATCGCCGTCAACAAGCTCGGAACATGCGTTGCGAAATCATGCCAATCCGGGTTGACGGGCGATGCCGTATTGAATGTCGTGGCGCTGAAGGCGCAGAGCACCAGCGACGAGCTTCGGTTGATCATGTCGGCTTCAACATCATCGAACAAGGCAATCGCCTTGTCCTGCCAGATAGGTAGGTTGCGCATGCGGACCAGCATTTCCCGATCCGCAGCAAGATAAGCGTGGCTGCATTCATTGAGCGGGCTCGCCTCGTCCTCGATGCTGCGAGGAACTATGCCCCAGAGACAGCGAGCGTATTGTTCTCGGCTGAATTCCAGCAGTTTTCGGATTTCCGGATTCTTGACTGCGACCCAGGATGCAAGCGCATCGATCTCGCTACGGTGCTCTTCGATCACCGCCATCTGCCCATGCGAAAGTGACGGAATCGAAAGCCCGGTCATGTCCTTGGGAATGCGGAGGCTGTGAGCAAGGACCGGACCTGCGGACATCAGCAGCAGCAGGACAAATATTGCAGGGCTTGCAAATCGCACCGGTACGGTCCCAGATCTGTGGCTATCGCCACGTGAGCAAACGCCGAAGTCTAATATTGCTGTCGGCAACGATAGCCGGAATTTGTCGGCGGGATGCCAGCTTTTCCGAAACGAAGATAGCATGGATCCATACTTGGCTCGAAAAAGAAATCAGGACAACTGAATCACATCGTCGGCAACCGCGCGAACAAGGCGGCGATCATGGCTCGTTAGCACGAGGCTCATACGCCGCTCATCGACAAGTTGACGAAGCAGGTCGATGACTTGGCGTTGGACCAATGGATCGAGCCGCGAGGTCGGCTCGTCGGCGACCAGGCAAATGGGATCAAAGAGCAAGACGCGGGCAATGGCGATCCTCTGCAGCTCTCCACCCGATACCTCGTCTGGTCTCCGATCAAGAAGAGAGGGCGCTAGCTCCAGACGGTCAAGCAGCGGCGGCAAGTCACGTTCCATGTAATCCGGTGGCAGAACGGAGCGCAGGTCGGCAAATTGCCGGCGGAGCGCGCGTCCAGGCGCAAACGCCGAAGCGGGATCCTGATGCAGTTTTTGGTACCGTGGTCGATCTGGGTGCCGGCGGACACAATAGGGATCCGCGCCGTCATGCCACTTCACCTTGCCGGCCTGAGGCCGGGCCAAACCGAGAAACACGTTTCCGAGCATCGTCTTGCCACACCCACTCGGGCCGGTGATCGCCGCGATACTTCCTCTGTGAAGCGTCATGCTCAGATCATCGAATAGTATGCGACGTCCAACCCTGTAAGTCAGACAATCGGCATGGAGCACAGGATCTGTCTCACATGAGCCATTGGCGCCGCCCCAGTGTTCAGGATCTGCGTCAAGCCAGGCTTGCGTGTAGGCATGACGCGGTGAAGCGGTAACGACATTGACGTTCCCTTGCTCCAGCATCCGTCCATCCCGCAGCACGGCGAGCTCGCCCCCCAGGCCACGGGCTATCCGGACATCGTGTGTTATAGCGACCACCGCCCGTCCGTCATCGAGGATCTGGTTAAGACGCGCTATTGTTTCATCGACCCGATCGTCGTCAAGGCCCTTGGTCGGTTCGTCTGCAACAATCACCGACGCGTTGGTGGTTAAAGCGCCAGCGAGCAAGACGCGCTGTGCCATTCCGCCCGACAGCATGAAAGGATAATAACGCTCCACCTTGGGATCGAGGCTGACACTGGAGAGCGTGTCTCGTGCTCGTGCACGAGATTCATTTCCCGCCACCTGCGGCAGTACATGCATGGTGGGGTCGAGGGAAGAGCGCGGCTCCTGCGGGACCAGCGCCATATGGTGCGACCAGTAGCGTCGAAGTGCCTGGCGATCTGCAAGATCCACAGTCTCTCCATCGAATTCAATGCGACCGCGCGCCGTCAGTCCCTGAGGTAGTAGCCCAAGAACGGCCTGCGCGATCAGGCTTTTGCCGCTCCCAGTCTCTCCGATGAAAACGACAGCTCGTCCGCGGTCGACGGAGAAGTTGATCCGATCGACCAGCAGCATTCCAGACGCATCTGTGACCGTGAGGTTGGTCACGCGCAGCGCAGGTGACGTCATCGGACCTCCGCCAGCCGTTGCCCTGCAGCCATGCAAGATAGCACCGTGAGGAAGAGGGCGACGCATGGAGCGGCGATCTGGAATGGCGCTGCGTCCATGTAAGGCAAGAGCTCCGTAATCATCGCTCCCCACTCCGGGGTTGGGGGCTGTAGCCCAAGCCCCAGAAAACCTAATGAGGATATCGTCAAGACCGCGCCACCGAGGCTAAGTGTTGCAAGTGCGGTGGTTTGGGGAAGAATCCGGGGCATGACCTGTCGTAAGAGGATCCGCCATTCCGCAAGGCCTGCGATTCGTGAGCTTTCGATATGCGGCTCGGTCAGGACGGTTGCTGCAATGCTCTGGGTTATCCGTGCGAATTGTGGCCACTGCGCCAGCGAAATGCCAACAAGGACCGGGACCGCGCCGCCCCCCAACAGTCCAGCCAGCACCATGGCCAGAAGAAGACCTGGAAAGGCGAGCGCCAGGTCAGTAAGTCGCATCAAGGCGGCGTCAATCAAACGGTTCGAGGCTGCGGCCGTAAGGCCGATTATTGTGCCAACCGATGCGGCCACAACCATCGACGTCATGGCAATCCCAATCGAACGGGGCAGTGCGTGGATCAGACGGGCGAAGACGTCGCGCCCGAGATGGTCGGTCCCAAGAGGGAAGCGAAGCGATGGCGGCGTCAGCGCCAGCATCAAATCCTGGTGCAAGGGATCTCGATCGCCGACTGCAGCGACAATGCCAAGGGTCGTAGCCAACACCAGGCCGACGACCAGATATGGTTTGCGGTTAGCGGGACCCATGGCCTTGATCCACAAGACGAGGGTCGGGCCACATGCAAACGAGATCGGCCACGAGGCTGACGAGTGCATAGCTTGTGCCGATCAACAGCGCGCAGCCCATGACCACCGGCACGTCACGACCGAGCAACGCCCTCACGGTCGCATCGCCGATGCCAGGATAGTTGAACAACGTTTCAACGACGAAGAACCCATCCATGAGATAGGCAAACTGCAGCGCTGCGAAGGTGACGATTGGAACGCCCGCATTGCGAAGGCCATGGCGGACGAAGGCTCTGATACGATCGAAGCCACGCAGATGGGCGTAGGTCATATATGCCGCCTCCAGCACTTCGACGACGGCATTGCGTATAATACGCACGGACGGCGCCATCAGGCCGAGCGCCAACGTCACGGCCGGCAGGACCAGATGCTCAGGCCGACGATAACCGGCAGGCGGTAGCCAGCCGAGGGCGAGCACGAACACCGAAATCAATGCGATGCCGATCAGGAACGTTGGGAGCGAGGAAAAGGCTGCAGCCGCCAACGCAGTCACGCGGTCGATAATACCCTTGGGCTTCAGCCCTGCCGCAATTCCAAGCGGCAAGGCGAGGAGGTAGGAGAGCAGCCAGGCGATGACGGCCAGCCGCAAAGTATAGCTACCCGCCAGCAACAGCTCTTCGGCAACCGGTCGCCCAGACACAAAGGATCGGCCTATGTTTCCTGTGATGACGGAACCGAGCCAGTCGCCGTATTGCGCGAGAAGCGGGCGCGACAGCATCTCGGCGTCGCGGATCTGTGCGACCGCCTCTGGTGATGTGTTTTCTGCGCCAAGTCGGCTGACCGCGATCCTGAGCGCCATGTCGCCGGGTATCGCGTGGATCAGCACAAAGCAGATCGTGGCGAGAATCAAGGCGACGGCAATCGCCTCGAAGACACGCCGCAAGACAGCGCGCGGAACGGCATGACGGACCGCGCGCCGCATCGATCACTCCTTGATCGACAGATGGTTGAGCGGACGGGTCTGCATGACCGGATCTGCCACAAACCCTTGTAGCCGCTCCGAAACCGCGTATTTTTCATCGGTAAAGGTGATCGGAATGACCGGCAATTCGTCCTGCAGAATGTCTGCCATCTTGCGCTGCAGAGGCAGGCGGGCTGCAGGATCGGTCGTGCGATTATATTCCGCTACAGCTGCCCGCATGGCCTCGCTCTTCCAGCCCGTCGCTCCGGTGGCATCGGTACTCGGCGCATCGGTCGCGAAATCGCTCGTGAGCCGTGCGACCGGATCCGGGACCTGATAGATCATGGTGCGAATTCCAAGGCCGAGTTCCAGCGTCCCGTTGTTCTGCGCTTCTGGGATCAGGCTTGATTCCCCGACCTGAATAGTGAGGTCGAAACCTACTGCCTTGAGCTGGGCCTGGAGCGCCTCTGCAATGACGGGCAGGTAGGCACGTTGCGGGAAGGTTCGCATCATGCCCGCAAACTTGACGCCATTCTTTTCCCGAATGCCGTCAAGGCCGCGAGCCCAGCCCAGTTTGTCAAGGTTCGCGTTCGCTTGCGCCAGATCGAAGGTCTGGGGCTTGAAGTCGCTGAAGTGCCATCCCTTCATAGCGGGCGGAAAATACTGATTGGCGGCAAGTTCTGCGCTGCCCATGATCGTGCGGGCGATGGCGTCTCGGTTGACGGCGAGGCTGAGCGCTCGTCTGATTTCGACGTCCGCAAACTGAGGTTTTTTGACATTGATCAGCATCATCACGACACGCGGGACCGGCGCACGAACGATATGCGCTTCGCCAGAACGATCGACCCGCGATACAGCCGTGGTCGGGATTTCCAATACGAGGTCGCCTTCGCCCGCAAGCGCGATATTCACCCTGGTTTCGGGATTCGGTACGCCGTCCACGCGAACCCGCTCGATTTTTGCCCTTTTACCCCAATAGCCATCGTGCCGGACAAGATTGAGCCCCTGCGGTAGCTCGGCGCTTTCAATGCGGTACGGCCCGGTCGCGACGATGCTGGTGACCTCTCCACCTGGACCGAAGGATGACGGGGCCAAGACTGGAACGGCCGGGTCGAGCAAGTAGGCGAGTAGCGGGGCGAATGGTTGCTCCAGCGTGAACGTCACAGTGCTGTCACCAGCGGTGACGCTTTTTACCTTTGCATTTTTGATCAGGCTGCCGCGAGGAAGAAGCGCCGTAAAGGAAGCGGCCACGGCGCCTGGTGTCATATGACTGCCGTCATGAAAGGTGACGTCGCGACGCAGATGAAAGATCCATTGAAGCTCGTCGGCCGAGGTTTCCCATCGCTCGGCAAGTGCTGGCAGGGTGGCGGCCTCCGGGTTCGTCTGGACCAGGGTCTCCGTCACTCCGTTGGCCCGAAGCTGAAAACCTCCTGTCTGGGTGTCGAGCTTCTGAAGCTGGAAGGGCTCGACGACGCGCATTTCGTCCTGCGCGAACAACGAGACAGGTGCGCCAAACATAGCCGCGATCAACGCGGCTAACCAGATATTGCGAGACATGAGGATCACTCCGGGGCGATTGCGGTGAGAATGAAAAAGGTGATCGGCGTGTCTGGATCGTCGTAGACTGCGCCGTATGGATCGCCGGGCATCAGATGGCGCCAGCTTTCGACTCGACCGAACCCGGCGTCAGCCAGGAGGTGGCGAGCATCGGCCTCGGTCAGGCCATTATAGAAAGGGAGATCTGCGCCGAACTGATCGCGGCTGTCGTTCACGCGATGCCGAAACCAAAGCCCATCAGACAGCAGCAGCTTTCCGCCGGGTCGCAGGATCCTGCGCGCCAGTGCGAGCGCTGCCTGCGGGTTTTCAAGTGTCCAGAGAACGTTGCGAAGAGTGACGATATCGGCGCTCTCGGACGGCAACGCCGCTTCGTCCATTGTCTTGTTGATAAAATCGATGTCAATACCGGCTTCGATGGCGGCCGCCTTGGCATGGGAAAGCATCTCTAAAGAACCATCAACTGCAGTCGTTCGATGGCCAAGGCCGGCTGCTAGGAGCGCGCATGCACCCGTTCCCGATCCAAGGTCGACAACATCGCGTGATTCATCGCCCAACGCGGCACGGAATACGGCACGCCATGATGAGGCGTCGCGACGATGGGATGCGGTCCCATCGAATTTCCAGGCGCGAGCATTCCAATGGTCTGCCATATTGGCGGCAGTGATAGGGGAGACAAGTTGCATCCGGTCCTTTTCCTCCATTTGCCGTTTGGCAGCGGCAATCCGGAGGACGAACCAACTCATTCCTGTCAGGACAATGAGCCACGACGCCGCTCCGACGGCGCGCCCCGGCCATCGAGCTTCAATCTGTCGGGGCAGGTCTCCTGGCTCACGGTTCGTCGCCTTGTCCGCCTTCCCGGGGGCAATCCCAGTGGCTAGTTGGACTTGGCTCTCCGCTCACAGTTGCGGGGGCAGCTCCGGAATGGCCTTGCGGCGTACCGAATTCCCTCTTAGCCCCGACCGGCTCACACCGTCGGGGACCTCGACGGAAGGAGGCTTACCTGAAAGCGCCGAGGTGTCAACCGCATCTACAATTCAGGACGTATATTCAAGAACCATAGAAAACGACGAGTTGCTGTCAGGATTAAGTTCTCCTTCGGCTCTTAACGTTGGAAAAGCATATATCTCTGATCTGCATAAACTTTGAATCAAAGTTTGGATGGGTCGTAAGTTCGTACCCCTTCAAGGCGAATAGGTCGATCTAAAGCGCCCGATCCGGAAATCGTAAATGGGTATTTCCGTCGCCCCAACCGCAATCAGTTCGGCCATCACGTCGCCGACGCGCCCATGACCGGGAGACCGTCCTCGACATAGCCTTCGCAACCGGACCAGGTGCGGATGACGGACACATGGGCGAGCATCGGCAGGATCGGCAGTAGGGAGCGCAACTGGCCCGGCAGGCGGGCTGGGTCCGCTTTGGCATGGCCGGTCTCAAGCGGGACATCGGTGCGCTCGGCTCCGCCGCCGAAACCGATATTGCCGCGCTCGACCTGGCGCAGATAACCACCGCCGTGGTCATGCGCCCAGACGCCGACAACAGGCAGGATGCGATGCGGTAGCGGTTCCGTCACGCCCATCTGCGGACCTCTGGCGCGGATCGGTACCGTTTCACCAAACTGCGCCGATATCCGCGCGCCCCAGGCGCCGGCGGTATTCAGCAGGTTGGCGGCGGCATAAATGCCGTCGGAGGTTTTCACCTCGAAACCGTAGGCGCTCTTGCGTATCGCCTTCACGTCGACCTCCTCGACGATCCTAGCACCGTTGCGTCTTGCCGCATCGGCGAAGGCCGCTTACGGCTTGGGGCTGAACGACGACCCGGTGGTCTACGCCTTGGCGTCGCATTCTTTGGGCTGATCGCCCACGCTATTGCAGCGGTTGTCGCGTCGTTGGCGATAGCCGCGCAAAAAGGAGCTTTCGAGAGGTGACGTAAACGCAGTCATTCCGCCCGCGTCGAGCTATGCTGCAATAGGTAGGGTTTATTACCCCCGGGCTCCGCATGGCAGATGAGGGCGAACTCCAAGAGCGCGGCAAGGTCATCCGCAAACATTCATCCTGGTGGGCGTCGGTAAATTAAAAGCACTCGACGAAACGCTTCACTGACCACCAAGCGACTTGAGATAGGCGATGATGTCCGCCCGATCCTGATCCCTTGGAACGCTGAGGGTCATTCGCGTTCCGCGCACCGCCTTGGCTGGGCCTGCGAGATAGTTGTCAAGTGCATCTTCGGTCCAGATGATGCCAGAGTTTGAAAGTGCGGTGGAATAGGCATAGCCCTCGACGGACCCAGCTTTTCGCCCAACGACGCCGTTAAGGGAGGGCGCGGACTTCGTTTCGGGTTGAACCGAATGACACCCGGAACAACGGCTGAAGAGCTGCTGGCCCCGAAGCGGGTCGCCTGCGTCCGCGGCGGCTAGGCCAGGGATGCAGACCGTTGCGATGGACAAGATCGAACGTAGTGCATGTAGCATAGTCACGCTTTCAGCTCTTCTGGATTGACTGGCAATGTTCTGATGCGCTTGCCGGTCGCTGCAAAAATGGCATTGGTGACGGCAGGGAAGACGGCAGACGTCGCTGCCTCGCCTATCCCTCCGGGCGCTTCGGCACTTTGTACGATGTAAGTTTCCACGGGAGGGGCTTCATCGATGCGAAGCGGCAGATAGGTATCGAAATTGCTTTGCTCGACGCGGCCCTGGCTGAACGTGATGGCACCATAGAGAGCCGCAGTCAGCCCATAGAGCGCACCACCTTCCATCTGGGCGGCGATCGTATCCGGATTAACCGTCAGGCCGCAGTCGACCGCTGTGATGATGCGTTTCAGGCGAACCGTTCCATCTGTCGCAACCGACACATCGGCGATCATGGCGAGATAGGTTCCGAATGCGAACTGAACCGCGACGCCGCGGCCCTGCCGCCCAATCAAAACCTCACCCCATCCCGCCTTTTTTGCCGCGAGCTCAAGCACGGCCAGCGCGCGCGGATTTTCCGAGAGTAGCCGTCTGCGATAGTCGACGGGATCGGCCTTCGCCGCTGCAGCCAATTCGTCGATGAAACTCTCGACCACGAAGGTGTTGTGGGAAGGTCCGACACCTCGCCACCAGCTTGTGAGCACACCCTGCGGCTCCACCTGCTTGAATTCCACATGGATTGCGGGAAGCTTGTAAGGTGGATGGGCGGCACCCTCGACGCCGTCGGGATCGACACCATTTCGCATGGCGGCAGGTGCAATTCGCGCAAAAATCGAAGACCCGGAAACGCGGTGTCTCCAGGCGATCGGATTGCCTTCGGTATCGATGGCCCCTGATATCCGGTCGTAATAGTAGGGCCTGTAGTAGCCGTGCTGGATGTCTTCTTCTCTGCTCCAGATTATCTTTACTGGGCCTTTGACCTGTTTAGCAATCGTGACCGCATGCACAATGCCATCGACTTCGAGCCGTCGGCCGAAGCCGCCTCCGACGATGTGATTGTTGATGATGATCTTCTCAGGCGGCAGACCTGTAACTCCCGCGGTCGCCTGCTTCGCGGATGACATGTTCTGTGTCCCGACCCACAACTCGCAGGCATCCTCACGCAGATGAACGGTGCAATTCATCGGCTCCATGGCCGTATGGGCAAGGAACGGCAGTTGATACACGGCGTCGACCCGGACTGCAGCGGTGGAGAATGCCGCCGTCACGTCGCCCTCACTGCGCGCCACAGCCCCAGCTTGTTGCGACTGTTCTTCAAGTTGCCGGAGGATATCGGCCTGCGACACGGCACTATTTGGACCGTCCTCCCACTCAATTGTTGCCGCCTCAAGGCCCTTCTTGGCGGCGCCCGTATGGTCGGCAACCACCGCAACGGACGAGTCCGTGATGACCACCTGCTGAACACCCTTGACCGAAAGCGCCGCCCGCTCGTTTACCGACTTCGGCTTCCCGCCCAAGACAGGCGATATCGCGATGGCGGCAATCTTGGCACCGACGGGCGAGGCATCAATGCCATATTTCAGCGCGCCATTGATTTTCCCAGGCGTGTCGAGACGTTTCCTAGGTGTCCCGAGAAGCCTGAATTCAGAGGGCTGCCTCAACTTGATGGATTCCGCCGGAGGGATTGGAAGGGAACCGGCTCTATCGACCAGCTCACCATAGGCCCGTCTGGCCCTCCCATCCGGATGCAAAACGAAGCCGTCTTGCGTGCGACACAACGATACGTCGGCATTCCATTCCGTGGCTGCGACCTGCATCAGGAGCATTCGCGCAGTCGCACCGGCTGTTCGCAAGGGTGTCCAAAACGCACGGATGGATGTCGATCCGCCGGTCGTCTGGCGCCGAAGCATCGGATGTCCATAAAGTGTCTCGTTCACGGGCGCATGCTCGATTTTGACCTTGTCGAGCGCGACATCAAGCTCTTCGCAAAGCAGCATCGCCTGTGCGGTGTAAATACCTTGCCCCATTTCCACCTGAGGCATGACGAATGTCACGAGGCCCTTGCGGTCGATCCGGATGAACGCGTTCGGTACGAACTCCTCCGCGGCGAGGAGGCCATTTGCCCCAAATCCAAGATTTACGACGAGACCGCCGCCGAGCGCTGCGCTCGCCTTCAGGAAATTGCGTCGGTTCAAGGGCGAACCTGCCAAGTTGTTCGACATGATGTGTCTCCCTTTCACACGCTGGCCAGCTTGATGGCTGCGCGGATGCGCTGGTAGGTTCCGCATCGACAGACGTTCCCGGACATGGCGCCGTCGATGTCTTCGTCCGTCGGCTTCGGAATGTCAGACAGCAGTGAGGCGGCGGACATGAGCTGACCCGACTGGCAATAGCCGCATTGGGGCACGTCCAGCTCTATCCAAGCGTCCTGAAGCGCTTTCCCGTGGGCAAGCCTCTCAAGGGCTTCTATCGTCGTGATTTGCGTGTGGGCGACGCTATCGACCGGGGTGACGCAAGAACGGGTCGCAACGCCATCCACATGCACGGTGCAGGCGCCGCAAAGGGCTTGCCCACAGCCAAACTTCGTGCCCGTCATGCCAAGCACGTCGCGAATGACCCACAGCAGCGGCGTGTCGCCATCCACATCGACTGAATGGGGCCGCCCATTGATCTGGAGGGTGAATGCCATGCGTATGCTCCGTTGAAGACCTGAAGGTCGGAGGAACATGGCGCGTTTATTGTTGGGGATAAACTGATGTCCGCTACACTCGTTGTATAGCAAAGATAAACAATTGAGTGGTATCGCACACTAGCTGCGACCACGTCAGCATTCGCTGGCTCCGCACTTCGCCTCAGTCCGCGGAGGACCGCCTAAGCTCCGAACAGGCGTCGATGAAGGCACGCAGCTTTGGCTGCGACTGAGCCGCCTTGGTGAAATACAGGAACAGTCCGTCCGTCCCGGGTGAGTAGTCGAGTAGGACTGGTTCGAGCTGCCCAGCAGCGACCCTGTGCGAAGCGTGGTAGGTTGAGGAGTAAATCAGGCCCTGACCTCGTGCCGCAAGCCTTTGCATCAGCTCTCCGTCGTTGACGGTGACCGGACCTGTGGGCTCGATGCTGAGATTCTGCCCATTCTTGAGGAATTCCCAGCGGTAGATGTCGCCCTTCTCGGGACGACGAAACCGAATGCAGTTGTGTCTGGCGAGATCCGCCGGGGCCATGGGGCGACCATGCTTGCGGAAATACTCCGGAGACCCGAATACGGCCCAATGGAAGTGTGGAGAGAGCCTGACCGCAATCATGTCCTGAGCGATATAGGGGCCGATTATGATTCCGGCATCATAGCCGCCCGCCATGAAATCATGATGTCTATTGGAGATCGTGATATCGACCTTGACCTTGGGCCAAGCGGCACAAAAATCGGGCAGAACCGGCTCGATGACGAACGGCACGGCGAGGCGTTCGACGATGAGCTTCAAGGTCCCGGAAGGTTCCTGAGAGGCGCCTGACGCCTGGACAAGGCTGGCCTCGATCGCCTCCGCGGCCGGCGCAACTTCCGCCATCAGCGCTTCCCCGGCCTCCGTCAGGGAGATCCGTCGCGTTGTTCGGTGAAAAAGCGGAGTGCCCAATCGGCGCTCCAGCTTTTGCAGCGCCTGGCTGACAGCTCCCGGGGTCACCTCGAGGTCCAGAGCGGCTTTCCGAACGCTTTGCCTGTTCGCGACTGCCAGGAATTCAGCCAATCCATCAAATGGGTTCTGACAGGCCATATCTCCTCCTCATAGACGCATGCCAGAACTGCAGTCACTCAACGATATGGCTACATGTGATGGAGGACCAATCGCAACTGAAATTTGATTTGTTTACAATTGTCGCTGACCCATATAGCGGAAGCGCCTGGAGCGATCGCGGTCGCGGGGATCCGGGCGGGGAATGGCCGAGATGAGCGCCTGGGTATAGGGGTGGTCCGGCGCGTTGCAGACCTTGTCCGCCTCACCCATTTCGACGAGCTTGCCGCGATACATGACACCCACCCGGTCGCACATATAGCGAATGACGCCGATGTCGTGGCTGATGAAGATATAGGCGAGGCCGAGCTCGTCCTGCAGCCGCATCAGAAGATCGAGCACCTGGAAGCGCACGGAAACGTCGAGCGCCGAAGTCGCCTCGTCGGCAACGATGATGCGGGGGTTGAGCGTGATCGCCCGGGCGATGCCGATGCGCTGACGCTGTCCGCCCGAAAACGCGTGCGGGTAACGCTCGCGCCCGGCAGGATCGAGGCCGACCTGATCCATCAGGTGGCAGACCCGCTCGTCGAGCTCCCTGCCGCGGGCGATGCCGTTGACCAGCAGCGGTTCGCCGATCAC
>NZ_JAVDTC010000016.1:0-19905 GCF_031455615.1 Neorhizobium sp. 2083 | reverse complement strand
TCGCGGCCGTCAGCGACGTCTTGCCATGGTCAACGTGACCGATCGTGCCAATGTTGACGTGCGGCTTGTTGCGCTCAAACTTGCTCTTTGCCATTTCCGGCTTCTCCGTTCTTATCCCCGTCAGGGGTTATTCTCTCATTGATTGGGCGGGGTTACCCCGGTCACTTCTGACCGGAGTACTTGGCCTGGATCTCGGTTGCGACGTTGTTCGGAACCGGTGCGTAGTGATCGAAGGTCATCGAGTACTGCGCGCGGCCCTGCGACATGGAGCGCAGGTTGTCGACGTACTTGAACATGTTCGCCAGCGGCACGTGGGCATTGATCACGACGGCGATGCCGCGCGATTCCTGACCCTGGATCTGGCCACGACGGGAGTTCAGGTCGCCGATGACGTCACCGACGTAATCTTCCGGAGTGACGACTTCGACCTTCATCATCGGCTCGAGGAGCTGAGCGCCGGCCTTCTTCGCGGCTTCACGGAAGCACGCGCGGGAGGCGATTTCGAACGCCAGGACCGACGAGTCGACGTCGTGGAAGGCACCGTCGATGAGCGTCGCCTTGACGCCCAGCATCGGGAAGCCTGCCAGCGGACCGGAGGACAGAACGCTTTCGATACCCTTCTGAACGCCCGGGATGTATTCCTTCGGAACAGCACCGCCGACGATCTTGGATTCGAACTTGAAGTCGTCGCCTTCCGGGTTCGGTTCGAAGATGATCTTGACGCGCGCGAACTGGCCGGTACCACCGGACTGCTTCTTGTGCGTGTAGTCTTCTTCGTGCTGGCGCGTGATGGTTTCGCGGTAAGCAACCTGCGGCGCGCCGACGTTTGCTTCAACCTTGAATTCGCGGCGCATGCGGTCGACGATGATGTCGAGATGCAGTTCGCCCATGCCGGCGATGATCGTCTGACCCGATTCCTGGTCCGTCTTCACGCGGAAGGACGGATCTTCGGCAGCCAGGCGGTTGAGCGCGAGGCCCATCTTTTCCTGGTCGCCCTTGGACTTCGGCTCGATGGCGATCTGGATGACCGGCTCGGGGAATTCCATGCGCTCGAGGATGACCGGCTTCAGGGGATCGCAGAGCGTGTCACCCGTGGTGGTTTCCTTGAGGCCTGCAAGAGCAACGATGTCGCCTGCGAAGGCTTCTTCGATGTCTTCACGGGAGTTCGAGTGCATCTGCAGCATCCGGCCGACGCGCTCGCGCTTGTCCTTGACCGTGTTCATGACCGACGAACCCTTTTCGAGCTTGCCGGAATAGATGCGGGCGAAGGTGAGCGAACCAACGAAGGGGTCGTTCATGATCTTGAACGCGAGCATGGAAAGCGGCTCGTTGTCGTCAGCGTGACGCTCGATCTCGGCTTCCGTCTTGAAGTCGATGCCCTTGATCGCCGGGATGTCGAGCGGCGACGGCAGGTATTCGACGACGGCGTCGAGGAGCGGCTGAACGCCCTTGTTCTTGAACGCGGTGCCGCAGAACATCGGGTGGAACTTGACGTCGATCGTGCCGCGGCGAACCAGGGCGCGGATCTTGTCGTTGTCCGGCATGACGCCGTTCAGGTAGTCTTCCATCGCCTGTTCGTCGATCTCGACAACCGTCTCGATCAGCTTTTCGCGATATTCTTCGGCCTTGTCCTTCAGGTCTTCCGGGATTTCGACGACGTCCCACTGGGCGCCGAGCGATTCATCACGCCAGACGAGAGCGTTCATCTCGATCAGGTCGACAACACCCTTGAACTCGGTTTCAGCGCCGATCGGCAGCTGCATGACGACGGCCGTTGCGCCGAGACGGGTCTTGATCATCTCGACGGAGCGGTAGAAGTCCGCACCGGTCTTGTCCATCTTGTTGCAGAAGATCATGCGCGGAACGTTGTACTTCTCGGCCTGACGCCAGACGGTTTCCGTCTGCGGCTCTACGCCTGCGTTGGCATCGAGAAGAGCGATCGCACCGTCGAGCACGCGCAACGAACGTTCGACTTCGATGGTGAAGTCGACGTGGCCGGGGGTGTCGATGATGTTGAAGCGGCGCATCTTGCCGTCACGGCCCTTCCAGAAGGTCGTGGTCGCAGCAGAGGTGATCGTGATGCCACGCTCCTGCTCCTGCTCCATCCAGTCCATCGTGGCTGCGCCATCGTGAACTTCGCCGATCTTGTGCGACTTGCCGGTGTAATAAAGGATACGCTCGGTGGTCGTGGTCTTGCCGGCGTCGATATGCGCCATGATACCGAAATTGCGGTAGTCTTCGATTTTATATTCGCGAGCCATAGGACTGCCTTTCGAAATTCGATCGGGTGAAGATTACCAACGGTAATGCGAGAATGCGCGGTTGGCGTCGGCCATCTTGTGCGTGTCTTCACGCTTCTTGACGGCGCTGCCACGGTTGTTCGCAGCATCCATGAGTTCACCGGAAAGACGATCGACCATGGTGGTCTCGTTACGCTTGCGGGCAGCAGCGATCACCCAACGGATCGCCAGCGCCTGACGGCGCTCGGGACGGACGTCGACCGGAACCTGGTAGGTTGCACCACCGACGCGGCGCGAACGCACTTCGACGTGCGGCGCGACGTTGTCGAGCGCCTGATGGAAAACTGTGACCGGATCCTGCTTGGACTTGCCCTGCACGGCGTCAAACGCACCATACACAATGGTTTCGGCCACGGACTTCTTGCCGTGGAGCATGATCGCATTCATGAACTTCGTGACGACCAGATCGCCGAACTTCGGGTCCGGGTTGATCTCACGCTTCTCTGCACTATGGCGTCGGGACATACTTCTCGTCTCTCAATTGTTGCGGGCGCTTTACCACGCGGAGAACCTCGCGCAGCGCCGGATAATCAGAATTCCGAATTACTTCGGACGCTTCGCACCGTACTTCGAACGGCGCTGCTTGCGGTTCTTGACGCCCTGGGTGTCGAGAACGCCGCGGATGATGTGGTAGCGAACGCCCGGCAAGTCCTTGACGCGGCCGCCGCGGATCATCACGACGGAGTGTTCCTGCAGGTTGTGGCCTTCACCCGGGATATAGCCGATGACTTCGAAGCCGTTGGTCAGGCGGATCTTGGCAACCTTACGCAGAGCCGAGTTCGGCTTCTTCGGGGTCGTCGTGTAGACGCGGGTGCAAACGCCGCGCTTCTGGGGATTTTCCTGCAGAGCAGGAACCTTGTTACGCTTTACGTTCGCCTGGCGAGGCTTGCGGATCAGCTGGTTTACGGTAGGCATTCAACCATCCCTTACGTTTTTCTCAGTACCCTTTCGGGCCGATCTGATGCCGTTTCCGGCGGCGGCACACACATTTCCTCATGCGCAAAACGTGGCCCGATCCGCTTTTCCGGATGGACCACAGAAAGCAGAGGACGCATTCCTCATGCGTCGTGCGTGCAGCATTCGTATCTTCAACGTGCGTATGGAACCGTGTCTGAGGCATACTCCGGAACGAGTCATTCCGAACGGGCAAGCCTCACATCGCTTCCGATGCGGGGCGTGTACTGTTTTCCCCCCTGTCCGTCAAGACCGAATCCTAATTTATTGCCCCGAACCCTTGGTTTCAGGGCCAAACGGAGGGTTTCGAGGCGGGGTTTCATGAAATATGACATACCTTCGCGGATAATGTTTGGGAATCATCGCCGATCGCACTAAAGAGTGCGGGAACCTTCCGTTCCGGCTCGCCTTCGGACGATACCAGAGATTCGCTTGCGGAGATGACCATGATCGCCACACCCGACAATGACAACAACCTCGACGGGCCGATGGTCTTCATCATCATCGGCAAGGGCTATGAGACGAAAGGGGCCGAGGGCATCGAGCTGCATATCATGCTGCGCGCGCCCGACGACGATTCCGCCGTGCGCGAAGCGCTCAACGCGCTCTCCGAAGAAGGCTTCATCGAAGCCGACCTCGACCAGATCGGCGTCCTGACCGACGAACCCACCGAGGAGCCGCATGCCTCCGCCTACCAGGGCGCGCTCGAAGGCGAAGTGGCGATCATCCGGTTCGAGTAGTCCCGGTCGACGACGAGGCGCGACCGCCCTCGCCTCCTCCTCCGTTTTGCGGACGCAAGGTGCGGATCTGTCCTCGTTCTTCGTTGCTTCCCGATAGCAGCGATGCTGCCCCCATTTCGCCAATCAATGCCCGAAGCCGCCGAACATCTCCGGCGGCTTTTTTGTTGTCCGCTCCCTTGGCCGCTCAAAACGAAAAAACCGCCCGGATCGCTCCGGGCGGTTTTGATTTCCAATCGGCAAAAGCCGGATTATTCGGCGGCCGAAGCCTTTTCGCCGGCGAGGTCCTGAAGCATCGGGGTGGCGGACGAAGCGCCCGAACCCTTCTTGCGTTCTTCCAGGATGAGCTCGTCGCGCGACGTGGCGATACGGCGGATCTGGGTCATGGTGCCGCCGGTACCGGCCGGGATGAGACGGCCGACGATGACGTTTTCCTTGAGGCCCTGGAGCGTGTCCATCTTGCCGGCGATCGCAGCTTCCGTCAGCACCTTGGTCGTTTCCTGGAAGGACGCGGCCGAGATGAAGGACGGGGTCTGCAGCGACGCCTTGGTGATGCCGAGCAGAACCGGTTCGCCGTAAGCGGGCTTCTTGCCTTCTTCGGCGAGACGCTCGTTGGCTTCGTCCAGTTCAATCCGGTCGACATTGTCACCGACGATGTACTGGCTGTCGCCGGCATCGGTGATCTCGACCTTCTGCAGCATCTGACGGACGATCACCTCGATGTGCTTGTCGTTGATGACAACGCCCTGCAGACGATAGACTTCCTGGATTTCGTTGACGAGGTAGGAAGCGAGTGCTTCCACGCCCTTGATCGCCAGGATGTCGTGGGGTGCCGGATTGCCGTCGAGGATGTAGTCGCCCTTTTCGATGTAGTCGCCTTCCTGAAGGTGGAAGGGCTTGCCCTTCGGGATCAGGTATTCGACCGGTTCGACACCGTCTTCGGCAGGCTCGATCATGACGCGACGCTTGTTCTTGTAGTCGCGGCCGAGGCGGATCGTACCATCGATCTCAGCGATGATGGCGTGATCCTTCGGACGACGGGCTTCGAAGAGCTCGGCGACGCGCGGCAGACCACCGGTGATGTCCTTGGTCTTGGCGCTTTCCATCGGCACACGGGCGAGAACGTCGCCCTGGCTGACCTTGGCACCCGGCTCGACCGACAGGATGGCGTCGACCGACAGGTTGAAGCGGGCTTCGCCACCGCGGGCCAGCTTCATGATGTTGCCGGAAGCGTCCTTGATGACGATCGCCGGCTTCAGGTCGGTGCCACGCGGGGTGGAACGCCAGTCGATGACCTGGCGCTTGGTGATGCCGGTGGATTCGTCGGTCGATTCCGAAACCGAGATCGAGTCGACCACGTCTTCGAACTGAACCGTACCTTCGACTTCCGTCATCATCGGGCGCGTGTAGGGGTCCCACTCTGCCAGACGCTGACCGCGACGAACCTTGTCGCCGTCATCCACGAACAGCTTCGAACCGTAGGCGACGCGCTGCGAGGAACGCTCGACGCCGCGCTCGTCAAGAATGGTGACCGCCATGTTGCGGCCCATCGCGACGAGAACGCCTTCGGAGTTCCGCAGCATGTTGCGGTTCTTGATCTGGATCGTGCCTTCGTAGGACGCTTCCAGGAACGACTGGTCGACCACGTTTGCCGTACCGCCCAGGTGGAAGGTACGCATGGTGAGCTGGGTTCCCGGCTCGCCGATCGACTGAGCAGCGATGACGCCGACGGCTTCGCCCATGTTAACCGGCGTACCACGGGCCAGATCTCGGCCGTAGCAGACCGAGCAGACGCCCGTCTGGACTTCGCAGGTCAGTGCGGAACGAATGCGGATCGACTGGATACCAGCCTTTTCGATCTCGATGACATCCGGCTCGAGGATCATCTTGCCGGCATCGACGATGCGCGCACCGGTGACCGGATGATCGATATCGTCCAGCGCGGTACGGCCGAGGACGCGGGCACCGATCGACGCCACGACCTGACCGGCGTCAACGATCGCCGTCATGGTGAGGCCGCTCTCGGTACCGCAATCGACGAGGTTGACGATGCAGTCCTGGGCGACGTCGACGAGACGACGGGTCAGGTAACCGGAGTTCGCGGTCTTCAAGGCGGTGTCTGCGAGACCCTTACGGGCACCGTGGGTCGAGTTGAAGTACTCGTTAACGGTCAGGCCTTCCTTGAAGTTCGAGATGATCGGCGTCTCGATGATTTCGCCCGAGGGCTTGGCCATCAGGCCGCGCATGCCGCCCAGCTGGCGCATCTGGTTCGGTGAACCGCGGGCACCCGAGTGCGACATCATGTAGATGGCGTTCATCTGCTTCTGGCGACCGGTTTCCGGATCGAACTCGACGGCCTTGATGCGGGCCATCATGTCCTCGGCTACCTTTTCGGTGGCCTTGCCCCAGGCGTCGACGACCTTGTTGTACTTCTCGCCCTGAGTGATCAGGCCGTCGTTGTACTGCTGCTCGTATTCCTTCACCAGGGCTTCGGTTTCGCCGACGATCTTCACCTTGGTGTCCGGAATGACCATGTCGTCCTTGCCGAACGAAATGCCGGCACGGCAGGCATGGGTAAAGCCGAGCTGCATGATGCGGTCGCAGAAGATCACCGTGTCCTTCTGACCGCAGTGACGGTAGACCGTGTCGATCATCTTGGAGATGTTCTTCTTGGTCATTTCCTGGTTGCAGGTCTCGAACGGCACGTTGACGTTCTTCGGCAGAAGTTCGCCGATGATCATGCGGCCGGGGGTCGTTTCATAGATCTTGGAAACCGGCTTGCCTTCGGCGTCCACGGTCTTGAAGCGGCCGCGGATCTTGGCATGCAGGGTGACGACCTTGTTTTCCAGAGCGTGATGCAGTTCGCCCATGTCGGAGAAGGCCATGCCTTCACCCGGCTCGTTCTGGTTCATGATCGCCAGATAGTAGAGGCCGAGAACCATGTCCTGCGACGGAACGATGATCGGTGCGCCGTTGGCCGGGTGCAGGATGTTGTTCGTCGACATCATCAGCACGCGGGCTTCGAGCTGGGCTTCCAGCGACAGCGGCACGTGAACGGCCATCTGGTCGCCGTCGAAGTCGGCGTTGAAGGCCGTGCAGACGAGCGGATGCAGCTGGATCGCCTTGCCTTCGACCAGGATCGGTTCGAAGGCCTGGATGCCCAGGCGGTGCAGCGTCGGTGCGCGGTTCAGGAGAACCGGATGTTCGCGGATGACCTCGTCGAGGATATCCCAGACTTCCGGCTTTTCCTTTTCAACCAGCTTCTTGGCCTGCTTGACGGTCGAGGAGTAACCCTTGGCGTCGAGGCGGGCGTAGATGAACGGCTTGAACAGTTCGAGCGCCATCTTCTTCGGCAGGCCGCACTGGTGCAGCTTGAGTTCCGGACCGGTCACGATGACCGAACGGCCGGAATAGTCGACGCGCTTGCCGAGCAGGTTCTGGCGGAAGCGGCCCTGCTTGCCCTTGAGCATGTCGGACAGCGACTTCAGCGGACGCTTGTTGGCGCCGGTGATGACGCGGCCACGGCGGCCGTTGTCGAACAGCGCGTCCACAGATTCCTGCAGCATGCGCTTTTCGTTGCGGATGATGATGCCCGGAGCGCGCAGTTCGATCAGGCGCTTCAGACGGTTGTTACGGTTGATGACGCGGCGATAGAGATCGTTCAGGTCGGACGTCGCGAAACGGCCGCCATCGAGCGGAACCAGCGGACGCAGGTCCGGCGGGATCACCGGCACGACCTTCATGATCATCCATTCCGGGCGGTTGCCGGATTCCATGAAGTTCTCGACGATCTTCAGGCGCTTCATCAGCTTCTTCTGCTTCAGATCCGACGTGGTGTCGGCAAGTTCCGAACGCAGGTCGCCGGCGATCTTTTCGAGATTCATCGAGGCGAGCATCTCATAGATGGCCTCGGCGCCGATCATCGCCGTGAACTGATCTTCGCCGAACTCGTCGACGGCGATCATGTATTCTTCTTCGGAAAGAAGCTGGTTTTCCTTGAGCGAGGTGAGGCCCGGCTCAGTGACGATGTAGTTCTCGAAATAGAGGACGCGTTCGACATCCTTCAGCGTCATGTCGAGAAGGGTCGAGATGCGCGACGGAAGCGACTTCAGGAACCAGATATGGGCAACGGGAGCGGCGAGCTCGATATGGCCCATGCGCTCGCGGCGAACGCGCGACAGCGTAACTTCGACGCCGCACTTTTCGCAGATGATGCCCTTGTACTTCATGCGCTTGTACTTGCCGCACAGGCACTCATAGTCCTTGATCGGCCCGAAGATGCGCGCGCAGAAGAGGCCGTCGCGTTCCGGCTTGAAGGTACGGTAGTTGATGGTCTCCGGCTTTTTGATTTCGCCGTAGGACCAGGAGAGAATCTTCTCCGGAGACGCGATCGAGATCCGGATCGAGTCGAAGTGCTGTGCAGGCACCTGCGGATTGAAAAGATTCATGACCTCTTGGTTCATGCCTATCTCCTTTAGGGGCGGAAGCCCTCAGCTGGCGATCGATACGGTCCGAATTCCCGGCAAGGACCGCCCGATGCTCTAAAACGGTATTAGCCGCGAAATGCGGCAAAAATCCCCCTGCCCTTCGGTGCGAACCGGGGGCGGGAGTGGCGCGCGCCCATTCCTGGCGCGCGCCGGCTTTTGTTCTTATTCGGCTGCGTCCGGCAACTGACCGGCAGTCGCATCGTCGATCTTCGAGTTCTCGAGTTCGACGGACAGGCCGAGAGAGCGCATTTCCTTGACGAGAACGTTGAAGCTCTCCGGAATGCCCGCCTCGAACGTGTCGTCGCCGCGCACGATCGCTTCGTAGACCTTGGTGCGGCCGGCCACGTCGTCAGACTTCACGGTCAGCATTTCCTGCAGCGTGTAGGCAGCGCCGTAGGCTTCGAGAGCCCAGACTTCCATTTCGCCGAAGCGCTGGCCGCCGAACTGCGCCTTGCCGCCAAGCGGCTGCTGGGTGACGAGCGAGTACGGACCGATCGAACGCGCATGGATCTTGTCGTCCACGAGGTGGTTCAGCTTGATCATGTACATGTAGCCGACAGTCACCTTGCGGTCGAACTGCTCGCCGGTACGGCCGTCGTAGAGCACGGACTGACCGGACGGGTTGAGGCCCGCCTTGGTGAGCATCGCCGCAACGTCCGGCTCATGCGCGCCGTCGAAGACCGGCGTTGCGATCGACAGACCACGCTTGGACTGCTCGGCCAGGCGAACGAGAGACTCGTCGTCGAAGCTTGCAACTTCGGCGTTCGCCTCGCTCTCATAGGCTTCCGTCAGTTCCTTCTTCAGGTCGGTGATGTCGTTCGACTTGCGGTACTCTTCGAGCAACGCACCGATGCGCTTGCCCATGCCGGCGCAAGCCCAGGCGAGATGCGTCTCGAGGATCTGGCCGACGTTCATGCGTGAAGGCACGCCGAGCGGGTTCAGAACGATGTCGACATGCGTGCCGTCTTCGAGGAACGGCATGTCCTCTACCGGTACGATGCGCGACACGACGCCCTTGTTGCCGTGACGGCCGGCCATCTTGTCGCCCGGCTGGATCTTGCGCTTCACAGCGACGAAGACCTTGACCATCTTCATGACGCCCGGAGGCATTTCGTCGCCGCGCTGGACCTTTTCGACCTTGTCCATGAAGCGCTGTTCAAGGCGCGACTTGGATTCGTCGTACTGGCCGCGGAGCGCTTCGATTTCGCCCTGCACCTTTTCGTCCTCGACTGCGAACATCCACCACTGCGAGCGGGGGTATTCGGAGACGACGGCGTTGGAAAGCTCGACGCCCTTCTTGAAGCCCTTCGGACCGGCAACCGACATCTGGCCGCGCAGCATGTCCATCAGACGGCCGTAGACGTTACGGTCGAGGATGGCCTGTTCGTCGTCGCGGTCCTTGGCGAGGCGTTCGATTTCCTCACGCTCGATCGCCATGGCGCGTTCGTCCTTCTCCACGCCGTGGCGGTTGAAGACGCGAACTTCGACGATCGTGCCGAAAGTGCCCGGAGGCATGCGCATGGAGGTGTCGCGAACGTCGGACGCCTTTTCGCCGAAGATGGCGCGCAGAAGCTTTTCTTCCGGCGTCATCGGGCTTTCGCCCTTCGGGGTGATCTTGCCGACGAGGATGTCGCCCGGCTGGACTTCGGCGCCGATATAGACGATGCCGGCTTCGTCGAGGTTCTTCAGCGCTTCTTCCGAAACGTTCGGAATGTCGCGGGTGATTTCTTCAGGACCAAGCTTTGTGTCGCGCGCCATCACTTCGAATTCCTCGATGTGGATGGAGGTGAACACGTCGTCGGCAACGATACGCTCGGAGAGCAGGATCGAGTCTTCGTAGTTGTAGCCGTTCCAGGGCATGAACGCGACGAGCGCGTTGCGGCCGAGCGCCAAGTCACCCAGGTCGGTCGACGGACCGTCGGCGATGATGTCACCCTTGTTGAGGATGTCACCAACCGAAACCAGCGGACGCTGGTTGACGCAGGTGTTCTGGTTCGAACGCTGGAACTTCATCAGGCGGTAGATATCGACGCCGGACTTCGACGGATCGAGGTCTTCGGTGGCGCGGATAACGATACGGGTCGCGTCGACCTGGTCGACGACGCCGCCGCGGCGGGCAGCGATGGCGGCGCCGCTATCGCGGGCGACGACCGGTTCCATGCCGGTACCGACGAACGGAGCTTCAGCGCGTACCAGCGGCACGGCCTGACGCTGCATGTTCGAGCCCATCAGAGCGCGGTTGGCGTCGTCGTTTTCCAGGAACGGAATAAGCGCTGCCGCGACCGAGACAAGCTGCTTCGGCGAGACGTCCATCAGGTTGATGGTGTCGCGCGGCGACAGCATGACTTCGCCGGCGTGACGGCAAACGACGAATTCTTCGACGAAGGCACCTTCCGGCGTCAGCTCGGAATTCGCCTGAGCAACGTAGTACTTCGCCTCTTCCATGGCGGAGAGGTAAAGCACTTCCTTGGTGACGACGCCGTCGATGATCTTGCGGTACGGGCTTTCGATGAAGCCGTACTTGTTGACGCGGGCAAATGTCGCAAGCGAGTTGATCAGACCGATGTTCGGGCCTTCCGGCGTTTCGATCGGGCAGATACGGCCGTAATGGGTCGGATGCACGTCGCGGACTTCGAAGCCGGCGCGCTCGCGGGTCAGACCACCCGGGCCAAGTGCCGAAAGACGGCGCTTGTGGGTGATTTCCGACAGCGGGTTCACCTGGTCCATGAACTGCGACAGCTGCGAGGAGCCGAAGAATTCGCGAACCGCGGCGGCTGCCGGCTTCGCGTTGATCAGATCCTGCGGCATGACGGTGTCGATCTCGATCGACGACATGCGTTCCTTGATGGCGCGTTCCATGCGGAGCAGACCGAGGCGGTACTGATTTTCCATCAGTTCGCCGACAGAACGGACGCGGCGGTTGCCGAGGTTGTCGATGTCGTCGATCTCGCCCTTGCCGTCGCGCAGTTCGACCAGCATCTTGACCACGGCCAGGATGTCGTCCTTGCGCAACGTGCGGACGGTGTCGGCGACTTCGAGGTCGAGACGCATGTTCATCTTGACGCGGCCGACGGCGGAGAGGTCGTAACGCTCCGCATCGAAGAACAGCGAGTTGAACATGGCTTCGGCCGATTCCATGGTCGGCGGTTCGCCCGGACGCATGACGCGGTAGATGTCGAACAGAGCGTCCTGACGGTTCTCGTTCTTGTCGGCGGCAAGCGTGTTGCGGATATAGGCGCCGACATTGATATGGTCGATGCCGAGAACCGGGATCTCGTCGAAACCTGCATTCAGGATGATCGGCAGGGTCTTTTCGTCGATTTCGTCGCCGGCTTCGAGATAGATCTCGCCGGTTTCCATGTTGACGATGTCTTCGGCCAGATAGTTGCCGTAGAGGTCGTCATTGGTCGCCTTCAGGGCCTTCAGGCCCTTGTCCGTCAACTGACGGAGCAGGCGCGGCGTGAGCTTCTTGCCGGATTCGACAACGACTTCGCCGGTATCGGCGTCGACCATGTCGGAAAGCGCCTTGGCGCCCTTAAGGGTTTCCGGCTGGAACGGAATCCGCCAGCCGTCGCCGTCGCGCTGATAGGACGACTTCGTGTAGAAGGTCGACAGGATGTCTTCGCCGTCCATGCCGAGCGCCATCAAGAGCGAGGTCACGGGGATCTTGCGGCGGCGGTCGATACGGGCGTAGACGATATCCTTGGCGTCGAATTCGATGTCGAGCCAGGAACCGCGATAGGGAATGACGCGGGCTGCGAAAAGCAGCTTGCCGGAAGAGTGGCTCTTGCCCTTGTCATGGTCGAAGAAAACGCCCGGCGAACGGTGCATCTGGGACACGATGACGCGCTCGGTGCCGTTCACGATGAACGTACCGTTGTCGGTCATGAGCGGCATGTCGCCCATGTAGACCGACTGCTCCTTGATGTCCTTGATCGACTTTGCGCCCGTATCCTCGTCGATATCGAACACGATCAGGCGCAGCGTCACCTTCAGCGGCGCAGCATAGGTCAGATCGCGCTGACGGCATTCTTCCACGTCGAACTTCGGCAGTTCGAATTCGTAGGACACGAATTCGAGCATGGAGGCGCCGGAAAAATCGGTGATCGGGAAGACCGACCGGAAAACAGCGTTCAGACCTTCGTCCGGACGGCCGCCCTTCGGCTCATCGACCATGAGGAACTGGTCATAGGATGCCTTCTGAACCTCGATGAGGTTCGGCATTTCGGTGACTTCGGGGATTTTTCCAAAAAACTTGCGTACGCGCCTGCGACCATTAAAGGAAAGGGTCTGAGCCATCGTCGCTCCTTCAAACTTGCATCCGGGCCTGCAACGGACGGGGTTCGCTGGCCAGTCGATCCCGTCGATCAATGGGTATTCCCAATCTCGTCCCACCTCTCGAACACGCCAGGCCGGATTGCCTTTTCGGTTCGATTCGGGACCATCCTCTTGAGAACCCATTACCCAGGAACCGTTTTGGACGGTTCCTGGGTAATATGTTCGGAGGAAACCGGCGAGAGAGGAGACCTCTCCCGCCGCATTCCGATATTACTTAACGTCGACCTTGGCGCCGGCGTCCTCAAGCTTCTTCTTGAGGTCAGCGGCTTCAGCCTTGTTGACGCCTTCCTTGACAGCCTTCGGAGCGGCTTCAACGAGATCCTTGGCTTCCTTGAGGCCCAGGCCGGTGATGGCGCGGACTTCCTTGATGACGTTGATCTTGTTGGCGCCGGCATCAGCGAGGATGACGTCGAACTCGGTCTTTTCTTCTTCAGCCGGAGCAGCGGCACCAGCAGCGCCACCAGCAGCAGCAACAGCTACCGGAGCAGCTGCGGAAACGCCCCACTTCTCTTCGAGCAGCTTGGAAAGCTCAGCAGCTTCCAGAACGGTCAGAGCAGAGAGGTCTTCAACGATCTTTGCGAGATCAGCCATTTTATTAGTTCCTTATATTCGGTTCGAACTTGGTTTGGGTATGAACAGCGAAAAACCGCCTTACGCGGCTTCCTCGTCCTTCTTGGCGTAGGCCGCGAACACGCGGGCAAGCTGGCTTGCCGGTGCGGCGACAACCGTAGCGACGCGGGTGGCCGGGGCATTCAAGAGGCCCAGCAGCTTGCCGCGAAGCTCGTCCAGCGAAGGCAGGGTCGCAAGCGACTTGACCGCATCCGCAGAGAGCGTGGTTGCACCCATGGCGCCGCCGAGCACAACGATCTTGTCGTTGGTCTTGGCGAAATCCATGACGACCTTCGGAGCCGTTACCGGGTCTTCGCTGAATGCGATCAGCGTCTGACCCTTGAAGAGATTGGACATCCCTTCCGACTCCGTACCCTGAAGAGCGATCTTGGCCAGACGGTTCTTCGCGACTTTGACGGTGCCGCCAGCAGCGCGCATCTTCGAACGAAAATCGTTCATCTGCGCAACTGTGACACCAGCATAGTGGGCCACGACAACCGAACCGGAAGCCTTAAAGACTTCGTTCAGCTCCGTGACAAATTCGCGCTTTTCCGCTCTTTCCACTGTCTGTCTCCAGTTGACGGGACCGCAATCCTGCAGGCCCCATCGGGTTGCCTTTGCCTCAAGGGATCCCTTGTTAGGACCCCAAGCGACGCTTGAGGATCCTGTCCCCTCGCACTGTCGCCACAGGGGCTCCAGGCACAAGGCACACTAGGCTCGAACCGAATTTTAAAGCGCCTGGGCGCTCATGAATCTCGGGTCTTACCCGTCTCATGCAGGCAATTAAGGCCTAAGCCACCTGCAATCTCGGACAGGAATTCCGGATTTCTCCGGAAATTCCCGGCCCCGAAGGACCGGGAATTCAGTCGACCGAAACCCGAAGGCTCCGGCAATTCATAATCAGGCCGTGACCGTCGACGGATCGATCTTGACGCCCGGACCCATGGTCGAGGAGATCGCTACGCGCTTGACGTAGTTGCCCTTGGCGCCAGCCGGCTTGGCCTTGATGACCGCATCAGCGAAAGCCTTGATGTTCTCTTCGAGAGCCTTGGCTTCGAAGGAGGCCTTGCCGATACCGGCATGGATGATGCCAGCCTTCTCGACGCGGAACTCGACAGCACCGCCCTTGGAAGCCTTGACGGCGCCCGTGACGTCCATGGTGACGGTTCCGACCTTCGGGTTCGGCATCATGCCGCGCGGGCCGAGAACCTTACCGAGGCGGCCGACGAGCGGCATCATGTCCGGGGTGGCGATGCAGCGATCGAAATCGATCTTGCCGCCCTGGACGATTTCGACGAGGTCTTCGGCGCCGACGATGTCCGCGCCGGCTGCCTTGGCTTCGTCAGCCTTGGCGCCACGTGCGAAAACGGCGACGCGAACGTCACGGCCGGTGCCGTTCGGCAGGTTGACCACGCCGCGGACCATCTGGTCTGCGTGACGCGGATCAACGCCGAGGTTCATGGAGATTTCGACGGTTTCGTCGAACTTCGCCGTGGCACGAACCTTGACCATCGAGATGGCTTCCGTCAGGGCGACCAGCTTAGTGGGGTCGACGCCTTCGCGGATCTTCTGAATACGCTTTGCAAGCTTTGCCATGTTAAGCCACCACTTCCAGGCCCATGGCGCGGGCAGAGCCCTCGATCATGGCCATTGCGCCTTCGATGTCGGCAGCGTTCAGATCCTTCATCTTGGCTTCGGCGATCGTCTTGATCTGAGCCTTGGTGAGGGTGCCGGCCTTGGCGCCCTTGCCCGGGGTCTTGGAACCCGAAGTGATCTTCGCTTCCTTCTTCAGCCAATAGCTGACCGGAGGCTGCTTCATCGCGAACGTGAAGGACTTGTCCTGGAAATAGGTGATGACGACCGGGATCGGCATGCCCTTTTCCATTTCCTGCGTGGCGGCGTTGAACGCCTTGCAGAATTCCATGATGTTGATGCCGCGCTGACCAAGTGCAGGACCGATCGGCGGGGACGGATTGGCCGACCCTGCCTTCACCTGCAGCTTGAGCTGGCCCATAACTTTCTTAGCCATTACTCTCTGCCTTTCGTTAGGGACCGGTTTCCCGATCCGACATGCCGGCTCTCGCCGGCGGCTGCGGTTGCGTGGTTCGGCCAAAGTGCCCGGCTAAAGGCACCGAACCTCCCACGCGCTTGCGGCGAACGCCGCGCGAGGCCCGCTGAGCAAACAGCAGGCCCCATTTAAAAACTCATCAGACCTTTTCGACCTGAGCGTATTCCAGCTCGACCGGGGTCGCGCGACCGAAGATCGAGACTTCGACCTTGAGGCGCGAGCGCTCTTCGTCGACATCCTGGACGGTGCCGTTGAACGACGCGAACGGACCGTCGGAAACGCGAACCTGCTCGCCGATCTCGAAAGTGATCGAGGACTTCGGCCGCTCGACGCCTTCCTGGACCTGGCCAAGGATGCGCTCGGCCTCAAAGTCCGGGATCGGAACCGGCTTATTGTCGGAACCGAGGAAGCCGGTGACCTTCGGCGTGTTCTTGATCAGGTGATAGGCTTCGTCAGTCAGGTTGGCCCGAACCATGACGTAACCCGGAAAGAACTTGCGTTCCGAATCCACCTTGCGGCCGCGACGCACCTCGACGACCTTTTCGGTCGGCACGAGGATCTTCTCGAACAAATGCTCAAGCCCCTTCTGGCGAGCCTTGTTCTCGATATCCTCGGCAACCTTCTTCTCAAAATTAGAATATGCGTGGACGATGTACCAACGCGCCGCCATCTTCATTCTCCAGAATCAAACGCTGACGTTCAGTACGAGACGTAGCAGCCAGCCCATAAGCTGGTCGGCAGCGAAGAAAAACAGTGCAGCGAACACAACCATAACCAGAACCATGGCCGTGGAGATCATGGTCTCGCGACGAGACGGCCAATGGATTTTCGTCGCTTCGGAGCGCACCTGGCGCAGAAACGTAACGGGATTGGTTTTGGATGCCATAGATTGTCCACGCAATTACGGCACGTAAAGCTGAACTCGCTCAGCCCCACGCACCGCGTGTCTGTTTTGACCTACATAAACACCCCTTCCCCTTTACACAAGAGGGAAAACAGTGTTCGATGAAATTTCGCCGTCTTGCACGGCCGCCATTTCCCGACAATTCCGCTGCGGATAATCTCGCGCCAATCATCTGGAAGTGGCAGGGGCGGCCGGGCTTGAACCGACGACCTGCGGTTTTGGAGACCGCCGCTCTACCAACTGAGCTACACCCCTTCAACCCTGGCGGATCGTAAACCGGAACTCCGGTTCGCCGCCAACTGGCTAGGCGCTCCCTTTAAGGGGATGCGCCGCGCTTTGCAAGAGCATTTTTGAATATCGGGCCGTTCTATCTGAGCTTTCGGCCAGACCTGTCGGACGCGTCCACAAAGCGGACGACCGAAAGCGCCGGCTCGGCCCCACCAGCGAGAATTTCCTTGCCCGGCAGCTCAATCCCGCCCGGCAACAGGCCGGAGGAATGGGGCTTCCGGTCGGGGGATACCGGCAGTCGCCGCCAGGAAAGGCGCGGCGGCCGCGCCACATAGGCATCCGGCTGATTGACCAGGCCGCCCGAGATACGGGCGACTATCCCCTCGATGCCGTGCTTGCGGCCTTCCTTGTGGTAGAAATTGCCCTTCACCTGGATGCTGCCGGCGAGCGCCTTGATGAAATCGGCGAGCAGTCGCGAATCGATCGGCTCGGGATGGCGCCAGAAACTGTCGATCCCGCCCTGATGGGTGAGGCCCGGCACGTCGTAGACCGCGGCTCCAACGGCGATCGTCGGCACCCCGGCCCGCAGACTGTGCATGGCCGTCGTCGAATTGACCACGATAGTGCCGTGCGCGTTGCGCAAAATGGTGGTCAGGTCGCCCTTTTCGATGAAGACCACCCTGCCCTGCACGCGATGGCGTGTTGCAAGACGGGCAACAACCTTGCGCCAGCCTTCCAGATCATTGTCGAGCGGATGCTGCTTGACGATCAGCCGGCTGTTTTCCGGTGCATAGCGGGCAAAGGACTGGATCGTCTGCTCCAGCATCTGGGAGAGATGCCGGTAGGGCGAATTGGCGCGGATCTGGTAGTCGCTCTGGAGCTGGAGGGCGAGAAGGTAATTCTTCTTGGACGTGTCGTCGAAGAAACCTTCCGGCAGGTCGTGCCGCGGCCGGAACATGCGCGGCAGCCAGGAGAGATAATCGAACAGCGGATCATAATACTTGTCGGACCGATAGAACGGGAACATCGGCCGGCCGAAATAGGCGGCGAGATTATAGACGACCTCGTTCGTCGCCTCCTGGCTGAACGTATGGCCGAAATGCGCCTTGAGATCGGGGACACCCACCTTGGCGGCGATCTGCCTGATATGATCCGGGTCATTGGGAAAATGCGAGAACCGCCCCATGCCATCCCGCTCAAGGGTGATCCAGTCGGGCCTCAGATAGCCGAATTCCACCGCATGGCACCGGACACCCAGCTTGCGGGCGACATGGGACGCGAGACGGTGATAGGGAAGCCGGTCGGCGTAATAGAGGACGTCGGTAAAACCTTCGCGGCGGATCAGGTCCGCCAGATAACGCGGCCAGGCGCGCAGCGTGCCGCGATAGTTGATCGCGCCGCGCTTGCGCCAGTAGAGCTGGTCACCGAAGGAAAAATTGACACGCTTGGTTGCGATCCCCTGCGTCTCGAAAGCGTCCGCCAGCTCACGCCAGAATACCGAAGGTGGCCCTTGCAGGAACAGGACTTTCGTCATGCGGAAACCAGTGCTGGTTGAGACTCGGATCTTACAAAGGCGGTTTCAATTGCAAAATTTGTCGATAAGTATCGGCGGCATCTTTCAACAACGCAGCTCGCCTCGTCAATGCCAAACCCGACGCCCACAGTTTTTCCAACAGGTTGTGTGACATGAAAGCCCGCACGTTCCTGTTTCTCCAGGGGCCGGCCTCGCCTTTCCTCAGGCTGCTGGCTGAAGCCGTTGAAAAGAAAGGCGCTTCCGTCCGTCATATCGGCCTGTGCCTTGGAGATATGGCGTTTTGGTGGCCGAGGAAGGGGGATTTTTTCACAGGCCGCGCGAATGAATGGCGTATGTATCTCAAAAGTTACATTCGCGATCACGCTGTCACGGACATTGTCATGCTGGGCGACGGCCGCTTTCCCCATGCGACGGCGGCGGAGATCGGCATGGAGCATGGTGTTCGGATCCACATCCTCGAACACGGCTATCTGCGGCCCGACTGGCTGACCATCGAACCCGACGGCATGTCGGCCCATTCCCGTTTCCCTCGGGAACCAGTTGAAATCGGCAGGCTGGCTGCCGGCCGCCCTGCGGTTGCACCGGGCGGCCTCTACCGGTCGAGCTTCCTCACCTATGCGCTTTACGATCTCGCCTACCATGTTCCGAACGTGCTTCTCGGCTGGCTGGTCCATCCCCATTACCGGACGCATGGGCCGGTGCATCCGTTGGTGGAATATGGCGGCTGGATCTGGAAGGCGCTGACCTTCTCCCCGCGCCGGCGAAAGGCCGGAAAAGCCATCGCCGCCTGCCTGTCACCCGACGCGAACGGGCATGCGCATTTCTTCCTGTTTCCGCTGCAACTGCCCGGGGATTACCAGATCCGCAGCCAGTCACCGCGCGGAGACTTGTTCAAGCTGGTGGATGCGGTGATCGCCTCCTTCGCACGGCATGCCCCTCCTGAAAGCCGGCTGCTCTTCAAGGTGCACCCGATCGACAACGGTCTGTCCCGCTGGGCCGCCCGAGTAGGCGACGCGGCCGAACGCCTTGGCGTGGCGGACCGCATGTTCGTCGCCGACGGCGGCAATACCGACGATCTGATCGGAAGGTCGGCGGGCATCGTCACCGTCAATTCCACGGTCGGGCTGACGGCGCTTGGCCTCGGCAAGCCGGTCATCGCGCTGGGCTCGGCAATCTACGACGTGCCCGGCCTCACCTTCCAGGACAGTCTTGCCGCCTTCTGGCAGCGCCCGACGCCACCCGATGCGGTCCTGTTCGACGCCTTCACGCGGGCACTTGCGGCAACGACGCAGGTCCGTGGGGGCTTCATCGGCCCAGAAGCGATCCGCGCCGGCGTCGAGAATGTCGCCGAGCGGCTGCTGGAAACCGAAGAGCGCCTGCCAATCGCTTTCCGCAAGCCGCGCGGCACGGCAAACTTCCGCTACGGGAGCGAGCTCTTTCCGGGAAACTGACTCCGGGTGAGCTTATCGATTGACTCACGGTCAGGCTCAAACGGAAAAGGCCCCGCCGTTGCCGGCAGGGCCCTGTCTATTCCGATGTCGCTGTCGATTATTCGACGATCGAGGCAACGATGCCGGCGCCGACGGTACGGCCGCCTTCGCGGATCGCGAAGCGCAGCTTTTCTTCCATCGCGATCGGCACGATCAGCTCGACGGCAACCGTGACGTTGTCGCCCGGCATCACCATTTCCGTGCCTTCCGGAAGCGTGACGATGCCCGTCACGTCCGTCGTGCGGAAGTAGAACTG
>NZ_JAVDTC010000015.1:0-39009 GCF_031455615.1 Neorhizobium sp. 2083 | reverse complement strand
CGACCGCATAAGCGCCCCCACTGGTCGGGTAGGCAGCAAGTGTTTGGCGATAAGAGAAGTACAAAATTGCCAGCAGGGCAATGATGCAGCCCATGATCGGTCCGAGATAGACCAACCCGAGCCCGCCTAAGGGTATAAGAATCGTCAGCGCGGCTTCTGGGCCGTAAGAAGACGAGCCCAGTCCGTCCAGTCCCATCGCAGGGACGGCTTCTACCCAGCCAAGTTTTTTATCTTCATGCTCGCGATTGGCGAGCTTGCGGCCGAATAGGAGTGTTGCAAGGTTCAAAGGCGTTCATCCATCCTGTTGCGGAGGTGCCGAACAACATCGAACGCCAATGGTTCCTAAGATCAGGTCGACATCCGGGAACTCGTCGTCTTAGCGTTTGTTAGCGTCATCAATCCCATTTTGATGATGAGAACATGCGCGAAAAACTTCAGGAACTCATTGCAGGTTACGAGCACAGGAGGCAGAACGAGGCGCGCCAGCTTTATGTCGATGCCCGAAATGCTGCGACCGAACTCCGTGTGGTCGACGGCGTCGGCAGCAGTTTGGCTGAGGCAGATGAGATCGACGTGCTCGCCGATGCATTGCGAGACGTATTTGAGCTTCACGAAAAAGCGAAGATCAGCTTGGTCGAGTAGGAAGCCGCACGGAGATAAGCAGCCATTGGGCAAATGGGTATCAAGATGTCGAAAACCATCTCCATTGATCTTCGCATGCGTGTACTTGCCGCGGCGCCGCCCGCGACGGGTTGGCCTCCAGTTTTTGCGGCTGGTGTCGCAACTTTTGTTCATCTGTGCCGTTAGCGGGCCTCTCAATCGATCGGTATTAGGCCGCTGTCATCTCCGCCACGCCATCATCATCATTCAGACTGGGCAGGAACTTCACGGAAGGAGAAGATGGGATGAGGGTTATTCCAGCCGAAGAACGCTTTTAAATGGGATCGTCGCCCTCACCGTACCTTCCTCATCCGTGATCTCGAAGACCTGGCCATCGACAACCCTGCCTTGGCTTACTTTCTCCGCCAAAATTTCTCGTGCGGAGCGCATCGCCTCCTCAGTAGCCTGGTCGAGTGTCGCAAATTCCGCTCCTTCGGGATCCTCTCTCAAGAGGCCGTTTTCGCGAATATGAAAGTAATACAACGGCATGCGCAAACCCTTCTCTTGCGTCAAATCGAACTCGGCAGCTTGAAAAGAGTTTCGGTCGATGACCGTACAAAGGTTACTTTGGCGACGTGCCCGGGCAACCAGTGAAGGGCCTGATCAGCGGTAGCCCTCTGTCGTATCGAAAACCCAAACGTCGGAGTGGAGTGTATGACCGGAACGCGAGGCATCTTAAAAACCAACAACATCCTGCTGAGCTTGCTTTCAGATCAAGATCAAGCCGTACTGATCCCCTCGGTGGAAGAAATCGAGTTGAGGCAGAATGATGTTCTGTTTCAGCCATCGCAGGAGATTGAGCACGTTTACTTCTTCAACTCCGGACTTTCATCGGAAATCGCCGTGAACGCAGATGGCAGCCAGATTGAAGTGGGCTGTGCCGGACGAGAAGGAATGTCAGGAGTTCCTGCGATACTGGGAGTTCGCGCCTCCCCACATCAGAGCTTCATGCAGGTGGGCGGATCCGCATTGCGTATCCACGTGCGGGATTTGCAGCGGATCATGGTCCAGAACCCTCAACTTGCGGGACTGCTTTTGCGCTACGCGCATGTGTTCATGGCTCAGATTGCTGCTACGGCTCTCGCAAACGGACGCTACAAAGTCGAGCAGCGTCTCGCGAGATGGTTACTGATGTCGCATGACAGGCTTGATGGCGATCTGCCGCTCACCCATGGTTTCCTAGCTCTGATGCTAGGCGTACGCCGTCCCAGCGTTACCGATACCCTTCATGTTCTCGAGGGCGAGAAACTGATCAAGGCAAGTCGAAGCCTGATCACGATCAGGCAGAGAGAGAAGCTCCAGACGATGGCTGGGGACGCCTATGGAGTACCCGAAGCCGAATATCAGCGTCTGATCTCGACCCGATGGCCAAACCAAATGAGGATCTGAACACTCTATGGCCCACCTCGCACTGAGGCCTTTCTCAATGTCAGTGGGGAAAGTTCTACCGTACGCAACCGTACATTGGTCGCCGTGAGAGGAACAGACTCTTGGGGTGGATGTTCGATCGGTGTGCAAGGAGGACGGTATGCGCAACGACGACCCTGAGACAGGCTTCACAGAAGCGGAGCTTCTCGAACACATCCCGGCAATAAGGAACTTCGCGAGACGGTTTCACTCTGCACCCGCTGATCTTGATGATCTCGTGCAGGAGACGCTCACAAAAGCAATCGCAAATTCGGATAAGTTTCGCCGCGGCACGCAGCTCCGCTCGTGGCTCTTCACGATTTTAAGAAACAGCTTCTGCACGAAATTTGGCCTGTCCAAGCGAGAGACGGTTGGTCTGGCGGATGACTGCGCAACTCGAGGCGTTACGCAGCCCACTCAGGAGTGGAATGTACGGGGGCGAGAGCTCCAGGAGGCGCTTGTCAATCTGCCGGCTCGCTACCGTACGGCGTTGGAGCTAATTTTTATACAAGGCGTGAGTTACGAGGAAGCCGCCCATTACTGCCGGTGCCCGGTCGGAACCATGAAAAGCCGCGTTAACCGCGCGCGCCTTCATCTTGCAAAAGTGCTCGACGCGGAGGGCTCCTAATGCAGGCCGCTATCCCGGTTTGACGTGAAGAGAGCAGCGGCGATCTTGTCGAGTTCGGTTGGTTTCTCGCACAACGCAAAGCCTGTATATGCGGCTGGTATAAAGGCCGGGTCATATCCTGTTGCGAAGACGAACGGGATGTCGCGTCTTTCAAGCTCATCAGCCACGGGAAATACAAAATCATCGCCGAGATGAACGTCGAGGATGGCTGCATCTATACGGGAAGTGTTCACGAGCTTCAAGGCGCCTTCCACGGTCGCGGTAGGTCCCACCACGACCGCTCCCACGAGTTCCAGCTTCCGGCGGGTCTCATCTGCGAGGAAATACTCGTCCTCAACGATGAGGATGTGTTTTCCACGAAAGAGTTGGGTGTAACCTGCGGCCTTCACAGCGGATCGTTTCGGCACTGAGGCGGCCGCATTAATGGCAGCAAGTGTGTCAATCAGCTTGCGCTCGTCGCACGGTTTCGAAAGAAACGGAAGGCTCCCATACCGCGTCGGCACGGCTTGTTGATCATAGCCAGTGACGAACACGACAGGTACGTTTCGTTCCAGCATGATATCCGCGACCGGAAAAACCACGCCATCGCTAAGGTTGATATCGAGGATCGCTGAGTTCAAGGTCAACGACGTATTGGATGCGGTTTCCATCGCCCTTTGTAAGTCAGACACGGGTCCGAAAACCCTGGCACCGGCATTCTCGAGTGCGAGGGCAATCATTGAAGCTATGAGGTATTCGTCTTCTAAGAGGAGAACGGATTGACCCTCAAGAACGCCTTGCATCATCGACAATCCTCGAACTTTATCGAACTGCGTTTTCTGGCCGATGAGTCTTGGCCAGCTCAGCGATCGACTTCACCAAAGACGATGTCAAGCGATCCCAGGATTGCCGAGACATCCGCCAATTGGTGCCCACGGCACATGTAGTCCATGGCCTGCAAGTGCGTGAATCCCGGTGCTCGTATCTTACAGCGGTATGGACTATTGGTCCCGTCGGCGACTAAATAGACGCCGAACTCTCCTTTGGGTGCTTCAACGGCTGCATAGGCCTCGCCCCTGGGAATGTGGAAACCTTCCGTATAGAGCTTGAAGTGGTGGATAAGCGCCTCCATGGAACGCTTCATCTCGCCGCGCTTCGGTGGAGCGACCTTGCCGTTCGCCGACGAAACCGCGCCAGTTTTTTCTGTTGATAAAAGCCGCTCCACGCACTGCTTCATGATGCGAACCGATTCCCGCATCTCGATCATGCGGATGAGGTAGCGGTCGTAACAATCTCCGTTCTTGCCGATCGGGATGTCGAACTCCATGTCGGAATAGCATTCGTATGGCTGAGAACGACGCAGATCCCAGGCGGCACCCGAACCACGCACCAGAACGCCGGAGAAACCCCAGGCCCAGGCGTCTTGAAGAGAGATCACGCCGACGTCGACGTTGCGCTGCTTAAAGATACGGTTCTCGGTCAAAAGTCCGCCGATGTCATCAAGTGTCTTCGGGAAGGTGTCGCACCACCGTCCAATGTCTTCGATCAGTTCGGGCGGAAGATCCTGATGGACACCACCTGGACGAAAATAGGCGGCATGCATACGCGAACCGGAGGCGCGCTCGTAGAAAACCATCAAGTTCTCGCGCTCTTCAAATCCCCAGAGCGGTGGGGTCAGCGCCCCGACATCCATCGCCTGCGTCGTGACATTCAATAGATGAGACAGGATGCGACTGATCTCGGCATAAAGGACCCGGATCAACTGTCCTCTGATCGGGACCTGCAACTGCAGCAACTTCTCGATCGCGAGACAGTAACCATGCTCCTGACACATGGGCGCCACGTAGTCCAACCGGTCGAAATAGGGCAGAGCCTGAAGATATGTTTTCGCCTCGATCAGCTTTTCGGTGCCCCGGTGTAGCAATCCGATATGGGGGTCGACGCGCTCGACGATCTCACCATCCAGTTCGAGCACGAGCCTGAGTACGCCGTGAGCTGCCGGATGCTGCGGACCGAAATTGATATTGAAGTTCCTCACACTGTGTTCTGGCATCACATCCTCTCTGTCACTTGCCAGTCGTCTTCTCATCACCAGGAAGGACATAATCTGTGCCCTCCCACGGCGAAAGGAAGTCGAAATGACGATATTCCTGCCGTAGCTCGACCGGCTCGTAGATCACGCGCTTTTGGTTGTCGTCGTAACGAACCTCGACATATCCGGTAAGGGGGAAGTCCTTGCGCAGCGGGTGCCCCTCGAAGCCATAATCCGTCAGAAGCCGACGAAGATCCGGGTGCCCTTCGAACAAGATGCCATACATGTCCCATGCCTCGCGCTCGTACCAGTCCGCCGCGGGATAGACAGCGCAGGCTGAGGGGACGGGGCCCTGCTCATCGGTGCTCAGCTTGAGGCGGATGCGTTGGTTCAAGCTCGGCGAGAGCAGGTGGTAGACCACCTCGAAACGCTCAGGCCGTTCCGGCCAGTCAACGCCGCATATGTCGAGCAGGCAGACAAATTTGAATTGAACATCGTCACGCAGATGAAAAAGCAGCGCGACGATATGCTCGCGACCGGTCGTCACCGTCAGCTCGCCTAACGATATCTCGGCGGACACATAAAGGTGGGAGCAGCTGGCTTCTAGCTGTTTTGCAAATTCCGAAAGGTCGTCCATGAGTACTCCGGTGACAGGAGATCGACAAATCAGCCTGCGATTCGAATCCGAACGTCCCTATTGTGATGGAGCCGGAGCCGCCGGGTTACGAGGATCGCGGACCGCCGGTGGCGGATGGTCTCCTTCGGCACTCATCATGGCCTGATCGACGACGGCGATCACAATGGTCAGGACGATAATGAAGCCCGCGACCGCAGCGACAAGCGTCCGTCTACTCATATCTTTCCTCCGACACCTTGAATGGAGTTGCCGCCGCAAGCTATGTGCAGCGGCAAGTCGTTGCTTACATCTGCTCGACCTGAGCGCCGCCACCGGGCTTCGCGGCACCGAGCACCGGCTTCGGCCCCAGCGCCTCCGTCATTGGCATGGCTTTAAATTCGCCTTTGCCGTCAGAAGAACGACCTTCAGACCAACGGCCGGCGACAGGATCGCTGCCGTCCGCCTGGAAGCCGAGGAAGGCATAGGAGAATTCCTGCTTCTCCTCTTCCTGTGGAAAGCTGTTGGGGATCGGGAAGGCGCCGGCCGCGCCACCGAGTTCCTCGAGCGCTGCCAGCCACTGGTTCTGGTGCATCGTGTCGCGGGCAATCAGGAAGGAAAGCATATCCTTCATGCCGGGATCGCTCGTCATGTTGTAAAGCCGCACCGCAAGTACCCGACCGGTGGATTCGGCCGTGACATTGGCTGTCATGTCGGCGGCGATGTTGCCACTTGCATAGATATGCGACATGTCGAACGGAACGCCGTCGGAATCGACCGGCATGGCGGACAAGCCCGCCGAGAGCAGGTTCTTCAGGTTGATGCCGCCGAGCACGGCGCCGCCGACCGAATCGGCTGCGATTTCCTCCTTGAGCTTGAGGGGGGCGCCTTCAAGGTTCATGGCGACAGCGGTCGCCAGCATTTCGATATGGCCGAGCTCTTCTGCCGCAGTGTTCATCAGGAGATCGCGGAATTTCGGATTTCCACGGGCACCGCAGGCCTGGAAGAAATATTGCATGGCGACCCGGATTTCACCTTCTACGCCGCCGATCGCCTGCTGAAGCGCCCTTGCGAACAGCGGATCGGGCGTCTCGACGCGAACCGGGTACTGCAATTTGCCGTCGGTATAGAACATGAAGCTCTCCTTCTTGCTGGGTGGAGCCGCGCGAACAGCCGAACCTCGCCGAAGTTTCATGAGGATCAGACTTTTATTCGTTCGTACCGCGGTCGCGGGCATGCTCATCCGTAGCGCCGAACGCTCATTTCAGCGGTGACGAAGGCAACGGAACGGCTGAGCGAGTGCGTTCAGCAAGTCAAGAGGTCTTCTGAATGTCCGCGACCGTACAAGCCGCGGGACGCATGAACTTAATGATCCCCGGCTGGTTTGGAGCAACGAGGTGTCGGGATGTCACTCCTCGTGATGAAGCCCCTCCAAAAATCTCGGCACTTCACCCGCTCCTTTGGAAAGAAACGTGAAAATTGCCACGTTGACCACTCTCGTCGTTTTGGCTGGATGTAGTGCGGCCACGTCCACTATTGCGCTCGTTCCAGGCTTCTAGAACGACATTTGATTGAGAAGAGGTGAAGATGTCCAAGCGTGATATCGATGAGGTCCTGAAGCGAGCCGTGCGGCAGGTCGGCAATACGAGTGCAGGTGGCCACCTGGGTGGCACTAAGTTTGTACAGGCACACGACGCGAAAACGACGTCGCCTGTTCAGCGGAAAGGGAACAAGGCGCGCCCGAACAACGGCAGTAACTAAGGGTTCCGAAGTTTTCCGATTGATCGGAAGGGTTCGGACCAACCATGCCGTCGGGTCGTACCGCACGTGGAGAATTCGTTATGAAGATCGTCGGCGTACAGCTTATCGCTGAAGGAAGCGGCACGGGAGGATACACGGTCGAGTTTGTGGACGCAGCCGGAAGCGTGGTCGCGGTGAGGTTTACCGCGGGAGCGGACCATGTCAACCGCACCAACGCCGTGCAGCAAGCCAAAGCTTTTCTGCATCGTCTGGTGGATGAAGACCTCCTCCCTGATGAGATGGTCGAAGGCCAAAACCAGGACGGCCGGGCCGCGACCGTGGCCGAATCCTTCCATTCCTCTAAGCAGAGTGGGTGATCGATGTGGTGCTGTGCTGCCTCGACTGGCACCACAGAAAGTTCGCACGACGTGTGAGAACGACGGAGCGAGAAATGGATAGACTTGTCTGGAACTGTCCGGTGTCTCTCGAGATGTACGGACGCGGCCACTATAGGGTGGTTTCAAGCGCCAAAGAGGCGGAGCGGGTGCTGCGCAATGAATGGCCGCGGCTTAGCGGACGTGGTTATGACGTCGCACTGCAGATGTGCAACGCGGCACTGAGAGACAACGCGGATCCCGAACAGGCTCGACTGGCTTTCCTCGCGGCCGCGCGAGAAGCCGACATTCCTGTTATCGGCGACACGTAGTCGTTCCGCGTGTTGAAGGAGGTGGACATCGTGAAGTTCGGGCAGTTTTGCGGTTTGCTTGCCGACGAGTTAGGCTTTCACCATAGTACCTTCCTGCTAAGCGCGGAACTCATGTTCTCCAGCGGGGAAGCTGGCGAAGTCCTGGATACTCCCTTCATTCTTCCACAGCGTGCGGTGACAGGAAAGGATGCGGCTCTGCTGCTCTGCCTGGCAGTTGCCATGGATCAAGGGTTTAGCGAACCGTCCGAGATCTCGGAATACGCAGGTGATGTCGTCGGCGTCGAGCCGAACTTGATCAAAGTTGCAGATGCCATCGAGAAAGGCATGACCGTCACCCTGGATCTCTCCGGGCAGTTCGGGGCGACGATCACCATTCCGGGATCGTTGATTGAGAAGATATCCCCGCTCGTCAAGGGCGGCAGAATTTCCCATTTGCGGTCGACCTAGATGCCGCCCCCGGTTCCAGAGCCGGGGACAGAGGGCCTCAAACTTTGGCGGTCCGTCCTTCCTCCTTGAGGCTGGCAAATCGAGTTGTAACCGCGGCCAGGTTTTCGTCGAGCCACTGCGCCATTGCCTCCTCCTCCTTCAGGTTCTCCAGAAGCACAGACGTTGCGCTTCCATGCCCACCGAGTTCGGAAAGGATCAGCAACGACTTGTAGGCGGCGATTTCGAAATGTTCGAAAGCGAAATTTGCAAATGAGTTCTTGAGGATCTCGTCACCAGCCATCGTATGCCCCATCGCGGCCATGCCGCCGGAAAGGGAGAGGGCAACGTCCTTGAGAGTTGAGCTGTCGGCGCCGAACTGGTTAAGCAGTTCGTCCAGCCGGGCGATCTGCCCTTCAGTTTCCGAAATATGCTGCTCGAGTCTGCGAGCAACCTCCGGATAATGTTCAATACGAGCGACCTGGGGGCGCATGATCGAAAGCGCCTGGTTCTCCATAGCATGGGCATTCTTCAGGCCGGTGATGATCAGGGCTTCGTGCTGTGCGTCTGGCATCGTCTTCTCCTTGTGTTGGAGGTGCTCGAACTGTGCGCGGTCGAGATAGTTCCAGCGGGGAACCCCTGTGATTTCGTGATCTCGTGTCCGCAATCGTACGGATGTGAAACTTCTTGTGCCGGTCCCTGTTCGTCTCGCCCAACATGGGAGAACAAAATGTCAATGGTAATTGAAACCAGCTTTGACGTGCGCTGGCGAGAACCAGTCTGGGTGAAGACTTCGGCGGGAATACCTCAAGCCGTCCGCGGCCCTCGCCAGGCTCTGGACTTTCTCACCTATCGTCGCCCGGCACTGTCCGATGGAGCTTTCGAGAGCGCTAAGCGTCTTTGTATTCAGGCGTTGCGTAAGGAAACGACCTGTGATGCGGCTCGACGGTCATTTATCGACGCTGCCCGGCAAGCTGATCTCGATGCATGAGGCCAGGATCGTCACATCGAAAACTCGACGGCAGAGGCGTTAGCGGGAAAGGCGAGGAAACAGCCATGGAATTTTGCCGATTAGGCGTCGCCGGTCCGATGATGGCCGGGATGCGCGTAGTGGAAGTAGCGGTTTACCGCGGTCCGCACCTTTACAGCCGGACGAAGATGGTCCGTCTCCAGGTGGATCTTGGAGAACTTGAGCAGTATCCGACGTCATTGCTTTTGGGTTTCCCTGAAAAGCTCCTGCACATGCTTCCCGGGCTTGAAAGACATGGTTGCAGCTACGGGGAACGCGGCGGCTTCCTGCGCCGCATGGAGGAAGGCACGTGGCTTGGGCATGTCGTGGAGCACGTTGCGATTGAGCTCCAGAACATGGTCGGCGCTGATGTCGCCAGAGGCAAGACGCGCTCCGTCCCTCGCCAGACCGGCGTCTACAACGTCATGTTCGAATATAAGGATGAGGCGGTCGGCCTGGCGGCGGGCCGCCTCGCACTCGAGGTTGTCGACAGTCTGCTTCCAACCTATCTCCGCGGCCTTGAATGGCTCGACAAGATCACAACTTCGCCACTCGACGCATTTGATTTTTCGACCGCACTCCATCACCTTCGAGAACTACAGATCAAGCATGCCTTCGGCCCGACAACCGTTTCAATCGTTAATGAGGCTGAAAAGCGCGGCATCCCGTGGCGGCGGATGGACGCCAGCAGCCTCGTGCAATTCGGTTCTGGCAAGTACGTCAAGCGCATAAGGGCGAGCTGCAGTTCCCTGACCTCGGAGATCGCGACTGAAATTGCCGGAGACAAGGAACTAACCAATCACCTTTTGCTGGAAGCCGGGCTTCCCTCTCCCCGCGGCGTGCTTGTCACGGACCAGGAGGCCGCTATCGAAGCGGCACGCAAGCTTGGCTTCCCGGTGGTCACTAAACCGATCGACGGAAATCACGGGCGCGGCGTCAATATCGGGCTCTCGCGTCCGGAAGACGTTCGATGGGGGTTCAGCCAGGCACAAGCGCACAGCGGTCAGGTGCTGGTCGAGCAGCAGTTCGAAGGTGTAGATCACCGCCTTCTCGTCATTGGCGGCAAGCTGGTTGCCGCGGCAAAGCGCGTTCCAGCTTGCGTGACAGGGGACGGGATGTCGACCATCGAGCAGCTGATCATGCAGGAAAACCGGGATCCACGGCGAGGGGAAGGCCATGAGGTGGCTCTGACGAAAATCGCCATTGATGACTGCCTGCTCCACTTTCTTAAATCGGCAGGGCGGACGCTTCTGACCATACCTGCAATGGGCGAGCAGGTATTGCTTCGCCCAACTGCAAATCTCTCGACGGGCGGTAAAGCCGTCGATTGCACGGACATCGTTCATCCGGATAATGCGCTTGTCGCCTGCCGCGCGGCGCAGATCGTTGGACTTGATATCGCTGGTATTGATTTCGTCACGCCGGATATCACCAGATCCGTCTTCGAGGTGGGCGGTGGCGTCATTGAGGTCAATGCCGGGCCGGGCTTCCGCATGCATCTGTGTCCGTCGGAAGGCGTGCCACGTAACGTGGCCGCACCGGTTATGGACCTCCTTTACCCCTCCAACGCCCCAAGCCGTATTCCCGTTTTCGCTGTCACAGGAACCAACGGCAAGACCACGACGGCTCGGATGCTCGCGCACATCCTCTCGGCGAGCGGGCTGAAGGTTGGAATGACCTCGAGCTCCGGCGTCTTTATCGATGGGAAGCGCGTCATGGACGGCGATTGCACGGGTCCGAAGAGCGCGCGTCTCGTCCTTGGCGAACCTGGTATCGACGCCGCCGTCCTGGAGACTGCGCGGGGCGGACTTCTTCGTGAAGGACTGGCTTTCGACACTTGCGACATCGGCTGTGTGACGAATGTGACCAGCGATCACCTCGGGTTGAAGGGTATCGAAACGCTCGAAGATCTTGCCTGCGTCAAAGCGGTCGTGGTGGAAGCAGTTCATCGAAAGGGCTGGAGCGTCCTGAATGCCGATAACGATTACGCGGCGGCGATGCGCAGGGAAGCGGGGGGGCAAACCTGTTTCTTTACGACTAGGCGGCAAGGCAAGTGGCCGGACTTTCTGAAAGAGCATGTCACCGCTGGCGGCAGGGCGCTGTGTTGTGATCTGGAAGCCGAACGATCCGAGATCCTGATTTACGACGGTGGCGGGACCTTGTTTGTCTCGAACGTTGAGGATATTCCCGCGACGCTCAACGGCATGGCAGGCTTTAACGTTGAGAATGCGCTTGCAGCAGCGGCCATGGCATATTGCAACAACATCCCATTACCGGTCATCCGCGCCGCACTGGGAACTTTTGGCACGTCCTACGAGCAATCGGCGGGGCGGCTCAATATCGTCGAACGCGGCGGCTCACGCATCATTGTTGACTACGCGCATAATGCTTCCGGCCTCCGCGCGCTCGGCACGCTGGTGAACAAGATGAGGCCGGGCTTCCTAACGACCATCGGCGTCATCGGCATCGCAGGAGACCGGCGCGACCAGGATATCATCGAGATGGGCGAGGTTGCAGCGGGCATTTTCGATAAGCTCATTCTTAAGGAAGACGACGAGCTGCGAGGTCGCTCGCCCGGCGAGGCTGCGGCACTCCTGCGTCAGGGAGCCATGCGGGCTGGATTATCGCCGACTGACGTCGAAATCGTTCTTTCTGAAACCGAAGCAGTCGCTCGTGCCGTGGACCACGCCCGGAACAATGTACTTGTAGTTGTCACTGCTGACGATATCGGCAGCGTATGGCGTCAGGTTTCGGCAACGCCGGCTGTGTCGATCCCGCCGCTATCACAGCTTCCCCCTTCCTCGATCGAGATGAGAACAGTTTGATGTGGGCCATCATTCTCCACGGCGGCGCAAAGACGATCAGCAAGGACGAAGCGCTTGCCAATCGCCTCGGGTGCCAGAAAGCGCTGGGCGCCGGCATCGCGATCCTGAAGAGCGGTGGCAGCAGCATCGATGCCGCGGAGGCCGCAGTCCGTGTTCTCGAGGACGATCCGACCTTCAACGCCGGTTACGGCAGTGCGCGCAATGCCGACGGCGACGTGGAATGTTGCGCGGCAATGATGGAGGGTGAGAAATTCAACGTTGGTGCCGTGGCAGCGGCGAAGGGAATTTGCAATCCCATATCAGCGGCGAGAGCGATGCTGTTCGAACAGCCAGTGCTTATTGCGGGCGACGGCGCAAGGGCATTCGCCCGCGAAGTCGGAGTCGCAATATGCGATCCTGACGATTTGATAGTGCCGGAAAAGCGAGGGACGGGCGATGAGGAATCGCAGCACGATACGGTGGGTTGTGTCGCCCTCGACGAGCACGGCCGGCTTGCAGTCGCCGTATCGACAGGCGGTCTCGAAGGAACCCATCCCGGTCGCGTTGGAGACTCGCCGCAACCCGGGTGTGGCTTCTATTGCGATGATAACATCGGCGGCGTGGTATTTTCGGGCGATGGCGAACAGATCGCCAGGATGACGCTCGCGGCGCGTGTCATGCAGGCTGCCGGCGATCTCTCGCCGACGCAGTCGGTCGAGGCGGCACTCGCGCATCTGGAACTCATCGGTGGGGAGGCGGGCGGCATTCTGCTGACGCCAGACGGCAAGTTCGGCTGGGCACACAATAGCGATAACTTCGCGGTCGGTTATGCCAGCAGCAGGCAGACTTCGCCGAAGGTATTCCTGACACGTGCGGAAGAACTGAATGGCTAACGCACGGAAAACTAGCGGCAACGGACACGGCACGCTGATCATCATCGGCGGTCACGAAGATCACGAGGGCGAAAAGGCTATCCTGAAGGAGGTGGCGAGCCACGTGAAGGATGGGAGGCTCGTTCTCGCGACAGTCGCGTCGCACGAGCCGGACGGCTATCTGGAAAAGTACCAGGCCTCTTTCGCCGAACTTGGGGTTTCCAAAGTTACTGAACTTTACATCGATGAGCGCGACCAGGCGACGATGGAGGAAAAACTGGTTGATCTGCGTGAGGTCAATGCAGTCTTCTTTTCCGGCGGCGACCAACTGCGCATCACGAGCCTCATCGGTGATACGCCGATCAATCAACTTGTGCATGAGATTTTCGCCAGGGGCGGCGTGATTGCCGGCACGTCGGCGGGGGCGTCCGCCATGAGCGAGACCATGCTGGTGCGTGGCACCAACGCCAGTTCATTCCGGATCGGCGATCTCAGCATGGCGCCTGGTCTCGGTCTGCTTCCGAATGTCATCATTGATCAGCACTTTGCCGAACGGGGCCGGATCGGCCGCCTGATCGGGGCCGTGTCGCAAAATCCACGCGTTTTGGGAATTGGAATCGATGAGGACACCGCGATCGTTGTTCGTGGCACACAGTTCGAAGTCATTGGTGCGGGCGCTGTGTATCTGGTAGACGCTGGCGATGTCACCCACTCCAACATCGCCGAAGCCTCAGCCGATCAGGCGCTCTCCATCTACGACCTCAAGCTCCACGTTCTCAGTTCCGGTGACCGTTTTGATCTGGAAACGAGGCGACCTGAGCGCAGGAAAGAGTAGCATCGCCCCCAACCCGAAACGTTCACCAGGCTGATTGCAGTGTCCATAGAGCTAAGCCCGCTATCCGTCGACAGTTTCCGCGACCGGGATTTCTCTGCCCTGGCAAGCGGAATTCGAGAAAAGCGAGTCCTGCTGTTCGTAGGAGCAGGTGTATCTATGAACCTGGGGCTTCCATCCTGGCACTCGCTGATAACGCGCATGGTCGATCATTTCGGCTTGGATAGATCGCTCCTCGCTCGTGCAGATGTCACCTACCAGACAGTTGCCGAATACTTCATGATCCGGGGCGGCGATATTCGCTGCCTGAGTAGTTGGTTGGAGGCGGATGAACAACCGAACCAGGAGAGGGTCCGCAATTCGGAAATCCACCGGTTGATCGTGGCGCTGGGCTTTCCGGTCATCTACACGACGAACTACGACCGCAATCTGGAAGTCGCGTTTGACGTGCATGGCCAAAACTACGTAAAGATTACGAAACCAAGCGACGTTGTGAGTGCTGCTGAGGGACATACCCAGATCGTCAAGTTTCATGGTGATTTCGATGATCCAGCAAGTCTGGTGTTGAGCGAATCCCACCACTTCGAGCGGCTGTTCTTTAATTCGCCGCTCGACGTCAAACTTCGCTCCGATGCACTCAGCAGGACAATCCTGTTTATCGGCTACAGCATGTCCGATACCAACGTCCGGCTGCTTCTTTACCGGCTTTGGCGGACTTGGGTAGATGCAGGCGAGGTCGATCAACGACCACCACTGTATGTGTTCACGACGGATCCCAACCCTATTCAAGAAGCGGTTCTGTCACACTGGGGCATCAAAGTCATCGGCGACGGCGAGAATGATCCCGGTACGGCTCTCAAGATCTTCCTTGCCAAACTGGAGCAGGAAATCCGTGAACCTTTACGCGCCGAGGACCAAGCTCAGCCGCCGTCAGAATAACCTAGAAATAAACTGAAAGGCCAGTTCAGACCTGGAACTCCGTCATAGCGTGCCAGTTCGCGCGACGGGCGGATTCAGGAGAAAACATGGATAGAAGACGTGTCATAACGAGTTTAGCTGCTGCAGCATTGCTACCGGGCACCAGCGTTGCTTTCGCTCAATCGGCTGCGATAGAATCTGGCAAGATGCACGCCTTGATGGGCGGTGATTTCGCCACTGCGACCAGCAAGCTCGCACTGCAAAGAAGCAGTAACCGCATGGTTCAGACCTTTGCGCAACTTGAGATCGCTGAACAGGCTGCTGTCGCCAAAGCGTTCGGGTCCAGACCGGGTGCTGCCGGATTGAGCAAGCGGCACGCGACGTTGCTCGCGACCCTGCAAAGCATGCGAGGGCGAGAGTTCGATCGCATGTATATCAACGGCCAGATCGCCGGCCACGAAGAGCTGCTTTCCATCCACAAGCGTTATGCGCGCAGTGGTTCTGACCCTATGGCACGCGGCGCTTCGCTTGTGGGGGTCGCTGGTATCGAAAGCCACCTCGTCATGCTGAACACCATCAAAAGCATGTTGAGCTGAACAGTCTCGCCGGTCGGTGTGCATCATCTGCGCGTCCGACCGGTTCCAGTGAACGCGGCACGTAGCTCATCGCGGCCGGAGATCCACAAGACGTGCGGGATTTGCTCGCGGAAGGAGACAGAGTGACTAGCTACAACAAATTCGGTCGCCCAGCGGCCCCTTCAGAGCGGTCCCAAGCCGGGGTCGGAGACCCCGAACGTCCGGTTGTGCGACGCCGTGCTGTCAAGGTCATCGCTTGGTTGGCGTTGACAGCCTTTGTCCTGTACGGTGTCGTTGCTGTCGCCGTCATTGTCATGGGAGCTTAGTCCCACGGACTAACTCCGAGAGGCGTTCGGATGCTTAGAAGCATGAACTCCAGTGGTTGTCCGCCCGAAGAGAAACCTAATGCGCAATAGGCTGTGGCGGTTGACGACCTCAACCGGATTGTTGAGCCGTCTATTCCGGTTGGTGATCTTCATCAGCTAGCATCTTCGAGCGCCAATCCTTCCGACTGCAGGCGCCACATCCGCTCGAAGGCGCCGCCACGTTCACGCAGTTCCCGGGGCGATCCATCTTCGATGATGCGGCCATTGTCGATCACGATGATTCGGTCGAAACTAGCAACCGTCGAGAGGCGGTGAGCAACCGCCAAAACGGTCTTGTCCCGCATGATCTCCACCAACGAGCGTTGGATGGCTAGTTCGCTTTCCGAATCGAGAGCTGATGTCGCTTCGTCGAGTACAATGATAGGTGCTTCCTTCAGGAAGGCGCGGGCAATACCTATGCGCTGGCGCTGGCCGCCGGACAGTTTGACTCCGCGCTCACCAACGAGCGTATCATAGCCGTCGCTCAGAAACCTGATAAATGTATCGCAATGTGCTGCCCGAGCGGCCGCATAAACGTCCTCGTCACTCGCCTCTGGCCGGCCGAACCTTATATTATCCATGACGCTGCGGTGGAAGAGGCTGATCTCCTGCGGTACGACAGCGAGCGAGCGCCTCAGGCTGTCCTGGGTGATCTCGTCGATCGCGTGGCCGTCGATCAGGATCTGTCCGGCTTCGAGGTCGTAGAGCCGTTGTAGAAGGTGTACGAACGTCGATTTCCCGGCGCCTGATGGTCCGACGATGCCGACCTTCTGTCCTGCGGGAATTTCGAGGCTGATGTCATTCAGCGCGTGGGTGCCGCTGCGGTAGGAAAAGGAGACATTCTCCAAGCTCAACGCTCCTTTCGTCGCCGTCACGACCGGGGCGCCCGGATGATCAACGACGGTCTGGCGCTGGCCAATTACCGCCAGCGTGTCAGCAATGAAACCGAACTGCTGCACCATGTCCACGAGAGACATCGCCATATCGCGTGAGCCGTGAAGGATCCGAAAGGTTAGCGCGCTGACCACTACGACCTCGCCAGGAGAGATTTCCGAACGGCTCCACAGCATCAATGCCCAGACCAGCATCGCGCCAGCCATGATCCAAAGGGCGATGTCATGAATGACGCGAGCTTTCTCCGTGTACATCCAGCTCTTCTTCTGAATCCGTGCCTCAGCCTCGAATTTGGTTTTTAGGCGTAACCACTCTCGTCGCCGCGCGGAAAAGGCTTTGACGGACCACATGTTGGAGATGACATCGACCAAGTCGCCCGCCACTTCGTTCGCTTTCGCCGCGAAATCGCGGTGCAGCGGGCGGCCCCTCTCGCCGAAAACGATAAGGCCTGCCATGATCAGGATCACGGCGAAGGCAAGTGCGACCATCATCTTCCAGTCCACCGTCCAGAAGACAATTAGCGCGCCGATAAAGTCGACGTAGATCGGCAGGATGCGCCAGGCTACGGTATTGGTGAGGCCGCCGAAATGACCGGCCACGGAGGTTATCCGATGGCCAAGCGAACCGGCTAGATTATCGGCGAAATAGCGGATCGACTGTCCGCTCAGATAATGGAAGAGGTCGAGACGAATTGAAACGCCGACCCCAACCGTCGTACGGCAGCCGAGCCACCCGCTTAGCCGCCACAAAACGCTTTCCGCCGCGATGAGGCCTATAAAGAAACCGAGTGCCCACCAGGCATCGGTCCCGTTGCGGGGGCCGGCCATGGCATCCACAAGTATCTTCATCACATACTGCACCCCTACGCTACAGGCCGCGGCGCTGGAAACGAGCAGGAGAAGTGCGATGAAGTTGGCAGCCCAGCTTTTCACATAGTGCCAAATGAAAATTTCGGGACCACGTACGAAGGAGGGTGCCTCATTCTCGTCCGTATGCAAGATCTCTTTACGAAAAAGCATGGGTTGGTCCGTCGACAATCGAAAGGTGGGGAGAGGATCGCCCATTGAAACGCAAGCTCTCGCGGCGGATTTCTGCTGCAAGCGGCTCATAGACTGGACGATCTCCGCCGAAACCCGCCATGCCGATTACGCCCGTCTCGCAGATACGATCGTTGTCCCAGCCGGGATAAGCAGTTACCGGGTAGAGGCAGATTCCTCTGACCGGGGTACCCCTGTGCATCGCCTCTTCTACCTGGGTGGAGATGTAGTGCAGCCAGCCAGGGCGCGAAGATGCTTCGGCCCCGGTCTCGGCTACGAATACGGGCAGATCAAACCGCTCATGCGTCTCGACGATCATGTCGGCAAAAGCTTTGAAATGGTGGTGTCCGAAGGGAATGCCCGGACCGAAATGGTACCACTGGTTGGTCGGATAGAAATTCATTCCGATGACATCGATGACACGCGGATGGCCGCCGAGTTCTGGCGCCTGTTTACCGAGGAGCATGTCCACTGCTTCGAACTGATAGAGCCGGTGCTTCTCCGCCTCGGCGATATCGTTGATAGCCTCTGAACCTGTCGTAATGTTCACTGATGGCTCGGCAACGATGATGCAGGCATCCGGATCAACTTCACGAATGGTTTCAGATGCGGCAATGAAGGCCCGGACGAGCTGGCGCTTCAGCTCGGCGCCCCGTTCGACGGCGCAAGGGTTCATGTAGCCCACCTGCCCGCCGCCCCATGCCCAGAAGGAGATTTCGTTGATAGGGCAGTAGAACCGCCGGCCGGACGTTTCTGCAGCGATGACCTCAGCGGCGGCGCGCGAGAAGTTGGCGAACCGCTCGACAAAAGACGGTGACCAGATGTCGAGCCCGTTGGGCCAGCCATAGTGGCAGAGATCCCAGATCACTTCTGTCCCGGTCTGGGCAGCCGCCTGGATCATCGGTAGCGAACTCGACCAGTCGTAGCGATGTGGGCGGCGCTCGATCAAATGCCAGCGCAGGCCATCGCGCACGCTCATGATTCCGAGCCCTTGAAGCTGCCGGTAATCGCGCTCGGCAAGCTCGTCGTGCCGGGTTGCGGCCAGCATATCCACGCGCCGCCCATCCTTTCGTTTATGGGCGGAACACTCAAACCCTCCCAGCAAGAAGCTCTTGAACATTGGTCGCTCCCGGCTTGTTTAAGTTCGCAACGAGGCAGGCAGATCCGCCCTGGGCTCAGGAACAGTCCGAGAGGCTCCTTTCGGAAGCCGGTCCTCGATCCGCCGGTATGTCGCTAGAGCCTGGCCCACCACCTGATCCATGTTATAGTACTTGTAGGTCGCTAGCCGGCCCACGAACCAGACGTCCGGCGTCTGCCGGGCGAGTGCTTCGTATTGCCGATACCGTTCCGCATTCTCTTCCCGGGGGATCGGGTAGTAAGGGTCGCCGTCGGCGCTCGGGTATTCGTAGGTCAGGCTGGTCTTAGCGTGGTTCTGGCCGGTGAGGTGCTTGTATTCAGTGATGCGGGTGTAGTCTTCCGTCATCGGGTAGTTCACAACGCCGACGGACTGGTGCCACGGTTTGTCGAGGGTCACGTGCTTGAAACTGAGGGACCGGTAGGGCAGGCGGCCGAAGCAATACTGAAAGTATTCGTCGATCGGGCCGGTGAAGATGAGGCGCCGGTAGGTCTGCGTCTGGCGTATCTCTTCAAAATCCACGCCAAGGCGGACGTCGATATTCGGGTGCGACAGCATCCGACTGAACATCGCGGTATAGCCTTTTAGCGGCATGTACTGAAACGCATCGGTGAAATATCGGTCGTCGTCATTGGTGCGTGTCGGCACCCGTGCGGTGACCGATTTGTCGAGCCGTGAGGGATCTACGCCCCATTGTTTCCTGGTATAGCCGCGGAAAAACTTTTCGTAGAGTTCGCGTCCGACGACGCTGACGACAACATCCTCCGATGTCTGGATATCATCGACGGGCTCAGCGCGCTGCTGAAGCCACGCCTCAAGTTGTTTCGACGTCAGGTCGAGACCATACAGGCTATTGATCGTGGTACGGTTGATAGGGATCGGCACTTGCTTACCGTCCACGTGGGCCAGCACCCGGTGGCTGTAGCGCCTCCACTCGGTAAACTGTGACAGATGGTCGAATATCTGCCGCGAATTGGTGTGGAAAATATGAGGGCCGTATTTGTGGACGAGGATGCCTGCCTCATCCAGATGATCATAGGCATTGCCGCCGATATGAGGCCTGCGATCCACCAGAAGAACGGAATCTCCGTGCTCCGAGGCAAGCCTTTCGGCCAAAACACTACCGGCGAAGCCGGCGCCGACAATTAGCCAGTCATACATACGCCGCCTCCTGCGCTCCAAGGGAGGTCCGCGTGCTAACGCGCGCCATGTGCGCCTGCATGGCTGCCCAGGTCTGATCCCAGGAATTCTGCGCGAGTAATTCGTCCACTCGCGAGAGCCAATGCTGCTTTGGGCGATCGAGGAGGATTTCCGTTCGAGCGCAAAGATCCTCCGCCCCGTCGATGATCTCCACCAGCCCAAGATCGCCGTAAGGGCGCACGACGTCGCGGATCATCGTAGAGAGAACCGGCAGGCCGGCTGCCAGAAACTCGGGGGTTTTGGTCGGGCTGATGAAGCGGGTCGCATCGTTAAGCGCGAATGGCATGAGTCCCATGTCCCAATGCGCAAGATAAGTTGGGAGCTCCTTGTAGCTCTTCGGGCCGAGCCAATGGACGTTTTCACGGCGCGGAAGGATCCGTGGATCAACCTTCACAACTGGACCAATCATCACGAACTGCCAGTTGGGCCTCATGTCGGCCGCCTGGGACAGAAGATCGATATCCATCCGTTCGTCGATCACCCCGAAGAAGCCGATCCGTGGATGACGAATGGCTGATTGATCCGGTGGATCACAGTCTGCTTCACGGGCCTTGTTGAAGTGAGAGGTATCGATGCTGGACGGAAAGGGATGAATGTTTTCGTGTCGGCCCTTCTTCGCCTCGTAGAGGCTCTGGCCGCCGGTGAACACGACATCGCTAATGGAAAACATCTCGTTTTCGAAGGCGACGACTTCAGGTGGCGCTCCGTCGAAGGCTGAAAGTTCGTCCATATTGTCATAGACGATTATATTGGCGTTGAGCCAACGGCTGAACTCAAGCGCCATCGGCGTATAGTACCAAAGTACTGAAGGAGGTCTTCTCAGGTCGGAAAGAAAGTCTTCCAGCAATTGGGCCTGCATCGCGGCCGCTTCTGTCTGTCGCCCTTGCGGCAGATGTGGAACGACAATCTCGACACCTTCGTCGCTCATTGACCGATGAAGCCAAGCAGCGGGAACGTCCTCAAAAACAGGCTCTTCCCAATAGGAGACATCATAGGTGCCTGTGGCACGTGTCAGAAGGTGTTGAGGGCGCTGGAAGACAAAATTCCAGCGCAGGTGAGAGAAGCACAGAAAAATCTCGCGCGAACCATGTTCGCGCGACTTCGTGAGCAGCGCAATGTTCATGTTGTCTCCGTCGTGGGATAGAGCTGAAAGTGGGCAAAAGGCTCGTTGCGAGGGCAAGTAAGAGGTTCGCCTCAACGACTAGAAACGCATTCCTCGTTGGACTTGACGCCGCGAACAGCTCACGCCAGCAAAAGTTCGTTCTCAGCGAAAAATATTATCGATGCCGTCAGGCGGACCGGGTCATAAGTTGCGAGGCATCTTTTCGTTTTTCTGAAGCCGCCCCATCACGGCAAGAGGGAGGAACTTTTCGTCGGGCATCAAGGTTTGCAGCTCCCACGTATGGAGACGACGGCATGGAACAACTTGTAGGACCAGGATCGATCACACCTGATGATCCTGATGACCTTGCTCAGCAGGTCGGCGCGTTGTGCTACCGGCAAACCCCCAACGGCCCGGAGATTTTACTCATCACCACGCGCGGGACCGGAAAGTGGATGATCCCGAAAGGATGGCGGATTGAAGGTCTTACAGAGCGAGAAGTGGCAGAACGCGAAGCGTGGGAAGAGGCCGGAATAGTCGGGAGGGCAAAGAAGCGCGCTTTCGGCTCCTTCTCGTACATCAAGGTCGTCGGCAAGGACCGCAAACTGTCGGCGCGCGTGCGCGTTTTCCTGTTGCGGGTCCGACGTCAGCGAAACCATTACCCGGAGATGAGCCAGCGGAAGTTGGCCTGGCTTTCGCCGCAAGAGGCCGCATCTCGGGTCAAGGAGACAGAACTGAAGCGGATCCTGATCCTTGGCTGTAAAATTCTAAATGAAGCGTACCTCTGACGTGCGGAGACCTGCTAGTGCAGCCGTCGGCCTCGTTCTTTCAGCGGAGAGGCCGCTAACATTCCAAATGGCTCGATCGAAAAAGATCACGATCTTCCTTGCGCGCGACGATCTCGGTAGAGCCGTTCGCCCGACCGTAAACATCCTCAAGCTATCTGAAAATCATTCTCGCGCGAGCTATGGCCGTATCGTCGTCCAGGAAGTTGATCGGAACCGTTGCCGGCCACGGCCCGTCGATGGCGGTTACTTCAAACATGTACGTCACAGCTTGCTATCTTTCCGTATTCGTTTGCCGCCGTGTCGGCAGCCGCGAACTGGGGCGGGCGAGAAAAGTTCGGTAAGCTCAGAGTGTTTGCGATCATCAAAACATGCGCGAGCTTGCAGAAAGCCTCTGCCAACATTGCGAGACAGAACACAATCTGCGCTCCATCCGCTTACGCCGGACGTTCCTCAGCTCAAGAACCGGCTTGCCTCTCTCGCCGCCTTTTCGAAATCGCGACGCGCTTGCTCCGGCGTAATGCGATCTTCAAGTGCTGCCCGGCAAGAGATTTTTGCTTTGATGAACGGCGCGCCGGCCATCGTCGGCCAGCCTTCGGAGAGCAGGGCCAGAGCTTCGAACGGGCCAGTTACCTCGCGACGCGCGAAACCCGGCAGCGCTACGACAACAAGTTTTTCCCAATTCCCGGTAACCATGGGTTGCTCCTTCGTTAAGTGCAATATGTATCCTACCGTAATAACCTGTTCCTTACCTGCCGTACGCCTATGTCCGCTCTCGGACAATGCAGCCTTCTTGATGTGAGTTGTGCAGGCAGGTTGAACGCCTCAGCGAGATCCTCTGAAATTGCCCTCATTCATTTCTGACGGATCGTATTTCAGATCCCATTCCTTGACAGGTTTCCGGCCTGACGGTGTTTTGTGCGCCGTAGCATCCTCAGATCCGGTGGTCACGGTAGGCTTGCCGCTTGCGACACCAGTGGACTTTGGATCCGCTTGCGACTTAGCGTACTGTCCTTTCGCATCCGCTTCTGGGTTACTCATATCAATCTCCTTTCGTTTTGCCGGCGTCGGTCACCTTTTCCCGTGAGGGATCGGCGTTGTTTTCTCCGAGCGCGTCACGGTCTTTGTCGGGGTCGTCCACTGCCGGCAAATAGCCGCGCGGTCTCGTTTCCTCGGGTCCCTCCCACCGTGGTGACTGATCGGTGGTACCAGCTGCACCGGGCTTTGGCTCGTTGATTACCATTTCCAGATCCTTCTGTTGAGCTCGACCGAACAGGCAAGCCTCGTGGGAGTTCCCTTGGTTCTCGATGGATTTGCCTCAGATTCGAAAATTCGAAGGTCTCGGAAACTTTGCGTGTGTCGGCGAGTTAGCGCCGCCACGTTCACCAAAGGAGTTCAACATGGCAAACGCTGATCGAAAGCACATCGGTTCAGGATCGCAAGGCAAGGGGGACGGAACAGGGGCGATGACGGAACTCGACCAGGGCGTCCTTCCGGAAAACATGGTGCTTTCCAACCGCGACAAGGCGCAGCACTCGCGCGAACGGGGATTCGACGGCAAGGCAATCCAGACTGAACAGCTTCATGATCATGAAGCCAACAAAGATCCAGCTTGAGAGGTGAATACATGAGTAGCAGACCTCAGGCCGTTCCAGACGAAAAGCCGATCACTAGCTAACCGTAAGCGCGCATGCGTACGCTTTATAAATCCCGACCAGTACGGAAGCAGACGGAAACTCTCGAGCCAATTGGCAGTTCGCAACACGGGAGGCATGTCAAGATGGCGTCCTCGGACCTTGTTGATTGAGAACGATATGCCTCCCGGCCCCGGATATGGAGTGTGAGAATGCCTGAAGAAAGAAAAGACGATCGCTTCGATAAATCTGTGCTCGGCGCACAGGGGTCGGCACGCGTTGCGGAAAGCGTCGATACGAGTCGGACGCCCCTTGATGAAATCCAAGCCGCCAAGGTTGCGCGCGTTGGCCGAAAGCCGCTTTACGGGACCACGAAGTGAGGAAGACGTGTTAAGTGGCAACTGGGTCCACCTCTGCATCGACATGCAGCGGATGTTCGCGGAAGACACGCCTTGGCACGTTCAGTGGATGGCAAAGGTGTCGCCTTCTATCGTCGAAATAGCCGGACGACATCCCAAGAAAACCATCTTCACACGGTTCATCCCGCCGGTCAGCCCAGAACAGGTGCCGGGGATCTGGCAGGACTATTAAGTGGAGCAATATGACCCTCGAGCGTCTCGGGTGGGAGCTTGTCGATGTTGTCGCGGAGCTTCGGCGTTACATTCCGCCAGCCAAAGTTCTCGACAAGATGACCTACTCGCCGTGGGTGAACGGCAGTCTTCACCATATGCTGCAGACGCAAACCGTGCAAACTCTGGCGATCTCAGGCGAAGAAATCTATGTCCGCGTCCTCGCTTCCGCTCTCGCAGCCATCGATCTCGGTTACGAGGTCAAACTGCTCGAGGATGCGGTTTGCAGCGGCGCTGAGGAGACACATGATGCATCGCTGGAACTTCTCGGCGATCGCTTTTCTGTCCAAGTGGAAATTGTCGAGACGGAACCATTCCTCAGCCGTGTTGGGTGAGGTACTCAACGCGAACAGATCGTAGAACGACTGGACGTGGAGAAGGGTTTTGATTCAGCAGCAGAGGTGGAGCGGCGTCGCTTTCTTCGTGTTCCGCTATATTTTGGATCAAATGAACTCGATGAAACCAGACAATATAACCGAGTCATTCGGGTAAACGGCAACGTGCATAGCTAAGTGGGCCGTCTTCCCCCCTCAGCCAAAGGACAAGCAGGATTGCACCTACGACCATTGCCTGCATAAACACTCGCAACTGCATCAGCTTGTTCGAGGTGCTCCCATTCCGGCGGCTGCTCCTGCTGTAGAACAGTTTCATCATCACTATGAGCCCGACCGCTGCAACGATGATGAGGATGACAATGTTCCCGGATGTCTCAGCGAAGCACGTCGCTATCGGCGGAAGCTGGCCCCGACGGGATTGCGTTATCCTTGACTGGCCCGCGTTGCAAACCCGGCATCGCATGGAGGACTTCGATGACGGTGTATGCCTTCTCGTCGCGGAAGGCGCTTGCATGCCTTGTCGTCACGTCTTCGCCAGGGAGCGATGCCGTTTCGAGAAAGTCACCCTCGTGTCCAGCAGCAACGATGCGCGCGTCGCCAGCCGTGCGCGCTGCGACGTAGATCGATCCGTGGCTTCGTGCGTTGTCCCACCTGAAATCGTCGGGCGGTGCGACTGGTTCCAACCGATATACATTCAGGACCTCGCCAGGATCGGTGGCAGAGGCCAAGATCGTAGCATCTACGATCTGCGCCTGACTTTCAACGGACCTGCCGAATTCCGTGTCGCTCACACCGTTGTTCTTGGTGCCGCGCTGATTGTCCTGGGTAGCGTTAGACATCGTGAATCTCCTTTACCTCGGCGTCTAACGAAGCGCGCTCCTCGTCGTTCCGCACTCGACGGTGGATCCATTCAATAGCGACTGTCTTCGTCCGCGCCGCTAGGCGGGTCGGGAAGCGCTCGACCCCGGGGGGGCCTGCGGCACGACCAGCAGGTCCGCGTTCCCCGAGGCGTCTTGCCATGCGCAGCATCGAGCGACTGTCGCCTATGATCGAATCGAGTTCCCCGGCAATGAAAAGGCGGGCGGCATTCCCTTCAAATCAGCCAGCAGTGGCGATACGATCGGATCATCCGCGGCGATAATTGATGTGGGAGGTGCGCGAGAACTTCGGCCTCGCCGACGCCTATGTCGGAAGGGCGTTTGATGACCGCGATCAATCAACAGCCATGAGCGCGATCAAGGTCCACGAAACGGAACGAGCGCAGCTGCATTAGCCGACCTTGCTAGCCGATCGTATTGGCGGCGATGACGATCCTGGCTCGGGGATCTCGCACCCCGCCTCGTTTATCGAGTTTGCCGGCACTGGCCTCGGGTTTATGGTCTCTGCTCGGAACCTGAAACAACATGGCCTGTTTGCACCCATCATGGATAATAAGGGAGCAAGCTCATGGACCGCGACCAGCTCAGCCAGAACCCGACGCGCAACTCCGATGAAGTGCCCGAAGGCACTCCGGGTGGGGCCGAAAATATCTGCCGCCGGTGCGCGGGCTCCGGCAAGATAAACGGCGGTGGATGCCCCGACTGCGGCGGAACTGGAAAGGTTCTGACGCCCGTCGGTGGCGCGGGCTAGGATCATGACAGAGGAACGAGTTTGATCCCGATCGCCTTCATGGCCATCATTAGAACCTCGTTCTTGGACACCCTCACCCCACTGCGCCAGCGGATCACTTTGCCAGACCGTTCCAGAGCTGGGCGATCTAAATGCCAGCTTTCCGAGCTACTTCGATCTCCTGGAAATCGAGCAGCATTGGTCAGGATGATCGGCCATTCCTGCCGCAGCACGCCGAATGTCGTCCACAGCGCAAACCCGATGACAGTGACGGCATACGTGAGGTCCAGCCTGTGGTCGGCTCCCGGTAAACGCCTCACGAGCGAGATCAGCTTCGCGTTGCGCGCTCAAGGCTACAAGGCAGCTCTTCGCTGCGCTCCTGTAGTGACGGCCGCGTTCGGCGGGCCAGCGATGCGAAGTTTTTCCACGGCCTCAGCCGGACCTCTTCCGGCCTCCCCGGAACCCGTTCCCAACCCGAACCCACACCGGCTCCGCCCAGTAGATGTCGCCGCCGGTTCCAATAGTTGTCTCTTTCATGGCTGCCCATTTCTTATTGAGAAGATCGCAGAACACACATCTCGCTAGGACGTTCCGAATGGTCCATTCGCGTACCATTGCATCCTCGAGCTTAGAGACTCGGAACCAGCCGCGGGACTGGAGGTTTGGCCAAGAAGACGCGGAGGCCCAGGATAAGCATGGCAGAGGGTAGTGACCCCTATGGTTCGACCGAGACATCAACAGAGTACGAGGGGCAACGACGACCTGGCCGAGACGGTAACTTCATCAAGTCTGCCTGGATCATTGCGCTGCTGGCCCTGATTGTAACGGGTATCCTTGGATACGTTGCTTTCGGTTCGAACACGACAACCGATCCGGCTCCGAGCGGGTCCGCAGCATCGGGAATAGTCGAACAGTCCTCTCCCGCAAGCAACAAGCATTAGCGTTCCGGTGTGGTGCAGACGATAACGTTTTGCTTAAGGTAGCGGTCTCAGAGCCTGATGATCTCAGTTGCGCGGACAACGATCTCGTCCTGGCTCAGGAGTGTTTCCAACTCTGCTCGAAACCCAGCCCACCAGTCTCTGTCGATAGTCTCAGCCATGACTTCAACAACAATAACCTCATCATGTTCGAGGTCGTCTTCATGGTTCTTCCAAAGACCTTTGGCCGGGTTGTTGACGTGCATCGTCGTCCCGCCGAATTGGTCGGTCATTCGAGCCTCGATCGCTGCTATCGATCGGGACGTCTGTTCTACAACTGGTAGAAAAACTTCTATGAGATAAGGCATGTGCAACTCTTAAGTCTTTTGCGCAAGGGAAGAGGCCGGCACAGAGACGGATCAGAGTTTGATCCGATCGAAGCAGCCGGCCGGAATGATCGATTTGCTTACGAACAAAGCGCCCTGGCGGTAGAAGGAGCTTGGATGAGCATCAGGAGGGAGCTCAACCGCCCAGACCCGCTCGGAACGGTCTGTCCACAGCAAGGTGGCATTCAACGTTGCGATCACCGCCATCGCTTTAGCCGGCGAGACATCGGGCCGAAACATTACCAGTACTGGACCATCGCCAGGCGCCGGCGTTGCGGCAACGGTGCCAGTGATCAAGACGGCACTCACAAGCGCAAGCGGCGAAGTCAGCAACAGGTTCGGCTTTGGTGGCATGCGGCGCAGCGCCATGCCGGCCAGCAAGGGTATAACACCGAAGAGCATCAACCAGATAAGATCCCATACCACTGGATTGGCAACGTCCATGCGGATCCGATGGAGATCAAGAGTCCAGTGAGACAGAAAAGCATCGATGATGTGCCAGCCGCCGAAGCCGAGAAGCGCATCAGCGAACAACCTATCTCCCATTACGGCCGATGCGAGAAACTCCCGGGCACGCCAAAGAAGCCACAGCCCGATCGCGGCGACGACGTACATGAACGCATGGAATAAGCCGTCTGTCATGATCAGGAACCGAATGTCTCGGCCCTCCTGATCCAGGCCGCTCAGAAGGTGGTGCCATTGCAGGATCTGATGCAGCAGGATGCCGTCGAAGAAGCCGCCAAGACTAAAGCCCAGCGCAATTCCGCCCCACCTCAGATTCTTGTCACCGCCTGACCCACTCTGTGCCGCCGCGTCATCAACCATGCTATCCTCCGTCGAGACCGTCACGAACAACGGACCACTGGAAGAGTTTCAGCCGTGGCTAGGATTGTAGAAACAAAAGCCCATCATCCGACAGAGCCCAGATATCGGCGCTAGTTCTTCTGGCCGGCATATCCTGCAGCGCTTTGGTCAATGCCAGGCCATCAGCGTAGCCGAACGCCCACCGAGAATTGATCGAGCGGCGCGAATAATCAAAAGCTTTCAGCCCGACCTCCTCGTCTTGTTGTCGATAAACGAGGTGGATGATCGACAGATTTGTGTTGCCGCCCCTGGCAAACCGGCGCCGGATGTCCGTAAGGGCATGCCTGCTCTGGCTGGCGAATAAGAGGTCGGTTGCGCGACCGATCATCCCGTCTAGTGATCGTTCGAGGGGTCCCTCGCGAGGAAGAAGATCGATACAAATGCAGATGACTTCATCTGTCAGCTCAGTATCAAACATCGGATGCACAGGGAGGTTCGCCGACAGACCCGGGTCGATCAGGATTCGTCCATCGATCTGAACCGGCGGAAATGCGATCGGCAGGGCAGTGCCGGCCATGAGATGGTTCACACTCATCTCGTCGGCGCCATTGCCGAAGACCACATCTTCTCCGCTTTCGGCGTCGAGGGCCGTCATCAGGAACGTGATCTCGCAGTTATTCAGAAGGTCGAAATCGATGAGCTCTATGAGCGTGCGTCTTTGCGGCGGGGTATCGAATAGAAAGTCGGCCGAAGCATAAGAAAACAGAGCCGGGACCGCGGAAAGTTTTGGCTGAAATAGCTTTGGCCGCCCGCTGAGAAGTGCCCGCACAATGGATTGGTGTCGGCTACAGATACCGGGCATCGTGAAGCCGTCATCGCCAGCGCGCCGCCAGAATTCTCGAAGGACGCCCACGCGCTGATCAGGCGGATTGCCGGCAATCAGCGCGCCGGTGATCGCGCCAATGGACGCACTGGCAATCCGGTCAGGCGCGATGCCCTGCTCGTGCAATGCCTGGTACACCCCAGCGTGATAGGCGCCGAGCGCATTGCCGCCCGATAGACATAGCCAGATCTTTTCTGCTGTCATGACGTTTCCGTCCGTAGTTCCGACAGTACCGAACCTTCGATGAAGTTTAAAAACGCGCGCTGGTACCGCGAAACGTTATCCTAGAACGATGTCAAACGAAAACTGCCGGACACAACGCTGGCGTAGTTTTGACCAGCAAGTCCAGCTGAGTTTCCTCCGGAATGGGAGCGGCTACGATGCCGCTCCCGTTGATATCATGCGGCTTTCGTTTGCCCTTGCGATTGACGTTGGCATCCGCAAGTTGGGTGAGCAGTTCGTCGGTCTTTTCTTCTTCAGCCAGGGTTTCTTCGAGAAGCTGAGCCACGTCGTCCTTGCCGAGTTCGCGAGCCCAGTTGCGAAGTGTGCCGTAGCGGGCGATCTCATAATGTTCAACGGCCTGGGCAGCAGCCAGCAGACCAGCGTCGAGCGCTGCGGAATCCTTAAATTCCTCCAGGATTTCCTGTCCTTCCTCAACGATGCCGTCGATAGCCGGGCAGGTCTTGCCGCGTGCCGGCTTACCAAGGATCTCGAACACCTGAACAAGGCGTTCGATTTGGCCTTCAGTCTCCTGCAGGTGGGTCTCGAATGCTGTCTTCAAGTCCTGCGACTGTGCGCCGCGGATCATCTTCTCAGCGCTGCAACGATCTTCCGCTCGGCATAATAGATGTCCTTCACGCCGTCGATGAAAAGGTCTTCGAGGGTCTTGGTCGCCATAAATGTACTCCGTAAATGGAAATGTGCCGGATCGGCAGACATGTTGGCGAAGGCCAACACAGCCGGTTAACATCAGTCCGCCACATTTGTCCGGCAAGCGAGCTCCTGACGCATGGCCATTCCTTTCTGGTGTTTGGACGAGATTATCCAGGATGAAAGCAGTTGTTGCAGCGGGCCGGTCCCACATAGGCAAGTGGCCGCACTGATCGAACCAATGTAAGTTCGATCCCGGAAACGCAGCTGAGCGCGCCGGGCCTGCCGTGGAAAACATAGCCGATCCTGCCGACCCCATGCGATGGCGACCGACCTGGAGCAAGAGGCTGCTGGCCCGATCTGCGGAGGAATCGACGTCTGGTTTCGAACGATGGCCTCGAAATTTAGTGCGTCCGCGCACGTGTCGATCTCACCGGCGATGAATGGATCAGGCAGCCTAAATAGATCATAGGATAGCTGACGAATGGAAAGTGGCCGGATCCCCCGTTTCGCAAGGACCCGCCGTTTGGTGCCAAGGCCTCGGATTAGTTTGATTGTACTCATCAGGCTTGCATGGACGTATTGCCTCTCCCAGCCATGCCAGAAGCCGCCCGGATCAAGCGCAGTCGCCGACCGACTGGTCCCCGTCGTGCGAGCTTAAGCACAATCCTGCCCCCCAGGGAGCAGCCAACGACGTCGCATTCGTTCAGGCCTTCATCACGGAGAAACGCTTCGACGCGCCTGACAAGGCCTGAAATTGTTTTGCCCTCTGGGCCGACTGGCACTCCGCCATGACCCGATAGGTTGACGACGATCAGCCGCAGGCGTCGTTGCAATTCTTCCCGTACAAGGTCCCCTGACCGAGCGCTTCCGCCAAGCCCATGGATCAGCAGAAGTGGCTCCCCAGATCCCCATGTTTTGAATGTCAGCATGCGCGCCTCCAAGCCGCAGGGAACTATGCGGCTGGCCATCGGTTCCCGGTGTCTTGGAGCAACGGAGGGGAGAATGTCGGACAAACGATCGACCGGACCGGTGGCAGCAAGCGTTTTCGACACTCTGCGTGTGGTGCGCTCGGTGCTGGCGCCGACGATCGCCAAAGGTGTCATCAAACGGCGCCCACTGATGGAAGCGACAGCCGAGCACGGAGACCTTGACGCGAAAGCTGTCCAACTCATGCAGCGCCTCAGAACCAAATACGGAGACGGCCCGCTCAAGCTTAGCATTCCGTTCCGGCCGCAAGTCCTCCTGCTCGACGCAGCACATGTCGCACAGGTCCTTGAAGGTGCGCCGTCGCCCTTTAGTCCGGCAACGAAAGAAAAACGTTCGGCCCTCGCGCATTTCGAACCGGGCAACGTCCTGATTTCGGGACCGGAGCGAAGGGAAGAACTGCGACCCGTTCATGAGAACGCACTCGCCACCGAGACGCGTCGTCATCCCTTCTTCGAGCGGTTCCAGATGATCATCGACGAGGAATTCGATGACCTTCTTTCTAATTTCACAGCAGACAAGCAGGTCAAATGGAAAGACTTTGCCGAGCCATGGTTTCGGATCGTCAGGCGCGTCGTTCTGGGAGACCGGGCGCGCGATGACGCTGCGTTAACTGGGTTACTCGATGAACTGCGCCGGCGCGCCAACTGGGCTTTTGCAATACCGACCAACCGGAAGAAGCTTCGGAGCTTTCAGATGCGCATTGCCGCCTATCTGCAGAATCCGGAACCGGTAAGTCTGATTGCCCGGCTCCCAGACGACCGGCAACTCCAGCTTGAGAGCCAGATTGCCCAGTGGCTATTCGCCTTCGACGCCGCTGGAATCGCCACGTTTCGGGCCCTGGCGCTTGTCGGAAGTCATCACGAAACGCAAGAGGCGCTACGACAGGAGAGTAAGCTTGTGGCCGCTGATCGGCGCTTCGCGCGTGCCATTTTCCTCGATACGATCAGGCTCTGGCCAACGACACCCGCGATCCTGCGGGAACTGACGGAGGATGCCCATATCGGGGAAACTATGATCCGAAAAGGCACCGGCGTGATCATCTTCGCCCCATTTTTCCACCGCGATGATGAGCATCTCGCCTTTGCCCATCGGCTCAATCCCGCCCCTTGGGTGGATCAAGAAGCAGCCGCTCCCAAAGGACTTGTGCCATTCAGCGCGGGCCCGGCGATGTGTCCAGCCCACAATCTCGTGCCGATGCTGGGCAGCCTGACTATCGGGATGTTCCTTCAGGAAACAGAGATCTCCTTGCTGCAGCCGGCGATGAGGCCCGATCACCTTCCAGCAAGTTTCAACCATTTCGGGATCGCTCTGCAACTGAGCCACAGATCGCGGACCGCCGCATGAAGCCACCTGCCGGGATGCTCTGTTCGATTCTGCCGCAACCATGGCACAATCGCTTGCATGCTTCCTTCATGGACGGCCGTTTGGGCGAACCCCTGGCTCATGCGACGTATCGCGCCGCTCTTGAACTGGCTTCGTCGCATTCCGAGCACTCGACGAGTTCGCCCGTCGGGCATCGTGTTCGAACCAGGCACCGTGACTGAAAGTCACCCGCTTTGGCTGTAGCGATACCATGTGATAGGCAGCGTCTCTGGCATCCTGGCCTTTCAGCTTCACGACAAGCCGGAGATAGACCGGAGCTTTCTCGTGCGTGCCGGCAAGTCGGGAGAACAAGCGCATCGGGATCGACGTGTGATTGCGATCCAGGTTCTGAACGAGGTCGGTCAGGATCAGACTGCTGCTAGGCCTGTGGAAAAACAGACCTCTCGAAACCCGCCCATGCCAGGCACTTCGATCTACTCTATCTCGGGCGACCACAGGGCCTGGGACGAGGCGCCGAGATCATCGTGCCATGCAATAGCCGCACGTTTGACCTTTCGTCGCTTTCGCCGACCGGGTGCCGACCAGGCCAGCGCGTTGGGGAAATAAGCCGTCCAGTCCTCTATGAAGCTCCAGTGGGCGCTGTTGGGGGCGACGAGATGCCGGACTGGACCGAGATTGTCGAGCTCGTCGCGAAGGTGCGCGTGACAATGCGTCGGCGAGTGCAGGACGAGGGCGTCCCCATCTAGCTGCATGACCATCATGCGCACAGGCAGCGGGACGACGCCGCCCGCATTAAGAGGTTCGCTATCCACAACCCAGATTCGGTCCCCAACCGGCTTGAGAACGTTGAGCGGCGGGTACGTTGTCATCAGTGCCTCATCGGTCAGTTTGAAGCAGGCGAGACCCGGCGTTCTATCCAAGGGCTCTTCGGGAACCTTCGGTCACTGATTAAGCTCAGTCGCCACCTTCAGGTGATGCTCAAGGGCTGGCCGCGTTTTCGCGGCCCAAGCCTTGAGTTCTGCATTTTCGCCCTCGTCGCCGTAGCGCTTGAACAGATCGACGGCATCCTCGTGCACATCTTCCTGATCGGAATGGTACTGTTTGGTGAAATCGTCACCATTGAGCTTCTTCAGGTCGTCCAGCATGCTCTGGTGCGACGACGACATCTTCGTCGGGACGGTTGCCTTGACCTTGCCTGCCGAGATGAGCCCCTTGAGCTCGTCGGAGGTTTTCTGGTGATCGGTCAGCATCTGCTGGGCGAAGATCTTGGTCTTTGCGTCGGACCGTTCCAAGGCGAGCTTGCTCGACCCGATTTCGAACATGTCGCTGCTGGCCGCCTCCATCATGAAGTCTTCGGTCTTAGGCGCAACGCCCATCAGCGAATTCGCGCCGGTTTTCTCAGCGGTTGATTGTGCAGACACTGCGGAGCTAGTCGCCGCGAGAATAAGTGAAACGTAAATCAGGGTCTTCATGGAAGGTCCTCCTTTTTGACCACGGCGCGAACCACCGACCTCCGGACAAGTTCCCAAGTTAGGGAACCTCATTCGAGGACGCATGTTCGAGAGCGGGAAAGGGAGTGTCACGATGAATATTGTCGAACTCACACGAGAACCGGTCGCCGACATGGCACCGCGTCTGGAAGCGATGACAGTCGATGAGGTTTTCGCGATGATGGATGCACTGGAGAAGGAGAGCGAGCACACAGATCGTGCCGCGCAAGATGAGGTGCTTGCGCGCATTGCTTTGATCCAGGACGAGATCGATCGCCGCTTTCCGGGCCAGCGGCTTGCCCCCTACCAAGACTGGAAGAAGAGCCAGCTTTTGCCCTGAGGAATGAAGATGGTCCTGAAATCTCTCATCGCCGAAATAACGGGCCAAGTGCCGCCGCAAGCAAGTGACATTTCTGAGGAGATCGCGCCAGGACGACGGCTCGTCGTAATCTTTGAAGATACGCTTGGCGCGCTGCGCGAGTGGCAAAATGAATTGTTGCGGACAGACGGCGATGCGCTTCGTCACATGAATATGTGGGTCGCCTGCGTTCCGTCGGATGGGCATCCTGCGCTGCTCAACGGCCGGGTGAGCGATTTCCCGGTCGAAGAGCTGCGACATGCATTGTCAGAGGGCTCACCCGGCCAGTTTCAGGTCGTGCTCCTGGATGTTGAAGGCGACGTGATACTCCGAGCCGATGGTCCAGTGACGATTGAACAGCTCTCAGAGGCTGTGGACCGCATACCGCCGTTACCACAGATGTCTTCCTAAACGGACAGTTTTCGTGAGAGTTGCTCCCTAGACCGTCGCGATGGAAACCGCACGGCTCTCGTCAGGGGCAGCGACGGCAATTAAAGGCACATCATCCGGGAACTCGCGGAAGGAATCAGGTTAGAGCGCCTCCGAACAGCTTGTTGCTCAGGATCTTTCACTGCACCCGGGGACGATTGCATATCTTCATCGACGCACGCCGGACGCTCCGGCCTTACGAGGCGCACCCTCATGACTGGCACAATTTCAGCCGCGACCGCAACCCCCATCGCAGGAGTAACAGGAAGACAGGCGCAGTCGCACGCGCCGACGGCCAGCCGAGACGATGTCCCAATCTCAATGCGAATTAACGGACAGCCCTATCAGTTCAGCGTCGATGCTCGCACTTCGCTCCTCGACCTGATCCGCGACCATGCCGGGCTGACCGGGACGAAGAAGGGCTGTGATCACGGTCAATGTGGCGCCTGCACGGCGCTCACGGAAGGGCGACGGACATTGTTCTGTATAGTTTCGCCGAAATGAACGACGTGCTGGAGATCACAACTATCGAAGGGCTCGTATCAGCTGTCAGCGAACTGCATCCGATGCAGCAGGGCGAGGACAAACGAGCAAAGCGCGGTCATCCTGCAAGAGTTGACCGATGCGCTACAACGAGAGAAATCCAGTTGAGCGGCAGGGCGATCCGCGACAGCCCTCGCAAATTCTCCCTTGTCGTAAAACACCAGCGGGATCGTCGAACGCGCCCGGCAAGCGCGCCGCTGCTCGTGCCGCAGAATACAAGGAAGACGCCGACCGCGACCGGTTAGCCCTGAACCGCAAGCAAGATCAGGAGCGACAGGCAAAGCATAGCCGACGAGCCGATACCGATCGCCATGCCATCCCATTTGTTATCGGCGACGAAACTCACGCCGCGCGACGCGATCTGGATGATGCCGAGCGCCGAGCTGAAGGTCAGCGCCTGCGCGGAACTCAGCCCTTCGTCTTTCAAGAGCTCGATCAGCACCGAGCTAAAGCCATAGGTGATGAAGGCATTGAAGACGATTGCCGCGACGATCAGCACGAAGGTCCGGTCATAGCTGCGCGCTTTGACCGGAATCGCGGCTGCGGCCGAACGCGGCGTCCCCGCGTCTTCGCGGCAGACCGAAGATATAGAGCGGCAGGCAGACGAGAGCCATAACAAGCGCATATACCTCGCAGGCGCCCGCGCCTGGTGTGCAATTGCAAATCATTAGCAATGCTAGTGTATCGGTTTGATGACGGCGAAAGTGGGGGAGGGGTTCGTTAGAAGCCCTCCTTTCAAACTTTCTGCATCGTTCACCACGCGGCGCGCTTCCACCAACAAGCTGGTTCCATGCGGCGTCAGTTCCGGATAACGGCCGATCCGGTCGAATAACCGCGCGCCCAGTTGCGCCTCGAGATTGGCAATAGTCTGGCTAACGACGGACTGTGCTCGCCCCAAGGTTTTGCCAGCGGCGGAGAAGCTTCCCGTGTCGGCGGCCGTGTGTGGCTAATATTACCTCAACGACTGTAGTTAACCTTCTATGAAAAAACTCATTTCTACACATAACCCGCTATGTCGTGAAGGTTAAGGAACTATTGCTTTATGTTCAGAGACGGGATTGATAGCGACATAGTTTTGTTGGGGGTTACACGATGTCCGTTGAAGATCCGCGCCTGTCGAGCATTTCGGAAGAAAATCTGACTGAGAATTTCTCGTCGGAAATCCAGGAGGAGATCGCTTCTTCTTCGACGCCTTCGCCGATCGAGCATGAGATCCAGGTGGCACAGGCCGGTGACGGCCGCACCCCGACGACAGGCCGCCTTCCGACAGATCCGAACGCGCCGGCCGCTCCTCCGGCCGCTCCGGCCGCGCAAGTGACCCCGGACGCGAACAACGTCATTCATCTTGCGGCAAACGTCTCGATCGACGATGTCCGCGTCGATGGCGCGAACCTGATCCTGGTCCAGGCGGATGGCACCGAGGTCGTCATCGTCAACGGCGCGGCGAAGATCCCGACCATGCTGATCGGCGAAGTGGAGGTTCCCCAGCAGGTTCTCTTCGCGGCACTGGAAGACAGCGGTATCAACGTCGCAGCCGGTCCGGATGGGTCCTTCACCGCAACCGGACGTCCTGACAGCTCCGGCGCCGAATTCGAAGACTCGATCCAGCAGAGCCAGAATGGCCCCATTCAGCTGGCTTCGCTGCTCGGCGACACGGAATTCGGCGACGGCGGCCCCGGCGGCCCCCAGACGACGGGAGACGATCAGCCGATCGCGGTCGACATGTCGATGCCGTTCGGCCTGACGGAATCGGTGCTGGTCGACGGCATCACGGGCAACGAAACGATCACCGGCGTGCTGCAGTTCGACGGCGGCGACGACTTCGGAATTGTGACTTCGGTCAATTTCAACAATGCCAACGACCTGAACGAGGGGCCGACCCCGACCGCCGGCGCCACGGAGGCGCTCTCCTCGGGCGGGCATCCTGTCACCGTGACGACGTCCCCGGACGGCCTGACGGTCACCGGAACGATCACGGTTGGCGGCGTAACCACCACGGTGTTCACGCTCCAGGTCACGAATGCCGTAACCGGCGAGTTTACCTTCACGCAGTCCCAGCCGCTCGATCATCCGGACGGCAACCAGACCAGCGCCGACGATATTCTGCGGTTGAACTTCTCGTTTACGGTGACCGACAAGGACGGCGATGCGTCCACCGGTTCGTTCATGATCGATATCGCCGATGACGGTCCGTCGATCACGGGTCCGGTGACGCTCGCTTCGGTGAACGAGGACGATCTTGCAGGCGGCAATGACGACGGCGAATCGCATGAGAGCCTCGTCACCTCGGCGGCCCTCGGTATCTCCTGGGGTGCCGACGCCAATGTGAAGGGCGAGTCGGAAGGTGATACCTTCGGCCGTTCGATTGCGTTCAATGGCGACGGCCTGCCGCAGGGTCTGACTTCGGGCGGCGTTGCGGTCGTCTACGGTGCGCCGACAGTCTCGGCCAATGGCATCGTCACCATCACCGCATTCAAGGGCAGCGTCGAAGGTCCGGCGGTGTTCACCGTCACCCTCGATCCGACCTCGGAACACGGCACGGCGACGTTCGAGCTGAAGGGTGCGCTTGACCATGCTTCCGAAAGCGACGCTCTCCCGCTGACCTTCAACTATACGGCAACGGACGCCGACGGCGATTCGCAGACCGGCAGCTTCTCCGTCACGGTCGATGACGACATTCCGGTCATTGGCGAGAACGCGCTGGTTCGGCTGGACGACGACGCGCTGACCGGCGGTATTGCTGGCGGCAACGGCGATGATGCCGACTCCGTCAACGCCACGGGTGTACTTGCACATGCTTACGGTGCCGACGGCGCCGGTTCGGTCCTGTGGATCGGCAGCGGCCTGACGCTGCCTGCGGGCTTCACCGCGACGCCGTCCGAAGACGGCAAGGTGATGACGATCTTCCAGGGCGAGCGCGCCGTCGTCTCGATCACGATCACCGACACGGTGACGGGCGCCTACCAGGTTACCCAGCTTGCTCCGATCGACCATCCGCAGGGCACGATCCCGGGCACGGAAGACAACGTCCAGTTCACGATCTCCTATCAGGTCACCGACAAGGACGGCGATGCGGCTGCAACGCCCGGCACGCTGACCATCAATGTCGATGACGACATTCCGACGATCGGCGAGAATTCGCTGGTTCAGCTGGACGACGACGCGCTGACCGGCGGTAATCCGGGCGGCAATGGCGATGACGCCGACTCCGTCAACGCCACGGGTGTGCTTGCACATTCTTACGGTGCCGATGGCGCCGGTTCGGTCCTGTGGATCGGCAGCGGCCTGACGCTGCCTGCGGGCTTCACCGCGACGCCGTCGGAAGACGGCAAGGTGATGACGATCTTCCAGGGCGAGCGCGCCGTCGTGTCGATCACCATCACCGACACGGTGACGGGCGCCTACCAGGTTACCCAGCTTGCACCGATCGACCATCCGCAGGGCACGATCCCGGGCACGGAAGACAACGTCCAGTTCACGATCTCCTACCAGGTCACCGACAAGGACGGCGACGCGGCTGCAACGCCCGGCACGCTGACCATCAATGTTGACGACGACACCCCGACTGTCGTTGCCAATGACACCTTGCAGCTCGATGACGATACATTGGGTGGCAATGCTGGCGGTCAAGGCGACGATACGCCGACCGCGACGTCGGGCGTCCTTGGCCATAGCTTCGGTGCTGATGCCGCTGGCTCGATCTCGTGGTCGGGCAGCGGGCTTACGCTCCCCTCCGGCTTCTGGTTCGTGCGTTCGGAAGATGGTTCTCAGTTGACGATCACCCAGAACCAGAATGGGACGTACGTACCGGTGTTCAAGCTGGTCATCGACAGCGCTTCGACCGGCGCCTACCATGTCGAGCAGCTGGCGCCCGTCAATCATGAAGGTACCAATCCTGGCTTTGAAGACAATATTTCCGTCACCGTGTCCTATGAAGTGAAGGATGGTGACAATGACGTTGCCACCGGTACGCTGAAGATCGATATCGATGATGATACCGCCAAGATCGGGACGCCGTTTGCGGGCGGCATTGTCGAGGAAGAGCAGGGTGCCGTGAACGGCGCCGGCAACGAGGACACGAGCGGTGTCGGCGA
>NZ_JAVDTC010000014.1:0-60744 GCF_031455615.1 Neorhizobium sp. 2083 | reverse complement strand
CGGAAGGGTGCCGTCAGGTAGTGTATAAGCGGCAAGCTCGCTTGCTGGAATGGAATGATAATCGAGGTTGAGAGGCTTGTGGGCAAACCCGACGAGCAGCAAAGCAAGCACGCACACTGCGCGCACCGCCCATCGCTCAATCAAATTCAACCGTTCGCTTATAGATGCTCCGTGTGCCGGTCATGACACATTTCCACCATAGCCGTATGCACGGCACGTCTCAATGTGGCAATTAGTGCCGGCACTTATTTCGTGGCAGGCATCACAGCCGACGTCCCGCCTCCACTACACCCGCTGATGAGCGCCCAGCAAGCCTCAACCCTTGGTGTAGAAACGCGCCGACATAGGGTGGCGCAGGTCGGGGCATGGAACAAGGAGCTCCTGCCGGATCGTGTGGTAGCCTATGCGATGGCGGATCCAAAGATGGAGGGGGCGCGTTTTTAGCTGATGGTGCGGCGCTTCCAGCAAGCGGGACTGATACGAGCTGAAATTCAAGTGCGAACTAACGCGGGGTCAAAAAGAGTGGCAGCGTTCGAGTTCTTGATGGGGAACCCCATCCCAAGAAACATTTGGGGCGAGCACAGCTTGCCGACGAGGACAGATCGCTCCATTGATGCTTCGATCCTACCTGCAGCGCGATTCGCGGTACTCGAACGCGCCATAGAAGAAGGCAAAGCGAGCCAAAGCCGCTCCTATCGTGGTCCAGCTGCAAGAGAATACCCGCTCATGACCACACCGACAACCGTGGATCCCCACCCACTTTCCGCCGCGTAGGCTAGCTATATGCAGAACTCCCGGATTGTTCCCGCCTATGCCGAAGAGCGCTCCCGCCTCGCCCAGGAAGGGTCTCGGCCAGGGCCGCAAGCGCGGCCGCGGCTGATATCAGCGCACTCTCGATGCAGGAGCCTTGCTCCCGTTAGGCTTTTTTCATTTCAGGGTGCTGTTATGCGGCGACCGCACCGTCCATCGGTCGCCGGCCACGCAGCAGGCAGAGCATGACGATCGCCGAGAGCGAGCAGAACAGGCAGAGCGACAGCACGGCGCCGTTTCCGTAGTTGCTCATCAGCCAGATGAGAACAGGTGGCGAGGCGGCCGAAATCCAGTTGAGCGGCAGGGCGATCTGCGACAACGCCTTCGCAAATTCGCCCTTGTCGTAAAACACTAGCGGGATCGTCGAGCGCGCCACGGCCAGCGCGCCGCTGCTCGTGCCATAGAGCACAAGGAAGACGCCGACCGCGACCGGCGAACCCTGTACTGTAAGTAGGATCAGGAGCGAAAGGCAAAGCATCGCCGACGAGCCGATGCCGATCGCCACCCCATCCCATTTGTTGTCGGCAACGAAATTCACGCCGCGCGCCGCGATCTGGATGATGCCGAGCGCCGAGCCGAAGGCCAGCGCCTGCGCGGCACTGAGGCCTTCGCCTTTCAGCAGTTCGATCAGCACCGAGCTGAAGCCATAGGTGATGAAAGCATTGAAGACGATCGCCGCAACGATCAGCACGAAAGTCCGGTCATAGCTGCGCGCCGCAACGGGCGCCGCCGCTACGCCTGAAGGGAGCGCGTCGATGCGTCTGCGCGGCAGGCCGAAGACATAGAGCGGCAGGCAGACGAGAGCCATGGCAAGCGCATAGACCTCGCAGGCCCCGCGCCAGCCGATCTCCGCCTGCAGAAACGAGGTGAGCGGCCAGAAGATCGTGCTCGACAGGCCCGTCACCAGCATTAGCGTCGCAATCGCCCGCCCCGCCTTCCGCCCGGCAATCTCGTTCAGCAGGATATGCGCCGGCATGGTCAGGCTGGCGCTGCCCGCGGCCCCGATGATCAGCCATCCCAGGAAATAGCCAGCCGGCGAATGGGCCAGCGACAGGAGAAGAAGCCCGGCCGCCGAACCGGCCGTCCCCGCAATCATCACCGGCCGCGCCCCAAGGTTCGCAACCACTCGCGACAGCGCCGGCGAACACGCCCCCATCACCACATAGAAAAGCGTCGTCCCGGCAAAGACTTCAGGCATGCCGATACTAAGATCCGACGCCATCTGCGGCGCTGCGACGGCGGGAAAGCCGACCGCGCCCCAGCCGATCAGCTGGGCAATCGAGAGAACGGCGAGGGGGAAGAGAAGATGGGTCTCGGTATGGTCTTCGGTCATCAATGCTATCCGATCTGCAATTGCAAATCATTAGCAACTGAAGCGTATCAGTTTGATGACAGAAAATGTGAGCGACGAGACGTATTTGACCGCGTTGGAGAGACAACGCGAGGATCTGAGCATGACGGTCAAAGACCGAAAGAGGATATCTGTCCTTTACGTCTTCGCCTCGGAGCGGGCGGTCCGCTAAAGTCATAATGCCTTCGTCAGATACCGGCTAAGCGATCGGATCGACGCTGATCTCCCCGGGCATATCCGTGGAAGCATCACCAAGCTGCTTCGCGAGGAGGATTCGCTGGCGAGTTCGGTGCAAGCTGGTTGTGACAGGCTATCGGTATCGCCCCACAGGAGATATGCCGTGACCACAATACAGTCGATGTCTAGTTTCGCGACAGTCCACCGCTATGGCGCAAGGGACCGTACTACGCCAGGCGCTGGTTTCAGAGAGGAGGACGCCGGGAAGGCTGACGCAATCGAGCCTCAACAGAAGTCGGAGAAGTTAGAAGGCCTTCAAACAGAGCTTGAGGCTTTGAAGAAACGCGAACTGTGCATGCCCATCAGCGATTACCTTGTCGCAAAGTTCACGCTGCAGGAACAAATTACGACCGAGAAGTTGAATGCGGGTGAGAAGCTCGATGTTCTTGGTATTGAGTTCAACGGACGCGTGTTCCAGATCGGAGGCAAACGTCTGGACGTTTCTCTTTTGAAGAAAGTGGAGTCTTCTGGGCTGGAGATGGTGCAGGTTGCGAAACCTGAGGATCGACTGCGCAACCTCCTCGCGCAGCAGAGCTAACGGCGTTCCAGCCGAGCAGCTTTCACAGAACTCGCGCCCTGTCGCGTCGGCGCAGCCGTTAATCGATCAGTCGAGCGGCCCGACCACTTCGTCTTGTTGCGCTGTTATAGTAACTCGACGCCTGCTGCACAGAGCGATGACGTGACTGCTCCATTGCCTCGGGAAGAGGAATGCCGCGATTGGCGGCTTCGGTCAGGTAACCAGATCTCAGCCCGTGCGCCGAAAACTCCCGGGGGTCCAGTCCAGCCATGGCAGCCCGCTGTTTGACGACGTCGTTGACCGCCTTCGGATCGAGTGGGCGGTGGGAGACATTGCCCCATCGGTCGACTTTTCGGAAGATGCTGCCAGCGTCGATTTTGGCAGCCGCGAGCCAGGCATTTAAAGCCTCGACCGGCTGACCGGTGAGATAGACCACCTCGTCGTGATCCGCTCCGCTCGTTTTCGTGCGGCCGAGATGAATGGCGAGAGAGGAGAGAGCAGAGCCGTTCTCAACCTCGATCGCGGGCTCGGTGGTGAGCTGCTCCTTGCGCAATCCGGCGATCTCGCTGCGCCGGCGACCGCCGGAGGCGAAAGCAACCATCAAAATCGCCCGGTCGCGGATATCCCGCAGCCTGTCGGTGCTACAGGTTGCGAGCAATTTTGCCAAAACATCGCCGGTGACCGCCTTGGCGCTCCTGCGCTTTCTTGGCCGCGGCGTGGCACGTACGGCGAGACGAATGGCGGACTTGAGGGCGGGCGAGGCGAAGGCACCGTCGAACCCGCGCCATTTGGTCAGCGTCGACCAGGTGGCAAGCCGCCGGCGGACCGTATCGGGGGCATGTGGACCGCTCGTCTTCCGAAATCCTTGGCTGCGAAGTGTCTGTTCGACCTCGATCGGCATGCCGTGATGCGAATCGGCGGCGCGTTTTTGCGGATCCCACAGATGGTGGGCGACGAATTTGAGGAGGAGGGCTTCGGGCGCCGGCCAGGGCAGGGATCTGCCGGTTGCCGCCAGCGACCAGGCCTGCAGGTAAGCGAGATCGGAGGTCAGAGCACGCAGCGTGTTGGCGCCCATGCCTCCATTGACAAGATGACTCAGGGTCTCGATGTCCTGGTCGGTGAGGAGCTCGGCTAGTTCGTCCCGCCGTTCAAGAGGCAGCACGGCGGCGATCGTATCCAAGTCGTGAGCGCGGCGATGGACGGCACTCATTTTGGCAGGCCGTGTTCGTCGTAAAGATCATCGTGGTTGGAGGTGGTGCCGGCCGGTACGTTTTTCCGACCCTCGGCCGCCAGTCTCAGTAAGGCGTTCATCGTCCCTGTCCGAGTGGCAATCGCCGTTAAGGTCGCGATCGGCCGTCCCTCGCGGCAAATTAGGATCTCGTCGCGACGATGAGCCAGCTCGATCAATTCCTCCAGGCGCTCCGCCGCCTCGGAAATCTCCACCAGGATTTTCATGTCAAGCGCTCCTCACCAGACGCGTTCGTGTAGCACCGCATCGAAGGCAGTGTCGAGCGACACAAAGGTGCAATGCTCAAGCCGCGTTTGGGCGGCGAGAATCCGGTCCCAGGGGTCGCGGTGCTCCCAATCGAAGCTTGCCGCCAGTTCGGCATGCAGATCGTTGATGGCGAGCGTCTGCAGGCCGCTGGCCGTCACCGCGGCGCGCAATTCCTGCGGCTTGAGGTCGAGCTTCTTCAGCCGCATCTTGTTGCCCAGTTCGTAGAAGGAGACGGCGCTGACTAGAATGGTGTTGGCCTTGTCCTCGATCAGCGACCGAGCCTTCAAGGAAAGTCGGTCGCTGCCGATCGTCCACCAGTAGACGGCGTGGCTGTCGAGCAGAATTTTCACGAGCGGCTCTCTTGCTCCGCAGGCTTGCCTTGCCAGACGCCTGTATCGTCGTTCCAATCGCCCGAATCGATGGCCGCCTGTTCAGCATCGACATCGTCGAACAGATCGTCGGGTAGGCCACGCTTACGCAACAGGCCGAACGGCCGTTTGCCGCCGTCGGCCGGGCCGATGCGGGCGTAGACCTCGTTGCCGCGCATAATGACGATTTCCTCGCCTTGGTTGGCGCGCTCAAGGACTTCGGCGAACTTTTTGCGGGCTTCGCTGATCTTGTAGCTGGTCTGGGGCATTCTGAGCTCCGAATTTGCCATTCGGATAGCACAATAGCATCGCAGACCCGCGCGTACAATTGCAGTGTACATCTCACTTCCGATAGGGGTTACTTATCGATGGTCAGCGGTGCGCCGGTGCATCATAGGGAGTGAGGAATGATAACTCCGAGATAGCATTCGTTTAGCAAACCGTTTACCATAAAATCAATGGCTTACGATCTTGCGAAAATCAGCATGACAGCCCTGATGGGGCCAGCTTTCGACGCCGGCATCGCGCTCACCCGTCTCGACGAGCGCATCGCCCGCTCGCCGGTCGGCGCCGGCTTTGTCGAGCGCATGCATTTTGCCGATGCCTGCGCCTCGCTGTGGGTCGACGGCGAACTCGTCCATCTCGAAGACCTCGTCCTCCACGACGCCACCCGCGATATTCGCGCCCCAACCCACGAACTGACCATCGCCCGCGACGTTCTTCGCAGCCGCCGGCGCATTTCTGGCCAGTCACCCGACTGGGCGTTATCGGCTGACGGCTTGCGCACGCTGCGACAGACTTCGGAGATCACCTCGGCCGACCAGAGCGAGGCGGAGATGGCCGGCTCCGTCCGCCCGGCGATCGCGGCCGTGTTTGATCCGGAAGGGGAGGGGAAGGATCACAACGACGCGGAGGATCTACCCGGCGTCGACTACGCCGCCATCGATGCGGTGCTAGCCCGATCGAATGCGGCCATCGAGAATGCGACCCGACCCGATCGAACTGGTGGCCGTCCGGCCGAAAAGGATCCTCTCATCTATGATGTCGACTGGGACGAGGATGCCCGGCTCGACGAGTGGCGCGCTGTGCTGCGCCAGGCTGAAAGCCTGCCGGCGGTGCTGCAGGCGATTGTCGCCCTCGATGCCTGGAATGAGATGGCCGTCCTGCAGCATGCGCCCTGGCTCGGCCGGCTGTTTGCCGCCTCTATCCTGCGCCAGGCCGGCGTCACCACCGGCGCTCATCTCGCGGCGCTCAATCTCGGACTGAAATCCATACCCGTCGATCGGCGCCGGCATCGCGATCGCGAGACGCGGCTGCTTGCCATTGCTCGCGGTCTTTTGGCAGCCGCCGAGATCGGCATGAAGGAGCATGACCGGCTGATGCTGGCAAAGAGGATGATGGATCGGAAACTGGAAGGGCGCCGGACGTCCTCCAAATTGCCGGCGCTGGTCGAGCTTGTCATGGCAAAGCCTCTCGTGTCCGGCACGATGGTCGCGAAGACGCTCGAGGTGACGCCGCAGGCGGCGCGGCGGATCGTGATGGAACTCGGCCTGCGCGAGATGACGGGCAGGGGGAGGTTTCGGGCATGGGGAGTTATGTAGATTACTAAGCTCGGGACCAAATCTTAAAGTCCTTTAGCTTGCATATTTTACTATCACCATTAGCAACCGCTGGTCCCTCTGTAGGCGGGCCCACGCTAACTTACGCCTGAGGCATTGCAACCTCATGGGAATTCGTCTTCAATGCAGTATGTTGTTCATCGCGAGCCGAATTTGAGCGAACTTGCATTATACTGGTGGTGTGTAGCCGGAGCGGCGGGCGGGTTCGTGCTGAACATTAATGCGACCGACTACGCTGGCATCGGTTCGGTGCTCGAAAAGTACGGAATTGTTTTGCGGCCAGGTTGGCTCCTACTCGGCGACGTCGCGTTCTACGCCCTTTTTGGTCCGCTTCTTGTCATCGGCATGTACGAGCCGAGGGTTACACTGCAGGCAATCACGCTTGGCCTTGGATGGCCTTTCGTGGTGAGGGGCGTGATCACCACAGTTACATCGAAACAGCGGCGCATATCTTCCAGTGCATCCCCTGCGACCAAAAAGCTTCCAGACGGGGGAGCGAAGTGAAACAACTTAGTGACCTACTCGGCATTACAACAAGGATCTGCTACGTAGCAGTGGCGCTGGTGCAAATCATTTCGCACCTCCGGCCGGACGTCTCTCCGATCGTGACGACGCTGACTACGTCCAGTTTTGTTCCGGCGTTGTTGAGCATCGTGTCCATCGCTTACGCGGTCGTCCTCTTATGGCCGAAATTGAGGCGGCGTTACGTCGACTCGACGAAGGCGCGTCGCTGAGGCGAATATAATGACCGCGGCGATTTGATTTCCATCCCGTGCTTGCAGGTTGGCCAAAGTTCACCGAACGAATTTCAGAGCCGGTGTCGCTTCATCCCACTGATGGCTTCCTGATCGCCAGCGTCGCTTCAGAAAGCGTTGAGTAGTCGCCGACTGTGTACTTCGGGTCATCCAGTTCGGGTGCGATCATAGCAGTCGCGAAGATGATCTGATGGTCAACGTTACACGCGTCTGAATCTTCGACAATCATCCGTTGGAAATTATGGCTGCGGATCTGCTCCATCCCTTTGTCTTCGATGGTGTCCAAGATGCAGAAACGCGGATGACGGAATTCTCTGTCCTTGGTGGCTGCCCAAAGAAAACCGACGAAAAAGGCGGTCTTGAGCACAACACGTGAGCTTGCAGAGAAGTATCCCTGCCCGTCGACTGTGATGCTGTTGGCGCCAAAGTCAAACTCAACATGCTTCGCCGAGATGAAGGCGTCCTGCCTCGGTAAATCTCGGTGGAGAAGCTTGACTACTTCTTGATCGATAGCCGCGTAAGCCTTCTGCAGGCGTTTGGATTGCCCTGCCCTTAAGAGATCGTTGCGGTTTCTAAGTCTCGTGATTTCAGTATTGAGCTTTTCTTTCGCGTCTGTCAGCTGCTGGATTTCAGTCGCGATTGCCAGCTTATGATCGAGATCCTCAAGTTGGCGCTCTACGTACCCTGCATCGCGACCGAGCTGACGCAAGAGTCCCCTCAGAGCTGTCGACGGAAGCCGTTGAAGCTCAGAAAGGCGGCGGGAAGCATGCAGCCACTCGGCTTCTAAAGAGTTGAGCTGCGCAGTTAGTTTTTCAAGCTCATTGATACGTCGTTGTTGAAGAAGCTGCGACTGCTTCAACTGGCGGCCGGTTTCGTTCAAGAGCGCAACAATTCGCGTGTGGGCAGGCCCTTCGTTCAAATCGGCCTTGCATAGGTGGCAATGATTTGGTTCGTCCGCGGCTTCTACGGCCGAGTAGCATGACGGACAGGTTCTAAACTGAATATCGCCGAGACTCTTGGCAACAGTTTCAGAGTCTGAAAGGGCGTCCAGTTTCCTTTGGAGACTTGAAATGAAAAGGTCGGAATCAGCGATCGAAAACGAGATAGCATCCCGCGCCTCTTTCGCTACCGCAATTTGCTGCTGCAGCTTCTGCACATTGTCGTAAGCCTGCTGCTGCGCGGTGAGCGTCAACTCGTCTTGTGACGTTGACTGATAAAGCTGACGTTCTGCATCCTCGATCTGGCCCTGAATGCTTTCGAGTTTTTGCTGCAGAATGGTTTTTTCCGCTTGGACCCAATCGAGTGTGTGCGCTTGATCGGTACGGCCGAGAACGGCAAACAGGCTCTTCAGTTGAGCGCTTGTTTGATCGAAGTTCCGCACCAGGGCCTTCAATCGAACGTCATTGTTATAGACTTCGCTGTTGTATGCGCCGCAGAGAAGACGTCCTACCGTATCACGGAGCGTCGGAGGATCGAACGGTTCGAACTTAAATAGCTGTTCAACAGGGCTTAATTGATCAGCATAGAGCAGCCGCAGAATTTGGTGGATTGTAAGATTGCCGGTCTGATCGCTTGTCACCTCAGGAATATCGAGGAGGCGAAATAGCGCCTCAGAGAAGCTTTCCATCGTCTCGGATCGACGATAGGGATAACGGCTCCAATCTGTGATCGGAGCTTGTAACGATTGCTCGTAGTCGCCTGAGTAGATTTCCATAGGCCGGCCGGCGCTCTCGGATATCTCTCTCCGCAATGTGGCTACCATGCCATTGAAAGTAGCCTCGACCAGTACATGTGTGCACAAGAGAGCTACGTCGCTCCAGTCGGTTAGCTCTCCACCGAGGCCATAAAATAGCATGTTCAAGATTGTCGATTTTCCCGACGAGTTGTCGCCGCGAAGAATGTTGACCCCGGAATGGAAACGACCGTCGTAGACGGTAATATCGTTCCGCATCACGACAAGACGTTTGACTTTAAGGGTAGGGTTATACTGCATCATAACGATGCTCCATAAGACCGGAACGGTGCTTTAGACCGTTCTCGCCGCCTAAGTCGTATTCTCGAGCGAGTGTGGCCAATAGATCCATCAGATCCTGCTGATCAGTGTTAGCTGCGACTATTTTTTCAGCCAAGATGTCCGGCATCCAGCTCTCAGTGGGCTTGACCCATCCAGCGTCATAATCACTGCCGTCGATAAAACCTTTCGCAGCCAGGCTTTGATATGCCGCGTCCGAGATTGGAGCCATCCTTTTGATCAACTGGCCGCTCTCAGGTTGCTCGGCGTAAGGCTTCTCTGCAGCATATCGCTTGCCAAGGGCCCGAAAGCGACGGTGCTCTGGCTTCAAGCGAAGATCGAGAAGCTTGAATGGGAAAACCAGGAAAAAATCGAGTATTCGAACGTGGTCGCGTTCGAGCCTACCGATAGTCGCAATAATGGGCATGAGACGAAGCGCGCGAAACATGGTGTGGTACGGGTCGAGCGCTGGTTCGAATGAAAGCTGAACCATCAGTGCCACCTTACAAAGCACTGCTCGGCGAGCCAATAGACCATGCCCATAGCAACGTTATGGTTGACATCCAAAGGACCAACGCCGCATTCAGCGACAATGGGTTCCACGATTTTAGTGCTAATTAGTTGGTTGATCTGAAGAGCGTCGCAATAGGTGACCCGAGGGTGAACGGCAAAATTGAATTCGTGTTCGACTTTGGCCAATAGGTAAGCGAAGATCTTTTGTGCAGATTCATAGAGCGAGTATTTGTCGAGGAGTTTCACGAATAACTCCTTCTTCTCGTATGCAATATAGATTTCCCCGCCACGGTCGGCGTGGTTAAGCTTGGCCTCTAGACCTGCAATCCCATCAGGAGCTATTTGCTTGAAATAAAACTGCAAACTGTCGATGATGCCCTGCACCTCTTGCTTCGTCTCAATTTCTTTGGCGAGCCCGAGCATCAGGGCCTCAATTCTCGACGCCACGACTGGGTAGTTGTGATGGATAGTCTTATTTCCAGCGACGATATCACCGCCGGCAGACGAGTTTGACTGCGTTACAACTGCTGGTACCACGTTAGGCCTACCGGTTACCTGCTGGACTTGTTGCCGCCGACGATATCGCCGCCTGCCTTTGAGCCAGATTGGTTCACATTGCTGCCGCCGCTGGACGCTTTCTGGCCGCCGACGATTTTGAAGGTCACGAGAGAGCCAATCGTGCCACCGCCGATCAACCCAATAACAAGCGATACGATTTCCGAGAAATGAGCGGTAATAAAATCCATCGTCAAAGCACCCCCTCTACTACCAGAACGATCATTATACGGGAGATCGGCTTATGTCGCCGGGTATCTGCATGCTTTGGGTGCCATCCCGCGATTATTTAAGGTCACCGGCGCGTGGTTTTTCACTGTGGGCGCTAGTAGTCTTGCTTCGAAGCACCGCCAGTTAGCATGGCAAAGCGTGTGGCGTCGTCATCCAACCGATACGGCGATCGACTCCAAAGCCGCGGGGTTCGATGGCGACGACCTACAGAGCAATCTTGATCGACCGAGGGTCCGCACCTTTTATCAAAGCCTCATGAGCTGCTGTCGCCTCTTCGATCACCTTCTCGGGAAAGTCGCGGACCAGATATGGTAGCTTTGAGCCACGCCGATCAGCATTCATCACCCCGCCACTCTCGCGCCAAACAATTTCGAAGTCGGGTGCGAATTGTAGCGGAGCACGATCTGGGTGCGGGGTGATGCAATACAATTTAGTCTGGGACAGGATAACAGAGTGGAAGTAAAATATGCCGTTGCGTTTCCACCAGCCAGACACATGGCGACTTTCACCAGACGGATCGAGCTTAGCATATGCCGCCGCGTTCTGATGGCAGCGTTGCGCTTCCATTTTCATATAAGCCAACTGCTGGTCTGGCACTCGGTCGAACTTATAGAATGTTAATGCACGTATTTCGTCGTTAAGCACGTTTTCTTCGGCCGAGGCAGGAACCATCAGCCGCTCTAGCTCGGCGATCATTGCCGCTCTAAGCTTTTCCCGCCCAATCTTGGCTTCACCCATGCCATTCTCCAAACACGCCCCTCGAAGGGTTATGCTGATCTCACAGGCAGAAAGCAATGAAATCTATTGCAAACTTCAGTTGTACACGCGAAATGTTTTATCGGGCTTTAGAGGGGGCATTCATTTCATGAAATCGCTGATAGAAGAGAAGTACATTGAAGAATTCAAGGCGTTGCTTTCCAAACCCGGACGACAAGAGAACGCGATCCAGGCTTTCCTCGAGCAACATACGACCTTTCTGCCGACGCCGGGTTTGCTCAACCACCGTCTTCACCTGAACACCATTATTTCCAAATTCCCGATCGGGGAGCGAATTGCTGATTACGCCTATCTGACGAAATCGTCGGATGAATGGAAACTCGTTCTTGTGGAACTCGAAGACGCAGGTAAGAAGCTCTTCACTCAATCCAGCAAGCATGTAGGCTTCACCGCAGAGATGAACGACGCGATCGCACAGGTCGACGTATGGCGGGAATTTTGGAGCGAAAACCGTCGAACGGTTCTGGACTCGCTCGAATATCTGCTCGTTCCGCCCGGCATGCGCCGGAACGCCGTATCGCTCGAATGTGTCCTGGTCATCGGGCGGTCAGCCGAGAAAGACAGCAACGAAGCCAAGCGAAAGCGCTTGGCCGCGTTACGCGCCGACAAACAGATCCAGGTCATGACCTACGACACGATCCTGCGTGCAGTAGGCGCCGGCTTCGGCGAGGCGCGCGCGATACTGACGAAAACCGGCGCTGGCTTCCGCCTCCGCTCCGTCGAAGGACTACCCAGCAACCTGTTCACCTATCTTTTGCCAGAGCATCTTTCTGTAGATCCGGCTGCCGAAGCTGCTCTGCGGGCTGACGGATACGACATGGATGCGTGGCTGGCGAACTATCCCTTGATCGTCAATGAGAAGTGGCCGGATATGGGTGCTTGGAAGCGTGCCGGGGAAGCAGGGATGCATCCCAATGTCGTTCGGCTGCTGAAGAGCTCGGAAGAACGGCGACGGGGATCGGCATCAGCCACCTGACGGTGCACCAACTTCATTTAGAGACAGTCGATTGTGCAGTGGGGATATTGTGGGAAACTCGGGATCGCGATGGCTCCGGTGGGAGCCTCATATTCATGCGCCGGGGACGGTGCTCAATGACCAGTTCAAAGGCTCAGACACCTGGGAACAATATCTTTCGAAAATCGAGGCGAGTACGCCAGCGATCCGCGCGTTGGGTGTGACCGACTACTATCTGCTAGATACCTATGAGCGAGTTCGTGATGCGAAGCACCGCGATGGACGTCTCCCCGGCGTCGATCTTGTTTTTCCGAATGTCGAGCTGCGTCTGGCTTTCGGTACGGTGAAGGGCAACTGGGTTAACTGTCATCTCCTCATCAATCCCGAGGATCCGGATCACATCGGCGCGACACAGCGGTTCCTCTCACAGCTGACTTTTGAATATTCCGGAGACAGGTTCGCCTGTACGCCGGACGAGTTGACCCGCCTCGGTTCGAAAATCGACGCCGGCCTGTCTGGGCGAGCCGCTCTCGCGCGTGGCGCGACACAGTTCAAGGTCAGCTTCGAACAATTGGCAGAACTCTATCGCGCCATCGACTGGGCCAAAAACAACATTCTTATCGCTGTTGCCGGCAGCGAGCATGACGGGACGTCCGGAATGCGAGGCGAGGCGGAGGGCGCACAAAGACAGGAGGTCGAACGCTTCGCGCACGTCATCTTCGCCAGCAGTGCCACCCAACGCGATTTCTGGCTGGGCAGGAAGGCAAGCGCCAGTCCCGATGATATCCGCTCCCGCTATGGAGCTCTTAAGCCATGTCTGCACGGCAGCGACGCCCACGAGACAGGGAAAATCGGCGCGCCCGATGGCGATCGTTACTCCTGGGTCAAGGGCGGAGCACATTTCGATTCGTTGCGACAAGCTGTGATCGACCCAGCAGGTCGCGCGTTCGTCGGCGCCGCGCCTCCCATTCGGGCGACACCGTCGCAGGTAATTTCCCGTGTCACGATTCGGGATGCCGTTTGGGCGACGACGCCAACGCTTGAGCTCAATCCCGGCCTGGTTGCGATCATCGGTGCCCGCGGCTCCGGCAAGACCGCGCTTGCTGACGCCATCGCTGCCGGCTGCGATGCGGCATCCGAGCATCTGAGCCCCGCTTCCTTTCTCGTTCGCGCCGGGGACCTTTTGAACGGCGCCAGTGTTCAGCTGGATTGGGGAAGCGGCGATCCTTCGTTGTGCGACCTCCTCGACTATGAATACGATCCGGAGCTGGACGGACGGTTTCCCCGGGCACGATATCTCTCTCAGAAATTCGTCGAGGAACTTTGCTCGGCCGATGGCATAACCGACGCCCTGCTCAGAGAGATCGAGCGGGTGATCTTTGAGGCGCATCCAGAGAAGGATGGAACATTCAGGTTCGATCAGCTTCTCGAGCTGCGCGCCACACGCCATCGTCTGGCCCGCCAGCGCGAGGAAGAGGCGATCGGAACTTTGTCGGATGAGATCGGGCTCGAGCGTGAAAAAAGACGGCAGATTCCTGGGCTCAAACAGCAGCTCACCCAGAAGGAACAAACAGTCAAGGGCTTGGAAGCGGATCGGGACAAGCTCATTGTCAAAGGCAGCGAAGTGCGCGCCGACCGCCTCACCATCATCGCTAACGTGGCCGAGAAGGTACGTTCCTACCTGCGCTTCTTCGCGAACCAAGAAACGTCGCTCCTTGCCCTGCAGGATGAAGTGAAAGCCTTCCGGCAGAATAAGGCGCCCGAAGCACTCCGTCAGACCAAGGCGAGTTTCGTTGCCGCTCGATTGGACGATGCCGACTGGAAGGCGTTTCTTCTCGAATATCAGGGTGACGTCGATGCTGCACTTGCGGCCCGGATTGACACCGCGCGCAAGAACGCGGCTGGTTGGCGTGGCGTTGCGCCAACGCCTCTGACCGACCCCAACCAATCCTATCTCGCGGCGGATGCCGATCCCGAGAAATCGCCGCTCGCAGTCCTTGAGGCAGAGGCAGCGCGATTACAGGCGCTCATCAACATCGACACCGAGACAGCGACCAAGTTCGGCAACCTCGTAAAGCGGATCGCGGAAGAAAACACGCAGATCGAGAACACGCGCCAGAGGCTGTCAGATTGCGAAGGCGCGGCGGAACGGATGACTGAATTAAGCAAGCAGCGGCGGGAAACCTACCTTCGCGTGTTTGGTTCGCTTATCGCCGAAGAACAGGTCTTGCGGGACCTGTATCAGCCACTGGTCGATCGCCTTCAGACCGCGAAGGGCACGCTGCAGAAGCTTTCCTTTTCCGCAAGACGGCATGCCGATGTCAAGCAGTGGGCTTCACTCGGCGAAAAACTTTTCGATCTTCGTCGCGCCGGTGATTTCAAGGGCAAGGGAACGCTCGAACAGTGGGCAAACACGAATCTGCGGAAGGCTTGGGAGGAAGGCGACGTCGCCGCGGTTGATGAAGCGATCCAGCGCTTCACCGAGGCCTGGCAGGACGAGTTGCTCGCTGTCGCCAACGTGGCGTCAAATGATCAGGCGGCATACCGAGCCTGGCTCATGCGGTTTGCTAAGTGGCTGTTCAGCACCGATCACATTCAGATCGAGTACGGCATCGATTATGAAGGTACAGACATCACCAAGCTCTCGCCAGGCACGCGCGGCATAGTCCTGCTACTGCTTTATCTCGCGCTCGACGAAAGCGATCATCGGCCCTTGATCATCGATCAGCCCGAGGAAAATCTCGATCCAAAATCCATCTTCGACGAACTCGTCAGCCTGTTCATCGCCGCCAAGGCGAAGCGCCAGGTCATCATGGTGACGCACAACGCCAATCTTGTTATCAATACAGACGCGGACCAGATCATCGTCGCAAGCGCCGGCACCCACACCCCCGGTCAATTGCCGCCAATCACTTATGTTTCCGGTGGCCTCGAAGATGCCGACATGCGTAAGCAGGTTTGCGATATCCTCGAAGGCGGCGAGGAGGCCTTCAAGGAACGGGCGCGTCGATTGAGGGTGAGGCTGGAGCGGTGAACCCCGATGCAAAGGGCGGGGTAAGCTTAACAGCGCGGCGAGACCTAGCGAGCGGAGAGGGTTGACGACCTTTCGATCCGGAAGGGGTGACGGGTACAAAGTTCCGCCCAGACAGTTATTCGCAAGCTGATAACCGACGGGTCGGCCGACACCACCCGATTGAGAAAGAAAGAGAAGAAGCGAAGAAGGACGTGGACGAACATGAACGCAGGGCATTCACGTCGGCGCCGCTTCCGCTAAGCCGCAGTCGCGCCGTCTCATGAACCAACCGAACGGATTGCAGCAATAACCTTTTGTTTTCAGGCGTTTGATATCTGATACTAAGAAAGCCACAAATTGGGTTGAGGGTTCGAATCCTTTCAAGGCGGAGTGGCTGGCTGAGCCTGTTTGGCCAATCAGCTTGAGGTTGTCTGCGATTGCTTTACCGCGACGCATTTCACCTCGGCAAGCAAGCCCGCATGTGCAAGCTCGGATACGCCGATGCGCGTCCATGCGTAGGTTCCTTTTGGGAAGACTTCGTTCTTCACCGTCCGGAAGATATCCATGTGCTTCGACATCTCAACATGATAGCTAGTCATCTCCACCACGTCGTCAAAGGTGCAGTTCGCTGCCTCAAGGACAATGCGCAGGTTTTCCCACATGGCGCGAAACTGCTCTTGCGCGTCCTCAATCACCTCAAGGTCCCTCGTGCGGCCGACTTGCCCGACGACGTAGATCGTGTGGCCGACCTTAACCGCCGGGGCATATCCTGCGCGTGCCACGATTTCGCGCATTTCCTCCGGAATGATGACTTCTCGATCCATCGTCCTGCCCTTTTCCTCTTAGAGAGAGGCGGCCCAGTCAGAGAAAGGCGGCGCCTCAACGTAACGGCCTTTCTCCATAATCACAGAAAACATCACTTGCAATAGGAACTGAATGGTTCCATATTGGCTTCATGGTTAAACACAGTCAGACATCCCCGTCCGCCGGACGCCCTCGCGAATTCGAGCTTGATGACGCCGTGCGCAAGGCGATGGGCGTATTCTGGGATCGTGGATATCACGATGCCTCCTTGCCTGACTTGCTCGAAGGCATGGAATTATCGAGAGGCAGTTTCTACAAGGCGTTTGTAGACAAGCGGGGCGTCTATCTCCGTGCGCTTGATGTCTACATCGACGATGCCATTCGAAAGACTGGGGAAATCCTGCATTCCAACTCGTCGCCGAAAGCTGCCATCAAAGAAGCATTCTCGCGGCAAGTCGAAGAGTCTTCCGGCAAGGAGGGACTGCGTGGATGCTTTGTCGTGTTGTCGGCTGTGGAAATGCTTCCGGCAGACGAAGAGGTTTCTGCTCGAATTGCGCGATTGTTTCGGCGACTGCAAGATTTATACGCGGCGGCGATCATAAGAGCTCAAGCCCTGGGTGAGATTGATCCTGAACTGGACGATCGAACGCTAGCGCGGTTCCTCGTGTGTCAGATTCAAGGAATGAGAGTTTTAGGGAAAGCAGGAGCGGATCGCAACGCGACAAAGGCAATGGTCGACTTCGCGCTGAAACCTTTCGACTGACTTTAATTTGGAACCAAATGGTTCCTAAAAGACGCATCTGTACAAGCCGATTGGTCGGCTCTGCCAATCGACATGGAGAGACTTTTGGAACATGTTCGTAATCTTGAGCAAGCCAATGACCCGCGCAGATGGACCGCATTGGTCATTCTATTGACCGGGGCGTTCTTGCCGCCCCTGGATTTCTTCATCGTCAACGTGGCGCTGCCCTCGATCCGTGAGGATTTCCACGCCGCTGCATCGACAATGCAGCTGATCATCTCGGGCTACGCCACCACCTACGCCGTCATGCTGATCACTGGCGGCAGACTTGGGGATCTCTACGGTCGTCGGAATGTCTTCCTGGCAGGGATGGTCGCGTTCGCAGGCGCCTCCGCCTTATGCGGCTTTGCTTGGTCGCCAGCGGTACTGGTTCTCGGCCGGATCCTTCAGGGGTTCGCTGCAGCGATCATGGCGCCGCAGGCTTTGGCCTCCATCAACGCAATCTTTCCCGAGCACGAGAAATCAAAGGCGCTCAGCTTTTACGCGCTGACATTCGGTATCGCATCTATGGCGGGGTTGTTTCTCGGTGGGGCTCTGATTGCGCTCGATATTTTTGGGCTGGGATGGAGGGCCATCTTCCTCATCAACCTTCCCGTGATCGCCATAGCGGCGCCGTCCGCGGTGATGGTATTGCGTGAGACGCGATCTGAGCACGCAAGCAAACTGGATCTTGGCGGAGCTGTGCTGATTGCACTCGCGCTTTGTGCGCTGATCTGGCCGCTCATCGAGGGCCGTGAGCATGGCTGGCCGGTCTGGTCACTTCTGATGCTTGCCGCTTCGCTGCCGCTTCTAGTCCTGTTTTGGCAGTACGAGCAGAAGGTGGAGGCGGCTGGAAGAGATCCGATCCTCGCACCGCGCCTGCTTCAGGTTCCGGGATTGAAGCGCGGGCTACTCGCCGCATTGTTCTTCTATGCCTTTGCGGCCTTCTGGCTGACATTTTCGGTTTATCAACAAAGCGGCCTTGGTCGCACACCATTTGAGGCCGGGCTTGCAATCCTTCCCGCGGCGGTTGGCTTCGTCTTGGGGCCATTTGCGAGTGGGTACATTTTCCGCCTTTTCGGTCGATATTCCACCGCGGCAGGCATGTCCCTGGAGGCTGCCGGATTGTTCGGCACGGCAGCCCTGATCTCGTTCGGGACGCCGGAGTATCTTTTCGTTGCATTGTTCGTCGTAGGTGCCGGACAAGGAATTGCCCTTCCAAATCTCGTGAGGACAGTCGTCCAGCGGGTTGACCCGACGCAGTCTGGTTTGGCGTCCGGCCTGGTCAATTCGATGCTTCAGATTGGCGGCGCTTTAGCGACAGCTCTGATCGGCGGATTGTTCTTTTCGATCCTGGGCTCATCGAACGATGTCGGATCGATTGGCCATGCCTACTGCGTTGCAGCAGTCGCGATCGGTCTTTGTCTTCTCATTGCAGGTTGGCTTTCTGCCGACCTCGGACCGAAGAAAGAGGTCGTCCGATGAGCGCGAGCCTCGGCGGGTTTGATCATCGGATTGTCCGTTGGGGGCGAGACCGCTGCCAATGCCTCACCTGCAACCTGCACACAATCATCTCCCCATAACGTAAAACGCATCAATTCGAGGTAACCGTCCATGGACATCACCCCAAACCTTCCTCTTGCCGGGAAGCGAGCACTCGTGACCGGTGCAGCACGCGGTATCGGTGCGGCCATCGCGCTGAAGCTGGCTGAGGATGGCGCCGATGTTGCGATCACTTACGAGAAGTCGGCCGAAAAGGCCGAAGCCCTCGCCGCACAGATCGTCGCGCTGGGCCGCAAAGCTGCCGCCATCCAGGCCGATGCCGCGAGAGTCGAGACCGCGACGGCCACTGTCGATAAGACTGTCGGTGACCTTGGCGGCCTCGACATACTGGTCAACAACGCCGGCGTCCTTTTTGCTGGTGAATTTGCCACTCAGCCTTTGGAGGAAATTCAATTGCAGCTGGACGTCAATGCTCGCGGCGTCTTCTTGATGACGCAGGCGGCGCTAAAGCATATCCCCAACGGAGGCCGCATCATCAGTACCGGCAGCAATGCAGGCCTAGCTGTCCCCTTCGCAGGGATTGCGGTCTATGCAGCGACTAAGTCCGCTCTGGAAAGTTTCACCCGTGGTCTCGCGCGCGAACTGGGTCCGCGGGAGATTACTGTCAATTTGGTACGGCCGGGCCCAATCGACACCGACATGAACCCCGCCAACGGCGCCCTGGCGCCTGCTATCCTGCCGAGCCTGTCGATTGCCCGCTACGGTCGCACTCGAGAGGTTGCAGAGGCCGTTGCCTTCCTTGCGGGGCCGGGCGCTGGTTACATCACCGGCTCGGGCATTCTCGTCGATGGCGGCATAAGCGCTTGATCATTAGGCAAGGCGAGACCTGCCGATTGGCAAACCACGCTCTCGCTGCAAAATTGGAGATAGATATGGAATATACGCGCCTTGGAAATACCGGCCTTGAGGTATCTCGCCTTTGCCTTGGGTGCATGAGCTACGGGGAACCCGATCGTGGCAGTCATCCATGGACGCTGACGGAAGAGCAAAGTCGCGCCTTTATCCGCAAAGCGATCGAATTGGGGATCAACTTCTTCGATACCGCCAATGTCTACTCTGATGGAACGAGCGAAGAAATTCTCGGCCGCGCTATAAGGGACTTCTCGACGAGAGACGACGTCGTCATCGCGACGAAGGTCAACGGCCGGATGAAGCCGGGACCAAATGGCGCCGGTCTGTCCCGCAAAGTTATTCTTTCGGAGATCGATGCCAGCCTGAAGCGGTTGGGGACTGACTATGTCGATCTCTACCAGATCCACCGCTTCGACCATCACACGCCGATCGAGGAAACGCTGGAAGCTTTGCATGACGTCGTAAAGGCGGGCAAAGCCCGCTACATCGGTGCGTCGTCGATGTACGCGTGGCAGTTCTCGAAAATGCTTTCCGTCTCGCAGGCGAACGGATGGTCAAGGTTCGTCTCCATGCAGAACCACCTAAACCTGCTCTATCGTGAAGAGGAGAGAGAGATGCTCCCGCTTTGCAAAGCAGACGGTATCGGCGTTATCCCGTGGAGCCCACTCGCACGTGGCCGTCTGACCCGCGATTGGAGCGCGCAGAGCGAGCGCTCCGAAACCGATGAGATCGGAAAGGGTCTTTACACCCGAACCACCGACGACGCCGACAGACGCGTGGCGGAGGCGGTTACCAGGATTGCGCAGGAGAGGGAAGTGCCCAGAGCACAGATTGCGTTGGCATGGGTTCTATCTAAATCCGAGATCACGGCACCCATCATTGGCGCAACCAAGTTGTATCACCTGGACGATGCTGCCGCTGCGCTAGACGTCAGGCTCACCGCTGCTGAAATACAAGCTCTCGAGATCAACTACATTCCACACGCGGTTGTTGGGTTTTCCTGACGCAACGGGTTGGCCTCGAGCTTGCGTGCGTCCATGGCCAGCCCGGTCATGGGTGTTCTGTCTGGTCAACATGGCCGCTCAAGCGACGGAACGTCGATGCCCACCGACGGCGGAAATAGAGAAGCATTTTGCTCTTGACCTTCTACCTACTAAAAGGTAGATGGAGCGTATGAGCAATCTTTCGACCACTTCCGACGACATTTTGGCTTCTGCCCGAACTCTCCTCATGAACGGGGGCTATAATGGCTTCAGCTATGCTGACATCTCGGAAGAGGTTGGGATCCGCAAGGCCAGCATCCACCATCATTTTCCCAGCAAGGTGGATCTAGTGCGTGAGCTGGTCAAACGTTATCGCGAAGATGGTCAGGCAACTGTGGCGATCCTTGAGCAAAACGTCCCTGACGCCTTGGACATTCTCAAAGTGTATGCCAACCACTGGGCAAAATGCATCGAGGATGCCGGCCGACCCTACTGCGTGTGCGCTTTGCTTGCCAGTGAGCTTCCGTCCCTGCCGCCGGAGGTCGCCAAGGAGGTTACGGCGTTCTTCCGCTTCATCTCTTCGTGGCTGACATCTGTGATGGAGCGTGGCTCCAGGGAAGGCGCACTAATCCTCACCAGTGAGCCCCACGTCGAAGCAGAAGCATTTCTCGCGACCGTCTATGGGGCGATGCTGTCGGCAAGAGCCTATGGGAAAGCGGATGTTTTCCCGATGATCCTCGCACCTGTCCTCAACCGGCTCACGCCGACCGTCTCTCACTAATCCTGCGTGGCGAGGCTGCTCAGGTAAATCGCGTCCAACAAAACTACCAACTAGTAGGAAGATAAGAGTGAAAAATGTTTTCCCAACTTTAGCCCTCGGGCTGACCAGCATCCTTTCTGTAACTGTCCTTTCGACACTCGCTTCTGCCGAGGATAAGAAAGCCGCCCCGATCCATGTTCGCGGCAGCATCGTCGACTACCAGGGGTCAACGCTCAAAGTGAAAACGCGCGAAGGCGAGACAATCGATGTCGCGCTTGCGGACGACTGGAAAGTCGCGGGCGTGGCCAACGCAAAGGTCACCGACATCAAGCCGGGCGATTTTGTCGGCATCGCATCTCTGCCGAAGGCCGATGGCGGTGATGGCGCGCTCGAGGTTCTGATTTTCCCGCCGGCCATGAAGGGCACGGGCGAAGGTAGCTATGGCTGGGATCTCAAACCCGACAGCAGCATGACCAATGCGACGGTTGCTGATGCCGTAAAGGGCGTCGATGGACGCACTGTGACTGTGACCTATCACGGCAAGGAGAAGAAAATCGCCATCCCGGATGGCACCCCTGTCGTGACCATTGCTGCGGCAGCCAAGGATGATCTCGTTCCCGGCGCCGTTGTCTTCATCACCGCCGAAAAGGCTGCGACTGGCCCCATCGCCCATCAGGTGGTCGTCGGCAAGAATGGCGTGGTTCCCCCCATGTGAAGACCACGCCGTCACTGGCCGGAGCACCCGCCCCACTGCTCCGGCCAGCGACTAGATATTGATGCTGCCTGTCTGCAGCCGTGAGATGTCACTGAAGAAAGACGCTAAGATGAGCGCAGAAGCTTCTAACGATAATATCCGCTACCCGCGGAGGGTCTTCATCCGCCGCCACTCGGTTGTGACACGGCTCACGCACTGGCTGAACGTGCTCTGCCTTAGTTTTCTCCTGTTGAGCGGGCTGCAGATCTTCAATGCCCATCCCGAGCTCTACTGGGGTCATTACGGTGCGGATGGCGATCCCGCTGTGTTGACGATTGGCGCCAATGATGCCGCCGAGCGAAGCGGTTTCGTGCGTGTTGCGGGGGTACAGATACCGACGACCGGTGTGCTTGGTCTTTCCAATGTTGGTGGGGAGCCGACTGCACGCGCTTTCCCGTCCTGGGCAACGATCCCGTCGTTTCAGGATCTTGCGGCTGGCCGGCGCTGGCACTTCTTTTTCGCCTGGCTGTTTGTCATCAATGGCATCGTCTATCTCGGCTTCAGCGTGCTGAGCGGACATTTCAGGCGCGACTTGGCTCCTACGGCGCGTGAGCTCTCGCCGAGCCACCTCGGCCGTGAAGTCCTCGACCATGCTCGGCTGCACTTTCCGAAAGGGGAGGAGGCCAAGCACTACAATGCCTTGCAGAAGCTGACCTACCTTGCGGTTATTGTCATTCTGCTGCCCCTGATGGTGCTGACGGGGCTGACCATGTCACCCGGGGTTGACGCTGCTTTCCCCGCCCTGGTCGATATTTTCGGCGGACGCCAGTCCGCGCGCACCATCCACTTCATCACAGCGTCGGCGCTGGTCATCTTCGTCATCGTGCATGTGGCGATGGTCGTGTTGTCCGGGACCTGGAACAATATCCGCTCGATGATCACCGGACGTTACGCCATCCACGAGGAAGGACCGAATGCATGAGCACGTTTCTCACCAGACGCCGCTTTCTGATCGGCGGCACACTTGGCGCCAGTGCTTTGACCCTTTCCGGATGTGATCTGCTGGACCAGAACGCGGACATCGCGAATGTCCTTCGCTCAGCCGAGCAACTGACAATGAAGGCCCAGAGACTGCTTCAAGGGCGCGATGCACTGGCGCGTGAGTTTGATGAAAAGGACATTTCCCCGTCCTTCCGCGTCAATGGAACGAGTGCTCCCGATAGCGAGGAATATGCGGAACTGCTGGAAGGCAAGTTTGCAGACTGGCGGCTGAAGATAGATGGTCTTGTCGATCGGCCTCAGTCGCTTTCGCTGGCCGATCTGAGGGCGTTTCCCTCCCGCACCCAGATAACCCGTCATGACTGCGTCGAGGGCTGGAGTGCGATCGGCAAATGGACAGGAGTTCCGCTCGGCAGCCTGCTGCATCTGACCGGGCTCAAGCCCACGGCGCGCTATGTCGTGCTGCATTGTGCAGACGAGCTCGAAAAGACGCTCGATGGCAGCGGCCGCTACTACGAGAGTATCGATCTCATCGACGCGGTTCATCCACAGACCATCCTTGCCTACCAGATGAACGGCCAGGATCTCAGCGTCGGCCACGGTGCCCCCCTGCGCCTGAGGGTCGAGCGGCAGCTGGGTTACAAACAGGCAAAGTACATCATGCGCATCGAACTGGTCGACAGCTTCGCCGGCCTGTGGGGCGGGAACGGCGGTTATTGGGAAGACCGTGGCTACGAATGGTACGCCGGCATCTGAGGCGTTCGCACGCTGAATCAAAGGATCACAGTTCATGACTAGACGCAGAATTCAGGAAGTGATGCCGATTTCCGCGGTCGCGCCGTCATGACAGGTCGAGATCAACCAGACCAGTTCGATCTTCTCCGATCCTGACGGCCGATGGGTCGCAGTGCGGCAAGGAGCGATCAACGAGGCGTTTGAAAGACGCATGCGGTTGGAGAGCGAGAAGTCCGGCGAGGCAAAGGCTCACTCTCAGGACGAACCACGCGATTCCGGTATTTCCGAAGTCGGAAAGCTTTCCGGCGAAAGCGATCGGATCGGACAAATAAACTGGGACGAGAACACTCCGCCTGGCGAGCATGCCGGCTTCCTGTAAGGCGCACCGCCGGAATTTCATCAATTGAAGATAGGGACAGGTACCAATGTTGAATCATTTACAGCCCGTGGCGTTTAAGGCGCTGATTTCGCTCTCGATATCGCTGCCTTAAAGACACGGCCAACGGTTCGATTCTGCTCAAGGCGTTCGCTTTTAAGAGATTGTAGGGTCATGCGTTCGACTCCTGATAAGAGCAAGAGCGGATCCAAGATGCTGCTCACTTAGTGCATGATATCGCCAAGAAACTTCTTCGTCCTCTGACTTTTCGGGCTGTCGAAAAACTCCTGCGGGCTCGCCATCTCCACGATCTCCCCTGCTTCCATGAAAACGACCCGGTCGGCAACCTTGCGGGCGAAACCCATTTCGTGCGTGACGACGATCATCGTCATGCCGTCTTCGGCCAATGCAATCATGGTGTCGAGGACTTCCTTGACCATTTCGGGATCAAGCGCCGAGGTCGGTTCGTCGAACAGCATGATCTTGGGCGTCATGCAGAGCGCACGGGCGATCGCCACACGCTGCTGCTGGCCGCCCGAAAGTTGTCCCGGATACTTATCGGCCTGCTCGGGGATCCGGACCTTCGTGAGGAAATGCATGGCCAGCTCTTCTGCATCCTTCCGTTTCGTGCCTCTTGACAGGATTTGCGGCAATGCGCAGTTTTCCTTCACCGTGAGATGCGGGAACAGGTTGAAGTTCTGAAACACCATGCCGACATCGCGGCGGATGGCGTCAAGGTTTCGGGCGCTGTCGTTCAAGGCGATGCCGTTGACCGATATGTTGCCGCCCTGATGTTCCTCCAAGCGGTTCACGCAGCGGATCAGCGTTGATTTGCCCGATCCGGAGGGGCCACAGACGACGATCCGTTCGCGGGCAGCAATCTGCAGGTCGATATTCTTCAGGACTTGGAATGTCCCATACCATTTGTTGAGCGACGAGATCGCAATGGCGAGTTCCGCGTGGTTGCCGTTCATCGATAGCTCCTTGCCTGGACGCGGGTTTCGAGCCAGCGCGCGTAATTGGAAATGCCGAAGCAGATGAGGAAGTAGATCGCCGCCACGAAGACATAACTTTCCACGTAAGGCGCCGGCCAGACCGGATCGGTGGCCGCGACGCGGCTGGCACTCAGCATGTCGAACACGCCGACGATCAGGACGAGGCTTGTATTCTTGACCATGACGATCGCGGTATTGGTGAGAGGCGGGATCACTTTCTGAAGCGCCTGCGGAAGCACGATGTGCCAGACCGTTTTCCAGGCCGGCATGCCGAGCGCCTTGGACGCCTCCACCTGGCCGGGCGGCACGCCCTGCAGGCCGCCGCGCACCACTTCGGCGAGGTAGGCGGCGGCGAACACCGTCAATGCGGCCAGCGTTCGGCCAAGCTTGTCGATCGTCCATCCGGCCGGGAGAAGAAGCGGCAGCAGGATCGAGGCGACAAACAGTAGCCCGACCAAGGGCAGTCCGCGAACCAGTTCGATGGTCAGCACCGACATCAGCCGGGGGATCGGAAGAGCCGAGCGGCGGCCAAGCGCCAGGACGACGGCGAACGGAAAGCCGAGGCCTAATGACAGCAAGGCAAGTAGCAGCGTCACCGGAAGGCCGCCCCAGCTGGAGCTGGGCACCGGTGAGAGCCCCAGCACGCCGCCCCACATCAGGACGAGCATGACCACGACGCTTGCGATCCAGGCATAGACAAGGCGGATGCCCCAGAGGCGAGGCGAAAGCGACACCAGGATCATCGCAAGGATGAGCCCCATGACGACGAGCGGTCGCCATTGTTCATCCGGCGGATAAACGCCGAAGATGATGAACCGGAACTTTGCCGCGATGAAGGCCCAGCACGCACCGCCATTCCGGCAAGCGGCCGGATCGCTGGTGGACCAGACGGAGTCGAATACGGCCCAGTTGAGTGCCGGCAGCATCGATACGATCAAGAAGCCCGTCGCAACCGTCAGGCATGTCGCCACCAGATCGCCGAAGAACAGATGGAGGAGCGGCTTGCGGGGTGGCTTTGGCGGGGCGGATGAAGCCTGCAGCTTCATGGCCGGCGCTGCTTCGATAACGGTCATCGTGCCTCCACCAGTGCCACGCGGGCGTTGTACCAGTTCATCAATGCGGAAACCGCGATGCTGATCGTCAGGAATATGGCGAGCAGCAGGGTGATGCTCTCGATCGCTTGGCCCGTCTGGTTGATGACGGTGCCGACGACCAAGCCAAGTTCCGGATATCCGACCGCCAATGCCAGTGTCGTGTTCTTGACGGTTGACAGGTATTGCGAGGTCATCGGTGGAATGATGATCCGCATCGCCTGCGGGATGACGATCCTTGTCAGCGTATGTCGTTCCGAAAGACCGACGGCGCGGCCTGCCTCCCATTGTCCGAGCGGAACCGCATCGATCCCGCCGCGGACGATCTCGCCGATGAAAGCGGAGGTATAGATGATAAGGCCGAGCATCAGGGCCGCAAATTCCGGCGAAAGACGCATGCCGCCCGAGAAATTGAAGCCTTTCATGCCGGGCATGCTGACGGTCGCGGACGCATTGGAGAGCGTCACGGCGATGGCAACTCCGAAAAGCGCCGTCCATGCTACGGTCGCGTAGCGCTTATTCAGTCCGACGGAACGAGCTATCCCTCTGCGCTGGATGGAGACGACGATCATCGCCAATACGAGCGCCAATAGGATCAGGGCTGCCGGGCGATCCATCTCGATCGAGGGAAGATAGAGACCCCTGAGAGAAAGGTAGACACCCGGAAGCGGGTTGAATGCCTGCCGGGGTGCGGGCAGCATGGTCGTCGCCAGCGCATACCAGAAGAGCAGATGCACGATCAGCGGCATGTTGCGCATCGTCGTGATGAAGACGCCGGCGACGCCTGATGTCAGCGGATGCTTCGACCGCCGGGCGAGGCCGACCACGACGCCGAGGGCGGTCGAAAAGAAGATCGCCAGCACCGAGATGAAAAGCGTGTTGCCGAGACCCGTGACATAGGCCCAGAGGAAAGGGTCGGACGGATTGTACGGGAGCACGCTTTCCGAAATGGGAAAGTTCGCCTGCCGGAACAGGAAATCGAAGCCGACGCGAATGCCGCGCGCATTCAGATTTGCCTTGGTGTTGACGACCAGCCAGACGAGCAGGGCGGCGAAACCGCCCAGCAGGATTGCCTGGCCGCACCAATTCCGGAACCGACGATTGTCCAGTAGAGCCGTGATCATCGGGTCTCTCCGTGTGATTACTGGAACGACATCGGGAATATCACCCCGCCTTCGTTGAACAGCCTGTTCGGGCCACGGTCCAGCTTGAGCGGGCTGTTCTTGCCGACATTCCGGTCGTACATCTCGCCATAGTTGCCGAGCTGCTTGACGATATTGTAGGCGAATTTGTCGTCGAGCCCGAGCGCCTTGCCGTTGCCGGGTTCGGTTCCGACGAAACGCTTGATGCGGGGGTCGTCGGATTGCAGCATCTGGTCGACATTTGTCTGGGTGATGCCGTAGAGCTCGGCATTGAGCAGAGCCTGGATGGACCAGTTGACGATATCCAGCCACTGATCATCCCCGTGCCGGACGGCCGGTGTCAGCGCGTCCATGTACTTGTTGGCCGGGAAAATGACGTAATCGTCGGGGTTCTTCGCTTGAGTTGCCCTCACCGAGGCAAGCGCGGAGGCGTCGGTGATGAGCGCGTCGCAACGGCCGGAGAAAAATGCCTGACGCGTCGCCGCCACATTGTCGAAGACGACCGGTTTGAGATCGAGCTTCAGCTTGTTGGAGACGTCGTTGACCACCACTTCGGTCGTCGAGCCGGTCTGAACGCAGACGGATGCGCCGGTCATGTCTTCGGCCTTGGTGACGCTGGAGGATTTGGCGACCATGAAGCCGGTGAATTCGTAATAGTTCGGGGTGGTGAAATTGACGCCGTTGGCATCTCGCTGCAGCGTCCAGGTGAGCGTGCGGGGCAGGAGATCGATTTCGCCGGTCTGCAAAGCGGGGATCCGCTGCTGGCCGCTCAGCGGCACGAACTCGACCTTGTCCTTGTCGCCGAACACGGCCACCGCCACGGCGCGGCAGGTCTCGACATCGAGCCCCTTCCAGTACCCTTTGTCGTCGGGCGCGCCGAAACCGATCGTGCCCTGGCTTGCGCCGCAAACCACATGGCCGCGTTTCTTGACCGCATCGAGCGTCGGGCCCGCATGGGCAGCGGCCGTTGCCAGCAAGAGGGCCGCTGCCGCTAGCGAGAGTATCTTCCAGTTTTTCATTGTCCGTTCCCTTTATGATTATGATTGAAAGAAGCGTCAGGCGGATCTGGCGAGGGCTGCGTCACCGCTTGCGATCGCCGCAACGATCGGCTCCAGGTCTGCCCACAGGTCGTTTTCGTCTTCCAGGCCGATGCTGATCCGCAGGATTGTTCCCTTGTGGGCCTGATCATCCGTTGCGCGCGTTATGGTCATCGGCGCAAGCAGGCTGTGTGTGCCGCCCCAGGATGCACCGATGGAGAAGGTCTTTGCCGCGGTTAGCAATCCGGGCAGGGCCGCCTCCGCGTGCGCAGGGATGACGATGCTGAAGACACCGCTCGTTCCGGAAAAATCGCGCTTCCAGACTGGGTGTCCCGGCGAGCCTTCGAGCGCGGGATGCAATACGAGACCTTGCTTTATCCGGGATGCGATGCGCCCGGCAAAATCGAGGGCGACGCGGCCGGAATGGGCCAGCCGGACCCCCATCGTTTCCATGCCGCGAAGCGCCAGCGCGCAGTCGTCAGGAGATGGCCCCATGCCGATCATCCGCATCGTGTCCTTGAGCTTGCGGTGCAGGGTGATGTCCTTGACGGAGATCGATCCCATCAGGAGATCGGAATGGCCGCCGACATATTTCGTCAGCGCCATCGACGAGAAATCCATGTCGAATGCGAGCGGCTTGAAATAGAGCGGCGTTGCCCAGGTATTGTCGCAGCCCGTCAGCACGCCGCGCGTCTTGGCGGTGGCCACGATGGCCGGGATATCCTGGACTTCCATCGTGGTCGAGCCGGGGGATTCCGTCCAGATTAGCTTCACCGTATCGTCGATCAGGTCGGCAATATCGGCACCGATCATCGGATCATAGATGCGGTAGGAAATGCCGCGCGGTTTGAGAAAGTTCTCGCAGAAACCGGCGACCGGAGGATAGGCGGAATCGGGGATGAGAACGCTGTCGCCGGGCAGAAGAACGGAGAGGAAGACGATCGTGATCGCCGCTTGTCCCGAGGGCACGAGGACGGTCCGCTGTCCCTGTTCGAGGGTGCAGATGGACGCTTCCAGAGTGCGTGACGTCGGGGTCCCGTGCAGCCCGTAGGTATAGCCGTCCGGCCCGCGCTTCGACCTATTGGCATAAGCCTCCGCACTGTCGAACACAATCGTTGATGCGCGATACGTCGCAGTCGCCAGGCTGGCATAGCCGTCATGGGATATGGCGGGATGTTTTACGCAGAGCGTGTTGTCGCGCATCTTTTCTCCTTCACATCGTAAATTCTGAAGGATCATGAGGTAGATGACCTAGACAAACAACTGACCTGGGCGTCTAGCTTCATGCGTAAAACGCATAGGAGCGTGCGATGAATTTCAGGCAAGTCGAGGCGTTTAGAGCAGTCATCTTGAGCGGCAGCACCTCGCGAGCCGCGGAGCTAATGGGAGTTACGCAACCGAACGTCAGTCGCCTCGTCGGCGAGTTGGAGGAGGCAGTAGGCTTTGCGCTGTTTGATCGAGTGAAGGGCCGTTTGATCCCGACGCCAGAGGGGCAGGCGTTCTATCGCGATGTCGACCAAAGCTTTCGAGGGCTGGACAAGCTCCGCTCGTCAGCGGCGCGGATCAGAGATTTCGGCTCGGGTCATATCCGAGTCGCGAGCCTTGCAGCGGCCGGAACGACGATTGTGCCGCGAGCCGTTCGCAAGTTTCGCGAAAGCTTTCCGTCCGCGGTCGTGACGCTCAGCATCATGACGTCCGCATCAGTGCGCAATCACATCGTTGATGGAGAATATGATCTCGGGCTTGCTGCTGACGAGGTCGACCTCTCCGGCCTCGAGCATCAGGTCTTCGGCAGTTTCCCGGCGCTCTGCGCTTTTCCAAAGGGACATCCTTTCGCTGCAAAGGACATTATTCGCCCGGCAGATTTCGATGGCTTAGATTATGTCGCCCTGTCGCCGGAAGATCGGGCAAGGTTGAAGTTCGATCGCCTTTGCGAGGACGCTGGCGCGAAACCGAACCTCATCATCGAAACTCCCTATGCAATCACGGCCTGCGCTCTGATCCTGGAAGGTGTCGGCGTCGGCATCGTCAATCCGCTGGCGATCGATGGCTTTGCGGAACGTGGCCTGGTGTTCCGGCCGTTCGAACCTGCAGTCTATTTCAAAAGCTATCTTCTGTTCCGTCCAGATGTTCAGAAGGCGCGGTTGGTGCGCGCATTCGTGTCGGCACTGCTCGATGTTCGCAATACTCGACCATCGACGGTAAGGCCTAACGATACTTGAGGAGCAACCCGCGATAGGTGTCGCGACCCCTTCCTTAAACGACGAAGAGAACTTTCATCTGCGGATCGATCATTCTCGCGCGATCCACCCTAGTAGTGCCTGCCGAAGTTATAACTATTGGTGATTATCCGCACGTTGCGGGGAATTGGAATGCGATGAAGTGAACTGCTAGCGTTTGCATTGACAAATATCAAATAGAGACGAACCACCCGAATGGTAAGTTTTGCTCCCCGAACCATCGATCAAATCCAGGCTGGTTTCACAGCCGGAGTGTCGCCGGTTCAAGTGGTCGAGGAGTGCGTGCGAAGGATCGCTGAGACTAATCATAAGACGCGGGCGATGATCCTGGTCGAGGCGGAAGAAGCTCTTGCTGAGGCCAAGATAGCGGACGCCGAAATCCGGTCTGGCAGGCGGCGAGGCCCGCTTCATGGCATTCCTATCGCCGTCAAAGACGTCATTGATGTTAGGGGATGGCCAACGACAGCCGGTTCCAAGCTCTTCGAGGGCCATGTCGCCGAGAAGGACGCCGACTGCGTCGCAAGACTCAGAGAGGCCGGCGCCATCATCATCGGCAAGACGAACCTGCATGAATTGACCGTCGGCGGACACGGGAACCCCTGGTTCGGCAAGGTCGTCAATCCGCTGAATCCAGAACGCGGAACGGGTGGCACCAGCAGCGGTTCAGCGGCGGCTGTTGCGGCCGGCTATTGTGTTGCCGCGATCGCGACCGACACCGGAGGATCCAACCGCTCGCCTGCCGCTGCCACCGGCCTCGTCGGATACAAGCCCGCAAGGGGTGCGGTCAGCAACGCCGGTGCACTACCGACCGCGCCAACTTTCGATGCCATTGGCCCGATTGCCGTCACCGTGCGCGATGCGTGGTTCGTCTACTCGGCCATGCGAGGCAACCCGGATTCGAAGCTGCGAGAAGTCGAACTCTCCGGCCTGAAGATCGGTGTTTGCCCGGACCTCAACAATGCGGATGTCGACCCTGCAGTAGGGAGCGCTCAGAGAACATGGCTCGAGGCGGCGGCAAGCGCTGGGGCAACGATAAAGGTCCTTCACTTCGCGCAGTCTGACGAGGTTAAAGAGGCCGGCAAAGCGATCTTGATGTATGAATTCGCGCTTAAGTACGCCCCCCTCATCAATGCGCATCCGGAGAAGGTCGGCGAGGCTGTCAGGAATTTCGTTTCGGAGGGCCTGTCGATTGGAGAAGACGGTTATCGCTCCGCACTAGCCTATCGTGCTGATGTCATGTCTCACTTTCAGCAAATGATCGGTTCTGTTGATGTCCTTGCTTCGCCGGTTGCACCGGGGTTGGCACCCCGCCTCAGTGATGAAATGACCCGCGTGGGAGCAGACTGGGTCCCCTACGGAACGGCAGGGGGTAGCTTCCGGCGCTGGGCAAATTTTTTCGACGTCGCAAGCATCGCAATACCTTTGCCGATTGCTGGCGACCTTCCGGCTTCCATCCAGATTGCAGCCCTTTCAAGTAACGAGGAGGCACTGTTTTCGGCTGCGCAAGCGCTTAGCCATCTGAGCTAACACCTCAGGTAAGATTCCATCCGAACAATCATAAAGGGGAATAAAATGAAGAAACTTGCACTTATCGCCTCGGTCATCATGGCAACGTTCGGCGTTGCTGCTCCGTCCCATGCGGCCGATGGTGTCATTCGTTTCGGCGTTGCCGCCGAGCCTTACGCACCCTTCTCCGTCAAGGACGCAAGCGGAAAATGGACCGGCTGGGAGATCGACCTCATGGACGCCGTCTGCAAGCAGATGAAAGCCAAGTGCGAGGTCGTTGATATTGCCTGGGACGGTATCATTCCCGCTTTGCTGGAAAAGAAGTTCGACGTCATCTGGAGCTCGATGTCGATCACGGACGAGCGTAAGAAAGTCATCGACTTTACCGATAAATACTACTTCTCACCAAATGTGCTCGTCGGTGCGAAAGCCGACACGCGCGTCTTCGACGTAACGAAGCCCGAAACGTTCAAGGGTGTCACCGTTGGCGCCCAAACGGCCAGTCTTCAGGCAACCTACCTCCAGCAGAAGCTGACGGGGATCGCAGACCTCAAGATTTATCCGACGCTCGATGACGAAACTGCCGACCTTCAGGCCGGGCGTGCCGATCTGATCGCTGCTTCAGGAATCCAGATCTCTGACTTCCTGAAGAAGCCCGAGGGACAGGCGTACGAGGTCAAGGTAACCCTGCCACAGGAAAAGATGTTTGGCTATGGCGACGGTGGCGGCGTCCGCAAGGAAGACACAGCCCTTCGGGATCGCCTGAATGAAGCTCTCAAGGCGGTTCGAGCCAGCGGCGAGTACGACGCGATCACCAAGCGCTACTTTGATTTCGATATCTATGGGGAATGATCTTCTGATCTCGCAAAGGTGCCGGGCTCCTTGACGGGAGGCCGGCACCAGTCTCATTGAATTGGAAGCCCCGTATGGATTCGACACTGTCTTGGCTGGGTCTGCTCAGCTATGGAGATCAAGGCTGGGGAGATGAGCTCCTGAAAGGCGCTTATCTGAGCATCGGCATTTCGGTCACGGCCTATTTGATCGGTCTTTTGCTCGGGTTGCTTGGAGCGGTCGCCAAAATCTCGAAGAACCGCCCGGCAATCGTGGCCGCAAGCGTCTATACGACGGTCATCCGTTCGGTGCCTGACATCCTGATCATATTCCTGATCTACTATACGGCAACCGATGCAGTCCGATCTGTCTTGGCTATGACGGGTTTGGCCGCGGACTTTCAGCTGAACGGCTTCGAGGCTGCCGCCCTGTCACTTGGTGTCGTTCAAGGGGGGTATACGACTGAGGTATTGCGCGGGGCGATCGTCGCTGTGCCCCGGGGTCAATCGGAGGCGGCCTATGCGGTCGGATTGAAGCGCTGGCAGACCTTCTTTTTGGTTATCCTGCCGCAAATGTTTCCCTTAGCACTCCCTGGCCTCGGAAACCTGTGGCTGATCGTGCTCAAGGAAAGTTCGTTGGTCAGTTTGATCGGCTTCACCGAGCTCGTTCTTGCCGGCAAGATGGCTGCCGGAGCAACTCGCCACTACCTTCTGTTTTACTGCGCGGTCGGCGTCATCTTCCTTGTCATGTCGGGCCTATCGACCATGATCCTGCACTTCATCGAGGTCAGGGCTTACCATAGCTGGAAGCGGAGATAAGCATGAGCGATTTCGCTACATACCTGTCAGGGCAGATATTTTCAGGGCTCCAGACGACCATTATCTTGTTCATCGCCTGCGCGGCCGCCGGAAACCTCCTGGCCCTCCCGCTTGCGCTGGCGCGGATTTCGGAGAGGCGGTGGCTGCGATACCCTGTGATTGCCTTCATCCTGCTGTTCAGAGGAACACCGCTACTCGTCCAGCTCTATGTATTCTATTTCGGGATCGGTCAGGTTTTGGCGACGATACCTGCGATCCGGTACAGCGCGTTCTGGCCGCTTCTTCGCACTGCCAACACCTATGCCTTCGTCACATTGTCGCTGAATACTGCAGCATATTGCGCGGAAATCTGGCGTGGTGCAATTCTAGGCGTCTCGCAAGGACAACGCGAGGCTGGCCTGTCTCTCGGGCTTTCAAAGTATCGGATTATGCGCTCGGTACTGTTACCCCAAGCGTTCCGCCTGGCGTTGCCGTCTATCGGTGGCCAGAACATCCTGCTGCTCAAAGGCACAGCGCTCGCAGCGTCGATCACAGTCTTCGAACTGATGGCGTCGGCAAACTTCGTCAGGTCCCAGACGTTCAGGGTCTACGAACCGCTTCTTGCCGCAGCCTTGGCTTATTTCCTGCTTGCGGTGATCATCACGTCCGGCTTCAAGTTCATGGAAGACCGAATGCCCCGCTACTGAGAGGGTCGATTCTGGATCCGATACGCAGACTCGACATACGAATGAGGCCCGGCTTCGTTGCGTCGGGCCTTTTATTGCAAACTAGGACGCCGAGGCCCTAGTGCAGGATCTGGCTGAGGAACAGCTTGGTGCGCTCGTGCTGAGGATTGTCGAAGAATTCAGCCGGCGAATTCTGCTCGACGATCTGGCCCTGGTCCATGAAGATCACGCGGTTGGCGACCTGGCGGGCAAAGCCCATCTCGTGGGTGACGCACAGCATCGTCATGCCTTCTTCGGCGAGTCCGACCATGGTGTCGAGCACTTCCTTGATCATCTCAGAGTCGAGCGCCGAGGTCGGCTCGTCGAACAGCATGATCTTCGGGTTCATGCAGAGCGAGCGGGCGATCGCCACGCGCTGCTGCTGGCCGCCGGACAGCAGGCCCGGATACTTGTTGGCCTGTTCGGGTATCTTGACGCGCTTGAGGAAGTGCATGGCGATCTCTTCCGCCTGCTTCTTCGGCATCTTGCGCACCCAGATCGGCGCCAGCGTGCAGTTTTCGAGGATTGTCAGGTGCGGGAAGAGGTTGAAGTGCTGGAACACCATGCCGACTTCGCGGCGCACTTCGTCGATCTTCTTGAGATCGTTGGTCAGCTCCGTGCCATCGACGAAAATATGACCCTTCTGGTGTTCTTCCAGACGGTTGATGCAGCGGATCATCGTCGACTTGCCGGAGCCGGACGGGCCGGCGATGACGATGCGCTCGCCGTTCATCACCTTCAGGTTGATGTCGCGCAGCACGTGGAAATCACCATACCACTTGTTCATGTTGACGATCTCGACGGCAACATCGGTCGCCGACACGGTCATCTTCTGCGCTTGGGATTCTGTCATTGCCGGTCCCCTTTTAGGGTTGATCGCGCCGCTGCGGGCGTGGTGCGGGAGATCGCGTCTGTTTTCAAACAACAGGGCGGAGCCGGAGAAATCCGGCTCCGCCCTGTTGGGTGCGTCCTATGTGTTCCACCTATTGCCAGGCGTCCTTATGGGATCGCGACGGTGAACTGGATTTCGACGCGGATGTCGGGCAATCCGAGGACGGCCTCGACTGTCGCGCGCGCGGGCGGCTCATCCTTGTCGATCCAATCGACCCAAGCTCTGTTCATCCCGTCGAAATCGCCGATGTCACGCAGCCAAATCGTGGCGCTCAGAAGCATTGACCGGTTCGATCCGATTTTTTCGAGGTAGGCGTCGGCCTTTGCCAGGATCTGCGTGGTCTGCCCGACCGTGTCGAGAGATTTGTCATCGGCAGTCAGACCAGAGAGATAGGCAATCTTGTTGTGGACGACCACGCGGCTAAGGCGTTCGGTCTTGTCGATGCGTTGTGGTTTCATGACCGCGCTCCCATTCCATTCTTGGCTGCCAGGAATCGATCCGGGCGAAAATCGGTGAGGCTCTCGTGAGCCTGGCCACCGACGACCTCTTGCGCGACTGCCTTGCCGAGATGAGGCCCGATCGAAACGCCGCTATGCGTCACGGCAACGTAATAGCCTTCGACACCGGGGATCCAGCCGCTGCAGGTCAGGTTGTCGCTCGGGATTGGCCGCACGATCGTGCGAATGGATTCCATGTCTCCCTTGCGGACCGCTGGCAGCACTTTCTGGACGGCCTCGAGCAGAAGCAAGGCTTGCTCGCCCGCCGGATCCAGTGGCTGTATTTCGGTAACCGTGGAATCGACCGAGATCTTGTGAATCATCAGACGACCCGCGCCGTCCGGGCGCACGTCGAGATCGTCCATGTGGAACTGGCGACGAAGCGTGGTCGCGATGGGCAGGGTGAAGCCCAGGATACCCATGTTCGATGCCATCGGGATCGACGGCACACCGTCCAGACCGTTCGCCGCCCAGCTTCCCGTGCAGTTGATGATCGCATCGGCCTCATAGACCGACCCGTCGATAGTCTTCACCGCCTTCGCTACGCCGTTGTGAACGTCGATCGATGCGGCGCCACAGAAAGGCCGGACCTCGGCGTTCCACTTTTCCTTCGCTGCGCGCAGAAGCCAGGCAACGTAGAGAGCCGGGTGCACCCAGCCTTCTTCGGGATAATAGACGATCGGCGAATTGCTGATGGCGGAATGGTCGATCTCAGGCTCGAGCTCTGCCAGGCGCGCCTTGCTGATCCATTCGACGCCGTAGCCCCAATTGCTCATCAGGTCGGCATTGTCGCGTTGCGCGGCCCAGTCGCTTTCGTTGGAATACCACTCGATGCTGCCGCTCTGATGAAACCACGGCGCGTGACCGAATTCGCGCGCCAAATCGAGATGGGCGCGCATACCAGCGACATTGAGCGCGAAATAAGGCTGCGGTCTTTTCCCCGTAGCATTTGTCCATGCGAAGCTGGTCGCCGATGCTCCGCCGCCAATTCTGCCTGCTTCCAACACGGTTACCTGAGCGCCGGCCTTAGCCGCCTCATAGGCCACGGAACTCCCGATGATCCCCGACCCTATTACAACGACGCGCATGTCCTTCTCCTGTCTATTATCGATTTCAGCGGAGCAGGCTTACCGTTAAAGGCGCCTGCGATCCGGGTACGATGCCTCGATCTATGCGAGACGAGAGCAGTCAGGGTCAAACAACCGAGGAGGGGCTGCTCATAAACAATAGTTATGAAGCTGGTGACGACCCCGCTGCATTCGGGAATTGGCCGATAAGTTATGACAAACCGGCCTGAACTGGCGGCGGCGAGTTATGAACTTCGTCGGCATCGATCGCGCGAAGAATGTTATTTCAAACCAGACGACAATCTTCGAGGCGACGATGGCATCTTCCGCACCACGTAAATCACCCGCCGGATCACGCCTGCTCATCATCGACGGGCCGACCGCGGACCGCCTCGTCAGCGTGGAGGAGGCCATCGCTCTCGCGGAGATCGCCCTGCGCCGGACGTCCGACGGAACGGCGCATCAGGACATCAGGCGTACACTCGACTTGCAAGGTGAGGCGGGCCGCTGCCTCTCGATGATGTATGGCTCGGTGGAAGATATTGCGCACTTCGGCGCCAAGGTACAATCGGTCGCGCCGCTGAACTTCGAGCGCGGCTTGCCGTCGCATCAGGGCGGCGTTCTTTTGTTTGAACGGGAGACGGGCAGACCGGTGGCGCTGGTCAATGCCAGCGCCGTCACGGGAATGCGAACACCGGCGGCAAGCGCGGTCGCGACCAGGACGTTGTCACGGGAAGACGCGTGCGAACTTGCGCTCCTCGGTTATGGCGAGCAGGCTGAGCGCCATATCGAGACGCTCGGCGCCATCCGCGCCCTGTCGCGGGTGCGCGTCTGGGGAAGGGATTTCGCCAAGGCGAAAGCCTTCGCCGAGAAAAACCGCCGAGGCGGGCTGGACGTCGTCGCCTTCGACACCGCTCGCGATGCGGTGGACGGCGCGGACATTGTCTGCACCGTCACCTCCGCGCAATTTCCTGTTTTGAAGGGGGAATGGCTGTCGCCGGGTACACACGTCAATGCCGTTGGCGCCAGCGTCGCAGCGCTCCAGGAAATCGACTTGGACTGCGTCAAGCGCTCAAGCATTTGGGTCGATTACATGCCGATGGCTATGACGCAGGCGTCGGATATCTTCGAACCGCTTTCCAGGGGGATCATCGATCAGTCGCTAGTGATCGGCGAGATCGGTAGCGCGCTGAATGGTTCGATCCGCGGGCGCAACAACCACCGCGAGATAACGCTCTACCGTTCCCTCGGCGTTCCCGCCCAGGATATCGTCTTTGCCAATTTCATCTATCAAAAAGCCGTGGACCTTGGTCTTGGCACAGAAGTTTCATTGTGAGGTTCTGAAATGCTTCCCAGCCAAAGACATGAGTTTTCTATTCCTGATCATGTGACCTATCTCGATGCGGCCTATATGTCGCCGATCCCCAATATCTCCGCGGAGGCGGGCAAGCAGGGTACGCTTGTCAAAGCAGCTCCCTGGGAGATGACGATTGGTAACTATTACGACGAGGTCGAACGGGCCCGAGAGTTGGCCGCTTCCTTTATCGGCGCAACGATCGACGACGTCGCTGTTATACCAGCGACCAGCTATGGGATTGCCGTTGCTGCGGCCAACGTGCCGGTTGCTCCCGGCTCCGTCATCATCATGATGGAAAACGAGCACACCTCCCATCGCTATGCCTGGTATGAAAAGGCAAAGGCCAAAGGGGCGATCGTCGTAACCGTCCCACGGCAACCGGGCGAAGAATGGGGTGCGACACTTGCTGCAGCGATCCGCTCGTCGAGCGCCCCGGTTTCGGTCGTCGCCGGCACCATCGTGCACTGGTTCGAAGGCACCAGCGTCGACATCGAGGCGGTTGCCGAGGCCACGCGCGATGTTGGTGCGAGCCTTGTCATGGATGGGACGCAGTGGGTCGGCGCGGTACCGTTCGATGTGGCGCGCATTCGCCCGGACTTCCTGTCGTTCGCCACCTACAAGTTTCTTCTTGGCCCATACCGGCTGGCTTTTCTGTACGCAAGCAAGAGGTGGCAGGCAGAAGGACGACCGATCGAATTCCACTCCTGGAACCGGGTAGGCGGCGAACGCTCGGATTTTTACCTGCAGACCATGCCTGACTACCTGCCAGGAGCGCGTCGGCTCGATATGGGCGAACGGTCCGACTTCGCCGTATTGCCGGTCGCGATCAAGTCGCTTGAGCTGCTTCAGAGTTGGGGAGCGGTCGCAGTCTACGAGCGTCTCGTTCACCTCAACAAGCTGATCTGGACCGTGGCGGAGAGGCATGGTTTTACCGGGCCAGTCGAAAAGCTGCGCGCACCGCATATTTCGGTGGTAGAGCTCGGCAACAAGTTCCGGCCGGAGCTTGCAAGCCAGCTGAAGCAAGCAGGGGCGATTGTCACGATTCGTGGGACCAAGATGCGGATCACGCCGCATGTTTATAACGATGAACAGGATATCGCGCGCCTGTTTTCACTCGTCGAAGCCTTGACGTCGTGACAAGCGGGCCGCGTCTGGTGATAGCCAGTTTGGCCCTCATCGTTCGCTCAGCGACTTGATCTCCCGATCGACAGTATTCATGACATCCCGCGTTGCTTGGACAAGGTGCTCGATGAAGGTTTCGGCGACTGAAGACGCGATTGTCCCCCACGGCCTGTAGACACTGAGATTGATGTCTAGTTGTGGATGGAAGTCGCGTATTTCGATCGGCAGATCGCGCGCCATCCAGGCTGACAGCCTGTCAATCACAGATACCCCGACGCCATTGGCCACTAGATTGACGCAGGTGTTTGACAACGCCGCCTCGACTTTGAGCGAGCGTTTGATGCCGCGCTCCTCGCAAAGAGCGTCCAATTGCCGGCGCATCGGATCTCCGGAGCCCAGAGAAACGAAATCCAAGCCATCGAGATCGTCAGCCTGGATGACGGAAAGCCGGCTGAGCGGATGGCCCTTCGGCATGATGCAAACGGGTGGGGTCGCCGTCAGCGTGCGACGAACGACAGAGGAGGTTTCATCATTGACCTCCGCGGCAACACCAATATCGAGCTGGTTGCGGCTGGCGCGTTGGACGATCGTGGACGAACTTCTGATGTCGATTGTGACAGCCACATCTGGATACTCCCTGGTGAAGCTGGCGACGATCGACGGCAGCAATGTCAAACCGAATGCCGGCAGCGCGGTTATATTCAGGCGGCCGCTGCGGAGTTCGCGGATTTCCTTGGCTGCCGTCGAGATGCCGCGAACGGTTTCGAACATGCGCTGGACTTCGGCATACAGCATGTGCGCTTCAGGCGTCGGGATCAAGCGCTGGCGATGGTTCCTGAAGAGTGGAAAGCCAGCCTTGTTTGTCAGATTAACCAGCATCTTGCTGACCGCTGGCTGGGTAATATTAAGGGCGTCAGCTGCCTTTGTCGTTGTCCCGTGGGACATAACGGCAGCAAATGCTTCGATTTCTCGCGGGGTAAATTCGCCTTCGTTCATATCAGATAGATCTTCGATGATGTCTAGATTGCGCTCTCTTTATAACCCGATGTGTGGCCAACTGTTATGAACTTTTTCCGCACCGAAAGAAATCGGCGCTGTCCTCGCGTGCATATTGCATCCGGACCTTCCTTTGTTCCGGTCCGTAGATTCTGGGAGTGATTGCGGCAGCTCAACGAGCGTCTTTAGCGAGGTCTTGGAACAAGAGGCGGAAGCAACCTAGAAAAATCTTCGTGATTGGTGCTTCCTGGGGTGGCACAGGGAGCCTGGCCGCGAGGACCGCCCCAAAGAGAAGAGCGGACGATCAAACCAAAGACATCCCATGGAACTTCCTCAAAATAGCCGAGCGATACCGCATCGCTTCAAGGAGTGCCGGTAACGCCCAAGCTCGTGATGTCGCGTAGGCGCCAAATGTTTGGCAGGTCGCGGGTTCACACCCCTTCAAAAGCAGGGGAGCTCAAACCCCAGATAAAAGGCCCGGGATAGGGCGTTCTTCCTTCACCTGATCCGCAACCCAACCGCTAAAGCGAAAGGAACAAGCGCTCAATATCATCTCGGCTGTCACCTCGCGCGAGACACAGTGCCAACAAGATCCGCGCCTTCTCAGGGCCGATATCGCCGCCAGCAATGATTCCAAGCTGTCTGTGCTGGGCACTATCGACTATCAGTCCGGAACCAGTCCTCGACGATTGAACAACGACCAACCCGGCTTCTATCAAATCCCTTAGGGCGGCCGTTTCAGCGGGCGTTCCCATTCCCGGCCCGAAACCCGCGGACACAATGCCCTTTGCACCGGCCGCGGCAAACGCGCGAGCCGCGGTTCCATCGGCCCCGATGTGGCTGTAAGTAATATCGACTCTTGGCAGGGATCGAAGGAGCAAATGGGGAAAGACCGATTGCGGGGCATTATCAGATTTCGACATCCGCACAAACGGACCATCCACATACCCGACCGGTCCTGCCCAAGGGGACTGAAAGGCGCCGACCCGCAACGTATGAGTCTTCGTCACTAACCTCGGCGAGTGAATCTCATCATTCACAACAACCAGAACTCCGGTGATGGAAGATGTCGACGCAACGCGAACTGCCGCCGCGAGATTGGCATGAGCGTCGGTCGATATGCCAGTCAGCGGCCGCATGGACCCCGTTAGTATCACCGGTTTCTTCGCTTTGAGCACGAGGGAGAGAACCCAGGCGGTTTCTTCCAGACTTGCTGTGCCATGTCCGATCACGATCCCTGCAAGATCTGGATCCTCCATAAGTCCAAAGCACACTTCCGCGAGTTCTGCCCAATCCTCATTTGTCAAAGCGGTGCTGTCAATTTCCCGAAAGTTGATCGGAATGATCTCGGCTATTTTGCCTTGAATGCGGGCGTGCTCAATCAAGGAAGCCGCATCAACCCTTTGGTTACTTGCGTTGTAATCCAGGAGATCGAATTGGTCTTTGCCCAGAGAGGCGATCGTTCCGCCGGTTCCAATGAATGCGACCTTTGAAAGCATGATGTTCCAATCTGGCATAAACGGTTTCTGCCCAGACGGTTCGTTATCCGACAGAGATTTGAAACGAAAGTGGAGGTTGGATTGCCCGTGCGAGGGTGACCGGATAGCTCAGCTAAGTCGCCGCGGCAAGCTGCTTGCATTGAGTGGGAGGCATCGATCGATCTCTAGATTTGAAGCCTTGATTTTCGGCGGAAATGAAATTGAGTGGCATATCGGATCCGAACGTCAATTACGAACTGTTGGAAGTATGCGATGAACTTGCGTCAGGTGGAGATCTTTAGAGTTGTGATGACGAATGGGACCACGGCCCGAGCGGCCGAAGTACTGCATGTTTCTCAGCCTGCGGTCAGCAAAATGATCAAGGATCTTGAACGGTCTCTTGGTTTCGACCTGTTCAGCCGAATAAAAGGGAGATTGCATCCCACTCCCGAAGGGCAACTTTTTTATCGTGAAGTCGAACATGCCTATCTTGGCTTGAGTCATCTTCGAGGGGCTGCAGCGCGTATTCGGGATTTTGGATCCGGCGAGTTGAGAATCGCTTGCCTTTCGGCTTTATCCACGAATGTTCTTCCACGGGCATTAAGCGCGTTCATGTCTCGTAACCCCAATGTTGCCATCACGTTTCAGGCGCGGATGTCGTCGACGGTTCGCGACCTCGTCGCCTCCGGCCAGTTCGATCTTGGTATTGTCGCCGATGAAATAGACCAGACGGGCGTCACGGTCGCTGAATTTTCCCAGTTTCGAGTTGCTGTCGGAGTGCCGGACGGTCATCCGCTTGCCAAGCTAGCGATAATACGCCCGCAAGATCTCGATGGCATCCCGTTTATCGCTCTCGCGCCGGAGGATACCACCCGAGAAGAAGCTGAAGCCGTTTTCGACGAGCTCGGCGTAAAGGTGAGGGTCGTGATGGAGACACCGTACTCGACAACGATCTGCGCAATGGTTGCGGCAGGCATCGGCGTTGGACTTGTCGATCCACTGACAGCCGAACCCTATATCGGTCGCGGTCTGACACTGATCCCGTTCGAGACTGGGTTGTATTTCCGCACGCTACTCATCACGCCACCGAACCGGATTGCCTCGCGACATCTTGAAGAGTTCATCAACGATCTCAAACAGGCTATCTAGTCATTACGCGTCGGAGAGCAATCGGGTTAGCGGCGGCACCAAAGTTGCTCCGCCCTTCTCTCCAGATCGACAACCGAACCTCCACTTTCGGTGAAGGTTCGATCTCCTCATTTGCTAGCCGGGGCGGCGCCAGAGGACCGGGAACCAGTCTTCCCTGAGCCGATCCCCTGTTTTCATATCGTGGCCTGGAAAGGGTGGGGAGGTACGACCTGGACGTTCAACGTATCGGACGTCGTCCCCGATGAGCCTGAGCGAGAACGCGCGACGTCTCGTCGTGCTTTGATTGCCGCGCGCACCATGCAGGACGTAATAGTTAAACGCGACCGCATCGCCTGGCTCCATTTCCCATTCCCGTACGGGCATTCCTTCGGCATCAGGGTCCGGCACTGGCATGTAAAGATCGTCGTCCGCATAAAAGTTCTCTTCCGATAACCAGCGTGTCGGCAGAACCGGTTTATCCCAGAGGTGAGAACCAGCGACGCAGCGCAGCGACGCCTCACGGACGGGGTCCAGCGGTGACCAGAAACTAACCGTTTGTCGTCCCTCGACGAAGTAGTACGGGCCGTCCTGGTGCCAGGGCGTCGGCTTTGCGGTGCCGGGCTCCTTTACCAGTACATGGTCGTGAAAAAGCTGCACCGTGTCCGATGACATAAGGTCTGCCGCTACCTCTGCCGCCGGTGAGTTGTGGATGACCCTACTGAATTCATCGATCCGCTGCCAATTGCAGTAATCGTCGAAGAACCGGCCGCTGTCTCCTGCCTTCAGGTTCTCAGCGGCGTAAGGACCAGGCTCCGCCATGTTGACCTCGACCCCTCGCCTGAGCGTCTCAACATGATCCTTGAACAATCCTTTTATCAAAACGACGCCGTCATTTTGAAACGTGGTGATGTGGTCCGGTGTGAGAAGCGGATGTGTCAATTGGGTGTCCCTCCATGCTTGAGCTTGCACGGTGGACGAGTGAGGAATTAATTTCTAATAATATCTTCGAAAGAGAGGTATAACTTCATGTTGCATGTTTCCCTGCGCCAGTTGGAATACGTGGTGGCAGTTGGCAAAGCAGGTAGCTTATCGGCCGCGTCAAAGCTCCTGAGCGTATCGCAGCCGGCGATTTCAGTGGCTATAACGCACGTGGAGGGCCGTCTGGAAGAGCCGCTGTTCATTCGCCGCAAGGGTGTGCCCATTTTTCCGACCGCGTTCGGGAGAGTTTTCCTTAAAGATGCGGAGACGCTTCTGAATGACGCCGAACGATTGGAGAAGCCTGGGGTTCTGTCCCAGCGACGCCAACGCCGGATAACCTTAGGTATCCTTGAGGAACTGGCGCCGGTATGGTTCGCACCGGTTCTCGTGCGGCTCACGAAAGAATATCCAGACATCGAATTCCGCGCCCTCGAACTGTCGTTCGACACGCTTACCAGGGCGATCTTATCAGGACAGATCGATCTCGGACTGACCTATGATCTGGGGCTCGATGGCAGCTTCGATCGGGACGTTCTCTTTCGCGTAGCCCCTCGGATATGGACCGCTCCTGACACCCAAATCGCAACTCGCAGCGACATCACTCTCGCGGAAATCGCGGATCTCCCGCTCATCCTATCTGACCAGGGCCTGTCGATCCGGCATATCCTGGGCCTGTTTCACGCCATTGGCTTCAATCCCGTTGTAAAACACCGAGCGGCGTCGATCGAGTTGCTCCGCAGTTTGTCTGCAAATGGAGAGGGCTACGGCATAAGCTATACAAATCCGCCAGGCTCCATGACATATGACGGTTTACAGGTTGCCCGGGTACGGATCAGCGATGCTCATGCCATCGAACCCATCGTTCTAGTCTCAACCGGTTCTCAGCCGGAACCCATAGGCCAAGTACGGGCGTCTGTCGCTGACTTTGTCGCTCGTCGTATTCCCGTCTCGGAAGCCTGAAACCTTTTTTCGAAGATGCCCGCAGCGCCGGCCGCCACCCGCGCGTCCTGCAAGCATTCCCCAAACACAGGCAATCCAATGGAGGCCAATGCTATAACCTACAGGAATTGATTGCCCGAATTTTATTGTTGGACGTGAGGTGCGTTTCGTTACCATATTGCGTTCAACGGATACATAGTCCGGCTCCCCAGAGAGTTGGTGATCCGTTGCAATAACAAGATGGGGAACATCAATGTTCAAAAATATCATTCGCCTGCCACTCATAGCAGCGTTGGCTATGTCTGCTGCAAACACCACAGTATCTGCGCAAAGTTTCGACACCTCGTCGATCAAAATCGATGAGGTTCTCGCGGCTCGCCTTCCGGCAAAAATCAAATCAGCCGGCGTGTTGACGATCGGTTCGGACACGTCCTACGCGCCTTGGGAATTTCTGAGTGAGAAAGACGGTCAGACGCCGGAAGGCATCGACGTCGACATCGCAAACGCCATCGGCAAGAAGCTCGGCGTAAAGATCGATTTCCAGACGTCGGCATTCGAAGCAATTCTTCCCGCCTTGGGTACGAAGTTCGACATCGGGGTATCGGCATTTTCCATCACGAACGAACGCATGAAGGCTGTCAACTTCGTCAGCTACGCCGACACGGGGAGCCTATGGGCGGTCAAAGCTGGTAATCCCACGAAATTCGATCCGGCAAATCTTTGCGGCCGGAAGGTCGCCATCCAGTCCGGGACTTATTTCGAGCGATCGATCAATCAAGAAAACGCTCGGTGCAAATCCGAAGGCAAACCAGAAATCGAAATCCTGCCGTTTTCGAAGCAGCCTGAAACACTAACGCGTGTTGCAGCCGGCGGCGCAGATGCAACGGTCTCTGGTGAGGCCGGCATCGGCTACGCAGCCAAGCAGTCGAGAGGTCAACTCGAAACGCTGAAGTCGACATCCGGACCACTGAGCAAACACGGTCCAAACGGAATTGCCGTTGCCAAGTCGGATATGGCTTTGACAGAGCTCATAGCGGATACGATCAACTCACTGATCGCTGACGGAACATACAAATCACTCCTCGACACATGGGGTATCGGTTCCGTGATCGTCGAGAAGGCGTTGGTCAACCCCGAAGTCAAGATCTAGAATCATGGCCATTGATACCGAAAACCTGGGGGCCGGCGTAACGCCGGTCTCCTTCAACAAACCAGAAATCACCCGCAATGTCGTGGCCCCACGGCGTCATACGGGGCGCTGGCTAGCTATTGCACTCCTCGCAATCCTCGCGCTTCAGATCGGCCAGGCGATTGCTGCAAATCCTAACTTTCATTGGGATGTCTATCTGACATATTTGTTCGCCCCTCAGGTGGTTCGGGGCGTCGGCTGGACACTTCTTCTCACGGTGGTTGCCATGACCGTGGCGATCATTGTTGCGGGACTGCTGGTTATCATGCGCGACAGCGATAACCCAATTTTGCGTGGCCTTGCCTATTCCTGGGTTTGGTTCTTTCGCGGCACGCCGATCTATACGCAGTTGCTTTTCTGGGGCCTCTTTGCAGTTCTGTTTCCCAATCTGAGCATTGCAATTCCATTTGGTCCCGACATCATCAGCGTCGAGACGAAATACATCGTGACGCCTGCCATAGCTGCCATCCTTGGTCTCGGATTCAACGAGTCTGCCTATTTGACCGAGATCTTCCGGGCGGGGTTCAACTCGATCGACCGCGGTCAGGCAGAGGCGGCGCAGGCACTGGGAATGAAACCGCCAAAGATCTGGTGGCGGATCCTGATGCCGCAGGCGATGCGCGTGATCATTCCACCGACAGGAAATGAGACTATCGGCATGCTCAAGATGACATCCCTTGTTCTGGCGATCCCATTCACATTGGATCTAACGTTCGCCACGAACGCGATCTCCAATCGCCTCTATCTTCCGATCCCGCTCTTGCTGGTTGCTGGAACCTGGTATCTCGCGATAACGAGCCTTCTGATGGTCGGCCAGCATTTCCTCGAGCGCCATTTCGGTAAGGGCGTTTCCGTTCATCCGGCGCGAGCGGAGTAAGGCCATGAATGCGAACATCTCTGAATTCTGCGTCGAAATGCAGAACATCCACAAGTTCTATGGTCCGGTGCATGCCCTGAAGGGTGTCGATTTGCGGGTTAGGCGCGGCGAGGTCTGCGTTGCGATCGGTCCGTCCGGTTCCGGCAAGTCGACGCTTCTACGATGCATCAACCAGTTGGAGAGCATCTCGGCTGGTCGCGTATTCCTGAAGGGCGAACTGCAGGGCTTCGTCGAACGCGCTGGCCGGTTTCATCAGCTGTCATTGGCCCAGATCGCTGCTCAGCGACGGCTGACTGGCATGGTGTTCCAACGCTTCCAGTTGTTTCCTCATATGACTGCGCTGGATAATGTCATGGAAGGGCCCTTACATGTCAAAGGCTGGCCCAAAGAGCGGGCTCGTGAAAAGGCAAACGAGCTCATGAAACGTGTCGGACTGGACGGCTTCGGCGGCAGGTACCCGGGGCAACTCTCCGGTGGCCAGCAACAGCGGGTTGCGATAGCCCGCGCACTCGCGATGGAACCGGAAGTGATGCTGTTCGATGAGCCGACTTCGGCACTTGATCCGGAACTCGTCGGTGAGGTCCTCGATGTCATTAAGGATCTCGCACAAAGCGGTATCACCATGGTCGTCGTCACCCACGAAATCGGATTTGCTCGCGAGGTCGGCAACCACCTTGTCTTCATGGACCAGGGACAGGTTATCGAAGAGGGACATCCCCGCACCATGCTCGCCAGCCCCAAGAACCCCCGTACCGAGGCATTTCTATCCAAGGTGCTGTGAGCGGGGTGTGACTGTCGAAGGACGTTCTCGCTTCACCCAGGGATGCTCCGTCGCTGTCTGCATTATCGTCAATAAATCCCGCGAATAGCACCCGCGAAGGGCCTCGCCTCGGGATGATTTCCTCGGGCGATCGAAACCGCTCTAGAAAGGTCCGTTCATGAACGATCTCACTCAATGTGTCCTCACACCTGAAGTCCCGACGGAAGGTTTCGACCCGCTTGGCGTTGGCGTGCACCGTGCATCGACGATTGTGTTCAAGGATGCAGCCGCCTATGCGTCTCGAGGCGATCGCGGTCATGAAGGCTATTCCTACGGGCTCTACGGAACGCCGACGACGCGCACCCTTGAGGCAAAGCTGACAAGCCTTGAAGGCGGCGTATGGACTTTCCTGGCACCTTCCGGGCAGGCTGCAAACGCATTAGCAGTCCTGCCGTTTCTGGCGGCAGGGGACCACATCCTGATTGCCGATACCTCCTATCCGCCGATGCGCGATCTCGCGGAAACCGATCTGCGTCGCCTTGGCGTTGAGGTCGACTTCTTTAAACCGAAGTCACCGGATGACGTCGCATCGAAAATTAGGACGACCACCAAAATCGTCTGGTGCGAAAGCCCGGGGTCATCGACGATGGAGATTATGGATCTGCCGAGGATCGCGGCGATCGCGCACGAGCATGGCGCGCTGGTTGGCGTCGACAACACCTGGGCGACACCACTCAACTTCAAACCCCTCAAGCACGGTGCGGACATCGTGACGGAGGCGCTGACCAAGTTCGTGTCCGGTCATTCCGATGTCCTGATGGGATCGATCACGATCAAGGATATGGCGTTGCTCAAGCCGATCCGCTCTCTGATCGGCCGAATGGGGATCGGTGTTTCGCCCGACGACACCTCATTGGTCCTGCGAGGCTTCGAGACCTTTGGCGTGCGACTGCGACACTCGGAGCGTGTGGCTCTGGCGTTCGCCCGAAAGATCGAACGTCATCCGCTCGTTAAGCAGGTCCTGCATCCAGCGCTTGAATCCTCGTCTGAGCATGCCCTTTGGAAAAGGGACTTTCTCGGATCGAGCGGCGTATTCAGCATCCTCTTCAAGAAGGAGGCGATAGCCTACATTCCGGCCGCACTGGATACACTGAAGGTGTTTGCGATCGGCGCGTCCTGGGGCGGAACCCGCAGCCTCGCCGCGCCGATGTCGATCGACGGGTTTCGGAGCGCCACATCCTGGTCGGGGCCGGACGTCATCCTGCGGCTGAGCGTCGGTCTCGAGGACGAAAACGAGTTGTGGGCCGACATCGAGGGGCTGCTTGCAAGCCTAGAAGCGGGCGTGAACGGCACGTCGAGTGGCGACGAGCATCCTGCTGTTGGCCGCGGCTAGTTTAGACCGGCCCACATTTCGAGGATTGAGGAAGGGAAGACGCGTGTCAGATATGGAAGACGTGCTGCGCAATATCGACGGCAATTTCGATGTCGCGCTCAGAAAGCTACTTGAACTGATTTCGATTCCGTCGATCTCGAGCGAGCCAGAAGGCAGAGGTGCCATAGATCGGGCTGCCGCCTGGCTGAAGCGGGAGTTGGCATCGATCGGGCTGCCCGCAGAGGTCATCCCGACAAAAGGCAATCCGCTGGTTCTGGCTCGATCGTCGAATTCCTCCGACGTGAAGCGTCCACGGCTGCTTTTCTACGGACACTACGACGTTCAGCCTGTTGGCGATCCGGCGCAGTGGACCCATCCTCCGTTCGAACCGCGTGTGGTCGCGGAAGATGGCGTCCATCGTTTTTATGGGCGCGGGGCGTCCGATAGTAAAAGCCAGCTCTGGACCTTTATCGAGGCACTGCGTGCCTGGGACAACACGCATGGGGAGTTCCCGGCCGACATCATCGTGCTTCTCGAAGGCGAGGAGGAATGCGGCTCGCCAAGCCTGCCGGCGTTCATCGAGGACTATCGAGACCAACTCGATTGCGATGTCGCCTTCATCTGCGATGCTGAGATGTGGTCCCCCACACAGCCGGCAATCACGACCCAACTCAAGGGACTGGTGCACGAGCGTGTGACGATTTCAGCGCCGAACCCCGACCTCCATTCGGGTCACTACGGGGCGGTCGCTGCCAATCCTATCCGGATCCTGAGTGCGATTCTTGCTGGTCTTCATGACGAGCGGGGGCGGGTAACGATCAATGGCTTCTACGACGGCGTCCAAGAGCTTCCGGCTGCCGTCCGGAAGCAGTGGCGGGAACTGGCGAAGGAGCCGGATCTTTATGGTGGCGTAGACTTGGCCGGTGGCATCACCGAAGACGGTTACTCCGCTCTCGAAGCCATGTGGGGGAGGCCGACTGTCGACATTAACGGCATCACCGGCGGAAACCAGGGCCCCGGCGAGCGCTCGGTCTTGCCGGGGTCTGCGACGGCCCGTCTCTCATTCCGCCTGGTCGGGGGCCAAACGCCGGAGACTATCCGGCAGCGCTTTCAGCAGCACGTCCGCTCTCAACTTCCAGAAAGCTGTACTGTTGAATTCGTAGGTTCAGGTGGCAGTTCCGCTGTCGTTCTGTCGCAGGATAGCCATTTCCTCAGCGCGGCGGCGCTCGGTCTGCAGGAGGAGTGGGGCAGGCCGGCGATCCTGCGCGGAACCGGCGGCGCCATACCGCTCGTGCAGCAGTTCAGCGACGTGCTGGGCGCCGAGTGTGTTGTTATCGGCTTCATCCTGCCGAGCGATGCGATCCATGCACCTGACGAGCGCTACGACACGGAACGACTTAGGAAGGGAGTGCGGAGCTGGGTCAGGATTTTCGACGAGATCCGAAACCATGTTCCTGCGAAATGATCAGCCAATGCCAATAACTTCAACAGGGAAGGCTGAGGATCCCGCGCAGGTTTCGATGCGGCTGGAGGAGGACGCGCTCGGCCCGCGCCTGATACCGGATTTCGTTGCCTATGGTATTCAGACCGCGCGCGCCGCTGAGAATTTCTCCATTTCCGGCCGGACGATTGCAGATGTCGAAGGCTTTGTTCCTGCACTCCTCACGATCAAGCTGGCTGCCGCCAGAGCCAACCGAAAGGCTGACGATCTGGATGCGCGTCTAGCGCACGCAATCGAGGTTGCGGCCATCGAGCAGCTCCGAGGAATACGCCGCGAGGATTATCCAGTCGACATCTATCATGGCGGGGGAGGCACAGCCGCCAACATGAATGTCAACGAAGTGCTGGCGAACCGTGCAAGCGAGATTTTGAGCGGTCGCAAAGGTGCGGATCCCGTTCATCCCAACACGCATGTCAACATGAGCCAGTCGACCAACGATGTCATCCCGGCGGCAATGAGGATTGCGATCGGAGCCGAGTTGGCAAAGCTGAAGGACGCGATTTCCCACCTTGTCGAGGCGTTGGTGGACAAAGAGCGCGAACTGGTCGAGATCGTCAAGCTCGCGCGAACCTGCCTGCAGGACGCGTTGCCGATTACCTTCGGGCAGCAGTTTTCCGGTTATCGCGCAGCTTTTGAGCGCCAGTCGCACGAGCTTGAGGCTGTTGAGACGGGATGCCTCGGGCTTCCGCTTGGCGCAACGGCCGTCGGTTCCGGCCTCGGCACGTCCGCCGAATACCGACGCCTCGTTTATGGTGAGTTGCAGGAACTGACCGGCAAGTCCTATCACCCGGAAGAAAATCTGTTCGACGCGTTGCAGAATGCCGATCATTGGATACGCGTTTCGGCTTGCCTGAAGGCGATCGCCGTCACCATTTCGAAACTCTCCGCCGATCTTCGCTTCATGTCGTCGGGGCCGCGCGCAGGGTTTGGCGAGATCTCCTTGCCGGCGGTCCAGCCGGGTTCCTCGATCATGCCGGGCAAGGTAAACCCTGTGATGCCGGAAATGATGATGCAAGTCGCATTCCGGGTGCTGGGCAATGACGCTACGGTGACCCGCGCCGCCGAGGGCGAACTCGACCTCAATGTGTGGGAATCGATCATTCTCGAGGCGATCAGTGAGTCCATTCGCCTTCTGAGGCGTGGCATTCCGCTTTTCGTTGATCGCTGCCTTTCTGGTGTCCAGGCAAACGTCGATCGTGGTCGGGCCGACGCGTCTGGTTCGCTCGCTCTATCGACCGCCCTTGCCGCAATCTACGGGTACCCGGCTGCTTCAGAAGTTGTAAAGCATGCCGCGCTGCATGGTATCGCAGTCGGTCAAGCTGCGGTTGAATGTGGACTTATGAGCCGGGGAGAGTCCGACCGCCTATTTGCCGATGTTTCGGTGTTTGCGGATCCGGACCGGTCCGAGCGGCTGATCGCAGGCTTCAGGAATGCCATCTCGAATTTATCATTGCAGCAAACTTCAACTGATGCCGGGCCATGACTGTATGAAGGCACTGTTTTATCCGGCGTTCGTGCGCGTGTGGCTCGGCAGCACAGCGTCCGGGCTTGCGACCTGGGCTCTACCTTTCGTTCTTGGGCTTGCTACGCTGGAAGGCGATCTTACCGCGAGCGACCTCGGCATTGCTCTTGCGGCGCGCACGATAGGCTTCCTGGTCGCTGTACCGTTAGCAGGTGTCCTGTCCGATCAGAGAGGTCCGAGAATGATCATCTTTGCGTCCGGGATGATCGCGGCGATCAGCGTGCCGATGATGATCATCGGCCTATCTGTTCCCGGGGTCAGCGGCCTTCTGCTGCTCTTAACAGGAGCGGCGGCTGTCGGTATTGGGCAGGGCGCGTGCCGACCAGCCTATCAGGCAATCATCCCCGAGATCGTAACGTCAGATCGGCTTCAAGCCGCCAACGCGATAATGAGCATCGCGGTTCGCGTGACGAGCATCCTTGGCCCAGCCATAATCAGCTTCATAGCGCTTATGAGCGGAACGATCGCCGCGTTCATTGTAATCGCACTTCTTTGGCTTATCAGCGCAGTGGCTCCGCCTAAAGCAACAGCGATACCCGCCGGGTCGTCGCGACCCGAAAATCTCACCGTCGGCAGGTTGATCCGGGAGTTCGCAGAGGGCGCGCGGGAGGCTCGTCGTCATCCCTGGTTCGTGGCGGGGCTTGCATCGCTCACCGTAACCATAGCGGCAGGCTACTCGGTGACGGCGGTCCTGCTGCCAGGCATAAGCCAGGAAGCGTTCGGTAGCGCTACACTCATGACGACGACGGCCACGGCTTATATGTTCGGGGCTTTGATCAGCGCCGTGATCATGGCACGCTGGCACCCGCAACGTCGAGGCTGGGTGGCGTTGGCCGGGCTCTCCTTGTACGGGCTCATCCCGTTCAGCCTGTTGTTTGCAGAAAGCAGGATCGTTCCAGTCGTCGCCTATTTAGTCGCTGGCGTCGGGATCGAAATCTTCAACGTCCGCTGGTTCACGTCCGTCCAAAACGAAATCCCGCCGGACCGATTGTCGCGGGTGTCGTCGATCGACTTTCTCTTTTCATACGGTCTTGCTCCCGCAGGTTTGACGCTGATGACACCACTGGCCCGTGTCCTTGGACGGGACGCATTGCTCATCGCAGTGGGAGCAGTCTGCGTTCTGATCCCGTTGGTTTCGGCTTTTGTGCCAACGACGCGGCGCTTTTCACGGATACATGTCGTTCGGAAGGTTGTTCCGGTCGATCAAGGTCGTCATGCCAACTAGGACTTCTGCAATTTAGAGAGCGCCTGGCTTTTGGATAAGAGGAGGGGAATGTTCACTTTGGGAAAGGCGGCCAAGGGTCCGGCGACCTACATGAGGAGGCTGCGGATCAAAATTCCGACGATTGTAACAGTGCCGACCCCAGCCAGCCACAGCGCCAGGAACCATGCGGACTTTTGCAACGCGTCTTTCATCAGTGATACCCTTCCTCCGGATCGAGCTTTCCGCGGAAGACCCAGTAGGCGTAGCCCGTGTAGCACAAGATCATCGGCACCAGAACTACCGTCCCGGCGAGGAGAAACTTCAAGGAACTATCCGGAGCTGCTGCGTCTTCGATGGTAAGCACACCGGGTATCATGTACGGGTAGAAGCTGATCCCGAGGCCCGCAAAGCTCAGGACGAACAGGCCGAGCGCCGACAGGAAGGGCTGCAGGTGCTTCCCGTGAGTAAGGCCGTGCCAGAGCGAGAAGGCGCAGAGAGCAAGCAACAGCGGCACGAATGACGAGAAGAAGGCGGTTGGCCAGCCGAACCAGCGTTCGAAGTACATTTCGTTGATAAATGGCGTCCACAGCGATACCGCACCGATCAGCGCCAGAAGTACAACGCAGAAAGGGCGCGCGAGAGATGCGGCACGGGATTGAATGTCGCCGGTTGTCTTCAAGTTGAGCCATGTGACCCCTAAGAGCGCGTACCCCGTAAGAACGGCGACGCCGGTCAGGATCGAAAATGGCGTCAGCCAGTCCCACCAGCCGCCCGCATACTGACGGCCCTCCACAGCAATGCCTTGAACCAGGGCTCCTAGCGCGATCCCTTGCATGAATGCAGCGACCGAGGACCCGATCCAGAAACCGAAGTCCCAGAGATGAGACTCGTGATGGGTGCGCCATCGAAATTCAAAAGCGACGCCCCGGAAGATCAGGCTGACCAGCATCAGGATTATGGGCATATAAATTGCGGGCATGATGATCGCATACGCCAACGGGAACACGGCCATGAGGCCGCCGCCGCCAAGCACCAGCCACGTTTCGTTGCCGTCCCAGACAGGCGCGATGGAGTTCGTCATGACATCCCGGTCGCGCCTCTTGCGGAAGAACGGGAACACGATGCCAATTCCGAGGTCAAAACCGTCGAGCACGACATAAGCAAGGACTGCAAAGGCAATGATGCCTGCCCAGATGAACGAAAGGTCAATGGTCATGGTGTCCTCCATGCGGATGGTCCTGCGCCGCACCCGGCGTAATGCCCGCCGTCCGGATCGGTCCTGCATTCAGTTCCAGATCCCCGTCGAGAGGACTAGGCGGCCGCCGCATCAGCTTTAGAAGATAATAGACCCCGACGCCGAAGACGATGAAGTAGACCACAATGAAAATAAGCAGGGACGTACCGACAGCGGGGGCGGAGACGGGCGAGAGGCTGTCGGCGGTCCGCAGGTGTCCGTAGACCGTCCAGGGCTGACGGCCCACTTCGGTTGTGTACCAGCCGGCAAGCACCGCCACGAAGCCGGAACCTCCCATGGCTACCGAGATTCGGTGGAGCCAGGGCGTGTCATACAGCTTTCCCTTCCAGCGCGCCCAAAGAGACCAGAGCCCGACGCCGAGCATCAGAAAGCCGATGCCGACCATGATCCGGAAAGTGATGAACGGCATGAGCGCCGGAGGACGCTGGTCGCGCGGCCATTCCTTCAGACCCTTGATCTCGCCGTTCAGCTCATGCGTCAGGATCAGCGAACCGAGTTTCGGAACCTCGATCGCGTAGCGGGTGGTCTCCGCGTCGTCGTCCGGTATGCCGAACAAAACGAGAGGAGCGCCATTCTTGTGTGTCTCGTAATGTCCCTCCATGGCGGCGATCTTCGCGGGCTGATGTTCGAGCGTGTTCAGACCATGTAGGTCGCCGACGAAGATCTGTATCGGAGTGACGATTGCTGCCATCCACATCGCCATCGAGAACATGATACGGGCCTGGCGGTTTGCCCGGTCCTTCAGCAGGTGCCAGGCGCCAACCGCGCCCACGGCGAAGGCAGTGGTCAGGAAAGCCGCCATCACGGTATGGGTCATCCTGTAGGGGAAGGAGGGGTTGAAGATGATCTGCCACCAGTCTTCTGGCACGAAGACGCCGTTGGCGTCGATGCTGAATCCGGCAGGTGTGTGCATCCAGCTATTGGCCGCCGTGATCCACGTCGCGGAAATGAGAGTTCCTATCGCGACCATGGCGACAGCCACCATGTGCGCCGTGTCTCCGACGCGTTTGCGGCCGAACAAGGCGATGCCTAGGAAGCCTGCCTCAAGGAAAAAGGCGGTAAGGACCTCGTATCCCATCAGCGGTCCAATGACCGGGCCTGCCTTGTCGGAGAAGGCTGACCAGTTGGTACCGAACTGGTAGCTCATCACGATCCCAGATACGACGCCCATGGCGAAGGTGACCGCGAAGATCGTTTTCCAGTAGTCGAAGAGTCTAAGATAGGCCTCATCACGCTTCGAGAGCCAGAGCGCGTTCAGGACGGCGAGATAGCTGGCCGTACCGATCGAGAAGGCGGGAAAAATGAAGTGAAACGAGACGGTGAACGCGAACTGTAGCCGCGCCAGCATTTCTGCTTCGAGACCGAGAAAAGTCATGACGACTCCATTGTTGAACGCCCTCGAACTTAATGCAAAGGCTCAAGTTCCGAATACGGTACGCTTACGGGCTGACAGCACCACGCAGTAAGCTAAGCACACGTGGAGCTAGGCCAACTCTCCCCGGCGTCGCGCGTCGTAATGCCACGTCACGACTCAAGATTGACCGTCCGCTTTTTTCGCCTTGAGCCAGCGCTCGTTGACGAAGCCCCCGAAGGGGATGAACGCACCGATGAGCAATCGTGCGACCTCGCCTTTTGTCAGCCACCCTTCGCTCGCGGATCGGATCACGGCATAGCAGAATACGAGAAAAGCCAAGCCGTGGATGGGGCCCATTACACGTGTGGCATCGGGAATGCCCGCAAAATGTTTGAGAGGTACTGCCACCAAGACCAGAACAAGAAGAGTCGTGGCCTCGGCAAGAGCAAACCATCGAAGTATTGTGACCTGCTTCATTTGATACCCTGAGAATGCGGCCATGGGCCTGATGCTTCGTTCGTGAGACAGTCGCGCAAACGGCTACTGGACTGGCTGCTTTGAAAAACTTTGCGAGAGATCGCGGGGAACGGGCGACCGCTCACTACGGAGATGATCCAACAGAACGAATATAATCCAGCAACGTATCGATCTGAGCATCGCTCAGGCCTGCCAACGCCATCCTAGTTCCAGGAACAAGTTTGTGAGGGTTCTTGAGAAATGCGTGCAACGTCGTTTCGTCCCAGACAAGGCCGCTGTTGCGCATGGCCGACGAATATGGATACGCAGTCGATGCGGCGGGACGGTCAATCACGCCCGTTAGCACCGGCCCGGTCGAGTTCCGTGCCCCTGGACCGATCTGATGACAGTGGGCGCAAGGGGCGAAGACAGGGGCAAATGTATCTTTTGGCGGCGGCGCCACGAGCTGTGGGGAGGACGCGACCTCAGACTCATCTCCTGTCTCATCGTGGGTCACATATGGCATCCCGACGACGGCAGCCAAGACCAATACTGCGCCTGACAAAATGAGAAGTTTTTTCAATAGATATCCCTCCGGGTCCAAAGAGTTTTCGACCCTCAACGCATCAGCGACTAAAGCCGTATAGATGCTGGCTTTGTGGAAAGCCGCCATGTCCAGACATCGATGCTTACCGCGTCAGAAGGTTCTGGATCTTCTTCAAGGCCACGTTGGTATCTTCTCCGTAGGAGATCGTGCTCTTCAGCTTTCCATCCGGATCGACCATCATCACCGAAGCGGTATGGTCCATCGTATAGTCGTCACCTCCGTCGGGGGCCGGAACCTTTTTGGCATAGATCCGCCAAGCGTTGACCGCTTTCTCCATCTCAGCGGGATCACCGGTCACACCGGTGATCCTGTCAGTAAAGTTGGAGATATAAGTGTGCATCATTGGCGCCGTGTCGCGCTGCGGATCGACGGTAAAGAAATAGGCTTTCACCCCGTCGGCCTGTGGACCGAGCGTCTTGAACCAGGTCGCCATCTCGTACAGCGTCGTGGGGCAGACGTCGGGGCAATGCGTATAGCCGAAATAAACGAGCGAAGGGTGTCCCTTCAGCAGGTCTGGCGTCCAGCTTTTTCCACTATCGTCGATCAAGCTGTAGGTAATCTGTTCGTCGGGAATGGACGCCCCGGCGCCTGCCAACGACACCGACGGGCGGCTGAAAAAGTTCAAATACATGAGCTGGCCGGCAAGTGCGATGAACACAACTGCGCAGCCAATGAGAACGTATGCTCTGAGTTTCGACATGATGACCTCATTTCAAGAAGAAGTTGACCGTCGCTAATGGAACGAGACGGGCCGGGGACACGCGGCGAAGTTCACTGCGCCGGCTGCGTATCCGGCATCTTCATCGCCGCCGGCTTTTCTCCGGCAAGCCCGCCGACCGGGACGTCGAGCGTGATGTTTCCCGCCTTTTCGAACGTCAGGGTGGTCCTGACAGTCTCACCTTGCTTGAACGGCACGGGAACCTTCAAATACATGACGTGATAGCCGCCTGGCTTCAGTTCCACGGTTTTGCCGGCCGGGATGATCAGCCCCTTCGGCATCTCGCGCATGACCATCACGTCGTTCTGCACCTTCATCTCATGGATCTGAACTTCCCCGGCCCGATCTGACTGGGCCGACAGGAGTTGGTCGTCGGTCTTTCCGACATTGGTGATCGTCATGTAGCTTGCTCCCACCGGGGCATTTGAAGCCATGGCCCGCGTGTAGGGATTGGTTATTCTCAGGTCGCCGAGGGCAAAGTCCTCCGCGTGTGGCGTTCCAAACGTCAGCAGGCAGGTAGCGATTGAGAGCAAGGTCGTCTGAAGTTTGCGCATGGGTTTATCCGTTCATGAGTACTGGATGAGGTTGTTGATCTGAGCAGCCGTCGGTCAGCTATTCAGCCTTTAAGGCGCTCCGCGGCTCTGAGGGCCGCCGCTTTGGCATCGTCCATCACGGGTTTGCGCGCCTTCAGGAACGCGTTGGTAATCTCGCGTCCGGCCTTCTCGGGACTGCCGGCGTCGAACGGCGGATGCGGATCGTATTCGATGATCAGCTGGATGCGCTTGGCGACGTCCTCGCTGCGCAACCTCGCAACGATATCGAGCCCGAAATCGAGCCCTGCGGTCGTGCCGCCGCCGGTGATGATGTTGCCGTCTTCAACGACCCGGTCATGGACCGGGATCGCCCCGAAGGTCGGCAGAATGTCGCGGACGTTCCAGAGCGTCGTGGCGCGCTTGCCTTTCAGCACGCCGGCAGCGCCTAAGACGAGCGAGCCGGTGCAGACGGCCGTCACGAAGCGAGCATTCGCAGCCATATCTTTCACGAAGGCCAGCGTCTCCGGATCCTCCATCAACGCCGTCGAGCCCGCGAGCCCGCCCGGAATGAAGAAGACATCGACCTTCCTCGGGCAATCGGCAAACGTGGTGGTTGGGGTCACCGAGACGCCGACTTCGGTTGGCACAGGCGTCTTGTCCTTCCAGACCAGATGAACCTTGCCCATCGTCATGTTGAACACCGTCATCGGGCCAACCAGGTCGAGCAGGATCATCTTGGGATGAACCAGCAAGGCGAAAACCGGACCATCGGAAGAGGCAGACATGCCTTGTGCAGAAGACGTTTCAGAGTTCAGGAGAAGGCCTGCGCCGGTCGCGGCGAGCAGCAGATTAAAGTCTCGGCGGTTCATGATCGTTTCCTTTCACGGCGACATCTAAGTCGGGCGGCAAAGCGTTCAGGCGTGTTTCAGGAGGAGGTCGCGGATCTTCTGGAGAGCGTCGGACTGATCGGCACCATAAGGCAGGAGGCCCTTGAGCCGACCGTCCGCGCCAACGAGAAGCAGGGAGGTCGTATGGCTCATGTGATAGTCGCCATCCTCGCTTGGAAGTTTGGCGGCGTGGATGATCCAGCCGTCGATGACCTTCTGCATCTCATCCGGTTTGCCGGTAATGCCGGTGATCCGATCGGTGAAGGCAGTGACGTAGCCGTGCATGACATCCGGCGTGTCCCGCTCGGGATCGATCGAGAAGAAGAACGCCTTGAGCGATTTGCCTTCCGGGCCGAGCGCGTTCAGATATCCCGCAACTTCGTAAAGCGTCGTGGGGCAGACTTCCGGGCAATGGGTATAGCCGAAGTAGACGAGCGAAGGGCCGCCTTTAAAAATCGACTGGTCGACCGGACGGCCACTGTCGTCCAGGAGCGCAAATTTGGCATGGAATGGCCCTGGACGGGCATTTGCGGTCCCGACCCAGATCATCACACCGATCAGGATCGCCATGAAGACAGCCGTCAGGCCGGCTCCGGCAAGAACGAAGGGATTCCGTGCGTTCATTTGCCATGCCCCCCGTGTTGGTGACCGGCATTGGCCTCGTCGCCTTCGACCATGACGGTTCCTTCGAAGCTGGCGAACAGGGCAAGCTTTTCCGGGGCCATGCCCTTCTCGGCCTCGGCGAGCTTGGCTGCGATCGCCGCAGCATCATTTTCCGAGAGCCCCATCATCCGCAGAGCCTGAGCCTGCTTCAGCCCGTCGCCGCTGCAAAGGTGAATGCTCCAGCTGGCATCCTTTTTCTTGAGAAGCGCTCGCCCGCCACGTCCATCTTGAGCCCATCCAGCAATGGCCCAGTCACCCTTGACGACGACCGGCTCGACAGTCAGTGGTTTGCCGGCGGTCTCGAACATAGCCTTGAGTTTTACAGGGATCGCCTGCTGCGGGTCGCTCGATACGGGATCGGAGCCGGTCATTGTCGCATGGTCAGCGTGGCTGCCGTGCAAGCTTGTCTGATCATCGTGATTCATTTTGGGCATGCCGCCGGCGGCTGGGCCCACCATGAATTCCACATCGACCGGACCGGCCTTTTCGAAGGTGAGCGTCGCTTTGACAGTTTCGCCTTCCTTGAAGGGTTGGCGCACGTTCATGAACATCACGTGGTAACCGCCCGGTTTCAGCGCGGTGATAGCGTTGGCGGGGATGGCAATCCCGGTCTTGAGCTCGCGCATCACCATGATGCCGCCATCCATCTTCATCTCGTGGAGCTGGACGGACGCGGCGCGTTCGGCTGTGGCGCTGACAAGCCGGTCGGCTGAGCCACTGTTGATGACCTTGAGGTATCCTCCGCCGACCTTGGCGCCGGGGAGCATCGCACGCGCGTAAGGCTGAGTGATCTCAATATCGCCGACCTTGAATTCCTGAGCGAAGACCATTCGGGGCAGTGCGAGAAAGACGATCACGGTGGCCAGTTGGACAAAATTTCGTATCATGGTTTGCTCCATGGAATGTTCGGCGCGGGGTTAGCTGAGCGCGCGCTTTAGCGGCTTCACGTGGCGGATAAGCAGCATGTCGAGAGCGAGCACGCTGACGAGAACGATGCCGGTCAGCGGGAACAGCAGCGAGACCGCGACCATGACGAGGGCGCCGGTTTTCCAGACCGCCATCTTTTCCGGAACGACAGGCGCGACGAGCCGGCTTGCTCCCGACGGCCGGCGTTTCCACCACATCACGATCCCGCTGACGGACAGGAAGATAACTGAGAGACAAAAGACGGTGTTGAGTGCGACATTCCAGCCGCCGCCGAGATCGCCCTCATGCAGAGCGATACCGACTGCCATGGCTTTTCCCGGGACGCTGTAGTCCGCGAACTTCATGTC
>NZ_JAVDTC010000013.1:0-114622 GCF_031455615.1 Neorhizobium sp. 2083 | reverse complement strand
TGGTATAATCAGCACCGTATAAAAATCTCACTGGGCGGCGTAAGTCCCACGGAATACCGCCGGAACCTTGGAATTGCAGCATAAACAGTCCAAGAATTTGTCCGCACCTCCTATTGGGGAGTATTGCTCCGGTACTGACAGGCTACCGGCCGCAAGATCAGAGTTCTAACGGTTGTCGATACCTTCTCTCGCTTCTCGCCGGCGGTCGATGCACGTTTCAGCTATAAGGGCGAGGATGTGGTCCAAACGCTCGAACGGGTATGTCGCCAGGTTGGTTACCCTGCCACCATTAGTGTGGACAATGGCAGCGAATTCATTTCCCGAGACCTTGATCTATGGGCCTATCATAAGGGCGTCGTGCTCGACTTCTCGCGACCAGGCAAGCCGACCGACAACAGCTACATCGAGAGTTTCAATGGCAAGTTCCGCGCCGAGTGCCTGAACGCCCACTGGTTCATGAGCCTTGACGACGCGCGTTCGAAGATGGAGGATTGGCGTAGAGACTTGTATGAAGCGGCGTTTGTCAATCCATCGTCATCCCTCCCAAAGTTGCTTTCCATCGGTTGTTCGCAGTCGTCTGGCAATCCGGCACCCGATGGTGCCTCCACTTGTATCCGGCTGAGGCGGCTGCCTCCGACCATAATCCCGATTCATGGTGGCCAAACGCCTGCTTCGAAACGCGGTACCAAACTACAACTCGGCGTGTGATTTCCATCTCTACGCACGGTAGCCACGCTTCCCTCTCAACTGCCCGTCGGCGGTTGAACCTTATTTGGCGGCGATAGATAGAGTGGCCCCTTCGGGCACCACACCGTCTTCGATGAACCGCCAGAATGCTATTGCAAGTTTGCGAGCCAAAGCGACTATGCCGACCTTTCCAGACCGACTTCCATGCCCCGAGAAGCGGGAGCGATACCATCGCGTGAGCTGGCTTTGTGGTTGGTACTTGAGCCAACACCAAGCCAGTTCGATCAGCATCACGCGTGCTTGTTTGTTGCCCGCTTTGCTGATGCCCTGATCTCGATGCACCTCTCCACTGGCATACGGGCTGGGAGACAGTCCGAGGTAGGAGGCCAGATGCTTTCGGTTTTTAAATGTTCGATGGAACACTTCCGCGACCAAGTGTGAAGCACCGATTTCGCCGATGCCATCAAGCTGCTTCAGAACTCTGATCTTGGCGCCGTTATTGATCTCTCCTTCGGATCCGCAAGCCTGAATGCGCTCTTTCTCCAGAGCCTTGAGTTGCGAATGCACGAGGTCCAGCCGTTCGAACTGGCGGCACAGCTCACGGAAGATGAACCGGCCCAGCCCCCTGCCGTCGCCAGTTCGGATATTCGAGAGTGCTTCCTTCCAGCGCCCTCCCCAAAGACCGGGAACCGAGCGAATACCGTGGAGTACCAACAAGGCGCGAATGCGATTGACGTGGCGCGTGCGCTCTTTCTTCAATTGGGTACGTTCTCGGGATAGGCGTTTGGCGTCCTCTTCATCGAGGCTGGGTAGCCGCACCGGGCGGCAAACCGACCTATCTCCGAGCAGATAGGCCTTTAGGGTAAACACCATCGCTTCAACATCGATGCGATCTGTCTTCACACGTCGGCCTCGACGGGAAACCAAAAAACTGGACGGGTCCAAAACAGTGGTATCGATACCGCTGTTGAGGAGAAAGCGGGCAAGCCAAAAGCCATCATAGCCCGCCTCGAAACATACCCGCAGCGGCCCTGCCGCAAATCCTGACGGAGAGCGATCTCGTGTCATGCTTTGAATTCTTAAAAGAGCGGACAGGAGAGCCTCGGCGTTGCCGCCGGCAACCGTAATCGTCTGTACCTTATCCGAGCCAGGCAAGAGGTAGCCGACCAGCCACGTTTTCTGGCTCAATTCAAGGGCGATATAGCAATCATTGACACTATCAGCGCTCATTATCATCCTCCGTGGAAAAGCGGAGGTGAATTATCAAGCTCCGCGGCGAGCTTGCATAGGATCTATAACGAGTTCCGGCCACATAGCGCGATCGGCAACAAGGTGCCAATTTCGCTCATGAACAGCTCATCGGCATCCCCGCCGACATGAGCTTTAACCCCGGAAAATTCCAGCTCCCGCTGGCCCAAAAACGGGGAGCACCTCAAAAAAACGCTGAGGCCTAATAGCAGTCGGATGAAAATTCGGTGGCAGGTCACTCGCTGCAAAGAGACTTTCACTGCATTCATCGACCGGAGATACGGTGACGCGCCGCCGGATATTGAGCGATCCCTCTCCCTGGCGTTCGACCAAGGCGCTCAAACGGCGAAACACCGAGGAGATGCTAGCTGCTGTCCCTATAGCGCAGTTTCTGAGCCAGAGCCTTTTCTAGCGTGGGTGGAAGGGTTCGAGTGCTGTTCTGTTCGCTGATGCAATGCGGGTGAGCCAGCCCCGCGAAACCCAAAGCGCCATGAAGCAATTTTCACGCAGGAAGTTGCCCGAGTTGTCACAACGGCCGGCTCTTTCTCTTTCGAGAGCGCGAAACACGTTAAAGCATCCGGAGGTCAGCTGGAGGTAAGCTACCTTGAACGGTGAGCTTTGCGCATCAGCACGCCGAACACGAGGGCGACGAGCAACAGAGCAGGAATGTCGCCAACCAAATGCCCGTGTTGCATGGGATTGGCGAGCGCCTGGACCGTCATTACGCCCGCGTGAACGATACTCGACACGACAGTGAACCAAATTAACGATGCGTTGGCCATAGGAGCTTTCGCGGCCCTGATCAGGAAAGCTCCGAGAGTCGCGTAAATCGCAACAATCATCATGTAATAGTTGTTTTCAGCGGGACTGCCCTCGTGCCAAGCCCAGCCCGATGGCCAGAAAACTGCCAACGGATAAAGCAGACAGCAGATTGCCCCGAAGATAATCAGCGCAGCCGACAAGAGCCGATTGGAATCGAACATTCCAGTTCCTCCCGAACTAAGAAGATAACACATGCCGAAGGCGCGTCCCTATTCTAGGCGTCTGCTTTCCACCCGAAATCAGAAGTATGCAACTCACTCCTGTTACGACCGGTTTGGCCGGTACGGGGCTGCCAGTTCAGTCGGCCACGAGCCCCACAAGCTTGCGATCGACAACAATGGCATCGAGCAGAGAGGTCTTCTCATTCAACACGGCAAGGAGTCCATCGATGTCGGCCAAGCTAGGGTAAGCCGGTAGATAGCCATTGCCCCCAGCATTTCGAGATCCGGGTCGTTCCGCCGAAGTTCTTCCCGCTCGAACATGGCATCTCGCTGGCATTCCTCCAGTGAAGCCGCAAAGGCCAAGGGCTCGTCGCGGCCAGGCACGATCTGGTACCCAAAGACAACCAATTCCATCCCGTCCCCCTCGGAGAAGCACCTCATAGGTATAGCCGCCCACGCTGAGGGGGGAACTCCCAAAATCGGGGGGGGGGTAAAGGGATATCGGCTTACGAGGCGGAACGTTGTGTTTCTAACGGAACAGTGTCAAAATGTTCTCGGCACCAGCATTGGCGATTGAAAGGGATTGCGTCGCCAGTTGCTGCTGTGTCTGAAGCGCTTTCAGCCGGGAAGAGGCCTCGTTCATATCGGCATCGACCAAGCGGCCCACGCCGCTGGTGAAAGAATCGGTGAGTTTCGAGACAAATGAATCCTGCATAGCAATTCGTGTTGCGGCTGAGCCCAGTTTTGCGGCAGCGTTGATCAACTTCTCCAGTTGCCGATCGACGAACGGCAGCAATGTCGCGATGACTTGGTCGTCGGTGGCGTTGGTACCGAGACGCAGCTTGCTTTTGTAGTCGTCCATCTTGGTGATGTCGAAAGTAGCTACCGTTATCTCGTTCTCGTAGTTGCTTGCGCTTACGGTTGCTCTTGTGCTCGTCTCGATGGAATCTCCGTCCCACACCCCCATGTTTGGCCAAGCAACAACCCAAGCTCCGTCTAGCTGCACGTAGGGCCGGTAGGCGAACACATCATCCCAAGCGACAGTACCGTCCAACGTCCAATTTGGGTTAAAATCGATCGTCGGTACAAAAATATCCGCCCCAGCCGTGTCCTGATGTCCCGAGTTTCGCACCCCCACCAGTATCCCTTGGTCAAGAATGCCGCCATGGCCTCCCGATAAGTCGAATAGGACATTGGAATGGTCGAGCTTCACGTCCACTGTCTGAAGCGCGACGTTTCCAGAGGCATCACGCGTGAACGACCCCACGATGCTTTTGTGAACTGCTGTTCCTGCAACGTATCCGAGGCTGGCCGAATCGAACTTACCGCCGACCTCCGCCTGCAGCCAATTCTCACCGGAAAATGAAGCCGACGAGGCTATGCTACGGAGCTGATCCTGTAGCTGACTAATTTCCTCCTGCACCTTAGCGCGATCGACACCGGATTCGGATGCTGCAACCAGCTTATTCTTCAGCTCCTGCAAAACATCGATGGACGACTCCATTGCCGCATAGGCGGTATCCACTTTGGCTGCGCCGAGTCCAAGGGCATCCTGGACTGCGGACAGAGCGCCATTATCAGAACGCATAGTGGTCGCGATAGACCAATACGCAGCATTGTCCGAGGCTGAGCTCACACGTTGCCCTGTAGAGACTTGCCGTTGCGTTTCCTCGATGTGGCCAGAGATCTGGCGGAGTGTCTTCAGAGCCGACATGGCGCTGATATTCGTCAAAAGGCTTGTCATAAATGGCTCAAACTATCGTGTTTGCTTGAATTCTTGCCTCACGATGGGCCTCCACATCTGAGGTGGAGATGGTTAATTGATAGTAAATGTAGAATGTGAAATCTCGGAACCTTGAGATTGTCGAGGCCTTGCATCGCGCCGGATAGCATGTGCCCGATCATCTGCTGTCGAGCCTGTCCCCGCTCACCTGGGAGCGCGTAAATCTCACCGGCGATTACATATGGGAAGACAAGCCGGCGCTCGACAATTCGGGCGTCCGAACACTGCTGTTCTCGATCTGATCCGCCTACCGTATATCTGTGCCCCTTTGATGTTCAGGGGCCTCTGTGGTCGGACACGACCGCAGCAGCTCTTCGGCCTTCCGGGATCATCCCGACGCCATGAGCAAGCTAGTCCGCGTCGACTGCTTGCCGATAATCGAACATCTAGAACGCGCCGACTGGAAACTCGCTCGCGATTGGTATCACCGGTTCTTTTTCGCCCAGCCGGAGAAGCCGGAACGAATGATCTCGGCAGACCCTCTGGGATGGTATGATAAGCTGCCGCCCGATCTTATGGGCGCGGAAGCCTATGACGACCCGTTAGCTATCTGGAGGAATGGGCTGATGACGTCCGAGGCTTCGGTATTGATAGCGGCCACCATGTCGCGGAAGAGAGTCCTCGTGATCTCGCGGCCGCGATCTTGGCGTTTCTGCGAAATTGAAAAGCCGATTGACCGCGGACGTCTCTCGACCAAGCTCCGCGACCGCCGTCACGACCAGCTAATTCACGGGTTATTACAGAACAAGAGAATTTAGAGTAGGCGAGCGGCCCGACCACTTCGCCGAGTTGCACTGTTATAATAGCTCGATGCCTGCTGAACCGAACGATGGCGCGACTGCTCCATAGCCTCGATAAGCGGGATACCGCGATTCGCCGCTTCCGTCAGATATCCCGATCGCAATCCATGCGCCGAATACGCCCCACTGTCCAACCCAGCCATCTCCGCTCGCTGCTTGATGATCGCATTAACCGACTGCGGATCGAGCGCCCGCCGCGAGATAGTTCCCTAGCGCCCGATCGCCCGAAACACGCTCCCTTTGTCGATCTTCGCCGCTGCCATCCAGGCATTCAGCGCCTCGACGGGTCGGCCGGTGAGATATACGAGCTCGTCCTCTTCGCCCGTCGTCGTTTTGGTGCGGCCGAGATGGATGGCGAGCGAGGGGAGGGGAGGACCGCCCTCAACTTCGATTGGAGCTTCCACGGTCAGTTGTTCCAGGCGAAGGCCTGCGATCTCGCTGCGCCGGCGGCCGCCGGAGGCAAAGGCAACCATCAGGATCGCCCGATCGCGGACATCGCGCAGGTTGTCGGTCGCGCAGGTCGCCAGAAGCCTTGCCAAGATATCGCTGGTCACGGCTTTCGCGCTTTTGCGACGACGCTGTCTCGGGACGGCGCGCACCGCCAGGCGGATCGCCTGTTTCAGGGCAGGGGAGGCAAAGGCGCCGTCGAGCCCGCGCCATTTCGTCAGGGTCGACCAGTTGGCCAGCCGCCGGCGCACCGTATCCGGTGCGTGCGGGCCGGTGGATTTCAGAAAACCTTGGCGCCGGAGATTGTCGTCGACATCGGCCGGCATACCGTGATCGGCGTCGTTCGCTCGCTTCTCCGGATCCCACAGATGGTGTGCGACGAATTTCAAAAGCAGCGCCTCCGGCGCCGGCCAGGGCAGGGAGGAACCGGTCGCGGCCAGTCCCCAGGCTTCGAGATAGGCAAGATCCGAAGTCAGCGCCCTGAGCGTATTGTCGCCCATGCCGCGTTCGACGAGATGCTTGAGGGTCTCGACATCCTGGTCGGTCAGCAACTCGGCGAGTTCGTCGCGGCGTTCCATCGGCAAGACGGCGGCAATGGTGTCGAGCTCTTCGGCGCGGCGTTCGACGGCGGTTAGTGATTTTTTTGGTTTGGCCACAGGCGCTCCAAAAGGACGGTTTCGGCGGCCGACAAGGCCGTGATTTGCCTCGATTCTTTCTTGTCGATCCGCTTGATTAAGCGGAATCAATCTCGTTGGGATAATTCAGTTTATTGCCTGCCAGGATCATTGGAATTTTCCGTATTCGCCGGAATTCCCCGTTACGGACATGCAAGGTTAGCGTAATCAATCTTTCAAAGGGAGAGGTGTGACGCAGCTTAAAGGCTGATAAGACCGAACAAAGGGTACCGGACACAAGAAAAATGACCAGAGAAGAAATTCTTAGCTACTCTCAAGCGGTTTGCGACGGCCTTCGCGAGGACGAAGACGGAGTTAGACGAGAGGTTCTAACGCACGCAGGAAATAGATGGTCGCTCGGCGTGATACACACTCTCGGGGTTTATGGCAGGCTTCGACACGCGGAAATTGGAAGACGAATGCACGGTGTCACGCAACGGATGCTGACCCGTACCCTGCGTCAACTGGAAAGAGACGGTCTCGTCACGCGCTACGATCTGGTTGAGATGCCACCTCGCGTAGAATATGAACTCACGGAATTGGGCATGGGTCTTCTTATTCGCATGATCCCACTTTGGACATGGGTCGTGGAGAATTCCGACCTGTTTCGAAAATCACGCGAGGATTATGATTCTCGTCCGCCAGAGAAGCCTTCCTGGCAGACGTTTTAATATGAGGGCTGCGGCCGCTCGGCTAGGACCGCTGAGTACGCCGGGTGCTTAGGGCTATCTAGTTGCTGCGAAGGTTCGCGTTAATCCAATCGGACACATCCGTGACCTTAATGCCTTCGCGTACGTTGAAAGTGCTGGCCTTGTCCCATGCCATTCCGCGCCCGATGCCAAAGGCTGCTCGGTATTTGCGCATCATGTTTTGGGGGTCATTTGCCAGTTCTTCCATAAGAGCTGGAACAGTCCATTCGGACCTGTTGAAGGGCCGGTTCAAACCCACCTCCAGCTTTTCAGCGAGCTCGCCATAGGTAACGGTATCACCTGCCAGGAAGACAATTTCGTTGCTGATGGTCGGCTCGTAGAAGACGATCTCAGCAGTGAGTACGCCGATGTCGTCGGGCGTCGTCACCGTGACAGCCGTATCGAAGCTGCCCAAGGCTTTCACGGCGTTCTTTTCCAGATCAACAACACCGAATTCCGGCTCGAAGAGATAGCTCATGAACATGCCGGTGGAAATGATGACCCATTCGGTCTTATCCTGTGAGCGCAGAAGTTCGCGGACATCAAGCTGCGCGTCGAAGATGTCCTGCGGACCGCCTCGACCGATCGCCTCGAAATCGACGCCGAACTGCCAAGGGAAATAGCGCGGTATTCCGGATTGCAACGCCGCCTTGGCGAGTTTCATCGGGGTGTTGATCCCCGCCGCATAGCCCGTGCAGCCAATGACGGTATCGTACCGTGAAAACAGGGATGCCAGCTCGTCGATTGAGCTCTTCACCAGATCGCCTATGACGATCTCTATGCCCAAGTCACGGATCTCGCGGACGTCCCGCTGCTTTGTCGGCGCGCTGGACTCCACGGCGCTGGCGCGCAGCAGGACGCTTATCTTTGCTCCTTCGATGACCTTTGCGCGGCTAGCCAGATTGCGCAGGACAGGCATCCCAAGCTCACCTGCACCGAGCACGAGGATGTTGCGTGATTTCACGCCGGAAACGAAGTCATTCATTTTTCAAGCCTCTTTCAAATCGAATGAGGCCTCTAATTGGCGATATTGAATCTCAGTAAAAGAAGGCACACGGATGATACTCCATCGAAAACGATGACGGACAGCGATCCGTTGTGTTTCTCTTTGTCGAGTGACGGCATGTCTTGCCATTTTCGGTAGAATGGCGTCCGAGACCAAGCGTCTTTCACCTGTCATTCTTGGGGAGCATCCTGACATCTGCAGCAATTGACCAAGGCGAAGCCGACACGTTGGCGAGGAAGCCCCAATGGTGCAGACACCTGACAAGATGCTCAACAGGGAGACAGCTTGGCAAAAGGCTGTGGTTCGCGAGGCCGTCATTCGGCCCCTCGCGTTCGAAAAGAAACTGAGCGCCGCGGAGAGATTTGCCGCGTGCCGGGAGTTGGGTCTCAAAGCCACAAGGTTCTATCAGCTGCTCGGTCAATTCCGGCGAAAGCCGGTGACCAGTTCATTGCTGGATGAAACGCCCGGTCCGAAGAAGGGAAGGCGGCTGCTGTTGTCGGAGCAGGAAGACGCAGTCGGCTGCGCCATCCAAGAAATCTATTGCCGCCGCGAGCGACCGACGATCACCGCCGTCCATGATCATGTCCGGTTCATTTGCCGTCAGCGAAACATATCTGCGCCCTCCTGGAAGGCCGTGAAGGTTCGAATTGATCGTTCCGACCAGAGGAAGTTGGCCAAAGCCCGTGAGGGTGCTAGCGTCGCCCGTCAGCAATACGTGCCGGTTGTCGATGAGTATTCAGTCGTGCACGCGCTGGAAGTCGTGCAGATCGATCACACGTTGGTCGATCTCTTTGTTGTTGACGCTGTAAACCGCCAACCATTGCAGCGCCCTTGGCTGACCTTGGCGATAGATGTCGCCAGCCGCATGGTGGTCGGCTTCTATCTGAGCCTTGAGCACCCATCGTCAACATCTGTCGCCCTGGCCATCCGGCACATGGTCTTGCCGAAGGCTTCCTGGCTCGTGGAGCAAAACGTGGTCGGCGACTGGCCTGTCTATGGTTTGCCCACCGCCATTCATCTCGACAATGCTCGGGAGTTTCGGGGAAAGGCACTTGCTTGGGGAACGGCCGAGCACGGCATAAAGCTCATCCATCGACCGGTTGCTCGCCCACATTACGGTGGCCATATCGAGCGGCTTATCGGCACGATGATGGGTGCCGTTCACTTTCTGCCCGGCTCAACGTCGAGCGATATAAGCGCTCGTGGCGACTACGATCCTCAAAAACATGCTGTCATGACCTTTGACGAGCTGGAGCGATGGCTCACCCTCGAGATCGTCGGCCGCTATCACGCCGATGTCCACCGTGCGCTAAAGATTCCGCCTCGGCTGGCTTGGGAAGATGCCGTCCTCTCGCGTGGGGGGCCTCTGCGGCTTCCCTACGACGAACATCGGTTCGTCCTGGATTTCCTGCCGTTCGAGGAACGCGTCATCCGTCGAGACGGACTGCACCTGTTCGGCCTCAAATATTGGGACGATGTCCTGAGCCCATGGACCGGTGCGCCGGATAAGATGCGCGTCCGCTACGATCCTCGGGATATTTCCTGCGTGTTCATCGACGGGCCAAACGGCGAAAACTGGCCGGTTCGGTTTGCAGACCTCAGCCGGCCACGGATCACGCTCGGGGAGCACCGGCAAGCCGTGGCCGCTTTGAGGGCCCGTGGTTTTCAATCGGTCGATGAGCATCTGATTTTCGAGACCATCGAAGCCCAACGTCAGCTTGTCGAGGGGGCAAGCCGCCAAACGCGAAGCATCCGCCGCGGAGCCGAAAGACGGTCGCGAGCGCTGGCAGCGACAGACTGGAACGAGGCAGAACTGACGGATGATGCCGACGACGAGGATTTCTCCGATTTGGCGCCCTTGTCGGTGGAGGAATGGTCATGACGGGATATTCCCATCTGCTGCCTGCCTATCGCCAGTATGCCGAGATGGGGATTGAAGAACGGATCGCCTGGATCCGTGCTGATCGTTGGTTGGAAACAGCCGATGCGAGGGCCGCGCTGGCGAGGCTTGAGGATCTGCTCACCTATCCGCCAAGGGACCGAATGCCCTGTCTGCTTCTCTACGGCGATACGGGTATGGGAAAGACCAAGATCATTCGAAAATTTCTTCGGGATCACCAGCCCGTCTTCGATCGTGGAACGGGTGTGACGAGCATGCCGGTCGTGGCGATGCAGATGCCGGCCGAACCCGTCGAGCGCGATGTCTACGGCGAACTCCTCAATGCGTTGAGTGCACCAGGTCCAAGTGGAGACGCGACCTACCGACTGAAGACCACGTGCCGGACCTTGATGCGAAGGATAGGGGTACGGATGCTGATCATCGATGAGATCCATGCCATGTTGACGGGGACATATCGGCAGCAACGGGTCTTCCTCAACGTAATCCGCTTTCTGGCGAACGATCTGAAAGTGCCGTTGATCTGCGCAGGCACCGATCTCGCCCGGCAGGCGTTGTTGACGGATCCGCAGCTTGCCGAAAGGTTTGAGGCCTTTCACCTGAAGCGCTGGTCCAATACGCCGCAGCTCGCCCAATTGCTCGCAAGTCTCGGGAGCATACTGCCTCTACGCGAGCCATCACAGCTCGGGACCGCAGCGTTGCGTCGCAAGGTGTTGGATATGACCGACGGCGTCACGGTGCGAATTTTTCGCTTGATCGAGACAGTTGCCGTCGAAGCCGTCCGAAATGGCAAAGAGGCGATCACCTTGGAGAGCTTCGACGGCGACAACTTGATCCTGCCGCTTGTTGCGATGGCGCGGCGCACTGAAGGCCGCCTGCAGCGACGTGCAACCCAGTGAGACCGGTGCGGCTGCTGGCTTTGGCTCCACGACCCTTTGAAGATGAACTCCTAAGCTGTTGGCATTGGCGGGTGTCGAGCCATTATTCTTGCTCACCTCGGCAGGTGGAAAACTGGATAAGTGGGGGCTCGGTAGGCCCTAACCCGCATCTCTTTCGCCACGATGTTTCGGCCGACCAGCCCGCAACCCGTTTATGGGCGCTTGCCTGTCGCCTGCGTCAAGTCGATCTGGAGCGGCTGTCTTTGCAAAATACCGGGCGCAGCAGGGCTTCATTCGTGAGCGATCCCGCCCATCGAGGCGTTTGTCCGACATGCCTGGATGAAGACGCAGAAGAGGGGAGGGATCATTATTGCCGGCGATCTTGGGCATGTGTCGAAGCAGTTGCCTGCCCCCGCCACAAGATTGGCCTCGAGATTAACTGCAGTGGGTGTTTCCGTAGTGGTCTGTTTCAGTTTCGGTCCACACCTGTTGGCGTTGTCAGACTGTTTTGCCGTGATTGCGATGCGATTGTCTCGGCGCGGCGGTTCCCGCGCCGCGATCAAACAGACCTGCTGCAGGTTGCTTCGTTGGTAGGTGAGGCTATCGGCAAGGGTGGGTCGGAGTTTGAACGTATCGACGCGGCAAGCCGCTTTCTCTGGTCGCCTCGGCCGGAGGGGATGCCATACATCGCCGCGCTGGGCTTATCACTGCCTTATGGTCAGCGGCCGTCAGTCGCGAAAGGCGGGGCGCCGCTGGCCAGCCTTCCACCGGCATGGCGAGCTGTAACCATTACGACCATTGCCAACCTCCTCTTTCAGGTGGCTCCCAAAACGGTTCCGCTCTCTTCCTCCGTTCGCGAAGCCTTTCGGCAATTCGAGCAAGGGCCGACCGAAGAGTGTCATCAGGCACCTCCACCAACGCGGACGGCGTCAGTCGTGAATCTCCGTGCGGAAACCGAATACCGGCAGTTGGCACGCGGCATTATCCAAAGCGAAGGCTGGAAATCTTTGCCATCCAAAGCAGGGCGCGCAAGAAACCGGGCAATCGGCAAGCTGATGCTCCGCGCCCTCAATGACGAATGAGGCCAAACCGATGTGCCTCATCCAGCAGGTGGCGAACGGAGGAAGGCTGCCATTTCCGCCCACCGCGCGCCGGCCGCTCACCCATTTGATCCAGTTGGGCGGCAATATCGCGCAGTGACAGGCCGGGATCAGCAATGGCAATCGCTGCAACGAGCTTCATCAGGTGATCTTCCGGGGCACGACGGGGCGAGCGCGCCAGAAGCTCGGGATCGACCAGCTTCTCGCGGACCATCCGATGCACTGCGCGGCGCAGCCGTTCGGCCGTCCAGTCATGGCCCCGGCGATTGAGTACCCGGACGACATTGTCCCAGCTGTGTTGGGGCCGCAGCTGCCGCACCATCGGCAGCCAGGTTTGGGCGGAGGAGATCAGCTCGTCGAGATAGAGTTTTTCTCGTGCCTTCGACACCGCCTTGATCGCCTCTGGTCGCCGCTCTCGGAGTCCCGGATTGCCCGGTAGCTTGCCACGCGCTTTTGCCGCCTTGATGCCAGCTTTGGTTCGTTCGGCGATCAGAGCTCGTTCGAGCTGTGCGACGGCGCCGAGCACCTGGAGGGAAAACATCCCTTGTGGCGTGGACGTGTCGATAGGATCGCGGATTGATCGGAAATGAGCACCGCGCTCTTCAAGGTCCTCGATCACCTGCAACAGGTGGCTGACAGAGCGGGCGAGGCGATCCAGGCGGACGACGACGAGCACATCGCCGGCAGTCAGGTCTCCGAGCAACCTTGTCAGCACCGGTCGAGCTCGTGATGCGCCGGATCCGTGCTCCTGAAAAATCCGCTCACAACCGGCGGCGCGCAACTCGTCCATCTGCGCATCATGGACCTGATCGTCGGTCGAGACGCGGGCATAACCGATAAGCCGTTTGGGGCTCGGCGCTGGATTGGCGGCATGCCGTTTTGCCATGTTTTTCTCGTGCGTTTTTCAGGTGCTTTGTACAGATAAGGAATGCGCGAGAAAATGAACAGTTGCAAGCGTGTTTTATGACCTAAATGCAGCGCCGTCAGACTCGAAATGCGACGCCGAACGAGCATCCGGCCGTAACCTGCCTGAAACGCCCACTGGCGGCCTTCTGCGGCGGAAAGGCCTGAATTTAAGGAGATCTGAGGAGGGGAGGGCGATCGAAGGCCGTTCGAGCGACAGAGCCGACGCAGAATTATGCACTCACCTACAGGGGGAGTGCTGCTCGAAGGGACCACAAGAGCGAAGACGGTTCCGCCGAACCTCGCCGAAATCTACCCAAAAGGCCGGAAAACCAAGGGTTTTCGGTCATCTAAGACGGCTGACATTTCTGATTTGCGACTCCAGATCAACTACCATCGATAAGCGATACTTATCGATGGTTATGACCCCGACCAGCAATCATACCATGTGAGGAACAGTAATATTCATATAGAGTTCCTTTAAAAGATAGTTTATCATAAAATCAATGGCTTACGATCTCGCGAAAATCAGCATTTCAAACCTGATGGGGCCCGCATTTGACGCGGCCGTCGCCATGACCCGTCTCGACGAGCGCATCGCCCGTTCGGCAGTGGGCGCGGGCTGGACTGAGCGCACCCACTTTGCCGATGCCTGTGCCTCGCTGTGGATCGACGGCGAATTGGTCCACCTCGAGGACCTGGTCCTGCACGACGCCACACGCGATATTCGCACTCCGACTCACGAGCTCACCATCGCCCGCGACGTCCTGCGCACCCGCCGGCGCATCGCCGCGCAGCCGCCCGGCTGGGCGCTCAGCCCGGATGGTCTCCGCAGCCTGCGCCGCCACAACGTTGTTGCCAGCGCGCCTGAACCATCTCTCGGTGATAGCGCCGCCGAGAGCGAAGACGCCGGGGTGCCTGTTGAGGCGTCGGAAGCGGGGGAGGGCGAGGACAGCGAGGACGCTAGCGCATTCGACGCCGAGCTGGCCGCCATCGATGCGGTGCTGGCCCGCTCGGAAGCGGTGTTAGAGACGGCCACCGCCCAGAAAAGTCGGTCGCGGGAGCGTGACCCGCTCGTCTACGATCTCGACTGGGACGAGGACGCGCGGCTGGAGGAATGGCGAACCGTGCTGCGCCACGCCGAAAATCTGCCGCCGGTGCTGCAGGCCATTGTCGCTCTAGATGCATGGAACACGCTCGAGGTGCTGCAGCACGCCCCGTGGCTCGGCCGGCACCTCGCCGCCTCGATCCTGCGTCAGGCCGGCGTCACCACCGGCGCGCATCTCGCCGCCATCAATCTCGGCCTGAAAACCATCCCCGTCGATCGGCGCCGGCATCGTGATCGCGAAACCCGGCTGCTCGCGATCGCGTACGGACTGATCGCGGCCGCCGAGATCGGATTGAAGGAGCATGACCGGCTGGCGCTGGCGCGAAAAATGTTCGAGCGAAAGCTGGACGGACGCCGGACGTCTTCAAAGCTGCCGGAGCTGGTCGAGCTCGTCATGGCAAAACCGTTGGTGTCAGCCGGGATGGTAGCGAAAACACTCGAGGTCACGCCACAGGCGGCGCGGCGGATTGTTGCGGAGCTCGGCCTCAGGGAGATGACGGGGAGGGGGAGGTTTCGGGCGTGGGGTGTCTTGTGAACTAGTCTCATAGATTCTTCTGGCTTGACGATGTTAATTTTCTCCTCCACAAATGAGGTTGGGAAAATTAACATGAGTAGGCGGCATGGAAAATATCAGCCCAAAGACAATCACTGATCCTGAGATTGGCGACCTTTACCTTGCTCGCCTGGGACTTGAGCGTGAGAAATTGATCGCGGCAGGTCATCACGCACTTGCTGCTGCTGCGAATGCCTCACCACTGCATCCGGCCAATGCGGCTGGCATGTTCGCGTATATGGACGGAGTGAAGGGCCTTCGCGCCGAAAACCTCGGCGGAAATTGGGAAATCTTTAGCGAAGAAGGTGTGGAAGGCATCCGCAATGACGTCCTCAAGCTTCGAGTTCTCTTCGTAAATGTCAACCAAGCCTGTCGCAAAGCGGGTCCTAAAGCGCGGTCTCGAAAAGGCGCTGGCTCCGAGCGCGTGGCTTGTGGCGATATGTTTGAAGCGGCCGGTATCGACCTCCCAATCAGTGTGGTCAAGTTTCATGGAGACCACAAAACTTATTACCTGATGGTCGACCAGTTTGGCGCAATGGAACTCAGTTTACCTGTGGTGAAGAATGGCCAATTCCTTCGCTGTATCGATCGAGTATTTTTGATTGAGGGTGGCGATCTGGATGCGGTCGATTTTGGCATCAATGAACCGACCAACGATCCAGATCTGGATATCGTCGTCAGTCGAAAATAAAGCCGAACAATCATGTTCAATGGAAAGAGACTCAGCCTCGCCAGAAAAAGGCAGAAGCTGACAGCGAAGGAACTCGCAGAAAAGGCCGGCGTATCGCCGGTCACAATCACGCGGCTTGAAACCGGCCAGAACCAGGCGGATTCTGGAACACTTGAGAAGCTCGCAGAGGTTCTGGGATATCCCGTGCAGTTTTTCTTCAAGGAGGACCCCGCACTCCTTTCAGCAGAAATCGTGAGCTTTCGCAGCCTGTCGAGCATGACCGCGAAAGAACGAAATGCTGCCCTTTCGGCCGGCGATAACGGGGTCGAAGTCTATGAGTGGCTTGAGAATCGATACAATCTACCGGCGTTGGATTTGCCGCATTTCGACCCGGAATTGACACCTGAAGCTGCCGCCGATGCTCTCCGCCAGCACTGGGGCCTTAGTTACCAACCCATCGCAAACATGATGAAACTGATCGAGGCTAAAGGCATCCGCGTCCTGGGGCTAGAAGAAACCACGGCAAATGTTGATGCATTCTCGTTCTGGCAAAATGACAAAGCGTATGTGTTTCTGAATTCGTTCAAATCGGCGGAGCGCAGTATTTTTGATGCGGCTCACGAACTGGGCCATTTGGTCCTGCACAGGCATGGCCAAACCTCAGGCGCGGAGGAAGATACACGCACGGCCGAGGTAGAGGCAAACCGCTTCGCTTCCGCTTTTCTAATGCCGGAGGAAGACGTTAGGGTCAGAATGCCCCGTCTTATAACGGCTGATCTTGTTTTACGGGCGAAGAAGAGGTGGCGCGTCTCGGCAATGGCGCTGGCATATCGCCTGGCGCATCTTACCAGACCCATGCTCTCCGAATGGCAATATCGTTCCATATGTATAGAGCTCGGGAAACGCGGTTATCGCACGAGCGAACCTGATGGCATCCCCAGGGAAACGTCTGTGCTATGGGGGAAAGTTTTATCTCAGCTTTGGGCGGAGCGGAAAAGTCTCGTGGACGTTGCCGAGGAGCTATCGCTTCCAATGACTGAGGTCGAACGACTTTTATTTTGTATTCTGCCCCAGTCCGGTATCGACAATGAGGGTGGAGGAGTCCGAAGCTCAAAGCTCAGTATCGTGAAATAGATATCAAGATCGAGTGAACGCGATGACCAGGGATCACACGAGTCATGGCAAATGGTCCGAAGTAGGGGTGCCTAAAAAAGGATGGTCATGTGTCGGGGTTGAGGACTTGGGTGAGCCTTCCCAGCTTTGCGAAATGTGCGAAAGCGTCACCATCCGCTACGTCCATTACATGGAGCACGACCAGACCACCGAATCCTTGGCCGTTGGCTGTGTCTGCGCCGAACATATGGAAGAGGACTATGTCCGCCCGAAAGAACGGGAGAGGGGATTAAGGAGCCTCTCCAAACGCCGTAAGACATGGGCCGAGCGCGCATGGAAGCGCTCCGCCAAAGGCAATGATTACATCAACACCGAAGGATATAACCTGACGGTGTTCTCGAAGAATGCAGGCTTTGGTGTGGTGGTCACGAACCGGAAGAACGGCGCTACCCGCAGCGGCAACAAGGAATTCGCCTCCGTGGAAGAGGCAAGGGCAGGGGCTTTGACCGCGCTGGTCTGGGCGAAAACACATTTGCAGTCAGTGTGAGGAAGCCATGACGGAGACCCTCGAAGAAGAACGACCGATCAGCGTACCGAGCTTTGGTGTCTCGGTTCAGGGCATGGAAGAAAAAGCAGGTGAGACGCTTGCCTATTGCGTCGGCGATTATGTGCGGGAGTTGAGCCGTTACATCAATCTGGAACGGCTGGACGGCGTAACGATCGCCGTCGATTACAAGGAAGCGCTCCTCGCTGTTGATCGCGGATATGAAACGGACTTCCGTCTAACTCCCAGCTCGGAACTTGTGGAAGGTGTAGCCATGGCGGTGAGCGTCGTCCGTAACGGCGTTCTTAAATCGCACCTCGTGCTAAACGCTGCTTATATCTACTCCCTTCCTTATGAGGATGACGAACATTATGCCCATTCGCTTCATCTGCTCGCCCATGAATGCGCCCATGTCGAACTAACGATGACGACCGACAAGGCGTTCCCCGATGCGCTTCTGAAAAAAATCTACGATGATGTTGCGGACGCCTGTGAAGGGCAGGCCTACCATTATCACCTCGCGTATATGTCGCAGATGGAGCTATCCCTTTAGCCGACCAAGCAGGACGGGCGGAGCATGAGCGAAGTGCCTGACGAAACCGAAGAGACGGAACGTCACTCAACCTTACCGGCGATCAACATCTCGGTAAGGGGGCTGGAAGAAGAACAGGGAAAATCACTCGCCTATTGTGTGGGTGCCTATCTGGGTGAACTCGGACGGCATATCGATCTGGAACGCCTCGATGGCGTGACGATCGACACCGATTATCATCAGGCGTTGCGCGATCTCGATCGCGGATACGAGACCAGTTACCAACTAAGTGCGAGTTCGGAACTGGTCGAAGGGATCGCGATGGCTCCGAGCGTCATACGTGACGGGGTCCTAAAGGTCCATATGATCCTCAATGCCGCCTATATCGAGGCGTTGCCGAATCCGGAGGATGAGCGCTATTCCCATGCGCTCCATGCGCTGGCCCATGAATCCGCCCATGTCGAAATCAGCATGATGACCGACAAGGCCTTCCCGAACACCCTGCTGCGCTCAACCTACGAGGATGTGGCCGACGCATTCGAGGGCAAAACAGAATCCGCGTGTTGGGACGAATATGCGGCGTGCAGGATCGCTGCGAGGTTCGGCCGTGACCCGCTGGATGACTATGCGGAAAGCTTCATCCTGCATCTGGACGAGACAAAGAAACGCGCCGACGCATGTATCGAGAACTACAAGACCGACGAGAGTTATGACGAAGACCGCCTCGTCACCGAGGTGACCGGCTATTATGGCAACCTCATCAAGGTGAGTGCCTACCTGCTGGGTCACATGGACGGACGAGATCTATCGCTGGATGATGTGCCCTCGGTCAGGGACGCGCTCGACAGCCATTGGTACGCCCCTTATTTCCATCGGCTGCAAGCGGCACTGCGGGAGCTGTGGGGCAATTACGGCCAATGGGAGCACCGCAGCGAGTTCGCGCCGATTGGCGAGATAGCCAATGACGTGCTGGGGGAAGGAGGCTTCTTCTGGCGGTGGAATGCGGGCGGCCTATACGGGTTCCGGTTCGCCTGACGCGCCATTCGACCCAAACATTCGCCCTTGACAAAGTGTACACTTTTTTAATACACTTAAGAGGTAGGGCAGATTCCGCCCTATAGAACGCTGGCTGCATATTTTCATAGTTGATTTCAGAAAGACCAAATCATGAAGATGCATAATTTAAGGATAATTCATTGGATATCGAATGGGATGAAAACAAACGTACAGATGTGTTGAGAACGAGGGGCGTAGATATGGTCTACGCCGCGCTGATCTTCGAAGGGACGGTCCTCACCAAGAAGGATGAAAGGACCGATTACGGAGAGGAGCGCTTCATTTCCCTCGGCATGGTGGAGGACGACTGCTTTGTTGTTGTCCATACACCGAGAGGAACGGCGACACGCCTAATCACTGCATGGAAAGGAGGTCAGCTTGAAAGAGACCAATATCAAGCGGGCATCACTCGAAACTATTCGAAAAATGAATGACGCGGGGAAACTCGCCAACCCTTCCTCACCTCCTGCGGGTGAGGATCTGGGTCCGGACTTTTGGGCCGACGCGATGGTGGTAGAGCCATCATCGCCCCGCTCGGTCCATTTGAAACTGGACCCGGAAGTGTTTGATTTTTTCAAACGCAAAGGAAAGGGGCATCTGACGCGTATGCAGGATGTCCTCAAAGCCTACGTACGGGCACACCAGTAGAATGCCGGCAGGGACACCTGCCGGTCATCGGCTGAAGGCTCCACAGACCGTTTTTTGAGACCGCAGCCATGAGTGATCTGCTCGACAACGCAATCTATTCCATCCAGCTCGGCATTGAGGACTACCAATCTAACGATGACCGTCGGCCGATCAGCGCACTGCGTAATTTCTACGCGGGGGTTCTGCTGCTGGGGAAAGAATGTCTGTTGAACGCTGCGCCCGATGCAGAACCGATGGAGATCCTGGCGTCGAAGTTCGTTCCCGCACTGGACGGGGACGGCAACCTGGTCATGACGCCGAAAGGACAGACCACCATCGACCTCAACGAATTGCGGGAGAGGTTCGGGACGTTCCAGCTCAAATGGCCGGATGGCAACATCAAGGATTTGCAGAGGCTTCGCAACGAATTCGAGCATTTCCATTCCAAAGCGCCGAAGGAGACCATCCGGCAGGCCATTGCCGCATGCTTTCCACTGGTGGAAGGTTTCTTCGCGATACTGCAAAAAAGTCCCAAGGCTGCCCTCGGAAGCGCATGGGACGTCATGTTGGCCGAGCGGGCGTTCTTCAAGAAGCAAAAAGCCGATTGCGACGCCACGCTTCAGGTTTTGCCGTGGTGGGATAGCGTCGAAGACAGCAGCGTCTTTTCCTGCACCGAATGCAGCTCGTCCCTATTGTTCCAGACCGACGCCAGCAATTCGGAGCCGACCTTCATGACGGGTGGATGCAAGGCGTGCGGGTCTGACTTTACGGCTGAAGAGACGGTCGAAATGATTGTGACATCCGTCTTTGCTGTAGATGAATTCCAGCGCGTGAAGGATGGCGGCGAGCAGACGATCTACGACTGCCCAGAATGCGCAAACCCGACCTATGTGGAAGCGGGCATCTATGTAGGCTGTTACTTCTGCCAGTACGTGATTGAGGGGGAGTGCGCCCGCTGCTCCGCCGACCTGACTATCAATACACAATCGGTCAATAACCCCAGCCTGTGCGACTATTGTGACCATGTCACAAGTCGTGATGACTAAAGAACGGGCCACCGTTACCGGTGACCCGTCCCGCCCACCAACTGGATTCACGCCGCCTGCGATAGGGCAGGATGGCATAGCGGCGCAGGGAGCCAACCCGAGCCCGTGACAGCTTTCGCGACATGACGGGCGAATTCCTGCTTTTTCAGCTTGTCGGCGTTGAGCGAGAAGCGCGCTTTCGCTTCCTTCACGATATGCAGCATCGTCGCTTTCGGCAGGCGCTGATAGAAGCCTTCAACGCTCGGCTGCCACCATGTCGCCATGTCGAGCGACAGGGACGTGGCCAGCGTACCGGCCTGTGCCAGTCGGGGCGAGGACTCACTGTCGAACTTGGTGGTCTTCGACGGCGAAGACCGGCTCTGCATCTTTGTCCTCTGTTTCCACGGCCAGACGCGGCCATAGCTGGTCGAATAATCGCGGTCCATCTCGGCTTTCACCCATTTCCAGCCTTCGGCCTAAACGGTCTCGATAGCTGCCTCGAGCTTTTCGTTGGCCAGTCGCATCACCAGCGCGTGGTCGCTCAGATAGCCTTCATTCTCGGTATCGAAGAGGTCGCGCAGGATGGCACCGCATGCTGCGACATAGGCCTCTGCTCCGACGAAGACAGCGGGGTGATGGGTGAGGGGCAACGCTTCGCCTGTCAGTGCCGACCGGATGCTGCGAGGGGAGGTGTTCCAGCTTCGGAGTTCCTTGAAGACATGTTCCTGCGCCTCATGGTCATCGGTGATGGCGAAGGCCCTCATCTGGTCGAGGGCGAGTTCGCCTTTGCGGTAGCGTGCACGAAGTTTAGGGGAGACTTTCGCGAGTTTGAGGCGGCGTTCCACGACCTGCGGAGTGACGCCGAAACATGCTGCCACATCTTCAATGCCCATACCTTTTTCCACGAGGTCGAAGAAGGCTTGGAACTGGTCGTCGGGATGCATGGCCAGACGGACGGTATTTTCCACGAGCGAGATTTCCGCGGCATCGTCGGTGTCATCGTGGACAAGGCAGGGCACGCCCGCATCCTTTGCCAGCAATCCTTCCTTCGCCAGTTGTCGCAGCGCACGCAACCGGCGTCCACCGGCCACCACCTCGAAGCGTCCTTCATCGGTCGGTTTGACGTTCAGATTCTGTCGCAGCCCATGGGCGGCAATGGACGCGGCCAGTTCCGCAATTCCGTCCTTGGCACCGGTCCGGCGCACGTTGGCTTTGGAAACGACGAGGGTATTGAGGGCAATAGCTTGTTGGATGGTCATGGTCTTTCTCCTTGGTTGGTGAGGGTGTCAGCACTGCTGCTGCACCCTTGCCACGTGGCGAACGCGGGGAGAGGGAGGGGGGGCAAGCGTCAATAGCGCAGGAAGATCGGGGAGACCGCTATTGATGCTTGCTGGGGAGGGATGGGGCAGTATCTCGCCCTTCCCACAGGCCACGTCTGTGGCCAAAAGACCCTTCATCAGGGATGGAAGCCGGCAGGCCGAAACCGGTCACGGGTTCGGTTAACGACAGCCCGTATAGATGCCTAACTTCCGTCCGGCATTATGGATTTCGCTCGCATCGCGTGTATAGAGATAACGGGCATTGATAATCGGGGGAATGAACATGGCCGATGAATGGGATGGAGAGCTGCGACTGATCGTTCGTAACCTGGGGGAGACGATCAATGTCGATCTGCAGCTCAACGACCGTTTGGTGAAAAGCGTTAACAGCTTCTACAATCAGCCGGATGTCAACGAACCGACCCTGCTGTTTACGATCGACCTCGACAAGAAGGTCGCCGGCGTTTTCCCGCTCATCACCTACCGAACAAGCAATATCTACTCACAGAAATACAAAAAAATCCGGTCGATCTGGTTCGACCTGCCGCCGGATGATTGGGACGTGCCCACCGATCACGACAGTGCGATGGAATTCCTGAAGCTCTATTTGCCAGGCGGCTTCGTTCAGGACCCGACCTACGGCCTTGGAGTGACGAAGGAGCTGCGCCCCATCATCCATGCCGTCGAAGAGATCGAAGGCGTCAGCCGTATTGTCATCGGCACCAGAGAGACCACGAGGCACGAGCATTCGGTCTTCTATTTCCGCGAGAGCGATTTTTCCAACCTGCGCATGGTGTTCGGCCGAACGACCCGACGGCACCAGCAGGAAAGCCTGATGGAGCGCAACATCCTCGCGCATAACAACGTTCTGCATAACGTGTATCCGGAAAAATACCGGCTGAAGGAACCGCCTTATCGTCCGGGCACCATCTACAAGCTTGTCGGCGGGCAGGACGCCGCGCAAACGGTCCTTCAGGGAAAGGACCGCACCGCCTTGCTGAAGACCGTCGTCGGCAACGCGGCGGCCATCGCCGATCGCGATCCGAAGGAATTCGTTCAACTGCAAAAGGATCTCGAACTGGTCAGCCTCGACAAGCTGATCCGCACGTTTGAAAAGAGCCTGGGCAGGAACCACAACGAAAGCCATTGGCAGAAGATGCTGGAGCTGAATCCGTTCATCCTGTCGATGGTCTTCGGTTACCCGATCGTCATCGTGCAGCCCGGCGCCTCCGTCGGCGGCGGCTCGATCGCCGGCAACGGGACGAAGATCGCCGACTTCCTGTCGAAGAACAGTTCCAGCCATAACGCAGCTATCGTCGAGATCAAAACACCGCAAACACCGGTCAGCGGAACCGAGTATCGGGGTGGGGTATTTAAGCCTTCCAACCAGCTGATGGGCGCGGTTGCACAGGTGCTGGACCAGCGTCAGAAATTCACGATCAGCTTGCCGATGACCAAGTTCAACTCACCCGAGCTATCGAGTCTGCAGGCCTATGCAGTGGATTGCGTGATCGTGGTCGGGACAATGCCAACGGAAACTGCCCAAATCAGTTCGTTCGAAATGGTGCGCAGCCAGTTCAAGGATGTACGGATCGTGACTTTCGACGAACTGTTCGGAAAGCTGTTGTTGCTGCGCGAGATGCTGACAGGCGAACGGTATGTATCGCCGATCGACGACGAAGAGGACGACGGCGAGCCGCCGTTCGAGATCGATGCGGATGACGAGGAAGACGAGTCGGAGTTCGACGAGGAAGAAATCATCGTGCTGCGATGATCGCGAAGAGTAGGGCGCCATCCTGAGATGACGCCCCTACAGTCTACGCATTGATCCTGCTGATCCTGCTTGCTTCCTCGGCATAGGCGGATAGGGTTCGCTTGGCCGTGAAATGCAGGTCGCGTTCGATCTTGAGGCCGAACGGACTGGCGATGCTGGTCAGCTCGGTGATGCTGACCGATCCAAGCTCGGGAAAGCCCATCCCGAGATCGCACAGCCCGAAAGCCAGATCCGGCTCCTCCGGATCGATCTCGGTCAACAGCCAGGTGGCGTTGCCCCACGGGGTGAAGAGTTTGACCACCGGCTCGAAGTCGATTTCGTCGTCGGTGCCCCGTACCGGTTGCTGCTGGCGACCATTCGCCAGCAGCTGTGAGGTAATCTCTTTGGTGAAGAGCTTCATGTCGGCCCCCTTACGCGTCTGCTTTGGGAGCGCGAAGGACGATGCGGCCGGTGAGCGGCACGGCCTCGAGGACCAGCGTTCCGCCGTCGCCATCTTCGTGCGCGAAGAAGGCGCCGATTTTCGTCCAGAAGCCTTTCTGGCCTTCGCCTTTCGCCTCACTGACCACATAGGCGTGGAAGGAAGGTGTTTTCGGCTCCGGTTTGCTAGGGGTTTGTTTCTTGAAATTCATGGTTCATCTCCTTGGTTGATGGGTTGTTGTCCTGATGGACGGTTCCCCAAGAACACGGCGATGAAGGGCGGTTTGTCCCCCAACACGGGAGACGCTGCAGGCGGCGAATGGAGCGGGCAGGCGAACAGGACAAAGCGTCCGCGCTGTGTAGGAATCCGGTCCAAACTCAAAACCACCACCCACCTGCCGAGATGCGTTGGATTTCGTGCAAACCTGCAAACCGAAGGCGACCGCACACGGACACGCAGACGAGTGGACCCGCGAAAGGTCAGCCGGAATGCGACGGGATCGTCAGAGGCGTGCGGTGTAGGATGCGATGCGGGCTAGGATCTCTTTCAGGCTGGGCCTGCCGTGGTAATACAGGGCCGACGTCCGTTCATATGCGCGTTCGTAAAGCCGGAACGTCTCGGGGTCGGAGAGGCTGAACGCGGGATTGCTGCTGATGTCCTGATTGTCGGCCTTCGGAAAGCGTTTCTGCTTGTGGGCACCATAAGCGTCCGAGCCGAGGAAGGCTTGCACGTCCGGTTGGTCGAGCAGGCAGTAGACGTCGTAATAATGCCGGAGGAAATTGGCGGGGAACTGGCCGGTTTCCTGCTGCTTGCGATATTTGGTGGAGATGGTCTGGAGCTTCTCGACCAGCGTATAGCCGGGCTCGTAGCAGGGGACGGCCAGCGCGCGATTATCGATCAGTTCGACGCGCGATGCCGCGTAATCGTAGGCCCAGGAGCTGATATCCTTGTTGATATTGGGCGCCACCGTGTCGAAGCCAGCTTCGAGCAACACGCCGTCCTTGAGATCCGCTTTCGTGCCGGTGGTCTCGGGGTAGTAGAGGCGAATGCCGCCGCTGCGATAGGTCTCGTTGTCGAATTCGGTATCGCGCTCGATCTTCTGGATACCGTCGATCGTTATCGTCGCGGCCAGCCAGTCATAAAAGGCCTTCCGGCTTTCACGATGCGCCGCCTTGTCGTGATTGGGCCCGGTTTTGACCTCCATCGCCTCCGGCGGTTCGATGCGGATATCGATATCCTCCGAGAAGCGGTTGATGATGCGGTATCCTTTCGAGAGCGAGGTGCCCCCCTTCAGCTCGAACGCCATCTCCAGCTGCTGCAGGCCGTACAGGCAGTGCATGATCCAGTAGTCTTTTTCGACCAGCACCGGCTGCACCTTCATCCGGTCAGCGACGATGCGCAGCAGGGACGCAAAATCCTTGTGCCTATGGAGGAAATCAGCTGGCATGCGTTTCCGCGGCGAGGGTGTTGAAGAATTTCCGCGTGCGCACCATGCCGTATTCCTTTGCGGCACGGGTGAGGGCGGGGCGATTGCCCTGCAAGGCACGTTCCTTTACGCGGGCCAGCACCTGATCGCGGTCCTCAGCCAACTGGTCGAGATTGTTGACCAGGTCGACCAGCAGGAATTCTTTGGTCAGGGTTTTGGGGAAGGCCGGCTTTTTGCGGAACTCGAACTCGCGGCCGCCCAGCATAAAGTTGCCGTGGCGCTTATGGTTATAGACGACGGTCTTGTTATAGAGCTGCGTCGCGCCGACACCCAGGCTGTTATAGGCATTGGGCGAGGTGATGAGATAACGGTCATCCTTCAGGAAGGCTTCGACGAGCGCGTCGTCCTCAGCAGGGGCTTTGCCGAACGCGGTCTGCTTCGGCCGGTGATAGACGCCGGTCGATAGCTTAGTCAGGTATCCTTCCGCCAGCAGCTGCTGCAGGTGCCGGTCGACAGACGCCGACCATTGGGCGAGATCCTCCCGACGGTAGACCTTGCCGGACCGCAGATGCTTTTTCAGTTCCTGTAACTTCGTCATGGGGTAGCTCCTGCACTCACTATAGCGACATATGGGCGTGAATGCAATTTTTTCCACATTTCATGCAAATTCTTGTGGCGGTGGAGCATCTAGTTAGCTGAAATCATGGAGTTATGTAGGGAAATTTTCCGGAAATTTCTACTACTCGAACAGCGAAAAACCCGGAACTGACTTGCCCTCCGGAAGATCATGGACAATAGCGACGACATGACGTGCCCTCGTCAGGGCGACGTACAGCTTGGCACGCGCCTCTCCCTCCAGCTGGTCCTTTGGATCTTGTAGCCACGACATCATTTTTTCCGTGGGATAGATAACGACGCGGTCAAAACCGAGGCCTTTGGATCGTCCGAACGTAAGTGTGGGTTGATCGGACGCTGCGACCTTGGTGCTGGAACTCCATCGAAGCTGCACCGGCTTGCCCGTTGTGAGGTAGCGAGGCAAGTCCTTGCGCCTGACGATATGAAGCCCTGCATCATCAGGGACCGGCTGACGGCAATGGTCGCAGTCGCATGAAGCGGTCGCTGCCATGGCAGGATAGAGTTTGGAGGACAATGCACAAATAGCAGCGCTATTGCGGTGCGATGTGGCAAGGCTCGCCGTGTCGATCTCGCAGACCACCTTTTTAGGCAGTTTTTCGCGAATGAAGTTCTCGATTCCGCCGTTCCTGTATTTCTCGTAACGGGCTTCCAGATGGGTGAGGTAGGTGACCTGCCTCGGGTCACCTACGAGCACGACATGAGAAGGCGTTTTGAACAAGGCCACCAGGATATCGAGATCGTAGCCAGCAAGATCCTGCACTTCGTCCACGAAAATGAACGGGTAGATGCGTGTGAACCGCTCGAACACCGCGCCGGCGGCCTCCTTGTTGCACCGGATGACCAGCTTCGCCAGTTTGTCGGAATAGACGCGATTGCGGCGATCGAAATAGTAGCGCTGGAACTTGTCCTCTCCCCAGTAAACGGGGAAGCCTCGGTCATTCTTGTAGCGTAATCCCGACCGTTTGGAATCGAGCAGCATGCCGGCGACATCCCACTCGAAAAGCCTGCCCTGAAATGGTTTGATGCCGTGCTCGATCAATAGGCTGAACCATGTCTGGATGTGCACATTGCCAGGGACCGAACCATGGAGTTCGAAGAATTTCCGGCGGATCTCTTCTTCGTTCGATTCCGTATAGGTGGTGATGAGAACGCGTTGCGATGCAACAGCGAGCGCCTGTTTCACGAGATAGGTGGTTTTCCCCGATCCGGCGCCTGCAATCACCAGCTTGTTAAGCCCCGTCATTTGGCGATCGCGTCCAGGATATATTGCGGGTAGGTGATCTTGGTATCCGACGAAAAGACCGTCAGCGCACACTCGGTCTTTCTGCCCAACATGTATTTGTGAAGGTTGTCGAGCGTGTGATCCGTGCCGAACAGCGTGTTGAACAGCTTAAGGCTGTTCGCCTTCAGCAGCTTGGGCTCAAGCGTATTGTAGTTGAAGGCCTTGTCACCAATGACCAGGTCGCCAGTATCGATCTCGGCATCGTAGCAGATCTTGATGTGGTCGATGCCTTCATAATCAGCGTACTTCTTCTTCAGCCTGTCGACATTACCATCGTTGTCTGTGGCGACCACCACGGGGATCTTCAGTGCCTTTGCCAGTTCAAGAAAACGCAGGAATGCCGTGCCCACCGAAATCACATCGATTTCGTCATCGATCGGCAATTTCCTGTCGTTCGCGTCCATGTAGGCTCGCTGGATGATAAGCTCGTCGCAATCCCCTTCAACAAGGATCGACTTTTTCGCCAACACGAGACGCAGGGTGTCATAACCGGGAAGCTTGTGGAAGAAATCGCTGGCCTTCAGCCCTTTGATACGTGTCACCCGCGCTTCGCGCAGCAATATGAGGTGGTCCAGCCCCAGCTTGTTCGCAACAAAGCTGCTGTGGGTGGTGATGATGACCTGCTTGCCACTATTATCCCTGCTGATGTCACTGATTAGCTGGTTAAGCTTGGAGTGCGAGAGATGATTTTCCGGCTCTTCGATCAACAGGACGGTCGCTTCGCTGTTCTTCTTGCTGCTGAGCGCGAGTCTGGTCTTGATGATGCATTGTTCGCCTTTGCCGATATAGTGGAACGGGACATCCTCGATGTAGGTCATGAGGCTGTTTTCCCAGGCATTGTGGGACGACATATCGACCGAGATGCTGACATTCTTGCGGCTGATTTTGGCCGCTTCCGCCAACCGTTTGTTGATCGCGTCCACGTGACCGTCTTTTTTGAACGCGTCCTTCAGCTTCCGGTGCGCCTGCGAGACCGCAACTCGTTCCTTCTCGTCGAGGAACTCCCTGACGATGCGCGAAATATACATGTCCGAGCCGCTCTGCACTCTGGTGCTTGTTGAATCGATCAGGGCGGACTTGAGGGGCACGGTCCGCGCGGTCGCGGCCTGTCGGGAGAATTCGAACCACTGGACCTGATAGAATTCCAGCGGGATGGAATTGATCTCTTTGGTCTTCAGCAGTTCGGTATAGGGACCATTATATTTTTGATCGAACTCGATCGTGAAAAGAAGACCGGACAGCTTGTCGTTCTTTTCGGAATTCCTGTTCCCACGGAGATCCTCGAGCACATCCTTATCGCCGGCAAGATGCAGCTCGATCTGGATATCCGGCGGCTGCAGCGGATTTTTCGTCCCGACGCTTTCAAGGTACGCCCGCTCGACGTTGCGATTAAAGAGGTAGGGCGACAGCTCGTTGCGAAGATACTTCCCGTTCAACACGCCGGTCAGGCATAAATGGATGGCTTCGAGAAGGGTCGATTTGCCGGCCTCGTTATTCCCGACGATGATGTTGACGCCTTCATTGAGATCGACCTCGAACCAGTCTCCGAAGCACTTGAAGTTCTTGATTTTGACCTTCTCGATATACATCGCTCACCCCATTTTCCCGCGAAGCAACCATAGCTTGTTCATCGAAACGCGGCGAGAAAGAATGCTGAATTGTTCTACAGCCTCCCGTGCAGTCGACCCACTAAGCTGGACCAAAGGCGCTCGACTAAATCGTACCTTTGACGGCAAGATCGCACAGCTTTTCTTTGATCATGAGGATGAGTTCATCGGTATGGGTCAACGCTCGCAGATCATCTGCATTCAGGACTACCAGCCGCCTCCGCTCTGCTTGGGCGCCGGCAATTAGGCTGTGAGCCGCCGTTAGATCTTCGGGTACACCTGTGATTCCATTCGGCGCGAGAAGAATTCCGAAATCCTGTCCGCGATTTCGCATCTTCGTGAGGAACCAGCTGACCTCATTGCTGCTAACACGGGCACTCCAGTTTTTGCATTCAACGAGGATAATGTTCGGAAGAAAGGGAAGCCCTAGAGGATCGGTGTCATTCCATAAAGCAACGTCGATTTCCTCGGTGTGAAAAGCATTCATTTGATTGCGCCGTGTGACAGCAATGCCCGGCACGAGTCCAAAGAGGTAGCAAATGAGATCCTCTAGCGCTCGTCCTTTCTCGGTCGTCGTAGCTCCGTTGGCACCTGTCGCTAGGTGCGCTTTAATGACAGCGGCGTCAATTGGAGGCATCGCGACCTCTATTATGAACCCTGTCATTCCTCAGATCGGTGACTATGCGCGCGAACGACCGATTTTCCAGCTTTTTGAAGAGCACTTCGAACGAGATCGTCAAGATGGTGGGGGCGACGGACGTAAGTGACTTTCGTGGAATCTCGCTGCCACCATGAATAAGCAGACCCCATTGTGCACCAGCCGCCAAAGAGTGGACTTGGAAGGATCGTAACATGGATTTTTCGCGTTCCGAATCCCGCCATTGTCCCCTTACTTCAATCAGCAAGGGGTTCCCGACAAATGGCTGCAGTTCGTCTGACCACACGGCGATATCGAACCGATGATCGTTGTGCTTGGACTCTGACAAAGCTTCTAGGCCGCTTTCTCGAAGAGCGTCGGCGACGACACGCTCGACGGCGGCATACTCACGGTCATCGATATAGCGATTGACCTCGTTAAGATAGAAACTTGCCCGTTGACCGAGGCCGGACGTCTGTTGAACTGGAGAGGGAGAGGATTTTGGAGTGGGTGCAGGCGCTGCCAGCAGTTGCTCCAGGGTAAAGCCAAGCGCTTCCTTGTTATTCAGCGGTATACGCAGAATCAAAACGCCTTGAAGGGGTAAAGGCACAAAGCTCTTCGGAGGGGCGATCAATATGGTCTGTTTCTTCAGACCGATTGCCATACCGAGTTCGACCAAAACCCATTGCGAGCGACGTTCGTTAGTAAGCACGCCAATCACAAGATCCGCCTGCTCTATAAGAGAGAAGGTATGGGTTGCCAGATCGGTCGATTGGGGAAAATCATCAGGTATCAGGATATCGATACCTTTATCGGTCAGAGCTGAACGAATAGAGTCGAGATTTGCACCTGGGGGTGCCGAAATGTAGCAAGTCGTAATTTTGTTAGTCACGCGCCCCTCAACTCCCGAGCGTTTTCATCCACACCGTATACGAGCGAAAACGCCTTGCCAATAAGTCGTTATAGTTGAGCTAAATAAGAATTCGTTCGACCTCGTCCAGGCTTACATCATCGCTACGGCGGTCGTAGAGTTGGGTCGTCCGCGTCGAGGAATGGTTGGCCATTTGTGCGGCCTTTTCCAGTGTGCCGCCATTTTTGAGATAGGTCGTGATGCCCGTGCCACGCATGGAATTGTTTCCGACCTTCGTGCCAATCGCTGCGGAAAGGCCGTGACGACGGACACGCTCATATGCGTCGGACTGGTTCATCGGTGTGCGGGTCAATTCGCCCGCGCCGCGCCCCGATCCCCGCCGGATGGTCGGAAATAGAGGTGCCTTCGGCTCCTCTTTGAGGCCGCTGGCTTCAAGCCATTCGATTACGTAGCCCTCGAGCGTGTGGTGGCATGGCATGCTATGTTCCTTGCCACCTTTTTCGTGCAAACGAATCCAGTGGCGGCGCTGCTGGATGACCACATCCTCCACCTTCATACCGGTGACTGCACCGACGCGTCCAAAACTGAACAGCATGGTGGCGATCAACGCACGATCGCGAAGGCCTATCGGGGTAGTAGCATCAATAGCGTTGAGTAGATCCCGCGCCTCATCTGGCGCAAGGACAGGTGTCTTTCCTTTGCGCTGCGAATGTTTCGGCCCGCGTACCGAAGTGGAGGGATTTGATGGGACGATATGTTTGACCACCAGCCAGTCGAAAAGATGGCGAATGGCCGATAGGTTCCGCTTCACCGAAGGGGCGGAATGAGTCCGTGTCGCCAGTTCAATATAGGTCGAGACATGGAGAGAATGGATCTGCGAAAGCGCCGTGATCCCGTGGCCGGCGCACCAGCTGAGGAAGCGATCAATGTCGCTGGAATAGGCACGACGGGTGTGCGGATTGCGGATGGTCGCCGTGAAGAATTCGAGGAAATGAAATTGGGTTTGCGCATCCGCATCGGCTACGATCGCGGGTAGTGACGGCAACGAGATCGGGGTGAGGGCATTCATACATCTCCCTCCTTCTTCCGCTTGGCTGCGTTGGTGCGCGCCTGCGGGAAATATTCGTAGAACTGCGTGCGGCTGACATTCATCCGTTTGGCGATGTCCGCCACGGGAATGGTGCCGGCGGCGAGAAGTGCTTGCGCAACCTCGATGTCGCCGGCGGATAGCTTCGACGGCCGGCCACCTTTACGACCTCGGGCGACGGCGGCCTTCAGGCCTTCCATCGTCCGTTCACGGTTCAGGTCGAGAAAATATTCCGCCATGGCACCGTGCATCTGCAGGGCGAAGCGACCATGGGCGGTTTCGCTGTCGAACTGTTCCGTGAGGCTTTGGAATTTGACACCGTCGCGACGCAACTCGTCGATCGTGCGCATCATCTCGACAAGTGAGCGTCCAAGCCGGTCCAGTTTCCAAACGACAAGAGAATCATCGGGGCGCAGATAGGCGAGGGCGGCTTCGAGGGCAGGGCGCTTCGTTCCGGCTTTCCCCGACTTCTTCTCCTCGAAGATCTTCTCGCAGCCGGCGCGGTGAAGCGCGTCCTTCTGTAGGTCGAGGTTCTGATCTTGCGTTGAGACGCGTGCGTATCCGATGAGCATGTAAGGATAGTGCCGAAAGACCGTTTTCCGGACAACGGCATGATAGCGTCTTTGACATGGACAGTTGCGGGTAATGTTTGCCAGCTATGCGGCGCCAATAGCGGACAGCGCAATCCCAACGGCAGACATTTAGGCGAAACAATAGGGCTTAGGCGCTGCGCTTGTGAGGGCGTATTTTACAAGTCGTCAACAGCGAAGCCAGACTCCGCGTCACCTTCACCCACTCGCAGTCCATACCTCTCTCGCAGTTCCCGGTCCCACTTGAGCGTATCAAGGATGTAGGACGAGAATACGAGATGGCGGGAGCCCATCGAATAGTGCCATTCTCGAGCATCAAGCGTTGCAAGTTGGTCGGTGGCAATGGACCCGGAACCAAGATAAGCGGTTAGATCGACTGTTTGGAATTCTGCCCCGAGCCAGAACGATAGGCTGTCGTCATTCGCGGCGATCCGACCGCTCCTCAGTACGTTGATCAGTTCGTGTGCTTGCCGGATCGGGTGCCCGTTGAGGTTGGCTCCATGGAACACGCGGTTTGCAATCACGATGCCGGTATGAACAGAGCACGGAAAATCGCCCTTCCAGCCAAGCCTCCGAAACAGTTGCTCCTGGTTCGCCGGAACGGTGAGAATTTCCTGCCGCCTATCGAGCTGCTTCCGTGCACTGCGGATGTGGTCCCAACTGTTGCGCATCTCGTGGACAGAGACGGGATGATAGGCGTTCTTGCACTCGAAAAGGAAGAGCGCGCTGTCGCGCCGCGCAACGATATCCAGCTCTAACAGCTGTCCAGCGACCTTCGCCTTGAAGTCGTTTTCGACCTCGAAGCCTGCGGAACGAAGCGCCTTGGTGACAGAGTGGACCATACGGTCCTTCGGGCCAATCGCGGCCAACCTGAGGCGGTTGGCAACGATGGTGTTGCGCACGAGGTTGGAAACGGCCACCACGTGTGGGGCAACCACGTAGTAGCCACCGACATCTACGAACGGGCGATACTGGAGATCGAGGTGCGGATCTCTGGAATTCATCGTCAAAAGCCCGATGATCTCGCGGCTCTTGTCCTCGTCGCCAAAAATCAGCCGCATCTGCCTAACCATATCACTGTGCGGTATGACCAATAGGGTCGAGGTCAGGTTCAAGACTGCGCGCTCGGCTGGATCCTTAAGGTCCGCCAGCCGACGCTGGTAGGCGCAACTGATGAAGTTGAAGTAGCGCTGCACCTTGAACACGTCCATCGACGAGATGCGGTCGGTAATCGGAAAGACGAGGTCATCAAACGTTCCGAAGTTGTCAACGTCCAGCGCCGTTAGCATCTGGATCTCATCATGAAACAGAACATCCGTCGCGAAGAGGGCATCAAACAACTCCGGGATCGCGGGAAGCCGCAGAACCAAACGCCTTACGATCTGATCTTTGATCTCGAGCAGATGTTCGAAACCGCCGCGATCAAATCCCGAGTCTATCGCAGCACGGATGGAGATTGCTGGCTTCGTTTTCGCGAAATGGATCTGCCGAACCATCCCTTGAATCTGCTGCTGTATGTACCCAAGGCGGACAGCACGCTCGAGATCTGGGTCAATCGACGAGACCGTAACCGTGTTACCTTCGTAGTCCGCGCGATACGGCAGCCCGTCGATCAACAGCTCCGCCTCCCTAAACTTCGTGAGCCGAATTGCGTCCATCAACAGCCGCTGGTAGACGAGCGCGTTCTTCCCGAAGGCCTCAGTGTCGACCTGGGCGAAGGAAAAGTCGTCGACTGGGAACATCGACGCATAGGTATGCAGTATGAACGAGGCAGCCTCAGCGTATTCCTCGGAGGAGTAACGCCTGGCATCCAGCGAATTAGCCTCCAAGTCGTTGCTCCATTCATGATAGAACAGGCTGTTGACCATAACGAAAACGGTCTTCAACACAACGGCTCGATGCGCTCGCACCTTTGCCTCGACCTCCGACTTCAAGGTCAGGGCGTTTCCGGCAAGGCGCGACAATGCCTCGACCGATTCGAGGTAGGCGATGCGATCCGGCGACGTGGTCAGAAGGTCGCGAATGTTCAGCACGGCCTTGGCTATCCTGCCGATAAGTGATCCGCTGTATTGGTATCGCGACGCGCGGAGCACACCATCGCGACGAATGCAAGAGATTGCGTGGTCAGGGTCAAGAAAGATCATTGCCAAAGCGGTGGCGATCGCCTCGCGCGGCCGCTTTCCAGTCAGGTGCTCAGCGAGGACCGAGACGTGTGCCTTTACTTCCGCCGAAAGAGCCTTAGTCGCGGGTGGGCGTGCCTCCGCGCGGAGCAATGCCACCATGGATGCCTGGGTCTTTTCGGAAAGCAGGCGGGCTACGAGATTGGAGACTGGCGGCGACTGAGTCAAATCACCCTCTTTGTTGGGGCAAACGCGGCAAAAGCATATGTTGCAAGATTATCGCTTATTGGGCCTTCCGGGGAGCTGCCGGAGGAATTTCCTAACGAGGGTCCGCTTCTATCATGCAAGTGCAGATAGCGTAATGGCTGATTGCCACCGCATCTCGCTCGTTCTGAAATCGCTCGTATGATCGGTTTGGGCCGAAAGCAGACGTCAGACCCGCATCCCGCGACGCAACGTTATGGCCATTAGATTTCGGACATGATTTCCTTACAGTTTTCGGTGTTCAGCTTCCGGGCTTATTCCTTACATTCATATCATCTGGTTGTATTGCAAACTGGCTGCCTTGATGTAGGTTTTACCTAAGATGGGAGGTTGCAAATGGCCCATATAAAGGACCCGATATTATTTTCAGAATACTTTAAGATATCCGAAAAGGTCTTGGACGAAGCAGGGCTCATTGACCCCTTCATCGATGTGGATACCCCGCTCTTCATCGATCCCGTCCTACTCGAAAAATCGGGACATGAAATAATTGCGAAGAAAGCGATCGCCACCTTCCGCAAACATTTTAGCGACTTCATTCGACTGATCGCAGGATCCGAACGTGAAGGCGACGTAGCGTGGCGTAACGCAAAAAAACGTTTGAACTTGAATGAGCCACCGGAAAACGGTCTTGGTTACGGTGGTGCTGGACGTTCCGGAAGCTCTCGTCCGGAAGAAGTGCAAACGTCTATCATGCAGACTTGCAGCGAAATCGTCCGTCTTGGCTCGAAGGATCCCGAGATGATTTCATTGATGGGGTTCTTTGAGGAAAACGTTGGGCCGGACACTATCAGCGATTTCACGACACGCGTTATCATCGACGAACTAGCCGAGCTGACAGCCGAGTTTTGTCGGAAGAACAAAATTCCTATTAAGGAAACTGCTGTTAGCCCGAATCATCATTTGCCTGTTTACAAAAACGGTACGCGGGAGGTGCCGATAGTTCTTGTTCCGAAGGATATAGTCAGGGAACTACCAGTTGCGAACGACTGGTCTGACATCGAGGCCGCCGCCCTCGCGAATGCTCGAATTCGGGAGCGGGTCAATGATATGCTTGGGTCGATCGCTCAACCTACTGTGGCGGATCGAAAAGCGGCCTTGCGTGGTGCCGCGCTACAGTCCGCGGACGACTTCGCGATGTTCCTCGCAACGGTAAAAGAGCATGTCGCGTTCTACGATCCAAATACCGATAGCCTCGGCTACTATAGACTGAAATCAATTTTTGCGAATGGGTTCGACGGGCTTAAGCAATCCAAGGCTTATGATCTCAGTAGTGGCGCCGATCGTATCGTCGAGCTTGTCAGAGACACGATCAATTTCTTCAAACACCATGTTGAGAACGGCAATCTCTGGGAAGAACTATGGGTAAGCGGAAAGCCTAAAAAAGAACGTGCTGCGCAGTTGATCTACTACGCTCTCGCAGACTGTTTCTGCGCCGCGAACAACGTTGATATATCGCCTGAAGCCAACATGGGAGGCGGTCCAATCGACTTCAAGTTCTCCACGGGCTACACGGCCCGCGTGCTTGTCGAGATGAAGCGCTCAAGCGGAACCGTCAAGCATGGATACGAAAAGCAGCTCGAAATCTACAAGACTGCATCGCGGACCGAGTTTGGGATCTTTGTCGTGATGGACTTCGGTGACATGGGCAATAAGCTCGATGACATTCTCGAAATTCAGCGTGACCGCATTGCGCGGGGGGAGCGCGCGTCTGAAATTATTGTAATCGACGCAACCCGGAAGCTCTCTGCTAGCAAACGAAAATAGGATCGCCTGAGACGTTATTTCCTCCAGTCTTCTCTGTCAAAGCGTCAACGATGATAGCAAAGGCCGGAAGGTCCTGCCGTTTACAGCGATAGTAGAAATAACTGCCAGCATCACGCTGACAGATACAGAGTTCGCTGAACTGGATTGGGTTACCAAGAGACTTGATCGCTTAGTAACATTAAGACCCCGTCAGGCTGGCATTCCGGCCTAGCGCACGTGTGATTTGAACGGATTGCGCTCAAAAAAGCCGTTTGACGCGGTCATGCAGCCGATCCCATGAGAAGTGACGTTGGGCGCATCAATGTCTCCCGTCATCTGCAATCCTCCATAGACGCGGTAACGCCAGATCGAAAATGTTTCTTCCCCGTGGGAGCGCGCGCCTGCGTATTCGATAGTGCCGTTGCCTAAATTTGCGAATGCCCGCTCTTTGGGGGGCATAGCGAAAAGGCTGTCAAAGAATGCTTCCCCATGGGGGCTTAGTAACGCAGCCTCCACGCGGTGCGTTGCGGGAAGATAGCATTCCCAGTGATGCCAAACCAATCCTACGGTGATGCGCTCAAAGAGGCGCTCGAGACGGCTTGTATCCAATGGAACGACCGTGGGTTTGCCCACCTCGGAGATTCGCATACCTACCGCAAGTTCTTGGTGGAGCTTCTTGTTTCGCGCCAGCCGCTTTGGCACCATGGTGGTAAGGTTCTCACGTGCTCCAGAATGTAAGCCCCCGAACGGCAGAACTGCTGTCAGATAGTGCTCATCTTTAGATTTCTCTGCCCCGCACTCGCCGCAACAAGGTGCTTTCGGTAAGGAGCCGCGATCGGGGATCAGGAAAAACTCGCGTGCAAAAATATGATCTGCTGTCGGCGTTGAGTGTTTCGCTCGGCAGTAAACACAAAGATGCTGGCTATATTTTTTGCTGGGCATATGTCTCTTCGATTAGGTGTGGTCGCGTGTATGTGAGGTTCCGACCACGTCGAATCCATATCCATGATAAAGGACATTATCATGGATATTCAGCGCGATGAGCGTTTGGGATATCTACGGGTTGAAGGTTCGAATCCATTCAAGGCGCTCACCCTGACCCATTGCCTTTTCTTTTCTTCGGAACGGCTTTCGGCCTCGGTTGATATAAGCGCCGTTTGACGTTCGAACGCAGAGCATTGCGAACATCCTTGTCTGCGATCGAAAGGTCGAACCACTCCCACTCCGGATCAAAGTACCCACCGCACCACCGAATTGTTTCGGCATATTCCGGATCGTCCGCTCTTATCCCGACACACCACCAACATCTTCGGGCTGGCGCGCCCTTTCGCCGGCGATGCAGCTCCCGTTTTTGGGTGTAGCAGTGAGCGTTAAGAGCTCCTCGACCGCAACGGTGTGCCGCCAACCGTCCCCGAAATCATAGCGGTAGCTGAAGACAGAACCTCGATCAAAGTCCAGCAAGCGAACCTCTTTCTGATCGAAGACCGGAGGATCGTCATCGGTCGCATCTTCCGTCAGGATCTCGACATCCCCATACCTCAGACCACCGATGCGGAATTCATAGAGATGATAGCTCCACCAGTTGAACGCGGCCTGAATTCCGAGATGCAGATGCTCCAGGTTCCAGTGGACCGGCAGGACCAGACGGCGCCAGACGTCCGGCGCGACCTCGTCGAGAGATACTTTGATTTGTACAGCGTTTGCGGCTTTGAACATTGTCCGAATGAACATCGAGGGAGGACGATCGTCAAGACGGTAGCTCGCGCCGCACGCCAGGATATGTTGAGCCGTGGCGCATTCGATTTCATCAGAGCGCATTCGTCATGCCGGATTACTTGTCGGCTGTCGAATATTCTGAGGCTTACGGGATTTTATAGCGATCATGGATGTTATAAATCAGTCGGCGGCGTTTTTGGGTCGCTGATCATCTCGCGACTGGCGCTTGCTCGTTGCGACATCATTTCCAATTTGTATAATTGCCGTTGAATGCCTGCATCTGCGGTGTTTCTTGCGTTTTTGAGGGATATGTATTACATAGCTTATTGAAAACTGGTGGTGATGACGATGTCTATCGTTGCGTTTAAGGTACTGTCGACGGTGAACGCCCCCTACGGGACGAACCTTTCGGCTGAGCAACTCGCTTCGAAGATTTCCGATTTCGCGAGCGTTGAGAATTTCGATGCTTCCGCATTCTCATTCTATTCCGAAGTGAAAGCCGACCTCCAGTACCAATTTCTGGATGAGATGGAAATCGACCACGGGGCCGCATCCGAGATTGCCCAGAAATTCTCGCAGCTCGCCGGATACCCGCTCGCCTTAGCCGCCTGAGGGAAGTCGTGATGAGCCAATGGGAAAGCCTCTTCGACCAGTCCGTGTCGATTATTAATCAGGCGAACTCGTCTTTTACGCTCCTCGATAGCTGGACGTTCGGTGGCGGCACTGCCCTTATGCTCCAGATCGGCCATCGTGAAAGCTTCGACATCGACATATTCATCGATGATCCGCAGGTCCTCCCATATCTGAATCCGACAACGCAGGGCTATACCCTGCAGGTGAACCCAGATGAATATGTTTCGGATGGTACTCATGCGCTCAAGATCGTGTTCGCGGGAATTGGTGAAATCGACTACATTTGCGCTCCAAGCCTGACCGACGATCCTACGTCCCGTGTCACGGTGCGAGGGATCGAAGTTGACCTTGAGACACCGGGCGAGATCATCGTGAAGAAGGTTCACTACCGGGGTGCCTCTCTTCAACCACGCGACATGTTCGATATCGCGTGCATTGCCAAGGCACTCGGCGATGGATACGTTGTTGAAGCTCTCTTGCCGTTCAAAAACAACGTCGCCGCTGCATTGGCAGTCGCCGAGAGAATGAACGCAGGCCTCGCTAGTACGGTTATGGGGAAGCTTCAGTACAGAGAAGGATATGCGGATATTTCGAGGACTGCACAAGCGAAGACAATCTCGCTTTTGAAAGCGGTGTGCGAATACAAGCCACCGGTATCCGCCGCACCTTCCTCTCCGTTCCCACGCTGATTTTCTCAGCAACCTGGCGACCTCAGCTGTACTGGCGTTCGGTTAACTATCCCTTCGATGCGGATCATTGCGGGTTAGCCAGCGGAACCAAGTGAGGGCGGCGTCAACGAGCGGAGGTCCTTGCTGCGAGGCTTGGTAATGCAGGACATCTCCCCGTGTGGGTGAGCCGTTTTCAAACGTTTAGCGAGTCTACGGCACGTGGTTGACGGTTCGAATCAGTTCGAGACCGCTGATAGGAAATCGGCACCGAGCCTCATCAGAACATTTTCGTCACCGCGAGGGTCACGATGATCGTAAGTCCGACGATTATCGCGGGAATGGCCCGCGATATGGCCGTGGGCTGATCGGGTAATATTGCCTGCGCGCGCCTCAGCCTACCGGAAACCATGCCGTGGAACCCTGAAAGAGCGACCACGAAAACCAGCTTCGTGACCAGCCAACCGCTGTTGAACCAGCCATACCAGACGGCCATTGTGATTCCGGCTAACCATAAGAGGACGAGGGCCGGCGTCGTGACAAGACGATCGAAACGAGCAAACTTGGCAATGATTTCTGGGTTCGCATAGGCGAGCGCGAGGACTGCGGACATGGTGCCGCCAAACCACACGACCATCGCAACGATATGCACCGATTTGATCAGGTCATAGAGCATCGGCATTGAGGCGTCGGCCGGAATTGCAATGTCAAATCCAGGTCGGATGCCTGCAGCTCTGGCTACCTCGATGGCGACGTCCAGCCCGACAGGTTTCTTCGATCGGGCGGCGGCGATATCGGACAGCGGGACGGGTGCCTTTTCCACCGTCCAGCCGACTTTTGGTAGAATGTCTGACGTGACCTTCTGCGACTTTGGCACATCATCCCAAAGCTGCGTGGGATAGCCGAGGCCATGGCTCCCGAGCCACGAATTTACGTTCGTGCCCCAATAGCTCGACCAGGGCATGCCCGTCAACGCCAGGAAAAAGATCAGGATGCCGGCGAACGCGCCGGTGACGGCATGGAGGTCACGCCAGAACACACGGCGAGCGGGCGTTCCGCGAACGGTCACGACACCACCTGTCTGCTGGCGTGGCCACCAGAGATAGATGCCGGTCACCACCAAAACCATTGCAAAACCAGCAGCGATCTCGATCAGCTTGTTGGTGACATCACCAAACAGGGCGAGGCTATGGATGCGTTTGACGACGTAGTTGAACTCCTCATCGCTTGCGACCGTGTCGAGGACCTTCCCGTCATAGGGGTTCAGGAAAACCTGGGTCGCGACCTTGTCATGCGAGACGGTAACGATGGCCGAGCGTTCTGGGGAAGCGGGGTCCTTATAGGAAGTCGGCGTCGATCCTGGAACGGCGGCGACTGCTACATCTACCAGCTTTTGCGGCGAAAGCGCCCGACCGTCGGGCGCAACGAGATAGCGATACCCGAACACAGTATCGTTGATCTCGTCCTTGAACAGGTAAAGAGAGCCCGTGACGGCCAGGTTGAGGAGAAAAGGGATGACCAGCAGGCCTGCGAAAAAATGCCAGCGCCAGATGGCGCGGTAGAGCGAAACGCTCGTAACAGCGGTGTCCGCCGTGTCGGCGATCGTAATGGAAGGCATGAGATTGATCCAGATCCGTAGCCACCTGCGCGAGCAGGCTGACAATCATTACAGCAGGCGCCCCGGCACCTGCCGAAACGCGGATTCAGACGACGGCTGGATCGAGCGGAGGAGCGCGCGGGCCTGTGTTGGGTGGGTAGATCTGGCGGTGAATGGTTTCGACACGCAGCGGCAGTTCAGTCACCGAAGCGACGCCGACCCAAATCCCGCCGGTGTCGGTCGGTCCTGGCAGGATGACCGCAGCGTTGATCCGGCAAGCCTCGCATCCTTGGGAATGGGCCTTATGCGGGGAAGAGGAACCCTTACCGCCATCCTCGGTCGAGGTGACGCAAAGTGTTGGCAAGGTGCCGTCAGGAAGCACGAAATCGGCAAATTCGGCCGCGCGAGCATCGCTTGCCAGCACGGGTGGCTGATGCGCGAGACCGAGAAACAGGAGCGCCAGGACGCAGAGCGTCTGAACTATCCATGTCTCGATCTTCCAGAACCGGCTCACGTGCTCACTCCATGTCCGAAAAGAGATAGCGGCTTCCGCACCGGTTCTCAACGGGTGATTTCGGAGACGACCGTACCATATCGCCGCATATCCCAGAGGGGCTGGAGATTTCACGACTTGGGCTTTGAACAAAAATTAAGCTCATCTAGAGCGAGATCCGAGACTCCGTTTTCGCGTCAAAGAAACTGATGCTGCTTACATCAGCGGACAATCCGATCGTCTCTCCAACCTTGCCCAAAAAGCGTGGCTGGAGGCGCGCGACGATTGGCTGCTCCGCGATGCGAATAGTCACCATGGTGTCCGGTCCGGTCGGCTCAACGACGTCGATTACCCCTGTCAGCATCGAGCCTGCACTATCGGCTACCTTCAACTCCTCAGGTCTGATCCCGAGAACGGCGGCTTTCGCGCCGCAAACCTCGCCGGAAGACATTGGGGCCTCCACGCGGACGCCAGGTGCCTCGAAACGTGCAAGACGGCCATCGGACGTCAGGGTGCCAGTCACGAAATTCATCGAGGGCGAGCCGATGAATCCGGCCACAAACATGTTGGCCGGCTTTTCGTAGATCGTCTGAGGGTCTGCGAATTGCTGGATGTAGCCCCCCTTCATGACGGCCACTTTAGTGCCGAGCGTCATGGCTTCAATCTGGTCGTGCGTCACGTAAACAACACTCGTGCCGAGCCTCCCATGAAGCCGCTTGATCTCGGTGCGCATCTCCGCGCGGAGCTTCGCGTCGAGATTTGAAAGGGGCTCGTCAAACAGGAAAAGATCTGGATTGCGCACGATGGCGCGGCCCATGGCGACGCGCTGGCGTTGTCCCCCGGAGAGATTGGCGGGCCGTCGGTCCAAGAGATGCGATATCTGCAAGAGGTCGGCCGCCTGCCTGACTGCCGCACTACGTTCAGCGCCATTGACGCCGCGCATCTCCAGGCCGAATCCGATGTTCCGTTCGACGGTCATGGTTGGATAAAGCGCGTAGGATTGGAAAACCATCGCGATATTGCGGTCTTTTGGTGCGAGCTCGACGACCGAACGGCCATCGATGCGGATATCGCCAGCGGAAATGTCATCGAGCCCGGCAATCAGGTTGAGGAGAGTGGATTTTCCGCACCCGGACGGGCCAAGGAGAACAAGGAAGCCTCCGTCTTCAAGCTCCACATCAATCCCGTGCAGGACCTGAAGACCGCCGTAGGATTTCTGGACGTTCTGAAGAGACAATGTTGCCATAACGGTGTCCTTAGCCTTTGATCGCGCCGGCCGTCAGGCCCTGCACCATCACGCGCTGCACGAGCGCAAACATCAACATGACCGGCAGAATGCTGAGTATGCCCCCGGCGGCGAGCACGCCCCAGGGAAGCTGAAACTCGCCGACCATCAACTGGAGGCCAACCGGCCAGGTGCGAGATCCTTGTCCGGTCGTCAGCATCAGCGCAAACAGGAACTCATTCCATGCGGCGATCGCGATAAAGACGGAACTCGCGACCAAGCCGTTCCTTGCGAGCGGGATCACGATCCAGAGCATGGCGCCGAAGCGGGTGGAACCGTCGATCCGGGCGGCACTTTCAAGCTCCTTCGGCGCTGCATCGAAAAAGCCCTTCAGCATCCAGACGAACAGAGGCAGCAGGAAACTCGTGTAGGCAAGGGCGAGACCAATGCGGCTGTCGATAAGGCCAACGGATCGAAGAACCACGTAAAGCGGGATGATCATCATGACCGCCGGGAACATGCGCACGACGAGATATCCGAGCATCAGCGTGTTTCGACCCCTGAAGGTGTAACGAGAAAACGCGTATGCGGCGAGCGTTCCTGTGGCGAGGCAGACGACAACGGTGATGAGGGTGACGATGAAACTGTTGCCGATCAGAACCGGGAAACTCGACTGGGTCCAGATCGCGACATAGTTCTGAAACGTGATCCGGTTCGGAATATACTGCATCGTCTGGGTAACGATGTCCGCCTCGAGCTTCAGCGAGGTCAAAAGCATCCAGACAATCGGTCCGATGCAAAACAGCGACATGGAGACCAGAACAACATATGTGAGAATGTCAGCAGCCATTCGCCTGCTGCGGCGGGTTGCGGCCATGATCTACTCCTGACCTATCTTGGAAAGGCGGATGTAGGCGTAGGCGAATACCATCAGGATCACGAACATCACGACCGACAATGCCGATGCATATCCGAAGTTGAAGTCTTTGTAGGCCGTCTGGAAAGCATAGAGTGACAGGACTTGTGTCGCATCGCCCGGGCCACCTCCGGTCAGAATGAGCAGAAGATCCGGCGAGTTGACGAGGCTGATGACGCGCAGGATCACGGCGGCCGCGATGACCGACTTCAGCATCGGGACGGTGATCAGCCTGAACTGAGCGACTGGCCCGGCACCATCCACGGCGGCGGCTTTGTAAAGATCCTGCGGGATCCCTTTTAAGCCGGCAAGCAACAGCAGGGCGAAAAATGGAAAACCGTGCCAGGCCTCGACGAAGATCGTGGCGGCGAGGGCGGTGTTCGGATCGGCGAACCAGGCTTTGTAGCTGCTCAATATGCCGATGCCGACAAGGATGTCGTTGATGACGCCCAAGCGCGGGTCCAGCAGCAGCGCCCACATATGGCCGGCGACGACGTTCGGAAGGAAGTAGGGTACCAGGATCAGGACTGCAAAGATCCCGGTCCCCGGCACATTGCGATTCAAAGCCGTGGCAGCGATGAAACCCAATCCCAGTTCCAGCACCACCGCGAAGGTCACCCAGAGCACGGTGTTCTTGAGAGCGACCCAGAATACCGGATCGTCGATCATGACGAGGTAATGCTTCAACCCGACCCAGCCGGTGAGGCCCGGCCGTGTCAGCCGCATCTCGCGAAAGCTGATGGCCATGCCGTAGATGGTCGGGTAGGCGATCACGAGCAAGATGATCACCAAGCTCGGCAAAAGGAGCAGGTAGATCCAGTATCGCGTCTCGGAAAGCTCCCCAATCATCCCGGTTTTGGGAAGATGAGATCCAGTATCCATTCAATCCTCGGCTTTCGCGCCGTTCCTGAAGAAGGCGGGGAGAGGGCGCGAGGCGCGCCCTCGTCTGGGATCAGCGCATTGCTGCGTCGAGACCCTTGATCATCCTGTCGACTGCATCGGCCGGTTTGGACTGACCGGTCAAAACGGACTGGAATGCGGGATTGACGACATTTTCCGACCAGCCCGCAGCCCCGACAAAGGTATTGGGCAGGCGCCCGAAATCGAGCGTCTTGACCGCCGCGTCATAGATCTTGTTCGACGTCAAGCGGGGATCCTGCAGTGCCGCGGTCGAGGCGGGGAAATATCCGGTTGCCTCAAGCAACGCGATTGCAGCTTCCGGTTCTCCCCAGAAGCTGACCCACTGCCAGGCGGCCTCGATATTGTCTTCCTTCATGACGCCGTTGCCCGCATAGGCGACGCGGGCAATCTGTGCCTTTGGTCCCGCTGGCATTGGGGCTGTCTGAAACTGCGTTCCTTGCTTGAGTGCACCGGAAATCTCGCTCAACGATCCGGTGTGATGCCACACCATCGCTGTCTGGCCGGTCCTGAAGGCCTCCATGATCTGACGATAGCTGTCGTTCGGCGCACTCGGGGGCACAACCTTTTCTTTCACGAAGAGGTCGGAATAGAAGGTCACTGCCTCAATGGCTGCCGCGCGGTCGATAGCAGGCTTACCGTCTTTGACGATCGGCGACCCGAAAGCTTCCATCACGTCGATAACGTATTTGAAAGCGCCAGCGCCGCCGCGCATGCTAAAAGCATAGCGCCCCTTGGATGGGTCGGTCAGTTTGCGCGCTGCCTGAACGAACTCGTCAAAGTTCTTCGGCGGTCCTGAAAGGCCGGCCTGCTCGAAATAGTCGGCGCGATAATACATCCAGTCGACGAATGCGAATGCGGGCACCGCATAGATCTTGTCGTCCTGGGACAGACCCTTCCAACGATTATCAGGGAAGTTCGATTTTCCAGGCCAGGCTTTCACCCGCGCGCTGAGGTCGACAAGACCATTCATGGCCACGAGATCGGCGAAACGTTCGGTGATCACCATGCCGGTATCGGGCTTGCCGCCGGCAACAACAGCGGAGGATACTTTCGCCATATATTCCGAATTCGGAATGCCTTCCTGTGTGACCTTCGTGCCGGGATATTTCGCCTGGAAGAGCGCGATGATCTTCGCGAGACCCTCCATCTCCGACTGGCTGGCAAAGTGATGCCAATAGTTGATTGCCCCGGCGGCACGAGCGGTACCCATCTGGCTTGCCAATGCCATTGCGGTCGCGCCAGCCAGAAGCTCTCTGCGATTCAGCTGCATATCCATCTCCTCCCAGAAATATCAGAATATAGTTCTGATCGATCAGTCGGAGATTGGATAACATCATTCCAATGCAGGCGCAACTGCTGCTTTGACCTCCGGCGGTTACATCAGATCAGGCCGAGGTTTCGTTGAATCGCAGCCTGGAAATGGGCAACCAGGGCTGCTTCCGCCGCCTCCGCATTGCGCTTGCTGCAGGCCTCGAGAATATCGAGATGCTCGCCGATCGTGCGCAGGATGATCGGGGGCGTCAGCTTTCGGTCAAGCCTTAAGAGACGCAGGTAATTATGCATGCGGCGGTACGTTGTCTCGATCAAGGGATTACGTAACGCTTGAATGATGCTGCTGTGCAGTTCGATCTCCAGAGCGTCGAGTTCCTGCAGCATTCCGGGTGCCATTGTTCCCTTCTCGATGACCCGAGCGAGCCGCGAATGGCGTACTTCCAGCGTTGCCATAACGTGTTCGTCGCCTTCTTCTGCAAAAACCCGCACGGCCGCGCGTTCGATGATGATGCGAAACTGGTATGTTGATCGCGTCAGCTCCATTCCTGGACGGACGAACTGGATGCCTGACCTTGGGTGGATCGTCAGAATCCCCTCCGCCTCCAGCATCCGCAAGGCGTCGCGCAGCGGCGCGACAGGCACGTTGATGATCGCGGAAAGCTCGTTTTGCGAGATGAAAGCGCCGACCGGAACGCGACGATCAAAGAGACCTTCAAGGATCCGATCGTATGCGACGTCGCTCATGCGTTGTGCCGCGGGGGATTGATCGTTGCTCGGTTTTGCCTTCAGCGCCACTTGCGGCCACTCCGTTGATTTGCTAATCGGTAGGCATCTGATAGATCAGATATCGATAATAATCGATCAGAAGGCAACCGTGATGACTCTCTCTCATTTCCGTATAACGCGTTTTCAGTTCGCCCGCGACAGGGTAATTGGCGATAGTCAGGTTCGAGCTGATGATGCTAACGTCGCCGCCCTGGAGCTGATTTCAGAAAGCGGCGAAGTCGGCCTCGGCTTTATCCAGACCCTGTTCACGGCTCTGCCGGATCAGGCGGAAATCGAGAGCATTTTTGAGCGGGAAGTGTGGCCGGGTCTGGCAGGACAGAAAGCGATCGCTCTCGTCCATCGCGTGAACCGCCCGCGCGGCGGAAACCAGCGGGCGTTTTCACTGCCGTTCGGTGAGGCCATTCAGGTTGCGCTATGGGATCTTGCCGCGAAGGAAGCGGGATTGCCGCTGCATGTGCTGCTGGGAAGCCGGCGAAACCGGGTTCGCGCCTATGCCTCAGGCCTCGACTTCCACCTGAGCGACGATGATTTCGTGAAACTGTTCGGATATGCGGCCTCACAAGGTTATGAGGCCTTCAAGATCAAGGTCGGTCACACGGATTTCGTGCGAGACATGCGACGTCTGGAACTGCTCAAATCCTGCGTGCCCGCGGCTTCCAAGGTGATGATCGATCCGAATGAGGCCTGGAACTCCAAGGAAGCCTTGATGAAGCTCGAAGCAATTCGGGCCGCCGGCCACGAATTGCTGTGGGTTGAAGATCCGATCCTCCGCCATGACTACGAGGGTCTGCGCACGCTTCGCCATGCCGCAAGCTGGACGCAGATCAATTCCGGCGAATATCTTGACGTTCACGGTAAGCGGCTGTTGCTGGAGGCCTTTGGCGCCGACATTCTCAATGTCCATGCTTTCGTCACGGATGTGATGCGGATCGGATGGCTTGCCGCCGACCTCGGAATTCCGGTGACCATCGGGAATACGTTCCTGGAAGTGGGCGTGCATATGGCCGTGGCGCTGCCCGAGGTCGAATGGCTGGAATATTCATTCCAGAACTTTGACCATCTGGTCGAGCAGCCTATCGAGATTCGGGACGGATATGCCTATGCGCCCGACCGGCCCGGACATGGGCTAGTGCTTTCAAATACTGCACGCGAGAATTGGGCCCGCCCGAAGCGTCTGGACCGAAGCGAGCTTGGTGCTGCACCGTTTAATCCTCGTCTACCGGTCTTCGGAGGCGTCGCATGAGTGGAAAACTGGATGGGCAGACCGTTTTCGTGACGGCTGCCGCGCAGGGAATTGGACGGGCAGCGGCGCTGGCGTTTGCATCCGCTGGCGCAAGAGTTCATGCGACCGATATTAACGCAGACCTCGTCCAGCAACTGAATGGTATCTCCGGTATCCGGGCAAGCATGCTTGATGTTCTCGATAGTGGCGCGGTTGCGGCCGCCATCGGCGATATTGGCCGGGTAGATATCCTCTTCAATTGCGCTGGCATCGTGCACAGTGGTTCGGTTCTGGATATGGCCGAGGGTGATTTGGACTTTGCGTTCGAGTTGAACGTGAAAGCGATGGTACGCACCACCCGCGCGGTTCTGCCAGGCATGATCCATGCGAAATCGGGCTGTATCATCAACATGGCGTCGGTTGCTTCCAGCATCAAAGGCGTCCCGAACCGCTTCGCCTATGGGACGACCAAGGCGGCAGTCATCGGCATGACCAAGTCGATCGCCGCCGACTACGTAGCGCAGGGGATTCGGTGCAATGCGATTTGCCCGGGAACCGTAGACAGTCCGTCACTGCATCAAAGGCTTCAGGCAACGGGTGACTATGATAGCGCTCTTGCGAATTTCATTGCGCGCCAGCCCCAGGGCAGACTAGGAGCGGCCGAGGAGATTGCGGATCTCGCAGTCTATATCGCGGGTGCAACTTACACCACTGGACAGGCTTTCGCGATTGATGGTGGCTGGACGATCTGACCTGTTCTCCGAAACAAATTTGAAAGGAGCAGACCTTGAAACTGATGCGCGTTGGTGAGCTGGGCCAGGAAAAGCCGGCAATTCTGGATTCCAAGGGCAAGATTCGTGACCTTTCCGGCCATGTCGCCGATATCGGCGGTGCCGCGATTTCGCCGGAAGGCCTGAAGAAGATCGCCGCGATCGACCCGGAAAGCCTGCCGGAAATCGCTCCCGGCCGGATCGGCGCCTGCGTTTCCGGCACCGGCAAGTTCATCTGCATCGGCCTCAACTATTCCGACCACGCTGCCGAAACCGGCGCCACGGTTCCGCCGGAGCCGATCATCTTCATGAAGGCGACCTCGGCCATTGTCGGCCCGAATGACGATGTCATTATCCCGCGCGGTTCCGAAAAGACCGATTGGGAAGTCGAACTCGGCGTCGTGATCGGCAAGACCGCGAAATATGTCTCCGAAGACGACGCGATGGATTATGTCGCCGGTTATTGCCTGACCAATGACGTTTCCGAACGCGCCTTCCAGGCCGAGCGCTCCGGCCAGTGGACGAAGGGCAAGTCCTGCGACACGTTCGGCCCGATCGGCCCGTGGCTCGTAACGCGGGACGAGGTTGCCGATCCGCAGAACCTCGGCATGTGGCTGACCGTCAATGGCGAGAAGGTCCAGAACGGCTCGACCAAGACCATGGTCTATGGCGTGCGTTATCTGGTTTCCTATCTCAGCCAGTTCATGTCGCTGCATCCCGGCGATGTCATCTCCACCGGCACGCCTCCCGGCGTCGGCCTCGGCATGAAGCCGCCGCGTTACCTGAAGGCCGGCGACATGGTCGAACTCGGCATCGATGGCCTCGGCACCCAGAAACAAACATTTGTCGCGGATGCAGTTTGATTGTGGGATTCATTCAGCGCGATAAATGACCAGCGGCAATTCATTCTCAACGCGGTTCTTGCCCGAGTTCAGATCCAGCAATCAACTCTTGGAATCGAGCAACAGATGTGTGATCCTGGCCAGGCCCGAGCGTTTTTTTCGCAGCACTCCATAGTTCCAGGCAAAGCGAGGACAACGGCGTCGTAGTATCCGTCTGCGAAGCGACCTCCAGCGCAATGCCGAGATCCTTGACCATCAGGTCCAGCCCGAAACCGGCATCGAATTTACGCGAAAGCACGAACTGCTTAAATTTCTTCTGGGTCGAATTGTTCATGCCTGTCGAGGCGTTCAGAACATCGACCATGGTCTCCGGCGAAAGGCCAAACCGGCTGCCGATCAGCAGCGCTTCCATGCCAATCAGGAATCCGCCGGCGCTGACAAGATTGTTGAGTGCCTTCATCGCATGCGCGGAACCGACGCCGCCGACCACAGTGAGGCTGGTGCCCATGCAGGAGACGAGCGGCCGGATCCTCTCGATTGTGGCTGCATCGCCGCCAAGCATGATGGCCAATTCGCCCGTCTTGGCACGTGGTACGCCGCCAGAGACCGGGGCGTCGCAAAGTGCGATCGAAGACTGTTCCAATTTTTTCGCAATCTCCTGGGTTTTGCTTGGAGAGCCGCTGGTCATGTCGACGACGATGCTTCCGCGCGCAAGCGCGGCAGCAAGCCCATTGTCCCCGAACAGGACATCGCTGACGACATCGCTGGTCGGGAGCATCGTCACAACGATTTGGCAGGTCTTTCCCAGTTCCCCCGCGTTTTGAGCTGCCTCAGCCGACAACGATGCGGCGACCTGCGCCGTGCGAGCGGAATCCGCGTCGAAAACCATCAACGGGTAGCCGGCCTCGGCCACTCGCCTCGCCATCGGTACGCCCATGGCGCCCAATCCAATGAAACCTACCCGTGGGAAGTCGTTCTCGTGGCTCACGTTCCGTCCTCCGTAAAATCGCTTGGCCTGCCGACAATCTCGCGAGTTAACTGCACGAGGTCAAGATTGTCTTACAAGGTGACAGTATGCTAAATCAAGCTCGAAATGGAGATGAGGCGGGACATGACGATGAGTGATCAACCGGCGTATGAAGTTCTGGCGCTGCGATACGCCACAACCTACCTGCATCGGCCCAGACGTGAAAACTTTTTCCCCGGCATGGATCTGCATGATGGGGAGATGCCGCTCGATTACTATGTCTGGGCCGTTCGCGGCGAGGGGCGCTGCCTACTGGTTGATACCGGCTTCGGAGAGGAGGCCGCGCAGACGCGAAACCGCATTCTACTGCATCATCCGGCCGATCTTCTGCGTCAAGCTGGTATCGATCCAGAAACGATTACTGACGTCATTCTCACTCATCTCCATTACGATCATGCAGGGAATCTCGACCGCTTTCCTAAAGCGCGATTTCATCTGCAGGAGAGCGAAATGCGTTTCGCTACGGGCCGTCATATGTGCCACTCCTGCCTGAGGGCGCCGTTTGAGTGCCGCGACGTGACGGAGGCGGTGAAAATCGTCTTCGACGGACGAATGGTCTTTCACGATGGTGATGCAGAGATTTTTCCCGGCATCGAGGTGTTTCGGATGGGCGGACATTCCGACGGCTTGCAGGTTGTTCGCGTTGCGACTGCCCGCGGTAAGGTCCTGCTTGCTTCAGATGCCTTTCATTTCAACGAAAACCGAACTCGTCGGGCTCCATTTCCCATCGTTTATCATGTTGGGGAGATGCTGGAAGGATTTATCCGATGCGAAGAATTAGTGGGCGGCGACGCGGATCTGCTGATCCCTGGGCACGATCCAGACGTTCGCCTCCGATGGCCCATCCTCAGCGCGGATCTCCCCGATGTCGTTAGGCTAGACCTCCATCCGCTAAAGCGCACGCTCAAGAAATGAGCTTATTGACAGATTGTCTGACAATAAATAGATCGGTGGTTACGGAGGACCTAGCATGCTTTTAGACGAAACGATCAAGATCGGCGACATTGCCTATACATTTGCAGGTGAATTCGATCCGAAATTCCAGCCGGCCGTCAACGCCTTCCTTGAGAACTATCGTGTAGAGGAAGAAATAGGCTCGGCTGCGGCGCTGTTGGTCGACGGCGAAAAGGTAATCGACGTCTGGGCCGGCTATCGCGACGAAGCCAGGACCGAGCCCTGGCAACGCGATACGATCGTCTGCATGATGTCGGTCGCCAAAGGCATATCAGGCATCGCCTTCAACATTCTGATCGACCTGGGTCTGGTTGATCCCGAGGCGCCGGTTGCCCAGTACTGGCCGGAATTTGCGCAGAATGGCAAGGAAGGCCTGCTGGTCCGCCACGTTCTCGACCATACCGCCGGTCTGCCGGTCGTCCTCGATCCACTTTTTCCCGGCGCGATTTTCGACTGCGATGTGATTGTGAAAGCGCTCGAAAAACAGGCGCCGATCTGGGCGCCGGGCACGGTTGCCGCCTATCATATCCATACCCAGGGAAACATTCTGGGCGAAATTGTCCGGCGCATCACCGGCAAACGGTATCCGCAGTTCATCCATGACGAACTGATCGCGCCGCTGAAGCTCGATTACCGTATCGGCGGCCTGACGGAAGCCGACAGGCAACGATGCGCCGAACTCGTGCCGACCATCGAGGGAACGTTGTTTGCCCGCAAGGACAACGAGCCGGATTCGCTGCTGGCCAAGGGTTTTCTTCAGCATCCGAAAGAGCCGATGAATGTGACGCTCAATTCGGCGGGCTGGCGGCAATCCGAAATCGCCAGCGCCAACGGCCATGGAACGGCCCGTTCGGTAGCGGCGATCTATGGCATGGTCGCGCGCGGCGGCGAACTCGACGGCGTGAGGATCATGCGCCCTGAAACGATCCGTGCGATGACGACAGAGCAGCATAACCAGACCGAGCAGATGCAGCAGCGTCCGTACCATCAGGCGCGCGGCATTCTTCTCAACACGCCGCAATCGGTTTGGATGGGACCCAATCCCCGCGCCTTCGGGCATCATGGTTTCGGGGGGGCGATCGGCTTCGGCGATCCAGACGCCAAGATCGGGTTTTCCTATGCCTGCAACAAGATGCATACGCGACCGGATAACGGTCCGCGCGCAAGACGTATCATCGAAGCGGTTTACTCTGTTCTGTGAGCATGGCCCTGCGTGATCCTCGAAAAATCGCCGTCGTGACCGGAGGCGCCGGCGGAATCGGCAAGGCCTGCGTCCGCAAGCTGACGCAGGACGGCTGGCGCGTCGCGGTCCTCGATCTGGACGGAGCCGCGGCGGCAGCCGTGGCCGATGAGTTCGGCGGCGTCGGGTACGCCGTCGACATCGGAGATACGCAAAGCATCGTGGATGCCGCCCGCTTCGTGGAAAACGAGGTCGGGCCGATTTCCGGGCTTGCCTGCGTCGCGGCGCATCTGGAAAATCCGCACAGGCCGGAACGGCAGGACGCGGCGGAATGGGACGATATCCTGCGGGTCAATCTGACCGGCACATTCCGGAGCATGGTCGAGTTCGGGCGCGGAATGCTCGAGCGCGGACAGGGGTCCATCGTCAATGTCGGCTCGATCACGGCGTTCAATTCCTCTCCGCTGCAGGCTTACGGTCCGTCCAAGGCGGGCATCATCAACATGTCCCGGAACTTCGCGGTCGCGTGGGGACGCAGCGGCATTCGGGTCAACACCATATGCCCCGGCCCAACCCGCACCCCGGCCGTCGAGGCAAGTTACGCGCGCGGTGAGCGAAACCCGGAAACGATGATCCGTCAGACGGCACTCGGACGGCTGGTCAAGCCGGAAGAGGTGGCCAACGCCATTGCCTTCCTGCTTTCGGATGCCGCTTCCGGCATAACCGGCATCGAGCTGTCCGTCGATTCCGGCACGCTTGCGGCACAGCTCTGGTCTCTTTACGGCGGCGTGCCCGAAGCACCGGACCGGGAGGAAAAACAATGAACGAGCATCTGTCGAACGACGTGGTTCTGGTCACCGGAGCCGGGCGGGGCATAGGCCGCGCGACCGCCGAACTGCTTGCCAAACGTGGCGCATCGGTCGGTGTAGTCGACGTAAACGAAGCGGACGTGGCATCGACCGTGCAGGCAATCGAAGCGGCGGGTGGCAAAGCACTCGGACTTGCCGCCGATGTCAGCGACCGCGCCGCGCTTCTGGCCGTAGCCGAGCGGCTGGCAGCCGCCTTCGGCCCGCTGACCGGCATCGTCAACAATGCGATGTGGATCCGCTATGGACCCGTGGACGATATCGAGGAAGACGTGCTCGACAGGATGCTGGCCGTCGGCGTCAAGGCCGCGTTCTGGGGTGTTCAGGCCCTGCTTGCGCATGGGTCGAAAAACGGCGCCGCCGTCGTCAATATCTGCTCGCCGGTCGCCGATCTCGGCATGGCCAACACGGCGTCCTACACCGCCGTCAAAGGCGCCATCTCATCGCTGACCCGGCAACTCGCCGTCGAACTCGGCCCGCGCGGTGTTCGGGTGAATGCGGTGACACCGGGTGCGGTGCCGACGCCGGGCGCGCGGGCGATCGTCAACGAGGAAGGCTATGCGCTGCGGCGCAGGCAGACCCCCCTTGGACGCCTTGGCGAAGAAGCCGAGATCGCCGCCGGCATCGCCTTTCTTCTCAGCCCGGATGCCAGCTTTGTCACCGGCGAGGTGTTGCATGTGGATGGCGGAATTTCCGTCAAATCGATGTGAGCGGATGCTGGAGACGGGGCGACGTTGGCGCCTTCGTCTCCAGGCAACCGACTTGCCCAATATGTTCCCGACCTACGCAGCGGCTCCGTAGGAGCCAAGAAACGAGGACCTGTCCATGTCTACAAAACCCCAGGACGAAACCATCGAAGATATGTTTTCCAAAGGCCTTGCGCTGCGTCGGCAGGTGCTGGGAACCGAATACGTCGACAAGTCTCTCGCCAATGCCAACGATTTCATGATGTCGTTCCAGCGCATCACCACCGAATGGTGCTGGGGTTACGCATGGGGACGCGATACGCTGGATCTGAAGACGCGCAGCATGCTCAACCTTGCCATGCTGACCGCGCTCAACCGCGCCGCCGAAATCAAGCTTCATGTGCGTGGCGCCGTCAATAACGGCCTGACCGCCGAGGAAATCCGAGAGGTTCTGCTACACGCGACCGTCTATTGTGGGATTCCGGCAGGCCTCGACGCCTTCAAGGCAGCCAACGAGGTGCTGCTCGAAATGAATGTCGTTTCTCCGACGCCGAGCACCGGCGCCTGAAATATCTGAATTTTCAGCTGCGGGCGGGAGGAGAACTGCCCGCGAATACGGATGCGCAGACGAAATGGCCGCGCGCCGAAAATCGGTTCCTTTATCCGAGACAAGGTCTCACACCCAGGGAGGATAGCATGACAAAAGTCCATTCAGGCCTGAAAGCCCTATCGAAACTCGCGCTTGGCGGCTTCATCGCCGCAGCCATGTCCGTTCAGGCGAGCGCGGCGGACGACGGGCCGATCCGCATCGGGGTCATGGCGAAATTCGCCCAGATCAACGGCGCCGCAATTCTCAATGGCGCGACGCAGGCGGTCGAGGAAATCAACGGCGCCGGCGGCGTCAAAGGCCGCAAGATCGAACTGATCCAGTACGACGACCAGGGCTCCGCCAGCGATGCGACGCTCGCCTTCCAGCGCGCCGTCCGTCAGGACCAGGTCAGCGCGATGGTCGGGACCTTCCTCAGCGAGATCGCGATCACGCTGACGCCCTGGGCCGCTCGCCTGAAAGTGCCCTACATCGTCACCGGCGCGGGCGCCGATCAGGTCGGCAAGCTCGTCCATGACAATTACCCCGCCTACAAATATGTGTTCCGGACCATTTTGCCGGCTAGCTCCACCGCGGACGGCGTTTGCCAGTCGGTGAGCGATCTTGCCGTCAAGCAGCTCAAATACAAGCGCGCCGTCCTGATGACGGAAGATGCCGCGTGGACCAAGAGCTATGATGAAGCTCTGAAAACCTGCCTTCCTCAGCATGGCCTCGACGTCGCCGAGACCATCAAGGTTGCAACCGACACCAGCGACTTCACGCCGATCTTCCAGAAGATTGAGGCGATGAAGGCGGACGTGATCGTCACCGGCGTCGGCATCATCGGCAACAAGCCCGTGGTCCAGTGGGCAAACCAGCAGGTGCCGATGCTGCTGATGGGCTATAACGCACAGGCGGGCGCAAGCTCGTTCTGGAAGGAGACCAGCGGAGCGACCCAAGGCTTGGTGACCTTTACGGCTGCCTCCCAGGACTCCGCACTGACGCCCAAGACCGTGCCGTTCGGCGAGGCCTATCTAAAGCGCTTCAGCACCACGCCGGCTGCCCACTCCTATGCCACTTACGATGCAATCTATCTCTTGAAAAACGCCATCGAAAAGGCCGGCAAGACCGATGCTGACGCCATCGTCACGGAACTCGAAAAAGCCGATTTCGTCGGTGCGAGTGGCCGGATCGTTTTCCAGGGACCTAATGACCCGCTGACCCATGACATGAAGTTCGGCAAGGACTTCGTCACCGGCGTCGCCATCCAGTGGCAAGATGGCAAGCAGGTCGCCGTATGGCCGTCCGATATCGCCAAGAACAAGATCGCCTTTCCGGCTTTCGTAAACAGCGCACCGAAATAAGCGCTGCCGTGGCAGCGTTGGGGAGGGAACCCGAATGTTAATTCAAGTCATTGTCAGCGGCTTGCTGATCAGCGCGATCTATGCTTTGGCAACCACCGGGTTTACCCTCCTCTACGGTGTGAGCGGTATCTTGAACCTGGCACATGGAACCACGCTCGCCGCATCGGGCATCGCGACGTGGTATCTGATGGGTACGGCGCAGCTGAACCCGTTGCTGGCCATCGTGCTCGGTATCCTGACGGGAATCGTGATCGGTCTTCTGACCTTTATCCTGATCATCCGTCCACTGCGCACGCTCATGAAACTCAGCGTCGCCGATGAGCACGTCTTCATGCTCGTTGCAACGCTGCTCTGGACCATCATCCTGCAGGAAGCACTGTCCTATCTGTTCGGTGACGTTCCTGTGAGCGTGCCTCAACTTGTGCCGGGCATTGTCGAGATCTTCGGCGTACGCACTCCGATTTCCAGTGTTCTAGTCGCTGGTCTGTCCTGGTGCGTGATTGCGGCACTCTGGTTTTATGTGTCGAAAACCCGGTCCGGCCAAACGATCCTGGCTGCATCCATCAATCCTAAGGGCCTCACCCTATGCGGGGTCAACCTCAACGCCGTTCATATCGTGGTCTGGGCGATCTATGGCGGCCTTGCTGGTCTCGCCGGGGTTCTGGTGGCGATGATCCTCGGCGTTTCGCCAAGCGGTGGCCTTGAACTGACCGCAACCGCATTTTCGATCGTAGTTCTGGGTGGCTTGGGAAGCGTTGGCGGTACATTGATTGCCGCCAATCTCATCGGCTTTATCGAGACCGGCACCGCTTACCTGATAAGCCCGTCGGTCAGAACACTTCCCGCGCTGATCATCTTGATTATCGTGCTTTATGTACGCCCGCAGGGTCTATTTGGAAGGCGCTAATCCAATGGCTGGCAATACTTTTTCCATCCGCCGTCCGTTGATCGGGCTGGCTATCGTCAGCCTCGCTACGGCTGTGCTGCCTTATGTCGGCCTTCAGGAATATTCGCTGAGCATTCTGACCCTCGGCCTTTTCTTCGCGGTTTATGCGATGAGCTGGGATCTGCTCTTCGGCTACGCCGGGGAGGCGAATTTCGGCGCCACCTTCCTGATCGGGACAGGCGCCTATACTGCCGCGCTGATGTCGAGCAATGGCGTGGCGACCCCGCTCATCTGCGTGGCCGCGGGCGCCGCGGGCGCCGTCGTCGCCGGTGCGGTACTGGCATTTCCAGCACTTCGGTTGCGTGGCCCTTATTTCGGACTGGTGACGCTGGTCGCCGTCCTTATTATGCGCCAGTTGATCATTCTGTTTTCCGACAAGACAGGCGGCGAGATCGGCATCGCCGTACCCGATGTGATCGCCGTCGAAGCGGCGACAAACTTTCATATTGCCCTTGGGCTTGCGGCGGTCACCGCTCTGGTCCTCTACCTCCTGGTGAAATCGCCCTTTGGTCTCATCCTGGAAGCGATCGGCCAGGACCCGGTCAATGCACAGGTTCTTGGCTTCAACATCGTCAAATACAAACTCACCGCGTTCTGTATCAGTGCTTTCTTTTCCGGGCTCGCCGGAGGGTTGATGACCTTCTATCTCGGCACCGCATCCACGAATGTCTTCGTCGATGCGTCTGTCGGTGTGCAGATCATCATCGCAGCGATAGTGGGCGGGCGACGTACCGTATTCGGACCGATCCTGGGTGCCTTGTTCATGGCCATCGCCTCCGAATATCTGCGGCCCCTCGGCTCTTTGAGTGAGCTTGCAGTCGCTCTGATCGCCCTGATCGTCCTGTTTTTCCTGCCCGGCGGTTTGCTGGGGCTTGTTCGGCTTGCTCGGAGACCATCATGAAACTTCTGGAAGCAAGGCAGCTTACCAAGCGGTTCGGTGGTCTGACCGCCGTGGACAAGGTCGATTTCGATGTGGACAAAGGCGAAATCCTTGGCCTGATCGGACCAAACGGTTCAGGAAAATCGACGACGATGTCCCTGGTCATGGGGCTCCACAAGCCGGACGCCGGCTCCATCCACCTCAATGGCGTCGACATTGCCAGCTGGGCGCCGAACCGTATCGCGGGCATGGGGGTGAGCATGGTGTTCCAGCACTCGCGCCCGCTTCAGCAACAGACCGTACTACAGAACGTGCTTCTGGCCTGCCTGCCCAACAAGGTGACGCACTTGCGCGTTACGGACGCTCAACGCGATAAGGCGCTCGAATCTCTGCGATTGGTCGGTCTTGGTGGAATGGAGGAGAAATTCCCCTCCGAGCTCCCGTTCGCCGGTCTTCGCCGGCTTGAAGTCGCCAAGGCGCTGGCACGCGATCCGGATCTGTTGCTGCTGGACGAACCCTTTGCGGGCTTGAGCGCCGGGGAGGTGCGGGAGTTTTCCGACCTTATTCGCAACCTGAGAGGGGCGGGACGGGCGCTGATCCTCGTCGATCACAACGTCAAGAGCGTTGCGGCCCTGGTTGATCGTGCAGTTGCCATGAGTTCTGGCCAGAAAATCGCCGAGGGCAGCCCACGCGAAGTACTCGCAAATGCTGATGTTCGACGTGTCTATCTTGGCAGCCAAAGCGAAACGAGCGGAGCGCACGTCCGCAAGCGTGAGAGCGAAGCGCCGCCTGTCCTGAGCGTCAGAAATCTCAATGTTACCTACGGCAAGGCCCAGGCACTTTCCAATATCTCCATAGATGTCGTCGACAGGGGCGTAACAGCGGTGGTCGGTTTGAACGGCGCGGGCAAGACCTCTCTGTTTAACGCAATCGCGGGCCTCTTACCCTCTCGCGGCGAGGTCTTATTCCGGCAGCAATCGATCGCCGGGACGCCGGCGCATGAAATCGCCAGATCCGGAATCGTGCTTTGCCCGGAGTCGCGCGAGCTCTTCGGCGACATGAGCGTACATGAAAACCTGCAGCTTGGCGGCATGCATCTGAGTTCTGCCGACAAACGCGAGCGGCTGGATTTTGTCGAACAGATCTTTCCAAGACTGGGCGAACGGCGTGGGCAGTATGCGCGAACGCTATCGGGCGGCGAACAGCAACAACTGGCGATCGGCCGCGCGTTGATGATGAAGCCGAAACTGCTCCTGATTGACGAGCCGACGTTAGGGCTGGCGCCGATTGTGATGGATATTATCTCGGAATCCATCGAGACCCTCCGCAAGAGCGGCGAACTGTCGCTTCTGTTGGCCGAGCAGAACATGGTTTTCGCTTCCCGGCATGCTGACAGTGTTTACCTGATCGAGCATGGCGCCATCGAATGGTCGGGCCCGGCCGACCAGTTCGTCGAGCAGGTCGGCGGCAAGATTCTGTGACGGGGACCTGTATTCCATGAAGGTGGCCGGCCTGCACCAGCCTGGAATATTGACATACAACATGACAATATGAAAAGTTGTCTCAGTTATAGATAAACCGGCCATGGTGACCGTCCGCGAAATTTGAATGGAAGTTTGACCTATTGAACACTGCTAGCAATGATTCAATGCGTATCCAAAGCTTTCCTGGCTTGCGCGAGCAGGTTGCGGAGCGACTGAGAATGGCGATCGCGACTGGGCGATTTCCACCCGGAGCTCGTTTGGTCGAACGTGAGTTGTGCGAAATGCTGGGCGTCTCGCGTCCATCGCTGCGGGAGGCATTGAGGGAACTGCAAGTGGACGGTTTGGTGACACTGCAGCCAAACAAGGGCCTGAGCGTCAGTATTGTCACACCTGAGATCGCACGCCTCATATACGAGGTTAGGTCTGCTCTGGAAGGCCTGGCCGCGCGGCTCTTCGCACGGAACGCAACCGACGAGCAACTGAGAGCGCTTCGACGCAGCGTCAATCACCTCGCGGATGTCTACGAGGACTTCTCCGCGGAGGCTTTCATAACAGCGAAAACTCGATTTTACGAGATTTTACTCGAAGGAGCGGGAAACCCGATCGCAGGCGACATGCTAAAGCGGATTCACACCAGGGCGTCACAGCTCAGGGTCGTATCCCTTTCGCGCTCGGAACGTGCTCGGCAATCCCTTCGTGAACTTCGTGAGTTCCTGGATGCACTAGAGGCGCGGGATGAGGAGCTCTCCTACAAGCTCTGTGTTGCACACATCGAAGCTGCTGCCGCCTCTGCACTAGAAGCGATCGATCAGAAGATCGGCTAACGCGACAAGCAGCAAGTTGCCATTTGCGGTTCTCTGCCGGCTCTCGTGATGCGGTATTGTCAGTCAGACAAACAAAGCCGCCGGGGCCAATATTAACGCGGGCGTCATAACGATCATGCCCAGTCTGGCGAAATCCAGTGCGCCGACGTGCAAGCCCTCACGCCTAAGCGCTGACGACCAGAGGATTGTCGCGAGCGATCCTGTTACCGACAGGTTTGGCCCTAGGCAGTGTCCCCATAAACGGGGTTCATCTTATTGACGGTGTGTGATTCACTCTCCTTGAAAGGAGATTGCCATGCGCCGTCACGAATTGAGCGACGAAGAATGGACTATCATTGCCCCCCTTTTGCCGAACAACAGCCGTGGAATCGAACGTGTCGACGACCGCCGAGTGATCAACGGCATCCTGTGGCGTTTCAGGACTGGTTCGTCTTGGCGAGATGTGCCGGAACGCTACGGTCCGCGCACGACGCTTTACAATCGGTTCTCCCGCTGGCGCAAGGCGGGCGTCTGGGATCGCCTTCTGGACGCCGTTTCAAAGCGTTACGATGGAGACATCGTGATGATCGACAGTTCTTGCGTTCGCGTTCACCAGCATGGTGCCAACGCTAAAAAGGGGGATCTGCCGATCCCTGCATGGGACGTTCGCGCGGCGGCCTGACGACGGAGCTTTCACGAAATGCTGCGACGCAAGTCTAACGATGATCTCGATACGTGGATCGACCGCGTAGCAGGAAGCCTGGTCGCGTCATTCGCCAACGGCGTCATCCGCGACCGAGCAGCGGTCCAGAACGCAACCACTTCAAGTTGGTCAAACGGCCAGACTGAGGGACAGATTACCAAGCTCAAACTTATCAAGCGGCAGATGTACGGGCGCGGAAAGCTGGATCTCCTCGAAGCACTTATTGTCGGAGCGCCCTGATGTCATCGAGATTGCGTCAGACCCCTTATTCCATGCCTAATCACACTGAGCCGGCCTGTCGACCGATCCCGTGAGCGACCGGCCGGTTACCGATTTTCCCGATCCCCCACAAGCCTATCACTAAACCAATCTGCAAGGCCGCAGATTGGTTTAGTCAATACGGGTGGGGCGGCCGGCGCCGGTCACGATTTCGGTCTTCAGGCTGCACCATAATTGCCAGGACTCACAGGGGACCAGCCGCTGTGATGAATCCTGAACAGGGCTTGCCTCGCCAGAGGACGCGGACCTTTCGCTACCAGGCTTCGCTGCATCTGATGCTTAAAGATTATGCTTGCCTGATCCTTCGGCATGTATCGCATTTACATTCCACAAGTCACATGGTACCGTGCTTATAATGTTATTTCGGAATAATAAGGTTGGCGATGGAAACGTACGATATGTCGCGTCCGGCGTCTCTCGGTGCACTGGAAATCCGCCTTAAACTCGACCTTCTATGGTTGAACCAGCCGCCACAGGCCTGGATGCTGGCCACCGAGGTGAACGGCGCCCCGGTTCTGGACGTTGCGGTGGTGGGTGCGGGCCTATGCGGTCTCGTCACGCTCGCGGCGTTGAAGAAAGTCGGCATCGAGAATGTTCGGGCTTATGATCGCGCCCCCGCAGGATTTGAAGGACCCTGGATCACCTATGCGCGGATGGAGACATTGCGGACGCGCAAGGAAGCCGTTGGACCGGCGCTCGGTATTCCATCTCTGACATTCCGCGCCTGGTTCGAGGCCCAATACGGTGCGCCGGCCTATCTGGAGATGGGGCTTATTCCGCGTCCCATGTGGATGGATTATCTCGTCTGGTACCGCCGCGTTCTCGGCCTTGATGTCGCAAACGGTTTGGCGCTTTCCGGTCTTGAGCTGCGGTCGGATGGCCTCCTGGCGCTCGACCTTGGCGACGGCGAGACGGCGAAGAAGGCTCTCGCCCGCCGCGTGGTTCTGGCGACCGGCCTTGATGGCCTCGGAGCGCCGACCTTGCCCGATGTAGCGGCCCGCGTGCCGAAGCGCTTCGTGAAGCACGGCGCCGATCTGATCGACATGTCCGCGCTCAAGGGCAGGCGGGTCGCCGTCGTCGGTGCCGGCGCCTCGGCGATGGACAATGCGGCGGCGGCCCTCGAAGCCGGTGCCGCCCGCGTCGATATCTTCGTTCGCCGCGCGGATATCCCCCGTGTCGACAAGTTCACCGGCGTGGGCAGCCAGGGCATGACGCATGGTTATCTCGGCCTGCCGGATGCGGACAAATGGACCTATATGGTCGCCGGCGAGCGGGCGCAGATTCCGCCGCCCCGCCACAGTGTCCTGCGGGTCTCGCGGCATCCGAACGCGTTTTTCCATGTCGGCAGCCCGGTCGACGATCTGGCCGAGGCTGACGGTGCTGTCGAGGTGGTGACGCCTAAGGGCCGGTATGCCGCCGATCTGGTGATTTTCGCAACCGGCTTCTCCATTGATTTCGACAAGCGCGCGGAATTCGCGGCCCTGAAGGACAAGGTCCTGCTCTGGCGGGACGTCCATACACCGGCTGCAGGATGGGAGCACGCCGGAATCGGGGCGGCACCTTACCTCGGTCCGGCCTTTGAATTCCAGGCGAAACCGGATCTCGATCCGGCAACGGCAGCCGCGATTTCGCGGATCTGCTGCTTCGCCTATCCGGCAGTCCCGTCGCACGGAAAGATCACAAGCGGCATTCCTTCGATCAGTGAAGGGGCGACGCGCCTTGCGACGGGACTGGCCAGGTCATTGTTCGTCGAGGATCGCGCCTATCATCTCGATCGCTTCCTCGGCTTTGATACCCCGGAACTCCTCGGTGACGAGTGGACCGACGCAGACATCTATGAGGAAATGAACCGTGCCAATGGGTGAACCAATCCCGGATCTGCAGATTTTCTATGGCATCTCGTCGCCATGGGCCTATTTCGGTGCGCAGAAGGCCGTAGCGATTGCTCGAGACAACGGTGCTCGAGTGCGGCTGCGGCCGATCCGGATCATCGAAGCGAATGGCGGAATTCCGTTGCGCAAGCGGCCCGATGCCCGCCAGCTCTACCATGAAGTCGAACTGCGCCGCTGGCGGGAGTTTCTCGGCATGCCTCTGAATCTGAAGCCGAAGTTCTATCCTTGCCGCACCATCGAGCCGGCTGCGCAGGCCGTGATTGCATTGCAGAATGCCGGTCTCGACGCAATATCGTTTTCGTTTGCGGTTCAGCGAGCCCTCTGGTCCGAAGATCGCGACATCGCCGATCTCGAAACTTTGCGGGCCATCGCGCTTGCGACTGCCGGGGCGGACGCTGCGGCTCTGGTTGTCGATCCGCAACCGGACGCGATTGTCGAGGAATGGCATGGAAATCTCGCCGAAGCCGAACGGTTCGGCATTTTCGGCACGCCGACCTATGTCCTTGGCAAGGAACTGTTCTGGGGACAGGACCGGCTGGATTTCGTCGACAGGGCGCTGAAAACAGGCCGCGAGACGACCGATGCATTGAAGGAACCCGCATGATGTCCGCTGCCGAAAACACTGCCGCCAAGACACTGCATGACGATGCGATCATCGTCGATGGCCTGCAGACCTGCCAGTGGAGCCGCTCGATATTCGAGGAAATGCGCGCCGGTGGCCTGACGGCGGTCAACGTCTCCTCTCTGCTCTGGGAGAATTTCCGCGAGGGCATCGGTTATGTCTCTGAATGGAAGCGTTTCCTGCGGGAAAACGACGACATTCTCCGCCCGGTGCGCACCGCTGCAGACATTCATGCGGCGAAGGCGGAAAACAAGACCGGGATAATCATCGGCTGGCAGAACACGTCGCCGCTGGAAGACAAGCTGGATTACGTGGAGATATTCAAGGATCTCGGCGTCGGCATCATGCAGCTGACCTACAACACCCAGAATTATTCTGGCGCCGGGTATCTGGAAGAGGTCGATAGCGGCCTGACCGGGTTCGGCAGGGAAATTCTCGCCGAGATGAACCGCGTCGGCGTGCTCTGCGACCTGAGCCATGTGGGCGACAAGACGAGCGCTGATGTCATCGCACGTTCCAAAAGCCCGGTTTGCATTTCCCACATCCTGCCGCGTGCATTGAAGGATGTGAAGCGCAACAAGCCGGATGAGCTCTTCGTGGCCTGCGCTGAAAAGGGCGGCCTGATCGGGGTAAGCCTCTTCGCGCCGGGTCTTGCCGCCGGCAACGATGCTACCGTCGAGGACTATCTCGACGCCATGGCCCATATCATCGATCTGGTCGGCGAAGATCATGTAGGCATCGGGACAGACTTTTCACTGGATCGCCCGCGTCCAGGTCCATGGCTGCTTTGGGCCAACAAGGATAAGGGCACGGCTCGCACGCTGACCGAGTTCGGGTCGGTGAAGATTTCCAAGCCGAAGGGTATTCAGCGCATGACCGAAATGCCGAACCTGACGGCGCGCATGTTGGCACGCGGCTGGAGTGAGGAACTCGTTCTGAAGCTGCTTGGCCGCAACTGGCTACGGGTACTCGATCGGGCCTGGACGCCGACCGCATGATCCTTGCCGGCCTGAGCAGCTGCAGGGAAGGAAATTGCCGAACCACGGAAAACAAGGGCTTGGCATTGCGAGCCCGGGGAACTGCGCGGCGATAGAAGTAGGCCTCGCTCATAACTGGAGAGACAGACATGACGACTTACATGCAGAATGGAATTTCGCGGATGTTCATCCGCGCCGGCGTGGTCGCCGCCGGCTTGTTCACGCTCCTGGGCGGCGCCCAGGCTCAGGATGCCGCGGTCAAGGGGACGGTCAATATCGTCGGCTTTTCCGGCGTTTTTGCCGACAACTACCAGAAATTCATCATCGATCCCTTCAAGGCGAAGTATCCGGGTATCAGCGTCACCTATCAGCAGAGCAAGAATTCTGCCGAGACCCTGGCGCTGCTGACCTTGCAGCGGGCAGACCCCAAGGTTGACGTCGCCCTGATCGACGTTGCAGTCGCCATCAAGGCGGCCAAGGATGGCATCTTCACCAAGCTCGATCCGGCTAAGGTCAAGGCGCTGGAAGAAATGCCGGCCTGGGCACGCCTCGAAGGCGACAAGGCGATCGCCTTCTCGCAGGACAATCTGGCGATCCTCTACAACACGGATACAGTGAAGCAGCCGCCGACCAGCTGGAATGATCTCGCCGACCCGAAATACAAGGGCAAGATCGCCGCCAAGCTCAGCGATACCCGTGGTGTCATCCTGCTGCCGATCCTCGACAAGCTGGCAGGCGCCGACTACAAGCAGAGCATCGATCCGGCACTCGCCCTTCTCAAGAAGATCGCGCCGAACGTCTCCACCTGGGAGCCGGCGCCGGATTGCTATGCGGTGATCCAGAGCGGCGAAGTCGATCTTTCGATCTGCTGGAATGGCCGCGCGCAATATCTGCACGACACACAGGGCGGCAAAATCGGCGTAGCCGCTCCGAAGGAAGGTTCGATCGGCCAAACGAACACGGTCGGTCTTGTCGAAAATTCCAAGAATGCCGAGGCGGCGCAGCTCTTCATCAACTACGCGCTCGGCACCGAAGCGCAGGCGACATTTGCCGAAAAGAGCTTCTATGGTCCGGTCAACAGCAAGGTGAGCCTGCCGGATGCCGTTGCTGCGCGCATCTACGGTTCCAAGGAAGCCCAGGCTGCCCAGATGTCGCTCGACTGGAATTTCGTCGCCGACAAATATTCGGCCTGGATCCAGCGCATCAGCCGCGAAGTCATCGCGCTCAACTGAGCCATTATGGGGAAACTGGCCGTCATGGCTGATCATCACGTCATCATCGACAATCTCGTGAAGACCTATCCAGGCGCCCAGAAGCCTTCCGTGGACCATGTCGGCTTCTCGCTGCCGCGCGGCGAGATGCTGGCCCTGCTCGGACCTTCCGGCTGCGGCAAGACGACGATCCTGCGCATGATCGCAGGCCTGATCGCGCCGACTTCCGGAGCGATCAGGCTGGACGGCAAGGATGTTTCGTCGATCGCCGTCTATAAGCGCAACATGGGCATGGTCTTTCAGGCCTATGCCCTGTTTCCTCACATGACCATCGCCCAGAACATCTCGTTCGGGCTCGAAATGCGCAAGGTCGGTCGCGCCGAGCGCGAGGAGCGGGTCAGGAAGGCACTCGACCTCGTGAAGCTGACGGGGCTTGGCGACCGCAAGGTCAGCCAGCTCTCGGGCGGCCAGCAGCAGCGCGCGGCGATTGCCCGCTCGCTGGTGATCGAGCCGGAGTTGCTGCTGCTCGATGAACCGCTCTCGAACCTCGATGCGAAACTGCGCGACGAGATGCGGGACGAGATCCACGATATTCAGGCTCGAACGGGTGTGACCGCCATCTTCGTCACCCACGACCAGGACGAGGCACTGTCGATGGCCGACCGCCTGGCGGTCATGTCCGCCGGGCGTCTCGAACAGATCGGCACACCGCGGGAAATCTTCGACCGGCCCCAGACAGAATTCGTTGCCTCATTCATCGGTGCCGGTACCTTCTTCGAAGGCAAGGTGGTCGAGCGTGGGCTTGCCATGGTTGAGGACCTGAAGGCGCTACGCTTCGTTGGCGACGCTCCGCTCGGATCGGCCGTCAAGCTGATGATCCGGCCGCACAGGCTGCGCCTCGTCGCCGATGCGGGCCAGCCGAACAGCTTTACCGGGACGGTGGAGCACATCGTCTATCGCGGACAGACGCTGACCCTCTATGTTCGCTGCGGCGGCCGGCTGTTGCAGGCCGATCTTCCCACACATGCCGGCATGCTGCCTGAAAAAGGTAGTGCGGTCACGCTATCGGTCGCAGCGGAGGACGTGACGCTGGTCGGGCAGGTGTCGCCATGAGTGCGGCCGCTACAGTCCCGGCTGCGACCTCTCCCACAGCCGGCGTCTCGCGTGGCATCCTGCTGATGTTGCTCCTGCCGGGGCTTGCGGCACTGGTCATCACCTTTCTGCTGCCGCTCATCTGGCTGCTGAGAGCCTCCTTTGCATCCTCCACGATGAGCGCATTCGGCGGCGGCGACTTGACCGTTCAGTCCTATTCCACCGTGCTGTTCGACCCGTTCTACTGGCGGGTGGCTTGGAATACGCTGGTCCTCGGCTTCAATGTCGCGATCTTCGCCGTGGTGTTGTCCTATCCGATTGCACTGTTTCTGGCGCGAACGGAAAGCCGCTTTCGCGGTGTGCTGACTGCCCTGGCCGTCGCGCCGCTTCTGACGTCTTCGGTCGTTAGAACCTATGGCTGGATGGTCATCCTCGGCGATCGGGGCGTTATCAACAGCACGCTTCAATCGCTATCGGCCACCAGCGGTGTCATCAAGCTCACCAACAACAGTTTCGGCGCAACCGTCGCGCTGATCGAAATCCTGATGCCTTACGCCATTCTCGCCATGCTGAGCGGTTTCGGTCGGCTGAATGCGCAGCTGGAGGAGGCGGCCGCGATGCTCGGGGCGAACAGGTTCAAGGTCTTCACCCGCATCATCCTGCCGCTCAGCCTGCCCGGCGTGCTGACCGGGGCACTGCTGGTTTTCGTTCTGGCGATCTCGTCCTTCGTGACGCCGCGGCTGATGGGCGGCGGGCGGGTGTTTGTGCTCGGCACCGAGGTTTTCAACGAAGCGACCGTGACGCTGAACTGGCCCCTCGCGGCTGCCCTTTCTGTCATCTTGCTGGTGCTCTTCAGCAGCATCATCCTGCTCTATCAGCGCGCCTTGCGCGCGCTTGAAGCGTGAGGCCGGCCATGCAGGAAAACGCACTTCTCGCCCGCATCACCTGGAATACACTGATCACGCTGCTTTATATCTTTCTGCTGGCGCCGATCATCATCGTCTTCATCATCTCGTTCGATACGCGCCAATATCTGGCCTTCCCGCCGGAGAGCTTCTCCCTCGGGTCCTATGTGAAGGTCTTCCACAACGCGAAATTCATTTCGGCTTTCTGGCGCAGCCTGATCATCGGCGGGATCGTCGGCGTTGTGGCGGTTTCTGCGGGCATGCTCCTGTCCCTGTCGCTGGTGCGCTACAAGTTCCGCGGCAAGGCGGCGGTGAATTTTCTCATCCTTGCCCCGTTTCTGGTGCCTCACATCGTGCTGGCGGTCGGCATCATGCTGGTGATCGCGCCGCTCGGATTGCTCGACAGTTATCCGGGCATCGTGCTTGCCCATCTCGGGATTACCATTCCCTATACGGTGCGGACGATCACCATGAGCCTGATGGCTGTCGATACCCGCGTCGAGGAGGCGGCCCTCGTGCATGGCGCGTCACCGCGAATGGTGTTCTGGCGCATCACGCTGCCGCTGGTGCGTCCCGGTCTGATCGCGGGTGGTGTCATCGCCTTTCTCATTTCCTTCGATGAGGCGACGATCTCGCTTTTCATCGTTTCGGTGAAGGCGTCTACCCTGCCGACGGAAATCTACCATTACCTTGAATATTCCACCGATCCGCAGATCGCAGCGCTTTCCGTCATTCTGATCCTGATCTCGGTCGGGGTGGTGGTCGCGGTCGAGAAGCTGATCGGCCTGCGCAGGGCGCTCTGACATGCTTGTTGAAACGCGTGCCGGTATCGTCGAGGGCTTCGAGGAAAACGGTTATGCCGTCTTTCTCGGTGTTCCCTATGCTGCCCCGATCACGCCCGAACTGCGTTTCGTGGCGCCGCGGCCGGTCCGGCCCTGGGTCGGCATTCGTGCTGCCAAGACGCTCAGTGCTGTCTGTCCGCAAATCCCGACCTATGGTCCAGTCGGAAAGGCAGCGGCATCGAAGCTGGAATTCGGCACCGACTTCCTGACAGTGAATATCCGTACGCCGTCCGTCTCCGGTTCGGCTCCGGTTCTGGTTTGGATTCATGGCGGCGGTTACGCGGTCGGTTCCGCCAACGAGGCTGTGCTGCAGAGCGGATCGTTTGCGGCAAGCGGCGTGGTCGAGGTAACCGTCAACTATCGATTGGGAGCGCTCGGATTCCTGCACCTGAACGACGGTTCCCCGGACAATCGTGGCCTTCTGGACCAGATCGCCGCCCTGGAATGGGTGCGTGACAATATTGCCGCTTTCGGCGGCGACCCGAAGCGGGTGACGTTTGCCGGACGCTCGGCCGGTGGGTTCTCGATCGCTGCGGTGATGGCGATGCCCGCCGCTCACGGACTTTTCTCGCGGGCGATGCCGCAAAGCGGCGCCAGCACCGGCGTCTCGACCATGGAGGATGCGCAAAAGCTCAACCGGCGCATGCTCGAATACTTGCAGATCACCGAAGCGGAACTTCGCGACATACCGTTCGAGGTACTGCTCGTCGCGCAGCGGGATCTCTGCAACCAATCCTATGAACAGCACGATTTCGAGCGTGATGGCTCGGCCTCGATGCTCGGCGTGCCTTTCGTTCCTATCATCGACGGTGTCTCGCTTCCATACCATCCCGAGGAGGCGGCCGCGCGAGGAGAGACTGCCGCCGTCCCTATGATGATCGGCTGTACGACCGGCGAATACGTCACTCACGCGACCGCGCAGCCGGAGATGGATTTCGATATCGCGGCGAATTTGCTGCATGAGCGCGTATTGCCGCTGGGCCCGACCGGTGCCGAGATTGTCCGCCGTTATCGCCAAGCGCTACCGGATCACTCGCCGCGCGGCATATGGCGTGCAGTGGGCGGCGACCTGGTTTTCCAGAACCCGACCACGCGTTTCGCGCGGCTGCATTCCGCTCATCAGCCGGTCTACAAATATCTGTACGGGACTATCGACGCTGATGAGCTTGGTGCTCCGCATGGAGCTGAAGTCGGAGAGGTCTGGTATCGGCGCGGAATGGACGTGAGCCACCTGCCAGCCCGTCAGGCTGTGGCCGATCGCAAATTTGCGGAAGGCGTGCACGACGTCTGGGTCTCCTTCGTCCGTGGTGAGGCGCCACGGATGCCAAGCGGTGATTGGCCACAATATTCGGCCTCCGTGCCGCACGTTCTTCACATGGGAAACGGTAATTTCCATGTCGTGACGGACCCTTTCGACCATCGTACGGTATTGTGGGGAACTCCGCATGACTGACCAGATAGATCGAGTGGCCGGCGTTCACCCGCAACCGGCCCTGGTTGCGATAGGGTGCGAGCGTCTGGAATTCGTGAATGGCATCGGACATATAGATGCCCTCCGGGAGAATAGGTTGTCGACAGGCGAGATCATCGATCCTATTCATGCGGCTCCGATCTTCCGCTGGGCAAACCGGCTGATGTATGCGCTCGGCCATTCCGACGCGGTCAAATAATAGAATTCAGAGGGAGCTTGATCATGACTGCCATATCGACCGAAAAGGCACCGGCCGCCATTGGGCCCTATTCGCAGGCTCGTATCGCCGGTGGCCTGCTTTTCGTATCCGGCCAGTTGCCAATTGATCCGGCAACCGGAGAATTCGTTTCGCAGGATGCGGTTGAGCAGATGAAGCAATGTATCTGCAACATTGCCGCGATTGCGGAAGCTGCCGGGACCAGCCTTTCGAAAACGGTCAAGACGACGATCCTGCTCACCGAGCTTTCCGGCTTTGCGGCCATAAATGAAGCCTATGGTGCCTTCTTCGAAGCGCCTTATCCGGCGCGCGCCACCTTCGAAGTTTCGGCCTTGCCGAAAGGCGCCAAGGTCGAGGTGGAAGCGGTTATCGAACTTGCATAGGATATGCCGATGACCGAAAACGCAAAATGCCTGCCCAGTCCGCCCCTGTCCGAACTTCCAGCCTGCGAAGACCGCGAATGGAGCCGGATGGCTATCGGTATCCTTCAGGGGGACGGTCGCCGCTCCGCCGATACGCATCTGGTAAAGCCCGTTTTCAAGGGGTTGCGTGGTATCTCGATTTATCTGAAGGACGAGTCCACTCACCCGACCGGCAGCCTCAAGCACCGTCTGGCACGTTCGTTGTTCCTCTACGGCATCTGCAACGGCCAGATCCGCGAGGGAACCACGCTGGTCGAAGCCTCCTCCGGCTCAACGGCGGTCAGCGAAGCCTATTTTGCGCATCTTCTCGATCTGCCCTTCATTGCGGTAATGCCGCATTCGACCAGCCGTCAGAAAGTCGATGCGATCGAGCACTTCGGCGGACGATGCCATTTCGTCGACAGTCCCGCCGAGGTCTATACCGTGGCGGAACGGCTGGCCGCCAAGAAGGGTGGACATTATCTCGATCAGTTCACCTTTGCCGAACGGGCGACCGATTGGCGCGGCAACAACAATATCGCCAAGTCGATCTTCGAGCAGATGAAGGCGGAAGTTCATCCAGAGCCGGAATGGGTGGTCATGAATGCGGGAACGGGCGGCACCTCCGCCACGATCGGCCGCTACATTCGCTACCGCAACCTCTCGACCCGCCTTTGTGTCGTCGATGTCGAACATTCGGCGTTCTACGCCTCTTATGCTTCGGGTGATCGGAACGTTACCTGCTCGACGCCATCGCGTATCGAGGGTGTCGGTCGGCCGCGCGTCGAGCCGTCCTTTATTCCGGGCATCATCGACCACATGATCAAGATCCCCGATGCTGCGTCGATTGCCGCCATGCATGTCCTGTCGGATCGGCTGTTCCGACGGGTTGGCGGCTCCACCGGAACCAACTTCTACGGTCTCTGTTGGATCGCGGCATCGATGATGCGGGAGGGAAGGGAAGGATCGCTCGTTTCGCTGATCTGCGATAACGGTGATCGTTATGCGGCGACCTACTACAATCCGGATTGGCTGGAGAAGAACCGGATCGATATCAGTCCCTATCGCGAGATGCTGGAGACCTTCATCGACACAGGCGAGTTCAGGACTGCCGATGCCGCCTGATTATCTCGATACACGACAACTCGAAGCGTTCGTCGCGGTCATCTCGATCGGCAGCATGACGGGCGCCGCCAAGGCACTCGGCAAGTCGCAGCCGGTCATTACACGACTGATCCAGGATCTGGAGCAGGAACTCGGGTTTCCAGTCCTCCATCGCAATGGACCGCGCATCGGCCCGACGGAGCAGGGAGTTGCCTTCTTTACGCAGGCGGAGCTTTTCCTGAGCGGTCTGCGCACGATCAGCGAGCGGGCGAGGAGTATCGAGGCAGCACAAGCGAGGCCCGTCGAGCTGGCCTCCATTCCGGCCATTGCCGCGAGTGTCGTTCCTCTGGCGCTGCAGGATATTCCTGCCGATCAGTTTCCGCAGCATGTGCATCTCCAGAGCACGGCGTCGGAAAACGTCGTTCAGGCGGTGGTGGCAAGGACTGCGGATGTCGGGATCGCCAGCCTTCCGCTCGATAATCCCGGTGTAGACGTCCACTGGATCGGCGAAGTGCCGTGCGTCGCGGTCGTTGCCGCTTCGGATCCTCTCGCCACTCGCGATATGCTCCGGCCGGAAGATCTGCAGGGGCGTCGGCTGATTGCATCCGCCAACCCCTACCGGCTGCGGATGCGCATCGACAAGGCTTTGGCCGGGCAGTCGATTGAGACCGGGGGCGTGATCGACAGCAATGCGACCTATGTGTCGCTGTCGCTGGCGCGGGCAGGGCTCGGCGTCGCGATCGTCGAATCCGTAACGATCAGCGGGTTGCCGGTCAAGGACGTCGCGATCCTGCCGCTGGCTTTTCATATTCCGTTTTACTGGGGTGTTATTACCGCCACCGGCGCACCCTTATCCTCGACCGTGCAGCATCTTATTGCGGCCATCGGCCATCGGGCAGCTGAACTACCGAACTTCCGCAGACACAAGGACATCCCCGCCTAGGATCAGATCTGTAAATTGCAGAGCTTGGCGGTGTTGTCCCTTGAGGTTTTCAAGGATCTGTCCGCACTGATGGCTGCAGGCAGCGATCGTGCTGTATCGGGTTTCACAAGGTCGAACGTTGCATTGACTCGATGCGGGCTTCTGACCCATCCGGTAACCTTCGCAGATCGTTCGTCCCTGCGTTCCCTCTCGGGACACCGCCCTCGGATCAGCTATCCGGCTTCACCGCTGGCAAATAAATCTTATCTCACCTCATGCTTCGAACAAAGTGCCATCGCGCAGCATGGCATGCATGATGACGGCAAGACGACGCGCCAGCGCCACCCGTGCCTTCAGCAGTCCACGCCGCTTGGCGATCTTCATTGCCCAGCCCTTGAGCGCAAAGCTCCCGCGACTGCGTGTGAGGATCGAGTTGGCCGCTTCGTAGAGGAGTTTCCGCACCGTGCTGTCACCTTGTTTGGTGATCCGACCCGTCCAATCGATTTCTCCTGATTGATGACGTTTGGGGACGAGGCCAAAGTAGGCACCGGCAGTGCGTGATTGTCGGAAGCGGCCGACTTCATCAACGGCAGCGACAAAAGCAGCAGACGTTTGCACACCGACACCGGGGATGCTCATGAGTTGCCGGCAAGATTGCGATCGATGAGCGAGCTCACGTAAAACACGATCCATCTCCTTGATCTGCGCCGTCAGGGCTGTTCTCACTGCTAGTAGTGCGGTGATGCTCTGACCTAAACGGTGTTTTAGCTGCCTCCATCACCCGATCGATAAATGCCTTGCCTTGGCCAGGCCCGGGCTTGAAGCCGAAGGTCGCGCACAGACCGCGGATCATGTTGTCGAGGCGCACTCAAGATTCGACCAGGTGGTTGCGTGTCGTAATGATGCTTCGCACGCCGTGCGCCGCGGGAGATTTGACGTGCACTTCCTTGTAGAACCCGGTTCTGGCCAGTTGGGCCAGGCCGGCTGCGTCATGCGGATCGGTTTTGTTGGCCTTCAATGCCTTTAGGCTTTGATGTGCCTGCCGGGCATCGATGCAGACAATGCGAATATCCAGAGCACGCAAGCCATGGCAGATCGCCGGCGACATACGTCCGGTTTCTATAACAGCTCGTTCGACGCCGCCGACTTCGCGCAATGCATATGCGATCGTATCAGGACTGCTCTCGACCTTCATCGAGGTGACCTTCCTACCAGTTTCGTCCACAATGCAGACCTGCGTGCTTTCCATCGACAGGTCCAGCCCGGCATAATACGTCATGGCTGCGTCCTTCCTTCAGCTTTGGATAGCCAGAAGTGTGATCCATCTTTCAGGTCCGAGGGAGGCGGCCACAAATTACCCGATGACTGGTCATAACGGCACATTACTCCTAACACTTAACAAGTGGGAGATCGCGTCCGGGGATTTGGCGGGCACTAAACGACCCATGTTCGAAGCAGTAGTGGATCTTTGAGCATTCTTAGCTGCTACGGCATACTGCCAGTGATCCAGCACCTTGGCAGGGGGCCTGTGAGCGAAGCTCTTCGATCTTAGAGGGCGTCTCTCCCTTTGTGGTAATATGCGGGGGATAAGCCTTCGAGGGTAAGCGTCTGTTAGCACTTCGCAAGAGGATATAGTATCGATGACGCTATCTATGATAGGTTCGTCGAAGGCTTCAGCATCTGTAAAGCTCGCGATCGACCGCTGGTCGTGGAGGCGAAATAAGAATAAACATTAAGGCGGTAACGTGCGTCAATTCGCTCTCGGATCGGTCGATCTCAATCTAATCAAGGTCCTTTATGCTCTGGCGATCAAAGGAAACGTCACGGAAGCAGGAAATTTTCTGGGCCTCTCCCAACCAGCGGTAAGCCATGCGCTCAAGCGGCTGAGGGCGGTGACTGGCGACAGCCTGTTTGTTCGAACCTCGACAGGGTTCGTACCAACAACCTTTTGTTCCGAGATTTTTCCAAGCGTGCGGCGGATAATCGAAGAGACCGAGTCCGTATTATTCTCGCGCCATCGCTTCGATCCGCACCTTTCGGCAAAGACTTTTCGCATCGGAATGAATGATTATTTTTCGGTAGTGCTGATGCCTTTGCTGCTGCAGCGGGTTCGAGCCGAAGCTGACCAGAGCGTTATCGAAGTCATCCACATGCCGCGGACGCTTCTGTCCAATGGCAGGAGCTCCCTGACGCTGGTTCAGAGCTATCTGGATGAAGGGACAATCGACGTCGCCGTTATGACGTCCGATAACTTTCCCCCAAAATACCGCTGCGCGCCGCTGTTTACCGAAAAGCGGGTCTGCATCATGTCCGCCTTAAATCCCGCTGCGAAGACACCGCTGACACTCGAAAGCCTTCTGGGACTTGGGCATGTCAAAGTCACATCCGCACCGGATCGGCGCGGATGGATCGATGAACGCCTCGATACCCTGGGACGCGAGCGGCGGGTCGTTGCGGTAGTCCCGCATTTTTCAGCGGCTGTGGCGGTGGTCTCTCAGAGCGATCTGGTCGCGATCATGCCGGAAAGCGTCGCGCGCCTTTTCGAAAAATCGCACAATCTTCTGCTTTTCGACTCGCCTTTCAGCGAGGAGCGACAGTCCACCAGCATGATATGGCTTGCCGAAAACGAGAAGGATTCGGCAAGCCAGTGGCTGAGGGCACAGATTTCTGCCTGTTTTCCGGATGACGGTATGGGAACGCCTTAAGACGGCTTCCTTGCAGCGGAGACGAAATGATCGGCTACTGCTAGGAATTGCTCCATGTTGACCGCCGGCAATTCCTCGGTGAAGCTCCCGTCGTTGCGTGCCATCGCCAGGTCGTCGGGTATCGCGCGGCGATTGACGAGCACCATATCGAGCGCCGGCAGGCATAGAACGAATTGGCCGAAGTGTCCCGCTGCGATGTAAGCATCCTTCCATTCGGGCGTTTCCGGTGTCGCCACCGGCACCCACCAGAGATAGCTGTAACCGGCGATGCGCGACTTTCGGCTTTCGTTCATCTGTTCGGCCGTGACCCTGATCCGCGTGCTTTCCCGGATCCATGGTGAGGGAATGATCTGCTTGCCCTGCCATGCCCCGTTGCGCAACATCAGAACGCCGAGCCGGGCCATGTCGCGGGCAGAAAGGAAGAAGTGGTAGGCAAGATATCGGGATGCGCCTTCATAACCCAGCATCCTTTGTTTCGCCGGGTCGAAGTCTTCCAATTGCAACGGGCCAGCGAATTCCTCCTCGAACGCCTTGAAGACGCTGCGGCCCGTGAGTTGCTCGAACGCGGCTCCCAGAACGTTGAAATCCCAGTTGTTGTAATGAAAATGGGATCCAGGCGTCTTCGAGGCTCGTTCCGGGACGTTCTTTGTGTTGCTGCCCGGGCTGCCGGGCTTATGGTAGACGCCCGAAGAGCTGATGAGGAGGTCGCGCAGCCGCGCCGTTTTTTCAAGCGGGAGCAGAGGATGATCTTCGTCGATCCCGAGATCCTCCATCGTCAGATCGAGATCGATGACGCCGTCAGCCACGGGTTTGCCGAAAAGCATGGAAAGGATGCTCTTGCGGGTCGAGGCGAGGTAGCTAGGAAGCGCAATATCGCCGTAGCTGTAAAGTGTCTTGCCGCCGCGCGCGGCCACGAAGGAGGTGGTTGGCAAGGCGTTCAGAGCAGCATCAACGGAATTGCTAACCTCTGTCGGCAACGCTTGCGGATCTGTCGGCGCTACGGCCTCCCAACACGCGCCTGGAACGGCAAGGGAAGACGGAAACAGGGCTGCATCTGTCATGGATAGTCCTTTTGATAATGCGGAATGCGAATCGAAGCGGTGTTAAGCGTTGAGATGGCACGCACTGTGATGGCCGGCGGACAATTGGCGAAGGGCTGGTCGCTCCACGCGACAGCGGTCCATTGTAAACGGGCAGCGCGGATGGAAATGGCAGCCGGGGGGCGGGGCAAGAGGGCTCGGTATCTCTCCGCTGATCGTCGCGTAATCTTTCCTCTCGGCATCCAGATCGGGCCGTTCGGCCAGCAGAGCCTGCGTGTATGGATGGGCCGGGCTGGCAAAGAGCTCCTCGACGGGCGCTTCCTCGACGACGCGCCCAAGGTACATGACGACGACGCGGTCCGAAATGTGTTCGACTACGGAGAGGTCGTGACTGATGAAGATGTAGGTGAGACCAAGATCCTCCTTCAGGTCTAGGAAGAGGTTGATGATCTGCGCCTGAATGGACACGTCGAGCGCTGCGACGGACTCGTCGCAGATCAGTACGTCCGGCTGGACCGCCAGCGCACGGGCAATGCCGACGCGTTGCCTCTGCCCTCCGCTGAGTTGATGCGGGAGGCGGTCGGCCAGCGCGGGATCGAGGCCGGCACGTCGCATCTGTTCGGCAACATAATCGCCCATTGACCGGCGGTTCGTCATCCCGTGATAAAGAGGTGCGACGCCGATGATATCCTTGAGCCGCTGCCGGGGATTGAGGGACGACGTGGGGTCCTGAAAGATCATCTGAACCTTCAAGCGCGCCGCCGCGATTTCGCGTGCCGAATGCTCGGCGATCGGCTTGCCCTGCAGGCTGACTTCGCCCTCCGTCGGTTCGAGGAGGCCGGCAATCACGCGTCCGAGCGTGGACTTGCCGCATCCCGATTCTCCGACAATGCCGACGACTTCGCCGGTGGAGACTGTCAGACTGACATCATCGAGCGCATGAACGACCGGGTTCGGTGTTTTCAGGTGCAGCGCCTCGGCGCCGCGCTCGATCAACCCAGATTTCCGTGAAAAGCGCTTGCTCACATTTTTGACTTGCACACGGTCGGTCACGAGATCGCTCCTTCCATTACGGGATGGAAACAGCGGACTTTCCTCGCCTCCACCCTGTCCAATGCCGGCAACGTAAGGCAGACGTCTGATGCACGTGAACAGCGCGGTCGAAAAGCGCAGCCTGGCGGAAGGCTGGCGATCGGCGGCGTCGTTCCAGGAATTTGCGTCAGCCGGCGACCGCGCGCGTTACGCGAAGGCAAGCTACCGAGGAGGCCGTGGGTATATGGATGGAAAGGCCGCCGGAGGACTTCCCTGGTCCGGCCCTGTTCGACGATGCGGCCCGCATACATGACCGATAGAGTGTCGGCGAGGCCGGCGACCACAGAGAGGTCGTGGGTGATCCAGATCAACGCCGTTCCATTTTCGCGTGCCAGCTTCTGCACGATAGACAATATCTGCGCCTGGATCGTCACATCGAGTGCGGTCGTCGGCTCGTCGGCGATAATCAGATCGGGAGAAAGGAGCAGGGCGATGGCGATGGCAACACGCTGGCGCATACCGCCGGAAAACTGATGCGGGTAGGCGCTCAGTCTTTCGTCGGGACTGGGAATGCCCACCATACCGAGCGTATCACGCGCCCGCTGCCTGGCTTCTTCTTTTCCCACCCGAGCATGCGCCTGGATCGTTTCGATCATCTGCGTGTCGATCCGCAGGACAGGATTGAGGGTCGACATAGGGTCCTGGAAGATCATAGCGATGCGGTCGCCGCGGATCTGGCGTAGCTCCTCCTCCGACAGATTGCGCAGATCACGGCCCTTGAACCTGATGGCCCCGCCGGCCACCTGGACCGGACGGTCGAGCAGTCCCATGATGGACAGTCCGGTCAGGGACTTGCCAGATCCGGATTCTCCGACCAGTCCCATAACCTCCCCGGCACGAAGCTGGAGGCTTATGTTGTTGATGAGAGGCGTCTTGCCTTCCGGCCCGGAAACTTCGGTCGTAAGCTCTTTGACATCGAGCAGATAGTCGCTCACCGTTGCGCTCCTTTGGGATCAAGCATCTGGCGCAGACGGTCGCCGACCAGATTGATGACGAAGATCGTCACCACGAGCGTCACGCCCGGAAACAGGCTGATCCAGTAGATTCCGGACAACACGAATTCGAAGCCGCTGGAGATGAGCAGGCCCAGCGAAGGTTCGGTGATGGGTACACCCAGCCCCAGGAAGCTTAATGTCGCCTCCAGGGTGATGGCCCGCGCGACCTGCATCGTCAGGAGGACGACGAGCGGGGAGATACAGTTGGGCAGAAGCTGGCGTAGAAGGATGTTCCAGTGCGGCAGGCGCAGAAGGCGAGCCGCCTCAACATATTCGCGGCGCATCTGCGTGAGCGCCGATCCTCGCGCCGTTCGAGCATAGGTCGCCCACTCCACCAGCACGATCGCAAAGACGACGTTTCCGATGCTTTTTCCCAGCAAAGCGAGGATGAGCAAGGCGGAGAGGATCGTCGGAAAAGACAGCTGGAGGTCGACGATACGCATCATCACCGTTTCCGTGCGGCCGCCCACATAGGCCGCGACGAGGCCAAACGTCGTTCCCACGACGAAGGCCAGTGCCGCCGATCCAAGCCCGACGACGAGACTGATCCGCAGCCCGTAGAGGATCGCCGACAGAATGTCGCGTCCTTGGCCATCGGAGCCGAGCAGAAATCTGAAGCCTGCCATGGATTCGCTGCCGGGCGGCAGTCTGCCGTCCATGATGTCGAGCTGCATCAGGTCGTAGGGGTTTTGCGGCGAGAGAAGCGGCGCGAAGATCGCTGCCAGAACGATCAGGAGCGTTCCGGCCAATCCGAGACAGGCCAGCGGAGAGTTGCAGAACCGGCGCAGGAAGCCGACGCCGTCCTTGAGCATTTGGTTGGTCATGGCGGACTGCATGTCATTCTCCCTGAAGCCGGATACGGGGATCGAGGAGCCGATAGGTGATATCGACCAACAGATTGATGAGGACAAACATGACGACGACGAGCATCAGGTAGGCGACGATGACCGGGCGGTCGAGAGCCGCGATGCTGTCGATGATGATCTTGCCCAATCCCGGCCACGCAAATATCGTTTCTGTCACTACGGAAAAGGCGATTGTCTGGCCGATATCCAGGCCGACGACGGTAACCACCGGGATCATGACGTTCTTCAGAACATGGACGTTGAGAATGCGTCGTGCCTTGATCCCCTTTGCCCGAGCGAAGCGGACGTAGTCGCTCGTCATTGCTTCGCGCACGCCGGCCTCGGTCAGCCGCGCCACCATCGAGATGTTGAACAACGCCAGGCTGACGGCGGGCATGATCATGTGCCGTAACCCGTCCCATGTCAGGAACGACCAGGGGATGCCGAGAAATTCGACGGTTTGGCCACGGCCGGAGCTCGGCAGCCAGCCGAGGTAGACGCTGAACGTCATGATCAGCAAGATGCCGATCCAGAAAACAGGCAGGCTGAAGCCCAGGATCGACCCGGTCATGATCGTGCGGGCAAGAAAGCTTTCCGGCTTCTGCCCCGCGATCAGTCCGAGCGGTACTCCCACGACCAGCGACAGCAACACCGCGGCTAAGGCCAGCTCGAGCGTGGCGGGAAGCCGCGACAGGATGAGGGTCACGGCAGGCTCCTTGTACACGTAGCTCACACCCATGTTGCCCTGAACGAGCCCTCTGAGGAACAGGACGAACTGCTCGTAGAGCGGTCTGTCCAATCCCAGATCGGCGATCAGTCGCAAGCGTTCTTCGTGCGTTGCCTCGGCCGGAAGAAGCGTTTCAACGGGATTACCGATAAAGTGCAGGCTCAAAAAGAGTATGAGCGCCATCGCCATGGCGACGAGGACAGCCTGTGCTGCCCGCTGAATGATCCATATGGTCATGGTTGTTCCGCTGATCGCGCCGTAGCATGATCGCCGATTTGCCGCATTCCAATAGACGAGGAATGCGGCATGGCGGTCTTTTGAGACGTATGGCGTTTATCGTCTGATTGCGAACGTAGACAAGCTTACTTCGTGAGCCTGACGTCCTTGGCGAGCGTCCGTTCATCGATGCGTGGCTCATAGGAAACGGTCTTCTTCGTGACCCAAGCGTTGCTCTGCATGTAGAGAGGGATGATCGCGCCATCGTCCAACGCAACTTTTACCGCTTCCACCAGAGCCTTTTCGCGCGCTGCATCGTCGTAGATAGCCATTGCCTTGCCGACCAGATCGTCGAGCCGCCCGTTGGAATATCCGCTGTCGTTTGCGGCGCCGAGGCCACGCTTAGCGTCCTTGGTTCCAAGAACGTTCACCAGCATCGAGCTCGCATCATATGTCGCATTTCCAAGTCCGAGAAGCTTGACCGCGAATTCGTCCTTGCGCGAAGAAAAAGTGGTCCACGGAAGCGCTTCCACGTTGGTGGCGACGCCGATCCGGGTCCACATCTGAGCAATCGCCTGAACCGCGGCGGGTGCATTGGGATAGCGATCGTTCGGGACATGGACGGTCAACCGGAAGCCTTCCGGATAGCCAGCGTCGGCCAAAAGCGCCTTCGCCTTGGCTGCATCGGCAACCGGGACCTTGATGTCCGGTGTGAAAGAAAATGCGCCTTGTGGCAGCCACTGTCCGGTGGCAGTTGCCGTGCCGCTCATGATTTTGTCAACGATCGCTTCGCGGTTGATCGACATCGACAGCGCGTTTCGAACGCGGACATCAGCCAAGGGGTTCTTGCTGAGCGGCTCGCCCTTGGCGCTCTTCACGAAGGCGCTCCAGGCGTCTCCCGATACTGTCGGGGCCAAATAGATCACGCGGAGGCCGGGTGCCGACACGAAATTGAGTTTTGAGTCCGACTTGAAACGGCTGATATCGGTTGCTGCCGGAGCGTCGATCACACCGACGTCGCCCGCCAGAACGGCTGTCGTTCTGGCGCTGGCGCTGCCGATCATGCGATAAACTGCTTTGTCCCACTCGACCTTCGGCCCCCACCAGTCAGGGTTCTTTTCCAGAACGACTTCATCACCCTGGCGAAAACTGCCGAAGCGAAACGCGCCAGTACCGATTGCCGCTTTGCCAGAATTATAGTCACCGGTCTCGGCGGATGCGCCTGCGTGCCGTGACACGATCGCGACGTTTGCGAGTTCTCCGGGAAGGGTGGGGGCCGGTCCTTTAGTCGTGACAAGAACCGACAACTCTCCGTCGGCCTCGACCTTCGCAACATTGCGCAGAAAACCGCCGAACCCGCCCGGACTGTTCGGTACTGTGCCGGCGCGGCCTAGCGTGAACACCACATCGTCGGATGTCAAAGGCTTGCCATCATGCCACTTGACCCCGGCCCGTAGCGTGAAGCGCCATTGAGTGTCGCTGACACTTGTCCACTTTTCGGCCAGGCCCGGCACCAATTGTCCCGACGCCGTCCGTTCCGTGAGGCGGTCGAAGATTTGCATCGCGATGCTGTTATTGGGCGAGGCGTTGTAGAAGTGTGGGTCGATCGACGTAACTGTACCTGCAAGGCCGATCTTGAGGTCTTCAGCCCACAGCGGATGCGCGCCGAAGGCGACGACCGACGCCATCAGAAGTGTTCTTTTCAAGGACATGGTTCCCTCTTGTTGTTTTGCTTAGAGACGAAGTCGCTCTGTCGGGTAACCGGCGGCGTGCCTCCTTTTTTTAAGATCGCGGAATACTTCACATCGATCAAATGAATATTTTTCCTATCCGTTATTCGTAGAGCGAATATGGGACGGTATTGTTACCAGTCGTGTTGAAGGTCGCCTATCGCGACGACACGGTGAAGGAAATCAACATCCTTTGCCGCGTCGATACGCTCGACGAGGTCATCTACATGAACAATGGCGGCATCCTCCAGACCGTTCTGCGCTACCTGGCTGCCTAAAGACTTATCTTCCGCCGCCTAGCGCGCCAGCCACCGGGGCGGCGGATACCTCCAAGATGGGGATCGGCGATTGATGTGATTTGCGCATTAATATCGCCGATATTTGCATTTGAGTATTCTGTGTCGCGACCGTATTCACCAATAATCGAGACAGTGAATATGGTGCATGATGAAGTGGATGTCGGAGAGCCGAGTTCCGGCCGTACTGATGCGTGGGGGTACGTCCCGAGGTCCCTATCTATTGGAAGGTGACCTTCCTTCGGAGCCCGCGCTGCGCGACAGAGCCTTGATCGAGATCATGGGCTCCCCCAATATTCTTCAGTTGAATGGCTTGGGTGGCGGACATCCACTGACAAGCAAGGTCGCTATCGTAGCGCCTTCGACGCAACCCGATGCGGATGTGGATTATCTATTCGCGCAGGTTTCCGTAACGGAGGCCACGGTAGACACCAATCCGAATTGCGGAAACATGCTGTCTGGAGTGGGTCCTTTCGCGATCGATGCAGGCTTGGTGGAAGCCGTAGATGGAGAAACCGAAGTCCGCATCTTCAATCGCAACACATCGACACACGTGCGTGCGATCGTTCAAACACCCGGCGGGCGCGTAAACTACCAGGGTGCCACGACGATTGATGGCGTCCCGGGGTCTGCCGCGCCGATCCTGCTCACCTTCATGGATGCGATGGGATCGAAGACCAGCGGGCTGTTCCCAAGTGGACAGAGACTCGAAGTCATCGACGGTATAGAGGTGACGTTGGCGGACTATGGAATGCCGATGATGCTGCTTCGTGCAGAAGACCTGGATCTTTCCGGCGATGAGACGCCGGACGAACTCGACGCGCGAACGGAGCTTTTCGCCAAGATCGAAGCATTGAGGCTTGAAGCGGGTCGCCGTATGGGACTGGGCGACGTCTCCAAATTGGTCATTCCCAAGGTCGGGATACTCTCCCGTCCCCGCCGTTCCGACGGGACCATTACCTCTCGATATCTTTTGCCGCATAAGACGCACCGCAGCCATGCGGTGACGGGCGCGCTATGCGTTGCCGTGGCAAGCCGCTCCGTGGGCACTATCGCCCACGGTATCGCTGCGGGGGGTACCGGTTCGGTGATGGTGGAGCATCCGTCCGGCGTCATCCAGATCGAACTCGATTTCGATGCTTCTGGAAACGTACGCAACGCCAGCCTGATCAGGACCGCACGGCGGATTTTCGAGGGGGTCGTGATCGTGCCGCCGCTCGTCACGGAATAAATCTAGATCACCGGGCATCCGAAAGAACGTTTGGGATGCCCCATCAACTGGGAGGAATACAAATGATAAAACGTCGCGTTCTCACTGCCATGCTGGCAGTCTTCGCATCCGGGTCCTTTCTCGGTGCGGCCCACGCCCAATCGGACAATTATCCGAGCCGACCGGTCAAGCTGATCGTGCCTTATGCCGCGGGCGGCGGGACTGACGCGATTGCCCGCCTCGTTGCCAATGGCGTCGGTGAAAAGCTCGGCCAGTCGATGGTCGTGGAAAACAATGGCACCGCGGGCGGCAACGTCGCTTCACAGCTTGCGGCCAAGGCGGATCCGGATGGATACACGGTCCTGATGGCCAACCAGGGCCCGATGGTCGTCAACCCGCATCTGTTTGAGAACATGAAGCTTGATCCGCTGACCGCATTCGACCCGGTCACACTGATCGCGCGCTCGCCACTCGTTGTCGTCGTTTCGAAGAATTCGCCGTACAAGAGCTTCAGCGACCTGATGGCGTTCGGTAAGGCAAATCCCGGCAAACTCACTTATGGCTCGGCCGGCAACGGCTCAGCCAGCCATCTGGCGACCGAGATGTTGTTGAAGATGGCTGGTATCCAGGCCGTTCACGTACCTTACAAGGGTGCAGGCCCGGCTCTCAACGACATGCTGGGTGGCCGTGGCGACTTCATGATCACCACCGCTCCTTCCGTCCTTGGTTTGATCGACAGCGGCGACATGGTCCCGCTCGCCGTCACGACAAAGGAGCGCGTCAAGCGTTTCAACGCCCCGAGCGTGGCCGAGAGCGGATATCCGGATTACGTTTCGGCTGCATGGTACGGCTTCGTCGTTCCGAAAGGCACGCCCGCAGCTATCAACGAGAAGCTGCGCAAGGCGACAATTGAGGCCATGGGGTCAAAGGAAATCAAGGATCGCCTTGAAGCAGAAGGCACCACGCTCGTCGGCGATAGCCCCGCAGAATTCGCCTCCATGATGAAAGCGGAATCCGAGCGTTGGAAGGGCTTCCTCGCAACCGCCGGCATCAGCATCAAGTAAACTGTAGAAAAGCTCATCCCTGGACGCTTTTCCCCAAAAGAACGCTCCGTCATAAGCCGGAGCGTTTTCTGTAGCGCAAGAGCAAACGTATCCGGAGCAGCATTCTAGGGCATCGCGATATTTGAGCGATAAGGAGGAAATGCACCATGACATCTCAAAATAGTGCGGCCCGTCCGACAGGACGGATCAGATCTCCGCAAAACGTGGCGGGCGGCATTGTGCTGCTCCTGCTCGCGGTATCTGCGATCTGGTTGACGATCGACTTGCCGCGCGGAACCCTTAACTCTGTCGGTCCTGCCATGCTGCCGCAGGCGATCGCAGCCTTGATCGGCATTTGCGGTATAGCGCTCCTTATCACCGGCCTGACGAAGCCATCGGATCACGAGGAAGCCATCTGGACACTTCGCGGCCCTCTGTTGGTGGCCTGCTCAATTGTCATTTTTGCGCTTACGATCAAGCCAATGCATTTCGGTAATCTGGACACGCCAGAATTGGGGCTTGTGATCTCTGGTCCGCTCGCCATCATCATCGGCGGTTATGCGTCACCTGAAGCGCGGCTGCGCGATCTCGTGCTTCTCGCCCTGGCGCTGACACCGTTCTGCATGGTCCTTTTCGGCGACATGCTCAACCTGCCCATTCCGATCCTGCCGCGCTTCGTCGGTCAAAATCTGTTTGCCGGCATTTCCTATAAAACCGCCCTGCGCGTAACGGCTGCCGTGATGTTCGGCATTGCCGTGATCCTGTACCTGACGACGCGAGGCTCCTCTGCGTCTCTGCAGGTCGCCAAGCACGATGAGGTAAAATAAGTCATGATGGACTTTGTTTCCAACCTCGGCTTCGGCTTTGCTGTCGCGCTGACGCTCAAGAATATCGGCCTTTGCTTCATCGGCTGCATCGTCGGCACGCTGGTCGGCATTTTGCCCGGCGTTGGGCCAATCGCCACGATTGCGATGTTGCTGCCGATCACCTTTGGACTTGACCCGGTCGGAGCACTTATTATGCTCGCCGGCATCTATTACGGCGCGCAATACGGCGGCTCGACGACGGCGATCCTCGTCAACATTCCCGGGGAAGCAACCGCTGTCGTCACCACGCTGGATGGCCACCAGATGGCGAAGCAGGGTCGTGCGGGTGTCGCACTCGGCATCGCAGCAATCGGCTCCTTCATCGCCGGCACGTTTGCGACGCTCACGATTGCAGCCCTGGCAAAGCCACTGACCGGCCTTGCGCTGGTCTTCGGCCCCTCCGAATATTTTGCCCTGATGCTGATGGGTCTGGTCCTCGCCGTTGTGCTGGCGCATGGCTCGGTCCTCAAAGCGATCGCAATGATCCTCGTGGGCATCCTGCTCTCCACCGTCGGCGTCGATATCGAAACCGGCCGGGACCGCATGACCCTCGGTCTCGATTTCCTCTATGACGGCATCGACTTCGCCGTTCTGGCGATGGGCGTCTTCGGCATCGCCGAAATCCTGCGCAATCTCGACAATGTCGAGACCCGCGACGTCGTGCGCCAGACGATCGGTCGCCTCCTGCCCGGCAAGGAGGACTTCAAGCATTCCGCAATGCCGATCGCGCGCGGCACGATTATCGGCTCCATTCTCGGTATCCTCCCGGGCAATGGCGCCGTGCTTGCACCTTTCGCTTCTTATTCTCTGGAAAAAAAGCTCGCGAAGAACCCAAGCCGTTTCGGGAAGGGCGCGATCGAAGGCGTTGCCGGACCTGAAAGCGCCAACAATTCAGGAGCGCAAACCTCCTTCATCCCGCTTCTCACCCTCGGCATCCCGCCGAATGCCGTCATGGCGCTGATGGTCGGTGCGATGACCATTCATGGCATCGTTCCGGGTCCGCTGGTCATGACCAATACGCCGGATCTATTCTGGGGCATGATTGCTTCTATGTGGGTGGGCAATCTCATGCTGCTCATCATCAACCTGCCGATGATCGGCATGTGGGTGCGGCTGCTCAAGGTTCCGTATCAGCTGATGTTCCCGGCGATCCTGATGTTCTGCTGCATCGGCATCTTCTCGATCAACTCCGAGCCGGTTCAGGTTATCTTGATCGCCGTCTTCGGCCTGGTCGGTTATTCGATAAGCAAGCTCGGTTTCGAACCAGCACCTCTGCTTCTCGGCTTCGTACTCGGCCGCCTGCTGGAGGAAAACTTCCGTCGGGCGCTGCTGATGTCACGCGGTGACTTGATGACCTTCGTCTCAAGCCCAATCTCGGCCACCTTGCTGCTGATCGCGGTCGTCGTTCTCGTCATCTCGTTCCTGCCGAGCCTGCGCAGGAGCCGCGACGAGGTCTTTACGGAATAGGTCAACACAGCACGAAATATACTCAAAGAAATGGCGGCATCATTAGGGCCGCCATTTTTTATCGATTGCGAGAACCGCCTCCGGTGGAGAACTGGGCCCTTATTCTACACCGACTAGAAGCGCTCCGCGGTGGATGCTGAAATGAACAGAGGCATGGTGAACGACGCCGTGATCGAACTGGCCTGAAGCGATACCGGTCGGCCGCTGGAGCGGCGGTCGGGTAATACGTGATTTCACAGGCATGTTTGACCGAGACGCGCGTCAGCACGGATAACAGGCCCGCCATTACCCGTGCTGTTTCTATAGCGATCGCGCGCGGACGGGATTAACCTCGACGCGCTCCAGGTCTGCACGCGGGACCCTAGGTGCGTGAGGCGACGGCCATTTCCACAATTTGCAGAAACTCGGCAGCGTTGACCTTTGTCGGTTCGTAGGTGGTTTTACCGAGATTGCGCGCTACTGCGAATTCATCGGTGACGGCGCGGCGGTGGACGATCACGGTGTCGATCGCCGGCATGCAGAGAACGAACTGGCCAAAATTGCCGTTCATCAGAAACGAGCCTTTTAAAGCGGGGGTCGTCGAGGTCGGTATCCACCACAAATAGCCGTAACCGAGACCTTCCTTGCTTTTGGTCCGTTCTGGCGTGACATGCATTTTCGTGCTCTCGCTCACCCAAGCTTCGGGTATAATCGTCTTGCCGTCCCATTTACCTTTCTGAAGCATCAACTGGCCGAGCTTCGCCATGTCGCGCGCCGAAAGGAATAGGTGGTAGGCCAGATAACGCGACTGGTTTTCGTAACCCATCATCCGCTGCCGACCGATATCATAGTCCTGGAAGCCCAGCGGTTCCGCGAGATCGGTCTGCAACGCTTCGAATATCTTGCGGCCGGTGCGCTTCTCGAAGATCGCGCCCAGAACGTTGAAGTCCCAGTTGTTGTAGAGAAATGTCGAGCCCGGAGCGGTTTTGCCGCGCTCCGGCGTGTTCTCGTTTCCTCCGGGGCTTCCGGCCGGATGATAAATGCCGGAACTGGAAATCAGCAGATTTCTGACCTTTGCGGTCTTTTCGAGCGGCAGAAGGCCCCCGTCTTCCTCGATCCCGATTTCGCCGATCGTCATGTCGAGATCGATCTTGCCTTCCGCAACGTATTTGCCGAACAGCATCGAAAGCACGCTTTTGCGAGCGGAGGCAAGATAATTGACGTCGGAGATGTTACCGTAGCGATAGACGATTTCTCCCTTATTGACGATCGCCAGCGACGTCGTTGCCATCGGGTAGAGCTTCTCTTCCATCTTCGCGACTTTCTCAGCCGACCAGCCGGCCGCCGAAATATCCTTCACGGATTTCCAAGGCTCGCCCGAGGAAGCGTCAGGGCAGGTGGGATCGGCTGCGGCAGCGGCGCGAGGCGCAAAAAGGCCGGCCATGGCAGCCGAACCCGCTGCGGAAACGGCAAGCATGGAGCGTCGCGATAGGGTGAAGTCTTGGGTCATAACGTTCTTTCCTGAAAATGAGATTGTGGCCGCTGCGATGGTGTCAATCGCGGGCGCAGGTAAAGCTGGAGGCTTGGGACATGTCGCCTTTGCCGGTGTATTTCGGCCAGGAGGGGTACTCGCAAAGAGGCCGGGTGCGTCCGCGCGTATCGGATTTGGTGGCATCCATGACGATCGGGTTGATTGGCGGAACGCTGTTTTCGACCCAGTTGTCGAGAGCGGTCAGGTTGTCCCAGGTGGGCGAAAAACGTCCGCCGCCGTGGGCTAGGCCGGGCACGAGATAGAAGCGGACGAATTCGGCTGCTTTCTCACGACCCATCTTTGCGACGATGGCCTCGTAGAGTTTGGCGTTGCCGTAAGGACTGACGCTCGGGTCGTCGGTTCCCTGAAGCCAGATGATCTTACCACCCTTGTTGGCAAAGGCCGACCAGTCTGTCTGCGTTGCGCCGATGACGCCGGACAGTTCGACGATGCGGTCCTTGAACTTGCCGGGATCGCGAATGTCGAAGGACAGCAGGTCGAGCGACTGGTCACGCACAACGAAGTTCTGGAGGAATTCGAACGAGCGGCTGGAATGATGGGCATTCGGTCCCGAGACAGGCGGATTGCGTATCTGCGGCTCCGAACCGAGCTGCATCAGGATGCCTTCGAGGCTGTTATAGCCGGGGTAGCTGTCGATGCCGTTCGCCAGTTGGTACGACAAGGTGTATCCCCCGTGATAAATCTTGAGGGTCCGGTCGATCTGGGCCTTCGTGAGGCAGTTTTCCGGATTACCGGTTTCGCCCGCCCTGCAACTGAGCTTTTCGACCAGCGTGGCGGATTGCTTGCGGCAGCCGGATGCATCGCTGATCAGACCGTCCTTTGCACCATCTAGCGCGTCGCAGCTTGCAATCGCATCCTTTGCAATTGTCTCGACCAGCTTCGGAGGGATCCACCCAGCCGATTTGTCGTCATAGACGGCACGGGCAAGGCCTGCACCCCAAAGCCTGAGACCAACGAAGTTGGCGGTGGGATAATTCGTCAGAATGCCATCATAGACATCAGGCCAGCGGGACGCCGCCGTCAAACCTTCCCGGCCGCCTGTGGAGCCGCCCTGATAATAGACTCTCTTGATTGGCCTGGCGTAGCGCTTTTCGACGAGCGCCTTTGCCACGTCGAGCGTCTTCCTGATGTGCATGTAGCCATAATTGAGCATGGCCTCGTCGTTCTTACCGAAAGAGGCATCGTCGGCATTGGGCGCCTGATGACCCGAATCGCTGCCAAACGTGACATAACCTTGCGCGAGCGGGGTCTGCACCACGTCGAGGCCAAGCGTGATCTTTTCTGTTGTCGGCGGAATGCTGCCATTATAGCCGCCGCCGCCATATTGCAGAAGCTTCCCGTTCCAGCTGCTCGGCAAGTTCACCTGCCATAATATCTTGGGCGCTTGGGGATCGACGGGTGACGTCTCGCCCAAGACTTTGCAAAACTCGCCTTGCTGGTTCCCCAAGTCGCTGGACACCATGAATATCGCTGATGTCACCTTTGCGCCTGATGTCGGCAGAGTGATCGTGCCTGCAGGCAATGTAACTGAGTTCAAAGCCGAACATTGCGCAGCGGGATCGCCTGCCTGCGCCGATGCGGGTGATGTTGAAGCGTATAAAACACTGACCGCCAACGCCATCGGCGAAAGCGTTCTCGAATAAATTCGCATGATTTCCTCCCTATCCGACCGGCGGTGAGGCCGGTTGCGATGCTCTTTCGGAAACATCGTGGCCGATAGTACGCGGGCCAGATATCGAGGTTAAATGCAAATATCGGCTCAATTATTAAGTGATTCGCATCAATGCAATCGGCGCTGTTACGACGCAATCAGTTTTCCGCTCGCTTCCAGACCGTAAGCAGCATTTGAATGAAGCGATCAGCAGCAGGTGATAGAATCGAGCTCTTGCGCCTCACGACGCCGATCGTGCGTGTCACCACAGGATTGACGATGGGCCGTGTCACGAGAAACGGGTGTTCGTCCCGGGGTGTTGCCAACTGTGGTAGAACAGAAATACCCAGTCCCGCTTCGACCAGACCTAACGAGGTATTCAGATGAGTGACCTCATAGAACCAGTCGAGTTTCAAGTTCGAGCGAGCGAGAGCGGAATCTAGCAAGGTCCGATTGCCGCTTGACCGATCGACGACGACTAGATGGTGGCCCTCCAGTTGCGGCCACTGAATTTCGTCAAAAGCGGCGAGCGGATGATCGCGCCTTATCGCCAACACGAAAGGATCGTCGATCAATGGCTCGAACGACAGTTCGGGATCAGAATTTCCCATCAGATTGATTCCAAACTCGACTTCGCCCCGCGCGACAGCCTGCAATCCCTCATTCGCAGTTAAATCGCGGATCCTGAATCGTATCTGCGGATAATCGTTGTTGAACGCCTTAATGACGCTGGGCAGAAAGTAGAAAGCAGCCGTCGGCACGCAGGCCATTGTCACCAGACCGCGCCGCTGAGATCCGCTGTCCTTCATAGCAAAAAGCGAGCTGTCAAACTCTTCCAGCATTCGTCTTACCAGCGGCATGATCTCCTGGCCTGCTGCGGTTGGCGCTACATGTCTCGTGGTGCGTTCGAGAAGCGTGATCCCGACAGCCTGCTCCAGCTTTTGTATTCGGCGCGTCAGCGCGGGCTGAGAAATATTGAGCGCTTCTGAGGCCCGGTGGAAACTCTCCAGTTCGACGACGGTCTGAAACGCGCGAAGGTCGAATATCTCGCAGTTAACACGCATGCACTTTACCTTGTATTCCCGCGGCGAAGCGCGCTTTGAGATGTCGAAAGATGATGTCCACCAGCGCCAATCTAGCAGCTTAGCAACTGGATTGTAGTCAATCCTTTAGCAAAATATTTGCTGCTGTGGTTCGCCCCCGGGCATCTTCTGGGTCTGCTTGCTGATCGCTCGACTCAGCGAAAGGTTGATCTCACAGTGGCTTTGAGCCAAGTAAAGCGCATTTACATCTGAAGACAAAAACTAAAAGATCGAAAAACTGGCTATGCCGCGAGATCAAGGCCTTAGCTCCCGCGACAAGGGGGCTTGGGTTCGGGTCCCATCAAGGCGAAAGAGTGCCTTAATGCAGTGCTCAGGCCTGTTGCCACCCATGCGGTCGACGGTCGCTTCGCGCGAATCTCGGTAGTAGCGGCGGCCATCCATGCCCTGCCCAGAAAGTAGACACCGCATTGGCTATGTCTTGACGGCAACTGCGCCGGTGTTCGACATTACTCGCTGGACGGGCCCTATAATCGGGTTCAACGCCGCTAGGCCGCTGGGGTATCTCATGGACTGCACCGATGCCGATTACGCCGATGTCGTCGAATGGCGACGCGACATTCATGCACACCCTGAACTTCAATTCGAGGTTCACAGGACAGCCGCCTTGGTGGCAGCGAAGCTAGCCGAATTCGGCTGCGACGAAATCGTCACGGGCATCGGCAGGACGGGTGTCATCGGCATCATTCACGGCCAAAAGCAGACTAGCGGGAAGGTAATTGGACTGCGGGCTGATATGGATGCGCTACCGATCGAGGAAGAGACGGGAGTGCCCTGGGCATCGACGACCAAAGGCGTGATGCACGCGTGTGGGCATGATGGACATACCGCGATGCTTCTGGGTGCCGCTCGCTCCCTGGCACGGACCCGAGCCTTTGACGGGAAGGCGGTGGTTATCTTCCAGCCAGCAGAGGAAGGTGGCGGTGGCGGAAAGGCGATGATCGACGACGGATTGATGGAGCGCTTCGAGATCGATGAAGTCTACGCCATGCACACAGAGCCGGGGTTGCCAATCGGACGGTTTATGACGGCCAATGGTCCACTGGCGGCATCTGCCGATGGCTTTCGGATAAAGATCGAAGGCAAAGGCGCTCACGGTGCGTCACCCCATGTCAGCGTTGATCCGCTTGTTGTCGGCGCGAACATCCTTTTGGCACTGCAGACGATAGTTTCCCGCAATGTCCATCCTCGTCAATGCGCCGTCGTCACAGTAGGCTGGATGGCGGGCGGAAAGGCTGGAAATGTCATTCCGCAGGCCGCCGAGATGGGCGGCACGACGAGGAGCTTCGATCCCGCCACGCGCGATCTTATAGAGACACGAGTAACGGAAATCGCGGTGCATGTTGCCGAGGCTTATGGAGCAAAAGCAACGGTCACCTACAAGCGGATGTTTCCGCCGACCGTGAACCACCCGCGTCAAACGGCTTTCGCAGTGAGCATAGCGAGATCGCTGGTGGGGACAGAAAACGTCAATGACTCAATAGAGCCGCTGATGGGATCAGAAGACTTCGCGTTTATGCTCGAAGCTCGGCCGGGAAACATCATGCTCATCGGAAACGGGGATGGGCCTTCCGTGCATGACTCTCGCTACGACTTCAACGACGCCGCTATTCCGTTCGGTGTCGCGTATTTCAAGGCGATCGTGGAGGCTGGTTTGCCGTTAGCATGACAGCAATAAGTCCGAGCCTTTTCCGCTTCGCTCCTTCGTTCCGGTCATTGAGGCCATTGATGCGCCTGCCCGAGAGCAGACATTCTCACCGGACAGGGACACGCACCCGTGCCGGCGAAGGTGTGTCAAGCGGCTCTCGCCCAGCTGCACCTGTCGAAGGAGGTTCGGTTCCGGTGGCGCCAAGCGCTGTTGAAACGTCGAAAGCGGAATTGTAGGTATCGGCAATGATCTGGTTTGATGCGGTTTTAGAGAGGCCGATCGAGGACGAAAGGCTGCAGCGTGGAATCGCGGCGATGCTCGCAATTTCTTTTGATAGTGTTTCCGTCGTCCACAGCATCAGCGAGATTGGCTCTCTTCCGGTCACCTGCGTGGTCGAGCCGGGAAGCGCCGATCCCTACTCCCAGCTCATCACTATCTATCTGTCCGAGCCTTTGGAACATCCAGACATCCTCGAGAGCGCCTCTCGTTTCGCTGTAATATTTGACACATCTCTGCTGCTGGCAAACGATGCGACTGCCAATCCCTACTCATTCGTAAAAGTATCGAGTGGCGGGCAGCAATCCGTTGTCTTGGTCGACCCCGACGAACTCGACGAAAACGAACGTTATGTGATTCAGGAATCCAGGCCGATCTCCCTCGCTCGAACCTAGCCGTCCGAAGCCGCCACCGTCGGCGCTGGAGCTCGAAATTTTGGGACGACTTACTATCCACTTGCCATAAGCGACCAGGCAAGCAGATATTGCTAAGGGTAGAGCAAGTGCGGAAGAGCCTATGACCTTGTATAACGTGCTGATGAGTCTTGGCGTTGTCGTTTTGATCGGTATCTTGCTGAAAGGCTTTTGGGGTGTCACTCGCATCAAGCCTCTGGAGCAGCCCGACAACGCACAAAGCGACGGTGTTCCGCCGACATAACCGGCCATCCCTGCTCCCATTGGCACCGGCAGGAAGCCATCGGCGAGCAGGCCAACTTAACGCAATGCGTCGAAAGCGGGAGAGCTATGATCGCGGCCTATATAGACGAATTCATCATGCTTTGCGCCGGCCTGTGGATGACGTCCGTGGGCTTTGGTTATCTGCCCTTATCGAGAAATCCGGCAAGCCGGCTACCGTTGGTTCGTCACTTCAAGTGGATGGGGCCATTGCTGCTCGTTATCGCGATCGTTTTGGCTGCCGCTTCATAGCTCGCCATCAGACCGTTCGGGTATAATTCCACATGGACAAGTTGCTCGCCTGCACGTCTTGCGGATTGGATGAAACAGACTCTGTCGTCCATTTCGGCTCGTACATTCTCCGGTGCGCCGCCTGTGGTGAAGCAATCGTCGCGACATCATTCATAGTAACACTGAACTCAGATCATGAGTGTTCAGCCTTTGTCGATGCAGGCCCCGGAAAACGCCCTCCGCCAGAGGCGCTCATCGCGCGCGGACCGCTCCGGCTGATCGCAACGGCAATCAGCGCCGCGGCGAATGACGGAACTCTGATACGCCTGATCTCCGATCCAACGACGGATTGAAGTCACGGCGCCGAACGCTTCGAGAATCTAGCCTCTCAACGCCGCCACAGGACCGGCTGATCGAGGTCATTTTAAACGCGAATGTGGACTCCCATCGCATGAATGTATCAAAAACGCGGGAGCATGATCGGCCCTGTGTTTTCGAGCCGGAGCGCCGATCATCGGCACCTTGCAGGACGCTGGGTTTTTGCAACGTCATCGGCATGAAGGACAAGCACGCCGCAAGGCCGAAAAAGCCGACCAAATCGCAACGGCTATTGCAAAGGCTGGCTGCGACGCCGGATCAGCTCTTCAATGGCAAGTTCCGCCAGCAGTTCGATGCCTTGTGTATTCGCCGCCAGCCGGCAACCGATGCCATCGAAATCCTGGTGATTACCTCGCGCGACAGCGGTCGCTGGGTGATCCCGAAGGGATGGCCGATGAAGGGGCGCAAGCCACATGCGGCAGCGGCGATTGAGGCCTGGGAGGAAGCCGGGGTACGCGGCGATGTGCGCAAGAAGCCGGTTGGCCGCTACACCTATCTCAAAGAGCTGGATAATGGGGACGTGGCCCCGTGCATCGTGGACGTCTTCGAGATCGCAGTCACCGAGATCCGCGAGAATTTCAAGGAGCACGGCCAACGCCAGCGCCATTGGGTCAGCCCCGATGAAGCCGCCCGACGTGTCCGGGAGGTCGAGCTGAAATCGATACTCGTCGCGTTCAAGCCGCACGACAAGAATAGACGGTGATAGCGGCAGGCTAGGTTCAAATCCAGGGGATGAGACCCGCTGCCGTGTAGAGGAGGGCTCCTGTCACGGCCAGCGCGATCAGGGTCACGCCAAGGCCGAGTAGAACCACTAGCCCGTCACGCTCGATTAGTCCGATAGCGATAACGCAGAGTGCTGCGACAGGGGCGAGGTTTCCAAACGGAATTGGTAAAGCGACGGCGACCGCAAGGCAGAAGACCGGAAGTGCAAGCAGGTAAGGCATGCGCGGCCCGGCAAACGTCTCCATTCGACCCGGCCGGACGAAATGCTCGATCTTTCGAACCAGCGGTGACGCGTGCCGCTCCAACGCCTCGAATGCATTCGTCGATACGCGGCGATCGGCAAGGAGCGATGGCAGCCACAAGGATCTAAATCCGAGCGCGAATTGAATCGAAACAATCGCAAGCGCGGATCCGAAGACCATCCCGAAAGGGCCGGGAATAGGGATCAGCGCTGGCAGAGCCAGAAGCAACATGACAAAGCCAAAGCCGGACTTTCCCATAAGGTCAAGGGCGTCGGCTATTGTAAGGCCTTCCCGGCTCCGTGCCTCCGCTACAAGACGGGACAAGGTCTTGGACGCTGTGCTCGTAGATTGCTCGAAGCCAGGCGTTGCCAAGGTCAGCCTTCCGCCTCGCGTGCGTTTTCTGCGCCGATCAGTCCACGCAGCGCGCTGCAGTTCGGATCGGCTCCGTCAAACAGCCGCTCCGGTGACGTCCATCCCGTCGAGATGCCGACGACCGTGGCAATCGCCCAGCCTGGTTCGTTGCCGGCCTTTTCGATGAGGAGCGGTACCTGGACGACCAGACATTGGCGCGACTGCTGCACGATCTCAACCGGCGCGCTCGCGCGTTCGAGATGTTGCCGCATCTCGGCGTGAAGCGGATCGACAACGAACAGTGTGAACATCCATGCAGCAATATCTGCAATCATAGTCAGGCCCTCGTAGCGTGCGGCATTTGTCGGTTTGAGGTCCGACATCATGAAAGCGCCGAGGACTTTCACCAGAGGGGCCCGGACCAGCGGGTCGAGAGTGATGTGGGAAACTGAATGGCTGGATTCAATGCCGTTATGCCCCTGACGGCGCAAGTCGTTCCGACCGCTCACATTGCATCGCGCAAATTGAGAGGAATTCCGCATGTCGTATTACCTTGTCACACAGACGTGGCCCGTGGAAGGCGAGGTCGAGGTCAAGGCAGCTCAGAAGGTCTTGCGAAGTTACGGTCAGGTATCGTGGTGGAATTCACGTACCCATCTTCAGAATCTCTTTCGAGCGATCATCCGCCGAATAACTAGTTCCTGGATTGTGAGAAGTTCAAGAGGAGGCCCTCGCAGGGGGCGACGCTCTAACTCTCTGTTCATTATGATAACCCAGCAAGGGGTAATATCTGGGACGGCTTCGAAGTGAGCGCATAGAGGCCGCCAGAAGCGATCTGCAGCAATTGTTGAACCACTTCCCGTGCTCTTGCGTTGTGGTAAGCTCCAGTTTTTGATCATCAAATACGGCCCGTGGATCAGGAATAGAATGACACCATCAATCCGTTTCCCCGCCGAACGGCTCCAACAGATCCTCGACAGCGCAATCGACACCGGAATCATCACGCTCGATTCAGAAGGCGCCATCACCGGCTGGAGCAAAGGTGCCGAGAGGTTGCTGGGCTGGTCGCAGGGAGAAATGCTCGGGAAAACGCTGATCGAGATCTTCCCTGCTGAGGAAGGCGCTTCAGCCATGCTGGCAGCGGAACTTTCCGACGCCCGCCTGTTGGGCAAGGGCGGAGGCGAAGGCTGGCGGATGCGAAAGGATGGGGGTCGGATCTGGGCGGTCGGCGAGACGACGCCGTTCTTCGATGACGGTCAGGTGCTTGCCGGTTTCGTGAAGATCCTTCGGGATCGCACCGAGCAGCGACAAACTGAGACGATCCTTCGCGAGCGCACCCGGGCCTTGGAAATTCTTAATCGGGCCGGCGCCGACCTCGCTCGTGAAACCGACCTGGAAAAGGTTGTTCAGCTGGTGACGGACGCGGGGGTGGATCTGACCGGAGCGCAGTTCGGGGCTTTCTTTTACAACGTCATCAATGCGGCGGGCGAGAGCTATATGCTTTACACTCTTTCGGGTGTTCCGCACGAGGCTTTCTCGAAGTTCCCGATGCCCCGCAATACGGAGGTTTTTGCGCCGACGTTTCTCGGGGAAGGCATTGTCCGATCCGACGACATCACAAAGGATCCTCGTTACGGAAAAAATCCGCCTCGCTACGGAATGCCGGAAGGCCATCTCCCTGTCCGCAGCTATCTGGCGGTCTCCGTGATCTCGCGAACGGGGGAGGTAATCGGTGGGCTGTTCTTCGGTCATGCTGATCCGGGCGTATTTGACGAGGAATCCGAAAAAGGCTTGGCCGGTCTTGCCGGCGAGGCGGCAGTCGCCATCGATAACGCGCGGCTCTTCGAGGCGGCGCAGCGTGAATTGGACGAGCGCCAGCGCGCTCAGGAAGCGCTGAGGGAACTCAATGCCAATCTCGAAGATCTTGTGAGGCAAAAGACCGATGAGCTTACGCGCAACGCGGACGCTCTTCGCCAGGCGCAAAAGATGGAAGCGGTCGGGCAACTGACGGGTGGGGTGGCCCACGACTTCAACAACCTGCTTCAGATCATCGTCGGCAATCTCGATACGCTGATGCGGAACCTGCCGCCAGAATCCGGGCGCCTGCGCCGCGCCGCCGCTCAGGCGATGAATGGTGCGCGCCGGGCGGCGGCACTGACACAGAGGCTTCTCGCTTTTGCTCGCCGTCAGGCGCTCGACCCAAAACCCGTCGATCCCAACGCGCTCATCCGCGGGATGTCGGAACTGCTTCATCGCACGCTGGGGGAGATCTACCAGATCGAGGTGGTGCTCGCGGGTGGTCTCTGGAAGACAGAAGCGGATCCCAATGAGCTTGAAAGTGCCTTGCTCAACCTCGCGATCAACGCACGCGACGCGATGCCAGATGGTGGGAAATTGACGGTCGAGACATTCAACGCTCATCTCGATGAAGCCTATGCCGCGATGCATGCCGAGGTCCTACCCGGCCAGTATGCCGCAATCAGCGTCTCCGATACTGGGGTAGGCATGGACGCCGAAACGTTGTCCCGCGTGTTTGAACCTTTCTTCACGACCAAGGATCAGGGTAAGGGCACTGGTTTAGGCCTCAGCCAGGTCTATGGTTTTGTTAAGCAATCAAAGGGCCATGTGAAGATCTACTCGGAGGTCGGCGAAGGCACGACTGTCAAAATCTATCTCCCGAAGTTGGTTGCCGAAGGCGCCGAGGAAGAGGTGGCCGAGAGCGCGCTCATTCCAGAAGCCGCCGATGGCGAAGTAATCCTCGTCGTCGAGGATGACCCCGAAGTTCGGGCCTATTCGGTGGAATCGTTGCGCGAGTTGGGGTACCAGGTCCTGGAGGCCAAGGATGGCCCGACAGCGCTGCAGGCGCTGGCGGCTCATGGGCCGGTGGATCTGATCTTTACGGATGTCGTCCTTCCCGGAGGTATGAGCGGTGCCGACGTGGTTGCGAGAGCGAGAGAGCTTTATCCCACGATGAAGGCCCTGTTCACCACGGGTTACTCCCGCAACGCGATCGTCCATCACGGTCGATTGGATAAGGGTGTCCACCTTTTGCCAAAACCATTCTCATTCGAAGACCTGGCAACGCGCGTCAGGGACGTGCTTGACTTATAAACGGTTCACTTAGACGACCGAACCGAGAAGAGGCAGGGGTTTGGGTGATTTGCGCGCCAGACAGCTCCGGTAGAAGCTCCTTCGCAACCATCAACGGTTCTCCCGCGGATGGTCGACTCCGACAATACCCGGTCGAAACTCCGGCGGCCGATATATACCGTCGATCCGCAAGCTCGACAGGATTTGATTTCGACACCCCCCGCCGATGAGTTGCCTCCACGTCCGAAGGCTTTTAAGATGGTGAGGCTTGGTCGCCGCCGGCTCTCCGTATCCATGGACTATTCGTCCCGAGTGCGAACGCGATCGTTTGCTGCAGCTCTTTGATCGAAAAAGGCTTGCCAATCAGGGGTTGGTCAGCGAATTCACGAGATAGGCCGCTTTGCCCATACCCAGTGCTGAATACGAAGGGTATGCCACGCTCTTGAAGGATTTCTGCAATGGGGAAGCTGGGCTGGCCAGCCAGGTTGACGTCCAGTATTGCCAGGTCAACCTGAACGGTGGCAGCAAGCCGGAGTGCATCCGCCAACCGCGCTGCGGACGCCACGATCTCGCAGCCGAGATCCTCGAGCATGTCTTCGATCATGAGGGCCACGAATCCTTCGTCCTCAACAACGAAAACCTTCAGTCCAAAGTAATCGGTCATGCCTGAACCGCCTCAATAGGAACCGTGATACGGCAACTGACGCCAGCGGGCTCAAAGGCGAGGTCAAACTCACCTGCCAGATCTCGTTCTATACATCGTTCCATCAGCCGGCTGCCGATGCCCCGTCGCGTGGGAGGGCTGACCGCCGGTCCGCCAGATTCCAGCCATTCTAGGACAAGCCTCGGCAGAATCTCGTCCTTCTGGAGGTCCCAGTTAACTAAGACCCTGCCAACGTCCGATGACAGCGCTCCATATTTGATGGCGTTCGTGGCGAGTTCGTTGAGGACCATCGTGAGATTCAGCGCGGTGCGCGGATCGAGAACGACTGCGGGGCCTTCAATTTTGATCCGACCCGCGGCCTCGCCGGCCATTGGTGTCAGTATTTCCCCGGCAAGCAAATCCAACGGTGCATCCTTCCAGTGGTGCCTGGTCAGCAGATCATGGGCACGTGACAGCGCCAGCAGCCTTGCTTCGAACCGCTCTATGAAGTCGTGCACGCCGTCAGCATATCGTGCCGTTTGCCCCGCCAGCGACTGCACGGTGGCGAGTGTGTTTTTGACCCGATGATTAAGCTCATCGATGAGGGTCTTCTGGCTGTTCTCGGCCTGTTTGCGCTCGCTGATATCCACCAGCATGTTTATCGCGCCGATGAGATTACCTTCGGCGTCATGAAGGGGCGTGGGGTAGGGGATGAAGGGAACGCGACTACCATCCGGCCGCTCGGCGATTGCCTCCGCCCCGCGCACGGGACGATCTTCTTTCAATGCCACGGCCATAGGGCACTGGTCGTGTGGCAAAGGACTGCCGTCCGGATTGTAGAGGCGCCAGGTAACGCACCACATGTCGCCGGGTTGAGGGGTCCGTCCCGACATATCCACGGCCGCCTTATTGTAGAAGGTGATGCGGCCCGTCGCGTCGGTCGTATAAACGGCGGCTGGCAGCGCCTCCAGAAGATCGCGCATGTGCCGCTCGCTTGCGCGTATCTGGTCCTCCATCTGTTTGGCTGCTGTCACGTCCTGCAGGACGCGCACGCCATAGCGAAATCCACCAGCCTCATCCTGCACGGTAGAACTGTGAACGTCGAGATACACCGTGTTACCATCCGGCCTGATGGCGCGTTTCCGGAGGAAATAGGAGTTCAAATCTCCCTTGATCTGACGCGTGTACTGAGCCGCGTCTTGCTCCCGATCTTCCTCCTCAGTGTAATCGAAGAAGGTCATGCTGAGCAGCTCTTCACGAGAGCGCCCTAACATCCCGCAGAGCGCATCGTTGACGCGAAGCAGGCGGCCCTCGGCGTCTGCCTCAGCAATCCCGATGGTGGCAGCCTCATACGTGGCCGCCAGACGCTCCTCACTTTCGCGGCGCGCGTTCTCAGACTCGAAAAGATCGGTCACGTCGGTGGTAAAACAGCGTGTGTTGACGAATGCGCCGTGTTGAAAGCGGCTATTGGACGTCACCAGCACATGCTTGATCGACCCGTCCTTGGCGCGGAGCCGCGCGGGATAACGGTCAAGCTTTTGGCCGCAGGAAAGTTTCTGGAGAATGTCCCCGATAACAGGTGCGTCGGCATGAAACTCCGCTATGTGGCGGCCGATATATTCTTCGGCTGTGTACCCCAGGAGAGCAAGTTCTGCCTTGTTTGCTCGCTGAATGATACCGTCACCGCTAACGATGTGAAGTCCGACGGCGCTGTTTTCGAAAAAGTCCTCGAGGTCGTCCCCTTTTCGACGAGCTTCGTCTTCCTTAACCTTTCGGTCGGAAATATCCTGAAAGCAGGCTATGGCTCCCTGTATCCTGCCGTCGCGATCTTTCAGTGGCCGGGTATTGACCAGAGCGGCGAAGCGCCGACCATCCGGCCTCTCTACCACGAGCTCGGCATTGCGAGTTGCGGCACCGGTGAAGACTGCCCTCGCCATCGGGCAAAGTTCGTGTGCGAGTGGAGTGCCGTCGGGAAGGAAAAGACGGTTCAAGCCGCAGAAGCGCTCCGGTGTCTCCTCCAGCGATAGAGGTCGCCCCCAAAGTTCAACAGCCTCCGCATTGTAACGGACCAGCCAACCGTCATGGTCACAGAGCCAAACGCCCCCGGGGATGGCGTCGAGTACGCCGGGCAGCGCCGCCATTAACGCATCATATTCGCTCAGCTTTCGCGCAGCGATGGGGAATTCCTCGACATTTGACATAGGCGATCCTACACCTGCTTCCTTCGGGCGCCCTGCGCACCCAATCCTCCGCCCAAAAGCAGATTAGGTAACACGCTGAAACGACCGAGGCGGCTATTCGTTCCTGGCGAGGGCATGATTGTGAAAGGATGGCGGACACATTGGTCCCGCGGTGGTTGCTGCCGGTCTGCTTGGTCTTCCACTAATCACGACCAACTGATCGCGCAGAATGGGGCGCCGGCGCGCCCGCCGGGCCGAATCCACATTCCCCAGGCGGGCGCGAACGGTTGCCGCTTATCGTCCGGCCGTCATGAAGACCAGGCTGGTATAGGATTAGCGAGATTGAGCGCACCGAGCAGAAGGCTATGGCATCCTCCCCCTATGGACCAGCGCTCACCGTTTTGACGTCGGCTGCTCCAGCCCAATCCGCAGCGCATCAGGTAACCTGCCGCAAGGATACCAAAGGGACGCCGTCGCAGCGACGCCCTTCAACATCGCGGCTTGGAAAGGAAAGATGCGACCTTTTCTAGAGGTCAATAGCTTTGGTCACGATCCAGGCAGGGACCCCGGCGATAATCAAACCTGCCACCAGGGCTGAGATCATCTTCACTAACGACGCACGTCTTGCACGTCGGGCATCCCACTCGTAAACCATCGCTAGACCCTCATGCCGCGCCAGCTTCCAAGGGTTCTACCGACAATCTGGCGTGTTGGCGGCCAGATTGCGCATCCACTCATCATGGATGTCGTCGGTCCCGCGCGCCTCGACCAGACCGTCGAAGGCGCACTGGATCAGGATGTTGCGTAGGTGGAAGGGATAGAGAACGCAGGCGTCATAGACCGCGACCGGCGGGTTAGAGGCCATGGGTCCCGATCAGGTCTTCTGTGTCCTCGGCAAGCGCTCCATTGCCACCTGCCGCATGTCGAGCTTAGTCTTCAGCGCAAGCACATCCTTCAGGAGGGTGCGGCGGTGTTTGCCTACATAGCGGGATGGCGGGTCCCCGGTCCATGCGCAGGACGACGAGCGGACGGGAGATGGCGAGAATGGCCGATGCCTCGGCCGGGCTCAGTTCCTGGTCTTCGCCCAGCACCGCAATACGGTCGCCGCGCAACATATGCGCCAGAAGGGCTTAAACAGCCGCGGCGGCCGAGGGTGGGGTCGAGAGCGTTCGCTCCTTCCCGCCTGCATGGAGTTCAAGCCTGTCGCCGGCAACCAGCTTTAGCAAGGGCGTTGCTGTCTTTCTGTCGCGGATCCGACAATCCGGTGAAATGAACTATCTGGCTGGCCATAACGATATCTCCTTAGGCCGCCTATATAGTGAGTGAGATGTTGTCTCCGGCCTTTTTGCGCCGACCGTCGGCGAAACGCCTTTCGTTGACCGCTGCGACGTAAAGGCGGCTGCTGGTTTCCTGTGCCGGTTCCCATGGAATACGCCCGCAAAGTGCCGACCAAGAACACATTACGAGCCTCGTTGCAGATTTTCACGCTGCGCTCGGAAATGTCTCGGTCCGCGCAGCACCTCACTCATCAGCAGTCCCTGCGCAAAGCGACGGTCGCGGGCGAAACATTTGTCTCGCTTCGACGTTTGAAATCCAACAAGCGAAAAGGTAGGCCGTGACTGAAGCCAAGCCGTCAGACATTCATGGGGACAAGCCGGCTGCGGCGTCGACGCAAGGCATGGCCGATCACAAAGAACTGGCGACCTTCGCATTTCAGCGAACGCGGATGCCGATCGTAGTCGCTGACGCGCGGCAGCCCGACTACCCGATCGTGCTTGCGAACGACGCGTTCCTCGACCTTACTGGTTACCCAGCGAGGGAACTGCTGGGACGGAATTGCAGACTTCTTCAGGGCGAAAGCACCGCGAGAGAGGCAGTCGCCGAGATTAGGCTGAATCGACATTCATCGCATCCATATCATTGCTGCGGCCAGTTGTAGGAAGCTCAAGAAGTATGATGCGCGTCTGTCGAAGCGCGTTGCGATCCGTCGAAAGTGCTTCAGTTTGTTGAAGCATCGTTCGACGGTATTGCGCACCTTATAGGCTTCGAAGTTGTAGGGTATTGGCCGCTTTCGCGTTGGGTTACATGGGATGACGGCCTCAGCTCCCATGTCTGCGATGAGACTACGCAGGGCATTGGAATCATACGCTTTGTCGGCTAGCACTCGGCGTGGTGAAAGGCCTTCGAGCAAGGTTGCCGCGAGTGGCGCATCACCACGCTGGCCGGGCGTAAGGATCAGCTTCAGCGGCCGTCCGAAGGCATCGACGGCCATGTGGATCTTGGTCGTCAGTCCTCCTCTGGAACGCCCCAGAGCCTGATCCCCCCTTTTTGGGCACCACCCTTTCCGGTCGCTGCCTGCTGGTGAGCGCGCACGAGGCTTGAATCGAGACTGACATATTCATTGTCGGGAGCTTCAATCAGATGATCGAAGACACGTTCCCATACGCCAGCATTGGCCCATCGCGTGAAGCGCTTGTGGACGGTCTTCCATTTGCCGTAGCGCTCAGGCAGATCGTGCCAATGTGCGCCCGAGCGCAGGACCCAGAGCACACCGTTGATAAAATTGAGATTGTCTGCCCCGGAACGGCCGGGATCGGTGGGCTTACCGGGCAATAGGTCGCAGATCCTGCGCTATTGTTCAGGTGTCAGTTCGTAGCGCTTAGACTTCACCATGATAGCTCTCCAGACGGAAAAATCTGGAGGGCTATGAATCACACATCAAAACCGAATTGAATCCTGAATGTCGATTGCTCCTAGAGCCATCATCAAGGCGGAGCGTGAAGGCACCGTTGAAATCCTCAATTATCGGAAGGACGGAAGCGCCTTCTGGAACCAACTGTATCTTAGTCCAATCAGGGACAGCGACGGCCAACTCGCGTACTATTTCGCGTCTCAGATCGACATCACCGAATATAGAAAGGTTCAGACCCTTGAAGAGGCGGAGCACCGGTTGCTCCTGGAGGTGGACCACCGGACAAAGAACGTCCTTGCCATCGTCGATAGCATTGTCCGCCTGACCCCCGCCGATAACGCGGCCACCTATGCTGCGTCTGCGCAGCAGCGCGTTCAAGCGCTTGCCAGAACGCACATGCTCCTTGCGGAGAACGGCTGGCAGGAGGCCGCGCTTCGCGACATCATACGCCTCCAGGTCGGCATCTATGGCGACAGAAACGTAGAGATTACCGGCCCATCTGTTATGGTCCCTGCGCCATCAGTCCAGCCGCTCGGTCTTGCGTTGCTGAACTGGCCGCAAATGCAGCGGTTCATGGTGCGCTCTCGCATCCCGAAGGCAACCTGACGATCACGTGGCGGCGAGACGACAACAACGCGTTGATCATCGAATGGTATGAGCAGGGTGGCACAGCGAGCGAGGTGTCGCCGCGAGAGGGATTTGGGACCGTTTTGCTTGGTGCCGTGCTCGAGAGGCAGCTCGGCGGGCGGATAATGCGTGAGTGGCAGGACCAAGGCCTTCGCATCGCGATCGAGTTGCCGTCGCTGAATCGTGTCGGCGCTGACCTCAAATCCAAACCCTGAAGCTATGACAGGCATCATTCTCAGTAGACGCCGTTGAACTCTCAACGACCGGACAGGCAAACTGAGAGCCCAAAAATGCTTTTCAGTCCGCCTGGGCGGCGTCGGCATAGGTCTTGTACTGTAGCTTCCTTAGGTCGCCTTCAAAACTGGCGAGAAGACCCTCCCGCCAGTAATCTACCACGACGTCTCCGAAACTCTGAAGGGTGGAGGTAATGAGGCGGCTCCCGAATCCAGTCCTCTCCGGCGGCTTGACCTCCGGGCCGCCGCTTTCGGTCCACGTAAACGCCAACCTTTCTAGGCCATCGTGCAATACCACTGCCCATCTCATTTCGACAGCGCCTGGCTCGGTCGATAGGGCACCATATTTCGAGGCGTTCGTGGCAAGCTCGTGCAGGACGAGAGAAAACGCCAGCGCGGCTTGTGGTCCGACTTCAACCGAAGGCCCATGCATACGAAATCGGCCGGATTCCTTAATGCCGACGCTTTCGGCTGTCGCTTCAACGATGGCAGCTAGTGTTGTCGCCAGCCAGTCGCGCTGCAGAAGGATGTCGTGGGCCTTCGAGTAGGCTGTGAGGCGCGCCGAGATCGAGGCGGCTGCATCTTCCAACGTGGCGGAATTCCGAAACGTTTGACTTGTGATCGCCTGTACGACCGTCAGCGTATTCTTCATCCGGTGGCTGAGCTCATGCATTAGCATGCGCTGCCGCTCCTGAGCTTCATGCTGGTCCGTGCGATCGCGCAGAATTTTCAAATACCCTTCCACAGCACCATCCTCTGAGCGAAGCGCCATCATCTGCCCCGAGGCCCAGAACAGACTGCCATCTTTCTTGAGGTGCCAGCGTTCGTCGGTCCCGCCGCCTTGATCAAGTGCGGCGGTCATCTCGCGTTGCGGGATCCCGTCCTGCTTATCCTGTTCCGTGAAGATGATCGCGCCGGGCCTGCCGATCACTTCTTCAGGCGCCCAGCCGAGGACCTGCATAGCGCCTTCGTTCCAGCTCGTTACAAGACCATCCAAATATTCGATCGCGCTCTGCAGGATGGCGTCAAGGAAGCGCTCACGGGCTCTGGTGTTTCGGGGCTGGGTGTCGTTCATGAGCCTGAAAATTCCGAGAGGTCGGCGGCGTAAAACTTGATCATAGCCCGCACCCATGCGCATGGGCAAGGCCAGGATTACCACCTTGCAAGGCTCCGCAAGGATCGCGCAGGATTAAGGGGCACGGTCATTGAGCCGTTGAAGGCTTAGGTCCCGGCCGATGGCACAGCGCGACCAAGTGCTTCGGCGATGCTATTTGGCCTGATTAGCGGTGACAGCCGAAGGACCGCTCTGGCCGCGACTGTTTGACTTCAGTTTTCCCAGCACACGCGCCTGAAACGGCCACCGCTTTTTTCCCGCCGACCCATAAGACGGGCGACAGGTACGTCGACGTTTTTGGCAATCGAGTTAGCTGCTGGTTTGACCCTCGTGTGGTGAATTGCTTCTTCTCAGAACCAATGGACTACGTTTGGACGCCGAGCCCGAAGAATCCCAAGCGCCCGCCTCCGAAGCTGGGAGTTCGCCATTTCTAAAGCCGCTCGATTGGCGTTGCTCGGATGACGATCTCCTCCTGTTCGAAGGTCGCTTCCAGCTCTTGCCGATAACCACGCCACCATTCACCATCGATTTCATCAACCATGACTTTGACAACGATTATTTGATCTGCCTCGGTTTCCACTCCATCTTTCCAGAGGCATTCGGCCGGCGTGTTCGCGTAAAATGTGACGCCTCCGAACGTCTCCGTAAGCTGCTCGCGGATGTTCCGATAAGCTGGTCCCTTGTTCCGGGGGACTGGAAGCAGGATTTCGACGAGGGCGGCCACGGGAGAGCCTCAGCGAACGGCGCCGAACAAGAACCCGGCCAGCACGGCCAAGGCAACCGCTTTTACCGGCTGAGCCTTGATGCGGTCACGAGCATCTTCGAGCATGTCTTCGCCCCTTGCTCGCAAGACCCGGACCGACGCCGATCCGATTTCGACGACGTTTTCGCTTAACCTGTTCACCTCGGCCCGGAGGGCGGCCAGTTCTTCGTCCGATGTCACACTCGCGGACATATCCGTATGCTCACGAACGCTTGCCAGGGCGATGTCGACCAAGGGAGCCTCACCCGTAGCTTCTTGGTCGGGGCATGCAGCCCTGTTGGAATCGAGGTTACCGTGTAGGAGACCGGATCAGACACTGGAAACGTCGCTTCGAGGCCAAACCCGGTCTGGAACTACGGCGCCTGGTGCGAGTTCTCCGGCGAGCCACGGAAAACCGGCTGCATGACACCGAGCCAGGAAGAGCGAATGAATACCTCAAAATCACCGGCCGTCGCCGCATTCGAGCAAGAACGAGCTCGCCAGGAGGCGCAAAATTCAGATGAATTGTTCGTTCTTTAGAAGGATAAACGCCGACGGTAGAAAGCGGGCGGCGTTCGTAAGGATGATTGGCCACTCGGGCCGCGTGACGCCGAAGGCGGTCCAGAGAACGAAGCCTGTTACGGTAAGACATCACATCCTCACCGAACTCGCTTCGGTGTCTTCCGCTGCGAACGACCTTCCCAGGCCTGTGGAACAAAGCTGCAGACGGAACAGACAGACGCAGATATCCGACGATCAGCGCTGTATCCAAAACGAGGTCTCCCGAATGGTGATTCATAGCGATAGGGAACTATCCCTCTCGGCCGTTGTTCCGTACTCGCGAGGCCTCAGGGCGAGCGCCCATGACGGACGATAGGATGGAGGATCCAACATTAAGAGATTGCGTGATCGTTGGAGGTGGACCGGCAGGATTAACAGCCGCGATTTATCTTGCGCGCTATCACCTGTCTGTGACGGTTTTAGACGATGGAACCAGCCGGGCGGCCAGCATCCCCGTTTCTCATAACCATGCGGGCTTTCCCGGCGGCATCAGCGGCGCCGAGTTGCTCGAACGGATGCGCGCTCAAGCCATCATGTACGGCGCCGATATCCTCGATCAACGCGCGACGGCCTTGCGCAGGGCAGAAAAAAACTTTGTCCTCTCCTTTTCCGATGGTGCCATGCCGGCGCGAACGGTGCTCATGGCCACGGGCGTTGTTAACCGCATGCCTTCGATGCCAAAGACCGAGCACGATGAGGCGCTGAAACGAGGGCTTATCCGCTACTGCCCCGTTTGCGACGGTTTCGAAGTGACCGACAAGCGCGTGGCGATTATCGGTCATGGCTTGAAAGCATATATGGAAGCACTGTTTCTCAGAAGTTATAGCCGAAATATTACCCTGCTGTCGCCCTCCGGCGAGCATGACCTCGAGGCAAGCGAGGAAGCGCGGCTGCAGGAACTGGGTATCCTGGTGAAGAGTGGCCCGTTGGAAATCGAGGTCGAACGAGACGCGATCGTAATCCACACAGGCGAGGGCACGCTCCAGTTCGACTCCATCTACCCCGCGCTGGGATCGGACGTCAGATCGGAACTCGCCTCAGGGCTGGGAGCGAGGGTGTCGGAGGAAGGATGCATTTGCGTCGACAGTCACCAACGCACGAGCGTACCTGGCCTCTATGCCGCAGGAGACGTGGTGATTGGCCTGGATCAGATCAGCCATGCGATGGGACAGGCCGGAGTCGCGGCAACGACGATCCGGAATGATCTGTGCGAGTTGTCAGCATTGGTCCGCTGAGATGACCGGCCTGCAGGTAAAGATCAATCTCAGGGGGCGGGGCTGGCGCGTCTTTTGAAACCGTTTAGTCAGGAGCAGCTCAATACCGCACTTGCCTTGGTCAGCGCGTCAGACCTGATAGTCTCTCCTTGTCCGTCAAAGCCCTCCGGGAAATGGCGCCGGCGGGATAGCTGTCGTCTATCCCCAAACGCAAAAAGGCGCCAGACGGCGCCTTTCCCGATTTCGCTGCAATCAAGCTGCCTTCTTGCCCTTAACATTCGCAGAAGCTTCGGCGAGCTGCGTCAATTTCTTGTCGGTTGCCTCTTCCTCCGCAAGGTTTGCCTGAAGGAGCGGCACGGCCTCTTTAAGCCCCAGCTGCTTCGCCCAGGCGATCAATGTGCCGTAGCGGGCAATCTCGTAATGTTCGACAGCCTGCGCTGAAGAAATGAGACCAGCGTCCAGCGCGACGGTACCCTTATATTCCTCCATGATCTCTTCACCTTCGGCGATGATCCCCTGGATGGCTTCACAGGTCTTGCCGCGGGCCGGCTTGCCGAGGAGTTCGAACACCTGCTCGAGGCGCTCGATTTGTCCCTGCGTTTCTTCCCGGTGCTGCAGGAAGCCGGCTTTGCCTTCCTCTGACTGCGCTGCGCGCGCCATCTTTGGCAAAGCCTTCAAGATCTGCTTTTCGGCAAAATAGATGTCTTTCAGGGTATCGAGGAACAGGTCGTTCAATGTCTTCTCAGCCATGGGATTCTCCTTTGACATAGATGTTGCCGACCCAACGCCGACTATCGGGGGAATGTTCCAATGTGCAACCAGGTGGGCCCGGCGCAGCCAAGCCGATGCTCGCCAAGGGAGGAGATGTCGCCCGGTCCCTAGACCTTGGCTTGCTCCCCAGCTTCTCGAAGCGACAGGAACTTCGTGGTGACCGCAATGATGTTTTCATCGAGCCACGCCGCCATCGCCTTTTCCTCGGCAAGATTTGCGTGAAGCGCTTAAGTCGCGGCGCCGTAGCCGCCCGCTTTGGCGACTGTCAGCAGTGACTTGTACGCCGCCATCTCGTAGTTTTCGAAGCCAAAGTTCGCAAACGAATTCTTAAGGATCTCGTCGCCTGCCATGGTGTGACCCATCGCGGCCATCGCCCCTGTGAACGACAGGGCCATATCCTTGAGCGAGGAATGGTCCTCGTCCAGTCCCGAGAGCACGTCTTCAATCCGGCGAATCTGACCCTCTGTCTCAGTGGCCAATGATGACCACTACGCAGCTGGGCCTGGAGATGGTCGATCTCGTTGCCTCTCTAAAAGCACTGGTTCCTCCAGCCCGGGTGCTCGACAAGATGACCTACTCTCCATGGGTGAACGGCAAACTGCACAAGACACTTTTGGAGGACGGCATCGATACCGTCGTATTGTCAGGCGGAGAAACCGATGTCTGCGTCCAGGCGGCGGCACTCGGCGCGGTCGATCTGGGATACAAGGTCATCGTACTGAAGAATGCTGTGTGCAGCCGAGCCGACGGCGCCCATGACGACTCGCTGGAGCTTCTCGGGGCTCGATACTTAGTTCAGCTTGAGATCATACAGACAGAAGCATTTCTGAGCGTTGCTTAACGAGGCGCCAGCCACGTCCACTGAGACCATGGAACAAACCTCCAGCACTCACCGTTTCGTGAAGTCAACCTTCATCATCAATGTCATCTTCCCGCCCGGAGCGCTCCATGCCGAAAAAATCCGCCCCAAAACGCGCGTCAACACCAGAGACCGCGACCATTCACGATCAAAAACTGCTACGAGGGGCAGGCGGAGAGCTTCACCAGATTGCCGAAGGCGACACGCCGACACTGACAACCGCCCAAGGTGGCCCGGTAGCGGACGATCAGAACACGTTGCGCGTCGGCGCCCGCGGCCCAGCTCTTTTCGATGACTTTCATTTCCGTGAGAAGATCTTCCACTTCGACCACGAGCGCATTCCCGAGCGGGTAGTGCACGCACGTGGCTATGGCGCACATGGGTTTTTCGAAACCTATGAATCGCTGGCGGCCTACACGCGGGCCGATCTATTTCAGCGGCCCGGGGGCAGGACGCCCGCATTTGTGCGCTTCTCGACGGTCGCAGGCAACAAGGGTTCATTCGACCTTGCCCGCGACGTGCGGGGTTTCGCGGTCAAGCTTTATACGCAGGAAGGCAATTGGGATCTTGTCGGCAACAACATCCCGGTGTTCTTCATTCAAGATCCCATTAAATTTCCAGATGTCGTCCACGCCGCTAAGCAAGAGCCGGATCGAGCATTCCCCCAGGCGCAGACAGCCCATGACAATTTCTGGGATTTCATCAGCCTGACGCCCGAGAGCATGCACATGGTCATGTGGATCATGTCGGACCGCACCATTCCACGCTCCTTCCGGTTCATGGAAGGGTTCGGGGTGCATACCTTCCGGTTCGTCAATGCCAAAGAAGAGTCGACGTTTGTCAAGTTCCATTGGAAACCGAAGCTGGGGCTGCAGTCGGTCGCCTGGAACGAGGCGGTGAAGATCAATGGGGCCGATCCGGATTTTCATCGTCGTGACCTCTGGCAGTCGATCCAGGCCGGCAATTTCCCGGAATGGGAGCTCTGCGTCCAGCTGTTCGACCAGGAGTTCGCCGACAGCTTCGATTTCGACATCCTGGATCCGACAAAGATCATCCCGGAAGAAATCCTGCCGGTTCAGCCAATCGGCCGACTCGTGCTCGATCGCATGCCCGACAATTTCTTCGTCGAAACCGAGCAGGTCGCCTTCATGACCCAGAACGTGCCGCCGGGTATCGACTTCAGCAACGATCCGCTGCTGCAGGGGCGCAACTTCTCCTACCTCGATACGCAGCTGAAGCGCCTGGGCGGCCCGAACTTTACGCATCTGCCAATCAATGCGCCGAAGTGTCCGTTCCACAATTTTCAGCAGGACGGCCATATGGCCATGCGCAACCCGGTGGGCCGGACCAACTATCAGCCGAACTCGCGCAACGAGGGGCCGCGGGAGTCCCCGGTGAAGGGCTACCGGCACTTTCCGTCCGAAGAACAGGGGCCGAAGGTCCGGCTTCGTCCAGAAAGCTTCGCCGACCATTATAGCCAAGCCCGTCAGTTTTATATCAGCCAGACCCCGCCGGAGCAGCGCCACATCGCAATGGCGCTGACCTTTGAGCTCAGCAAGGTCGAAGCGCCGGTCATTCGGGAACGCATGGTATCACATCTGATGAACATCGATGAGACCCTGGCAACGACCGTCGCGCAAAAACTGGGGTTCCGGTCGATGCCTAAGCCAGCCGATGCGGCCATGCCGACCCGTCAGGATCTCGAGCCCTCGCCAGCGCTTAGCATCGTCAAGCGCGGCCCCAAGCGTTTCGAGGGGCGTAAGCTTGGGATCCTGATCACCGACGGGCTTGATGCCAAGTTGCTGAAGGGCTTGACCACGGCGATCACCAAGGAGAAGGCGGTTTTCGAACTGATTGCGCCGAAGGTCGGTGGCGTGACGGCATCTGATGGGTCCTGGATCGAGGCGCATCACATGATCGACGGCGGACCATCGGTTCTCTTCGATGCCGTTGCCCTTCTCACGTCGACCGCGGCAATTGACGATCTGGTGAAGGAGGCGACCGCCCGAGACTTCGTCGCTGACGCCTTCCAGCACTGCAAGTTCATTGGCTACGACCTGTCGGCGTTACCGCTGCTGGAGAAGGCCGGGATTGCCAACGATCTTGACGAAGGTGTCCTGGCTCTGCCGGGAGAAGAGGGTCTGTCCGCCTTCGTGTCGGAACTTGGCAAACTCCGCGTCTGGGGCCGCGAGCCATCGGTAAAGCTTGGGAAGGCCTCACCGCCGATCAAAGGTTAGCACGCGCAACCGGCGCCGTTTTTGCGGCGCCCCTTAGCACCAAGTTCACAGGGAAAAGTAATGCATATTTTGCGCGACAACGGCCTTACGATGGTGTTGGCGGTGGCGTCACTTGCAACAATCGTTGGGATGTACCTGACCGGTTGGAATGTCTACAACGAGGAATTGGTTACGCATGGAAGTCAGGCCATCGCACTGTCGGCCTATGCCACCTCAGGCCATTTTCTCTCGGCCCTTTTCGAAAATTGGGAGAGCGAGTTTCTGCAGATGTCGGCTTATGTCGTTCTGACGGCTTTTCTTTTCCAGCGCGGATCGTCAGAATCCAAGGACCCGGACGAGAGAGCGGCGCAGGATCAAAACCCCGCCGACAAGGCAAATGACCGCACCGCGCCTTTACCGGTCCGCCTAGGGGGCCTGACGCGGCAGCTCTATTCCTATTCACTTGGCTTGGCTCTGGCCATTCTGTTCCTTCTGAGTTTTCTGCTTCACCTGCGCTACAGCGCCGAAGCGGAGAATGTGGAGGCCTTGACGCACGGACAACCGATCCAGTCGATCTGGGATCATCTCGCAAGCACGCAATTCTGGTTCGAGTCGTTTCAGAACTGGCAATCCGAGTTCCTGTCGACCGCCGTTCTGGTTGTCCTGTCGATTTTCCTGCGCTTCAGGGGATCTCCGGAATCGAAGCCCGTCGCGTCGCCCCATAGTGAAACCGGCTCCTGAACCTTCACTATTGCTCGGAGAGCGCCCGGAGATTGAACGCTCAGCGGCCCTTAAGGAGGCAGCTCTCGTTCTGACCCAAATATGGTCGGCATGGCTGAAGCCTCCGATCAAAGGTTTTTGTTAGGGACCGGTCGCAGGAGCGATCTGCATCTGCACAGGTTGGAACTTGTCCGGTTGCCCGGAAGTGGTTCCTGGTGGTCAGGCGCTCGTCGGCCGAGGCCCGCGGCGTCTGGGATTGGGCGGTCGAACCCGTCGTTTCTTGTCCGAGGCCGGGAATCGCATCGGGAGTAGTGCGATCCGTTTTCGCATTCGTCGAGACTTGCGGGTCTATCGAAACTTGGTCCGTGCCGATTGGCTGCGGCGTGAACTTGCCGTCGGACGAAGCAACCCGCCAGACGGTGTTGCCGGCGTCATCTGTCGCCTTGCACTTAATTGTAAGAATGCGGCAGTTTGGTTCAGGCTGGGCATTTAACTGTGAGAATCGTGGCCACGGGATTCTCAAACTAATAGCATCTGAGACCGGGCGTTCGACCTGCGCGCTTGGGCTATCATCCGCTCGGTTGCCTCGGTAAAGCGGACCCGGTTGTCACCCATCATGTGACCACGCAGCATTCGGAGCATCTCCGGTCCCGCGCGCTCGACGATGGCAATTCCCGCAAGCAGAGCGGACCGCATATGAAGCGGTAGGATGGTTTTGCAGGCGTGGGCAGCCCGGCCGAGATACAGTTCGTCTGCACGTCCCGGACCAATTGCGAGATCGTCGGCCGGGTCCGCTTCAAGTAGAACGCATTAATGGTTGACCGGACGACTTCTTCTCGCTTCTCATCCAGGGTGCGATGACCCTCTGGCCTCCCACATTTGCGATCCACCAGTGACAGGATAGTTCCGCCGGCGCGGAAGAGCTTGATTAGGCGGTACGCTGCCGCTTGGCTCAGGCTGAGCTCTGCCGCTAAATCCGCAACTTCTGCCGCAGTCGCGCCGGTGGAGTTACGCACCAGGAAGCTTCGAATCGCATCCGCGCGCCGGCAAGCTTCATCCCAAAGCGCCTCGTCAATCTCATCGGCAAATGTCACTCATGCAAAGCTCCGGCAAAAAATACCCGGAGCCAGATTCTCACAAAAAGTGACAATGTATGCGTTGGCTCGACTGCCGGCACGGGCGTGAGGCAGGCTGACGGTAGTGTAGGCTGTCCCCCTATCTTCGCCGTTCAGGAAAACGCACCCAGCATATAAAGCACGACAATCAGCAGGTCGATGCCAAGCACGATGTAGATCGGCGCGGGGAGCTTGATCCGCTGGCGGTTCTTTACAGGCGCCATCCGATTATCCCT
>NZ_JAVDTC010000012.1:0-115613 GCF_031455615.1 Neorhizobium sp. 2083 | reverse complement strand
CAGCCGGACGACCTTGATGCTGTGGTCGCGCAGGCCCGAGCGCTCGGCTTCGATGGTCGCTTCCAACTGTCCTTCCCGAATGGCGAGACCGGTGTCTGGACGATCGCCCGCGACACGATGAGCAACGATAGCGCCGACCCGCTTTCGGACCGCACGGTTCATATTGACCGCTACAGCGGCAAGATCCTCGCGGACATGAAGTTCGCGGACTACAGCGTCCCGGGAAAAGCCATGGCAGTCGGTATCGCTCTGCATGAGGGCGATCTCGGCGGCGGCTGGAATGTCGCGCTGAACACTGTCTTTTGTCTCTCGGTCATCTTTCTGTCCGTCAGCGGCATCGTGATGTGGTGGAAACGCCGGCCGTCGGGAGCAACCCGCCTTGTGGCGCCGGTCGTCTCGGAAAAGATGGCGGTCTGGAAAACCGGCGCCTTCGTCATGGTCGCAGTCTCGCTGCTCTTCCCGCTGACCGGCATCGTTCTTGTCAGCGTGCTCGCCCTCGACATGCTGCTTATCCGCCACGTGAAGCCGCTGAAGCGCGCGCTCAGCTAAACCCGCGCCGTACATTCCATGGAGCAAACCATGATACGAAATTTTGTCCAACTGGCCGCCCTGATCGTTTTTCTAGCACTGCCCAGAACGGTCTTCGCTCACGAATTCAAGGTCGGCGATATTGAGATCACTCAGCCCTACGCTCGCGCGATGCTTACCGGCGCCAAAGTCGGCGGGGGATGCCATCCTTGCCTGGTCAAAAGATCACAAGGTCGGGTGGCACTACATTGCGCTCGAAAACCGATGCAGAACGGCTATGTCGAGAGTTTCAACGGCCGGATGCGCGACAAACTGCTTAATGAGAGCCTATTCTTTGGTCTCGATCATGCCCGCAGCGCCATTGCTGAGTGGGCCGACGATTACAACCATTTCCCGTCGCACTCATCGCTCGGATGACCCCGGCAAGCTATGCCGATACCATTGCCGCAACCGGCTCCAACGCTGCGCGAGATGAAAGCTTCGCGTTTCCGCCGGTTGCTCACTCCGCGCCACTTGGCTTATTCAAAACCGCCGAGGCTCTAATCGCCGCCGGGTGAAAGTTCAGTGGCAGGTCAGGCTGCATAGAGGGATCCACTACAGGTACCGAAGCAAGCCACACCCCATCATAGTGGATACCCTTTCCTAGGATCCTTCAATGGACTTTGTTTCAAAACATCATTTCAAATTCGCCTTAAGGAACGAAAGCATTGTCTCGGGCTCTCGTCTGAGTATCCTTCCGAGAGTTGGATCAACAGTTCTAAATTCTCCAGCACGTGCTGCCTGATAGTATCCCAGCATCACGGCGATCGAACCGTCCGGCACGCCAGCCGCGCGCGAGGTGGATGCGAGATGTTCTTCGCTCACAGTGCTTCGCGAGATCGACTTCCCAAGTACCACTCCAGCCAACTTTGCAAGTTCAGCGAGGTCGATCGCCTCGCTGCCTGTCAGCGGAGGCGTCGGTCCATCAATTATCTCATTGCCAAACAACAGCGCCGCGTCAGCAGCGGCAAGGTCATCATGGGTCGCCCAGGCGACTTTGCCGTCTTCTGGAGCAACTATCGTTCCGGCGGCGAAACCGTGCCCGTTCATCATCAACGCGCTTTCAGCGTAGAAACCGTGACGCATGGCGGTCCATGCTAACCCTGACTCGGCCAACATTTTCTCTGTAGCGGCGTGGTCCCTACCCGGCGGAAAGTGCGAGGTGGGGGAACTTGATATCTGGCTGGTGTAGAATACACGCTGCACGCCGATCTCGCGGGCGACGCGTATTGCGTTGGCATGCTGCTTCAGAGGATCTCCCCCTGTTGCGGCAACGTTCGAGGATATCAGGAGGAGATATCTGGCGCCGTCCCATGCGTGTCTGAGGCCCGCGACGTCGTCATAATCTCCTTGGCGCACGCGTATTCCGATCGATTGTAACTCGGGCACTTTGGCTGGATCTCTGACGCTCACGCCAATGCTTTCGGGGGGAGTGAGCTCTAGAAGATTTTGTAAGATCTTGCGGCCGAGTTTGCCTGAGGCGCCTGTGATGATGAACATCGAGTTCACTCCTTGCTATGATGAACGCACCTTAAATTCGTAAGATTGTTTTGATAACCGGCAAATATTCGAATAGGCTGTTCTTCATGAAGAACAATGTGTCTCCAAACGATCTTCTCGTGCTTCTCGCAGTTGTGGGCGAAGGAGGATTTCGTACGGCAGCCAAACGCCTCGGCCTCGCTCCCTCGAAGGTGAGTGCGACTGTCTCAAGAATTGAAAAACAGCTTGGCGTGCCCCTTCTTCTGCGCACGACGCGAAGTGTCCATGCGACAGACCAGGGGCGAGCTTTGGTAGACCGCATCCAGCCGCTTCTGAGGGAGGTAGCCGCTGCTTGTCATGATGCTGCCAATTCCACTGGCCGCGTACAGGGAAACCTGAAGCTCAATGTGCCGGGTGCGGTCATGCCCGACATCCTGCCCCCACTCCTTGTCGAGTATCAACGAAGATATCCAGAAGTAGACGTTGAAATCGTTGTCGAGAACAATCTCGTCGATATCATCGCTGCGGGCTGTGACGCTGGCATTCGCTACGGTGCGTCAATTGAAAAGGACATGCTTTCCGTTCCGATTGGACCACGCGTCCAACAGATTGCTCTAGCTGCGTCACCGTCTTACCTTGAAGAGCATGGGCAACCTCAAAGCCCCTATGAACTCATGGATCACATAGGGATCCGCTATAGGCTTCCGGGCGGCCCGCTACTCCCATGGAGCCTGGTGAGCAATGATATGGTTGTGCGAGTAGAGCCCTTGAACCGGCTCATTTTGAGCGTAAACGCTATCAACACCGGTTTGAGCTATGCGCGGGCGAGCCTTGGCATAATAGGTACTTTTGCGAACTGGCTGGTAGACGACTTCAGGATGGGCACGCTCGTGCCTGTTCTTCAGCAATATTGGGCCGATGAGGAAGGGCCAAGGATTTATTACCCTAGCCGCTTCATGCCGTTGCCTCTACGCGCGTTTCTCGACGTCTGCGCATTAAGGTAGAAGGCCGGCAAAGACATTCTCTGCCTCAGCGAAGCCGGACAAAGCGCTGGGTGAAAAGGCTCTTGGACTTGGTTTTTTGCGGACTGGAGGCCGATCCACGGCGTCCCTGATTCGAGCCTTGTTCACGCGTAGAGTATTTGGCCCAGAGTTATCATTTACCTCGGCCGCCTAGGTCACCCTCACGGTCGGACGCAGCCCTTGCTGCCAATCATGGCGAAGGCCGGGCCTGAGGGTTCCGACCGATACTTGATGAGCGTATTCTCCCAATCGATAATCAGGTCTTCCCGATCCTTCTGTGACATGCCGAGATCAATGGCCTGGTTATGGGCGATAAAGACCATGCGTGAAACTTGCCCGCACAGTCGCTTCATGAAAATAAAGGCTGCCAGATCCTCGTCCTTCCAGGAAGGATCAATCTCAGGCGCATAAGCCTGCCTGATAACGGCTGGCGGAGCATTGATGAGCATTTCCATCGCGCGGTCGAATTGGCCTTCCGCCTGCAGGATAAAGTTCACGGCGGCAGTATCGGATTGTTTCTTTGCCTGCTGACGAACCAGCCGAAACTGCCAAATGGCGAGAAGTATAGCGATAGGCGTTGAAATGCTTGCGCGCGTCTACGCCACCATCAGCACGGTCTGAAGCGAAAATTGCAAATGATCCCCCAGGCTCACGGGCGGACAACGATGGGCTGGCTCGTCCGACCGTCGTTGTCCTAAAGGAAATATTGTAGCGCCCAATAAACTCCTATCGATGGCGGAAGCAGCCCACGGAACCAAGCTATCAAGGTGATCTGACCTTTGCGTCGGTGACTGCGGCCGGCTGCAGAATCCTTAAACGGCTATTCGCAAGCGCGCAAAATGGTCCCCTTGATAGAGATGTGCGACGGGAGATCTGGCATAGTATTTTATGGTCTCGTGTAAATCGGCGTTATCGATCGAATATCCTTGTTTGCTAATGCATGTGACAGGCATCAGTTCATTCCCGTTCGCATTGCCCCCATTCCCTCGATCATGAGTTTCATGCCGAGCGCGCCGACCACGGCACCGGCCGCGCGATCAATCCACCGTTTGGCCCGCAGGTAGATAGAGCGCGGTCCGTGAGACGACAGAGCAAAAGCGACGATCGCATACCAGGCGAACTCGTTGCAGAAGAGCAGGGGCGGCAGCACGAGAAGCATCCATAGCGGCGGTGAGGCTGGCAGCATTGCAGCGAACATCGACGCATAGAAGATGGCGGTCTTCGGGTTCGCAAGCTGCACCAACAATGCCCGCACAAGCGCCCGCCGGAATGAACCAGCCTGCACCGTCTCGCCATTGGAGATCTCCAGGGGTTCATTCGCGCCGCGCCAGATCTTGATGCCGATCCATAGCAGGTACGCGCCTCCGCCGATGCGAAGCGCGATGTCGAGCCACGCGAGCTGGACCAGCAGCGCAGTCAGTCCGGCCACCGCAATGGCCGCAAAAATGAAGCCACCGACACCCATGCCGATTGCCGCCGCAAGCCCTTCCGTTCGCTCGCCCGAAACGGCGATGCGCGAGACGACGACGAAACTCGGCCCGGGGCTCATCGCACCGAGCAGGAACACCCCGAGAATGGAAACGATCGTGGCAATTTCAGACATGGCTTTCTCCGGGTGTCTCTAAGGTTCTGTCTAGCCGTATTGGTCGGCCGCAACCGACGAACGACCATCCTTTCGGCACTATCGGGCGGAAGGTCAATGCCCCTTCACCTTCCGCCCAAATGACAGATACGCAGGCGAGTTCGCAACCTCCTGAAGCACTCGTTATACTCGGTCGAATGATCGCAGAAATCGCAATGCTGAAGATTTTCCGGGCACGCGGCCACCTCAATACTCCTCAGATATTCTGAAGTCTTTGGAACCATAGGGGGGACTATGCATTGAGGGAAAATACAATAAATCTCAAAATTACCTACAGGGAGGAGAAATCGTGAACAGCATCGTCTGGCTCGTTGGAGCAGTCGTCATCGTCCTGGCGATCCTTGGATTTTTCGGATTACGCTGATCATTTGCTTCAGAAAATTGGGCCCTCACGCCGATCGCGTCGGCCGCTCTTTTGAGGCATTGAAGGCCAGCTTGAACGTATCAGTTCTAATGCCGGTCCCCCAACGCAGACGGTGCTTGCTTGCGCCCCAACCCCCTCATATCCTTTTGGAGCTCTCAGTCTCTGGCGCGGCAGTTCCTTATTGCAGGCGGCGCCGTCGCAATAGCGGCGATGCTGCTGGTCGGCGCCATTGTCACTGAATTGATAGAGCATGCCGTCACGCGCAATGCTGCGGCGACCACCGCTCTTTATGTCGACAGCATGATCGCGCCGATCCTCCCCGATCTGACGACGACAAAGGAACTCGACGAGTCCGTTGAGCGGGCGCTCGACGAGACACTTGGCCACGGTGCGCTTGGCCGGCGCCTCAAATCCTTCCGGCTTTGGCGTGCCGACGGAACCATCGTTTATTCCAATGACAAGAGCCTGATGGGCAAGCGCGTCACGCCGAACGATAACTTACGCATGGCTTTCGCTGGGCAGATGGCGGCCGAGTTCAATCAGCTCGATGACGAAGAGAGCGTCGCGGAACGCACCAGCGGGCAGCCGCTCCTGGAAATTTATAATCCTGTGCTGCAACCGTGGTCAGGTGAGGTCGTTGCCGTTTCCGAATTCTATGAAGTAGCCACGGACCTCGAGTCCAGCCTGCGTCGCGCCCGCCTTGGCAGCTGGGGGGCGGTCGCGGCCGTCATCACCGTTTTCTTCCTGACGCTTTCGGCGATCGTTTTGCGCGGCAGCAAAACGATCGGCCTTCAGAGTACTCTGCTAAATGAGCGGGTCGAGGAGCTGAGCGCTCTGCTTCACCAGAACCAGTTGTTGAGTGCACGGGTTCAAAAAGCCTCACAACAGACGGCGGCTCTCAACGAGCGTTTCCTGCGTCGTGTGGCAGCCGACCTTCACGACGGTCCCGCTCAGCTTGTAGCCTACGCTTCCCTGCGGGTCGACAGTGATATGATCCTCGATTGCAAAGTGCCTCGCCTCAAACGCGCGAGCGAGGTCGCAACCATAAAGAATAGTCTTGATGAAGCCATGCAGGAGATCCGCGACATCTGTCATGGCCTGGCTCTCCCAGAAATTGAAGGGTGGGACATGGGGGAGCTCCTCCAGCGCGTCGTTTCTGGATACCAGTCCCGCACCGGCGTCACTGTGGAGCTCATGACGAAGGATGTGCCATGGGAAATTTCGCCGGCGGAAAAAATCTGCATCTATCGTTTCGTCCAGGAGGCTCTGAACAACGGCTTCCGTCACGCTGGAGCCAGAGGGCAGATGGTGGAGCAAAGGCTGGACGATGGATGCATCGTGGTTACTGTTAGAGATCAAGGGACAGGGTTCGATCCCCACAATGTAAAGACCAAGAGCCTCGGACTTACGGGGCTCCGTGAAAGGGTGGAAAGTCTGGGAGGCCGATTCCAGATCGTCAGTGGGAACAGTGGAACCACCTTAACCATGTCTCTGAAGCTTTGCCGGACGGAGACGGCCTGAAGATCTCAAGGTTGGGATTGGTGACGACCACTCTATACAAGAGGGACTGCTCGATCTAAAGTTCCAGAGGTATGCGTGAGGTGGAAGATGGAGGATGCGTTCGCATCGCGGAGGTTATGGGCGGATATGCGAACGCACCTTAGGGCCGGACCATCGAACGCACCCTAGATTCATCGGCAGAGGTCGCCTCGCGACTAATGATCGTGCGCCCGCGGCGATCCCGCATGGTGTAGCGGCCGTTCGCCAAGCTTTCCTCGATCCCTGTCTTATGACGCACCTCGATGGAGGAGCCGTTCACACTCACGGTGTCGCCAGCGGAATTATTGCCGCTATTCGCCGATGAACCGTTGCTATTGCTATTGCTATTGCCGCTGGCGTTCCCACCACTACCGTCGCCACCGCCACCCTTTCTTCCTCCGCTACCCCCACCATTGCCGCCTCCGTTACCCCCACCATTGCCACCTCCGTTACCGCCGCCATTGCCGCCTCCGTTGCCTCCGCCGTTTCCACCCCCATTGCCTCCACCATTACCGCCGCCATTACGGGCGAACGCATTTTCGCTGAGCGCCGCTGTGGAAAGACCGCCGACGCGCAGTATCATGCCGATGGCAATGGCTGAGCTTGTTTGGCCCAACAGAAAATATCGACGTGATAACATCGGAACCTCCATACAATTCCACTATGTCTACGTCAGGCTCAGCGGGTTAGACCACCCTCCTGAGCATTTCCTGGTTCTCAACCGGCTGCAACACCTGCGGCAACCATCCCAAACGCCAAAATGGCAACGGTGATAAGAAGCCAACGAGCCTGATATACACTCTCTTCCATATGAACCTCCATTGGCTCGAACACCGCGCAAGGCGGTCTGGACAAGCCGTGCTGCAAATTTATGCTCGACCTCGATCTCATCGACATTGGCTTCCGAAAGAAGCCTTTACGCCCTGTTGGGATGGTCAGGGGGCGGTGGCCTCTGACAACGCTTCAGGTACGAAGACCCTCGCCGAAGCGTGGTCTACCGGCGGGCCAAAAAACGCAAGCGCACCGACCATTCCAGCCATGACAAATAATATTCCGAAGAAAACCGATTTCATTCTTCTGCCCGCCGAATAACAACGCGATGGCGGCCGCTGCGTGTGCGGCCGCCGGAGCGGTTTAGTTGATCACCTGAATGACCTTACGCGACGTCGGTTCGACGATGACGCGCTGCTTGTTGACGACAGCATAGGCATATTTCGGGTTGTCCGGGACCGGCTGAACGACAACCGTCTGTGGCAGCGCTTGGCCTACAACGACCTTTTCGCGAACAACAACGGTATCGGCCGGAACCGGTGCATCGCGAACATAGCTTACGACGCGCTCCGGCGGCGGATCAATGACAGTACCTGCGACGGCGCCGACCACGCCGCCGACGGCGGCACCAACGGGGCCCCCAACGATAGCTCCGGTGACGGCACCTCCCGCGGCACCGTTGACCGTCGACTGCTGAGCGGACGCGGTGCCTGCCGCAAGGACGATGCCGGCAGCAATGATAATCTGTTTCCCAGACATGATCGTTCTCCCTGATTGGCTTTGATGTGCCGGAGAAAAACCCGGTCGGGTCACCACAGTTCCCGATACGGGCTTTGGTCCCGCCGGGAATAGGTCTTTAGTCTCAGTCACTTGGGGCGGCTAGAGCGATCCTTGGGACCTTGGTCTATAGTCCCATGCGACTGAAGGCCCTGACCTGGAACAATGGTGCATTCGCTCGGTTGAGATGCCGCTTGCAACAAGCAACAACATCCAGAAAATTAGGAGGAATACATCATGGCAAAGCACCTCTTTGGAATTACGGCCGCTTTCGCACTCGCTATCAGCACGAGCGCCGCGCTCGCTCAGGCGGTGGTCATCGAGCCCCAGCAGGAGACCGTCATCAAGGAATATGTTACCAAGCATAAGGTGACTGCGGTGGACGTTCCGAACGTCAAAATCGCCGTTGGTACCGCGCTTCCCGACACGGTCGAATTGCACACGATCGACGCTCCAAACGTGACCTACCGTTATGTCAACGTCAACGGTACGACTGCCTTGGTTGATCCGGGCACACGCAAGGTTATACGCGTCCTCGATTGACGCTCCTATCGCAATTCCAGCGCACAAACACAGCTTTCAGGAGAATCCAATGACCTCGTTGAGGAAGACAGCCATTGTCGCGGCGTTTTTTGCCGGTTCGACACTTTCTCCCATCCCCCTTCTTGCGCAGGACGCGCCGGGAAACCAGAAGCTTATCCCTCCGGCTCAGACCCAACAGGATTCCAAACCCAAGCAGGGATCGGCTTCGACCGATAGCAATGCTCGGATGAAACAACAGCCCGGCTCGGCCGACGCTGGCCCGAAGGCGGACGCTCAGATCAAGCCACAGAGCGACGAGCCGTCACGCAACACCGCCTCCGGTTCCGTCGCAAAGCCTTCTCGCGACCAGGCGCAGTCGGATCAGATGAAGAAGCCTGGATCGGCCGACTCGAAGTCCGATACCACGGCGAACCAGAGCGATCCTAAATTAAAGCCGAACGGCGACACCGCAGCCACACAGCAGCAGCAGTCAGATGGCCAGAATACCGCCGCTTCGCAAGACAAGCAGCCGGCAGGTCAGGATCAGCAGTCGGCACAGGGTACCCGTCAGACCGGCACCTCCGAGATGAACAAATCCAACACCGCCCAAAGCACGACGACCCAGACCAAAGAACAGAACAACGCAGACGCGGGCTCGGCTAATCGTCCGTCGAACGAGATCACCGGCAGCATCAACATCTCAACCGAGCAGAAGACCGAGATCCGTAACATGATCGTCGAGAACAAGGTTGAGACCGTGAAGCCAACCTTTAGCGTCTCCGTCGGGGTGGCCGTCCCAAAGACCGTGAAGCTGCACCGTCTGCCGCCGAAGGTGGTTGAGATCGTTCCTCAATATAAGAGCTACGAATACTTCGTGCTGGCCGACAATCGGATCGTCATCGTCGAACCGTCGACCTACGAGATCGTCTACATCCTGGTCGTTTGAAGGCGACTTTGATGTGCTGGGCGCGGTCGCCAGCTTCTGAGCTGGCGACCGTTGCTCATTTCTGAAGGGGTGTTGAGGTCTTGAGCATCTGTTCGCTCCAGCGCCATTTCTTCTTGACAGCTTAGTTTCCAGCACCCATCCGGATCAATCGTTCGACCATCAGGTCTGGTTTCGGCTTCTTTGATAATGAAATCATTCGAGCCAACATCATCACGGTAGCGGTAAGAAGTAAGATCCTGTTTTGCATTCGATCCTCCCGTGGTCGTTTGAACGCCGCAGGTTCTCCGAGTCTGCGGCTAAATAAGTTTGACCTCTTCACCACTCCCAAGAGTCTAAAACCTTCATACGCGGCTGGTTCGAATTACCGATGGCTTCGGTTCGACGCGGACGTGCTGAAGCATCTACTGTCCTCGCGGGTCGGAGGCGTCTGCGACATGCGTCATGTTTTCCAAATCATTTGTAGGGTAGCGTCCCGAGCAGTCTCACGCCATACGGTCAAAGGTCCGATGCAGCCGGCAAATTGCGCCGAAGCCACTTGCTCGCAGACGGCTCCGAACGACCGGCGGCGTCCCCGTTCGAAACATAAGGCCCCCTTGCCGCCTCTAATCAAGCCGTGAAAATTTCCTTTCCACTCCCTTGTAGAAATCAATAATGGCGGCACGGGCAAGAGGCCGGGAGAACAGAAAACCTTGTAGGCTATCGCACCCAAGGTTCACCAAAGCATCGCTTTGTTCATCCGTTTCCACGCCTTCAGCCGTTGTCTTAAGCCCCCTGGCCCGGGCCATCGTGATCATCGCCTCGACGAGCGGCTTGCTCTCCGTCTGCATCGCATCGACGAATGACTTGTCGATCTTGATCCTGTCAACCATCAGATCTTGCACTCTTGAGAAGGAAGAATATCCGGTTCCGAAGTCGTCGATTGCGATCCGCACGCCTGCCTTTCGGAGCAAGGCGATGCTACGATCGCTATGCCCTTCTCCAGCGATAGCCGAAGTTTCGGTGATTTCGATCTCAAGCCTCTTCGGATCGATGTTCCATTTCGCCAATCTGGACAGGACGCGAAGAGGATAGCCGTCAGAACAAAGCTCCCGTGCAGAAGCGTTGACCGCCATAGTGATGTGCGGAAGATCGGCCATGACGCTGCAGGCATCTTCAAGCACAATCTCACCGATCTGCTGAATAAGGCCAATTTCCTCGGCGATTGGGATAAAGACATCGGGACCGATGAAGCCTTCCTCCGGATGCTTCCAGCGGGCAAGCGCTTCCATCGATGAAAGGCTATTTTGCTCCCGCGAATATACCGGCTGATAAAAGGTCTCGATCTGAGATCTCGTCTCGATCGCAAGCCGAAGGTCCTGCTCAAGCTTCCGGCGCCTGCGCAGCAACTCGTCCATGTGGCTTCCGAAGATCGCGTAGGTGTTCCGACCTGCGGCCTTTGCGTGATAGAGCGCTATGTCCGCCTGGCGCGTGAGCTCCGAGGGATCGGCGGGGCCGTAAGCAATGGCAGCTCCGACACTTGCGCCAATAACGATATGGATGCCATCGATCTTGAAAGGCTCCCGCAGATGCTGCACGACCCGGAGGCAGGCGGCGGCCACTGCTTGGTCATCGGATTCTTTGGACAAGACGGTGAACTCGTCACCTCCGATGCGGGCGATCAATGCATTCGGCATGACCTCCCTCATTCGCTGGGCCACGAGTGAGATGAGTTTGTCTCCCGTTGGGTGCCCGAAAGTATCATTCACAGCTTTAAACCGGTCGAGGTCGATGAACAGCACAGAGTTGCCGTCGTCTTCAGAAGCGGCGATGAGCCGGGCGGCGATTTCGCTGCTAAAGTGCGCGCGGTTTGCAAGGCCAGTCAGAGGATCATGCAAAGCGAGATGCTGGAGTTGCTGACGACTTGAGGCAAGCCGAGCTGAACGTCTCCAGATCGCATTCCCGCACAGACTGGCCGCGGTGAATATGGCAACCGCTGCCAGGCCGATTGCCGGCAGTGTCGCTTTCATCACGCTCGCCCCAGGACGAAACGGCCGCCAGGTGAAATACCCGATAGTAGCACCCGAACGAGATGTTAAAGGAATGAATGCGTGCTCAGCGTCGTTCGGAGCATCATCCGCGAACCGCATTTCAGTGAACTGGTATTCTTTCCCGATCTCGGATCCGAAACCCTGGTCGAGGAACCTCACAGCAACATGGAGATTTTGCTCACCCGGCTTTTGCTCAAGATTACCGGAATCCGACACGATTGGCTTGACGCTCACGATCGCCGGTCGCCGTCCCACATATGCCAGGTCGCTTTCGCCAATCGAGAGCACGCGTTCCGTGATCCCTTCGGTATCGCTGGCGGCAAGCCGCTTCTGCAGTGCATCGGCCAGCGGCATGTAGGCCAGGCGCAGATCATCTGATGATGCCGCATTATCGGAGGGTGCTATGAATTCGTAGATCGGGGTTCGGTCGGAGGAAAGTACGATTGCGGCGTCATGCCCGAAATAGGTGTGCATCCACTCGCCCAGGTTTGACGTCAGCCATCCCAAATCGCGCTCGCCGGTTCTGCGAACAGCATCGTCCCAGACCGTCGCGCTTTCTTGGTCATGAGCGACCGCATCCTGCATCTTGGAGACGATCAGACTGACGAGATCCCGCTGCCGGACCTCCGCAACGATATCGGTCTTCACTGCGGCCCAGTGGAGGGTGCCCAAGAGAAGGCATCCGATGATCAATGACGCGGCCGCCGGTAGAACCCATTTTACAACCCATTGCGACCGTACCTGCCTGCTCATTTACATTACATCCTTCTATATGAGCAGAGGATAAAACGAGGGAGTTAATGCACGGGGAATGGGATTGGTTAGCATTTCCTTCCCAAAGTACGGCCGTTCGCCCAAGGTGAATAGAGACCTGCGCCTGCGACGCCTGCTGCAAAGGATTGCACCATTCTTTTGTGGAGGGCCACATCCTACTGCGGTCGTGCCCGTTGCTCTTAAAGGCAGACAGATCAGCGCCCCGTTCAACCTAAGGCGACGTCACTCCAAACGCATGGCCAGCGAGCCTGGACAGGACTTGGCGCCCTGATCCAAGGTTTGAAGCCTGAGGCACAAAAGGCCTGCGTCGGTCCGCCGGGACGCAGGCCCTCAACCCCACGCAGTACACCAGGGTCAAAAGAAGAGGGGCGCCCGTTTTTCCCGTGCGACCCCTCGACAGACTGGTGGCAGCCATATAATAGCACAACTTCGACGCGCGCGCCACTCTCGGAATCGGTCCCGGCCGATCTGCGACGGGGTGAATTTACTGAACCATCCTTATCAAGGCGTGCTGGTGTCATCCGTTCGGTCGCGTCCAAACCGAGCGATCTGTCGCAAGCCTTGCGCAAAAGCGCCGGTGTCGGCGCGAGGCATACGAAGCCAAGGCGCAATGCCGCCAATGTAGATCGGGTGCGAGGCCGTCGGAATCCTCTCTCGCTTCCAATCGTCTGTCTAAGCATCGGGGGCCTGATCTACATCGGTCCTTATGTGGAACTGAACCCAGCGCCAAGCTTTCGGGCATGATCTACTGCATGCCGATCTGTCCATCTTACTGATACCACTTCATCTTTCAATCTCTGCACTGTCTCAACCTGTGCCGAACGTCCCCGAGTGAGCCCACACCCAAGCGTCAAGAAGCATAAGATCGAAACAGTCTCTAAGCCCCACCTCGATTGCTTCTCAAAACAGGTCAGGCGCGATGCCAGCCTTGTCAGGCAGACAATCACGGCTGGACTCCAGCTCGGCCCTCTGCCTGGCAATGTCGTGACCGAACACCGCGCTTTGCCCGTTGCGGGCCTTTCCAGCGCATATGACGGTCGAGACGTTCGTGCGCTCCGTCAGCGTAACGGCGCCCGGCACATAATTCGTTGTCGGACGTTCAGGCCTGCGCGGCATAAACTCTTGCACCTCTTTCAACATCCAGTTCCGAAACGCGCGGATCTTCGGGTCGTCCTGATTGCCGACGCGGTAGAGCAGATCGTATCCCCACTCGACCTCAATGGCAGCTCCGGGGAATAGTGATACCAGCCTATCGGCGGCAAGGTCTTCCGCAACAAGGATGCTACGTCCGAGGGCGACGCCCGCCCCTCGAATGGCAGCGTCAATGGACATGCTCCCATGACTATATCCGGGTCCCCGCGTGCCGGGGTAAGGCAGGTTCATCGTCGCGAACCACCGCTCCCAGGTGGTGTTCATCCCGATCTCGTGAATGAGGTGGCATTTGAACAAGTCGCGCGGCACGCCAATCCCGCCGATCTTGGGCTGGCGGCCGCCGGAAAGCGAACAAGCTCGTAGCTGCTTTGAGGTTCGCCCTCTTTGAATTCCCCCGCTCGGTTACTCCCCGAGCGATTTGGCCCGCCTTTGGCGGGTCTTTTTTGCGCGGTGAACTATGACTGGTTTGGTCGAGCGCCGCGTCGACGAGCTACTGCCGCGGAATTTCCTTTCCTGTGATGGCTGACAGAGACGTTGGCCCACACAAAGCGCTCCAAAACGAGCCGCGGCGTGACCTAGTGGACTACTCGATGTGTTGTACCCATGCTGCCAATCTTCCAATTGCGTCGATCTCGCCAAACATGGAGCGTCAACTCGGCATCTGATGCCTGGAGCGGAGGAAATCCATCAAGTCACTGGCGGGCTTGGACAGTGGGCGGCGGATTGAGGCTATCTGCCGTACATTGAAGGCCAATTCATCTCCGTCGAAGTGGATTTTCACCAGTTCGCCGCGCTCGAGATCCGCCGCTACGCTTCGTTCCAGCGAACACGCAATACCCACACCAGCAGCGACGAACTCGCGCAGGAACTGGTACTCGGTCGCCTGCGCTGCGACCTTCAGGTGGTTGATGCCAGCATTCGCCAGAAGCTTTGAAACGCCCCGCCCGAACATCGAAGAGGGCGGCGGGCCAACGAAGTCATAACGTGCGACGTCTTGGGGCTTGACGCGCTTGCGGTGGGCCAAGGGGTGGTTTGGGGAGGCAATAAGAACCAGCTTTTCCCGGCCAATAGTTTCAGCCCGAACGCCTCGGAGGTCGTCATTGCCCAGAAAGCAGCCGACGTCGGCCACGCCATCGCGGACCTCAGAGAAAACATCTTCTTGCTTGCCTATCCTTAGAACGAGCTGGATATCCGGCCGCGCTATAGCAAAGTCCGTCAGATCTTTTCTTAGAACAAAGTTTGCGAGGCTTCGCTGGCAAGATAGAACCACCTGCTGGCCGGTCCCGCCACGGATTTTCACCACATCGGCGCGCATGTCGTCGGCCTCGGCCAGAAACTCGCGTGCATGTTGCAACACGCTGCGGCCGATCTCGGTCAGCAGGGGCTTGCGGCCGCGGCGGCGCACGAAGATCTGGCCGCCAATTTCCTTCTCGATTGCCATGATATGGGCGCTGACGGAGGGCTGGGCAATGCCGAAACGATCGGCGGCGGCCGCGAAGCTTCCCTCCTCGACCACTGCAACCAGGACTTCCATACGGCGGAGCGTGATATTGAACATGGTGATAACCTATAGCCTATAGGCTATCAAACCTGAAGCCCCCCAACCCGTTGCTAGTTCTCGTTCGAATGGATCAAATGCCGTTCGAGGATGCGGAATGACATGAACGATCTCATTGGGAGCCCGACGCTCTGATCGTCAGCCGAAGTGTTTCTGTCACCGCTGGCCGAGGTCTCGGCCCAATCCGCAAAGATCAGGAATTCCGCATGGGCCCCGTGCGGATAGGAGGACGCATGAATATTGTCGGAATTGATATTGGCGGTACGTTCACCGATCTCGTCGGTTATGTCGACGGCAAGATCGTGACGTCGAAGACATCGACCGTGCCGGCCGATCCGACCCAGGGCATCGCCCGCAGCCTCGAGCTCGCGAACTGCGATCCCAATGAATTGAACGAGATTCTTCACGGCTCGACGATCGCTATCAATACGGTGCTGGAGCGCAAGGGCGCCCGCACCGCACTGATCACCACGAGCGGCTTCCGCGACGTCTATGCGATCGGTCGCTCGAACCGCATCCAGGCCTTCAACCTGTTCTTCAAGCGTCCGCAGCCGCTCGTGCCGCGCGGCCTGACCTTCGAACTCCCCGAGCGCATTCTCGCCTCCGGCGAAGTGCTCGAAGCGCTGGACGAAAAGGCAGTCGCTGCCGTCATCGCCGAGATCGAGACCGCCGGCGTCGAATCCGTGGCCATCTGCCTGCTGCATTCCTGGGCCAATCCGGCTCACGAGCGCCGGGTCGGCGAAATGTTGCGCAAGGCGCTGCCGAATATCTTCGTCACGCTGTCGCATGAAATTCTGCGCGAATACCGCGAATACGAAAGATCCTCGACCACCGCGCTCAATGCGTTCGTCGGCCCCCGCGTCGAGGGCTATCTGAAGCGGCTGGAAACCTATCTCCGCTCCGGTGCCTTCGACGGCAAGATCCATATCATGCGATCGAACGGCGGCGTGATGTCGATCGGCCAAGCGCAGGAACAGCCGGTTTCGATGATGGAATCCGGTCCGGTTGCCGGTATGATCGGTGCCGGTCGTCTTGCCAGGCTGCTTGGCCTCAAGCGTTGCATCGGTTTCGACATGGGTGGCACGACGGCGAAGTCGAGCCTGATCACCGATGGAGCGCCGGCTATCGAAACCGGTTACGTGATCGGGGAGGAAGCCGACGGCCAGCCCATGCAGCTGCCGGTCGTCAACATCGTCGAAGTCGGCGCAGGCGGCGGCTCGATTGCCTGGGTCGACAATGCCGGTGGTCTACATGTGGGTCCCCAAAGCGTCGGCGCCGATCCGGGCCCTGCCTGCTATGGCAAGGGGGCGAACCTCCCGGTCGTCACCGACGCCGACCTCATTCTCGGCCGCATCAATCCGCAGCGGTTCCTCAACGGCGGCATGCCGCTCGACAAGTTCGCATCCGAACAGGCGATGCTGAACAAGGTCGGCAATGCGCTGAAGCTCAATCCGGTCGAGGCGGCACTCGGCGTGGCCAAGATCGCCGACAGCTCCATGTCGCTGTCGGTGCGTGCAGTGTCAATCAACAAGGGCATCGACCCGCGCGACACGGCGATGATTGCCTTCGGCGGCGCAGGTCCCCTGCATGCCATCGCGATTGCCCGCGAAATCTACATTCCGCTGGTCATCATCCCGAAGCTTCCCGGCACGTTCTCTGCACTCGGCATGCTGATGGCCTCCTGGCGGCAGGATTTCGTGCAGACCTTCATCGGCCGCGTCGGCGAACTTTCCGATGCCGGCGTCGAGAAGGTCTATGCAGAACTCGTCGCCAGCGGCCGCGAGCAGATGAAGCGTGACGGCATCGCCGAAGCGGAAGCCGATCATCGTTTCTTCGCCGACCTGCGTTATGTCGGCCAGGAGCATGCGATCTCGATCCCGATCGAGAACACCGGCATGCTGTCGGGCGATACGAGCGAGGTCCGCCGGCGTTTCGATGCCGAGCATGACCGCCGCTACAGCCAGTCGGCGCCGACGGAAGCGCTTGAAATCATCAGCCTGCGCCTGGTTCTGACCGCAGCCCGCACCGACCATGTCGCCGAAGAATGGCTGTCGCGTCCGTGGGAAGCCGAAGCGGAAGCCGAAGTCGGCAGTCGCGACGTGGTGTTCGACGATCCGGCCAAGCCGCTGAAGACGGCGATCTACTGGCGCCCGGCGCTGCCGGCCGGCTTCAAGCTCACCGGCCCCGCGGTCATCGAAGAACCGAATTCCACCATCCTGATCCATCCCGGCGACGAAGTCGTCGTCCATGAGGCAGGCCATCTCCTGGTGACGCTCGCCAAGCAGAGCGAGGAATAAGACATGACCCCGATGAAGAACGATCCGATCACCGTTGAAGTCGTCCGTAATGCGATCGTCGCCTATGCCGACGAGATGGCTGAGGCGCTCTGCAAATCCGCCTATAACATGATGATCTACGAGGTCCGTGACTATTGCTGCGGCCTGATCGACACGACCGGCCGGATGATCTCGCAGAACCGCGGCGGCCTGCCGATCTTCCTCGCCGACCTCGGCATCGCCGTCGAGGACGGCATCAAGAAATACGGGCTCCAGGGTTTTGAAGAGGGCGACGTCCTCGTCATGAACCACGGCCATATCTGCGGCCAGCACCTGAACAACGTCGTCGTCTACGCGCCCTGCTTCCATGAGGGCGAGCTGATAGGTTTTGCGGCCAACCGCGCCCATTGGGTGGATATCGGCGGCGGACGCCAGGGTTTCGGCTCCAACGCGACCACGGATATTTTCTCCGAGGGCCTGCAGATGCGCTCGCTGAAGATCTACAAGGCCGGGGAGCTCAACGACACGCTCTACCAGATCATCCAGGACAATATCCGTTATCCGGATGCCAGCCTCGGCGACCTGCGTGCCCAGGTCGCGTCCTGCCAGATCGGCGCCAAGCGTTATGCCGAACTGGTCGCCCGTTACGGTCGCGGCGTGGTGGAAAGCTGCGTCGAAACCATCTGGGACCAGACCGACAAGGCCGCCCGGCAGGTGATCGAGCGCATTCCGGACGGCACCTATTCCGCCGAAAGCTATCTCGACAATGACGGACGCGATCTTGCGACACCGCTCAGGATCGCCGTCAAGGTGATCGTGTCGGGCTCGACGATCACCGTCGATTTCCACGGCATGCATCCGCAGGTGAACGGCCCCTTGAATTCCGGCCGTTCGGGCGGCATCGCGGCTGCCCGCGTCGCCTTCAAGGCGCTCACCTCGCCGGAACTCGACGTTAACGAGGGTTGCTTCCGCGCTCTCAACGTCGACCTGCCGGATGGCACGATCCTCTCGGCGCGCCCGCCGGCAGCGCTCGGCCAGTGGAGCATCGCGCTGCCGACCGTCATCGACACGATCCTCAAGGCGCTGGCGCCGGCCGTGCCGGAACTGATCCCGGCCGCCCATAAGGGCGACATGGGCGGTTGCTCCTTCTTCGGCTTCTACGAAGATGGCTCGCGCTTCCTGCTGATGAACATCTTTGGCGGCGGCTGGGGCGGTCGTCCGCATGAGGACGGTGAATCCGCGGCCGTCTCGGTCTGCCAGGGCGACGTGCGGAACACCCCGGTCGAGTTGCAGGAGATCAAGTATCCGTTCATCGTCGAACGGCATGCCCTGCGTCCGGACTCCGGAGGAGCCGGCGAACATCGCGGCGGCCTCGGCATCGAACTCACCTATCGCTGCCTGCGCGCCTGCCGCGGCAATATCAATTTCGACCGCACCGTCACCCCGCCCTGGGGTCTGCATGGCGGCCATACCGGCGAGGTCAGCGTGGCGATCATCGATCGCGCCGACGGCACACAGCTGCGGGTCAACAAGGCGACCGACGTTCACTTCACGCCGGGCGATCGCATCACCTTCCTCACCGCCGGCGGCGGTGGGTACGGAGATCCCAGAAAGCGCTCGCGCACCGATCTGGATGAAGATATCGCCAATGGTCTCGTCTCGAAGGAAGCGGCTGTCCGCGACTACGGCTATGCCGAACCCCAGATGCCGCGCCGCATCGCAGTGAACGGCTGAGGGCATGGCGATGATCGGCGAAATCCGCAAGAAACGGTTGATCGAGGCGATGCTGGAGGCGGGGCTGGACGGCCTCGTGCTCTATGGCAATGCCTGGCAGAACGACTATCTGCGTTATGCCGCCGATTTCGGCATTCTCGAAGGTGAGGGCTTGGCCGTCGTCACCCGCGACGGCGACGTGACCCTCTATCTCGACGACGAGTTGGAAGGCGAACGGGCTGCCGTCGAATGCCCGGAGGTCAAGACTGTCGTTGCGGGCGATCTGATCGGCACGGTATCCGGCGTCATCGCTCGGCTCGGCAACAGCCGCATCGCCGCCGGCCCCAAGCGCCACCTGCCCTATGGGCTTGCCGCCCAGCGGGGCGACCTGCGTTTCGAAGACGCAACGGCGCTGGTCGATCGCCTGCTGATGGTGAAATCCGCCGACGAGCTGAATGCGGTCCGCAGCGCCGCCCGGCTGGCGGACGAAGGTTATGCGGTGTTCCGCAACGCCGCAGCCGTCGGCAAGAAGGATTACGAGCTGATCGCCGAGATCGAATCCTTCTTCCGCAACGAAGGCGTCGACGACAATTTCATGATCATCGGCGTCGGCGGTCCGGAGGTGCGCGGCATGGCGCCGCCGCTCGGCAAGGTGTTGAAGCCCGGTGATCTGGTGACGACCGAGCTCACCCCTTGCGTCAACGGCTATTACGTCCAGATCTGCCGCACGCTCGTCATCGGCGAACCGAACGAGGCGCAGCGCAAGGTGTTCGGGATCTATAACGATGCGCTGGAGGCCGGTCTCGCAGTGGTGAAGCCCGGCGTCACGGCCGCCGATATCGCCCGCGCCGAAAACGACATTTTTCGCGCCCACGGCCTCGGTGAGTATGTGACCAGCGAATATACCCGCGTGCGTGGCCACGGTCTTGGTCTCTTTCCCGACACCAAGCCGCATATTCTCGAAGATGTGAACACCGTGATCGAAGAAGGCATGTCGCTGATCGTGCACCCGAACACCTATAACCCGGAGATCGGTTACTTTGTGCACGGCGACTCGCTGATCGTGCGCGCCGATGGTCCGGAAATCCTGACGACGACGCCGCGCGATCTGTTCTCGGTCGGCGCCCGGAGGGTAGCGGCATGAGACACGGCCTGATCCAGTGGCGCGAAGATGAACTCTCGCGCGCGGACGTAAAGGCCCGGCAGGCGAGACTGCAGCAGGCAATCGCCGCTGCTGGTCTCGACGGGGTGCTGATCTATACCAACCACGTGCGCTCCGCCGGTGTCACCTGGGTTTCGGGCTTCACGCCCTATTGGTCGGACGGCTTGGTGCTGGTGCTGCGCGAAGGCTTGCCGATCTTCCTGACGGCGCTGTCGAAGCGTGTCGGGGAATGGGTGAAGTCCGTGGCCCCGACCTTCGAAGTCGCGCATTCGCCGTTCCCGGGCAAACTTGCCGGCGAGCGGCTGGCCAAGGTTGGGGCGAAGCGTCTCGGCGTCGTCGAACTTGACCGCATGCCGGGCGGCGTGGTGGACGAGATCCTGTCCGTCCTGCCGGTCGAACTCTCCGATGCGACGGAGCTTTTCACGAAGGTCCGCGGTCAGACGGATCGCGCCGAGCTCGATCTCGTGCGGATGACGGACCAGATCGCCCGCGAGGCCTTCAAGGCGGGTGACGTGACGTCCAAATTCGCCGGCGATTTCACCGGTCCGGTCGAGCGAGCCGTGCGGCTTGCCGGCGCCGAGGAATGTTATGTGGCCGTCGCCCCTGATCTTTCGAAGGATTGCCGTTTCATCCGCACCGGCAAGGACGCGCTCGGCCGCACTTTCGCGGTGCGCCTGTCGATCGCCTATAACGGCGTCTGGGTCCGCCGGATCGAAACCTTCTCTGCTGTTTCCGAAATTGCCGCGCGTCTCTCCTCCGTGGGCGCGGAGCTGGACCGGGCGTCTCCCACCTTGCCGGCCGACGGCTCGATTTCGGCTTTCTATCTGCCGGAGGGCGCCCAGCTGATCGACTGGCATCTCGAAGCGCCGCACGGCACTCGGCCGCTGAAGGTCGTGGCCTATGCGCAAACGCCGCTTGCCGCGCCGGTCCCCTACGGCATCCTGACGACCGCGTTTACGCTCGACGGCGAGACGATCGTCGCCTCACGGCCGGTCGGGCTCGGCGACAGGTCAATGCGCGAGGCGGCCGAATGAACGCACGCGATCTCGTTTCCAATCTTCTGACGATCGATGGCGGAGACCGGAAACTCCGCGATCTTGTCACCTTGCATACCGTCGATGCGCTTGCATGTCTGGCGGCTGGTGCCGGTGCGACCGAAGGTTCCTCACTCCTCGCCTTCTATCGCGGAACCGGTGCCGGTGACGCAGTCTCCTCTGCCGCCAGCGCGTCGACGGTCATCCGTTTCACGGAATGGGACGCGATCCATGTGCCTTCCTGCGCGACGCCCGATGCCATGGCGGTACCGGCGGCGCTGATTTTCGCGCAGGATTATGAGATCTACGTGAAGGCGGTCGCCGCTGGCCATGCAGTTGGCATAGCGCTTTCGGAAGCTGTCGGCGGCGTTTCGGCCTTGCCGGAAACCTGGCCGGGCCTGTTCGCGGCGCCTGCCGTTGCGGCGGTCAGCGCGGCGATTGCGCTTGGTCTTCCCGACGAGCAGGTTGCGCAGGCATTGGTTCTGTCGATGGCCGGCAGTTCGGGCCGTAACGGCCGTCCCTCCGGCATGCCGTCGGCCCGCTGGCTGGTGATCGGTGAAGCCACATTGAAGGGCATTCGGGCGGCGCTCGCTGCGAAAGCGGGTATCAAAGGCGACCTCGAACTCCTCTCTCCAGGCTGGATGAAGGGACAGGCGGCAGCAGCCATTGCCTTGAAAACTGGCCATGTCGATCCGCTCGCGATTACGCGTGTCGGAATGAAGCCCTTCGTCTCCGCCCGTCAGGGCGCCAATGCGATCCAGGTATTTCGCCATCTGTTGGAAAAGGGCGTCGATCCCGAGGCCGTCGACAGTATCGAAGTTTTTCTGCCGCCCGTGGCATCGCCCGTCGCCAGTCGGCCGCTTGTGGCCGAGGATCGTCTGTCGACCATCGCCCATCTCGGCCTGCAGCTCGGCATCGCTGCCTTTGAGCCGGCAAGGTTGATGGATGTGGATCGCGCCCGTCCCTTCAGTGCGGAAGTCATGGCCTTTGCCAAGCGCGTGAGGATTACGGCCGATACCACGCTCGCCGGTGAAGGCTGGCCGGCGCGTGTTGTCGTGACTGAAAAGGGACAGGTACGCGAGGGCACCTGGCCTCAGGTTTGCGGTGAGGACGCGCAGGCCATGCTCGGTCGCAAGATCGAAAGCCTTCCCGCCACGACGGCGCAGCAGTTGCAGCGCCTCAAGGCGGCGTTTGCCGATGCTGATCCAACTGCTGTTCAGGAGGCCCGCAACCTCCTCATGAAGTTTACGGATGCCTCTTTCCCGAGGAGCGAGGCGGCCTGAAGGAACACCTGAACTTGCGAAAAACAGATGCCGCAGGGAGTGCCGGCATCAGAAGGAGGAGAGAATGCTGAAATTTCTGAAAACCATGGCGACAGCGGCGGCCTTTGCCGCGCTGTCCTGGCAAGCGGCAAACGCCCAGGCGATCGAGAAGAAGGACATCACGATCGGCCTTCCGCTCAATACCTCGACCCTGCTGCCGATCTATGTTGCCGATGCCCAGGGCTTCTTCAAGGAAGAGGGCATCAACGTGAAGATCGTCGCTTTCAAGGGCGGCACGGATCTGGTGCGCGGCATGGTCGCTGGAGCGGTCGATATCGGCGTTGGCGCCTTCTCGGAAGCGCTCGTCGGCGTCGAGACCGGCCAAGGGGTGAAGATCTTCTACGGCGGCTTCAACATGGCTGTCTTCGACTGGTATTCGGTGCCGTCGATCAAGACGCTCGAAGAAGCCAAGGGCAAGCGCTTCGGCATCTCGACCTTCGGTTCGTCGACCGACTTCCTGACCCGTTATGCGCTGAAGACCAAGGGCATCGACCCGAAGAGCGAAGTGCAGATCGTCCAGGGCGGCGGCTCCGTGCCGCGCCTCGCTGCGATGGAAGCCGGCCAGCTCGAAGTCAACATCTTCGCGACGCCGGAAAAATTCATGGCGGCCGATCGTGGCTTCAACCTGATCCTGCAACAGAAGTCGATCGCTCCGGATTTTCCGTTCCACTGCTTCTATGCGCGCGAGGATTTCATCAAGAACGATCCGAATGCCATCAAGGCGGTGCTCCGCGGTTTTGCCAAAGCTGTCCGGTGGTCCAAGGCCCACAAGGAAGAATCGGTCAAACTTCTGGCGTCCAAGCTCGGTCTAGAGGAGACCTATCTCAATCGGGGTTACGACGATTTCATCGACGAGATCTTTGAAGACGGCCGTCTGGCGAGCGACGCGGGCATGAAGGCCTTCTGGGACGTCGGAATCATGAACGGCACCTATGAGGCGCCCATGCCGATCGACAAGTATTGGGTCGGCACGTTCCACGATACCTACGACCAATGGAAGCCGTGAGGTTCCTGTCTGTATGATAATATAACGAGAGGGGGCGGAGGCCCGCTCCAGGAGGACATAAAGTGGCGCAGATTGAAATCCGCGATCTCGGGATCGACTACCGCAAGCCGAAGAGCAACGAGGTGTTTTCCGCCGTCGACAATGTCGCGCTGTCGGTCGAAAAGGGCGAATTCGTCACCATCGTCGGCTCAAGCGGCTGTGGCAAGAGCACGCTCCTGATGGCGGTGGCCGGACTGGTCAGCCTGACGCGCGGTTCGATCCAGATCGATGGCAAACAGGTCACCGGTCCGGGCCCCGATCGCGCCGTCGTGTTTCAGGAAGCATCCCTCCTTCCCTGGCGATCGGTGCGCGGCAACGTCAAGTTCGGGCTTGAAATGCAGCGCTGGAACGGCGGTGATCTCGACGAACGGGCCATGCAGATGATCCGCCTCGTCGGCCTTGGCCGCTTCTCCGACTATCATCCGCACCAGCTTTCGGGCGGCATGCGCCAGCGCGTCAACATCGCCCGCGCGCTTGCCGTCGATCCCGAGGTGCTGCTCATGGACGAGCCGTTCGGGGCGCTCGACGCCCAGACCCGTGAGATCATGGGCACGGAACTTTTGCGCATCTGGGAGCGCGCCAAGAAGACGGCCTTGTTCGTCACGCACGATATCGACGAAGCGATCTTCCTGGCCGACAAGATCGTCGTCATGGGCCGCAATCCGGGTCATATCAAGGAAGTGATCAAGGTCGACCTGCCGCGTCCACGCAATGAGGCAATCCTCGACAGCGAGGATTTCCACGAACTGCGCAAGCGTCTGCGCGCCCATCTGGCCGAAGACATGTCCAGCATGCAGCTGGTGCAGGAGGTCGCATGAGATCGGCAGAGATGACCGCCGAACCGGCGGAAGCCCGGCAGCTTTCCCTTTCCTTCCTGCGGCCGTCCCGTTCCGCGGTGATCGGGACGCTTGCCGTCCTTGCATTTCTCGTCCTGTGGCAGATCGCTCCGACCATGGGCTGGGTGAACGGCCGTTTCACCAGCCGCCCGACGGAAGTGTTCTTCGCCGCGATCGACATCTTCCGAAACGACAATTTCCTCTATCACGCCCGCATCAGCCTCACCGAATTCGTCACCGGTTTCGCGCTGGCGATCGTGGTGTCCATCCCGCTCGGGGTGCTGCTCGGCACGTCGAAAATCGCCCGTTACCTGATCGATCCGCCGCTGATGGCGCTCTACATCGCCCCGACGCTGGTGCTGCTGCCGATCATGGTGATCTGGCTCGGCATCGACATGGCGCCGAAGATCGCCGTCGTTTTCCTCGGCGCGGTTTTTCCGATCGTCCTCAACACCATGGCCGGCATGAGCGAAGCCGATCCGCGGTTTCTCCGCATGGCGCGTTCATTCGGCGCAACCAGGTTCGACATCTTTACGCGCGTTCTGGTGCCCGGTTCGCTGCCAGCGCTGCTGACCGGGCTGAGGCTCGCCGTCGGCCGCGCTGTGCTCGGCGTGATCGTCGGCGAACTGTTCGTGTCGCAGGCCGGCATCGGTTACCAGCTCAATCTCTATGGTTCGGCCATGCGCATCGACCGCCTGCTCGTCTATGCACTGATCGTCAGCGCCTTCGGCTACACGCTGACCGTCATCGTCCGCTCCGTGGAGAACAAGGTCCGCGACTGGAGGTCGAAATGATCGCCGAACTTTTCTATCGCCGCCAGGCGCTCGTGCTCGGTACCCTGTCGATGATTGGCATCGTGGTTTGCTGGCAGATCGCCGTCGACACCGGCTTCATCAATCCGTTCTTCATCTCGACGCCAAGCCAGGTCGCCGCCGAGTTCATGTTGCAGTTCGAAGACGGTTCGGTCGCCACCAATGTGGCGGCGACGCTGTATTGTTTCGTCTGGTCGCTCGGTCTTGCGGCCGTGGTCGGCATTATCCTCGGCATGCTGGCCGGCTGGTTTGCGGATGTGGAATCGGCACTCGAACCGTTCATCTGGTTCAAATATTCGGCCCCGACCGTCGCCTTCTACCCGCTGTTCGTGGCCTGGCTCGGCTATGGCCGGCCGACGATCATCGCGATCGCCTTCCTATTCGCGCTGACGCCGATCTATGCGAACACGCTGTCCGGCATCAAGAATACCGATCGCGATCTTGCCCGCGCGGCACGCTCCTTCGGGGCCAAGCCGCTCGACATCTTCCTGCGCGTCGCGCTGCCGGGATCGGTGCCGGTGATGATGGCCGGCCTTCGCCTCGGCGTCGGCCGCGCGCTGACCGGCGTCGTGGTGGCCGAATTGTTCGGCGCCAATGCCGGCCTCGGTTATGCGATCACCTATTACGGCCAGCTGATGCAGACGACAAAGATGATGGTGTCGATCGTCATCGTCATCGCGCTTGGCGTGTTGCTGACCCAGATCCTGTCGTTCCTGGAAACAAAGACCGATTCCTGGCGTGTCGATAGCGGCCGCTGAAGAACATCTTAAGGACAATGTCATGAAGATCATCGATTCCCATTTCCACTGGTGGCCGCGGTCGATTTTCGAACCGCTCCTGAAGCGCGAGGGCTTTCCGAAGGCGGTGGTGAACGCGCGCGGGGGCTACACCTATCACGGCGCCGATGGGCGCCGCGGCACGGTAGCGAGCTGGAAGGAATGGTTCGATCTCGACGAGCAGCTCGCCTATATGGACAGTCTCGGCCACGACATTTCCGTGGTCTGTTCCATTGGCCCGCTGTCGATCTATTTTTCCGAGCTTCCTGTCGAGGAAGGCCGGGATGCGGCGCTCGCCTGGAACGAGGAAATGGCCTGGGCGCAGCGCCGTTATCCGGGCCGCGTCTGGGCGTCGGCCGCCATTCCCCTCGTCGATACCAAGGTGGCGATCGAAGTGCTCGACGATGCCGTCAACCGGCTCGGCCTGATGGGCGTCAACCTGCCCGGCAGCGTCGGCAAGGACGGGATGATCGATGATGTCAGGCTCGAACCATTCTATGAACGAGTGGCGGAACTCGGCCTGCCGATTTTTCTGCATCCGACCGATGCCGTTTTCGCCGATGTCATGCAAGGCTACAACGATGCGCTGCACCTTAGCCTTGGCCGTGTGGTCGAAGTGAGCGCGGCTGCTTCCCGCCTGATCCTTTCGGGCATCATGGACCGCCATCCGGGCTTGAAGGTCGTCATGTCCCATACGGGCGGTGCGCTGCCCTATCAGTCCGGCCGTATGGACAAAAACTCCAAAACCGCGGGCTTGGCGAAACCGGTGAGCCACTACCTGCACCGGATGTTTACCGATACGGTGTCACCGCATTCGGCTGGCCAGAGGTTTGCCATCGAATACTTCGGCGCGGATAACGTCATGTACGGTACGGACTATCCCTGCTGGGATCCCGCCGTCTGTTTGAAGCTTCTCGATGAGATCGAGATGGGCACAGAAATCAAGCGGAAGATCTTTTACGATAACGCGGTGCGGATTCTGGGCCTCAAGACGCCTGGAGCTGTGGCTGCGTAAAGGCCCAGGATAGAGGGCCGCTGTCACGACGCACGATCGATCGTCTCGAATGCGTGGAGTGATAGGCACTGTCTCCACTATCGGAGTTCAAGCTTTATATAAGCTGCAGTGTCCCTTCAGATCGATCCGCAGTGCTTGGACGATGTTCGTTGCCGGCGGTGTCCGCCAGAGTGGGTCGTATTTGGATCTCAACAGCGATGCAGCGGCCTCCTCAGAGCCACCCTGCGCCTCAAGGTTGTGACCGATCCGCCATGATCGATCGTTTCACCGAAATCGGTTTCCTCGTCAGTGAGGCGACGTCGCAGACGGAGCGCTTATGCGCAGCCAGGGAAAGGCCGCATTTATTGCGTGGCTTTGATTGTCGGAGCGCAAATTTGAAGCAGAGAACTCGTCCGCGATTTCCGACATGTCCGCGGAAATGATGCATCGAAGGCCGTCTCGCTCGAAGATCATCTTTGAAGACCCTTTCAGCTCTGCTGTCAAAAGGCGCTCGATCAAGGTCGATCCAAAACCGCTTCGCGTGGGCGACATTACTTCAGGTCCGCCCTCTTCCTTCCATTCGAGGAGAAGAAGAGGACCGGCAGGAGGATCAGTGCGCCAGTGGATATGAACCTTTCCGCTCGGGACTGAGAGCGCACCATATTTGGCCGCATTGGTCGCCAGCTCATGCAGTGCCAACGAAAGGGATACGACAGCTCTTGGGGGAAGCCGTACCGGGTCGCCTGCTATCTCGAATTTTTCGGAGGAATAAGCTGAGACTGCTTGTTCGACGACCGCTTGGAGGTCGGCATGTTCCCACTTCCCAAGCAACAGCAGGTCCTGTGCTTTTCCGAGAGATCCTAGTCGCTCAAGGAAAACCTCGACATCCTCTCTGTTGGAAATGCTGCGCCCGATCGTTTGCCGGGCAATTGCAGTAACGGTCGCTAGGATGTTCTTGACGCGATGGTTCAACTCCCCGGTGAGCATTGCCTGCAGACGCTCCGCCTCCTTCCGGGCGGAGATATCGTGTGCGACTTTCGACGCCCCGATGACCTTTCCGGATGCATCGAGAATGGGAGACACGCTGAGAAGGACGTCGACTTGCCGACCGTCTTTGCGAAGACGTCTGGTCTCATATGGCTCCACCACGAGGCCTGCCTTGATTTGTTTCAAAATCGACGGCTCCTCCTCCTTGCGGTCATCCGGAACAAGTTTCAAAACGGTTCGGCCGACGGCTTCCTCTTCGGCATAACCGTACAGTCGTGAAGCGGCGGCATTCCAGCTCGTGATGAACATGTCGAGATCGATGCCAAGGATGGCATCGTTGGAGGAGGCGATCATGGAGGCCAAATGCCGCTCCACGTCCTGTGCACGTTTGCGGTCGTTGATATCGACCGTGATTGCGACTGCTTTGGAGATTCGCCCTTGTTCGTCTCGTATTGCCGAGACCGAATTTGCGACCCAGATCAGGCTGCCGTCGCCGCGGATATAGCGCTTTTCTATATTGAAGCTCTCGCCCGTTTCGGCCAGTCGCCGAAATAAGCTCAGATTTTCCGCCACGTCTTCTGCGAAGGTGATGTCTTGCATCCGCACACCGATCAGTTCGGCCGCCGACCGTCCGGCGATTTCGCAGAACCGCTGATTAACGCTGATAAGCTCTCCGGTGAGGTCGCCGAGGGCGATACCTGCGGCGGACTGCGAAAAGATCGCTCTAAGACGTTCCTCGCTTTCACGAACCGCGGCATCAGCTTTAACGCGTTCAGTTGTCTCGTTGACGATGCACAGCACACCAAGGACGGCTCTTTGCTCATCCCGGATCGGCGAGTAGGAAATATCAAAATAGACCGTCTCCGGAAATCCGTGCCGCTCTATGTAGAAGGGCCGATCCTTGGCTGCGACAGTCTCGCCTTTATCCAGAACTCGCCTGAGAAGCGGCTCGAGATCGTCCCATAGCTCCGACCAGTATTCCTGCGCGGGCCTGCCAAACGCGTGGGGATGCTTGTCTCCAATCGTTGGAGCGTAGCTGTCGTTGTAGAATGCGACAAACTCGTCGCCCCAGAACATCACGATCTGCGCCTGAGACGGTACCATGATGTCGATGGCAGCATGCAGACAGGACGGCCATTGCGACTTCGGGCCGACCGGGCTCACGGCCCAATCCATCGTCGCAAGAAGCGTCTCGACGCTCAGAGGATCTACGGCTTGTCGCAGTTTTTCAGCCAGTGTCGCCTCCCCTTTGTTTCTCACCGGTCCTGACACCGGTGATGATTTCGCCATTAGCAGGTTACGGACCGCCCATCACGCGGGTCGACGCGCGGCCTGTGGATGAGCATCGCCCGCTAAAACCAAGCTTGCAGGCGGCACGATATCTTCGTTTCCAGCGACAATTGCGCTTATGTATGATAGAGCGTTTTTCATTCCGTTCATCGTATAAGGTTTTTCGATCGCGCCGAGGGCTCCTGCGAAGTCTTCGGGAAGACGCTTGATGTTTCCACTGACGAACACGAACGGAATACGCGCCTCAGCTAAACGCCGGCCGACCTCTACCCCTGTCGGCCCGTCCATGAGATGGATATCGACAAACGCAAAATCTGGCGCTGAACCGGCCAAAAGATCGTTAGCTTGCTCGCTGCTCATAGCAAGGCCGATCACCTGATGACCAGCCGCCTCTACTTCACTCTCCAGTTCCATCGCAAGCAGCATCTCGTCTTCAACGATCATGACCTTCAATGCTCATTCTCCTGATGTTGATCGACAAGAAGTGTCACATCCACAGTCGTTTTCCGGCCATGCTTGCTGCGCTTTATTTTGGCCCCGAGCTGCTGAGCGGACGCTTCCAATAGTAGTCTGCTAAATTGGGCCGTCTCCGCGTCCGGTTCCGTCGGTTCGACGGTATCCTCGACACGGATGAGAAAGTGACCGTTCAAGCGCTTCACGACGACATGGATTTCACCGCCACCGTCGCTCAAACCGCGCCTTACGGCATCGCCAACCAACTCGTTGACAATGAGCGACAGCGGCGTTGCTTTCATGGCAGGAACGTGAAGGGCCTGCAGGTCGAGCGTCACTTGAATATCATCGCGGCCGATTGCGCTGATCAAATCGGTGACAAGCTCACGCGTGAAATCGGCGACGTCGAACCGTGATACATCGTCGAGGGTAAACAGCTTGCGCTGAACTGTGCTCAGCGCCTCCACTCTATTGAGGACGGCCATCAGGGTCCGCCTCCGGCCCTCCTCGTGCGTCAGGCGGGCTTGTAGCTTGACGATCGAAGCCATGGTCAACAAATTGTTTTTAACTCGATGGTCGACCTCATGAACGAGAAGGGTCTTTGCGGCGAGGGCTGCATGAAGATCGGCGGTACGCTGGGCAACCTCCTGCTCGGCTTGATGGCGGGCCGCGGCCAACTCTGCTTCTCTGCTCTTCACGTTGGTGAAATCAAGCTGTGACGCGAAGAAATAGACGATCCGACCCTCCTCATCTCGGACGGGGCTGATGAAGAGGGCATTCCAGAATGTACTGCCGTCCTTGCGGTAATTCAAAATATCAACGGAGACGTCGTGGCCTGAGGCAACTGCCTGTCTAATCCTCGCCACGGCGTCTCGATCGGTTTTCGGCCCCTGCAGAAGCCGACAATTGCGGCCCACCAATTCTTCGTCCGAATAGCCGGTAAGCCTCGCGAACGCGGAGTTGCAGAAGATGATCGGATTATCGGGTTGGTTCGGATCAGTGACGATCATCGGCATGCGCGTCGCTTTGAAAGCTGCGGCAAAAGGATCTTCCCGGACGTGACTTGCCACGAGCCTGTTGCCAGCGTTCTGGGCGTCGGTTCGGTACTGATCCTTTTCCTGCATGAGCATCTCGCCGAAAGTGGAGCCGCAAACAACGCGGTGTTTCCGCGTTGGTTCCGAAGGCCCCACCGGAACGGGCTTTGCCGGAGCGGGGTATGCCCTCACCCGCAACCGGCCCGGTCGGTTCCTATTCGCGGAATGCATGAGGGAGCGCGGGGAAGGCCCCACGTGGATTATTCCTACCTTGGCTTCAAGAGCGAAGCTCGACGTCGAGCCGGGTTCGGCATCGCCTTTGCAGCAAGGCTGATCGCACTGCTGAGGGAGGTTTCCACCCCATGACGAAGTTGGCCTATGGTCGGTGGGCAATTCCGCTTGCGACGATTGGACCTGTCGCGCGGCCGGTGGGAGAGCCGCCGAAGGGTTCGAGGGTGACGGCAAGCGTTGCGCCCTCGGCGAGATCCTCGCGAAGCTCAGGCGGAATGACAAGTTCGCCACTTGTGCCCGCAGGGAATACGCCGAGGGAAAGCGGGCTGCCGCGACTTGGCACAAGCCAGAGCTCAAGCGACTTTTCGTCCCGCTTTCCGGCCGCGACAGGGACGATCCGCATCCGGCCGCCTGCAGGATCATAGGTGGCGAGCATGTTGACCGCGTTACCAGGCGCCGACAGTTCCGCGAGTAGCGGTGTGCTGCCCGTCGACGGTCCCATAATACCTGAGGCATAGACCAACGCCGCAATTGCAATCAGCGACATGCCGACCGACAGCCATCGCCAGAAGCCTGCGGAGTTCCAAAGGGTGGGATAGGATGATTCAGCGCGGCCAAAAAGGCGCTGCTCGATCTTCCCGAAGACGTCAACTCCCGGCGCCACCTCTTCATAGTCGTCGTTCAAGGATTCAAGATCGAGCTGCCACTTGTCCACGATGGCGGCGAAAGTCCGGTCGGATGCCACGCGTGCTTCCACTTGACGGCGGGCCTCTAACGACAGCACGCCAAGCACGTATTCGCCGGCCAGGACCTCGTCCCGGGCATGGCTGCCGTCGCTCTGTTCGCCGGGTGTCATCGCTGCATGCATTCTCTAAGTTTAAGCAGGCTGCGGCGCAGCCATGTGCGCACGGTGTTCAATGGAACCCGCAACTCGTCGGAAAGTTCGAGATAACTTAAACCCTCCAGATAGGCACGCCGAACTGCGTGCGCATGGACCTGATCCAGTTCCCGCATGCAATTTTCGATCCGGCGGCGCTCGTCAGTTATCGCCGCCTGCCGTTCAGGGTCAGGAATGGTTTCGTCAGCAATATCGTATGCTTCGTCCATGGCCTCGGCGCCGGGCTTGCGGGCCCGGATCGTATCGATGGCGTGGTTGCGGGCAATTGCGGCCAGCCATGTCGAAGGCTGACCCGCGCCAACGGCGAAGGTTTTAGATCGCTGCCAAATTTTGATGTAGACTTCCTGAAGTACTTCCTCGGCTTCAGCTTTGTCCTTCAAGATCCGTAGGCATATCGAAAACAGTTTCGCGCTTGTATCCCGATACAATATCGCAAATGCCCCGCGATCACCCATCGCAACGCGATTGATCAATCCCGCGATATCACTGTTCGCCATTCCACAAGAACCTCGCAGCCGCGCCTTTATAGATTTTGAGGTTATAATAAAACAAGCTTCGAGAAGGTTTGAAAAGAGGCGACGTCCGTCGGGTGCGAATAGAGGCAAGCCTCGAACGGGGGCCATCAGGAGTTGCTGATGCCGGCAATTGGTCCGAGCAGGCGCTCCGTGACCCACTGCCCGGCGCCGGCCGCAATCGCGGAAACAAAGGTGCCCCACACAAGATCAGCGATAGTCAGGGTCGTCGACCAGTTTTTAAGCGTCGATTGGTTGGTAAGATCGTAGGTGGCATAAGCGGTAAAGCCAAGGACGGCTCCTTGGAGGATGGCCGTGGCGAGCGAGCCCGACGTCAACCCGGGACGTACCGCCAGAAACATCAGCCCCATGGCGTAGAGCAGGTAGAAAACAACTGCGGGAGCCAGCCTGAAACTCGGCGCCAGCATGTCCCCCATGGTCGGCCGGTAGAGACGATCCGCCATACTGCTCAGCCAAATGAAATCGACCGCTACGAATGCGATAAGCGTTACCAGATAGGCGACGAGATAGATTTTCATGATTTTTCTCTTCGTACGTTTAGTCGATGCAGGTCCAGTCGATGCCCTTGCACAAAAGACCTGCCAGAATGCACCCGCGCGTCGTCACCCTGTCACCGTTCACCGTCACGGTGATCTTACAGGTCGTGTTACGTTGAGGATCGAAGGCGGTGCCCGAATAAGAGCCTGCTCTCGCGGGCGCGATGGTCATCACCAGCCTGTCGCCGATCTTTTTGCGCGGCGTGCCAGGCTTGATCCAGGTATCGATGGCGCAGATGTTGGAGCCACAGGATGTGACTTTCAATCTTGCTTTTCCATCGCCCCTTGCCCACTGGCCGCCGAGATCGGCTCCGTGAGCCATGCCCCAGAATCCAGGCACCAGTGCGGCCGCTATAACCGACACCCTCAACAGGCATCGGCCTTCACGCGCCCTGCCGATCTTATGCATGCTCGATCGTGTAAAACCCGACATTGATGGTTCCCTCTTCGAAACCTGCCTCGCAATAACAAAGGTAATAGTGCCAGAGACGTTTAAAGCGCGCGTCGAAGCCCTGCGCTGCGATTGCCGGCCAGCGGGTGTGAAACCGCCCCCTCCATTCGGCAAGTGTGCGAGCATAGGATTTGCCGAAATGCTCTACCGCGGTCAGCTTCAGGCCAGCCGCAGTCACAGCTGCATGCAGCGCCGTGTCGGATGGCAGGAAACCACCGGGAAAAACGTATTTCTGAATGAAGTCGATACTGCCGCGATAGGCCTCGAACCGCACTTCCTCGATGGTGATGATCTGGAGTAGCGCGCGGCCGTCGTTCTTCAGGCAACGCTTCAGCGTTTGGAAATAGCTCGGCCAATACGCCTCGCCGACCGCCTCGAACATCTCGATCGACACGATACGATCGTAGCAGCCGTCGGTATCGCGATAGTCCTGAAGACGCAGATCGACATTGCTCGCCTTGCCGGCCTCCGCCGCCGTGTTGAGGGCCCAGGCGAGTTGAGAAGGCGAGAGCGTGATGCCGGTTACCCTCGCATCGGACTTGGTGGCGAGATCGACGGCCAACGCTCCCCAGCCGCAGCCGATTTCCAGCACGGTTTCGCCGCCAGCAAGCATGAGCTTCTCCCGGATCAGGTCCAAACGCTTCGTTTGGGCGGCCTCGAGCGTCTGCTTATCCTCTTCGAATATTGCCGACGAATAGAGCATCGATGGGGCCAGCCACTCCTTGTAGAAGTCGTTGCCAAGGTCGTAATGCGCTTCGATATTGCGCCGGCTTCCGCGTTTCGTGTTGGCGCGCAACGCATGCTGAAGCCGGTTCAGCAGCCGTATCGGGAGGCTGCCCTTGATTGCCGACGTCAACGCATCACTGTTTCTGGCCGCGAAGCGGATGACCGCCGTCAGATCCGTGCTTGTCCATTCGCCCCTGATGAAACCTTCGGCAAAGCCAATATCGCCGGCAATGATCACCCGGCGCAGCATCCGCCATTTGTAGATGACGATATCGGCTTCCGGACCCGGTTGCGTGCCGCGCTTTTCAATGATGTGCCCGGAGGGCAGGGAGATCCTCAGGCGACCGTAGCGGATATCGCAAAGCAGCCTGTCCATCGCCTTCCTGGCCCAGCCAAGTTGTCCGGTCGCTCTCGAAGGAAAGAGAGACCCGCGAGGGGTTTCGTCAATTGAACTCATATGGCTTGACCCTTGCCTTTTGACGGCTCCGCGACCGTTGAGTGGACGATGGAAGCCGATCTGACGGGCGGGGACGGCCTCAGCCGGAACCCTTTGAGCCACATCTTCAATGCTTCCCAATGGATGCCTAAAACGACTTTGATTGTCAGGAACGGAATGGCGATGAAGGCGCCGAGCAATACTAGGTCTGTCAGCTCGACCCGCTTGGCGAGATGCCGGGCGGTCAGCACCAGACCATGGTCATCGAACACGTCGATAAGGATCGACAGATTATCGGCCGGCGGTGACACCCGAAACGCATAGCGGAGATCCATATCCATGAAGGGCGAGACGTAGAATACCTTGTCGCATTCTTGGACAATCTCGCCCCCAGATCCGATTTCAGCCGGGATCATGTAGCCATGTCGTCCGCCGAAGGTATTGTCCACCTCCCACAGAATGGCCTGGATGGCGCCGTCGTGCCGATAGCAGAAGAACACGCTGAGCGGGTTGAAGGCCCAGCCGAGGAGCCGCGGCATCGTCAGGAGACGGATGGCGCCGCCGTCGGGCGCGATCCCGGCTGCCCGCATCGTCTGCTCCACCTGGATGCGCAGGTTAGAGCCTGAGCGGTCTCCTCGATCCCTTGTGCAGAAGGAAAACAGATTGAAGCGATCGACCGAGAAAAGACGCAGCCGCCGATCCAGCGTGTCGAATTCGTCGATGTCGATCAGTATCGAATAGATGCGGTAGGCCAGCCTGTGCTGCTTTGGCTTCAGGCGGGCATGCATGACATGGCCGGGAAACAGCGCGGAATTGAGTCTTTCGCTCATGCGACGACATCCACAGGCAGACCGACAGGCCATTTCAGCGGCTGACGCACAATACGGGCGCTTTCCTTCGGCACCTGCCATGGCCGCCGCACGCCCCCAAGATCCTCCGCGACCGCGAGGCCGGCCTGTATTCCGTCCTCGTGGAAGCCGGAACCGAAATATGCGCCACAAAACCATGTATTGCGTACGCCCTGCAGGGACCAGATCTCCTGCTGGGCCCGGTCCGTCCCGAGATCAAACACTGGGTGTTCGTAAACCTCGCGGCGGATGATGGTCTCCTCGCGGGGAGCGTATCGAGGATTGAGCGTCACGAAGGTCGGTGGGGCGTGCCCCAATGGCTGCAGCCGGTTCATCCAGTAGGTGATCGAAGGCTGCGCGGACACCTCCCCCCTCTCCGCCACATAATTCCAGCTTGACCAGGCCGCACGACGCTTCGGCATCAGTCTTGTATCGCCATGCAGTACGGCTTCGTTGCGGGAATAGCGGAAGGCGCCAAGAATGCGCCGTTCGTCGCTCGTCGCATCGTCGAGCATCCGCAATGCCTGGTCTGCGTGCGTGGCGATCACCACATCGTCGAACATATGCTCTGCCCCATAACGGTCGCGGATCGCCACCTGTCCGGGCCGGCGGCAGATGGTTGCGACGGGCGTCGACAGGCGGATCCGATCGACGAAGCGGCGCGTCATCCTCGCCACATATTCGCGGCTGCCGCCCTTGACAGTGCGCCAGACAGGACGGTCCCAAAGCTCCAGAAGTCCGTGGTTGCAGCAGAATTTCACGAAGCCTGCCGCTGGATATGCCCCAACCTGCATGGTCGGCGTCGACCAGATCGCCGCCGCCATCGGGTAAAGGTGATCGTCGCGAAACGCGCGGCCATACCCATTGCGGTTCAAGTAGTCCTCCAGCGAGATACCATCCATGATGGCAAGGTCACGCGGTGCCCTGCGGTAAAACCGCAGAAGATCGCACATCATCCTCCAGAACCGCGGCCGCACCATGTTGGACCGCTGGGCGAAAAGACCGAAACCGGTCCCTCCCGAGTATTCGAAGACCCCGTCATTCAGCGAAACTGCAAAGGACATGCTGGATGCTGCCGTCTGCACATCCAGGGTGCGAAAGAGCGCTGTCAAGTTGGGATAGGTGACTTCATTGTAGACGATGAAGCCGGTATCCACCGCAACCGCTCCTTGTTCGCTCTGAAACTCGACGGTGTTGCTGTGGCCGCCGATGCGACCCGCCGCCTCGAAAACGGTAACGTCGTGGCGTTCCGACAGAAGCCATGCGGCCGCCAGACCCGAAATCCCGCTACCGACGACCGCGATATTCAGACGCCTGCCTCCGGCGGTACGCTCTCGATATCCCATGCAATTTCCTCGTTTCAACGTCGGCATGTCCAGCCACGCGCGACAGTTACGGGAGGCGAAGGAGAAGAGTTTCAAATCAGGGAAATATTCCCGATGTTTTTTCCACGATCGCGAAACTCGATCGGGTCGGCCGCCGTACTTGGGCGATGAAGCTCTTGGTGAACCACGACATTTGCGAGGACGGATATGGATATTCTCCCGATCATCGCTTTCGCGATTTTGCTGTCAATCGCCATGGCCATCGCGTGGGCGATACAGCGCACGACGGGCCTCAGCGGCTGGATCGACACGATCTGGTCCGTAGCGGTCGGCATCGGCGGCATACTGGCAGCACTTCTTGCAAATGGCGACACCGGCCGACGCACCGCTGCCGTGCTCATGATTGCAGCCTGGGCGCTCCGGCTGGGTGGCCATATCGGCTGGCGGACAAGAGGCGGCGGCGAAGATCCGCGATATGCGAAACTTATCGAAGACTGGGGCGGCAACGCCTCATGGCGCCTTTTCATCTTCCTCCAGATCCAGGCGCTCGCAGCATTCGTACTTGTGCTGGTCATCCATCTCGCGGGAATTAACGCCAGTCCATTCCCTCGTCCCGCCGATCTGCTCGGGCTGGCAGTGGCGATCGCAGCGCTTGCAGGTGAGACGGTCTCCGACGCCCAGCTTGCTAAATTCCGACGGACACCGCAGGCAAAGACCGAGATTTGCGAGGCGGGTCTCTGGCGCTATTCCCGTCACCCAAATTACTTTTTCGAATGCCTTTTCTGGTGCTGCTGGCCGCTCCTCGCGATCAGCTCGCCGCTCTGGACCTGGCTGTCGCTTCTGGCGCCGATCCTGATGTATGCACTCCTGGTGCATGTTTCGGGTATTCCGCCGCTCGAAGAGCATATGCTGCGTTCGCGCGGCGACAAGTTCCGCGCACTCCAGCGCCGCGTCAATGCATTCTTCCCCGGCCCACGCAAACACGATCCCGCTCATCAAGGAAAACAGCCATGAACATGCTGGCCTTTGCCATCAACACCGCCGAGCGCGTGCCCCCTGGCGACGGCCTGACGCTTGCCGGCATCGCCGACCCGGTTATGAGGAATAGGTAGGTCATCCTGTTGAACAATCCCCGCTACCCATTTTATATCTGTATCTCGTGGGCAACAGCGTGGCCGCATCGCTCGTCACTCTGATCGCGGCACCTTCCTGATTTCGGGACACCTTATCGGGTCACCTCTTTGCAATTGAAGGTGACGCGACCCGGCACTCGCAGGCTGTGCGGGTCGCTTCGCGACGGATCAACTCAATCGCACTCACCTTCACGATGTCCGAGCGCGTTCCTTCATTTGTGTCGGTTTCGTAGATGGGTCGTGAACCCGGGTATATCGGTTAATCAGAAAATTCTTATATGAAAAATCGTAGTTTGTTTTTGATAGCGACCCGGTAGAAGAGTCTCGTGGAAACTGGGATCCGCGCAATGTATTTTTCATCGAATGACTCGCTAGAGCCGAGGGATTTGTCGCTTTTGCGCCGCGTTCTTGAAGAGGTCTGCAACGCCGAGAATATTTCGATCAAACATCCGGACGCTGAACAAATCGCGGCAGATTTGGTGAATTGGTATCTGTTCGGCATCAAGGATCCGGATCAACTTAAGGCGATGCTGAACCCGATGGAACTCTGCGAACGCGTCGAATAGACATGCATACTTTCTTCTGGTTCGAATATTCCAGGCTTAATCTCGCCTAAGGTGGATTCTTGTTTTGAAGTGATGCAGCGTGTGGACGCATTTATTTGCGCGCAGTGACGACAGGATTGACTTGCGACCTTTAATTGGAGGCATCGCGAGTAGCGACCTTCCTCCATGCGCCAATTCGCCCCAGTTGATCAGCTTGCGGTCGTCGATTCCGGAGGCCATACCGGCCGCGCGTCGCGTAGATGGATACTCTCATATCTACGCGCGCGATGCCCGGCGCAGTGATCACACGGGGCCTGTGCCGGGCTCTTCTGGAATTCCACCACTCGCCCGATTTCATGAGATATGCGATGATTTCGTCCGATGAGGAAACACTACATTGAGCCCGCGAAAGTCTGAGTTCGTTACGGCAGGCGGGAGAATGAAGATGAATCCGGCTAGTGGACCGTCTATAACGTCATGACTGGCCAGCCGGCGGTCGTGAACGGCGCGATCCTCAACGCTTGCGAAATGGAGGCGGCGGACGACTCGGTTGACCTGCTCAATACCCAGTTCGGAGAACGGCGCATCAGTCGACATCACTCTGGTTCAGGTCTAAGGACGGTCACCGGAGCTGGAGAGATGTAACCGCCGTCGCGTCAGCACCGCCCCACTTTAACCCCACCTCCAAGGATGACGGGGTTGGAACACACTGATCATGATGCCTTAGCATGGCACGGGCGTTGTACCTATAGACCACAGATGCTGCGGCCATCTCGTACCTGGGCCGCCCGCGTCGCGGCCGCGGTCGTCATCAAGTTCTAGCTGCACGCGTACTGCATGAGGAAAGCCTAAAAAGTCGGTTTTTGGGCTTACCTGCTGTTAATTACCTATCTCTCGGATGTTCGCAGTGGGGAGCAAGAAGCCGTACAAGACGTTGAAGCACGTGATAACTGGGGGAGAAGATATGCTGATTCTTAGAGAAGCCGATCTGCGCCTTCTTCGGCAAGTGCTGGACGATGTATGCGCTTCTCGCGATGCTTTCGGTAAGGCCCCGAACCGCGAGGCAATATCATTAGCCGCGCTCGAGCTTTATAGAAAGGGCTTCAAAGAGCCCGAGATGTTGAAGAGGTTCCTCAATCTTTCGCCGACAGCTTTTCAGCACCGGTGATTATTTAGTCGGGGAGCTGAATCGGCGGTGCCTCTGGATCGCGCGACCCCCTCTGAAGGAAGTATGATTTGAGTTTTCGTCTTTTGTGAAGGCGCAGAGTCGATTCGATAATTGCGGGCCTTGGATCACCGCGGACGCTCTATCATGCCTGGCATCCATCCGCGACGCCTGATCGTCCTCCACCTCCGTTCCAGGCAGGCTCTCATCGCGGAACCAACTGGAGCGTAAGGCATTTTTATGATGTCGCGAGGGTGAAGCCCCCGTCCCCTCATGGTTCGATTCCCTCTCGAACACTCCCTCGCGACCCCCTTTCAACGTGCCAATCCGCGACGGGTTATCCGGAAATAAGCTTCGTCTGCGCGACGGCTAGTGCGGTTATTTCCCATCACTGCGTGCTCTTAGTGTCGCGCATGCGGCATTATTAAATTTCGGTCTCGTGCGGTCGTCGCTCGTTGGCTTCGAAGAGAGGGCTGCTAAAGCTATTCGGCACTGGGGCCAAAGAATGAGAATCCGGGTCGGGGAAAAAATAGCAATAAATGGAACGGATTTCCCAGGCCGTTGAAGACATTTTCATTGCGGAACTATGCGTGACTAACGAGGTTCGGCGATGATCAACGGAGAGAGCCGCATGTTTCGCCAATACCTTGTAGCAATCGCACTTCTCGCGACGATGACCTCACCCGTTCTGTCGCAGTCGACAACGAGTGGCGGGAACTCCACTATGGATACCGCACCATCGCAAGACACTCATGGCGGCGGCCCTGTCGGCACGGAAGCCATCCCGCGCGCGGATCCGAGCGCTCCCAATAGGGCGAACGGGAACCGACCTTGCCAGACCCTTCCTGGCACCACGGCGCAAAGGCCGAAAACGCCTGGTTCGCAAGCCGAGCCTCAGCCGCAGGCCAACTGCCAAGAGAATTAATCCTGAGCCTACCGGCCAAAGCGTACTCTTCCTGCGTCGTAGACGCGGAAGACGCGCCCAAGGCCAGCCAGCGTCCGTCCAGAGGCGGTATTTGATTCATGATGCATCACCCTCAGGCTCGTCTCCGGCACCTTTGCCATCGTTAGTGTGGCCAGAGCCTTAAAGTGGAATGCAGATTCGAGAAAAACATAAGGGGCGATCGTCCCCCGGAGCGGTGAGGAGGTAGACAAATCATGGGAGGCCAAACTCCTTAGGTTCTTCCCCGCCGGTGGCATCTTCCCGTTTGCGACTGTTGGAATCCCATGCTCCAAACATGCGGATGATTGGGCTCGTGTAGGGTAAACATAGAAAGCCCCGCGGTTTTAACCCGCGGGGCACAGGTTCGGAGACATGACGCGATCAGCAGGAGTTGGCTTGGTTCACGGGGCTGTTTGCGCTGGACGTGGAAGCATTGTTGCCATTCGCCCCTGCAACAGTCGGGCTCTTGCCGCAATTGGAATTGGAGCTTCCGGCCGTGCCCGCGCCTTGAGCGTTGGTTGCCCCTGTAGCCGAGGTACCCGACGTTCCGGAGCCGGCGGCACCGGCGCCCGTTGTGCCCGTTGTGCCCGTCGACGTGCCGGAGCCAGCCGTACCGGTCGAACCCGAGCCGCTAGAGCCAGAACCGCTGCCAGCTCCTTGAGCGAAGGCTGAGGTGGCGAGGCCGAGCGCAAGAGCGCCCACCGTAAGTAATTTTAGCACGATGTGTTTCCTCTCTTTGATCATGGCTTGATGCCACATACAGGTCCAAACCGGCTGATACGGCCAGGGTTCCCGTCTGGGCTTCTGTTCTCGTCATTTCGTACGCTTCCAAACCGCCGGAAACATTCGTTATCCATCCGTGTTCTGTAGGTTGGGATCGTTGGGCTGGTTTCCTCTTCGGATTTGCCTTACAGCAAGCTCGGCGATCCCGCCGTCGGAGTGACCGATTGCTTCGAAGATGTGGCCGCAAGAACGGCCCGAGACGCCCGGATCGTGCCGGCGGGCTGGAGGCCCGATTTCAAGAAATCGACACCTTGCCCGGTGACGATATCACCACTCGGCACGCGCGCGTTTCGTGACGAAGAGGCCTATACCGAGATCGAGCAGGGCCGAAGGGGATGAACGCGGCCTAGACCTTCGCGTTGGCGCCATGTTGCTGAAGTGCCGCGAATTTTGTCGTGAGCGCTGGAAGATTGTCCTCCAGCCACCGGGCCATTGCCAGTTCTTCTTCGAGATTGGCCCTAAGCGGCGTGGCAAGCGCCGGCAGTTCAGCATATTCCGCGAGCGTGATGAGAGATTTGTAGGCGGCGATTTCAAAATTCTCGAAGGCAAAATTGGCCATCGCGTTCTTGACGATCTCGTCTTCCGCGAAAATATGTCCCAAAGCCGCGACGGAGCCGCTAAAGGAAAGGGCTGCATCCTTCAGCGTGGAATGATCTTCCTCCAATTCCTTCAGCACGCCCTCAAGGCGGGCTATTTGGCCTTCCGTCTCGCGAATATGCTCCTCCAGCTTTTCGGTTACTTCCGGATAGAACTCGATCCGACGAAGCTGCGGCTTCATGATCGAAATTGCCTGGTTTTCCATAGCATGAGCATTCTTAAGCCCTGTCGCAAAAAGAGCGCGCGGCAGATGGGTCATTTCTTTTGTTTCTCCTATTTCGGGCGGTGCAGAACAACCATCCCCGCGGGAAGTTCCGCAGCCTGAGGCGAGAGAGGATGTGGGACGTGATGCACGCGAGAGCCCCGGAAACCGGTTGAAAAACTCTGGTTTCTTTTGATCTGCCGCGATTATCATCGGTGATAGCCTAGAGTGGAAAACACTTGGGTTGCGCGCCCTACAGCGGAAGGGTTTCCGGGATGCAAGGTCGTGAGCGGGTAGTGCCGAACGCATGAGGGCGCGACGTCCCGGCCCGCCCATCCATGCCGGTGAGGTCCTGCACATTCTGCACATATGCGACCTTCTTCTGGAATGATTCAAAGGAACTTAAGGACTTTGATGATTAAGTCCTCCTGATATACGAGGAGGCAGGAATGTTTCGGATCTTCGCAGCTTTGGCCGCCAGCCTATTCCTATCGGCTTCCGCCTGGGCCGCCCCAGGAGATTGGCAAGTCGCGAGAGCGAGCCAGCAGGTTACCGTCACCGTCGACAGGAAGACTTGGGAACCTGTGCGAACCGGAGACATCGTTCCGAACAATGCCTGGATTCAGACGGGCCCGAAAGGGCGCGTCCAGTTGGTACGGGGAGTAGAAAGTGTAACTTTTCAGCCCAACAGTTTAGCCGGCATTTTTACAGCCGGATCTACCGAAACCAAAACCGAGATCGTCCAGCAGGTCGGCGTGCTCGATCTGGAAATCGAAAAACGCAACCAGCCCCACACGACTGTCCAGACGCCGTTCCTCGCGGCTGTAGTAAAAGGTACCAACTTTAGAGTTTCGGTCTCCAGACAAACCGCCGCGGTCGCCGTGAACCGCGGACTTGTTCAAGTCACATCCTTCCAAACTGGCCAACGAAGCAGTGTAGGACCGGGCCAGAAAGCCTCGGTCGATACGGACAAAGGCATGACAGTGTCGGGGATAGCATCGGTGCCTGCCGTAACGACCGTTGCTCCTTCCTCTGCCCGTGTCCCTGCCGTAGGGCGCACCAGCGTCGTTGGGCCTTCTTCTAGGCAGAGTAGCACCACGACCTCGGCCAATGGCCCGTCACCTGGATCGAGCACTGGAAAAGGCTCGCCTGGCGCCAGTGCTAGCGGAAGCAACGGCCATGGAAACCAAGCCTCATCCTCCGATTCCGGTCGAAATGGCTCGAATGGTGACAGAAATGGTCATGGCGAAAATGGCAATGGGAATGGGAGCGGTCAGGGCAACGGCAACGGAAACGGCAACGATACCGGCCACGGTAACAGCGGCGGCGGAAATGGAAGCGCTGGAGGAAACGGTCAGGGCAACAACGGAAATGGGAACGGCAACGGCGGTGGAAATGGTACCGGGAACGAGGGGAACGGGAACGGCCATGGTAATAGTGGTAACGGTGGCGGGAATGGAAATGGCAACGGCTCCGGCCACGGCAACTAGACGAAAGACCCTGTCAAATGCGACAGCTTCGTTTCCGATCGTCAGCATCGCGGGCCGTCAGGCTTTTCATCATCGGCGCTATCCTTCTCGCAACTTTGATCGGAAATGCATCACCAGTCATCAGGGGCCTTGATAACGCTTTTCTCGACTGGCGATTTTCAGCCGCCGCGCGTTCCGCCTCAGGGAACGTCGTTTATCTGGCGATCGACAAGCAGACGCTCGACCATGTCGGGACATGGCCGTGGCCGCGCAGCACCTATGCCGAACTCCTAACCAAGCTTTCGCAGATCGGCGTCGACGATGTGTTTCTCGACATCGACTTCAGCACGCCATCGACAGCAACCGAGGACGCGCGGCTGAGCGCGGCATTGAGAGACGCAGGTGGAGGGGTGATCCTTCCGGTGTTCAGGCAGCACCAATCCGCGGGTGGGGGAGTGCCCGCCATTGTGACTCAGCCCCTGGGTTCCTTCGCCGATAACAGCTGGCTAGCATTCGCAAACGTGGCTCTGGAGAGAGACGGGACCGTTCGACGCTTCGAGCTCGGGGGCTTTTTGGACGAGCGTCTCATTCAATCCGTGGCGTCGGTCCTCAGCAAGGCCGATCCGGCTGCCGGCACCGAGCTAATCGATTATTCCATCCGACCCGCCACCGTACCTACGATATCGTTAGCCGCGGTGTTGAAACCGGATTTCGACAGCCGCAGCTTGAGAGGCCGGTCGGTGGTCATCGGCGCCTATGCCACTGAGCTCAAGGACGTCTTTCCAGTACCGGTCTACGGCCAATTGCCCGGCCCGTTAATCCACATCCTGGCGACGGAAACGATCCTCCAGGGACGCATACTGGTGGAAAGCTTCCAGCTTCCGTTGGAACTCGCCGTTGCCGCGGCAATGATTGCGGCGGCGCTTGCTTTGCGTACAGCACCTGCGGCTCTTTCCTTCCTGCTGGCATTCAGCCTGCTCATCGGCACAGAAGCTGCGGCCTTCCTCCTCCAGCGCGACCAGGGCTTCGTCCTACATACCGCAACGTGCTGGATAGTCGTTTGCATGGCTTTGGTGTTAACGTTGACGGAAAAGGTGGATTTCACCCAGTTTCTTGCCGAGGTCGCCAACGCGGAGCAGCGGAATATCCGCCGCCTCCTTCGTAAGATTGTGACGGACAGCACCGATGCGGTGCTGGCATTCAACGATCGGTTCATCATTTTCGAGGAGAGCGGATCAGCGAGATCGATGCTGGGTTGCGGAGACACCGGCTATAAGGGGCAAATGCTGGCAAAGGCAATTCCCAGCTCGCTCCATGACTTTGTCCTCCAACTGGCATCAAACCACGAAAGGGAGCCGGATGTTGCCCAAAGCGCCGCCCGGCGGTTCTCTATAGAGCTGGGCGGTTCGGTGAAGCACCTGGAAGCAACGATAACGATTTCGCCGATTGAACGTCCTGACGAAGCGGGGGGGAGCCAAGCGGCAACCTTCGTCGGAAGCATGATGATCAGGGACATGACGGCACGGCAGCTCTACGAAGAACGGCTCCAATATCTGTCGCAGCATGATGACTTGACGGGCCTAATGAACCGGCGGGCCTTTTTGGAGCATCTTCGTAACTGCCAACAGCCTGTGTACGTTGCCGTCATCGGTCTGCATAGGTTCAGCGTCCTCAACGCCACGATGGGCCGCGATGTCGGCGACGATCTGCTGCGGGCCGTGGCTGAGCGTCTCAAAAGTGACCGGAGGATTGCATCGACCGGGCGCCTTGGCAGCGACGTATTTGTGGTCAGTGCGGTGGCTTCAGCTTTCTCGGGTCACGAAGACTGTGCGCAAGCTGTCTTAAGCCTGTTCGACTTCCCGCTTGAGCTTGCTGAGCGCCAGATTCGTGTCAGCGCCCGGGTCGGCATCTGCTCCAGCATTACAGTCGCCAAGGAGGCCTATCCCGCAATCGAACATGCGGAACATGCGCTTGATGCCGCCAAGACTGTAGCCGGCAGCGGATGGCGTGCCTATGACATGATTGCGGCTCAGCAGCAGCACAGGTCGCGTGAACTCGAACATGCCATGCGCGAGAGCCTTGAGAATGGCGAGTTCTTCCTATTGTACCAGCCTCAGGTCGAGCTTCGCACCGGTGCACTGCAAGGTGCCGAAGCTCTATTGCGCTGGAACCATCCGCAATACGGCATGGTATCCCCTGGCACGTTCATTCCTGTCGCGGAGTCCAATGGCTTCATATGTGAGCTTGGGCGTTGGGTATTGGCGCAAGTCTGCCTCGAAGCGGTAACCTGGCCCGGAGTCCTTACTGTGGCAGTCAACGTGGCTCCGATTCAACTGATCCGGACCGATCTGGTTGCCGACGTTAAACAGGCATTGGCCGCATCCGGACTGCCTGCGTCCCGACTGCATCTGGAAATCACCGAGTCAGCGTTGGTGGACCATAGCTGCCAGGTCCTAGAAACCATCAAGGAACTTCGAAAGATGGGCATCAAGATTGCGCTTGATGACTTTGGTACAGGCTATTCATCGTTGAGCTACATGACAGGCTTCCCGCTCGACAAACTGAAAATCGACCAGTCCTTCATCGGTAGGATGACGAATGATCAACAAAGTCTTGCGATCGTGCAGACGGTTAAAAGGCTCGCGGAAGGTTTAGGCCTGAGCGTCGTCGCCGAAGGTGTTGAAACGGAACAGCAATGGCGACTGCTGACTGGGATGACCTGTGAGGAGGGCCAAGGCTATTTCTTCGGAAAACCGCAACCTTCTGCCGACCTGGTTGACCTGTTGAGCAAGCGCCCGTGGCTTGCTTCAGCCTAAAGGTTAACCGCCGCATCCAATGTCGACGGATGATCCGATAAGCATTCGGCCGCCGATAGCCGCCGTTATTGGAACGTGGAGACGGGACGCGTTCTTCCCAGTGCATTGGAGAGGGCCATAGACGCGTGGTTATGTTGCGGGGCTGCGATATTGCAGCTTTTGCTTGGTTTTCACCTCATCCGTCGTGGTTTCCAAAGGAAAAACAACAAAGGCGCCGCTTGCAAGCCTTAGTGCTTGGTGACCGAGGGCGAACAGCCCGGCACAAGCAAGCTCGGCTATTGTTCGGGCGATGTACAAGAGGGGCGGAACTTTACTTTTCCGGCCACGGCGAGGATAGAATGCTTCCGCAGTCCGAGACACCGTCTAAGGCAGCAATTACGCCCGATGATTTGGAAGTTCTCGAAAAGTTTCTGGACGCTTGGTGCGAAGAGAACGGAGTGGACAAATCTGATGACGCCGCAAAGGACGTCGCTTCAGCGTTAATTGCCTTGTATCAAGAAGACCCCAAATACCGGAGCCGCATACAGCTGGAGAGTTCAGACGCCCTCCCGGTATCGCGTGAAATCGAGATCCTCCTCCGAAAGATTACTTGAGCTGAGTGCGTAGAGCATCAGCTAGATGTCGGATGCAATGTCTGCTTTTCCAAGATTAGCAATGCAGCCAGGTCAGATCGTGCCCCCGTTGGCCCAACGTTCGCCGCGGAGAGCCCAGGGGCCACCGCACGATCATCCGCGTGGACGTCAAGCGACTCAACATAGTTTGAGGCCCAGTTCAAATCGCGGTGATCCACTAGAATTCGGATCCCTCAGATGTAACCGAAGTCTTACTCCACAGGCCACGGCCGTAATGTCGAGCGCTTCCGACAAGACGCGGAGCTGCGACTTTTAGGAAGGTGCAACCAAATACTGAGACCACAATCGAAGTTTGCAGCCCCTCCTCACCTAACCCGTTACCAAGAACAGCTCCGAAGCGGGCGGCTGTCCGGCCCCAGATGCCGATCTGAAGCCACCGTGAGAAGAACCCCCTATGGCTCGAAAGTGTATCGCCACGCCACGGACGCCGGGGTGAAAGCGGACCTGCCGCTTGCGGAACGATTTTCACAGCACGGGATTAGGTTTTTTGTTTTTGCAGGGTTTAAAGCATGCCGCGGTTTTATTTTGATGTCACCAGCGGCGGGAGCACCGAGCGAGACGACGTGGGGCTCGATCTTCCGTCTGCTGATGCAGTTAGAAGCTACACGGCAAAAGTTGTAGCCGAAATTGCGAGGGAGGAGTTGGCCGACGAAACGACGGCGACATTTACGGTCAGCGTGCGGGACGATACGAACTTCGTTATATTTTCCGGCGAGCTCACCTATCGCGCGGAATGGGATGACTAGCCGCCGCCAGCCAGAACCGCCGCGGTTGGAACTGAGCACCGCACGCTGGACGCTCCCATGGATATTGCCCAAGCCAACATCCTGGACGCCGGCAAGTGATTTGCGATCAGCTGAAGTCTCTCTTGGAGCGCGGTTGCGGCGATCTACAACAAATGATGCCTCACGGCATTGCTCTGCACGAAAGAACTCCGTGGATGAACGGAGTAAACGTGTGATGCAGATTTTGATCGCGGAGAAGATATCGACACAGGTCGGAGCTGACCGTCGCCCACTCTTGGAAAACGGCGCGTGGGACGGTCGTTGATCAGGCGGACGGTTTCAAGGAACTGCTCTTAAGACCCTATTCGACCAATCTCGGCCGTCAAGCTGAGCTAGTCGCATCGCGTCCCAACGAGGTGCGTATCTCTATAACATGTTATTCCGTCCCGCGGGTCTGTAGGCGCGAGCGAGCTGCCTGCCAACCGCGGTGGCGAGGCCCGCCGCGATCATCGGTGACGGCTAACGCCCGCCGCACTTTTATTTGAAAACCGCGGCAGGCGGTCGGCGGAGAGACAGATCACCGCAGCGAGCACCATAAGCGCCATGCCTATAAATCGGTGCGTTTCGGCGGGTTCGTTCGCGAAGGCGACACCGACCAGGACTGCAATGGCAGGAGACACGAAAGCGAAGCTGCCTGCCTTTGCGGGGCCGGTGTCCCGCAGGAGCTGCATATAGATGCTGTAGCCGAGTAGCGAACCGAAGACGACGAGAAAGAGCCAGCCCGCAACCGCTTGCCACGCCCAGGGTGTGACAAGGCTTTGGGTTGAGCGAGACTCTATTGCCAGCGAGGCAATCAGCAAGACGCTGCCGCCGATCAGTGTCGTCAAACCGGAAAGGCGCGCGCTGCCATAGCTTGATATCAGAGGTTTTGCCAGTACAGATCCCCAAGCCGAGGAAATGGCTGCCCAGGCAATCGCCACGAGCCCTATCATCGGCAAACCTTTCTCAAGCCCAGTCAGATCTATGGATGGCGCGAACAGAAGGGCTAGGCCGCCAGCTCCAAGCAGCATCGCGAAGGCCCGAAGGCCATTCCAATGCTCCTCCCCCAAGGCAACGCCAAACGCGAGCAGCGCAAGTGGTGTCAGCGACATCTCGATAACCGCTGCGGTTCCGGAAGGCACGAACTGCATGCCCCAAAACAGTGGACCGTAGCAAAGCGTGATCATCAGCAGGCTAACGATGAGGAGGCGTGCCTTATCCGCCTTTCCAAAGGCCGTTCTTTGTCCTCTTGCCCACGCTAATGCCATCAAGACGGCTCCCGCCGCCATAAATCGCGTCGCGGCAAAGAGCATCGGGGGCACCCGTTCAATGCCAACTTTCACGGCAATCCAGGTCATTCCCCATACGAGGCATAATATGCCGAATTTCAGGAAATTGCGGGGAGACATGTTTTTTGCCTTGTGATTGTAACGGTTAAATATCATTTGTACCGTTACAACTACGCTCTCCAGGAGTCGTTCCAGGCATGGCCAATTCGACAGCTGACATGCGCCTGAGCGGGGGGCACCCTGCCCTCGACCTCGTCAATACCGTCGACAGCAGGCGTGGCCGCTGGGGGCCGGACCTCCTGCGGTCATTCGAAGATTTGCTTATCCTTACTGATCGGCTCGGCCTCGTCGATCGGCAAGCGACGGCCCGTCTTCGCAGGCAGGCAGAACACGATCCACATGAGGCAGCTGCGGCGCTGGCAGCCGCTCTCGAGCTACGAGAATCCATCTATCGCCTCTTTCTCTCCGAGAACGCCGGAGAGGCCTATCCCATCGCGGATCTGCGCCTGGTGGAGGATCATGCGCGACGCGGCCGGGCACGTCAGGTCCTCACAAGAAATGAAACCGGTTATATATGGATGTTGCCTTTTGACAATCTTCCGCAACTGGCTCAGCTGTTTGCCGTGTATGCCGGCGATCTTCTGACAGCGCGCCATCGGCGGCGAGCTGTGCGTGAATGCACCGGCGACAACTGTGGATGGCTGTTTATCGATCATTCCAAGAGCGGACGACGAAGGTGGTGTTCAGACGCAACCTGCGGCAGCCTCGCTCGCGTCAAACGCTTCCGATCCCGAATGAAAGTCAATTAGGTCTTCGCCCGAAGAGCTCCTCCCAGAGGTCTACCCGACGAAAGGCGATGTGAGGGGATCGGTTCAGCATCAAGTCCGGCGCAACGGGCTTCGGCCTTGGACATAAAAGCGATGAGTGAGCATCCACCGCCTCGGCCGCTTACCAGCGATGCCGTTGAGGTATGGTCAAACGCTGACACTGCCGCCAACCTCATAGAAGAATGGGAACGGGCCAGCACCCTCACTCATTATCGGTAGATAGGAAGCTTGCGAATGGACCAGGCTGACGGAAAACGGACACTCTTCCCGGGCCGGCCCGGCTGCCGTTCAATAAGCAGATCGGTCATACGCGTTAGGTCCGCGCGATGACGGCATCAACACGAAACGAGGTCCCGCCACTCGCCGGACTGGCTCGACACGGTTTACACCCTTCGTTCATCGGAGCGGTGATGACGATTGCCTTGCAAGGAGGATCGACGTGCCAAACAATGGTCGCGCACAAGCAATATCCGTATCGGCAGGATCCATATTTACCACAATTGCCGGAAGTGGGCCGCCCGTTCTCTTGTTACATGGCTTCCCTCAAACCCATCTCATGTGGCGTGACATTGTCCCTCTGCTAGCCTTCAAGTTTACCGTTGTCTGTGCCGATCTACGTGGATACGGCGCCAGCGCTTGTCCTCCGTCTACCCCCGATCACTTTCCTTATTCAAAACGAGCGATCGCCGCCGAGATGATCGAGGTAATGACAAACCTCGGGTTCAACCAGTTCATGGTCGCCGGCCATGACCGTGGCGGACGGGTTGCTTACCGCATGGCGCTTGATCATCCCGCGAAAGTTTCAAAACTTGCTGTCCTCGATATCGTCCCAACTGCGGCCGTCTGGGATCGAGCCGATGCTCGCTTCGCATTAAGCTTCTGGCCTTGGAGCCTTCTTGCGCAAACGGCGCCCTTGCCAGAAAGACTGATTACGGCTGCACCCGAGGCGATCATTGACAGCGCGCTGGCGGGCTGGGGAACGTCCGCCGCGGCGTTCCCGCCGGAAATCAGACAAGCTTATATTGACGGGCTCCGACATGAAGACCACGCCCGTGCGATCTGCGAGGAATATCGCGCTGCAGCAAGCATCGACCGCCAGCACGACGTTTACGACCAAAACTCCGGGCGGCGGATTGAATGCCCTCTCATGGCTTTATGGAGCGGAACCGGTGCATTGGCGACGTGGTATGCTGGCGAAGGAGGAGCACTGACGTTGTGGCGGCAATTTGCAAACGACGTCGTGGGTCGCGATATGCCGGGCGGCCATTTCTTTCCGGAGGAGCATCCCACGGAAACCGCGAAGGCATTACTCGAATTTTTCCTGCATTGACCCGAACGTTTGCATGTTCCGACTGCGGGACAGCCCTGCGCATGTTAGGCATTGGTACGGAAGTATATCGTACAACCGGAGCGGCCCCTCTCACGTGCTGGTTCTTCAAGTTCAGCTGATGTGACCAGAGGCGCGGGCTCGCCTTACGTTTCCGAGAAGCCCCTTACCGCTTCCACGGACCGCTGGACGAGCCCGAAGCGGGCTTTTCCAGGGCCCGACTGATCCAAGACAAAAGCGAGAGCTGAACTCAGGGTTTGGCCGGTATGTGATGGCACAAACCGCACGGCTTGTCGCAGCTATGAAACGACCGAGTAGCGCTTATCGAAAGTAGATCCACGAGTCGCAAATCGCCCTGTGGGTCACCCTAGATCGCCCGTGGTCCGGCGGTCTTTGCACAGCCGGATCACAGGACCATCGCTATCAATTGCCGTTCCAGGCGGATACCGTGCTGGTAGAGGTTCATGATCAGCCTTGCGACGTCGACTGCCTCGGGCGTCTGCTTTCGAAAACCACGGACGTTGCAAACCTGGTCAAAGACCCGTTGCAGCATCTCCATTTCTTCCGGCTCGATAGGGTCGAGCACCTGAACATGCTTGAGCAGCATTTGATCACCTCAAAACATCCTCGCCGCCAAGCGTATTTCAAAGGGTTCCTCATTGCTACCCGATGACAACAAGTGTCAGCTCCAGCGAGAGCTTTATCGGCGGCACGTCAGTAATCGAGGTTCGAGGCGCGGGCGAGATTGATCAATCTTGGAGAGAGGCCGCTTCGGAGGACGTATCAGGAAGATGCAGTTCGGCGACCGGACCGTATCTGCCTTTCCACCTCCTGCAGCCTGCCAAAAGCGAGGTACCGGTGATCGTGGATCTCTCGAACCTGGCCTCCCGCTGGCCTATAGAGCGTCGAGAGGCGAGACATGGCTCCCATGGCTTCCTGTAATGATCCATATCTGCCCGCGGCCGTTGCCCCAAGCATCGCGGTGCCCAGCAGGACCGGTTCCTCGGTTTCCGCAACGGTGACCGGCAGGTTGGTCGTATCCGCCAGTATCTGCCTCACAAGGGAACTTTGCGCGGCACCGCCACTGGCGATGATCATGCCGAGGGCGATACCGTTCTGCGAAAGCTTGTCGAGAAGCTGCCTGAGGCCGTAGCCGATGCCGCAGAGTCCAGCGATATAGAGAGATATCAGGCTGGGAATATCTGTATCAAGCCCGATGCCAGCAATAACCGCTCGCGCATCCGGGTCCGCAAAGGGGGACCGGTTGCCGATGAATTCCGGCACGACGTGAACGGTGCCGGCGAGTTCCGCGACGCGCGTCAGGTCGGGGTAGAGGTTCGTCGCCTCGCGGTCCAGCCAAGCAATCAGGGAAAGGCCGTCGGCCTCCGCTTTGGCTCGCGCTTCCGCATGGGCGGGATGCATGGTGACAAGATGGTCGATGGCGGCGCCGGCTGCCGACTGGCCGCCCTCCGTCAACCACAATCCCGGGACCATCGACGAGTAGTAGGGGCCCCACACGCCGTCAACGAAAACCGGTTTGTCGCTGGATGCCATGGAACAGGCGGATGTCCCGAAAATATAGGCAAGCCTGTTGCGGACATCTGCCTTGCCCTCGGCATCTTCTCCGCCGAGCGTGCCGATGCCGCCCGCATGCGCGTCGATCAGGCCGGCGCCAACGGATGTCCCCGGGTTGAGACCGAGATCGGCGGCCGCCTCCTCCGTCAGGCCGTTTGCAAGTGGCGTTCCCGGATCGACGATGTCGGTCCCGATCCGCTTGAAAGCTTCATCGGCGAGTTCTCCAAGGCCGATCGCCCTGAAATATTGCCCGTCCCAGCGATTCTCGTGGGCGAGGTAGGTCCATTTGCAAGTGACGGTGCATGCCGAGCGGCTGAGCGATCCTGTCGCCCGCCACGTCAGATAGTCGGCGAGATCGAAAAAATGTCCGGCTGCTACAAACGATTGCGGCAGGTTGCGCTTCAGCCAGAGAAGCTTGGGTGTCTCCATCTCCGGCGAGATCCGGCCGCCGACATACCGCAGGACTTCGTGTTGCCCGCAGTTGATTTCGGCCGCCTCGCCGGCGGCACGGTGATCCATCCAGACAATGATATTGCGATCCGCGTCCCCCGAAGGGCTGACCGTGACCGGCTTCCCGTCGGCTGTGACGACAACCAGCGAACAGGTGGCATCGAAACCGAGGCCCGCGACCGCGGACGGCTGGATGCCGGCGGACGCGACGGCCTCCCGGACGCTGTCGCAGACCGCCTGCCATATCTGCCGACTGGACTGCTCGACGACATGGCCGGGCTCGTGCCAGATGGTGATCGGGCGCTTGGCGGATGCCAGCAGGGTGCCGGCTTCATCGAACACGCCGGCCCGGGCGCTGCCTGTTCCCACATCGATGCCGACAAAGAACCGGTTCATGGTCAGAGATCCGTGCTGAGAGGCAGAATGACGAGATCGCGGATGGTGATGTTGCGGGGTCTCGATAACATGAACATCACGGCTTCGGCGACCTCGGTCGCTTCCATCAATCCGCCGGCCGCGATCGCCTCGTCGAGTTTCGCTTGCGGCCAATCGCTGATCAGCGCGGTGATAACAGGCCCGGGGGCGACCGCGCCGACGCGGATGCCGTGTTTGGCAACCTGGCGACGCACGGTGTGAACGAAAGCCTGCACCGCATGTTTCGAGGCCGTGTAGATCGGTTCCCAGACGACCGGCACGAGGCCGGCAATCGAGCTGGTCATGATGATATCGCCGGTTTTGCGCTCCACCATATGCGGCAGCACGGCCTGGACGGAGCGGAAGGCGGCGTTGATGTTGAGGTTGAGCATCCGGTCCCAGGCGTCCGGATCGCCCTCCGCGACCTCGCCGCCGATATAGGCGCCGGCATTGGCGTGGAAGATATCGAGCCTGCCGAACCTGTCGAGGATGCGCGGCATCATCGTCGCGACGCTTGAGGCATCGGTCAGGTCGATCGCCAGCGGAAGGGCGTTCGGTCCCAGTTGCGAGCACAGCGTTTCGAGCGTGTCGCAGGCCCTGTCGACAAGGGCGACGCTGACACCTTCGGCCAACAGGGCTCGGGCGCATTCGAGGCCGATGCCTGAGGCAGCACCGGTGACTGCGGCAACCTTTCCAGAAAGATCCTGTCTCATGTCATTCCTTACTTCGATAGTATAACAAGCAATATGGGCCACGTCGGAGCCGACCGCCGGGGACCGGCTCGGTCAGTGCCGCGATCAGCGAAAGAGATGGGCCGCGCCCGGGTTGAACTGGAACTCCGCCGCATCGCCGAACGCCAGTTCCACATCGATCGGAATTGCTGCCACCACTCTCTCGTTTTCGGCGGTGTCGACCGCAATGATCGTCTCGGTTCCCAGGCGCTCGACCAGTGCAATGCGCCCGCGAAGGCCTCCTTCGCCGGCCGCCGGCTGTCCCGGTTTCAGAAATTGCGGCCTGATGCCGAGCCACGCCTGATCGCCGATCGCAAAACCTTTTCCGCGGACCGGGATCGGGGACATCGAACCGGAAGCGACAGTTGCGGTGTCGCCGGCGACGGACTGCACCTTCACGGCTAAGAAATTCATCTTCGGCGCGCCAATGAAGCCTGCGACGAACTTGTTTGCCGGGTTCTTGTAGAGTTCCATCGGAGAGCCGACCTGCTGCACCAGGCCGCCGTCGAGAACGACGATCTTGTCGGCCAACGTCATCGCCTCGATCTGGTCGTGGGTGACGTAGATCATCGTCGCGCCGAGATCGCGATGCAGCTTGGCGAGCTCCATGCGCATGTCGACGCGAAGGGCGGCATCGAGGTTGGAGAGCGGCTCGTCGAACAGGAAGACGCCGGGCTTGCGCACGATCGCCCGGCCGATCGCGACGCGCTGGCGCTGACCGCCGGAGAGCTGGCTCGGCTTGCGGTCGAGTAGGTGTTCCATCTTCAGGATGCGGGCCGCCTCGCGCACCCGCGCGTCGAGCTCGGGTTTCGGTGTCTTGTTGAGGGAAAGGCCGAAGCCCATGTTCTCATAGACGGTCATATGCGGATAAAGCGCATAGGACTGGAATACCATGGCGATTCCGCGCTCGCGCGGTTCGACCTCGTTGCAGAGCCGGTCGCCGATATGGAGTTCGCCGCCTGATATATCTTCGAGCCCCGCGATCATCCGCAGCAGCGTGGACTTGCCGCAGCCGGAAGGTCCGACAAACACCACGAACTCGCCGCCCTTGATCTCAAGATCGACGCCCTTGATGATATCCACCGCGCCAAAACTCTTCTTGAGCCCGGCCAGACGCAAACTTGCCATGCTTCCTCACTTTCTTGAAATCTTCGGGGCGCGGCACCGGGGCCGATAGGCCTTCACGCCGCGCCCGTCGCCCACGGTCCGCCTATGGGCAAACAAACGGTTCAAAACGATGCCGGCCCCGCAGCGTGCGCCGCCGGGCCGGCAGTCCGCGATCAGGCGTCTTCCAGTTCCCTTGCGCGCTCGGTGCTGTCCTTGACACGCAGATAGGCGCCCTTGGCGATCAGCTGGCGGCGAAGTTCCTTGACGTCGATATCGGCCGGCGCGCGGTTGCTGCGCACCGAGATCTTCGCCGCGCGTCCCGCCGCCTCGCCCATCGCCATGCAGGTCGCCATGACGCGGATCGCGCCCATCGCCTCATGGGTGGTGGAGATCGCCCGGCCGGCAACAATCAGGTTGCTGACCTTGGTCGGGATCAGCGAGCGATAGGGAATGTCGTAACAATCGCCGCACCAGATCAGGGTGCAGCCGTCATCGGCGGGCCGGTGGATGTCGATCGGATAGCTGGCCACCGCAATCGAGTCGTCGAAATGACGGCAGCCGAGCACGTCCTCCTGGTTCATCACATATTCGCCGACGATGCGGCGGGTCTCGCGGATGCCGAGGAAGGGCGCCGTCTTTGTGAAATAGGCCTTCTCGAAGCCAGGGACGTAATTGATCAGGTAGGTGACGATATCATCGATCTGGCTGCGGGCTTCGATCTCGCCCATGGTCAGGCTCGCGGCATCGGTGCCGTCGACGCCCTTGACGCGGGTCATGTTGATCCAGACCTCGCCGGCTTTCAGGCCGGTGATGATGATGGTGCGTTCGTTGGCGATCTTCAGCCCCATCTCGTCCTGCGCCTTGGCGATCAGCTCGCGAAGGCCGACGATGATGAACTGGCGGTTCTGGCCGAAATATTCCGCCGGGATGAAGTCGGTGAGATAGGTGCGCGCCTGCGGCGGCTGGTTGGCGATGCTGAGGCGCAGCTTTTCGGTGTCGACGCCGGCGATGCAGAACATCAGGGTCGGCGGCTGCATGCCGCCATGTTCGTTGCCCTTTTCGCAAGGGACGCCGGCGCGGTAGGCGACATCCGCATCACCGGTGCAGTCGATGACGACCTTGCCGAGAATGGCGCCGCGGCCGGTCTTGCTCTCGGTGATGACGCCGCGGATCATGTCGCCATCCATCACGACGCCGGCGCAGAAGGTGTAGAACAGCACGTCGACGCCCGCTTCGGTCAGCATTTCGAGCGCCACGGTCTTCACCGCTTCCGGCTCGACGAGCGTGATGCCCATGTGGAGCGGGCACGGCCGGTGTTCGCTGGCACCGTCGCGGGCCTTCAGCCGGTCGATGAATTTCTGCGGCAGTCCCTCGATGATCTGGTTGCCCTTTTGGCCGAGAAAGCCAAGGACCGGGAGGCCGATCGTCATGTTGCCGCCGACGAAGCTGCGGCTTTCGATTAGGCCCACCCGCAGCCCGTCTTCCGCGGCGGCGAGCGCCGACGTCAGGCCGGCCGGTCCGCCGCCGATAACGAGCACGTCATATTCCGCCGTGACGGGGGTCGCCCGGGCGGGCTCCTGGATCGATCGGATAGTGGTGTTCAACATTGTCCTTGTCTCTTTCGTGGATGGACCGTCAGGGTCCAAAAACAGTCATGCCGGTTTCGGCGATACCCGACGTCCGGGCGCTCGGCGCCCGGACGGTCTTCGCGAATTTCAGGCCTGAAGCAGGGGCTTCACGCGGGTGGCAATGGAGGCCACGGCTTCCTTGACCTCCTTGCGACCGAGAACAGCAAGCTGCACCTCTTCGAGGAAGATCGACTGGGCGCGGGCCGCTTCGGGGAAGGGCGGGAAGGCGCCGCGGGCGTTCTTCAGCACCGCCGCCTCGACGGCTGCGACCGGGTTGCCCGCCGCGAATGACTGGTCCCCATAGGTCGAGACGCGCACCGGACCGTTGCCGTTCTTGGCCATGCCGAGCGTGGCGCGCTTGCTGGAAACTTCCTTGATGAACTTCCAGGACAGGTCCTTGTCCTTGGAGTTCGCGGGGATGACCATGCCCCAAGCTTCTACGATCGACGACATCGGCATCTTGCCCTTGAGGCCTGCCGAGATCGGGAATTCGATCGCCTTGATCTTGCCGGGGAATTTGCTCTGTTCCTTGTTGTTGAGCTGCGCGAACCGGGCAAACGGCAGGACGGTGAAGGCGGCGCGGCCCTGCTGCAGCCAAGTCACCTGGTCGTCGTTCTTGGTGGTCGCGTAGCTGCGCGGCAGTGCGCCGCCCTCGAACATCTTGCGAAGAACGGTCAGGCCCTTTTCCATCGCCTCTGGGTTCGGCAGCAGCTCGAACTTGGCTGTGATGAAATCGCCGCCGAAGGCGCGGGCGAACATGACCGGGAAGACGGCGAGGTCGCTTGCCAGCACCATGCCCGCGACCGGCGTGCCGGCCTTGGAGGTGAAGGTGAGTTTCTGTGCCTGTTCCATCAGTTCTTCGAGTGTGCTCGGCGGGGCGGTGATGCCCTGTTCTTCGAGAAGCGCCTCGTTATAGAACAGGCCCTGGGTCGCATGGCGGACCGGGATGCCAATCAGCTTGCCTTCGACGGTCATGCCCTGGACGAGGCCCGGTGCGATATCACTGAAATCCTCGATCGCATCCTTCTTGAGATAGGCGTCGAGCGGCTCGAACATGGCGGCGATCTGCTTGGTCGGCCGGTTGTCGACGATGTAGCCGACGTTGAAATCGGTGGTGCTGAGGCTCGCCTCGCGGAACAGGCGGTCCTGCAGCGGATTGGAATCGAACGTCGTCCAGACGACGTCGGCATCGTTGGCGGCACGCCAGTCCTTGAGCAGATCACCGTCGCCGGTGCCGAGCACCGTCTGGTGCACCTTGTGGCTCAGCACATTGACGGTCTTGCCTGCGGCAAACGATGGCCCGGCGGCGAGCATCGCCGCTCCCCCCATCGCGGTGCCCAAGAAGCCGCGCCGTGTGATGTTGGTAAGCGATTTGTCTGACATGATTTCCCTCCCTTGCAGACAGTTGAATACCCTTGGTGACTAACCCTTGGTCGCGCCGGCGGTCAGGCCGGCGACGAGATAGCGGTTCATGAAGATGACGAAGAGCAGAACCGGTATGAGCTGGACCGTCGAGGCCGCAAACAGCACGCCCCAATCGACGCCGTCGATCGATCCGATCATCTCGGAGATCACCAGCGGCGCGGTCTTGGCCTTGGTCGCGGTGAAGATGAAGGCGAACAGGAACTCGTTCCAGGCAAAGACGACGACAAATACCGCGACCGCGAGGATGCCGGGTGCTGCGAGCGGCACGATGACGCGCCTCAGGATGGTGAGCCGCCCTGCGCCGTCGATCTGCGCCGCCTCGTCCAGTTCGCGCGGGATCTGGTCGATGAAGGTGCGCATCAGCACCGTGCCGAGCGACACGAAGAAAGTCGCATAAAGCACCATCAGCACGATATGCGTGTCGTTGAGGCCGATCGCATTGATGATCGGAAACAGCGGCAGCGTCACGACGATCGGCGGAATGAGGCGCACGATGATCAGGAACATCACGCTCGCACCCAGCATCCGGCTGCTGTAGCGCGAATAGACGTAACCCGCCGCCGTGCTGGTGGTGATCGCGATGATGGTCGCGCCTGCGGTGATGATCGTGCTGTTCAAAAGCCCGGAGAAGAACACACCCCAGCCGTTCCACAGCTGGACATAGTGCTGGACCGTCGGCGAAAAGACGAATTTCGGCGGAACCGCGAAAATATCCTGGCCGGGCTTGAATGACGACAAAACGATGAAGGCGATCGGAAACAGCGACCAGGCGAGGATGACCGCGACCGCGACTGTTTTTCCAAGGCCGATGGCGAGCTTGTCAGTGCGCATTGCCGGCCACCTGCTTGCGAAGAAGGAAGACATAACCGGTCGCCAGAAGCAGAGACGCGAGGACCATGATCCAGGCGGTCGCGGCCGCCGTGCCGAAGGCGTTGAAGCTGAACGCTTCCTGATAGAGATAGACCGCGACCACTTCCGTCGAACGGGCCGGGCCGCCCTGGGTCATCAGCCAGACTTCCGAAAAGATGCGGAAGGCAAAGATGTAGCGGAAGAGCAGCGCCACCACGATCGCCGGCCCGAGCAGTGGCATCGTTACGCGGCGGAAGGCGGCGAAAGGCGTCGCGCCGTCGATGCGGGCTGCCTCATAGAGATCCTTCGGGATCGCCAGGCGCGCCGCATAAAGAATGATGAAGGTGAAGGGCAGGTGCAGCCAGATGGTCAAGAGGCCGATCATGATCAGCGCATGCGACGGCTCAAAGGACCAGTCGAGCATCGGCAGGCGGAGCCATGTCAGCATCGCCGTCACCGGGCCGACATCCGGATCGAACAGGAAACGCCACATGGCGACTGCGATGACCTCGCTCACGGCATAGGGCGCAAGGACCGCGACGAGGAGAACGCGTCGGCACGGCAGGCCGCTTGCAAACAGCAGGGCCATCCCAAGGCCCAGCGCCAGTTCCAGATGCACGGCGAAGATGACGATGAGGACGGTGTTGCCGAGGGCCAGCAGGAAGGCCGGATCGGTCAGCACCTTGATGTAGTTCTGAAGGCCGACGAAGGTCGCGGACTGCCCGAAGCTGGAGGCATGCAGGCTGAGCCATACGACATAGAACGACGGTATGACGATGACACTGAGGATCAGTATCTGCACCGGCGCGAGGAATGGCACGACCTCGGTGATCTTGTTCAAACGCAAAATGCTCCTCCCATGCGAGCTTAGTCTTTTGGCTGACGTTCTTTTCCGACGCCTAGTGGATGCTGTTCGGCCGCTCCTCGGCCTTGTCCGGTGTGTCGGCCACCTGTTCCTCCGCGCCCTTGCGAAGTTCCTCCACGGGCGACGGCACGAGGCGGCGGGTGGAATCCCGCACCTGGAGACTGGTGTTGAGAATGCTCGGCGCAGGCGCCGAGACATCGCCCATCATCCTTTTCTGCAGTCTCTCCCAGGCAAGGTGGGCGATTTCGTCGACCGGCTGCCGGATCGCGGTCAGCGCCGTCTTGCGGGCGCTCATCCAGGTGTAATCGTCGAAGCCGATGATCGAGACCTGGTCGGGAATGTCGATCCTCTGCCTTGCAAGCGCGGTGAGCACGGCAAGCGTGGTGACGTTGGTCAGGGCAAAGACGGCAGAGGGGAGCGGATGCCGCTCCAGCCAGTGCGCGAAGATCTCGGCGCCCCGTTCGGCATTGGAGCCGAGCGCAATCGCTACCGGCTCGCGGCCGATCATCTTCTGCACGACCGAGGTTGCGCCGCGGACACGCTCGCGGATCGGCGCGATATCGAGATGCGATGCCGCCAGCACGATATCCGAATGGCCCATTTCGACGAGGTAACGCCCGGCGATCTCTCCCGCCTCGAAATTGTCGATCGTCACCGTATCGGCGGCGGCCGATTGCGGGATCACGCGGTCGACGAGGACGGTGGGCAGGTGCCCGACTTCGCCGGCAAGTGCTGCCGGCACCGTGTCGGAGCAGGGCACGGCGATGATGCCCGATGGCCGCCAGCCGAGCAGCGTCTGCAGGCGCGACTCTTCGAGCTGCTTGTCGTCTCGCGAGCTTGCAACGATGACGTCGTAACCGTCCTTCAGCGCCATCACCTCGACGCGCGAGATGAGCGAGGTGAAGAACGTGTCGTCGAGATCAGGCACGAGGACACCGACCACCCGTGCCTTGCCCGATTTCAGCTGTGAGGCGGCGCGGTCGATCTGGAAGGAAAGGTCCTTTGCCGCCTGCTCGACCTTTTCGCGCAGGTCGTCGTTCACCGGCTTGCGACCACTGAAGACGTTCGACACAGTCGCGATCGACACGCCTGCGCGTTCGGCGACTTCCTTGAGCGTTGCACGTTTGCGGGACACCGCAGCCTCACTGTTAAACGTTTTACCGTTAAACGTTTAACACATCTAGAAGCATTAGCAAGAGGCCGTAAACTTTGATATTCGATACAGTACGAAGGTCATCAAGGTGCAACTGTGTGAACCGAATTCGTCTGGGTTCGAGGGAGTCATCCTTGCTCCCCATTCATCTCGGTCGCATCAGAATTCTGGCGGCGGCCAGGACGAGGTCGTTTATCTTACCGGCCGTCCGGTGAAGGCGCTCTATGCCTGGCTGGCAGGTCAAAAATCGACAGCGCAATGCGTTTGGGAGGATCGATCGTTCCTCTTTCTGCTCGTTTGTTACTTTCTGATGTTCTGATCGATCGTTGCAGGAATGCACTCGACTCACACCTTGGACATGTTTCACTCCGCAACCGTGGCGTGAGGGAAACGACTATGGTTTACGAGTGGGATGTGCGTCGGGCACGACGGGCGAACGCGCTGAAAATGATCTCGGCGTTGCTTGCCGGCGTTATCGTGGCTGGCCTACCGGTTTGGATCGTCACCTTGGCAATCGATTTCTAGCAAACGGCGTCAAAGCTCGACTTGCTGTTAGAACCCATCGATCTGCGCTCAAAAAGCCTTGCAACACACGTGAATGACGATCTGAAGCAAGCGGCTCGGCTCCAACCGGTATTCGACCGCCTTCCGTTTTTCGGGGGATCGCAACCCACTTCTGCCCCTCTCGACTCTTTCAACATTCAGATGCAAAGTGGAACAATCTCGAACGCGGGCTGGATCCGAGATACTTTTCTCCATCGACTTGAATTCTCATGCTCAGTTTATTCCAGGAATGACATGAGACTACCTGGGGGATGAATTGGTTGACGGACAATTTTCGATCCGCTGCTGGATCGACCCGAACCCTGAGAAGCCTTGTGACGCCGAGGCTTATTTCGACGACATCGGCAGGTTGGAGCACTCGGTCGTGAACCTCCTGGAGCGCGGAAGATATAGGTTAATTGTCGTCTCCGAATGGGAGACCGCTACCCGAGAACACAAGAAGCTCGGCACTTACACCCTCGACAACATCAAAGACATCGCTTCAATCGGAAGGAAAGCTCGGGCTTAAACCGGCCGACCGAATACGAAACGCGGATCCGGAGCGCGCCATGAAGCAACGCGTCGTTCAACAAAAGCCCGCCGCGAGGACGGGCTGATGGGTGGGAATGTCGCTTGTGATGCGTTCAGGAACCCAGATTGTGGTCGGTTGTCCGCCTCGCAACGAGCGGCACTTCATCGATGTTCGCGAGCATGCCCTGCTTCATCAGGAATCGCCGCACGTTCTCCCGGATCGCAGGCAGTGGGAAAACCCCCTGGGCTGCCATCCGGCATGCCTTTAACAGCACTTCGTATGTGCCGTCCTTTTTCTCCGCCGGCCAATCCTCCAGCAAGTCGAAGACGTCTTCCAGACTGCCGAGTTCCTGAACATAGCGAGATTTCTTCACAAACAACGGGTTGTCAAAAAGTGTGTTCGCCATCGCTACCTCCTTTCTCAAGCGAGCGGTTGACGGCGCGAAATTTAGGAGCAGAAACAGAATATTCAAGATGGTACAGCCTCCCCTGAACACGGGCGGCTTCCTCGGTCGTGTCGGCAAGGACATCCAGGGAGAGTGCCACACCCGCGCCAGCCACGACCGCAGCGACGGGCAAAGCGACCGGAGCGGTCGCCAGAGCGACGGCGCCAGCTCCATAGAGGGCCAAACCGCCAAAAGCAGCTTCCGACCCGATCTTGAAGCCGCGGACGGATCTCGCGGCCGAGTAAAAACTTTCCTGTTTGGCCGCATACTCCTTGAGCGTCTGTTCTATCAGCACGCTCTGCCGCTCAGGCGGTAAATTAGAGCGCGGTACAGTCGTTTTGTTCGCGTTCAAATAGAGTTTCGCGCCCTCGACACCGGCCTTGGTTATGAGTTCAGCTGTGCCCTCGCATCGATTTCCGCCGCAGAAACCGGCGCCACCAAGAATCCCCAAAAGACACAGCAGTAAAGATGCTTCCTCATGACGCCCCCGCCCATCTGCTACCTATAGTTTTGTCAAAACCGTATGAAGCGCGAGAGAACAGACCATGTCCAAGTAAATGTTTCGACGATGCATGTCCTCGGGCCGTCCTCGCAAAATCCAAGACGGTTCATGCCAAGTAGGAATGCCCAATAGGATAGCAGCGGTTTTCACCTCGCATTTCTAAGCCGGAGAATCAGGATAAAGCCATGGGCGAGATTTCCGGAATACTCGTCACGCTAACGGCCGCCGCGGGAGTCGCAACATAGTGGCCGGAGTGGTCGGTGGGACCGACTGCCCCGCCCGTGCGTCCTTATGCTCTGGAGCAATAATAACCGGCTTCATAACATATCGTCGCTATCGACTCTGAGTTGTTGCCCGGCGTGGAGGACGCGCAGCACCACCACTTCGCCGTTCATCAACGATGAAGGCAATGCTGATACGCCGTTCGAAACCGACAATGCGCATGCCGTCGTGCTGGTTACGCGGACGCAAATCGGGCTATTGACGCCTTGGACTCGCTCTCGCCGCGCAGTGAAAGAAATTCGACCATTGCGGCACCTCAAGCACCGATTGCACGCGAAAAGGCGAGTCTCAGCATTGACTTTAAGTGACGAGGAATCAAAAGCTTGCCCGCCTGACAGAGGAGAACACTGATGGCCGACGAAACCACGATTGACACAGCTGCAACGACCGAAGCGCCGGCCGTAGCCCCCACTGAAAAGAAGACTCGCAAGCTACGGATGCCGAAAGCTGCTGCTGAAGCCAGCACCGTCGATACTACCGCTGCACCTGTTGAAAAGCCGGCCAAGAAGACGCGCGCGAAGCGTAGCTCCAAGACGGTCCCTGCCAAGGCCGAAAAGTCGGTTGCCGCACCGAAGACGACCACGCCTCGCGCCCCCCGCGCTGCTGCTGTATCCGCTCCGATCTCTACAGCTGCTGACGTCATCGACGATATCGCCGATCTCATCAAGCTCGAGGAAGAGAACAAGCAGCTTCGTAAGGAGCTCTCCGAAAAGCTGCGGGCAGAGAATGCGGATCTGCGCAAGCGCCTTGGAAAGGCCTGAGTTCCGGGCTTGAGCGGCGCCACGCATTTACATGCGGCGGCGCCGTCGATCTTTCGCCTGACTGAGCCGAGATCAATGCTGTCCGGGTGACAATAAATGACCGCGGCTATTCCCCGCCGCCATGCTTTGAAGGTAAAATGATGAGAACACCATGGAGATTTGTGGCTGACCTGGTGTCGCGTAAACCGAAACCACACAGCCTTGATCAGAGCCCAGCAGTCGCCCCGAAGACCATTGCGCTCGAATACAAGCCTGTTCCTGAAGAGGCCCCACCGGGCATCGAACCGGCAGCGGTCGACCGCTCCGTTGAGTCCAATGCCGAGGCGAGCCTGCTCCAACCAGATATCGGCGCGACGGACGCCGAGACAGAGGCCCAAATCGCAGGAGAACCTCCTGCGGTAGCCGCCAGTATCGAGGAGCTCGCAGCCCTCCCCACCTCGGAACAGCCTGAGGAAGAAGCGCCCGCTCCTTCGCAGAACAAAGCTGCCAAAACGCTGGTAAAGCGAGCGCCGGCACGCCGAAAGAAGGTCGAGCCGATCGCGGAGCCTGTGTTTTCCGTCGATCAAACAGATGATGTCGCTCCTGCCGTTTCCACCGGCCCGAAATCCTTCAGCGATCAGATGGCCGACCTTGACGCGGAGGTCGATGCGTTGCGGCGCCAGCTTGCGAAGAAGCTTAGCGAGCAGAACGCGCAATTGCGCAAGATGCTCGCCAGATTCGATCCGCGTTAATCGCGGGCCGCCACTCCGACAGAGGGGAGGCTCGGTCGGTAGCGGAACCTCGTGATGCAATCAGTCCGGGTTCGGCCGGGACTAGAGGAGATGGAGGCCATCTTCCCCTTCGACCTCGGCCAACCGATGATAGCCCTCAGTGTGTGCCTGCTGGGAACCTTGAACCAGCGCCGTGGTTAGCGCGGGTCGCATCAACAACGGAGAGACCAATGTACCGCCGCACCATGATCACGGCAGCTGCAGCTATTGCAGCCGTCCCAACTCTGCTTACTTCGACCGCATTTGCCCAGACCGGCCCTGCGATGGGCGAGGCGGAAAAGAAGCACGCGGAAGCGACAAAGAAGGTTGGCTCTCTGTCACTTGCCACCAGCCGCCTCGCCGTGGAGAAGGCGTCCGACCCGATGGTTAAGGCGTTCGCGAAGTGGGAGGTCGCCGAGCAGGAAACGATCGCCGGCATTTTGAAGTCGATGGAAATGGGCGGTAAGGCGGAAGGAGCCCTGAAGCCGCCATCAAGTCAGGAAATCGAGGCGATGCTCGACCCGGAAGGCAAGGCGTCGCTCGACAAGTTGAAGACCGCAAGCGGGGCGGAGTTCGACAAGGCTTACGTCACGGCGCAACTCGACGGACACAAAAAGCTCCTGGCGATCCAGGAAGACTATCTGAAGGTCGGTCAGGATCGCGAGCATCTGAGCGTTACCAAGCTCGCGCGTGGCCAGATCAAGGAACACATCGACCACCTCGACATGCTGAAGTCGAAGCTTGGTTGATCGAGCTGTAGCGGTGACCACGGATGTACTGGCACCCTACACGCCCGTGAGGCCGGCGACATGTCGGCCTCACGTCAATGGCGTTTGCCGAGGCAAATGAGCATTGAAGAACCTTGTGTGGTTTTGATCCGCTCGTATCCACTTAAGCTGTATGGGCCGCAACGCTCACGGAGGGCGATCCGCTCTGATGATTGACCCGCGCACCCTCCTGACCGCCCTCGCCTTTTTGGCCTTCATCAGTCTCGGGCTTCCAGACGGGGTGCTCGGCGTATCGTGGCCCTCGATCCGCTCGCAGTTTGGGCTTCCGCTGGACCGGCTTGGCCTCCTTGTCGCCGTCACGACCGCCGGCTATCTGACCGCAAGCTTCATGAGCGGCTATCTCTTGTGCATACTTTCCATCGGAACGGTGCTCGCCGTCTCAACCTTTGCGGCGTCGACAGGACTTTTGGGTTTCGCGGTCGCGCCTACGTGGTCTCTGATGATCGTACTCGGTTTTGTCGCAGGACTTGGCGGAGGCGCCGTCGATGCCGGGTTGAACTCCTATGGCGCGAGACATTTCAGCCCGCAGACCCTGAACTGGCTGCATGCCTTCTTTGGGCTGGGCACCACGATCGGTCCCGTCATCGTCTCTCTCGTTCTTGGAAGCGGCCGTGCCTGGTGGCTGAGCTACGCGATCGTCGGGTCGGCCCAGTTAGCCCTGGCAATGACGTTCCTCTTCCTGCGCCGCCGATGGGAGGAGGTCGGCGAATTGAGCGCTGGCAACAAGGAAGAGGCCGTTCCTGCACCAGCGCTGGAGACACTCAAGAGACCCATCGTGTGGCTTGGGATGCTCGTTTTTTTCTTCTATTCGGGCGTCGAGATATCGGCCGCACAGTGGAGCTACTCCCTTCTGCTTCTGGGCCGAGGCTTTTCGGAGGGCGCGGCCGGCACGGTCGTGAGCCTCTACTGGGGCAGCCTGATGGTCGGCAGGATTGCCTTTGGCTTCGTCGCGAACGCCGTTCCACTTATACGGACCCTGCGCCTCTGCTTGTCGGGAAGCATGGCAGGGGCGTTGTTGTTCTGGCTGGACATCTCGCCCGTGGCAACCGTCGCCGGCTTGATGCTCATGGGCTTTTTCTTCGCTCCGGTTTTCGCATCATTGATCAGTTTGACGCGGGACCGCGTCGGTCGTGACCATGCGGATAGTACCATCGGTTTCCAGATCGCAGCGGCAGGCCTTGGCGGCGCTGTTCTAACGGCTCTCTTCGGCATGCTGACGCGCTCGTTCGGGCTCGAAGCGATCGGAACATCGATTCTGGTTTCGACCGCGCTGCTGCTGGTACTTTTCGTAGGATTCACGACGGGGGTCGCCCGAAGGCCGTCCCAGTAGCTGCCATATCACCACCCGGATCCTTTGTCGTCGCGATCGAAATGGTCATGACCAGGGCTCAGCGCCCACGAATGCTCAGAAATGCTCGCGACACTCGTGGCGCGATCAGGATCCAGTCTGCGAGTGTGGAGCAGCTACCGGCTTCGATTCCGGTGAACCGCGAAAACGAAGAAAGATTGACAGGACCACGATCACAGCCGTCGAGAGGAACTCCGACTGCCAGTTCTGAAAGGATTCGAACCAGAATTGCGCGCTTGCGAGATGGTTTAGGATCGGCTCAGCCGGCTGACCGTGCTGAAGTGCTTCGGCGTTTGCTGCTATGGCGCTGTAACGAAGGTGAAGAATGAAGCTCGCGAAAAACAGGACGGCAAGCGCGATCCCAAGCGAATAGGAATAGACTATGCGCAGGAGCCCGCCTTTTCTGACCGGCGTCGGCGCGTCGCCGTCGTCGCTCCGATCGGCGGGGTTCTCATCCTGCGAAGCTGGCTCGTCAGGATCTTTTGATTCCGCCGAACCACGCTGGAATAGTATCGCCGTCAGCATGACGTAAGCGGACATCTGCAGGAATTCGCTCTCCCAGTTCTCGAATATAGCAGAGAGGAAGTGCCCAGAGACTGCGTAGCTGGTCAGTGCCAATGGGTCGCCTCCATGTTCAACGAGCTCCTCGTTGTTGACACTCCATCCTGTCAGGAGCATCCCGACAATTGTCCCTACGGTCAGGACAACAAGGGCAATCGTCAGACCATTGTCTCGCAGCAGTTTCATTGTTTCCTCCGATGCACAAAAGCCCCAGCCGCGTCACGGGCTCAGATGAGCTTGGCTGTGAAGACTGCTCCCGACAGTGGCGAACGCTGCCGATCTGCATCTTCCATCCCAGCGTAAGCCGTAGTGATGAACAGCGCGCCCTCCGGTCCAAGAGCGCAGCTCGTCACGTTCAGAGCGGGGACATCGACCTTGTCGATCAGGTCACCGCGATGCGAATAGATCTCGACGCATGCGCCGCCATAGACGGCAACAAGCACTCTGCCTTCCCGATCGGAAGACAGACCGTCTGGATGCCAGTCGTCTTTGCGAACGAATACGCGGCGGTTCGAAATCGTACCCGCCTCGCCATCATAGTCATACATCCAAATTGCGCCGCGGTGGGTGTCGGCATGATAGATAATCTTGCCATCGGGGCTCCAGGTCTTGCCATTGGCGTTTACGTAGCCGCCTTCGACCTCTTCGAGCACGCCATCGCGTAAGACATAAAGCGCCGCGGTCTCGGACGGCTCCTGCGATGTATTGATCGTCCCGCCCCAGAGCCTGCCTGAAGGGTCGAGCTTGCCGTCGTTCAGGCGATGCTGGCTTGGAAGGTCCAGTGTCGCGATCGCGGTCTCAACTCGCGTTGCGAGATCGAAGTCATAGACGCCATCGCTCATGCCAAGCAGCAGATGGCCCTCCTCATCAGCCGGAAAGACAAAACTGACCTGCTGAGACACCTGCCAGGACCTATGGGTCCGAGCACACGTATCATAAGAGTGGACCATTCGCCCCTCGATATCGACCCAGTACAGCGTCGAGGACGCATTGTGCCAAAAGGCGCCTTCCCCGAGCTTTGAGAGCGGAAGATTCGGATCGAGAAGATCGGCATTCATGACCTGTTTTCCTGTATCGAATAGATGGCGTGAAGGAGGGCGAGATGGCTCAAGCCCTGTGGCAGGTTGCCGAGACCTGCGCCGGTGGCAGGATCAATCTGCTCGTTGAGGATGCCGAAATTGTTGCCGAGCGGTCCGAACAGGTCGTGGAGCATCTGTTCGGCGCGGTCCACTTCGCCCAGGAATGCGTAGGCTTCGACCAGCCAACAGGAGCAGGCGACGAAAGCACCTTCCTCGTCTGCCGCCCCGGAATAGCGATAGACCAGCGGGCCGACAACGAGTTCCCGTTCGATGGCGCCGCGTGTCCTCAGTAACCGATCCTCATGTTCGAAACCGAAGCGGGTCGTGAGCAGCAGCGCCGCATCAAGCCTTTCAGTTCCTGGGTAGAACGTGTAAGCTTGTCTCGCTTCGGACCAGCAATGTTCATCGATCCAAGCCAGGACCAGATTCCTCTCCTGCGCCCAATTAGCCTTCTTTGCCCCGTCGATGTGACCACCTTCAGCGAGCTTCACCGCCCGGTCGAGCGCCAGCCAGCAGCCAATCTTCGAAAAAGTATAGTGCTGCTCGTCTGGAAGCTCCCAGATGCCAGAATCCTTGAGGTGCCAACGCTCGACGACCTGGTCTGCCAGCGCCACGAGCAGATCGGCAGCCGCGGGATCGAGCACGTGGCCCATCTTCGCGAACAATGATGCGGTCTCCAGCAGATCGCCATAACAGCTGAGCTGGATCTGGTCTTTTGCCCTGTTGCCACGCTTCACAGGATGCGAATTTCTGTAGCCGGGGACGTCGATGTCCTGCTCTTCCGGGACATCCTCTCCTCGCAGGGTGTAGACGACTTTTGGCTCGCTTCCGTCTGCGCCAATCGTGCGGACCAGCCAGCCGAAGGCCGCGATCGGCTCACCAAGCGCGCCCGCGCGCAACAGGGCCTTGATCGTATAGGCCGCGTCACGAACCCAGGCGTAGCGATAGTCGTAGTTCTTGTCGCCGCCGATGCGTTCTGGCAGGCCAGCGGTCGCAGCCGCAGCGATGGCTCCGGTCTCGGAGAACAGCAGGAACTTCAACGACAGTGCGCAGCGGGTGAAATCCTTCTTGAAGGGCCCATCGTATGTCAATTGCGCCGACCATCGTTTCCACTCGTCATCACTGAGGTCGATCCGGGCATCGATATCAGCGAGCTCCGGTATCGCCAGCGGCGCGCCGTCGGCGACCAGGAATGCCAGACAGGTTGTACTGCCCTCGGAGCTCACGTATGAAGCCACCGTATGTCCGTCTTCCTCCTGCACGATCCCCACGTCGCCATCGTGGCAGAACGTGGTCGTCAGGTCGCCGATGTAACGGACCTCGGCGTTGGGATGATCTATCCTTTTGATGTCGCCTTGAGCATTGATCGGCAGCAGAACGATTTCGAACTCGACTGTTCCCGACACACCCTCAATGCGGCGCGCCAGCTCGCACCACGGCAGCCGGCCAGACACGCCGCTGTTGAGCGACTCTGTCAGACGGGCCTGGCCAGTGTCCGTTATGAAGATCGTCTCCAGGACGTTGCTGTTGTCCCGATAGCGCCGCTCGATATGAAATGGCCGCGTCGGGGTGATTGAGAAGCGCCCGCCCTCGGGATCGTGCATCCGATTGAACAGCGGCGGAGCGTCCATTGCCGGAGCGCACCACCAGTCGATCGATCCATCGGCGCCGACCAGTGCGATTGAACGGCCGTCTCCAATCGCCGCGTAATGCTCCAAGGGAAGGAATCCGTCGGCGCGTTCGGGTGTCAGTGCATGAAGCATAATGGACCGGGCAATGAGGGGACTGCAAATCATCAGAAGCGCGTCGCAAAGGACGCAACATTGAGAAGCACCAAAGTGGGAAATAGTTCCTCTGCCTCATCGGCGTTTGGTGCGGAACCTTGTGCCGTTCCCAAGGTTTGCAGCCCGCTACAATCAATCCAGGAGCAATGCCATGACCAACATTCGTCGCCCCTCCCCTCCCTACGGCGAACAGCAGCAGGAGCCGCCGGGCACGACGGCGCTGATGGACCCCATCCCCGATCACGGCGAAAAATCCTACAAGGGGAACGGCAAGCTCGAAGGCAAGGTGGCCTTGATCACCGGCGCTGACTCCGGGATCGGCAAAGCAGTGGCGATCGCCTTTGCCCGCGAAGGCGCCGACATCGTCATCTCCTACCTCAACGAGAACGAAGACGCTCAAGATACGGCCAAATGGGTCGAGGACGCGGGACGCAAGGCGCTGGTGGTGCCCGGTGACATCAAGTCAGAAGACCATTGCAAGATGCTGGTGCAGCGCGCGGTCGACGAGCTCGGTGGTCTCGATATTTTGGTGAACAATGCCGCCTTCCAGCGGACCTATGCCGACATCGCAGACATTTACGCCGAGGAGTGGGACGAGACGTTCCGGACGAACATCTACGCGCCCTTCTTCCTGTCCAAGGCAGCGGCTCCGCACATGAAGCCAGGCAGCGCGATCATCAACACCACCTCGATCCAGTCGCGCCAGCCGTCGCCTCAACTCCTTGCCTATGCATCCACCAAGGGGGCGGTTTCGAATTTTACGGCTGGGCTCGCGGAAATGCTCGCCGAAAAAGGTATCCGGGTGAACGCGGTCGCGCCAGGCCCGATCTGGACGCCGCTGATCCCCTCGACCATGCCGGCGGAAAAAGCTGCCAAGTTCGGTGAGCAGACGCTGCTAAAGCGCGCCGGACAGCCGGCAGAGCTCGCCGGCGCCTATGTCCTGCTGGCATCGGAGCTCGGGAGTTACATGACCGGCGCGGTCATCCCCGTCACCGGTGGCGAGATCATGATTTGACACCCCCCGACGCCTCTTCGGAAGTCTGGCTGTGCCTATCGGGCGGCAATGCGCTTGGTGCGTATCATGCCGGGGCGTACAGCGCCCTGCACGCGGCAGGCATTCTTCCGAAGCGCGTCGCGGGGACTTCGGTCGGCGCGATCGTTGCTGCTGTGATTGCCGGAAACCGGCCTGAGGACAGGTTGGCGCGCCTGGACGAGTTTTGGCAACTGGCGGCCAGCGATGTTGCGATCGCCAACTTTGCTCACTTCTGGGACGGGTCGAAGATCGCCTCATCGCTCGGCACACTGCTCCACGGCCGACCGGGCCTGTTTCAGCCGTCCCTTGGCTTGTGGTGGCGGCGGCTGAGCGGTCTGTCGTCACCATCCCTGTTCGAGCGCTCGGGCATGCGAGCCACGCTCTGCCGGCTAGTCGATTTCGACTATCTCAACAGGGGAGAAGTTCGCCTTGTCGTCAATGCGACGGACGTGGAAACCGGGGAAGAGCAGGTTTACAACACCTCTCAAATGGAGGTCACCATCGACCACCTGATGGCGTCTTCGGCTTTTCCAGTGCTTTTTCCGTCCGAGCCATTGGGCGACCAGCATATGGTCGACGGTGGCCTCGCCGCAAATCTGCCGATCCTTCCGCTGTTTCGGGACCCACCGGCCTGCCCCGTCAAGTGTTTGGCCTTCGATCTGGTCCAGGCGAACGGACGTGTGCCGAATACCCTCGACAACGCGGTCCACCGCATGCAGGACCTGCTGTTGTCCAATCAAAGCAAACGGTCGATGGAGTTGCTGAAACACCGGGCATCAGGGTGGCCGGTGCCGATCACCGTACTTCATGTCTCCTACAAGGGTGAACGGGAAGTCGGCGGCAAGATGCTGGAGTTTTCCGCTGCATCAATGAAGCTGCGAACAGACGCGGGGAAGTCCGACGCCGAGATTGCAATGCGCTGGCTTGACGAAGCCGGCCTACCGGGGAGCCACGCCGATCATATTAAAGAGTATGAGTTTGGCGTAACAGGTTAGGTGTGGGAACGGGGATTGCATTGATGAACCTTGAAATCTTTTCCAGCGAGAGGCTCCTCCGTGACCGAGTCGGTAGCGAGTGATACAGGTAAGACTGATCAGGCTTCTGCCACCGCCTGGTTCCGCACGCTTCCCCCGTGCTCCCTACGGAGATGGTTGGTGTTTGGCGAGGAGAGGGTATTCCATCAGGCCATCCGTTGGATGGTGTCCTGGAGAACTTGAACTGGTTCGGTAAACGATTCCACGCCGATTTCCGGGCCGACGCCCTCCTGTTCCGGTGGCGGCCGGGCCGTCTAGTTCCAATCGAACCGTCAGTCGTTCCGATCAAAGTCGTTCTTCGCTTCGCAAGCTTCGGCAGGACGTTTATCGCAAGGAACTGGTTCTCCTACCTCCAGAAAGCGTTCCGCGCTAACGGGCCGACGGCGACCGTCAAACTACGCTCTGTCGATTTCGACGAGACAGCGGGAATGGTGTATGACCGCCAGCCAATCGTCGATTACTTCCGTCGGATCGATGACAACGAAGTGGCGGGCATGATGGTGGTTAAAGGCGACGACTGGCGTTACTTCTTCCGCCTTCACCGCGTCGACAATGCGGATGGTGAGGTTCGTTAGCGGTGAACAAAATTTGTCACTTCGCGGGGTTGTCGACTTGCTCTGGTTGCAGCCCGCCCATTCCGGGTTCCTCCTTGATTCCAGGAACGCCGGTTCGGTCCACCCTCGCAGCGCAAAGGAGCACGCGGCAAGATGATGTTGGGTTATCATGCGTCTCACGAGCAGTTCTCCCCGCGCGAGCTGCTAAATTATGTCAAGGCAGCAGAAACGGCCGGCTTCCAAGCAATCACGACGTCGGACCATATCGCGCCCTGGAGCAAGCGGCAGGCAAACGCCGGCAACAATTGGGCGTGGCTCGGAGCAGCGATGATGGCCACCTCCCTTCCATTTGGAAGCCTGGCTATTCCCGGAGGATGGCGATATCACCCTGCCGTTCTCGCACATCTGGTCGCGACGCTTGCCGAGATGTTCCCCGGCCGCCTGCGCTGGATCGTGGCGAAGCGTTGAACGAGCATGTTGTAGGACAAGGCTGGCCCGGCAAGGCCGAGCGCAATGATCGGCTTCTGGCCGGAACACAGATCATTCGGGCGCTCATGCGTGACGAGGAGGTTGACGAAGCTCATCGTTGGTTCAGCGTTGACAAGGCCAGGCTTTGGTCAGAGATCGCGCCATCGATCTACGCGGCGGCGTTGACGCCGGAAACCGCCCAATGGTCAGGAACATGGGCCAATGGTCTTGTTACCGTCCGCAAACCGCGCGCCGACCTTGAAGAGATGGTCGCACGCTATCGCGCCGGGGGAGGAGGGGGCAAGCCACTTGCTTTGCAACTGCAGATATCCTGGGCGCTGAACGAAGCCGACGCGCGAACTGCAGCATGGGAGCAGTGGCGCAATGCTGCCGCGCCATCAGACTGTTTGGCCGAACTCAAAACGCCGGAAGAATTCGATGCTGTGACGACGGCGGTGCGGCCGGAGGAAATCGATGAAGTGATCCCGTTGATCACCCGGGCGGACCAGTTGCTGGACATCATCCATCAATGCGCGTCCTGTGGGTTCGACGAAATCTACATCCACAACGTCTCGCTCGACCAGCACGCTTTCATGGGATTCGTGGGGAGAGCAGTCCTGCCGGAATTGAGGACGGTGAGCTAACGCAAATCTCGTGCTCCGTGGCGATTTCGAAGTGGCGTGATTGAACGCAGACCACTCACCATCACTGCCGCACGCCGAGGGATGTGAGTTGACGGTTCAAGGCGGCAACTGGTGGCATCCCTTGACCTGAAGCGGGTTGGTCGCGCTTACGCAGCTTCTTCTTCTGTGATTACTATCTCGCGGGCGATGCTGCCGCTGCCCTCCGCGGCGCGGGCGGCGAAGTCCTCGGACCCTGTCCGAACGAAGAAGCTGTCGCAAGTCTCCTGGAAGACGAGACGCCGACCCATGCCGTGCTTGATCTCAATCTGGGCGGCGGTGGACCACGCTTCGAGATCGCACGCGCCATGAAGGCGCGGCGTCCCCTTCGTCTTCATCACCGGCTACGATACCGATGTCATACGGGCTGAGTTCGCTGACGTCACACGCCTGCAAAAGCCCGTGCCGTTTCGGTCGCTTGTGGACGCGGTAAGTCGGCTTTAAGCGGGCCGCGTCTGCGAAACTGACTATCCGCCTTCCACCCAGCAGACACTTGCAAACCGGTTCTGGAACGTTCACTTCGGGCTGATTGCGGAGCAACGAGCGTAGTTTAGCGCCTTGAAGGGAATCGAACCAACGACACACTTCTTCCAGTCGGCATGCGCGTCTGCTTGCACTCAGAGCAGGCACCACTACTCGCCCTTCCGCAGGTGCGCCTATCTCCCCGAGAACACGAACACTGATCTCTTTGTTCGTAGGATATCATGGTGACACGGTGAACTTCGGGTATTTAACCCAGAGCCTGCCATCCCGCGCCTTCTGATAGCCAATGCCATATACCCTTCGCATATAGGTCTCGTTCAGTGGGTCCGTCATTGAATAAGGCACCTGCTCTTCAATCGAGGCGATGTCCAAGTCGATATCAGATCGCTGTGCGAAATTGAAAATCGCGATGAGACCCAGCTTTGTCTGCGATTTTAGCAGAGTAGCATATGCTCGCGCCATAATTGGCAGTGCTTTCCGAGGCGACATCGAAAACTCTGGTATCAGCGCGTTGTTGATGATCACGTAAATATGCAGGTCCTCGTTGCGAGAGCGACCCGGCGCGACGATCAACTGCTCGGGCAAGGTAAAGAACTGAGCCGAACTACCCCCGTCAGAATGCAACTCTTCAATCAACTTGCCGTCAACAACGGTCTTGATGGATACGGGCGGAAGGATTCCGGGAACGCTGGCGGAGGCAGTCAATATCTGGTGTACCAATGGGAGCGCATCCGCCCTACCGCTGCTGGCAATGGCTCCTACGTTCCAGACGACGGCCCGTTGCGTATCGAGATTCGTCGTCATCACAAGGAGGCGGCGACCGGCCTGATGCTCGTGGGCAATCCGGCTTAAAACGGCACCTGTGATGTTCTCCTCTACCATATGGCTTAGAGCGTCTCCCCGAAGAAGGCTGGGGGAGAAAACTCCAAGCCCTCTCCAATCGATGTCGACGAGACTGCTGGCCTGGTCAGAAAGATAAAGGCTTCGAAGCTGCTGATCATACCCAGGGCCCAGGAATGCAAATGGTGCGATCAGCGCTCCCGTGCTGACGCCAGTTACGACGTCGAACGTTGGGCGGTCGGCGCGTTCGCTCCAGGCGGAAAGAACACCCACCGAGAACGCCCCACCAGCGCCACCACCCGATATGGCCAGCATCGTGGGCTTATTCATGCCGATAACGGGTCGCCACGGGTCGTGGACTGACTTCACAGGTCGCGGGTCATCAGCGTGAGCTCTGATATTTTCGAAGCCGAGGATCTGCGCACGCCCGGCTTCCGCGACGGTATAATGCGGGCGGTTTGCTGCCGCGCACCCGCTCACAACGAGCGTCACCACGACACAAAACCCTGTCAGCCTCGACCACCCGTCGACGAAAAACGGCACGCGTCGCATCGTCACCCCTCGGGGTGCATATGGCGCGGGAGCCGAGCTAACGCGATAAGGGCACCGATTACCGCCACAGTTACGGCGATGCCGAGCCATACACTGTAGAGTGCATACCCCAGCATGAAACCGCCCACGACGGGTGCTATGATATCCGCCACCGCGACCAATGACTGTGCGGCACCCAGGATTACCCCCTGCCTTTGAGACGGAACGTGAATAGACAGCGCCGCCAGATAAGTCGGCTTTGCAAGCGCATCCCCGGTGCTGACGCACAGAACGGCGAGAACGAGCATGGGAATGGTAGTGGCGATGCCGGCCGTGAGAAACCCGACGGAGATGAGGAAGAATATCACCAGGATCAGATTGCGCTCGGTGAGGTGTTTCCCGAGCCAACCAAGCAGGAAGATTTGGGCGAAGACGTTGATCGCTCCGTCCACGATGATGAGATAGCTCAGTTCCTTCGCTCCGAAGGCATGACCGCTCCATACGAACGTGTCGCCAAGGAACACCGGCATTTGCGAGATATACATCCCATAGGCAAAAAAGTGACAGAGCATCACAACGACGAGAGCACGCACTAAGGGTGACGCGAGGATTGCACGTAACGAGATCTGTTCGCCCTGTGGCCCGCCCGTCGTGGGCGCTGTCGGCTTGCCGCCATCGAGACGGAGAGATGTAACGATGATCGAGGTGACGACAAGTCCCAGCGCAGCGAGAAGGGGTGTTGTCAATGATATGTCGGACAGGAAGCCTGAGAGCCCTGCACCGACGATTCCGCCAAGGCCTGCTCCCCCCATCAGGATACCCATGGCTCGTCTGCGGTTTCTAGCATCGGTGTGATCCGCAATATAGGCCGCGGTCACAGAGATATTGCCCGCTGTCAAACCAAAGAGCCCGCGGGCGAGCAGGATGAACGCGACGCTTGGTGCGAGGGCGAGCACCAGAAGACTGAACGCCGCAATCACCTGGCTCATCAGCAGGACATGTTTGCGACCGAAGCGATCCGAAAGCTGGCCGAGAGCGGGGGCAGAGGCGAACTGGCCGACAGCCTCTGCCGCAATGACAATGCCGAGAACAAGTGGCGAGCCGCCCAAAGCGCGAATGTGAAATGGCAACACCGGCAGGACGGCGGCGGTGCCCGCGGCATGGGCGCAGACAATCGCGAAAACCGGCAGGATAATTCGCCAATCAAGTGACTTTGCCGGGTCAACATCAGGCGCCATCTCAATCATTTTGTGCCCTTTCCGCATCCAGTGCAGGCGCGTCACGTTTGGAGGTCTCATTGAGCGGAGGTAGTCCAACTCCATCGAGATAGGTTTCGAGCTGAGCGATCCCTTGTGCGCTCAGGAGAAGGGTTGCGCCCACATAGCCATCGGGGCGGATCAGCACGCATTCATCGGGCGCCAACCCGTACGCGTCGTGAACGCACCCGAACACGTCGAGGATGTCGCCCCGCTCACCGAGGTGATGGATGCGCAGCCCGGGTCGTGAAGCAATTGTCCGTTGCCCGTTCACAAGCAGCGTCCAATGTGGCCCAGCAAATAAGAGGAAGAGTCGTGACGGCTGTCCCGCCGCGCCTTTGGTCGGTGCGTCCGGAGCGCGTTGCCCTGCCCGCAGGCCGTGGGTGCGGCCGGCCGCTTCCAAAGCGAGGGGTGATTGTGGATATCCGATATCGAGCTGGTGTACTTCGCGGCCGCGGCTAATCTCACCCCGTGTTCCGGCGTCCAGCAACCGACTCGATAGCCCGAGAACCTCCTCGGCCACGGGACGGCGTTCGATCTCATAGCTATCCAGGAGCTCGTGTGGGGCTCCCCGCAGAACAGCCGCGAGCTTCCAGCCGAGGTTGTAGGAGTCCTGCACACTAGTGTTTAGGCCTTGGCCACCCGTTGGCGGGTGGGTATGGGCGGCATCACCAGCCAGGAAAATGCGCCCGACCCGATAGCTATCGGCAATACGGGCATTCATCGCATAGGCCGATGCCCAATTAACCGAGTGCACCGCAATGTCGCTGCGATCTGTTCGCTCGGCGATCATCCGCTCCATTCCTTCGGCAGAAAGATCGACGTCCCCCTCCGGTGGAACGGGCGCCTGTATCTGGAAGAGCTCGGTTCCTCCGAGTGGGCAAATGGCGATCATCCGTTGCATGTCGCCGCTGTTGAACTGCCACCATATGTCTCGGTCGAGCCCTGTCAGCGCGGCATCGGCAACGATCGCCCGCACACCCAATGTCTTGCCGGGGAAAGCGATGCCAAGGGCGTGGCGTACAAAACTGCGCCCTCCGTCCGCGCCGACAAGGTAGCGAACGCGAACCCTTTCCTCACCGCTTGATCGGGTGAGATGGGCTGTGACACCGTCGTCGTCCTGCTCGAACCCTACAAGCCCGCATCCGAACTCGACCTCGCACTCAAGTTCGGCCAACCTTTCCCGCATGATCTTTTCCGTCAGGAACTGTGGGATCATCAACGGGATACGATACGGCTCCGCCGACGTCGGCTGAGATCGATCGCCCAAGTCTTTCTCGATGAAACTGCCATCACTGCGATAATCGCGCATCGGCGGATAAACACCGCCGGTCGCAACGACCTTGTCGAGGATTCCGAGATCTTCAAAGACCTCCTGCGTTCTTGGCTGAATGCCCTTACCCCTAGATCCCGGGAATGGTGCCGCCTTTCTCTCGATCAGTCGGAACGACACCCCTCGGCGTGCGAGCTCGATTGCCAGCGTCAGGCCAGCCGCTCCGGCGCCGCAGATGAGCACATCTGCTGCAAAATTGTTTGTCATAACGGTCTCCATGTGTGTAATATGCACATAATAGGAGAGGCGACATGACGTCAACAGAAAATGTGCAAATTACACATATTGGCAAAAAGATTCGCGAGCTACACGGCTCGCTAATCGACATCGTGACCTTGATGAATCAGCCGCAACGAGATGAAGCGCTCGTGCGCGAGGCTGGGATTGCGCTCGACAGAGCGCTGTTTCCACTCCTCGTCGGAATTGAGCGGCGTGGCCCGATCGGCATCGTTGACCTGGCTGCCGGGGTCGGACGGGATTACACGACAGTTAGCCGCCAGGTCGCGAAGCTGGAAAGCCTCGGCCTCGCCGAACGCCGCCAAAGTCCATACGACCGTCGTGTGAACGAAGCCGTCGTCACTCCCAAGGGGAAGGCGATGACCGATAAGATAGATGCCGCACGCGAGAGGATCGCCCTCGCCGTCTTTGCTAGCTGGGACACGGCTGATATTAACGACCTCGTCCGATTGATGCGGAGGTTTGCGGACGCGATGGGAGCGGAGACAGGGAGCCCGCCCCTTGGATAGTCTCTGGTTCGTCAGATGACGTTAAGCCTATGGCCCCACCGCTTTTGGCTGAAGACCACATCACCATGGGATCGAGGCAGTCAGCGCTGGGGTGTCCCCCTCCCCTTGCGCACGCCTACAGAACTCGATTTAGCTCTTGAACGGAATCGAATTGGCGACACGTTGATCCAAGACATGAAGTTCGGAGTCTAGCTGGTAGGAATAGTGTCTGGCCATTCCTGTGCGCCATGAAGTACGCGAAGAATGCGAACCGCCGATTGCGTTACGGCATAAGCCGCGACATATGGTGTACCGTTGATCACCAATTCGCGCGTCCCGGCAATTCTGCCAACACGACCACTCGCCGGAAAATCAATTAAGCGACGAGCAGCCGAGACGATCCGTTCGTCGACCATGATGGCAGCTGAGGGACTATCCGCCTCGATAAAGGTGAAGATGGCGTCTCGATCTGACAACGCAAACGCTGACCAGGTAAGCTTCACAACTTGCGCGCCGCTGCTTTAACGCGCGCTGCCGCTCGCCGTTTTTCGAAATGAGCCTCGACTTCATCGCCCGAAACGTCAGGTCGCGTGTCGTTAAGCGCTTCAAGGACCTTGCTGCGAAACCAAGCATCATGAGCTTCGCTGCCTGATATAAGTTCAAGCGGTAATGCTCCCTCGTTCGCCGTCCGGGTGAGTAAGATACGAACTGCGTCCGAGACCGTAAGACCCATGCTCTCAAGCACCGCAGAGGCACGATCTCGAACTTCAGCATCAATGCGAGTTTGAACGAGTGCGTTCGAAGCCATAGTTATCTCCAACTGAAAGATCAATCGTAATGCATATGAATTACAATATCTATAGAAGATTTCCGTGTGCGCCACGCCGCTGCGTTCTTAGCCTTGAGCGGAATCGAACTGACGACCCCTCGTCGTATCGGCAAAATCTACCAAACGGCTGATCATGCATTCATTTTCGCAAACTCGAAAACTGCATCGATCACTGCGCCCTGCCTGGCGATCTTCTCGCTGCCCCGACGCCAGAACACAACGTATTCATAAGTCACCGCCGGATGAAAGGGGATAGACTTCAGATCGAACATCGCACATTGCCGCGCGATAAACTCGTTCACCACCGTGATTGCAGAGCCGTAGGCGGCAAACGCGGCGACAAAGCCGACGGCGTCCGTGCGCACTCTGACATTCGGGCTGCGTCCCTTGTGGGTGAACGCGTTCAGCACCAGTAGGTTTGAAGAAAACTCGCGATCCAGCGTGATCATGTGCTCCGATGACACGTCCGCGGCGGTAAGCCTTTCCTTGCCCGCCAGCGGATGGTCCGGCCGGACCAGACAGACGCTGCTGCTCCTCGAGATCGTCTTCCATTCAAAAAACCGCTCGTCGAGCGGCAGTCGGGAAATGCCGATATCCGCCTCGCCCGTCAGCACGTGCTGAGCGATCTGAACGTAACCCTGGGCCCTGATGTAAAATTCCAGCGAAGGATTGGTCCGCTCGAACTCCGCCACGAGTTTCGGGAGCATGGAGAGGCAGACGATATGCGGCGCGGCGATGCTAAGGCTGTTGCGGGCGACGGCGAAGGATCCGAGGATTTCCCGCTCGATATGACCTAGCGTCTCGAAATACCGGTCGATCCGGTTGTAGATCTCGATGGCGCGCGTCGTGGGGATCAGGCCGCGACGATCCCGCACGAAAAGTTTTTCGCCGACCAGTTCCTCGAAAAGCTTGAGTTGCTGGCTGACGGCTGACTGGGTGATCTGGAGGGTTTTCGACGCACGCCGGGTCGATCCAGACCGGATGATCTCCCTGAAGATCTGGGCCCGCCTCAGCCCGATACCTGTCTCGTCCTGCATCCCGTCCATACCATCCTCGCCGCCGTGATCGTTTCTTCCGACATATATCAGTTCAACTAATAGGGCGTCACAAAAACTTAATAAATTGACGAGCCGCCGGGTTTTTCGAATGTTAGCGTCCAGGAATTTCCTGATGCAGCAGGCAACGACGCGCGCATAGATTGCTTACCGTTCGCAAAGACAAAAAGGGGACTTCGAATGACGTCGACAAAACGTTTTCTCTTCAATTGGATGGCGACGGCTGCGGTATTAACTGCACTGTTCACCATGACACCGTCTGCTGCCTCGGCTCAGGAACTGCGCATCGCCACGTCCTACAAGCTGATGACGCTCGACCCGCATTACTCTACCCTGAACGAAAATTCCTCGCTGCTGTCGCAGGTCTACGAGCGGCTGGTCTACCAGGACGAAAAGTTCGACCTGAAACCGGGCCTCGCCGTATCGTGGCGCCGGCTTTCGGATACGAAATGGGAATTCAAGCTCCGGGACAACGTCCGCTTTCATGACGGCTCACCCTTCACGGCGCAAGATGTGATCTACACCACCGAACGCATCCAGAACTTCCTCAAGCCGCCGAGCGGTGGTTTCCAGCCCTATACCAAGGCCATCAAATCGGTCACGGCGCCTGATCCGCTGACCGTCGTCTTCGAAACCAGCGGCAGCCAGCCGGCATTGCCGCTTTCGCTTTCCTCGATCTTCATCATGGCCAAGAGCGCGTCCGGCTTCAAAACCGCGGATGAACTGAACAGCGGCGCGGTGCCTAACGGGACCGGCCCGTACAGGTTCAAGAGCTGGCGCTCCGGCGAGTTTTTCGAAGTCGTCAGAAACGAAGACTACTGGGGTGGCAAACCTTCTTGGTCGGACGTGACGTTCCGCATCGTCGAAAGCCCGGCTGCCCGCGTTGCGGCCCTTTCCACCAATGATGTCGACATCGCCGATTTCATCCCGGCACGCGACGTACCCTCGCTCAAGCAGCGTGGGGCGAAGATCGCCAATATCGCTGCCGCCCGCGTGAACTTCGTGCAATTCGACATGGTGAACGACAAGGCGCCCGGCGTCACCGACAAGGCCGGCGCGCCGATCCCGAACCCCTTCCGTGACCCGAAGGTGCGGCAGGCGCTCTCGATGGCCGTCGACCGCGGCGTGATCGTCGAGAAGATCCTGTCGGGTTTCGGAACGGCCGCAGCGCAGGTCTTCCCGAACGGGCTGCCCGGCACATCCGCCAACCTGGTGGCCGGGCCGCCGCGTTATCCGGAGGCCAAGGCGCTGCTGGCGGAAGCAGGTTATCCGAACGGCTTCAACGTCGTGCTGGCCGGGCCTGCCGGGCGATATCCCGGCGACGCAGAGTCGCTGCAGGCGATCGCCCAGAGTTGGGCACGCGTCGGGGTCGGCGTGCAGCCGGTGGCGGTCCCCTTCTCGGTGTTCAACACCAAACGCTCCGCCGGCGAATACGGCATCTGGTATGGCGGCGGTTCCGGTGAATCTGCCGATATCGTGCTCGATGCCCTGCTGGCATCGGTGAATGCCGAGCGCGGCACCGGCGCCCTGAACTACGGCAAATATTCGAACCCGGCCTTCGACGACATGCTGATCAAGGCGGAGACGATCGAGGTTGGGCCGGATCGCGACAAGGCGCTTGCGGCCGCGACGGAATTCGCCATGCGCGACCAGCCGGTGATCCCGCTTTACCACTTCGACCACGTGTTCGGTTACGGCAGCCGCGTCGCGTCCTATGTCATGCATCCCCGCGGCTGGACGACGGCGATGCAGGCCACGCCGGTTGCGAAGTGATCGCCATGGGTCTCGTTTCCGTCATCACGGGAAGGCTTTCACAAGCCTTCCTCCTCATCTTCGTCATGTCGCTGGTGGGGTTCATCGGCATCCACAGCGTCGGCAACCCCGTCTACAACGTAGTCAACATCGAAACGGCCACGCCGGAGGACATCAGGCGAGCGACGATCCTGCTCGGCCTCGATCAGCCGGTATGGCGCCAATATCTCGTCTTCGTCCAGAACGTCGCGACCGGGACGTTCGGTACGTCCTATATCTACCACCAGCCGGCTTTCGGGCTTGTTCTCGACAAACTGCCGGCAACCTTCGAGTTGGCATTCTTCGCGATGCTCGTCGCGACGATCTTCGGAACGGGCATCGGACTGCTGGCCGGCACCCGGCCCGACAGTGTGTTCGATCGCGTCATTGTGACGTCCAGCGTCTATGCGCTGAGCGTCCCTGCGTTCTGGCTGAGCATGATGTTGATCCTTGTCGGGGCCGTCATGACCGGCTGGTTCCCGCCGGGAGGCCGCGGCGCGACCGCAACCCTCTTCGGTTTCGACTGGAGCTTCCTGACGGGCGAGGGGATCAGGCATCTCGTGCTGCCTGCACTCGCACTTGCCATTCCCAACATCGCGCTCATCGCCCGCCTCGCCCGTGCCGGCACGGTGGAGATTGAACGGATGGAATTCCATCGTTTCTGTATCGCAAAGGGACTATCGAGGCGGCGTATCCTGTTCAGACACACCTTGCCGAACATCAGCCTGCCGATCGTCACGATCGTCGGTCTCCAGTTCGGCGGCATGCTGGCCTTTGCGGTGGTGGTCGAATCGATCTTCGCCTGGCCCGGCGTCGGCAAGCTGCTAATCGATTCCATCCAGCTTCTGGATCGCCCGGTCGTGATGGCCACACTCACTTTCACGGCTATCGCCTTCGTCGCGCTGAACACGCTCGTCGATCTCTTCTATGCCGTGCTCGACCCGCGCGTGCGAATTTCGGCGTGAGCGGGGAGACATGATGAAGATCGCAACTCATAAATCGACAGGTTTCAAGATGCTGGAACGCACGCCCTATCGGCAGTTCCTCACGGTACCGAACATCGTGCTGGCATGTTACGTGGCGGTTGCCGTTGCCGCTCCACTAATCGCCCCGCAGAACCCCTATGACCCGCTGCAGGTCTACGGCTGGGAAGCCTCTTCGCCGCCCGGCACCGCAGGCTCGGGTGGCTTCACTTATCTTCTCGGCACGGACGGCCTCGGCCGGGATATCGCCAGCTCCATCATGTACGGCCTTCGGATCAGCCTGCTGGTGTCGATCGTCAGCGCGCTTGCCGCTGCCTTCATCGGTCTGACGGCCGGGGTCAGCGCCGCCTATTTTGGAAGATGGATCGACGCGACGATCATGCGGGTGGTCGACCTGCAGCTCAGTCTGCCGACGATGCTGGTGGCGCTGATCGCCATCGTCACGCTCGGGGCGGGCGTGGACCGCATCATCCTGGCGCTGATCATCGTCCAGTGGGCGACCTATGCCCGCGTGGTGCGCAGTGTAGCGCTCAGCGAGACGGGCAAGTCCTATATCGACGCGGTGCGGACCATGCCGCTGCCGAGGGCCCGGATCATCTTCCGGCATCTTCTGCCGAACAGCATCGCGCCCGCGATGACCCTGCTGCCCATCGAGATCGGCCATGCCGTCGCACTCGAGGCGACGCTGTCCTTCCTCGGGCTCGGCGTCCCGCTCGACCAGCCGTCCCTTGGTTCGACCGTCGCCAACGGCTTCCAGTACCTCTTGACCGGGCAATACTGGATCAGCCTGTTTCCCGGCTTCGCCCTGTTCGGGCTCATCGCAACCATCAATTTCGTCGGCGAGGATGTGCGCCGCATCTGGGACCCGAGGAGCAGATCGGTTTGAGCGCTTCGACCACCACGACCCCGCTTCTCGACGTACGCGACCTCACCCTTCGTCACAACGGTCGGAGCGACCAGACGACGATCGTCCGAAACGTCAGCTTCACCCTCGGCCGCGGAGAAGTGCTCGGCATCATCGGCGAATCCGGCGCGGGCAAATCCACCATCGGCAACGCGATCATCGGACTCATGGGAAAATCCTTCGAGCAATCCTCCGGCACGATCCGGCTGGATGGCACAGCACTCGAATCTCTTGGAGACAGGGAGCGCCGGGCGCTGCGGGGAAGGACGATCGCCAGCATCTTCCAGGACCACACGTCTTCGCTCGATCCGCTGATGACGATCGGCGCGCAGCTCGGCGAAACGATATCGGCGATCAACTCCAACCTGCCGCGATCCGAAATCCGTAGCCGTGCCATCGAGTTGCTCGGGCGCGTCGGTATCACCGATCCGGCCGGGCGCCATGACAGCTATCCACACCAGCTTTCCGGTGGACAGCGGCAGCGTGTCGTGATTGCCATCGCGCTCGCCGGCTCGCCATCGATCATCGTCGCCGACGAACCGACCTCGGCGCTCGACGCCACGGTGCAGAAGCAGATCCTCGAGATATTGCGGGGCCTGGTCGATGCCACAGGCCTCTCGCTGATCCTCATCACCCATGACATGGGGGTCGTCGCGGCGATCGCCGACAGGGTTCTGGTTATGAAGGATGGAGAGATGGTGGAGCAGAACGCCACATCCGCCGTTCTCGAAAACCCGGAGGAAGCCTATACGCGGCAGCTGCTTTCTGCCGTGCCGCGCCTGCGCGTGTCGCCAGCGGCCGGTCCGAGTCCACAGGAGGACACCGCGCCGATTCTCGTCGTGGAAAACCTTTCCCGCAGCTTCGGCGGCGGCAGTTTCCGCAACCTCTTTGGCAGGGCCTCGGCGAAATTCGCGCTGGATGACGTCAGCTTCAGGGTCCAGCGCGGCAGCGTGCTCGGGATCGTCGGCGAAAGCGGCAGCGGCAAGACGACGATCGGCCGGATATTGGCCGGGCTCGAGACGGGGGATGCCGGAAATGTGGCGCTCGACGGAAGGGCGTGCGACATCTCCCGCAAAGGCCGTGGCGGATTGCTCGGCCATGTCCAGATGATCTTCCAGGACCCGTCCCTTTCGCTCAACCCGCGCATGACCGTGGCGGAGACGCTTGGCGAATGCCTGTGCTACACCGCAAAGGAGGAAGGCCAGCGGAACCCTGAAGAGATCACCGCGATGACCGACAGGATGGGGCTCGCGCGCATCCTGTTGTCCCGCTATCCGCACCAGCTTTCCGGTGGCCAGAAGCAGCGGGTGTGCATCGCCCGCGCGCTGCTTGCCCGGCCGGCGCTGATCGTCGCGGACGAGCCGACATCGGCGCTCGACGTCTCGGTCCAAGCGGAAATCGTTGCGCTTCTCAAGCAGACGGTCAGGGAAAACGCCCTCTCGATGGTCTTCATTTCCCATGATCTGGCGATCGTCCAGGACATCTGCGACGCCGTCTGCATCATGAAGGACGGCCGGATGGAGGATTTCGGGCCATCGGACTTCATCTTCGGGCGGTCTGAGAACGCCTATACGCGGCGCCTGATCGACGCCCGGCCGAAGATTTTTACGCATTGAGCGCCTGCGAGAAGGTGCAACCGGGCCAGCGTCTGCCGCCGACCCGCAGGATATCCGTGCCCTCGCAACAGTTTTCCGAGAGGCATGCATGCCAACCAAGACGAGGAATTCCGGATGAAAGATGACTTTATCCTGGCCGTCACCGGTCAATCGCTCATAAAGCGCGACACGCGAAAGGTCGAGGCACCGGCCTTCGAGGACGTGAAGCGCCTCCTCAAATCGGCCGATCTCGCCTTCACCAATTTCGAAAGCACCGTCTTCGGCGATCATCGCGGCTGGCCGATGAAGGGCTCCTATTTCGGAAGCAGCGAGCCGGAAATGCTCGATGCGCTGCATGACATAGGGTTTCGGGCACTGTCTTTGTCGAACAACCACGCCTTCGACCTTGGGCCGTCCGGCGTGCTTTCCACCCTGGAGGAAGTCGAGCGGCGCGGCTTCCTGCACGCCGGCATCGGGCGCAACCTGTCCGATGCCGGCACCCCCGGATCCGGCCGCATCGGCGGGCGCTCGATTGCCATCGTGGCGATGGACGGCGGACCGGGACCGGATTTCATGTATGCGGCCGACGTCGCGGACAGCCGCCCCGAACGCCCGGGCGTCAATCGGCTTCACCTTTCGCAGATCCTCGAGGTCGACAACGACGCCTTCCGGCAGCTCGGCACCATCAGGGACCGGATCGGCTATACCCCGGTCGACCTCATCAACGACAGCCAGCCGGACGACGGGCCGGACATCGATCCCGAGAACGAGATCGGCATCGGCCGCGCCATCTTCCGGCGTTCCGACCGGTTCGGGAAAACCGTCCGAATGGACGAAGCCGATCTGGCGCGCAACCTGGGCGCCATCTCGGCCGCCGCGGCCTCCGGCAGTCTCGTGATCGCCTATCTCCACCACCATCACTGGGCCTCGGACTGGCTGGAGGTTCCCGGCTGGGTCGGCGCCTTCGCGCGGCAATGCATCGATGCCGGCGCCTCGGCCTTCGTCAGCCACGGAGCACCGGTGCTTCAGCCCATCGAGATCTACAATAGGCAACCGATCTTCTACAGTCTCGGCAATTTCATCTTCCACACTCGCTCCGACATATCGACCTGGCGGCGGACGGAGGTGTGGGAAAGCGTCGTCGGGCTCTGCACGTTCGGCCCCGACAACCGGCTGACCGGCATGAAGCTCTACCCCGTCCTGATCGGCGGAGAGGAAGCCTTGCGGGACCCGACCGTCGAGCGGCGCATCGCGCCACATCTGGCGACCGGAGAAGCGGCGGAACGAATCCTGCGCAGGCTAGCCGACCATTCGGACAGGCTCGGGTCCCGGATCGATATCGCAGATGGCGTTGGCAGTCTCAGGCCAAGCTGAGCTATCCTGCCGATACCGCGCTTCGCCCAATCCTTCGGCCGACAGGACATGCCCATGGATCTTCGCGACGAACTGACCGAAAGGTTCTTCCGCTATCTCGCGATCGAAAGCCAGAGCGACGCGAAGTCCCCTGCCCTGCCCTCGACACCGGGGCAGGCCCGTCTTGCGGCGCTTCTGCACGACGAGCTGCAGGCCCTCGGTCTCGCGGACGTCCCCATCGACGAGCACGCGACGGTGACCGCCGTGAAGCGTGGATCGCTGCCGGACGCCCCGCGCATCGGCTTCATCGCGCATCTAGACACGGTCGACGTCGGCCTGTCGCCGGCGATCAGGCCGCAGATCCTGCATTTCACGGGAGAAGATCTCTGCCTCAACCACGAGAAGGATATCTGGCTTCGGGTCGGCGAACATCCGGAAATCCGCGGCTGGGACGGCGAAGACATCGTCTTCGGCGACGGAACTAGCGTGCTCGGCGCCGACAACAAGGCAGCGATCGCCGTCATCATGACGCTGCTTGCGCGCCTCGACGCATCGGGCCCGCATGGCGACATCGCCGTTGCCTTCGTTCCGGACGAGGAAATCGGGCTGCGTGGGGCGAAAGCGCTCGATCTGAAGCGTTTTCCTTGCGACTTCGCCTATACGATCGACTGCTGCGAACTCGGCGAAGTGGTGTTCGAGAACTTCAACGCCGCGATCGGCGAAATCAGGTTCACCGGCGTCAGCGCCCATCCGATGTCCGCCGAGGGCATGCTGGTGAACCCGCTCCTGATGGCGATGGATTTCATCGGGCAGTTCGATCGCTCCGAGACGCCGGAACGGACCGAAGGCCGCGAAGGCTATTTCTGGTTCAAGGACCTCGCTGCGAACGAGACTGACGCCCGCCTGACGGTGATGATCCGGGATTTCGACCGGGCCAGTTTCGAAAGCCGGAAACGCAGGATCGCCGAGGTGACCGAAGCCATCGGCGCGCTGTACCCGACCGGACAGATCATATCAAAGGTCAGCGATCAGTATCACAACATCTATGATCATCTAGGAGACGACCCGCGACCGGCAGGATTGCTCCTCGCCGCGCTGGAGGCCTTGGGCATACAGGCAAAGCCCCTGCCGATGCGCGGCGGGACGGATGGGGCGGCATTGTCATCACGCGGCCTGCCGACACCGAATTTCTTCACGGGCGCCTATAATTTTCACTCCCGGTTCGAGTTTCTGCCTTTAGCCGCATTCGAAAAATCGTACGAGGTTGCCCGCATGATTTGCACTCTCGCGACCGACAGCAATAAAGTTCACGCGGCCTGAAGGTTTAGAAAGGGGCCGAATGGGCGACCGAGCAGTTTCCGAGGCATACGCCTTGAACCGATACGAACCGCTGCCCTCTCACCTCAAGCAGCTAAGCCATTAAAAGATACATGGAATATCGTTGATTTCTGGACCCTTAGATATTCAAGGGTGATTGAGTCGGTCAGGTGGGCACTGCCGAATTCCCACTACTGCGCTCTCGGGCGAGTTGCGCTACTTGATGCTTAGCATCAACTGCGAAATGTCGCCCACATAGGCTTTGTTCATGGCCACCAGAATTTCGTCCTGATGATTCGCAGTCAGGGAAAAGCGCGTTGCGGCACGAAACTTGGCCTCGAGTTCCGCTGACGACAGGGGATCACTCGCCTCCCCTTTCGGAGCGGTGACATCCGAAACGAAATGCCGCCCCTTCACCGTCACCGTGACTCGAGCCAATGTTTCGCTGGGAAACCGCGCATCGAAATCCGCGTTCACTGACAGCGTGACTTTTCGCGCCAGATCGACGACTGCGCTTTGCCCCAGTACTGCTGGCGTCGGCGGCAGAAGCGCTTGAGGCCCCTGAAGGGTCGCAAGCGCAAGGCAATACGGTATGCTGTATTGCACATCGACAAGATTTGTCGGGTTATCCCGGTTCGAGATGCGCAATGCACCGCTGGTGCTCTCGACCTCGATGGCGTCGATTGCATGCGGATCGATCGAATACCGGCCTACGACTTGAAGCATGGCGTCAAGCGGCGCGTGTATGTGACGGCAGCATGCGTAGAGCTTGAAATAGGTATTGCAGATATGCGGATTGACGCCGAGCCGTAGATCCTCGGAAAACCGATAATGTCGCGTGCTGTCGAGGATGTTGCGCGGTCCTGTATGTCCCGCTTCGGCGAGGCTCAAGGCGACCAGCCCCGTCACCACAGACCACGGTATGCCTTCTTTCACATCGCTCCCTTCAGGAGCCGGATTTCGAGGCGCCGGCGCGCTGGCAAACAACTGGTTGGGTGAACTTTCGCCGGCAATCGCCATGGCATGCGCCAGTATCTCGGGCGCGGTGCCGCGCAGAACGGCTGCCGTGGCGACCACAGCGTAGGACGACCACGTCCCGGTATTGCCGTAAGTGGTGCGAGCGGCACCGATTGTGACACCGACCTCGTAACCTATGATGATCGCGCGCAGGATATCTTCAAGCGAAGCTCCAGTCTCAATAGCGACGGCAAGCGCCGCGGGAATGACCGCCGCCCCCGGATGACCGCGCGCCAGTCGGTGCCCGTCGTCCAGGTCCAGCGCTGCCGCCGCGGCACTGTTTGCCCAGGCCGCGCCGACAACTGAACTGGTCGTACCGGAAAACCAGACCGGCACATCACCGGCCGCCATCGTTGCCAAAGCCGTCTTTCGAGCCGCCAGCACGCCGGGCTGGTTGATCCCCGAGGCGGCAGCGCCGAGGAGATCGAGAACGCATCTTGAAGCGGCCTGACGGGGAAGAGCCCCCACCGGCTGTCGCCGCGCCGCGTCGACGTAGGATACAATGCGCGCCACGATGCTGCTTTGGTGGAAATCGTCATTCAGCTCGTCGAATGTCTCGCTCATTGTGATGCAGCTTCTTTCCACATGCCTTCAGAAGAGGAACCGACAGGGTAACCTTCCAAGACCAGCCGCCGGAGCCGGTCACTGTCCAATGCGCCAAGTTCGCCGAGGATATCGTTCGCCGCGGCAAAATCGCGCCCGTAGCATGCCTCGAGCAGCTCAACTCCGCATTCATGCAGCCGCGCGCTTGCCCCGGAAATGCGCGCGAGATGCAGCATCGGCATAAGACCGAAGGGCAGGTCTTCGAGGACATAGCGTGTATTGATGTCCTTCGGGCCTTGTGGATCTTTGCCGCTGGCTGCCAGATTGGCATAGATTTCCGCCACAGAGTCTCCCGAAACGCCGTGCGACAAGGCCGAATGATCGAAGATGGTGCGCACCGTCTTGCCGAATGCCGAGGCGATGGCGATCCGTTCCTGATCCAGCCGCTCCAACAGTCTCGCGACGGCAGGTGTCATGTTGGAGTTCTGACCCCACGTCTCTCCCCGCTCGATCCGCGTCAGATTGCAGAGCGCGATCCCCATGTGGTTCTGCGGATTGAGATTGCTGAGTGCGATCGTCAGCAGGTCGTCCTTGAGCAGGAACCTGTCGCCGAAAACCTCGGCGCATACCCTGTAGGCATCATCCGCGCTCCGAACAGGCACGACCGCCAAATCGACCTTCGAGCGGATTGCGCCGACCCTGACATGCAGTCTCGATTGCGCCTTGGCCGTCAGCAGTGTCGTGTTCCACACAGCGATCGAGATCTGAAGCCCACGCTCGCTCAGCTTCTTCGCAAGATAGAGCGCGGCGAATGAGAGATGGGCGCTGATGACGACGGTATGGCGGGCTTCCAGATAGTCTACGAGTTCGTCCAGAACGCGCCGGTAGCCATAGGCGGGCAAGGCTAGGACGATGACATCGCACTTGGCCAGATCCGCGGCCTCCTCAACCACCTGAGGATGGAACTCTCCTTCGATGGCTCCGGAAACCTGCAGGGCTTTGCCTTCGCGAAGTTCCCTCGTACCATTTCCCGAAGGAGACCACAGCCATGCCACATGCCCGTTCCCGGAAAGAAATGCCGCATATCCCATGGCGATAGCGCCGGCTCCGGCAATACCTACATGCATTGTGATTTTCCTTTTTACTCAGCCTGATAGGACGGCCGAAGCGGCCTTCGATTTCCGGCCCGATCAACCGGACCGTCGTGTGTCCAGAGACTTCAATCGACCCGATAGAGATGACCGGGCGAGGCTTCTCGATACTGCCGCACCGCCGGCTGGTATCCGACGGGCCGGACAGGGCTCTTCAGTTCATCGACGACCATGTTGCGTTTGATCCTGCGCCTTGCCGGATCAGGGACGGGGACGGCCGCCATCAGTTTTTTGGTGTAGCCGTGCTGGGGGTTGTCGAATACCGCCGCGCGCGGACCGATTTCGACGATCTCCCCGAGATACATGACAGCAACGCGGTGGCTGACCCGTTCAACAACCGCCATGTCGTGGCTGATGAACAGGAAGGCGAGATTGAGACTCTGCTGCAGATCCAGAAGCAGATTGCAGACTTGCGCCTTGATCGAGACATCGAGCGCGGACACCGCTTCGTCCGCGACGATCACCTTCGGGTCAAGCATCAGGGCGCGGGCAATGGCGATACGCTGGCGCTGGCCACCTGAAAACTCATGCGGGAAGCGTGCCATCATATCGGCTGATAGGCCCACTTTTTCCAGAAGCATCGCAGCCTTGTCACGGGCCTCGCTCTTCGTTCCGAGACGGTGCTGGAGAAAGGGCTCCATGATTGCGGCGCCGACGCCCATGCGCGGGTTGAGCGACGCATAAGGATCCTGGAAAATCATCTGGATGGACCGGCGCATCGCGCGAAGCGCCGACTGGCTAAGTTTCATGACGTCCTGGCCGTCGACCGTGACCTTGCCGCCGGTCGGCGTGATGAGCCGCGTGACCGAGCGCCCGGTCGTCGATTTGCCGCAGCCTGATTCCCCGACGATCGACAGCGTCTCGCCTTCGAAGAGTTCGAACGAAACATTCTCGACCGCATGCACCGCCCCTGTCTTTCGGCCGAACGCGCCGGACCGGATGTGAAAGCGGGTCGTCAGATCCTTGACTTCGAGGATCGGCCTCTTCGTGCGTGCGACCGTATCCGATACCTCTGCCAAGGGAACCTGCTGCCCCGTCGTCATGTCAACGGTGGGAAACCGAAGCGGCAGGTCGCGTCCACCCATCGAGCCCAGCTTCGGTACCGCCGACAGCAGCGCGCGGGTATAGGGATGTTGACCACGATGGAAGATGTCCTCGGTCTTGCCGGCCTCGACCGCATCGCCGCGATACATCACGATGGTACGATCGGCGACCTCGGCCACCACGCCCATATCGTGCGTGATGAAGAGCACCGCCATGCCTTCCTCGTCCTGAAGCGTCTTTATCAGATCGAGGATCTGGCCCTGGATCGTCACGTCGAGCGCGGTGGTCGGCTCGTCGGCGATCAGCACCTTGGGCCTGGAAGCTAAAGCCATGGCGATCATGACGCGCTGGCGCATGCCCCCGGAGAACTGGTGCGGATATTCGTCGAAACGGCTCGCGGCATTCGGAATGCGGACCTTTTCGAGCAGGCGGATGGCTTGCGCCTTTGCCGCGGCCTCAGTAATGTCCGTGTGGACGATGAGCGCCTCGGCGATCTGCTTTCCGACCGAAAAGATCGGGTTCAGCGAGGTCATCGGCTCCTGGAAGATCATCGAGATGTCGTTGCCGCGAACGCGGCGCATTTCCTCTTCCCGCAACGAAAGCAGGTCGCGGCCATTGAGCATGACCTGCCCTTCGATCCGGCTCGATTCCCCCGCCAGCAGTCGCATGATCGAAAGCGAGGTCACGCTCTTGCCGGAGCCGGACTCGCCGACGATCGCAACCGTCTCCCGCGCGGCGATATCGAACGAGATGTTGCGGACCACGTTCTTCCATCCGTCGCCGGTCCTGAAGGACGTATTGAGGTTGCGAACCGACAGGACCGGTTCGCGAGCCGGTGCGGTGAACCCTGTTTCCTGACCAGAATAATACATCGGGCTTTCGCTGATCAGGTTCATCCCTGGCTCCTTGTTTTGGGATCGATCGCATCGCGGAGCGCATCACCAAGAATGTTCAGTGCAAGCACCGTCAGAAGAATGGCGAGCGACGGGAAGACAACCAGCCACCATGCGCTCAGGATATTGTCGAACCCCTCACGGATCATCCCGCCCCAGGTCGCCGTCGGCGGAAGGACACCGAGACCGATAAAGGCCAGCGATGCTTCGGTACGGATCGCCGATGCCATCCAGAGAGACGCCACGACAACGATGTCCGACAGGATATTGGGGAGAATATGCACCCGCATAATGTGCAGGGGCGTATAACCCAGTGACCTGCCGGCCTCGACAAAATCACGGCGTTTCATGGCGATTGTCGGTGCCCGGGCGACACGTGCGAACGGTGCCGTCTCGGTAATCGCGATGGCGATGATGAGGTTTTCGAAACTCGCACCCAGCATCGCAGCGACCATGAGCCCCAGCAGGAGCGTCGGGAAGGAAAGCATCACGTCGACGATGCCCATCAGGATCTGATCGAAAACGCCGCCGATATAGCCGGCCAGGATTCCGAGCGCCGATCCGACAACCATTGCAATCAGCACGGACAGAAAGCCAATGGAGAGCGAGATCCGCGCGCCATAGAGCAGACGCGAGAGAACGTCGCGGCCGTAGCTGTCGGTGCCGAACCAGAAATCCGCTGAAGGCGGGCTCAGGCGATGAAGGATGTTCTGCTTGAGCGGGTCATAGGGTGCGATGACCGGGGCAAAGATCGCCACCAGAACGATCAAGGCAAGCAAGCCGATACCGATCCAGGCGAAACGATTGCGGCGGAGAGCCCTCAAGACAGGGCTGGATTGCCTGGCCGGCATGCTTTGGGAAATGGCAAAGTCGGTCATTGCGCATAACTCACTCTGGGATCGACGAGAGCGTAGATCAGGTCGGTTGCGGTATTCACGAGGATCACGAATGTTGCGAAGACCACCATCAAACCCTGGAGAAGGGTGTAGTCGCGCGACTGGAGGGCGCCGAGAATCAGCTTACCGAGGCCGGGCCGCGTGAAGACGATCTCGGTCAGCACGGAATTGCCGATCAACGTGCCGAAATACAGTCCGACCACGGTCACGATGGGGATCAGGGCATTGCCGAGAGCATGTCGCATGATGAGCTTGCTCGGCCGCACCCCCTTGGCTCGCGCGGTTCGGATGTAATCCTCACCCATCACATCCAGCATCGACGAACGGGTCACCCGCGCGATGTAGGCCGTCATGATCAGCCCGAGATTGAGGGCCGGAAGAGCAAGGCTGCGCAGATGGCTAAGCGGATCGGTGGAGGCCCTGCTCATGACCGGAAGCCATTGCAACCACACCGCGAAGGCGAGGAGCATCAATATGCCGGAGACGAAGCCCGGGAAGGACAGGCCGACGAGAGACAGGATCCGGCTGACATAGTCCGGCCAGCGATTGCGCCTGACAGCAGCAACGACGCCGAGCGGAATGCCGAGGAGTGTCCCGATCAACATCGCAGCCAGCGCCAGTTCCAGCGTATAGGGGAGGACCAGCGCCACCTCTTCCAGAACCGTGCGCCCACTCGTCATCGAGCGACCGAAATCACCGCTGAGCATGTCGGTGACAAAGCGCACATACTGAACCGGAATGGGCTGATCGAGACCGAGTTGCGCCCGAAGGTTCTGCAGTGTCTGCGCGCTTGCCCGATCGCCCAGCATGGCGACGGCGGCATCGCCCGGAACGAGCCGGACCAGAATGAAGACCATGGTCAGCATTGCAAGCAATGTTGGAATGGCCAATAGAAGTCTCCGTATCACATAGCCGATCATGCAACTGCCCTTTCCTTGGCAAGGCGTTCGACGTCAAAGGCACCGAGGTCGAGATTGGTCCGGCCTTCGCAGACGAGATCGGCAACCACCCTGCCAACCGAGGGTACAAGCTGGAAACCATGGCCGGAAAATCCAAAAGCATGAATAAGGCCGGTCGCCTTGCACGAGAACCCGATGACCGGGAGGTGGTCTTCCGTCATGGCCTCCATGCCAGCCCAGGTCCGAACAATGCGCAAGCCCTTCAGCGCCGGAAACAGACGGACAGCGGCGCCGACCGATGCTGCCAGCGCCACAAAATCGACGCTCGCCGATTGCCGGTCGCTGGCAAGCCGTCCCTGCGATCCACCGCCGATCACCATCGTCCCTTGAGCGGTCTGCTTGAAGGAGAGCTTTCTCCCGAGCGAACTGACGACCGGCTTGACGCGTGCCTGCGTGCGCTCCGTCACCACCATCATCGAGGTGCGAATGGATTGGCGGACAGGTTCCCCGGCGAGTTCTGCGACCCGGTCTGCCCAGGCCCCGCCGGCATTGACGACGGTCCCCGCCTCGATGACGCCGGCTGATGTCTCGGCGATCCATCGACCGGAACGCCGTTGCAAGCCGGTGAGCAGGCATTGTTCGACGATCTTCACGCCCGCGCGCAGCGCCGCATCGCGGAAGGCGATGATCGTGCGGTGCGGGTCGGCGGAACCATCGCCGGCAACCCAGGCGCCACCAAGACAGTGAGGTGAAAGATCGGGTACGAGTTCCCGCATCTCATCGCCGCCGATGACCTTCTCGTGCGTAAAGCCCTTGGCTTCCAGGCCACGAACGCGGGCCTGGATCTTGGCCAGCGCAACTTCGTCCTCCGCGACCTGCAACTGCCCGCAGGCGATGAAACCGCAGTCGTCGCCCACCAGTGCGTTCATCTCGTGCCAGGTCTTGGCAGCCTCGAGGCTGAGCGGCAGTTCAGCCGAATCCCGCCCGAGCGTGCGGACCCCCGCGGCAGTGGCGCCGGAAGCATGCCGGCCGAGAAAATGCCTCTCCACAAGAATGACCGACACGCCGCGCCGCGCCGACTGCAGGGCCGCCGACAGACCGTGCAGCCCTCCGCCGATGACCAGAAGATCCGCATTCATGATACGTCTTCCAGATCACCGAGCGCCGCGATCTCGCCGAGCGTCACAGGCTTGAGCGGTGGGCGAATGTTGAAGAAGCTGACGTCGCGAGGCGGGATGCCGTGCGTCTCCGCGACCAGCGCCTGAACCGAATATCCGCATTGCCGGCCCTGGCAAGGTCCCATTCCGCAACGGGTCGCAGCCTTCACCGCATTGGGATCCGGCGCACTGACCTTCGCGACGGATCGGATCTGCGCAGCGGTTACCTCTTCGCAGCGACAGACAATCACCTCGTCTGCAATGCTGGCCGTTGGCGGCGGATAGAGCGCATCGAGAAACGGGCGCAGCGCACGCGCGCTAGCAAGGCGCTTGTCCAGACCGGCTTTATGCCGCTCACCTTCCGCATCGAAGGATGCATCGAGATGCTTGGCGATCCCAAGTCCCCCGATTTCGCCCGACAACGTCGCCGCCAGCCAACCACCAATGCCGCCGGCGTCGCCTGCAACGAACAGTCCAGCCTTGCTGGTTTCGCCCCATCCGTCGAGACGCGGAGTGAAATAGTTCTGCAGCTCATTCCATTCATGGGCGCATCCGAGCGCCATGGTCTCATGGATGCGCGGCACGACACCCTCATGTACGAGGAGAACGTCGACCTTTACCTTGCGTCGCTCGCCCGCCGACTGCCATTCCAGATATTGCAGCCGCCCATCGCCCACAGCGTGGAGGTCATGGAAACCGCGCACCATCTTGCCGCTCTTGCGCAAATCGCGAAGCCAGCGGGCTCCCTTCAACAAGCCGGGGATGTCGCGCCACGCACCGGAAAGCTTGGTCAAAGCCGCAATACCTGGCTTGCGCGACGTATCGAGGAAACCCGCAATACGTCCTTCGAGACCGAGGAGCTGGGTCGCATAAAGCAGCGGCAGCGGCCCTGCGCCTGCAATCCAAACGTCGCCTTGCGGCAGCATCCCTCCGGACTTGAGCAGGATTTGCGCCGCTCCGACCGTCATCACGCCGGGAAGCGTCCAGCCCGGGAAAGGTACCGGCCTTTCCTGTGCGCCATTCGCGAGCAGAACGACGCGCGCGCCGATGCGGCGCGCCCTTCCTCCTGAAGTCAGGAACAGGTTCCAGCCTTCTTCGATCTGCCAGACCTGGGTCTCGGGCATATAATCGGCGCCGCAGGCACGAAAGGTCTGCACCAGCGCGGCTCCCTTGCGATAATCGGTACCCAAAGCCTCGGCTACCGGCCCGGAATTGCGCTCAACGCCGCGCCAGATCTGGCCGCCCGGTGCGGGCTGTTCGTCGATCACCGCAACGGAGGAACCGTTTTTCCGGAGCCGGATTGCAGCCGACATGCCGGCAGGCCCGGCACCAATTACCACCACATCGTATTTCATTTCGAGATCTCCCGCGGCCCGTGCTGGCTTTCGATCCTCATGCCCGGCGCGACCGGAACGAGACAGCCCTGCATCGAGGCGTTGCCATCGACGATCACCAGACATTCGAAACAGACACCCATCTGACAATAGGGTAACCGGGGTGTTCGGCTGACTGTCGATCCTCGTCCGGCTCTAGGAGCACGCAACAATACGCTCGCCACCGTCTCGCCATTCCAGGCGCCGATTTCGACGCCATTGACGAGGACGGTCATGTCCGAAGCCTGTCCAGGCTTTTCATGCACACTTTTGAACATTGAATCTTCCATTGGAAAAAGCTGCGAGATCGTCGGGCAGATGACCGCCGGCCATGGCCGGCGCGATGACCGCGGCATGGACCGCAGCAAGCGTCACACCCGAATGGCAGGCTGCCGCGAAGAGCCCCGGATAGTCTGTCGATTCCGCATAGATCGGCGTCTTGTCGAGCGGAAGGACACGAAGACCCGCCCACTGCCTGACAAGCCGGGCCGACCCGAGCGCCGGGATGATCCGCGTCGCCCTTTGCGCCAGTTTGGTTGCCGACACCGCCGTAACGCTCGTATCGGCAATCTTCTCGTTCGTGGCGCCGATCATCACCGTGCCGTCGGCACTCTGTCTCAAGCCGCTACCGGGAAAAGGCAGGATGGGCGCGATGCGCTCCGTGACAAGGATCTGCCCCCGCTCCGATTTCATCGGCATGGCCAATCCAAGCGGCTCGGTCAGCGCTGGCGTTGCAAGCCCCGCGGCAACGACGACGCGTGGCGCCTGCCACTCGCCATGCGGTACGATCACGCGGAACCCGACGGAGACTGGTGAGATCGCTTTGACCGGACTACGAAATTCGATCGTCCCGCCGAGAACCAGGACCGCGCGGTGCAAAGCCGCCAGAAGCTGCAACGGGTTCACATGGCCATCGAGCTTGCAGTAGCTGGCACCAACGACATCCGGCCCCAGGCCTACCGCAGGCAGCATGCGCTCCAGCGCACCGCGCTCGATCATTTCCGTGTCGGCCTGCGCCCCTTGATTATGGGTTCGTTCATTGATGGCGGTCCGGTTCGCATACTCCGTTTCGCTCAGACAGTAGACCAGCCCTCCGGGCCGTTCATAATCGATACGATCCGCGGCAATCTTCGAAAGTCCATCCCTGAACCCGGGCCAGAGATCCGAGCTCTGCCGGGTCAACGCACTATAGGCAGGCGCGTCGGACCCCTTGCCCTGAACCCAGACCAGGCCGAAATTTGCGCGGGCAGCACGCGGGTCGCGATCCGCTCCGTCCAGAACGATGACGCGCTTGCCTTTCAGCGCCATTCCATATGCCAGTGCCGCGCCGACCACGCCCGCGCCGATGATGATGACGTCTGCGTCCAAGTCGTTTCTCCCCTTCTTTCTTGTCACAATCAGCGCCGAGAGGTAGAAAGTCAAAGTCGCTTATTTTGCCATGGTATTCGGGAGGGTTATACCAATGAGAAATCCCAGCTTGAGGCAACTAGAGGCGCTGATGGCCGTGGTCGAGGCCGGTACGGTGAGCAGGGCATCAGAAATACTGCGCATCTCGCAACCGGCCGCGAGTAAATTGATCCAGGATCTGGAGGCAGATACCGGACTACAACTTTTCGAACGCGACAGCGGCCGGCTGGTGCCGACAGGCCGCGGAATGCGGCTCTACGAAGAGGTTGAACGCATCTTCGGTGGAGTTCATCAGCTTGCGCGCGCAGTGGAGGCCATCCGCCGCGAAGAACACGGACAGCTGGTCATAGGAACGATGCCGGCGCTGTCAGGGCCGTTCATAACCAGGGTCCTCAAATTGTTTCGAGCCCGCCACCCAGATGTCTTCGTGTCGGTCGAAGCGAGGAGTTCACAGTTTCTGACCGAGGCTGTCCTCCTTCGCCGGCTCGACGTGGTGATGGTCATCAGCGGGCTGGAACATCCGTCGGTGGTCGGTGAAGCTCTCAAGAGCCCGCCGGCGGTGGCGATACTCCCGAAAGGGCACCGCCTTTGCGAGAAAAAGGAATTGACCCCACCCGACTTTGCAGACGAACCATTCATCGCCTTCGGACCGACAAGCATGATGCGCAGGAAGGTGGATGCAGCGTTTGACGCTTATGGGCTGAGGCCCAGGATCGTTATTGAAGCGACGACAGCACCGAATGTCGCCGAATTTGTAGCCGCCGGGCTCGGTGTGACAATCGGCGATCCCCTTTCCATGGAAATCGTCGCCGACCGCGTGGCCATCCGTCGCTTCATTCCCGAAATCGCGTTCGAATACGAGATCGTCCGGCCGGTTCGCGCCCGCAACAGCAGCCTCGTCGCGGATTTCGTGGCCGCCGCACATTCCGCTGCACTGAGCACGACGATCGCTCCATGACAAAAAGGCCTCGGACTGTGCCATCCGCACGGATGCGGACGCCCAGGCCGAGGCCAGACAGAGGAGTTTGATCGTTCAGCGTTTCAGCGTCGTCTTTTCGGTGATCGGCGGAGCGAGATTAAGCGAGCCCTTCAATTCATAGCCGTAATCGAGCGCCTTGCTGTGTACCCAGACCTGCATCAGGCTGAAAAGCGGGACCCCGCATACCTGTTCGAAGATCTTCTTCTGGGCCGCCGACCACTGCTTCAGCCGCTCGTCATCCGAGGTTGCCCGCCGCGCCGCGGTGATTTCGGCATCGGCCGCATCGCAATGGCCGAAGTTCGTGACGGCGGTCGGTTTTCCGATCGCGGCATCCGAATGGTAGAACTGACTGAGATAACTATCCGCTACCGGATATCGCGCAGCGCCATAAAACACGACATCGCCCAGATCCTTGCGGATCTGTTCCTGGTATGTCGGATGATCGACCACCTTCATCTGCAGATCGATTCCCGCCTCGGCCAGTTGGGCCTGGATGACTTCCATGATCGGCAGCTGGGACGAATTCGAGGACACGACGGCCGAAAGCTGCACGCCCTTGGGGAACCCGGCCTCCGCAAGCAGCTTCTTCGAAGCGGCGGGATCGTATCTATAGGTCCAGCTGCAATCCTCTCCCAGATAGCCGGAGGGAACGACCGAACACCCTTTCGGGCCAACGCCGGCGCCGACGAACTGCACGATCTGGTCGACATTGATGGCTTGCGCGACGGCCTGGCGGACCTTCACATTGTCCAGAGGCGGACGAGACTTGTTGAGGAATACCGTGCGATATTCACCGGGTGCGAAAATATCGACGACCGCACCATCCCATGCTTTAGCCTGGTCGACCCAGCGTTGTTCGCGCTTGCCGTAAATGAGATCGAGCTCGCCGGAGCGGAACGCCAGCTCGCGGCTGGAGTCTGTCGGGATGAGGTCAAACCTGATACCGTCGAGCTTCGGCGCGCCCCTGAAATATCCGGGAAAAGCCTTCAGGTTGACGGCCTGCTGCGTGATCGCGCTTTCGAACATGAAAGGCCCGGTCCCGATCGGCCGGCTCTTGAAATCCGCGCCGAGCTTTTCAAACGCCTTTTTGCTGATGATATTGCCGCCATGATAATTGGCGATGAGACCGAGAAAACCCGGCACCGGCTCGCTCAGCGTAATTCTGACCGTCATCGGATCAACAGCATCGATCGATTTTACGCCGGCGAAATCGCTCGAAAACGACGACGTTTTCGGGTCCTTGGCACGCATCAGGGAAAAAACCACGTCCTCCGAGCTTAGAGTGCCGTAGTCCCCATGGAATTTGACATTCGGACGAAGCTTGAAAGTCCATACCAGCCCATCGGTCGACGAGGTCCAGCTTTCAGCCAGATCAGGCTCTATCTTGGCCGGGTCGCCACTTCCCGGCGGAAAACGCACAAGCCCGTTAAACATCCACGACACGAGCGTTACATCCGCAGTTGCGGTCGCCCGCGTCGGGTCGAGGGTTGAAATATCCGGCGCATTGATGCCGACCTTGAGCGTCTCTGCTGCCGCAAGCTGAGGCGCGAGCGCAAGAGTGGTCAGCGATATCGCAAAGACAGCCGCATACTTCGTTTTATTCTTCAGTTTCATGTTCACCTCCTTTTTTGTAGGCGAATACGGCCATGTTTCGATATAACTGTCAAAGTCGCTAAATTTGCGGATGTATTCTGGAAGGTTATACCAATGTCGAAAACCGCGATTTGATGAAGGTAATTCAATTGTCACGCGGGCTCGCAAACGAGCGACGCCTTATGCATGATGTGCGCCAATGGTGAGCAGCCGAGCAGAGCTTTGCAGGTCTTGAAGGGATTCGAACCAGTGCTCTGATTGTACCAAGTTCTATGCTCTTGAAATTCCTTAGAAGTTCTCGGAACTCCGAGTCACACGTTTTGATCATTTCTGCTAGCGCAAACTACTCGTTCGCCCCACCTCTCCAGTCCGATTCAGACATGAACGGATGGGACCAAGACTCATCGGGCACTGCTTCTACGATGAGCTCGGGATCCGCCCGCATCGTTGCGGACCTCATATCGGGCCGCAACCCAGAGATCGACGCAGTCGACCTAGGAACTGCGCGGTACGGTAATTCACGAGTTACTCGTTTTCGCCCAGATAGGCTCTATTCTTTCTGATCGCCGGCAGTAAGGCCGAGCAAAGGGCGATCCCTATCACGCTCAAGGTTAGGAGTGTGAGTGGTTCGCCGATGAAGGTTCCGATCGAGCCCTGGCTGAGAATGAGTCCTCGGCGAAGATTGTCCTCAAGCATCCCGCCGAGTACGAGCCCCAGCAGCAAGGGCGCGGCCTCAAATCTTAGTTTCGAAAGCAGATATCCGACAACGCTGTTGGTTTCCACGCAGAACTGAGCCGGTTAGGCGCATAAGGCTCAGTTCCGCGTGGAAACCAACAGCCAAACGACATCCAGTCAAAGGAGGCCCATCTCCGCCGAGGAACTTCTCAGCTCGCGGCCGGCCCTCAAAATCACTGGCTGAGCTTCGCTAACCATCCGGTGCGACGAGTATCAAATCCAAAGGCATTTAACTGCGCCAAACAAATAGAGTATCCCGTTTACCGCAAACGATATTTTCTCTAACCGCTCTCCAGAACCTACACAACGCTGGGAATAGATTGTCAAACCTATGCGCTTACGTCGTCGTCTGGTTCCTGTTTCATCGAGATCGTTTCACACGAGGCTTATGCTTCGCGTTAAAACGTTTCTCTCCACAGACTGAAACCGCGAAGCTCGCGGCCATGTGTTCGAGGTTGCGAGCGGCATTGAAATTGTGCCTCGCAACATATCCACAATCGTCGCAATGATAGAGTCGCTGCGACAGCGCCAGCTCAGTTTTCACTGAGCCGCAGCGAGAACACATCTCGCTTGAAGGAAAAAACTCGTCGGCAATAACAATGGTTGTGCGGTAATATCGCGCTTTGTAATCCAGTTGGCGCCGGAACTCGACGATAGAGTAATCCCTTATGGAACCCGAAAGACGATGATTGCGCGCAATCGCGCGGACAATCGAATGGCTAATACCCACCCGGCGATAACTCTTCGTCAGCTTCGAAGTTGTCTTGTGTAGTACATCCTGGCGTATGTTGCTGATCCGAATCTGCAGCCGGGCCAAGCGACGCTTTGCCTTCTGGGCTTTCTTAGAGCCGCGCAGTTTCCGCGATAACGCTCGGCTGTTGCGCTTCAGCCGCTTCATTAAAGCGACATGATCTTTTGACCCTGCCACATCGGTACCGTCGCTCAGAGTCGCAAATGGCGTCGTTTTTAAATCGACGCCCACGGCGTCAAGGGGCTGCTGAACAGATTTCTCGTCCTCAATATCGACCATGATTGAGGCAAACCACCGGTCGGCTTCACGACTCACGGTAACGCGCTTCAGTTTACCCTTGAAACGGACCTCCTCACGCATGCGCACCCAACCAACGACGGGAAGCTTAATCCGCCTACCATCGCAGCGAAATTTATTCGCCTCGTTTGCGGCACAGAAACTATCGCGCTTTCCCCTGGTTTTAAATCGCGGATATTTCCCGCGTTTTTCAAAGAAGGCGCGAAAGGCCAAGCCGAGATTGATGATTGCTTCCTGAGTGGCGCATTTTGTTACATCAAACATCCATGGGAAAGTTTCGCGCTTCATCCCATTCAACTGCCGACGCAACGAAATTTCCGTTGGAAGAGGTGAAGACGGATCGTCTTTACCTATCAGGTACTGCCTCTTCCATTCAGCTAGTGCCCAATTGTAGACGAACCGCGCCGTTCCCGCTGCACGAGCAAAATAGGTTCGCTGCACATTTGTCGGATCAAGAGCAATCTTATGTGCAATGAGCATTACTGGTATTCACCGCTTTGCCGGCACCGGCGGGTGGTTTTCAGTGCTTTGCGCAACTAGCTACTATAGGAATGGCGGCCGGAAAAGAGGCGAATGATACTTCGCACATATTTTGCGAGGCCTGTCTTCAGACACATTGCTTCGCACGTAGGCTCGAGAATGCTGCGCTGATTTGAAGGCACTGCCAGGCTCGGGCGGCTCCCCTAAGTCGCCGATTTCCAGCCCAACTGAGACTCGAAAAGAATCATACGTGGCAGCTGCTGCGTAAAACCTATCCATCGCCGAACATGGCTTTCTCATGGTTTGCAAGGGGGCCTGAGTATTGATGACGAGTGTCGAAGCCGCGAGTGGAAGAACACTTTGAAGCCAAGCGCCTCACGCGCATGAGGTGACTAGTGAGGCGGTATGTCCGTCTTCGCGCCTGAGGTGGTTCGCCTACGCTGGTCTTCCGAGGTGCTCGGACAGGCCGTGCCGATCCTCACCACAGGGGCAGGAGCCATGGCAGATTATAGAGGAGCTTTTGTCGCAATCGGTCTTGGTCGAGCTTTACGTCGAGCATCTTTTCCTTGCCAATCCGTTACTGTCGGATCGGCGCCAGGAGATCCATGGGCATGCCAGCCTTTTGAAGGGAGTCAATTTCGACATAGCCAGGATTCGTGACGCCACCCGGGACAGTGAACTCTTTCCGGGCATACGCCTCAGCCTGGCCGACGGGCTTGAGCTTCATCGACTGAAGCAGACTGCCTGATGCGGCCAAGATCTTGTATTCGGCGAAAAGCGAAGCAAATCGTGCGGTTTCCGCAAGAATGCTGGTGTTGAAACGAGTATTCTGGGCATCCAGAACGTCGAGAAGCGAACGCTGGTTAACCTTGAACTGCTCGCGATACGAGGTGACGAGGCTGCCGTTCGTTGAGGACTGCCGCGCCAGGATCGCGGACAGTTCGCCGCGGCCACTGCGTTCGTTCCATGCGGAGCGAATCGATTCTTCAACCTCGCGATGGGCCTGCGCCAAACCGTAACGCTGTTCGCTGGCGCGACGGATCTGCTCCTGCTCGCGCGCCTGATCGATACCGCCGCGATAAAGGTTCCAGCGGGCGGTCAAACCGACCTGAACGTCGTTGGTATTACCCTGGTTGCCGTCGATGTCGTTGCCGACACGGGCGCTGCCCTGAAGATCGACCTTCGGAAGATAATTGGCGCGCGAACCACGAACCCCGGCATCCGCCGCATCCACATCGGCATCGGCCGCATGAATCTGCGGGCTGTTTTTCTTGGCGATGAAGATCGCGTCATTGAGCGTCTTCGGAATGAATTTCGCGAGCGATACCGGCTGCTTGACCGGACCGATCGGCTCACCGACCGTCTTCAGGAAACGGATCTTGGTAAGTTCCAGCTCTTCCTGGGCTTCGCGCAACCGGGCCCGGGCGGCTTCCAGTCGCTCACGGCCCTGCAGGCGGTCGGCATCGGTCAAGGCACCACCCTGGATGCTTGCGCCGATATCGCCGAGAATCTGATTGTGGGCGGCGACGTTCTGCTGTGCAATACCGACGATCTTGGACTGCAGGATATACTCGAGATAATCTTGAGTAACCTGAAGGGCCAGGGACTCGGATCGCTCGACGACACGGAAGGAAGCGCCATCAACGCGCGATGCCTGCTGCTCGACCTGCGAACGGCGACTGCCGCCGTCAAACAACGTTTGAGTAATTGTCAGGCTTGCATCGGACGGAGAATAGGTTTCGTAGTCACGGGTAAGTGTACCTGTACTGCTGTTGGACAGTCGTCGACGACCAACTCCGGCCTGCAGATCTATCGAAGGAAGATAAAGACCCCGCGCCTGCCGCAGTTCGAACTCCACGGCTTCGCGATTTTCTACCGCCTGCATGATTTGCGGGTTGGTTTTCAGGGTCTTTGCTACTGCTTCATCGAGCGTCATCGCATTGGCAGGCGCGTTAAACACAACCCCCAAGGCTACGGTCGCCAACAGTGTCGCCCAAATTCTTTTGCTCTTAAACAATCGGAAGCCCCTCGCCGATTTAAATCCTACGCCGAAGTCCATATACCGGTGGCATTTCCGTAGAAAGTGTTTTTGAACATCACCAGCCAGAATTTTACGCTTATTTTATTGATCAGCAATTGCTGAAACAAGAAAAGGCGCTCGCGCGCCTTTCCCGTTGTTTCGATTTTGAGCAAACGTCACTTAGACGTGAGAGATGTTTGCCGAGTGCTTGTCGTCGTCGAAAAGGATCTTGACCGCTTCGGTGTGATTCTGGAGCACGGCGACATCCTTCCAGCTGTCAGTCGCGACCTGAACACTGACGGTCGTGTCGTTACCGGCAATGGTGGTGCGGACATTCGCGGCAGCCTCTTCACCGGTTGCCTGGTGACCAAGCAGGGTATCGAGGAGCTTCGAGACATCGACCGCATCGCCTTCGCTCGACTTGTAGTCGGTGATGACGTCGGCCATGTCGAGTTCGTGCAGGGCCGAAGGATCGAGCACAAACGTATCCGCGCCGGCACCGCCGGTCATCTGCGTCAGACCCGGCAGGGCGGTGAGGATATCATCACCGTCCGTACCGACCAGGACGTGGTCAGGCTCGTCGCTGAACAGCGTGTCGAAGCCGACTTCCACGAAGGAACCCGTCGAACCGTCAGCGTAGTTGAACGTGCCCTGGGCAAGCAGCGCCTGGCCGTCGATATAACCTTCCGCGCTGTGGGCATCGAGCGAAATGCCGGTGATGCCGTAGTCGTGGAGGCCCTTCAGCTCGCCGGCGTCGCTGATGCCGTTGCCGTTTGCATCCTGCCAGACCAGCAGCTTGTCGAAGCCGGTGTCGGAGGCATCGATCTTGCCGTCATGATTGACGTCAAGCGTCGAAAGCGCCGCCACACCGCCGGCATGCGTGCCGCCGCCAAAGTTCGGGGTGAAGATTTCCGAACCATTGTCGATCTTGCCGTTGCCGTCGACATCGAAGGCAAGGATGCCGTCGGTCTTGGTCCAGGCCACCTGATCGAGTTTGCCGTCAGCATTGATGTCGAACTTCACACCGTCTTCCACCGAGGTGAAGGTGAGGCCGTTGTGATCGAGATCGAGGATGATTGGGTCGACGGCGCCGCTTGTGAACAGGTCATTCAGGTTAGCGATCGTTCCCTTGACGGCGATAAGGCTTACATTTTCGCCTTCGTTGCCGCCTCCCTGCTGGTAGATGAACGTATAGGCTACACCAGCGAGAGTAGCATGGAACCCGACAGTAGCCCCCCCAATCCCAATGTCATTCCTCGTCAGATATTGATAAGCAGCGGCGACTTCCTCGTTACTATCCAGAACCACAGCCGAGCTATAGGTTCCAGTATCGTCAAAACTGACGATCCCATTCGATATCGCATGCGAGCTTATTTGGAGGCCGCTATCCCACGTGGAAGCCGAGTTGTCGCCATTCACGCCGTTAGTGTTAGTAGCGACGACGGGGGCAACGGCCAAATCGATCTTGTCACTTGCCGAGTTGAAGTCGGTAATGGTGTCGTAACCAGAAACCCCAGTTATAACGCCTAAGAAGGTAGAAACCGTCGCGGTCGCGTCGCCCGCCGCAAAAGCGAACGTATCCTTGCCCGCGCCACCAGTCATCGTATCGCTGCCGCGACCACCCGCAATCCAGTCATTGGCAGAACCACCGGTTATCGAGTCATTGCCCCCAAAACCGTAGATGACCTGGTCGTGTGTAGTGCCGGTACTGTCGATCGTGTCCCCGTTGTTGTTGGTGCCCAACCGTAACGTGACCGTTTCCGTTCTGCTCGCTCCATCCGGATCGACAGATTTGGGCGTGAGGATAGTAATCGTCTGCACGTTATCATAGTTGAACGTGCTGTTCGATGTCACCAAACCTGAGGAGGAATTCACCAACAGAGATTCGGAATCTCCGTCCACGGACACCGCTTGAGTAGCCTGACCATTAAAACTGTAATTGAACCCAGATGTGTCATCGGGATCAACAGTCGAAAGGGTAAACAGCGCGGAGTTGTTATTGATATGCGTATCTGGATTCCAACCACCCTCCGTAATTGCTGCCAGATTGGCGTTGCCGGTAAATCGGATATCGGATGGCGTCGCATTCACAACGGTATTGATCGTATAATTCCCGCTCACCGCGCCGCCGCCCAAATTGCCCGCCGTATCGGAATAGGAGCCTGCCGTCAGGGTCACGACATTGATCGTATCGCTGATATTGGCAGTAGGCGTGAACGTACCGGTCCAGGTGACACCGCCGTCTGACGTAGTCAGCGTGCCCAAAGTACCGTTCTGCACGGCGATATCGCCATTGTTGAACCCTGTCACCGCCTCCGAGAAGGTGACGGTAACCGTCGACGTTTCGCCAACCGTCAGCGCGCTGTCGCTCATCGAGATGGTCGCGGTCGGGGCAGCCGTATCGATCGCGTAGTTCCCGCTCACGGCACCGCCGCCCAAATTGCCCGCCGTATCGGAGTAAGAGCCCGCCGTCAAAGTCACGACATTGGTCGTATCGCTGATATTGGCAGTTGGCGTGAACGTACCTGTCCAGGTGACGCCACCGTCCGACGTCGTCAGCGTGCCCAAAGTACCGTTCTGCACGGCGATGTCATTGTTATTGAATCCTGTCACCGCCTCCGAGAAAGTGACCGTAACCGTCGACGTTTCGCCGACTTTCAGCGCGCTGTCGTTCATCGAGATGGTCGCGGTTGGGGCAGCCGTATCGATCGCGTAGTTCCCGCTCACGGCACCGGCGCCCAAATTGCCCGCCGTATCGGAGTAAGAACCCGCCGTCAAAGTCACGACATTGGTCGTATCGCTGATATTGGCAGTTGGCGTGAACGTACCTGTCCAGGTGACGCCACCATCTGACGTTGTCAGCGTGCCCAAAGTACCGTTCTGCACGGCGATGTCACTGTTGGTGAATCCTGTCACCGCCTCCGAGAAAGTGACCGTAACCGTTGACGTTTCGCCGACTTTCAGCGCGCTGTCGCTCATCGAGATCGTCGCGGTCGGGGCAGTGTCGTCGACATCACCCACATTGATTGTGAAGGCTTGGCTCTTGTGCTCACCACTGCCGTCGGTCGAAGTGACCGTCACACCGACGGTTGCTCCACTCTCGTAATCAAGCGACACTCCGTCCTTGAGCTTAAGTTGACCGTTCAGCACCTCGAAACGGTTGTCACTGACCGTATAGTTGTGCGTATCGCCAAGATCGACATCTGTCGTCGCCAAGTTGCCGATAACAGCGCCCGTCAGGTTCTCATTTACGGAGTTGCCGTCGAGCACGATCGCAGTCGGTGCATCGTTGACGCCGTTAAGGGTAACCACGACGTTCTGCGTTGTCGTTCCGCCTTCACCGTCATCGATCGTCACTACATAGGTCTGTTCGATCGACTCGCCGGCTGCCAGGAACTGCAGATCGTCGTTGTCGACACTGAAGTTCCAGGAGACGGAGCCACTGCCGTTCGCTTCTGTCACGGAGCCAAGGGTGAACTGACCGATATAACCCGCACCGCCGGCGAGAGCCGCGAAGCTTGCCGTATGCGTGTCGGCAACCTCGACATCGGTGAACGAGATCGTACCGCCGGTCGTCTGGCTCTCCGGCAGGCCTACAGCGGGGCCAGTTACGCTGATATCATCAACATAGTCCCAGCTCGGGTTGTTGCGGAAGCTGAACTGCAGCAGAGTCGAACTGTCCGTTGCGGTGAACTGATATGTAAACTGCTGGTAACCGTAGCTTTGGTTGAAGGAGTGGGCAAGCGTGACGTCCTCTACCTTCAGGATGAATTCGTTGTTGGTATTATTGCTCACGCTCATCCAGAACGTCAGGGTATAGTTTTGGCCTGCAATCGTCTCGATTGCCTGGCTCATGGTTTCCAAAGTATTAACCGGACCGCTCTGCAGGGCGTACTGTCCGCTGTGGACATTCACCGTGTTCACGCCGGACCAGTTCGTCGCATTCCAGCTCCACCCGGAGAAGTTGCCAGTCTCGAAGCCGCCATTGGTGACGAGCTGCTTCGTGACAAGGCCCATAGCGTCCTCGGTAACACTGCCATTCGCTGCGGTGACGACCGGAGCATCGTTGACCGGTGTCACCGTCAGGCGGAACGTGTCGGATACGGTGAACGAACCGTCCGATGCTGTCACCGTCACATCGATCAAGCCGTTATAGTCAAGCGGAGCCGTGCCGCTGAACGTCCGGGTCGCCGCGTCGAAATGCAGCCATGCCGGCAGTGCCGAACCATCGCCGAAGGTGGCTGTGTAGGTCAGGGCCGAGTCCACATCCGAGAACGTGTCTCCCGGAACCTGGAAGGAAATCGTTCCTTCCTCTGCAATGCTCTGGTCAGCAATCGGGTGGGCGAGAACAGGCGCTTCGTTGACGTTAGTCAACTGAACGCTGAGGGTTTCGGAATAACTGCCGTTCTTGCTGTCTGTTACCAAAACGGAGACGTCGATTGACGGGGTTGTCTCGTAGTCGAGAACTGCACCCGCAGCGACTGTGATCTCGCCGGTCGAGGCGTTGATCACGAACCTGCCGTCCGCCGACGTCAGCGACGTCGAGCTATCGGCGAGGATAAAGGCATAGCTCAACGGATCGATTGAACCGTTTGAATCAACGCCCTGAACGGTGCCGACAACCGTGCCCGCGGCTGAATTCTCCGCAACGGCAAGACCCGAAGTCGTCAAATCCGTTGGTGCCTGCTCGATCAATTGGGCTGCAGTGACCGTACCATCGGCAAACTGGAAACTCTCGACGCCGGTCGCCTTGAGGACAGGCCCGCCATTGGGCAGCGAGATCGTAAACTCACCACTCACGGGATCCTGCGTGACCGTTACATCCTTCCAGACGCTTTCGCCCGCCTCGTCACCGATGACAAGCACGTCGGTTCCACCGGCACCCTTGACGACGACGCTGTGGCCTGAGGTCAGTTCCGAGACGTCGAACGTTTCATCGCCCTCTCCGCCTTCGTAAGTGATGGTCGAGGTAAGTAGCGAAGTACCCGTAAAGCTGCCGTTGACGGCAAGAGTATCAGCGCCACCACCGCCCTGGATGACAATATCTTCAATCTCATTGACCTCGGCGGCCAATGCTCCGTTCACGGTCAGCAGAATTTCGGCCGAACCGGCATATGGAGAACCCGGGTGAGCGGCGTTATAAGCCGCGACACTCCAGATCGCATACTGCTCGCTCGCAGCTGAACCGACGACACGCAGCAGGTCACGACCGCCTGCGAGTTCGGTACCGCCGTCAATGACATCCAAGCCGTCGCCGACGGACCACTGGATCGTGTCATTGCCATCGCCACCATTGATGATGTCGTCACCCTTGCCGCCGATCAGCGTATCGTTGTCTGCACCCCCATTGATCTGATCGTTGCCCGCGCCGCCCCAGATTTCGTCACTGCCGGCGCCGCCCTCGAGGATGTCATTGCCGCCGAGGCCGGAGATCAGGTCGTTGCCGTCGCCACCGAGGATGTGGTCTGCTTGGTTGTCCGAACCCTGCAGGGCGTCATTGCCCTTGCCGCCGTCGATCAGCAGTTCCGAAACGTCGCCGGACGTGTAGGACTTCGGCAGAAGGATGACATCGTCTCCGTCCGTGCCGATGAACTCTTCCACACCCGACAGAGTGCCCGGATAGTTCGCCCTGTCGAAGACAAAGCCCCTGGCGCCTGCCGCTGCCACAAACTCGGCCCGGTCGATGCCCGTGCCGCCCGAGAGAGAGTCGCTCTCGCCCGAAAGCTGGCTCAGCGAGACCTGTCTCGTCGAGCCGTCGCCGAGCGTTACCGTGCGGGTACCCTCGCTTGTGGCGTCGTCGATATCGGCGTTCAGGATGAACTTGTCGTTGCCGGCACCACCGGTCAGCGCATCGCCGCCCTTGCCCGACGTGACGACGTTGTCGCCGTCATTGCCCTGGACCGCGTTGTTGAGGCCGTTGCCGACAACGTTGATCGGTGCATTGCCGCCAAGCGTGAGGTTCTGGACGCCGTTCAGCGTCAGCGTGATGCCGGTATCGTCGGCACCGCCGACGACCGTCAGGTTCTCCTTGGTGATCGTCGCACTCTCGCCGACGATCGTGCCGACGAGCTCGATGCGGAACCCATCCTGCGTCGAAGCTGCATCGTTCGCGGCCTGGATCGTGTCATAGGTTCCGACGAGGTTTGCCCCGTCGAAGACGCGAACCGGATCCGTCAGATCGAGCACGACGCCGTTCGAGAACTTGATCAGTTCGATGCCGTAAAGGTTGTCGGTATCGACATTGACGTTGCTGCCCGTGTATTCCGGTGCGCCGGAGAGCGCTTCTACTCTCCAGATGCCAAGCCCGCCGCCGAGTACCGTCGTGTCGAAGTACACATGATACTTGTCCGATGCAGCGCCGTAATTGGCACTGTCCGCCTCGCCAGCGGTCGGATCAAGGTCAGAATCCGTGTTGCTCGTACCGTTGCCGTAGAGGCTATCGGCGTGCTTGCCGCCCCAAAGAGCGTCGTTGTCCGCCCCGCCGATGATGATGTCGGCGCCGTCTCCGCCGGCAAGGGTGTCGATTCCCTGACCGCCGTAGAGTACATCATTGCCGGCACCGCCGACGATCGTGTCATTGCCGAGGCCGCCTTCGATGGTCACGCCGTGCGCGACGAGGTCATCGCTGACGTAGTCGGACCTCATGACGATCACGTCGTCGCCGTTGGTGCCGACGATCCGTTCGACGCCCTCGATGTTGTTCTGGTAGCCATCGAGCACGAAGCCTTCGGTACCAGCCTTGAGGTAGATCGTATCACCGAGGTCGAAACCGCCGTTGATCGAGTCGAGCGTACCGGCCTTGCCGGAAATATCGACGTTGCCGGCTGTCAGGCCGACCAGCGGAACGCTAAGAAGCGTCCCCGGATCGTAGCTCATGTCGGCCGTCACATTGATGGTATCGCTGCCTGCGCCGCCATGGATCGTGTCGGCGCCGAGGCCACCCCAGATCACGTCATTGCCATTGCCGCCGGACAGGGTGTCGTTGCCACCGAGACCGGAAATCAGGTCGTCGCCGTCGCCGCCGTTGAGGATATCGGCCGAGTTCGAGCCGCCGAGGACATCATTGCCCTCGCCGCCTTCGATGGTGATCGGGCCGCCGTCCGCGGTAGAGCCCGCAGCCAGGATGATGACGTCATTGCCATCGGTGCCGACGATCTTTTCCACGCCGGAGAGATAACCCGGAGCCGTGTTATAATCGGCCACGAAGCCCGGCTTGCCATCCCGCTCGAGAATGATGGTATCGTTTCCAGCCCCGCCGATCACTTTGTCGGAGGTGCCGGCCAGGCCATCGATGTCGATCGCAAGCACGCTGCCGTCGCCGAGTTTTATCTCGCGATTGCCGGAACCGGTCACGTCCGCGCCGAGAATGAAGGTGTCGGCGCCTTCGCCGCCATCGAGAATATCGGCGCCGAGGCCGCCATCAAGATAGTCGTTGCCGCCATTGCCGGTGAGCTTGTTGGCTTCGCCGCCGCCGATGAGAACGTCGTCGGCAGAACCACCCAACGCGTCGTTGATGCCGGTCATATTGTCGATGCCGACAACCTTGTCGGTGACCAGAGCACCGTCGGTTGCACGGTCACCGGCAACATTCTGGCCGAGAACGGTATGCGCGGTGTCGTCGAGATTGACGAAAACGCTCGAGGAAAGGTCGGAATAGTTGATCGAGTCGATCGAGCCCGCAGCATCGACACGAACCACGAAGGTCTGCTCGGCGGTCGTGTCGTGATCCGAGTCCGTTGCATGATAGGTGAAGGCAAGATCGATGTAATCGGCTGTACCGACGGGCGCCGGATGATCCAGCGGCTGCAGCAGGTTGAACGTGTAGCTGCCCGAAGCGAGATCCGAGAGCAATACGTTGAAAACCACAAGATTGGCGTCGGTCGCACTCGCTGGAGCAGTCGAGCCGATATAGGCCACGAGATAGGCGCCAACGAATGCGAACTGTACCTGATTTCCATTCGAGGTCAGGTTGGGAAGGGCGCCCGCAGGACCTGAAACGGTTACGTTGTTGGCGGCAACCGGCTTTGCGAACGTGACCGACCGATCATTGTTTCCAATGTTCGGATTGGCGTCGTCATTACCCCACGATATGGAGAGCGGCACGGCGCTGAGCGTCCGGGTGCCGTCTTCGAACACCGTCTGCATCTCCGGCGCGGCACCCACGGTCGCTACACCATCTGCCACGTCAATGTGGAACGGCTGATCGACGAAATCGCCATCACCGTCATAAACGCGGGCGACGAGATCAAGCGTGAGATTATCGCTGCCGGCGGGATGATCGAGATTCTGATGGAGAGTGACGATAAAGCTGCCGGCATGAACCACCGACACTATAAAGACCGGACTATCGACCGTATCGCCATCCTTGAAGGCAACGAGCTGCTGATCGACGCCGTTTGTCGTCAGGATGGCATACTTCAATGCCACGCCATCCGAGGTGAGGCCTGCATTGATTATCGGATCGCCATGAACGTCCGTGCCGATAGCGACATGGTTGTTCTTGTCGGCCCCAATCTTCACATTCAAACTGTCGAAGTCGACGGAAACCGAAGGCAGACCAACTTCGGATACATTGCCCGAACCGGCAGGACCGGCGATAACCGGGCTATCGTCGATGACGTTGACCTGGAAGTTGTTCTTGACGATGTCGCCATCGCCGTCGCGGGCGGTTGCCGTGAAGGTGAAGGTCAGCA
>NZ_JAVDTC010000011.1:0-183721 GCF_031455615.1 Neorhizobium sp. 2083 | reverse complement strand
ACCATCACCCAACACCACCCCGAAGCCACAGTCCATAAACCAGCTTCCGATGCAGCCAGAACAGCATCACGCCCCCAAACAAGCCCAAAACAAACACGCCGCCATCGCGGAAAATGAACGGCTCCATCAAAACTTCGTCTGACCCCATCGGCCGCCGCATCGTGTTACGGAAGGTCACTGCATCGCGCGGCTTGATCTCCAGAAGCGCGAGATGGAATTTGAAATGCCGAGTGCGAAGATGGACCTCTCGAAGATCAAGACACTGATCGACTTTGTCGGACGATCGAACATCACCGAACTCTCCGTGACGGAAAAGGATCTCACGGTTCGGATCTTCCGGGCGCAGCCGACGGTGGGCGGGGCCGTGGCCGGGTCTGGGCAGGAGCGGTCGGCGGTTGCGGCGGTCGCCTCGGCGCCTGACCGGCTGTCGGTTGACCGGCCGTCTTCGTTCTTTTCCGTGAAGGCGCCTGTCTTCGGCGTGCTGCATCGAAGCTCGGCGCCGGGCGAGCCTCCGTTCGTCAAGCTTGGAGACCAGGTGGAGGAGGGGCAGACCCTCTTCATCATCGAAGCGATGAAGGTCTTCAACAAGATCGCCGCGCCGCGGTCCGGGCGCATCGCAAGCCTGACCGACGTCGATGGCGGCGAAGTCGAGACCGGCGACCTGCTGGCGGAGATCGCGTGATGCCGGAGACGTTCGACAGTTCCCGTTCAAGCGGCCCGCGGTTCGATACGGTTCTCATCGCCAATCGCGGGGAGATTGCGGCCAGGATCCAGAAAGCCTGCAGGGAACTCGGGCTGAAGACCGTCGTCGTCTATTCCGAGGCCGATCGCGAGGCGCCCTATGGCAAGACCGCAGACAACGCCCTCTGCATCGGCCCGTCGAGCGCGGCGAAAAGCTACCTCAACAGGGATGCTCTTCTTCTGGCGGCCCGCCTGACGGGAGCCGGCGCCATCCATCCCGGTTACGGGTTTCTCTCGGAGAACGCGGCATTCGCCGATGCGGTCGAAAAGGCCGGGTTGACATTCATCGGCCCGAGCGCGGCGTCGATCGAAACGATGGGCGACAAGATCGCCGCGAAGCGGGCGATGATCGCCGCCGGCGTTCCTTGCGTGCCGGGACCGGATACGGCGCTTGCCGACGATCCGGCCGCCGCGGAGCGCGTGGCCCTCGAGATCGGTTATCCCGTCATCGTCAAGGCCGCCGGTGGCGGAGGCGGACGAGGCATGCGGGTCGTGCCGGACGCCGGCCAGCTGCACGAGGCGGTCGCGCTCACCCGCGAAGAGGCACGGAAAGCTTTCGGTTCGCCGTCGCTCTACATGGAAAAGTTCCTTGGGCATCCGCGCCACATCGAGATCCAGGTCCTGTGCGACACCCATGGCAACGCGGTGTGGCTCGGGCACCGGGACTGTTCGATGCAGCGCCGCCATCAAAAGGTGGTGGAAGAGGCGCCGGCACCCGGGATCCCGCCGGATGTGATCCGGCCCGTCGGGCAGGCCTGCGTCGAGGCCTGCCGCCAGATCGGCTACAGGGGCGTCGGAACCTTCGAATTCCTCTACGAGGATGGCGCCTTCTATTTCATCGAGATGAATACGCGGCTTCAGGTCGAGCACCCTGTCACCGAGATGACGAGCGGGCTCGATATCGTCCAGGCGCAGATCAGGGCGGCTCAGGGCGACCCGCTCGATCTGCTTCAGGGCGATGTGAAATGTGACGGGCACGCTTTCGAATGCCGCATCAATGCGGAGGATCCGGATACGTTCCTGCCGTCGGCCGGCGTCATCACGGACGTCGCATTGCCCGAAGGACCCGGCATCCGCGTCGATACCCACATCCATGCGGGCTACAAGGTGCCGCCTTACTACGATTCGCTGATCGCCAAGCTGATCGTCCATGCGCCGACCCGCGCCGAGGCGATGGCAAGGATGCGCGAGGCGCTCGCCGGGACGCGGGTGGAGGGAATTTCCACCAATATCCCGTTCCTGCGCGCGCTTTTCGAGGATAGCGCCTTCGCGCGCGGCGAGACGGATATCCACTATCTCGAACAATGGCTGAAACAGCGGAGTGCATCATGAGTGCGATCGATTTCAGCGATCCCTCGACCATCGCGCTCCTGGCCGATGCGCTGACGGCAGCCGGAGTGAGCGGCCTGGAGATTTCCCGGCCGGGCGGGCAGTTGCGCATCGTCGTTGCGGCGGGGGAGGAGACGCGGATCGACGTGTCCGTGACTGCGCGGCCGGATTCGCGGGGAGTGTCGCCGGCTGTCGTCAGGGCGCCAATGGCGGGTCATTTCTGCCCGGGACACCTGTCGGGTTCCGCCGTCAGCGACAGCCTGCCACGCCCGGTCTCCGGGTCGGAGGTTCTGGGCTTCGTCCGCATCGGCCCCGTCCTGCTCCCGCTGAACGCCGGTCGTCCGGCTGTTCTGACGAAACGGCTTGCCGAACCTGACGCCCTGGTCGGCTTCGGCGATCCCCTGTTCGAGATCGAGCCTCAATCATGATTGCCATATTGAACAGCCATGGGCCGTTACGCGAAATCGTCCCCGCCACCCGGGGCCTTGCCCGCGTATCCTCGATCGGAGCCCGGGCCTTCCTGCTCGAGGCGCCCGGCGAGTTCGATCTCGCCGCACAACGCCGGATCTGGGCTCTGTCGCAGACGGTGAGGGGGTGGACGGATATTTCGGAAATCGTCCCGGGCATGACCAACCTGCTGGCGATATTCAGGGAAACGCCGGAAGATCCCGAGGGCGTGGTGGCGCGGCTGCTGGAGGCCTGGGACGATGCCCGCAGCATCGATCTGGTCGGCAAGACCATCGAGGTCCCCGTTCATTACGGCGGGGAGCATGCCATAGACCTGTCGGCACTCTGCGACCTTGCCGGGCTCGGCGACCGGGAGGTCGTCCGTATCCATCACGAGGCGACCTACCGCGTTTTTGCCTTGGGCAGCGCTCCGGGTTTCGGTTACCTGCATGGCCTTGATCCGCGCATCTACATGCCACGAAAGACCGTGCCGTCGCTGAAAATGGCGAAGGGCTGCGTGACGATCGGCGGCATGCAGACCGGCGTCGCGATGCTCACCGGTCCGAACGGCTGGAATTCCATAGGTTTCGCGGAACTGCAGATGTTCGACCCGATGTCGCCGACGCCGGCGATGATGGCGCCGGGAGACACAGTGCGGTTCGTGCCGGCAAGGATCGAGCTATGATCGAGATCGTGGAAACCGGCCCCTTTAATACGGTCCAGGATCTGGGGCGACAGGGCTATCGGGATATCGGGGTCTCGGCGAGCGGCGCGATGGATCCGCTGGCGGTGAGGATCGGCAATATTCTTGTCGGCAATGACGAGGGCGCGGCTGCGATCGAGGTGCAGACCTTCCCGTTCGGCCTGCGGTTCGATCGGCGAACCATCTTCGCGGTCACGGGCGCCGATGGCGCCCCGGCGCTTGACGGGGTGGAACTGCTTTCCTGGTGCGCCTATACGGCGGAGGCCGGGCAGGTGCTTGAACTGAGACATCCCCCGTCATTGGCGCGCGCCTATGTTTCGCTGGGAGGCGGCGTGGATGTTCCCGCGGTCATGGGGTCGCGCAGCACATCCCTGCGCGGCGGCTTCGGCGGCAATGCCGGCCGGCCTCTGGTAAAGGGCGATCGGATCGCGCTCGGTGACAGTGCCGACATCGTTCCGGTGCCGGCGAGCGGCTTGGCGGTCGTCGAGCCTGTCGTGGCGCTGCGGGACGTCTTTCCCGATTTCGTCGATGGCACGCTGCCGGTCCGGGCCCTGCCGGGTGGTGAGCATGCCCTGTTTCCCGACGACGGCGACGCCTTCTGGAGCCAGACCTGGAAGATCTCCTCCCGCAGCGACCGCACCGGCTACCGTCTGTCGGGCGAGCCCATCAAGCCGACGACGTCGATCGAGATGCGCTCCCATGGCGTGGTGCCCGGGGTGATCCAGGTTCCGCCGGGCGGGGAGCCCATCGTCCAGATGAGCGATGCGAACACGGCCGGCGGATATCCGAAGATCGCCGGCGTGATCGAATGCGACCTCTGGCGGCTTGGCCAGGCCCGCATCGGCAGCCGCATACGCTTCGTGCGGTCCACGCATGCGGAAGCGCGCGCGGTCGAGCAGGCGGTCGCCCGCTATGTCGAAGACGTCAGGAACACATCTGCGATGGTCAAGCGCGCCTTGAGGGCGATGGCTTGAAATATCGATCGGTCTAAGGGAGTTGACGATGAAAATCGACCTGAATTCCGACATGGGCGAAGGCTTCGGGCCTTACCGGCTGTGCGACGACGAGGCGATGATGAAGGTCGTGTCGTCGGCCAACATCGCCTGCGGCTTCCATGGCGGAGATCCGGACACGATGGCGCGCATGGTGCGGCTCGCAAAGGCGAACGGGGTCGGCATCGGCGCTCATCCGGGCCTGCCCGACCGGCTTGGTTTCGGCCGGCGCGAGATGCCATTCCAGCCGGACGAACTCCGCCAGCAGATGCTCTACCAGCTCGGCGCCCTCAAGGCGATCGCAGCGAGCGAGGGTGCCGCCGTCGGGCACATCAGTTTTCACGCGGCCATGGGCAATATGGTCAACCGCGATCCGGTTCTCGCCGATCTGATGATGGATGCCATTGTCGCGGTGGATGCGGGCCTTGTCGTGTTCGTGACGCCCGACAGCGAAATAGAACGGGCTGCCAAGCGGGCGCGATTGAAGACGCTGGCGCTTTTCCTGGCCGACCGGGCCTACGATGCCGAAGGCAGGCTTGTCGCCCGCGGGCTGACGGGCGCCGTCATCAAGGACGAAAATGCCGTGCGGGCAAGGGTGCGCCGCTTCCTTCACGACGGAACCGTCGAGACCATCGACGGAGGCTCCCTCGCCATGCCGGCGCGGTCCATCCTCGTGCATAGCGATACGCCGGGTTCGCTCGAACTTGCACGAACCGTCCGAAGCGAGATCGAAGCTTCGGGTGCAACCCTCGCTCCGGCCGCCGCGCTCGCGCTTTAACGTATCCCGGCCGCCAGCCCGGCGGCCGCCCGTTCCAATCCGTATCGAAAGATCATGTCGATGTCTGCTACAGCCGACCGCCTGAAAAACGTCTCCATATCCGCCTCCGCCGCCATGACCCAGCGTGCCCGGGAACTGGCCGCAAAGGGCGTCAAGGTCGTCAGCCTTTCTTCCGGCGAGCCCGATTTCCCGACGCCGCCGCATGCGATCGAGGCGGCCCACGCAGCAGCCCTCGGCGGAGATACGAAATACCCGCCGATGGACGGCACCCCCGCGCTCAAGGCCGCAATCAGCGGCAAGTTCAAGCGCGACAACAATCTCGATTACGATGCCAGCCAGATCGTCGTCTCCGGCGGCGGCAAGCAGGTGATCTTCAATACGATGCTCGCCACCTGCAATCCCGGCGACGAGGTCGTCATCCCGACGCCTTCCTGGGTGAGCTATGCCGATATCGTCAAGTTCGCCGGCGGGGTTCCGGTGGCGGTTCCCTGCTTCGAGCAGGCCGGCTTCAAGCTGCGGCCGGAAGATCTGGAAGCCGCGATCACGCCGCGTACCAAATGGCTGATCCTGAATTTTCCGAACAATCCGACGGGGGCGGCCTGCTCGCGCGCCGAGATGAAAGCGATCGCCGAGGTCATGCTGAGGCATCCGGATGTCTGGATTCTGACCGACGATATCTACGAACATCTGGTTTATGACGGTTTCGAATTCTGCACCATCGCGGACGCGGAACCCAGGCTCTACGACCGGGTCCTCACCATGAACGGGGTCTCGAAGGCCTATGCCATGACCGGCTGGCGGCTCGGCTTCTGCGCCAGCGGCTCCAGGGAGCTGATCAGCGCAATCAGCAACGTCAACGGCCAGAACGGCGGCGGCATCACCACGGTCACGCAGGCGGCTGCCATCGCGGCGCTGAACGGACCCCAGGATCTCCTCAAGGAACGGGCTGCGATCTACAGGCAGAGGCGGGATTTCGTGCTCGACCGGTTGTCGCAGGTGGAAGGACTGCGCTGCCACAAGCCCGAGGGCGCCTTCTACCTCTATCCCAACATGTCCGGCCTGATCGGCAAGACCACCAGGGGCGGGCGCAAGATCGAAACCGACGTGGATTTCGTGATGGCGCTGGTGGACGAGCATCACGTGGCGACGGTGCAAGGCGCCGCTTACGGTATGAGCCCCTATTTCCGCATTTCCTACGCAACGAGCATGGAAATGCTGGACGAGGGATGCGCGCGGATCGCCCAGTTCTGTCAGGACATGCGCTGACGCCCGGTCCGATGGATGTCCGGCGCGGGCGCGATCCGTGCCGGAACTGCCTTACGTCTTCAGCCGCGCGGTCAGTTCGAGAAGGATATCCTTGACCGCCAGCGCCGGCTCCGACAGCGAATTCTGATCGGAAATGCAAAGCGACAGCGTTTCCTCGATCCGCGGGGAAACGAGCCGGCAGATCAGCGGCTCGCTCGATTCGGTCACGATGCGGTCGGCGATGGCTTTCGGCATGATGGTCGCTCCAAGACCGCTGCCCACGGCCCGCGCCAATGTCCTGACGATTTCGACTTCAGCCACGACCTTCAAATTGATCCGGCTGCGCGTGAACGCCGTGTCGACGGCGCGGCGGACGAAATTATAGGCCGGCGGCATCAGAAGCGGCAAGCCGTCGAGAGCCGTGACCGGGATGGGCCTGGTATCCGCTTCGATCGCGAAGTCGCGGTGCGCGACGAGGAAAAATTCCTCGCTGAGGATCGGTTCGAACCGAACGCCCTTGATCGGTCCCGCTCCGTGGATCAGCGCCATTTCCAGCCGGCCGTTCATGATCATCTGGCTATAGGTCTGGCCGACGCTTTCGGTGAGATGGAGCAGGATGCCGGGATGGCGCCTGCGTGTTTCGGCCAGGAGATCGACCGAGAGCGTGGCGGCACTGCTGAAGGGCACCAGTCCCACGGAGACGCGCCCGGCCAGGGAATTGCCGGCGGCGGAAGCATCCGCCTGGGCCTGTTCCATCTGGCGAAGAATGATCTGGGCATGGCGATATACCGCGTGTCCCGCGTCGGTCATGCTGACGCCCTGCTGGCTACGGATCAGCAGTTTTTGACCGAAATGCTCCTCCAGCGCCGCCAGCTGCTGGCTGAGCGCCGGCTGCGCGATGTGCAGAAGGTCCGCCGCGCGCGTGATGCTGCCGCTGTCGACGATCACGATGAAGGATTTGAGGCGTCTGATGTCCATGCGGATTTTCGTCTTTTTTTGCGAACAGGCGCATGTTTGCAGACGCGATCTTCTTTTGCAACGCCGCCGCCGGCCGCCATGCCGGCCGCCAGACGGTCATCCGCCGTCATTGCTGGGCCAAGTCTCCATAACGGTTGCTTATTGCTCCAGAAATAATCGGTCTTAGGCAAGAGATCAAAGGTTCGCTACTGTCATTTACAACAACAAGGGGATCAGAATGCCATTCTCCGATTACAAAACCGCATTGGTCACCGGAGCTTCTTCCGGTATCGGCGCTGCTGTGGTGGAGCGGCTTCGGCGTGAGAATATCGAGGTTCACGCGGTTGCCCGCAGCGGCGATGCGCTGCGGGATCTGGCCGCCCGCACCGGATGTATTGCGCATGTCATCGACGTCACCGACCGGCCGGCACTGGCCGAACTTGCCGGTCGCGTCGAGTTCGATATCCTCGTCAACAATGCCGGCGTCGATCGCCCGAAGAAATTCCTGGAAGCGGACGAGAGCGACATCGATCTCCTCGTGGATGTCAATCTTCGTGCAGTTCTCCACATCTGCCGTCTGATCGTGCCGGGAATGGTCGCCCGCGATCGAGGTCATGTCATCAACGTTTCCTCGATCGCCGGCAATTACAATTTCGGCGGCAATTCCATCTATCACGCCGTCAAAGCCGGCGTCGCCATGCTGTCGAACCAGCTGCGCATCGACGCGTTCGGCAAGCGCGTGAGGGTCACGGAAATCTGCCCCGGTCGGGTCGCGACGGATATCTTCAACCATGTCCACGGCGACGACCCCAGCATCCGGGAACGGTTCATCGAAGGTTTCGAACTGCCGCAGGCAGCCGATATCGCGGAAGCGATCGCGTTTGCGATTGCCGCGCCGGTCGCGGTCAATATCGGGCACATGGAGATCACGCCGACATTGCAGGTCATGGGCGGACTGCAGACCGCCCGGCCGCAGCCGGCTCCGGCAGGCCCGGACAGTTCCAGGGAGCCGGGGCGGTGAACGGCTTCGATCTCTCGGCTATCCTGAGAAACCCCGAATATACGTCGATGCTCCTGCACGGCATCGAGATGACCTTCGTCATCTATGTCGGCTCGTGGCTGCTGGCCATGATACTCGCGCTCCTGCTCCTGTGCATCCGGTTTTCGCCGCTTCGCTTCGGCGACAGGGCGGTGGCGGCCTATGTCTCCTATCACCGGAACGTGCCGACCCTCGTCCAACTGATGCTGTGGTATTTCGGGATTTTCACGCTGCTTCCGGCGGGCCTGACCTCCTGGCTGGCGGCTCATAATGCCGAAGCGATTTTCGCCGTTATCGGTCTCGGCCTGTGCCAGGCGGCCTATTTCAGCGAGGACCTGCGGTCCGGCCTTCGCTCCGTCAGCCCCGGCCAGATGGAGGCCGCCAAGGCGCTCGGGCACGGCTATATCTCGGCGATGCGCTTCGTGATCATGCCGCAGGGGGTGCGCAATGCGCTTCCGCCGCTGATCAACCACAGTGTCTCCCTGTTCAAGAACAGCAGTCTCGCCATCGTCATCGGTGCGTCCGAACTGACGCATGCCGTGAAGGAAGTGGAAAATCTGAGCTTCCGCACCTTCGAGATCTATCTGATCGGGACGGTCCTCTACCTGTTCTTCTCGCTTCTGATCATGGGCGCCGGCGCTTACCTGTCGATGCGCGCCGATCCGGTCCGGAGTGCGCGCGCATGATCCACGATGTCATCGCCATCATCCAGGACTACTGGCTCCTGCTGCTGATCGGCCAATATCCGAATGGCCCGCTGGGCGGGCTTGCAAATACGCTGATCCTGTCGGCGCTCAGCATCGCGCTCGCCTTCCCGGTCAGCATCCTGCTGGCGCTGGCGCGGCTGTCGAAATGGCGGCTGCTGCGGTGGCCGGTCACCGCGCTCGTCTACATCACCCGCGGCGTGCCGCTGCTGATGCTGATCCTCTGGAGCTATTTCCTCGTTCCGCTCTGGACGGGCGCGGACGTGCCGAGCTTCGTGACGATGCTGACGACGCTGGTCGTCTACCAGGGCGCCTTCCTGAGCGAGGTCGTGCGCGCCGGCATTGTCGCACTCGGCAGCGGCCAGATGGATGCCGCACGTGCGCTGGGGCACAGCTCTCTCGGAGCGATGCGCTTCATCATCCTGCCGCAGGCGCTCTACAACATGATCCCGAGCATCATCTCGACCTTCGTCTCGACGATCAAGGATACGACGCTCGGATACGTCATCAATGTGCCGGACCTGACGTTCGCGGCGAGCCAGGTCAACAACCAGCTCCTGACGCAGCCCTTCCAGGTCTTCTTCATCCTTGCGGTCGTCTACTACGCGATCTGCTGGAGCCTGACGCATGTTGCCAACCTCGTCGAACGCCGCATCACGCGCCGCCGCGCCGGTTTGTCCGGCGCCGCAGCCCCGGCGCTCGTCTCGGCCAAAATCGTATCGGAGCAGCTATGAGCACCTCGGCAGCAGAGATCCAGCCATTGCAGACGATCCGCCTTTCGGACGTTTGCAAGAGCTATGGCGACTATCCGGTCCTCAAGAATATCGACGCTGAAGTCGCCCGTGGCGAGGTGGTGGTGATCTGCGGGCCTTCCGGTTCAGGCAAATCCACCCTGATCCGCACGATCAACCGTCTCGAGGAGATCAACAGCGGATCGATCACCCTCGACGGGCAGAACATCCATGCGGCGATGCGGACGCGGGAGCTCAACGCCCTGCGCAGCCGGATCGGTTTCGTGTTCCAGAACTTCAACCTGTTTCCGCATCTCTCGGTCGTCGAAAATGTGTCGATCTCGCCGGTCCGCGTGAAGGGCGTGGCGGCGAATGTTGCCCACGAAAAGGCGCTCAAGCTTCTCGATCGGGTCGGGCTCGCCGACAAGGCGCAGGCCTATCCCGGGCAGCTGTCCGGCGGGCAGCAGCAGCGGGTGGCGATAGCGCGGGCGCTCGCCATGGAGCCGCCTGTCATGCTGTTCGACGAACCGACCAGCGCGCTCGATCCGGAAATGGTCGGCGAGGTTCTGGCGGTCATGAAGAGCCTCGCATCCGAAGGCATGACGATGATCTGCGTAACCCATGAAATGGGCTTCGCCCGCGATGTCGCCGACCGCATCTGGTTCATCGATGCGGGGCAGATACTCGAGACGGCGCCGCCCGAAGAGTTTTTCAAGACCCCCCGGCATCCTCGTGCTCAGCGGTTCCTCGCCGATCTGCGCCATTGATAACCACGACCAACAACAAAGGAGAACAGCAATGAACTGGAAATTCCTCACCCTGACCACCATGCTGGCAGGCGCCGCGGCGGCCTTGCCGGCAAAGGCGGATCAGCTGGATACGATCATGTCGGCCAAGACGCTTCGCTGTGCGACGTTCGCGGATGTCGTGCCTTTCGCGGCGCCCGATCCGAAGACCCGCGAAATGGCCGGTTTCGACGTCGATCTCTGCAACGCGATCGCCAAGGAACTGGGCGTCAAGGCCGAAATCAAGCCGGTCTCGGTCGAGGCGCGCGTGCCGGAAGTCAAGCTCGGCCGCGTCGACATCACGGTTGCCAACCTTGCCTATACGCTGAGCCGCGCCGAGCAGATCCAGTTCAGCGACCCCTACTACCTCGCCAAGGAAATGCTGATCGTCCCGGCCGACGACCCCGGCAAGAAAAAGGCCGATTTCGAAGGCCAGCGCATCGCCTCGACCAAGGGCTCGACTTCGGAAATGTCGATCAAGCTCAACAAGTCCGATCCGCTGACCTTCCAGGATACCGCATCCGCCTATCTTGCCGTCCAGCAGGGCAAGGCGCGCGGCATGGTGGCGAACACGATGACGACGACCAAGTTCGTCAACGAGTCGAAGACCAAGGGCAAGGAAATGCGGATGATCGAGGATCCGATGCTGTTCCAGCCGATCGGCATCGGCATGGCAAAGGACAATCCGGCCCTGACCGCCAAGATCAACGAGGTGCTCCGCAAGCTCGATACGTCAGGCGAGCTCAACAAGATCTGGGACAAGTGGCTTGGCCCGGATACCGAATACAAGATGACGCGTAACGACAAGGTCGTGCCGCTCTCCGAACTGAAGTTCGACCCGATCCCCTGAGGCTCCGGCCCGGCTACTCCATCCAATTGCAAACACGCAAGAGTGCAGGCGGCGGGGCGTGCCCGCCGTCGGCCTAACCGTGGGAGGTTTCCATGATCCACATAAAAGATATCCCCGAACGGCCGAGCAAGGCTGACATCGAGGCAGTTTCCAAATTTTCGCCGGCTACCATCCATGAAGCGCAGGGACGCCGCGGAGCGCTCTCGTCGCGCCTGAAGCCCGTGGATTATCGCATGAAGCTGTGCGGCCCGGCATTCACGGTCAAATGCGCGCCGCGCGACAACATCATGCTCCAGCTCGCGATCAACTATGCCAAGCCGGGCGACATCATCGTCGTGTCCGCCGGCGAATACGAAGAGGCCGGTTCGTTCGGCGACGTTCTCGCCAATGCGTGCCTTGCGAAGGGCATCGGCGGCCTGGTGACCGACACGGGCGTCCGCGACACGCTGCAGCTGAGGGACCTCGGCTTTCCGGTGTTTTCCCTGAGCGTCTGCATCAAGGGCACCGTCAAGGAAACGATCGCGGCCGTGAACGACACGATCATCATCGGCGGCGAAACGATCAATCCCGGCGACATCATCGTCGGCGATGCCGACGGGCTGGTGGTTGTCCGCCGCGCGGAGGCCCAGGAGGCCGCACGGCTTTCCCAGGCCCGCGAAGATGCCGAAGCCGGCTATATCGCGGCCTACAAGCAGGGTAAGTCAGTCATCGAGGTCAGCAATCTCGAGCCGGTGCTGAAAGCCAAGGGCCTGGTCGTCGATATCTGAGCCTCAGCCACAATCGTCGGCAGGCGACGGTTTCTCTTCGGAAAGAATTTCGATGACTTACGGATTGTTTGATCTTTCGGGTCGGCGTGCTTTGGTGACGGGTTCGTCGCAGGGGATTGGGTTTGCTTTGGCCAAGGGGCTGGCTGATCACGGCGCAGCGATCGTCCTGAATGGCCGCGACACCGGCAAGCTTGAGGCCGCCTCGCGGCAGTTGCAGGAGGCGGGGGCCGTCGTTTCGGTGTCGGATTTCGACGTGACCGATCCCGAGGCGGTCAGGCGGGGCGTGGACGCGATCGAGGCCGGGATCGGGCCGATCGACATCCTGGTCAACAATGCCGGCATGCAGTTCCGCAGCCCGCTGGAGGAGTTTCCGGTGGACCGCTGGGAGCAGCTGATGAAGACCAACGTCTCCAGCGTCTTTTACGTCGGCCAGGCGGTGGCGCGTCACATGATCGGCCGCGGGCAGGGCAAGATCATCAACATCGCCTCGGTGCAGAGCGAGCTGGCCCGCCCCGGCATCGCCCCCTACACGGCCACCAAGGGCGCGGTGAAGAACCTGACGCGCGGCATGTGCACGGACTGGGCAAAACACGGCCTGCAGGTCAACGCGATCGCGCCGGGCTATTTCAGGACGCCCTTGAACCAGGCGCTGGTCGACAACCCGGAATTCTCGTCCTGGCTGGAGAAGCGGACGCCGGCGGCGCGCTGGGGCAATGTCGAGGAACTGGTGGGGGCCGCGGTGTTTCTCGCCGGCCGGGCGTCCTCCTTCGTCAACGGCCACACGCTCTATGTCGACGGCGGCATCACCACCTCGCTTTAGGAGCCGTCCGGGCCAGCGGCGCTTCCAGGCGGGCAGGGGAAACGTCATGACCGTCGGGACCGGCCGGCCCTGGTGAGGGCCGGCAGCGGTGGCCCGCATCGCATCCATATCGCGTCCATGGCCGTACGCCATGGCGACAAACCATCGAACAACATCACCCTGGAGGACACAATGGCCAAGCCGGACATCCTGCTCGTCGGGCCCTACCCGGAATGGGATCTCGTCGAACTGGAAGCGCAGTACAACGTGCTGAAGCTTTACGAGGCCGAAGACCGCGACGCCTTCGTCCGCGATCATGCGCAGGGCATCCGCGCCATCGCCACGCGCGGCGAGCTCGGCGCCTCCGCCGACCTGATCGGCAGGCTGCCGAAGCTCGAAGTCGTCTCGGTCTACGGCGTCGGTTACGACGCGGTCGATCTCGACGCCTGCCGGGCGCGCGGCATCCGGGTCACCAATACGCCGGACGTGCTGACCAACGACGTCGCCGACCTTGGCGTGGCGATGATGCTGGTCCAGTCGCGCGGCATGATCGGCGCGGAAACCTGGGTGAAGGACGGCAGCTGGGTGGAGAAGGGCCTTTATCCGCTGAAGCGCCGCGTCTGGGGCCGCAAGGCCGGCGTGCTCGGGCTTGGCCGCATCGGCTTCGAAGTGGCCAAACGGCTGAAGGGCTTCGACATGGACATCGCCTATAGCGACGTCGCGGAAAAACCCCATGGCGAAGGCATGACCTTCGTCGCCGATCCGGTCGAGCTCGCCCGGCGCTCGGACTTCCTGTTCGTGACGCTGGCGGCATCGGCCGCCACCCGCCATATCGTCTCGAAGGATGTCATTGCCGCTCTCGGCCCGGAGGGGATGCTGATCAACATCTCGCGCGCGTCGAATATCGACGAGGAAGCGCTGCTCGAGGCGCTGGAAAGCGGCGCACTGGGTTCGGCGGCGCTCGATGTGTTCGAAGCCGAGCCGAAACTCGATCCGCGGTTCCTGAAGCTCGACAACGTTCTGGTCCAGCCGCACCACGCATCCGGCACGATCGAAACCCGCAAGGCGATGGGCAGGCTGGTGCGCGACAATCTCGCCGCCCATTTTGCCGGCGCCGCCCTGCCCACGCCCGTCGTCTGAAGCGCGTTGCGCTTCGGACCTTGTTTTGACGCATGCCGTAATCGCAAGGCCGTTTTACACCCTTGCGCGGCGGCCTGCCTTTAAGAGGAAAAGCCCATGAAAGCCGTCGTCATCCATGCCGCCAGGGACCTGCGCATCGAGGAGCGCGAGGTCGAAGCGCTCGGCCCCGGCCAGGTGGAGGTGGCCATCGAGGCCGGCGGCATCTGCGGCTCCGACCTGCATTATTACAATCACGGCGGCTTCGGCACGGTGCGGCTGCGCGAGCCGATGATCCTCGGCCACGAGGTGGCCGGCACGATCGTCGCCCTTGGCAAGGCATTGGGGGAGGGCGTGTCTGCCCTTGCGGTCGGAGACCGGGTGGCGGTCTCGCCGAGCCGGCCCTGCAATGCCTGCGACTATTGCCTGAAGGGGCAGCAGAACCATTGCCTCAACATGCGCTTCTACGGCTCGGCGATGCCGATGCCGCATATCCAGGGTGCGTTCCGCCAGCGGCTGGTGGCCGAACCGTGGCAGTGCCACAGGATCGCGGACGGCGTCTCGATCAACGAGGCGGCGATGGCCGAACCGTTCGCGGTGACGCTGCATGCGGTCAACCGGGCCGGCTCGCTCGCGGACAAGCGGGTGCTGGTCACCGGCTGCGGCCCGATCGGGGCGCTGGCGATCATCGCCGCGCGTGCCCATGGCGCCCGCGAGATCGTCGCGACCGACGTGATGGCCGCGGTCCTCGACAAGGCGCTGGCGATCGGCGCCGACCGGGTCATCGATGTCGCCAGCCATCCGGAGGAGCTTGCCGCCTATTCGGCCAACAAGGGTTACTTCGACGTGCAGTTCGAGGCGTCGGGCAATGAGCGGGCCGTCCGCTCCGGCCTGGAGGTGCTCAAGCCGCGCGGGGTGCTGGTCCAGCTCGGGCTTGGCGGCGACGTCGCCATTCCCCAGAACGTGGTGGTCGCCAAGGAAATCGAGATGAAGGGCACGTTCCGCTTCCACGAGGAATTCGGCCTCGCCGTCGACCTGATCGGCAAGCGCCGCGTCGACCTCAAACCGCTCCTCACCGCAATCTTCCCCATCAACGACGCCGTCAACGCATTCGAAACCGCAGCAGACAGAACAAAATCAATGAAGGTCCAGCTCGCGTTCTAGCCCCTCGGTTGCCAATGAGCCGGGAGTTGATGCGCATCAAAGAACGCTGTGACGGAAGGGCGCATAGACAGACATGACTGCGCCGTGCCAGTAACGGGTGTCCAAACCGGACATCCGGGGCTGCCGCAGCTGATGAGGGGATCGTGAAAAACCGCAGGACACCTGCCTCAAGTATTGTCTTCACGATGATCGTGGCCTACGCGCTCGTCTTGCAGATGCTGCTTGGGTCCGTGCTTCTCGGCTCGACGGTCGCGGCTCCCGTCCTCGACGATTTTGGAAACCCGCTTTGCATCACCCATGCCGACATCGGCGGCAAGTCCGATCATAAGGACGGATCAAAGCTGCCCGAATGCTGCACCCAGGCGTGCAGTATTCTCGCTCCGGTGCTTGCACCGCAACTTTCCGACAATTTTCTGAGCAACCGGCTGGAAGCCAGTTCCAGACTGGTTCCGATCGAAGCGGATACAGGTCCCTTCGAACGTCCCGAGACCTCCCCCGGAAATCCCCGCGCGCCACCTCAGGCCGCCTGAACGGATGCCGCGCAAGACGTTCGGCGTCTTGCGATATGGCATGCAGACCGGAGATTTAAGCGAGGCCCACGCGAACCTGAAGGCTCGCCAGGCGCTCTCGGTCGGCAATCCCGCGCGCTTCTGTCTCGTGATCTCACCCGAGGGCCAATCGGCAACGGCGCAGTGAAAGCCGTTGCAGCTGCCGGCGACCGGCAGACGGAAGCATGGGCGGGATCGCCCTTTCAAGCCACCAACCCATATCGGACTGGAGCCATGCTGGCTGCCGGCCGCTCGAGACCAGGCCGCCCATGGCGCGGCCACGTACGGAGAATTTACATGTTGAAGAAAATCACCATAGCCGCCGCCGTCCTGATGTTCGGCAGCACCGCCGCGCTGGCGCATATCACCCTGGAAGGAAAGGAAGCTCCCGCAGGTTCGACCTACAAGGCGGTGCTGCGCGTGCCGCACGGCTGCGAGGGCAAGCCGACGAACACGGTGCGCGTCCAGATCCCGGAGGGTTTCTACGGCGTCAAGCCGCAGCCGAAGGCGGGCTGGACGCTCGACAAGGTCAAGGGCGCCTATGCCAAGGCCTATGACAATCACGGCTCTCCCGTTACCGAAGGGGTGAAGGAAGTGGTCTGGAGCGGCGGCAATCTCGGTGACGACGAGTATGACGAGTTCGTCCTGCGCGGTACGATTGCCGCCGATCTGAAGCCCGGCGACATGCTCTATTTCCCGGTGATCCAGGAGTGCCCGGAAGGCCTCAAGGAACGCTGGATCGAGGTGCCGGCCGCAGGCCAGAAGGCTTCGGACCTCGAACTGCCGGCGCCCGGCGTCAAGCTTCTTCAGAAGGCTGGCAACTGAACGATCCGTCCACGCGGGAGCATGAAGGCCGATGACGCCGCTTTGCGACAAGGCAATTTCCCTGACCGGCATCTTGCCGCGGTTCGTGTCCACGATCCTGCTGTGGCTGGTCATGGCGGCGGCGGCATGCGCCCATGCATCCCTCAACACGACCGAGCCGCGGGACGGCTCGGTCGTGTCCACGGCGCCGCGCGTGATCACGCTGACGTTCAGCGAGCCCGTCTCGCCGACCAGTCTCAAGCTCACGCGACCTGACCGGAGCACCGTGGTTCTCAAAAACGTCGTCCTCAAGGACAGGACCATCGAGATCACGCCGCCCGGCGACCTCTCGGGCGGCAGTTATCTCCTCTCCTGGCGGGTCGTTTCGGAAGACGGTCACCCGATCGGCGGTTCGGTCGTCTTTTCCATCGGGCAGCCGAACGGCAATGCCCGGGGGGCTGCGGCCGATATCGACTGGCCGGTCCGCGCCGGTCTCTGGATTGGCAAGGTCGCACTTTATGTCGGTCTCTTCTTCGGCGTCGGCGGCGTTTTTGCGATCCACTGGTTCGCGGGCGGTTCCGGTAAGGCGCTGAGACAGGTCGCGGTCACTCTTGGCGCAGGTTTTGCCGGTGCCCTGCTTTCGGCCGGCTTCCAGGGTCTCGATACGGTGGGTGAGCCTGTCCCGCGGCTTTTCGCGCCCGGGGTCTGGACGGCGGGAATGACCACGAGTTTCGGCCCGACCGTCATCTTTGCGCTTGCCGCGCTGGCGCTTGCGGGGCTTGCCCTGGCCTGCGGGCCAGGCAAGGACGCCCGCTGGATATCCATATCGGCCGTCATGACGGCGGCATTCGCCCTTTGCCTCAGCGGGCATGCGAGCGCCGCAGATCCGCAATGGCTGATGCGCCCGGCCGTCTTTCTGCATGTCGCGGCCATCGCGATCTGGGCCGGTGCGCTGCTGCCGCTCCTCGCCGAGTTCAGAAAGGGCGGTGAAGCGGCAGGCGTGGCACTACACCGCTTCTCGGTCTTCATACCATGGGCCGTTCTGGTGCTTGCCGCGGCCGGCGGCGTGCTCGCGGTCGTCCAGGTCCGCACACCGGCCGGGCTGGTGACGACGGCTTACGGGATCGTTTTCCTCGTCAAGCTCGCGCTGCTGATCCTGCTGTTTGCCCTGGCGGCCTTCAACCGGTGGAAACTCACGTCCGGTTCGGAAAAGGGAGAGCCGGGCGCGATCCGTCTGCTGGTTCGTTCGATCGCGGTGGAAACGGTCGTTCTGCTCCTCATCTTTGCCGTGGCTGCGACATGGCGGTTCACGCCGCCCCCACGCGCCCTGGTCGCCGAAGTCGAAAGGACTGCCGTGGTTCGCCTGCAGACCGGCAAGGCCGTGGCCGATGTCAGGATCACGCCCGCCCGGGTCGGGGACGTGGCGATATCGGCGGTCATCGCCAAGGGCGACGGGTCTCCGCTCGACCCTCAGGATGTGACGGTTGTGCTGTCCAACCCCGGGGCGGGGATCGAGCCGATAAGGCGCAAGGCCGCGAAAGGAAAGGACGGCTGGACGGTGCCCGATATCGTGCTCCCTCTTCCCGGGCGATGGCGGCTTCGCCTCGACGTGATCATCAGCGATTTCGAGATCACCAGGATGGAGGGGGAGGCCGAGATCGCGCCCTGATCTCGGCCCGACGGGCCGCGCCGGACGGGACGGGCCGTCGGGATCGATAGTCCCTATCCTTCCGCCACCCGCCGCCTTACGCGGATCAGCATCGGGCCGTATTCGAGAACAAAAAGGCCGAAAGCGGCAAGCCATGCGATGCCGGACAGCGAATAGATCAAGCTCGCAAATTCGGGGAAAAGGCCGGCGCTGGGTCTCAGGAATGCGCAGAGCACGATCGCCGCATAGGAAGCGATCGTCGTCGGCGAAGCGGTGAGCACCCGTCCGGTATGGCCCCGGCTCGCCCTTGTCATGACGGCGAGCATCATCGTGGTCACGGTTCCGACACTCAGGACGTGGATTGCCGACGTCTCGTCGAAAAGGTTCACGGCTGCCAGGCCGATCGCCAGGAAACCCAGCGGCACGAACAGGTAGGCGACATGCAGCACCGTCACCAGTATTTCCGCCGTCGTCGTCCAGCCCCGCCAGCGTGCGAGCCGGACCGCATGCATGACGGCCGCCAGTCCCGCCGCTCCGGCGACGAGCCTTCCGTCGTCCAGAACGATCCAGGCTGCCAGGGCGGCGACCCCGCACAGGATGGCGGCCGTGTCGAAGCGGTCATAGGCGGCGGGAAAATCCGTCCGGCCGGTCTTGTTGATCCAGTTGCGGGTAAAGCTCGGAATGATTCGGCCGCCGACGACCAGGATCATTGCGGTATAGGCCGAAAGGGCAAGCTTGATCCCCAAGGATGGATGCTGCCCGGCGGTCACCGCCAGATGATAGAGGACGTTTGCGACCGAGAGGGCCATCAGTCCCGCGACGACTTTCAGATCCTTCCACTTCCGGCCGGCGACCACTTCGCGCACGCAGATGAAAAGAAGAAGCGGCAGAAAGACGCTGTCGGCCAGAATGGCGGCCGTAGTCCCGATATAGTCCGACAGAAGCAACGCCAGCCTGCCGGCGACCCAGACGAGGAAAAGAAACACCAGCGGCCACCCGGACACCGGCAATCTGCCGGTCCAGTTGGGCACCGCGGTGAGCAGGAAACCGGCAAGCACCGCGCTTGCATAACCGAACAGCATCTCATGCGCATGCCAATGGACCGTGCCGTAGGTCTCGGCCACATCGGTCAGTCCCGCCAGGCTCGTTATCCACAGCAGCATCGCGACGATCGCCCAGAGCGCCGCGGAGAGAAAGAACGGCCTGAAGCCGTAGGAGAATATGATCGGGGCTGTCGTGGAAAGTCCCCTGGGGACGCCGCCAGGTCGCCTTGCCGCCGGAATTGTCGTCATCTTCGGAGCTCCTTGATTTCCGACAGTCTTATAGCGGCGGCGATGTCACCCTTCTTTGCGGCGTCGCAAGCAAACAGGGAATGTCTGTTGCAGGTGAAGTGCTCGCCGCGCAGTGGGAGCGTCCCCGCGATACCGGTTTGATCGGTGGAATGTCGGGGCGCGGCAATACCGCATCTTCGATCCCGGCACGGGTTATGCTAGGGTCCCATCGACCCCTAGCGGAGCATAAGCCGTTGAAGATCGATAAGAGCCTCGTGAAAAGTTTTCCCCTGTTCGAGAGAATGGAGGATGCCGATACCGACGCCCTTCTCACGCATGCAACCTCCCGCAGGGTGCCGGTCGGCGAAGCCGTGTTCGAGCAGGGCGCGGCCGCGACGCATTTCTATCTGCTTCTGCATGGAAGGCTGAAAGTCACGCAGGTCACCGAGGACGGCCAGCAGATCATCGTCCGCGTCGTCCATCCGGGTGATCTGTTCGGTTTCGCCAAGGCGCTTCAACGGATGGACTATCCCGGCACGGCCATGGCCGTGGCCGAAAGCATCGCGCTTTGCTGGCCGACCGAGCTCTGGCCCCAGTTCGTCGATCGCAATCCCCGCCTTGCGGTCACGGCGATGCAGACGATCGGGCAGCGCCTGGAAGAAGCCCATGCCCGGATCCGCGAAATGTCGACGCAGGAGGTCGAGCAGCGTGTCGCCCATGCCGTGCTGCGGCTGATCAAGCAGGCCGGCCGCAAGGAGGGGGACGCGGTGCGCGTCGATTTCCCGATTTCCCGGCAGGACATCGCCGAGATGACCGGCACCACGCTTCATACCGTCTCCAGAATCATGAGCGCATGGGAAGCGAAGGGGCTGGTCGAAGGCGGGCGCCAGAAGCTGCTGGTCAAGGATGCCGACGGCCTGCTGGCCCTGGCGGAAAGCACGAAGGACTAACGGGAGCGGGACAGAAGGCCACCAAGGCCTTCTGAAACGGATGATGCGGGATTAAAGGGGCTGTGTCAGAAATCCCGGGCGACCGACTCGCTCAGACGCTCGATTTCATCGATGATGAACAAGGCCGGGTCGTCCGCTGTGCCGGCCGCGATCATCTCGTAGACGGCAAGACGCTGGTCCTGGACATTTTTCGCATCCGGGGAAAGCCGCGACATATCCTGGTCCCGCGTTTCTTTCCACCGCCTGATCAGTTTCGGAAGCTTCATGACGTCATCATCGAAGGGTTCCACGGCGGAGTGTAGGTCAGCGCCACCTCGACACTCCGGACACCCGAGACCGACGCGGCACAGGCCTGGACTGCTTGCGTCAGAAAGGTCGAGGCGGGGCAGCCTCTTGTCGTGGTGGTCATCATTATGTGCATGTCGCCGGCCTGATCCGCCTCGATGAGGTAGATCAGGCCCATGTCCACGACGCTGCGGCCCATCTCCGGGTCGATGACCATGGAAAGCTGTTGCCTGACGCGCTCGGTCAGGTTGGCGTGGCCGGATGCGTCAGGCATTGGACGCCTCCTTGCCGATGCGGATCATGATCCGGTAGGCGCTGCCGTCCCGGTCGAAATTGCCGACCCATTGGTGGCCGCGGCGCGTCAATTCGGGGAACAGGAAGACCGGTTCGCGGGCAAGCACCGCGAAGATCACCTTGCCCGGGCTCAGTGCCTCGGTCTGCGCCAGAATTCGCTGCATCGGTTCCGGCGGATCGAGGTCGGAAAGGTCGAGCTGTACGGACGGTTCCGCCCACAGTTCAGGCGAGACCGCGTTTTCGGAGAGTGCGACCGCTTCTTCCTGGCGCGGCGTGAAGCGCACTTCGAAGTCCCCGCCCTCGAGTTCCAAGACGGCGTGATCGAAGCCCTTGGCATCCATGACGCGATAGAGCGGTTGCGGCTTGAAGGGCGCAAACAGCTTCAGCCCCTGGCCGGGCTGCAGCGCACCGACCGCCGTCATGATCGCTTCGAACGGCTCGCCGCCGTTTTTCAGAATGGGCCTGACGTCGAGTTCCTTGAATTCCTGGGTCATCGTGACCTCCCGTTGAAGCTTGGTAAGAAGAGCCGTCGTGCGGCGATGCCGGACGGAAGTCTGGTTGCGGCCGGAACCATGGCGAGGCGGCGGGCCTGGATGAACTCGAAGCCCAGCGCGCAGACGGCCGTGAGCTGGACGAGGGCAGCCCCCCTGACCATGTCCGGTCTGTCGAGGAACAAAGCGGCGGTCGCTGCGGCAGTGGCTCCGAAATAGAGCAGGAACCATGCGGATGCGCGCCGCTCGTTGACCAGGTCCTGGACGCGCGGGACTGGCGCCCGCCCGAGAACGGGACCGTAGAATTCCAGCCAGGTCATGAATGCCACGATCTTGTAGAGCTGCCCGAGGCCGAGCCCGGTCAGCCAGCCGAACGTGAAGAGATAGGCAATCGGCATCATCATTTCGGCCGGATTTCCGACCGCGATCGAGGCGGCGAAAAGAACGAAGCAGAAGACCAGCATGCCGATCGCAACGAGGCTCGCCATCACGTTCAGTTCCACGGATTTCCGTTTCCGTTCGCGGAAGATCGCGTGGACATCCGCCGCGTAGAGAAGAGCGGCAAGCCCGGAGAGGGCGATCGCCAGGTAAAGCGGCCAGTCCGCGGGCAGGCCGGCTCCATCGAGGACGATACTGCAGCCGACCGTGAGAAGAGCGGCAGCCAGCAGCCAGCCGATCGCCCGACTTGTTCCGCGCGTCCTTTCAGGCGACAGCAGGAACATGGTCAGGAGGCGGTAGCTGACGCCGATCGCGGTGACGGTCATCCATCCGTAAAGGCCGAGATAGGCATGTGCCCGCCCGGCCGAAAGCACCAGGCCGACGAGATGCGGATTGTCGGTAAGGCCCGAGAGGGGAAGGGTGAACAGCATCCCGAGCACGGCCGTGCCGATCATGGCCAAGCAGCCGAGTGCCACGAACTTTGCCGGCAGCGAGTACGGCCGGGCTGCTGCGAGCGTACCCGCGACCATCCAGCAGAGGCCTGTGAATGCCAGCGTCAGGAGGATGCCTCCGGCCGGGAGTGTCCATGTCCAGAAGGGCGCGATATCGGCCATCCCCAGGAACCCCGTCAGCAGCAGGAGCAACCCGATCACGGTCAGGAGCAGCGCGGGCAGGGCGAGATAGGGTGATCGCAGCTGCTGCGAGGCGATCACCGGCACGAACTGAAGCAGCGATCCGGCGAACAGGAGACCGAGCCAGCCGATCGCGATCAGATGAACGATCACCAGCGAGGCCGGATCCTCGATGGGAGCGGATGGATATCCGAAACCCGATGTCATCAAGGCCAGCCCGGCGACCAGGCAGACCAGCGCCGTCGCGAAATAGGACATTGTCCAGCGGGAAAGGGTGGCGCCGGGCATGGCTTTCGTCTTTCAGTGACCGCAGCAGCAGTCGCAGCCGGAACCCTGCGCCCGCTGGATTTCGACGCGCCAGACATCCGGGCCCTGTTCGAGATATTGCCAGTCGAACTGTTCCGGATACCGGCTCTCGATCTGGTAGTGCAGCGGACGAGGATCATGGTCGCTGGTGACATGCATGATGCCGCCCGGGATGAGGGACGTCAGCACGCCAAAAATCTTCGGGTGGCGTTCGGCGGGAGCGAGCGTCCTGACATCGATGGAAGGGATCTGAATATCCGACATGGTGTGTTCTGGGCCTTTCAAGCTGGGGCTGCGGCCTGGCCGATCCCTGCCGCCTTCCTGATTTAGCAGCGGCGCATCCGGGGAAATTTGCGTCGGGACAAATATTTTGCAAAAACGCGGCGCTGTCGTTGACTTTGCACAAAGAGGGGCCGGCGCCGGGCAGATAAATGCTTTCCGATGAAAACCGGAAAGGAGCCCGACATGTCCGCAGCGATAATCGAGAAATATGGCGATGCACGGCTGCCGCGCTACACGAGCTATCCTACGGCTCCGAACTTCAGCCCGGAGTTCGACGCCCTCGATTATCTGTCCTGGCTGAAGGCCTTGCCCGAGGGACAACCGACTTCGCTCTATATCCACATCCCCTTCTGTCGGTCGATGTGCTGGTATTGCGGCTGTCACACCACGATTACCGAGCGCGACCGGCCCATCCTCGACTATGTCGAGACATTGCACCGGGAGATCGAACTTCTGGCATCCGCTCGAGCCGACAGTTTCAGTGTCGGCGAAATCCATTTCGGCGGCGGCACGCCTACCATCATCAAGCCGGAGGAATTCATCGCGCTGATGGATGCGTTCCGCAGCCGTCTCGGCTTTGCGCCGGTCGTCAATGCGGCGGTCGAAATCGACCCGCGCACCTTGACCGGGGAGATGGCGGCTGCGCTCGGTCAGTCGGGCGTCACCCGCGCAAGCCTTGGCGTCCAGAGCTTCGACCCGAAGGTGCAGAAAGCGATCAACCGCATCCAGAGCGTCGAGACGACGATGGAGACGGTGGAACACCTCCGCCGCAACGACATCAACGCGATCAACTTCGACCTCATCTACGGGCTGCCGTTCCAGACGGTCAGGTCCTGCGTCGAGACCGTCGAAGCGGCCGTCCGCATGCGGCCGGATCGGCTCGCGGTCTTCGGTTATGCGCATATACCGAGCTTCAAGAAACACCAGCGGCTTATCGACGAGGCAGCGCTTCCCGATGCGCGGGAGCGCGCGCTCCAGGCATCCGCGATATCAGATGCCTTGGTGGCCGCGGGTTATGTGCGGATCGGCCTCGACCATTTCGCTCTCCCCGGCGACGACCTTGCCGTGGCGCAGACCGAAGGCCGGCTGCACCGGAATTTCCAGGGGTATACGACGGATGCGTGCGAGGCGCTGATCGGGCTCGGCGCGTCCTCGATCGGCAAGCTGCCGCAGGGCTATATACAGAACGAGGTTCCGCCAGGCCTCTATGCGACCCGGGTATCGAAAGGCGAACTGCCGGTTGCCAAGGGTTACCGCCTGACAGCGGAAGACCGTCTGCGCGGCGACGTGATCGAAAGGCTGATGTGCGATTTCGCGGTGGATATTGCCGCCCTTGCGGCGGCGCACGGCTTCGATGCCGACCTGCTGCTGCAGGGCAATGATCGGCTCGACGAACTGGAACGGGACGGGCTGATCGAGCGCCGAGGCGGGGATATTCGCGTCTCTGAGGATCACCGGTTCATCGTCCGGGCCGCAGCTTCGGCGTTCGATGCCTATCTGAACAAGACCGGCAGGTCGTTCAGCAAGGCGGCATAGGTTCTGAGCGGATAAATGGAGGTCCGGCGATCCGCCGAGCCGGACCTCCCGCGCGGCCGGGATCCCCTTATCCCGTCAGGCCGCGATAGATGGCGGGCAGAGCCGCCGGAAGTTTCGAGATGTCGGCCACGACCGCATAACCGTTGCGGCCGAACATCGTCGGCAGATAGGATTTCGCATCCTTGTCCACCGTCACGGCGAATACGTTGACGCCGAGGCGCTTCGCCTCCTGCACGGCGCGGCGGCTGTCCTCCATCGCGAAACGGCCCTCGTAGTGATCGATGTCGTTGGGCTTGCCGTCGGTCAGCACCAGAAGCAGGCGCGTCCGGTTGGGACGTTTCGCCAGATCCGCGGTGGCGTGCCGAAGTGCTGCGCCGAGGCGGGTGTAATATCCGGGCTTCAGGCCGGCGATGCGGTCTTCCACGGCTGGCGAAAGCTGCTCGTCGTATCCTTTCACCGTCTCGACCCGCACCCAGGAGCGGCGGCGGGAGGTGAAGGTGAGGATGGAGTGGTCCGTGCCGCAGGCGCTCAAGCCCTGCGAGAGGACGAGAAGCGCTTCCTTCTCGACATCCAGAACCCGCCGGTTGTCGATCCAGGCATCGGTGGAAAGCGAGACATCGACGAGGATTGTGACGGCGAGATCGGGCGTGCGCGGCCGGCTTGCGAGATGAATACGGTCGGTTGCCTGCCCGCCGGCCAGGAGATCGGTCCGGCGCCGGACGACAGCGTCGAGATCGAGTTCCACCCCATCCAGCTGCGATTTCAGCATTTCCTGGCGCGGCCGCAGGATCTCGAACTGCTTGCGCACCTTCCTGACCAGGGCCTTGGTGTCATCGGATGTTTCAAGGTGTTCCCCCGTCGCCGATGTCGGGACGGCGAGAACCCGGCAATGGCTCTTCAGATAGGTGGCCTTCCGGTAGTCCCATTCGGGATAGGTGAGTTCGGCGGCGATTTCCTTGAGGTCTACCATTTCCGGCGGAAGATCGAGGTCGAAGTGGAAACGGGAAGAGGGGCGTTCCCTCCGATGCCCGAGAACCATTTCGTCCAGGTCCTCGGCCGCCTTGCCGTCCTCCTCGGGCTTGTCGTCGGTCGGCCGGTCGACATTGACCATTTCCGTCATCGCCAGGATTTTCTCGAAGCGGTTGAGGATGAAGGGGCTCCGCTCGGAACGCGCCTCGTCCTCCCGCTGTCGCTCGGCGCTGAACCGCCTCTTGCCGGCCGCACCCTGCGGATCAGCGAGCGGGCTTTCCGAATCCTCCGCCGAGGAACGGCTTTCCTCCCGGGGGAGGAATTCCGGCCAGAGCGGCACGTCCATCATCGGCTGATAGCCGGGCGGGGCATGGCGGGGGAAGATGGCGCTCAGTGTGTCGTCCGGCAGGCCCGCGCCTGCCCGCAGAAGGCTGACGATCCTGCTTTCCAGCAGCCGTTCCACCGAGGGAAGCCGGCCGCGGTGACGCTCGGCAAGCACCGCCTGGCAGAGGCTCCGGTAGACGGATCGCAGGCCGGGAAATGCGGCAAGCGTCGCCTCCACATTGGAGATTGCCATATGCAGCCGCTCTCTATCCCTTGCGAGAGGATCCAGCGCGGTCGGCCTGGTCTCCGGCAGCGTGGCGATGGCTGCCGTCAGCCAGATGTAGAGGGCCCGGTTGAGGCCGAGGTCCGGAAAGAAGTCGATGACATCCGGAAGCATCGCGCGGGCGAAATCCCGACCCGACCGGGCAATCCGCTCCTCGCCCAACCCGACGAGCTGGCGAAGCTTCAGGCGATGTTTCGAGGTGCGCTGGTGGGCCGCCACGAGCTGGACCGCGTGATCGCCTCCGAAGCCGCGGAAGCAGGATGCGAGGACGGGTTTCATGTCGTCCAGCGCCACCGCCTGCTCGGGATAGCGCGGCAGGCTTCGTGTCTGGCCGACCAGGCGATGCCAGGCCTTGCCGACGGTTTCTTCCAGCTCGAGAAAATCCAGCATCAGAGCACCTCAGGCAACAATGGCATTCGCCACTTCGATCAGCGCGGCGCGCACGTCCGGATCGTCCGTCAGCGGCTCGATCATGGCAGCCCGTATCGCATGGCGCGGGGCAAGACCGCTTTCGATCAGGGAGGCGCAATAAACGAGCAGGCGTGTCGAAACGCCTTCCTCCAGGTCGTGACCTTTAAGGGCCCGCAGGCGGTGGGCAAGGGTGACCAGCGGCACGACATGCCGTTCGGAAAGACCGCTTTCGGCAGCAACGATCGCCACTTCCTGTTCCCGGGGAAGGAAATCGAACTCGATCGCCACGAAGCGCTGCTTGGTGGAAGGCTTCAGCGCCTTGAGGATGTTCTGATAGCCGGGATTATAGGAGACGACGAGCATGAACTCTTTTGGCGCCTCCAGCACCTCACCGGTTCTTTCGAGCGGCAGGATGCGGCGGTCGTCGGTCAGCGGGTGGATGACGACGGCGACATCCTTCCGCGCTTCGACGATTTCGTCCAGATAGCAGATGCCGCCGCCGCGCACCGACTTCGTCAGCGGGCCGTCCACCCAGATGGTCTCGCCGCCCTTCAGGAGGAAGCGGCCGGTGAGATCGGCGGCGGCCAGATCGTCATGGCAGGAGACGGTGGCGAGCGGCAGTTCGAGACGCTCCGCCATATGGGAGACGAAACGGGTCTTGCCGCAGCCGGTCGGACCTTTCAGGAGCAGCGGAAGCTGCCGCTTCCAGGCCATTTCGAACAGTTCGCATTCGTTGCTGGCGGGGATGTAGTGCGGAATCGCGGCTGCCTCGACGGGCTTTATCGGAGAAGCGATGGTCATCGGGATGTCCTTGGTCTCAAAGGATGGGGATCTTGAAGGGGTGGAAAGCGCGGCTCCGCCGGCGAGACGGAGCCGCGTCACGTCATTCGGCGGGCTGGACGCTCGTCGTGCCGGCGGGCTGCCGTTCACGGCCGGGGACGAACAGGGCCCAGAGGAACATCAGCGCCGAGATGAGCACGAAGACACCTGAGCCGAGCCGGATCCAGTAGAAGATCGCCAGCTGGTCCTGGACATCCATGTAGCCCTGGCCGAGGACGCGCTGCAGGTGAACCTGAAGGACGCCGGCAAAGGTCAGGGCGAAGGTCATGACGGACATGGCCGTGCACATGATCCAGAAGCTGACCATCGAAAGCCACTGGTTATAGGGGCTGCGGCCGCGAAGTTCCGGCACGGCATAGGCCATGACGGCGAGGTTCAGCATCACATAGGCGCCGAAGAAGGCGAGGTGGCCATGCGCTGCGGTGACCTGGGTGCCGTGGGTGTAATAGTTGACCGACGACAGCGTGTGCAGGAAGCCCCAGACCCCGGCGCCGAAGAAGGCCATGACCGAGCAGCCGATCGACCAGAGAAGGGCGGCGCGGTTCGGATGCTTGCGGCCGGCCTTCCAGGTCATCACGAAGGTGAAGATGACCATGGTGAAGAAGGGCGCCACTTCCAGCGTCGAGAAGAGCGAGCCGATCCACTGCCAGTAACCGGGAGCGCCGATCCAGTAGAAGTGGTGGCCGGTACCGAGAATGCCGGAGAAGAGGGCAAGGCCGACGATCACATAGAGCCATTTCTCGACCACTTCGCGGTCGATGCCGTTCAGCTTGATCATCAGGAAGGCGAGCACCGAGGCCATGATCAGTTCCCAGACGCCTTCGACCCACAGATGGACGACGTACCACCAGTACATCTTGTCGAGCGCGAGGTTGGCCGGGTTGTAGAAGGCGAACAGGAAGAAGATCGCCACGCCCCAGAGGCCGAAGATCAGGATGTTGGTGACGACCGTCTTGCGGCCCTTGAGCACGGTCAGCGTCACGTTGAACAGGAACATCAGCGCGACGACGACGATGCCGACCTTGATGACGAACGGCTGTTCGAGAAACTCGCGGCCTTCATGATAGTGGAACAGGTAACCGACCACGGCGATCGCCGCCGCGATGAGGAAAAGCCAGAACTGCACGACCGCGATCCTGGTGCTGAACAGCTCCGTTTCCGCCTCCTCTGGCAGGAGGTAATAGGTCGATCCCATGAAGCCCATCAGCAGCCAGACGATGAGCGCATTGGTGTGGATCATCCGCACGATGTTGAAGGGCAGGAGTTCGGACAGCGTGTTCGGCAGGACGTAGATCGTTCCTGCCAGAACACCGAACAGGACCTGGGCGATGAACAGGCCGAGCGCGCCGTAGAAATACAGCATCGCGACCTTCTGGGTTTGATATTTCATGTGTTTTTCCCTTCCCGTGAGATCAGCCGGCATCGTTCGGCGGCCAGTTCTGGGTCTTGATCCTGCTGGTCCATTCGAGGAAGTCGGCCAGATCGTCGAGTTCCTGTTCCGTCAGGTTGAACTGCGGCATCTGCCGCCTGCCCTCGATGCCGCTCGGCTGCGCGGCCATCCAGGCCTTCAGTGTCGAACGGGCGGTGTCCGGATCGGTATCGCCGCCCCAGCGCTTCCACACATTGCCGAGCTCGGGGGCGAAATAGGCGCCTTCCCCGAGGATCGTATGGCAGTTGATACAGGCGTTCTTTTCCCAGACGTGCTTGCCGCGCGCGACGGAATCGGTGAGCGTGGCCTCGTCGGTGGACGTGGTTCGCATGTAATAGTGACTGTGGGCGGTCAGCCCGAGAAAGATTAAGAAGAAGAACGCGGAGCCGCCGTAAAAGACGTTACGTGCCCCGGTCTTTGTGAGGCGTTCTGCCATCCTCATGTCCCCTTTGTGCGGATGCCTTGCGGGTTGCTGCGGGGCCGGTCGACATTAAGGCGACCAGACCCCCGGGGACTTCTATGAAGGGATTTTCGCCGGCCTTCTTTGCGATTTACCAAACAAAAAAGCGGTGCCGGAGAAGCCCGCCAGTTTTTGAAATGTAAGTATTTGCTTTCCAATCGGCGCGGGCGACCGTGGGCCAGGCTTGTGTTCAGGCAGGGAAAGGCGAGAGGAAGGCCGGGCCTAGAGAATGGCGGCCAGGACGACCTTGCCGAGCGAGAGGGCGGAGAAAAAGACCGGCCAGACCATCAGCGCCCTGGCGAGATTCGGCCGCATCCCCCGCAGGCCCATGAAGTCGAGCACGATGAGCCTTATCTTCGCAACGGCCATGACGAGGATGACGGCAAGTGCGACCGCCGGTATCACCTCGTGCTTCCATTGCGCGGCGATCAAAGCGCCGGCAATGCCGAGCATCATCACCCAGTTGGCGCTGCCGAAAAGTCTTGAATCGTCCATGGGAATGTCCTTTGCTCTAGCTCAGGTAGATCAGCGGGAACATCACCAGCCAGACGATGTCGATGACGTGCCAGATGGTTGTCAGCGTGACGATCGTCGAACGCTCGAGCCTGATTGCCGCCAACACGAAGAGAAGGCCGACGAAGGCGACATGGGCGAGGTGAAAGCCGGTGATGAGAAAGTAGAGTTCGAAAAAGGTCTGCAGGTTCTGATCGCCCGTCGCCGCCCATTCGGACCGGTATTCGGCGAATTTGAGGGCGACGAAGAGGAAACCCAGAAATGCGGCCCCGAGCAGGAAGAGGCGTTGCCGGCGAGGTTTTCCCTGGGAACCGACGGCCAGCGCCGCCAGCCAGCTGCTCGCCAGCAGCACGACAGTATTGAGCCCGGCCAGCCGCGGCGCGAGATGCAGCCTTGCGAGCGCAAAGCTTTCCGGATGCAGCATGGACATGACGACATAACCGGTCAGCAGGATACCGAAAGCCGCGAGTTCGCCCCAGACGAGCACCCAGAGAAGAAGGTCGCCGCCTTCATCCCTCTCCTCGGTCGTCGTGATTGCCGCCATTCCGAAACCTCCGGTATTGTTCCGCAAGGGAAGATGAAGGCAATACAGATCCGGCTCTTTGTCATATCGCAAAGAAACGGCCGATAGAGGGGTTAGGATGGCGGTAAACCAAGGATTTGCCATGTCTGATGCACAAGTCGGCCTGCTGATGGCCGCCCCGATCATTGTCATATTCGCCATCGCCCTGAAACGGATGGGCGTCCTGCAGGGTTACAGCTCGCTCGCCGCGGTGGTCTTTTCGGTCGCCATCGCGGGCGTTCTCTTCTGGCAACAGTAGCGGCCTTGCCATGGCGCAGTTTCTGCTGGCTTTCGGGGCCTTCATCGCCCTGCATTCCATCCCTGCAATCCCGAAGATCCGCGGCACGCTGATCGGGTGGACGGGGCATGGGAGCTATATTGCCGGTTATTCCGTCGTTTCCACGGCTGCCCTTGCCTGGCTTATCCTGTCCGCGCTGAGCCTCGACTATGTGGAAATCTGGCAACCCAGGCCATGGCAGGCCTGGCCAACCTTCGTGCTTTCGCCGATCGGGCTTTTCCTGGTTCTGGCAGGCCTCTTCAGCCGCAATCCCTTCTCGATCTCGTTCCGCAAGGGAGGCGAGGCGGATGCGATCGTGGCCGTCACGCGCCATCCGGTTCTCTGGGGTTTCCTCTGCTGGTCGGTCGGGCACATTCCTCCAAACGGAGATCTGCGTTCGCTGCTTCTGTTCGGCGGCTTCGCCGCCTTTTCCGCCGGTGGTTTCTTCATGCTCGAAAAGAGGGCGCGTCGGTCGCTGGGGTCGGCCTGGCCATCGGCCTCTTCGCGAACCTCCGTCATTCCATTCGCAGCGGTCATCAATGGTAAGGCAAAAATTACAATAGACGTGCCGATGGCTGCTGCCCTGCTTTGCACGGTGGCGTCACTGGTCTGGCTTCTCGGCGGCGGGCATGCGGCATTGGTGGGTGCGGACCCGCTTCTCTTTCTTGGCGGCTGATCGGCACTCGGGGGAAGCGCCGTAGTCCCTCAAGCTTGCCCATGGGCCGTATCGCGGGCACGTGCGACCCAGGCCGCCCCTTCGCGGGCATGGTGAAAACCGTTCGACAACGGAGCCGCCGGATAGATTTCGCGCAGCTGCATGATCGCCTCGTCCGCGTCCAGCGCGTCGTCGAGCACGGCGCGATAGAGCTTTGCGACCGCCACCATGTCGCAGTCCTGCGGCGACAGGCGGATCGCCGAGATGCCGCAGGCGGTGAGGCCGGCGAGTTCGCCCAGCAGGGCCTGGCAGGTGTGCGACACGGTTTGCACACCGTTGAGCGCGAGGAATGATTGCCGGTCGAGGGTCTTCACCGGCAGTCCGTCCGGGTCTTCGCCGCAGACGAACTGGCAATTGTCCTTGATCCTGCCCTTGGACCTCGCATGCGCGCATCGCGCGGAGGTGGCGAGCGGCATGCGGCCGAAGGCGAAGACCTCGAATGCGATGGCCGGCGCCTCGGCGACGATCTTCTCGACCGACGTGAAGGGCAATTCTGGCGGCAGGCAGATGCTGTTCGCTCCGCGTCCGGCAAGCAGCCTGGCCGTCGGCGCGTTATAGACATTGACCAGCGGACCGATGCTGTGGGGCCTGCCGTTCAGCAGGCCGAGGGCGGAGAGGTCGTTGGCCTCGATCAGGTGTTCGCTGTCGGCGACGAGCTCCCGGATCTGCCGGCTCTCCCGCTCCAGGGTGACGAGCGACAACGTCGAGAGGACCACGGTCTTGCCGGCGGCTTCCAGCCTCTCGATGACCTCGGCGATATGCGGCTCGATGAAATGCTGGCGCTTGGAACAGACGGTCTCGCCGATCACCACCCGATCGACCGGCGCCTCGTCGGCGATGCGGAAATGGAAATCGCGCCATTTGGGGCCGTCCCAGAGATAATAGACGGGTCCCATCGTCAGGGATGGGGAAGTGGTGCGGCTCATGCTCATCTCCAGCGCTTCTCATAGGCGCCCGACGTGGTCTTCTGGCCTTCGCTCAGGCCGCGCAGGCGCGCGAGCAGGGGCGCTCGCTGGGCGGGGCTCACCGACAGGGCCTTTTTCAGGGTCGAGACGACTTCGGCGACATAGGCCTTGCCGCGCTGGCGGCCTTCGATCTTCAGGGCGCTGACGCCCGCTGCCGAAAGTGCGTCGATCTCGCCCATCACATCGAGGGAAACCGGGTCCTCGAACGCGTAGGCGGGGCTGTCGGCAATGTCGAAACGGCCCTTGCACAGCGTGGGATAGCCCGCCGCTTCGCCGGCAGGAAAGCGGTTGATCGTATAGTTTCCGAGTTCGGAAACCAGTTCCTTGCCCTCCTGGCGGTAGCGCACATGGCTTGCCGGCGAGCAGACGCCGTTCATGTTCGGCGACTTCCCCGTCGCGTAGGAGGAGAGGGAGCAGCGGCCTTCTGCCATGACGCAGAGCCCGCCGAACACAAAAACCTCGATCTCGCAGCGGATCTTTGGCGCGATACGGGCGATGTCGGCAATGGTGAGCGTTCGCGGCAGGACGACGCGCCTGGCATGGAAGGCGTCGACGAGGAAGTTGATCGCATCGACATTCGAGGCGGAAGCCTGGACCGAGACATGCAGGCGCTGCTCGGGATAACGCTCGGCCACATGCGCCATCAGGCCGAAATCCGCGAGGATCAGCGCATCGGCCCTGAGGGCGACGGCGTCCGCGGCGGCGCGATACCAGATTTCCTCGTCGCCGGCGCGCATGAAGGTGTTGAGGGCGACGAAGGTCTGGGTGCCATGCCGGCGGGCGTAGGCAATGGCGTCCCGCAGTTCGTCGCGGCTGAAATTGAGGCCGGGAAAATTGCGGGCGTTGGTTTCGTCGCGGAAGCCGCAATAGACGGCGTCGGCGCCTGCATCGACGGCCTCGCGAAAGGCGGCCGGCGTTCCGGCGGGGCAGATCAGTTCCATGAAGAGGTCTCGTTGTTCAATGCACGGCGCCGGACGTCTTGCGCCATCCGTCCGAAGAGGGGCGCAAGAGGACCGGCGAGCTTCGACAGGTCGCGCGGGAGATCGATGTCGGCGCCATCGAGCGCATTGCGCATCGCCAGCATCGCCTCCATGTCGCCGGTGACGGAAAGGTCGCGGGAGAAGAACAGCGCATCCGCATCGCAGCGGCCTTCGAGCAGCGCAAGCAGCAGAAAGAGCGGCCCCTCGACGGAAGCATCGGCGAGGTCCTGCGTTGCCGGTTTGCGCATCACGCGGATGGATGGCCCTGCCGGCTCCACGATGAAGGCAAGCGGCAGGTCGCTCGGAAGAAAAGCAAAGCGCTTCGCCCTGTATTCGCCCAGCCGCTCGAACAGGTCCGGATGTTCCTTCAGGACCCGCGTGAACAGCAATCCCGTCGCTCGTTCGATCGCCGCCAGCGGCATGTAGTTCAGGGGGACGGCGAGCAAGCGGGGAAATTCCATATTCATGCATCCTGGCAATATGCGGATGCAGGCTATCGGCTGCGGGGATTACCGTGTTTGACCTGGCGCAAAGAGGATGACGGTTCTTTCGAGAGAACCGGCAGGGCTGACCGAAGGACGCCCGTGGGCGGCCGCGTCGGCGTCAGGAGCCGCCGGATCGGCCTCTCCCGCGAACGAAGGTCACGGTTTCGTTCTGAACCTCGCCTTCGCCGTTCAGGACGGCGCGCCACAGGCGGTTTCCGAGACGAACGCTCAGGCGGGACGTTCCGATATCCTCGGCTTCGCCCCGCTCGACCGTGCTCGTCACGAGACCTTGGCGAATTCTCAGCCGGAAATCGTCGCGGGAAAGCCCAAACCGGGCGGCGATCTCGCCGGATTCCAGGATAAAGTCGCCGTTCGGGTCACATTCGATATGCATCGCTCCTCCTCAGATCGACGATGTCGCGGCGAGGTTCGCCGCTTCCTCCACGTTCTACGATACCGGTTGAAATCTCGGAAACAGCACTTCGTTTTCGAGATGCATATGGACGACGAGGTCATCGGTGAATTTGCGCAGCCCCGTATAAAGCGCCGTCCACGATCTGCAGGCGTCGTCGGGCAGGGTAAGGCCGCGCGTCACATGCTCGATCGTCTGCAGATGCTGCGCCTCATCCTCGTGTTCGTTTCGCATTTCGGCGATCGGATGGGCAATCATGGCGCTGCCTCCGCGTCGCATCATCGGAAAGAGCATCTGCTCCTCCTTGATCATGTGGTCTTCGAGTTCGTCGCGGACCTGTGCCAATATCTCGGAAAGTCCGATCGGAGCGGAGGGGTGGCTGGCGTGTACGCGCTCGACTTTCCGGGCGAGAGGAATGAGCCAGTCCAGTTCCTCGCGATGGGCGGCGTGATATCTGGTGAGAATGTGCGCGATCAACGCCAATGTTTCCTGCGGCGCATCCCGTCCCGATGCCTGTTCGAGGGCCTTGAGATCGGCGATCAGCGCGGCCGGCGCGAGGCCTGCCTGCTCTGCGGCCATGGAGAGCGGTATATCGCCGCCGCAGCAGAAGCTGATGCTGTGCCGGCGGAAAAGTTCTGCGGCTCCCGGCAGTTCCGTGGCGATCGCTGCGACCGTCGTGTCCGGGGCAATGTCAGTCATGATGTACTCCTCGTCGATGATGGTTTCGGGATTGGTTTGGCGTCGGCGATTGGCCGGCGGGCAGCTTCGGCTCGGTGCTCCGCAAATGATGTGTCATGACGAGCCCTCGCCGAGGCCGAGCGAGGCCCATATCCGGTCGACCTTTTCGATGATCTCGGGAGACATTTCGAGAACCCGCCCCCATTCCCGGGTCGTCTCGGAACCGATCTTGGTCGTAGCGTCCAGCCCGAGCTTGCCGCCGAGGCCCGATTGCGGAGAGGCGAAGTCGAGGTAGTCGATCGGCGTATTGTCGACGACCATGAGGTCGCGGCTGGCATCGAAGCGAGTGGAAACCGCCCACATGACATCCGGCCAGTTTCGGACATCGATGTCGGGATCCACGACGATGATCAGCTTGGTGTAGCTGAACTGCGGCAGCATCGACCAGAGACCCATCATGATCCGCCGGGCATGGCCCGGATAGCGCTTGTCGATCGAAACCACCATGGTCCGATAGGAACAGGCTTCAGGCGGCAGCCAGAGATCGCGGATCTCGGGGAACTGGCGCCTGACCAGCGGGATAAAGAGCTCGTTCATGGCTTCGCCGAGCCGCGACGGTTCATCGGGAGGGCGGCCTGTGTAGGTGGAAAGATAAAGCGGATTGCGGCGCATGGTGATCGCCGAAAGCGAAAGCACCGGGAAACGCTCGACGGCGTTGTAATAACCGGTGTGGTCGCCGTAGGGACCTTCCTCGGCCGTCTCGGTGGCGGAAACCGTGCCCTCGAGGACGATCTCCGCCTCTGCGGGAACCGGCAGCGGCACCGAAAATCCGGGCGCGACCTGCTGACGCCTGCCTTTCAGCACGCCGGCGAAATTCAATTCGCTGATCGCGTCCGGCAGCGGCATGACGGCGGCGAGGATCGTCGCCGGATCGGCGCCGATGACGACCGCCACCGGCATGTCGCGCCCGAGCGCCTGCCACATCCTGTGGTGTCTGGCACCGCCGCGATGGGCGAGCCAGCGCATGATCAGGCGGTCCTTGCCGAGTTTCTGCATCCGGTAGACGCCGACATTGACATCCGTCGGATCGTCCGGCGCCTGCGTGATCACCAGCGGCCAGGTGACGAGGGGGGCGGGCTCATCGGGCCAGCAGGACTGGATCGGCAGCCGGTCGAGATCGAGATCAGCGCCTTGCCAGACGATCTCCTGGCATGGCGCGTTCGAGACTGGACGGGGGTTCAGCGCGAGCGCCGCCTTCAGCTGCGGAAGCTTCCGCCATGCATCGCGCATCGATTTCGGCGGCCGCGGCTCGCGCAATTCGCCGAGGAAATCGGCAAGGCCGGAAATGCCGCCGGCTGCGAGCCCCAGGCCCCACTCGATCCTCTCGCGGGTTCCGAACAGATTGGCGAGAAGCGGTATTGCGAGCGTATTGCCGCGGGCATCGACCGGTTTTTCGAAGAGCAGAGCCGGTCCTTCCTCCAGAAGCACCCGGCGGTGGATCTCGGTGATCTCGTGAACCAGCGAGACGGGCTGCGATATCCGCTTCAGCCGGCCCCTGCTTTCCAGCAGGGCGGCAAAATCCTCAAGATTGGCGTAGCGGCGGGGAATCGGGACATCTGCTTTCATCCCCCCAGATTGATGGGAAAGAGACGGCTGTCTTTGCGCTCGCGCAAACGGCCTGACGCCGCCCGGGTCCCTCAGAGCCTCTGGCCGGTTGCCTTGTCGAAGAGATGGACCCGTTTCTCGTCGATCGAGACGCCCACCGTGTCGCCGAAGCGGATGTCGATGCGCTCGCGGAAAAGGCATGAGAGTTGCTCGCCGCCGCAATCGAGCTTGGCAAAGATTTCCGAGCCGGTGCCTTCGACGATGGTCGCTCGGCCCTGGATGCCCTGGTCGCTGGCGCGGATGTGCTCCGGCCTGATGCCGTATACGAGCGGACGGCCGCCCGCGCTGGCGGGGGAAAGGTCCGCCGGGAGCGGCAGGATCAGCCCCTTGTCGGTGCGGAAAACGCCTTCTTCGATCCTGCCGTCCAAAAAGTTCATGGCCGGCGATCCGATGAAACCGGCAACGAAGAGGTTGGCCGGCCGGTCGTAGAGTTCCAGCGGGGCGCCGACCTGCTCGATATTGCCGTCGTGCAAGACGACGATCTTGTCGGCCATGGTCATCGCCTCGATCTGGTCGTGTGTCACGTAGATGGTCGTCGTGCCGATGCGCTGGTGCATGGCCTTGATCTCGCTGCGCATCACCACGCGCAGCTTGGCGTCGAGGTTCGACAGCGGCTCGTCGAAGAGAAACACCTGGGGATTGCGGACGATCGCCCTGCCCATGGCGACGCGCTGGCGCTGGCCGCCGGAAAGCTGGCGAGGGTAGCGGTCGAGCAGGTTTTCCAGGCCGAGGATCGCAGCCGCCTTCTTCACCCGTTCCGCGGTATCGGCGGGATCAGCCTTCTTGAGCTTCAGCGCGAAGCCCATGTTGTCCTCCACCGTCATATGCGGATAGAGCGCGTAATTCTGGAAAACCATGGCGATGTCGCGGTCGCGGGCCGGCAGGTTGCTGACCTCGCGTGCGCCGATGAGGATCTCGCCGCCGCTGACCTCTTCGAGGCCGGCGACCATGCGCAGCAGCGTGGACTTGCCGCAGCCCGAGGGGCCGACGAGAACCACGAATTCGCCGTCGGCGATATCGACGCTGAGGTTCTCGATGACGTTGACCGCGCCGAAGCGCTTCTGGATGTTCTGGAGAGTGACGGTTGCCATGAAATTCAATCCTGTTTGTCTTTGCGCCGGCGCATGGCGTTGTCCCGAAACCGGCTTCCACTTTCGGGCGCCATGCGATGTTCAGCCGCCCTTGACCGCGCCGGCCGTCAGGCCCGCGACGATCTGCTTCTGGGCGAACATGGTGAGTACCAGCACGGGGAGGGTGACGATCAGCGCAGCGGCGGCGAGCGGCCCCCAGCTGACCTGTTCGAAGGAAAGCATGTTGTAGACGGCGACCGGCAGCGTTCGCGTGGTGCGGCTGGCGAGCACGATGCCGAAAACGAAGTTGTTCCAGGAGAAGATCAGCGCCAGGATGAAGGCGACCACGATGCCGGGCTTGGCGATCGGCAAGGCCACGAGGCGGAACACCTGCCAGGGCGTGGCGCCGTCGATGCTGGCGGCCTCCTCGAGTTCCATCGGCGTCGTTTCGAAATACCCGATCATGATCCACACGACGATCGGCACGGTGACGACGAGATGGATGATGATCTGCGGCCACAGCGTGCCGAGCAGGTTCAGCCACTGGAACAGCAGGAAGAGCGGAATGAGGAAGGAGAGGCCGGGTGTCATGCGGGCGATCATGATGACGATCGCCGCCTTCTCGGCCTTCAGCCGGGCGATGCCGTAGCCGGCCGGCACGCCGATGATCAGCGCCAGCAGGGTGGCCGCGCCGGTGACCAGCACTGAGTTCCAGAAATAAAGGAAGAAGTTGTTCTCCTTGAACACCTGCACATAGTTCGCCCAGGCAAAGTTTTCCGGAATGAGGATCGGCGGGTAGGCGCCGTTGTCGATCTCGTATTTGAGCGACAGCGAGATCATCCAGAGGAAGAACAGCACGACCGGCGACACCATGACGAGGGCCGCGAACAGAAGGCCGACGCGATCGAGCGTCCTGCGTTTGATAAACGGGCGTTTGAGGGGGGTGCGTTCCATCAGCGCGTCTCCATGTCCGACCAGTTCGCCCGTGCGCGCACCATCATCAGAGCGAAGGAGAGCGCGACGATGATGACGAAGAAGACGACCGCCATCGCCGAGCCGTAGCCGATGTCGTAATAGGAGAAGGCGGTGTTGTAGAGGTAGATGTTGATCGTCTCGGACGCCGTGCCCGGCCCGCCCTGCGTCATCGCGTAGATGATGTCGAAGCTCTTGATCGCGTCGATCGAGCGGATGATGACGCCGATCATCAGGAAAGGCGCGATCATCGGAAGCGTCAGGTAGCGGAATTTCTGCCAGGCGTTGGCGCCGTCGATCTCGGCGCTTTCATAGGGTTCGCGCGGGAGGGCGGCGAGGCCGCCGAGCACGATCAGCATGATCAGCGGCGTCCATTGCCAGGTCTCGACGAGGACCAGCGAGGGGATGACGCTGTAGCGGTTATAGATCCATTCCTGCGGGCCGATGCCGACCAGCGACAGGAGATAGTTGAGCACGCCGAGCTGCGGGTGGAACATCATGGTCCAGACGAGGGCGATGGCGACCGGGGTCGCCATCATCGGCATGACGAAGACGCCGCGCAGGAAACCCCTCCCCGGGAACTGTGCATCGAAAATCAGGGCTGCGAGCGTACCGAGAAACAGCGGCGCCACGACCGCCAGCACCGTGAAGATCAGCGTGTGCCAGAGCGATTCCCAGAAGCGGAAATCGGTCGCCAGCCGGATGTAGTTGTCCAATCCGGCAAAGGTCTGTTCCTGTCCCAGCGTCCAGCTGTTCACGCTCATCCAGAGGGTGAAAACCCACGGGAAGACGATGACCGCGCCGATGACGATCAGGGCCGGAACAACGAAAGGCCAGTAGTTGGGAGCAAGCCGGCTCGGCTTGCTCCCCTTGTTACCGGTTTCCGTCCGTGCTGTTTCGATGCTCACGGAGGCCATTATCCCTCGCTCTTGGCAAGGACCGGTTCGAACTGCGCCGTTGCGGTCTTCAGTTCCGTCGCAGGGTCGGCGCCGCCGATCATGTTGGTCAGGCCGACGCCGTAGATGTCGCGGAATTCCGTGACCGGAATGATGACCGGCAGCGCGAGCTGCGAGACCTTGCCGGACGCGGCGACCGCATCCACCCAGGCGCCCGGCATCGTGACACCCTTGCGGACTTCCGCATCGGCGAGGATCGACTGGCGGAAGGGAACGCCGGCACCGGCCTGCAGCAAGCGTGCGCCCATCTCCTTGGAGATGACCCACTGGCAGAACAGATAGGCCGCTTCCTTTTTCTGGCTGGCCGCGGTGACGGCGATGCCGTCGCCGGTGGTGGCGGCTGCCTGCGCCTTCGGTCCCTTCGGCATGACGCCGTAGCCGACCTTACCGACCACGCGGGACTTGGTCGGGTCTTCGAGCGGCGGGGCGAAGCCGACGCCATCCAGCCACATGCCGACCTTGCCCTGCAGGAAGGCCGACTGGGATTCCGCCCAGTTGAAGCCGGAAATGCCGGCCGGTGCCGACTTGGTCATCAGGCGCTGGTAGAGCTTGGCAGCTTCGACGGCCTCGTCGGAGGTCGTGCGCAGCTTGCCATCCGGACCGAGCGGCGTCGCGCCGTAACCGAGCATGAGCGTCGTCCAGACCGGAACGTTGGCGTTCTTCAGGCCGCGGGCGACGAAACCGTAGGTATTGGTGCTCTTGTCGGTCAGCGCTTCGGCTGCCGCCGCCATCTCATCGAAGGTCTTCGGGTAGGCGAGGCCCTTCTTCTCGAAGAGTTCCTTGTTCCAGTAGACGATCCAGTAATCGACCGAGAAGGGCAGGGAGCGCAGCTTGCCGTCCTTGTCCTTGGCAAAGGTGAGGCCGGCCTCGGCGAAATCACTTTCCGTCAGCGACGGGTCGGTGAGCGACGGATCCTTCAGGAAGCCGCTGATATCGGCAAGCCAGCCGCCCTTTTCGAACTGGCGCTTCTGGACGTGGTAGCTCAGATGGATGACGTCGAAGCTCGGCTTGCCGGACGAGAGCTCGATCGTCGCCTTCTGGCGTTGCTGCTGTTCCGGGGTAGCTTCGGCATTGACCTTGATGCCGGTCAGGGCCTCGAACTCGGCCAGGTACTTGATGATGGTGTCGCCGCGCGGGCTCTTGACGAGGTTCACTTCCAGCGTCGTGCCGTTGAAGCGCTTCCAGTCGACGGCCGCCGACGCCGGGCGCGAACCGACCAGTCCGGCTGCGCCGAGCGCGGCCGAGCCGGCCAGGAAGCCGCGGCGGGTGGGATTCCAGAACGAAGATGACATGCTATTCCTCCTCCTATTGTGCCGGATACCCTTGTCTCCGGCTGCTTTTTCTAAAGTCTGATCGCGCGATCCCTCGCGTGATTGATATGGGCGATGAGTGCCGCGACCGCTTCCTCCACGGAGCGCCGCTCGATCGCTTCGAGCACTTTCAGATGCTCGCTCATGACGGGGCCGACCCGGCCGTCGATGCGGAACCGCTCCTGCCTGATCAGCCGCATCTTGATGGAATTGACCCGGTAGACGTTCGAGATGATCGTGTTGCCGAGCGCGTCGATGAAGGCGTCGTGCATGCCCCAGTCGACGGCCTGCGCGCGCAGTTCCAGCTCCCGGCTGTCATTGCCGCCCTGGATCGCCTCGGCGATCTCGCGATGCTCCCTCAGCAGTTTCCCGACCGTCTCTTCGGAAGCCGTATGCACGAAGAGCGCGACGGCCTCCTTTTCGAGAAAAAGCCGAAGCTGGAAGGCCTCACGGATGAGGTTCAGGTCGATATGGGCGATCTGCAGGCCGCGTTGCGGTACGGTCTTGATCAGCCCCTCGGCCTCCAGCCTCGGAACGAGTTCACGGATGGCGCCGAGCGTCAGGCCGGTCAGTTCCACCAGCCGGCGCTGCGAGACGAACTGGCCCGGGCGAACGTCACGGGCCAGAAGATGGCGCGTGAAGCTCTCGTAAGCCTTCTCCCTCAGCGTCGACGGCTCCTCGACCGGACTTTCCGTGGGGCGCGCCTGATCCATGACCTCAGGCCGCCTTCGAACGGAACAGGGTGTCGAAAGCCGAACCCAGGAGGCGCTGTCCTTCTTCCGTGATCGACAGAAGCGGCGGCCGCACCCTCAGCCAGGACGGATCGCCCGACAGATGGGCGATCATCGCCTTGACGGCCGGGGTCACGGGATATTTCAGCAATTCGAGGACGAGATCGACGATCCGCTGATCGTCCTCGCCATCGACGGCCATGCGGCGGACTTCGCGCGGGGCGAAATTCGCGACGCCCGAAATCGCGCCCTGTCCGCCGAGGCGCACGCCCTGGGCCAGATGCCGCTCGTCACCGATCAGGATGATGAGGTCGCCATGGTCCTTGAGCAGCTTTTCGGTGAAAGCCCATTCGCCGCCGGAATCCTTCACGCCGGTGACGACGCCGGGAAATGCCTGGCGGAGCCGGCCGATCAGCGCGTGGCTCAGCGGCACCATCGTGACCGAGGGGATGTGGTAGACGATGATGTCGCGGGCCTTGTCGCCCAGAAGCCCGAACACGGCGGAGTACCAGCCGAACAGGCCTTCCTCGCTGACATTCTTGAAATAGGATGGCGGCGCCAGCAGGATGTTGCGCGCTCCCCTGGACAGGGCGTGCGCGGCCTGTTCGGCGGCATCCTCCGCCGCATCGACGAGCACGCCTGCCACCATCTGATGCGGCGCGATGCCGCCCGAAATCATGGCGGAAAGGACCGCCTCCCGCTCACGATTGCCGATCGAGCAGCCTTCGCCGGTCGTGCCGAAGATCGTGGCGCTGGCGCAGCCGGCATCCAGGCTGCGGCGAGCCTGGGCGACCATGGCGTCGAGCGCAATCCGGCCGTCTTTGTCAAAAGGAGTCGCGAGTGCGACGGAGAGCCCGAACCTCATATTGGATTATCTATCCTCCCAGTGTTGGAATTAACATTGGCATACTGACATGTCAGAAATCAACTAGGTATTTTAGGGGATTTGCGCGGAATGCGGGCTGGAGAAACTAGGTGGCCGGTTTGTCCTCTGCGCTCAAGCCAACCGGCTCTGGCTCTGGCCGCAGAAACTCACCTCGATCCCGAGTTCCGCAGCCAACGCGGCCTTGGCAAGGGCGGCGCGATCGGCTTCGCGCGGCGAGTTGGCATAGGCGACCTGGATGTGGTTCGCCTTGTGGCGGGCCATCATCTGGTCGCGGCTGACACCGGTCAGCACGCCGTGCATCATCGGCCATTGTTCGTTGGTGGATTTCCAGCGGCGTTCGGTTTCCTGCCTCGGCAGGGAAATGGCCCGGCCGCGGCCGATATCCATCTTCAGCCTGCTGTCCTCGACGAAGACGCGCGACCAGACGATCTCGCCCGGGCGGGCGATGCCGCGCAGCGTGCCGCCGCCGGCCGGGAAGAACATCGCCGGCTGACGCAGGCTGTCTGAGCCGGCCCAGCCGCCCTCGTTATGCGACGGGGGAACCGCGCCGGAAATCTCGAACACCCAGACGAAATCGTCGACGGAGCCGGAGGCGTCGCGGTCGCCCCAGCGCAGGTCGTGCAAGGTGTTCTCGACCGGCTGGCCGAGCGCGCGGTGCAGCCGGTTGGTCATCAGTCCGTCGAGGCCGGCGCATTCGTCCACCTCGTTGAAGTGGACGATCGCCTGGCCCTTGCGGATCACCTGTCCACGCCTGTTCCTGACATCCGGCCGGCCGTCATCGTTGAGGATGCCTTCCACCAGGTCGGAGGCGGGGAGAAGATCCTTCAGCCCCTGCTGATACTGGATTCCGATCGCCTCGCAGCCGAACTCTTCCGCCATGCGGACCGCGGCGATGTACATGCGGCACTGGTCGATCACCTGCGTCTCGGTCAGCTCGGTCTTCGGATCCGAGCCGAGATGGAAGGTCATGCCCTTGGCGACGAGGTCCCGGTAGATGGCCCTGCCTTCCTCGACCGGCACCTGGGTGGTGGCGTAATAGAGGCTGGATTGCGACAGGCGCTCCTTGAAGATGCCGAGCGGCATCAGCAGTTCGTCGGGAATGATGGCGTTGTACATGCCCATGCAGCCCTCGTCGAAAATGCCGAGGATGACCTTGTTGCGGCGGAAATCGTCGGCGATCTCTCTCGCCAGCGCCTTGAGGTCGGCGGGCAGGGCCGCGGCATCGAGGGGCGTCACATGGGACGCGTCGTGCCGGATCGTTTCCGTCTCCAGCCATTCCTTCAACCCGTCGAGGAAGAAGGTATCGTCGAAGGCTTCGCTCCAGAGGGTGGAATAGGGGACACCGGCCTTGGTCAGCGATCCGTTGAGGTTCAGCATGCCGACTAGGCCCGGCCATTGGCCGGACCAGTTGGCGACCGTGAGGATCGGTCCCTTGTGCGAGGTCAGGCCCGCGAGCACGTGGTGGGAATATTGCCAGACGGCTTCGGCGACGATCACCGGCACATCCGGGTCGATCGCCGCGAAGGCATCCATGCCCTCGCGCTGGGACGAGAGGAAACCATGCTTTTCCTCCGGCTTGTAGGGATGGGCGCGCCTGACGGCGTAACCCATCCCGGCGAGCACGTCAGCGAGCTTTTTCTCCATTGCCTCCTGGGCCGCCCAGCATTGCTGGTTGGCGCTGAGCCGCAGGTCGCCGCTGGCAAAGAGCGCAATTTCCTTCGTCATATCCTCATCCTCATTCGATCACGAACCGGCTGGTCGTCGTTATCCCGCCATCAGCGCCGCATAGGCGGCAAAGTCCTCCTGCATGCGGCGGAAGACCCGGTATTTGCGGTCATGGTAGGCGGCGATTTCGCCGCCGCGCGGTTCGACCACCGTGCCTTCGCCACTCATCGCGGCCATGGCTTGGGGCAGGTCGGCGTAGTGGCCCGCAGCCACTGCACCGAGCATGGCGCTGCCGGCGAGCACCGGTTCCTTCTGGTCTGGCACGACGATCAGGCAGCCGGTGGCGTCGCCATGTTCGCGCAGGAAGAGGCGGCTCTGGGCAAGCCCGCCGCTCACCACCAGGGTCTCGACCGTCACGCCGTTGGCGCGCATCTCCTCGATGATGTGGCGGGTGCCATAGGCAAGGGCCTGCAGCGTGGCCAGGTAATCGAGGGCGAGGTCGTCGACGCCGCTATCGAGCGAGAGCCCGACGATCGCGCCCTTGCGCAGCGGATCGGCAAGCGGCGAGCGGTTGCCGTGGAAATCCGGCTGGACATGACGGCCGGCCGTCAGGAGCGCGGTTTCTCCCTCGTCGCCTTCCGTCGCCATGGCTTCCAGACGCCGGTCCAGCAGGTCGAAAAGGCTGACGCCCTTTTCGGATGCAAGCCTTTTCGCCTCGGCTGCGGCGCCATGGCCGTCGATCACCCTGTCGATCAGGGCGCCGGCAGCGGACTGACCCGCCTCGTTGGCCCAGAGGCCGGAGAGCAGCACGGAATAATAGGGGCCCCAGACGCCCGGCACGAAGGGCGATTCCGGGCTGACGGTGATGTGGCAGGAAGAGGTGCCGGCGATCAGGGCCAGGCGGGTGTCGAGAGGGCCATGTTCCATGCCGACACCGAGCGTGCCGAGGGCGCCGGAATAGGCATCGATCAGGCTCGCGGCCACCGCCACCCCCTCCGGCAGGCCGAGTTCTGCCGCTGCCCTGGCCGACAGCACGCCGACCTTGTCACCGGGCGCGGCGAACCGCTGCCCGATGGCCGCGAAGCCGTCCTTCGCCAGGTCGCCGAGGCCTATCGTCTCGAGGAAACCCCGCCCCCAACCTTCCCCGCTCAACCCTTCCTGGCCGAGATAGGTCCATTTGCAGACCGTGCTGCAGAGCGAGCGGGTTTGTGAGCCGCTGGCCCGATGGACCAGCCAATCCGGCAGGTCGAAGAAGGCGGCGGCGCGCGCCCAGCTTGCCGGCATTTCCCGCTTCAGCCAGCGGAGCTTGGGCATTTCCATTTCCGGGGAGATGACGCCGCCGACATAATCGAGCACCCGTCCGCCGAAGCCGTTGATGGCTTGCGCGTCGCCGATCGCCCGGTGGTCCATCCAGACGATGACGTTCCAGTCGTCCTCGTCGGTCGGGCTGACCGTCACCGGTCCGCCGTCCTCATCCACCACGACCAGCGAGCAGGTGGCGTCGAAGCCGATGCCGGCGACCTTGCCGACATCGATCGCTGCTTCGGCGCAGGCGCGGCGCACGCAATCGCATACCGCGTGCCATATGTCGCGGGACGACTGTTCGACGAAATCTTCCGCTGGCTTCAATGTCGCGATCGGCCGCGATGCCGATCCCAGCAGCCGGCCGGCCGCGTCGAACACGCCCGCCCGCGCACTGCCCGTGCCGACATCGACGCCCACGAAATACGTCATCGCCAAATCCCCCGATGTCGCCTCAGTTCAGGTCGAGGACGAATTGTTGCCCGCCCATGTTCACTTCGATCCTGCCCGGCTCCGCGACCGGGATCAGTCCGCACAGCGTCCCCGTCGTCATCACCTGTCCGGCCTTGAGCATGGAGAAGGAGGAGAGCTGCGTCTGGTTCGCCAGCACGACCATGGTCTTCAGCGGATCGCCATCGGCATGCGCCGCGGGCTTGTCGAAGCCGATCTGTCCGTTGATGATGACCGACAGCTGACCGATCGATGCGCCCTCATCGAGCAGGCTCCGATCGAGCGACGGGCCGAGGACATAACCGATATTGCTCATCATGTCGGCCGCGGCGAGGGCCGGGTCGCCCCGGGAGCCGCCCTGGTAGCGGCTGCGGAGAAGCTCCACGCCGATCCGCACCGAGCCGATCGCGTCGACGATATCCTGGCGGGTCACGCGGCCGTCGCGGGCCACGACATCCTTGCCTAGCACGAAGGCAAGTTCGACCTCCAGCGAGATGCCCGGCTGGTGGGCATGGGCGGTTTCCTCGCTGACGGACAGGAGCGGCGCGCTCTGGCAGAAATCGCCCTTGAGGGTCAGCTTGGCGCCCTTGAACGGCTGGCCGAGCGCGCGAAACACGTCGGTCTGAACCGCGTAGGCATCCGCCAGTGGCAGACCCAGGAAAGGTTCCGGATCGAGCACGGTCCTCGACTGGATGGCATTGCGAATCGCATCCGCGAGGCGGGTCGGGCGGGTGTCGGTGGACGTATCAGGCATGGGCTCAGTTTCCTTGGTTCGAGATGGACGCCGCGTGGCGTTCACAATCAGTACCAATAGCCGAATTCTCGGGCATCCCAATAAAATCAATGGATTTGGCGCGCCTAAAAAAGCGCCTGCCGTGGTCGGGCATCCGTTCCTCCATCCCATCCTGCCGCAACATGCCGCAGCGGAGGACTGATGTAAATAGACATTTGACGACTGATTATGATACTGATTATATCAGTCCTATAACGAGGAGCCCATTATGTCGAATGCTGCCCTGAAAGGCATTGTCGCCGCCTCCGTCACGCCGGTGACGGCCGATTTCCGTATCGATACCATCCGGCTGAAGGCGCATGTCGATCATCTCCTGGCAAACGGCTGCAGCTTCATCTCGACGTTCGGGACGACAGGCGAGGGTGCCTCCTTTTCGACCGCCCAGAAGCTCGCGGCTCTCGAAACCCTGAAGGCGGGAGGGGTCGACATGGGCCGCCAGCTGCCGGCGATCATGACGGCCAGCTTCGATGACGCGGTCACGTCGCTGATCGCCTATGGAGAGCTTGGCTGCCGGGCGGCTCTCGTACTGCCGCCCTTCTATTATGGAGCGAGCGAGGACGGCGTCGCGGCTTTCTTCGATGCGCTGATCGAGCGGACCAAGGCGCAGACGCAAATCGATCTCGTGCTCTACAACATTCCGCAGCTCAGCCGGATCCGCTTCACGCAGCCGCTGATCGCGTCCCTGTTGCGCAAGCACGGTCGTCGCATCGCCGGGATCAAGGATTCGACCGGAGATCTCGATAACGGGCTGATGCTGGTGAAGTCTTTCCCCGAGCTCGCCGTGTTCACGGGCGACGACCGGGTTCTGCCGACCCTCGTCAAGGCCGGCGGCGCCGGCATGATCGGCGGCATGCCGAACGTCTTTGCCAGCGACCTGAGGGCGCTTTACGACAATCCCGACGATGCCGGTCGTCTGGAGAAGCAGTCGCGGCGCATCGAGGCAGTGGATGCCTACGGTTCGCTCGTTGCCCTCAAGGCCGCTCTTGCCCATTATCGCAAAGACGAAAGTCTAGCATATGCGGTGCCGCCGCTGGTTGCTCTCAACCAGCGGGATCGTGTTATGCTCATTGAATTGTTTGAGCGGACGGGTTATCGCGCCGCTGCTTGACCCGCCCGGCGCCTGCCGGCGATAGGAGACCGATGAGCGCACGTACTGCACCGCCCGGCACCGAACAGCCAGAGCTCCGCTCGGTAAAACAGGTCGCCTACGACCGTTTTCGCGAGGCGCTGTTCGACGGCCGGCTTCGGCCGGGTCAGTTCGTGTCCCAGCGGGAGCTCGTCGCCCTGCTCGGCCTTTCGATCGGCGCGTTGCGCGAGCTGCTGCCGCGGCTGCAATATGAAGGCCTTCTGGTCGTCATGCCGCAACGGGGCATCCAGATCACCCAGATCGATCTCTCGATCATTCGCCAGGCTTTCCAGGTGCGCATGGCACTGGAGCGCGAGGCGGTGCTGACCGCCGTCCGGCGCATGCCCGACGCCATCCTCGACGAACAGGCCAGACTCCACCAGTCCATTCTCGACGAGGTCCGCAACGCGCCGTCGCCGGATGTGTTCGAGCGCGGCCAGAAGGTCGATGACGGGTTTCACAACCTTCTCGTCGATTCGACCCAGAACGACCTGCTGATCCAGGCCTATGCCGTCAACGCGATCCGCATGCGGCTCATCAAGCTCGACAGGATCAGCCTTTCCGAACAGGTCCTGCCGCCCGCGTTTGCGGACCATCTGGCGATCATCGACGCCATCAAATCCCGCGACGCGCATGCGGCTGGCGACGCCATCGACCGGCACATCATGCATGCCCGAGAGCGGGCGATCGAGCTCTGACGCGGCTCCCTTCGAATTTCCCTCGCTCCGGTACGCGCAACCGCTGCGGCGCCAAAACCCAGCGTTGCCGTCATCGTACTTGATGTATAACTGATCATATCAGTTTATGGAGAAGTTGTCGAACAACCTGTTTACAGGTCTGTTTTTTTGATGCATGGTGAAGCTGTCAGGGTATCTGACACAGTGGGAGAGGCAATCAGGGAGGACCGAGCTTTGGCACGTCTGGAGCTATCCAACGTCTCGAAAAGCTACGGCGCGTTCGACGCCATCACGGACGTATCGCTTGCCATCGAGGACGGAGAATTCGCGGTTTTCGTCGGCCCGTCCGGCTGCGGCAAGTCCACGCTGCTGCGCCTGATCGCGGGGCTCGACCCGATCAGCGACGGTGCGATCACGATCGGCAGGGACGACGTGACCCGCAAGCCGGCCGGCACGCGCAGCGTTGCCATGGTCTTCCAGTCCTATGCGCTTTACCCGCATATGAGCGTTTACGACAATATCGCCTTTCCGCTGCAGATGGAGCGCCGCTCGAAGGGCGACATCCGCCAGCAGGTCGAGAAGGCGGCCAGCACCGTGCGCCTTTCCACCCGGCTCAAGGACAAGCCGGCGAAGCTTTCGGGCGGACAGCGGCAGCGCGTCGCGATCGCCCGCGCCATCGTCCGCAAGCCGAAAATCTTCCTGATGGACGAGCCGCTCTCCAATCTCGACGCTGCGTTGCGCATCGAGATGCGCACCGAACTCACCCAGCTCCACAAGGAGCTCGGCGCCACCATGGTGTACGTCACCCACGACCAGCTGGAAGCCATGACCATGGCCGACCGGATCGTGGTGCTGAACGGCGGCCGGGTCGAGCAGGTGGGCAGGCCGATGGACCTCTATCACCGCCCGGTCAATCGTTTCGTCGCGGGCTTCATCGGCAGTCCGCCGATGAACATGCTGCGCGGCAGGGTGAAGGCGATCGAAAGCGAATACCATTCCTTCGACGTTGCCGGCATCGGGACGATCGTGATCGACGGGCTGGCGGAACGTCTCAAGATCGGCGAGGAGGTCGTCCTTGGCATTCGCCCGGAATTCCTGGCGCCGCATCCGGCCGGCAGCGAGCCGTTGATAAAGATCGGCGTCGTTCCGCGGTCGGTCGAGAGACTGGGCGCCCAGACGATCATCCACGGCGCCATCGAAGGCCAGAATTTCACCTGCGTGTTTGCCGGCGACCAGGCGGTCGAGCCGGGCAGGGAGCTCAGCGTTTATTGCGATGCGGCGAACATCCATGTCTTCGATGCCGCCGGGACTACCGTCAGTCGGAAATAATCGTCGTCGATAAATCGGGAGGAGTTTACGATGAAGAACGATGTCATGCATGCCATCAAACCCACGCGCCGGGCATTCCTGTCAGGCACCGCGGCCGGTCTCGCCAGCCTGCCGGTCCTGATGTCGGCTTCCGGCCGGGCGCTTGCGGCCGACCAGCAGCTGGTTTTCTGGTCGCAGCTCGCCGGCAGCAAGAAGGCCGCCGGCGAGGCGCTCGAAGCCGCCTTCAAGACCGCGCGTCCGGAAGTCGCGCTGCAGTCCAGCCTCTATGCCGAGCCGTCGCAGCTCAATGAAAAGATGCTGACGGCGATCAACGGCAATACCGGCCCGGACCTGATCGTCCAGCATTGGGACTATAACCTCACCTATGCGTCCGGCAAAAAGCTCGTCGAACTCGGCAAGGCATTGCCGAATGTGAAGACGGCGGATCTCGACCCGTCGCTACTCGCCTATGGTCGTATCGACGGCGGCCAGTATTCCATGCCGCTCTACGGCACTTCGCGCGGTCTTGGCATCAATCGCAAGCTCATCAGCGAAGCGGGCCTCAATCCGGACAAGGGACCGCAGAACTGGGCCGAACTTCGCGAATGGGCAAAGGCCGTCACCAAGCGGCCGGGCGGCGGCATGTTGCAGGTCTCCGGCATCCAGCTCTACCAGAACGACCTCGAGGCCTTCGAACTCTTCACGCTGCTGCTGCAGGGCGCGGGCGGATCGCTGCTGACGGCGGACCTGTCGGCACCGGGCTTTGCGGGGCCGGAAGGCATCAAGGCGCTGACCTTCCTGCGCGATCTCGTGGTTACCGACAAGATCACCGATGCGGGCTTCGGCGTCGGCCCCGGCGGCATGGCGAACCCGTTCAACCAGGGACGCGCCGCGATGCTGGTCGCAGGCAACTATTCGACCAACAACGCGCTGAAGGCGGGGATCGAATTCGACGTCGTTCCCTTCCCGAAGGAGAGCGGCGGGTTCACGTCTCTCGTCGATCCCTTCTGCTTCGCCGTCCGGGCGGGCGCGCCGAACCAGGAAGCGGCCCTCAAGTTCGTCGACTTTGCGATGTCGCCGGAACAGCAGGTGGCTTTCGCGGTCGCCAGCAAGAACGTGCCGACCCTGAAGTCCGCCCAGCAGAACAAGGATGTGCTGGCCGACCCCTATCTCGCCAAGTTTATCAAGACCGCGAGCTACGCTCCGCCGACCGCGCCGGCAACGCCGGTATTCCCCCGGATGATGACGCTCGTCGCCCGCGGCGTGCAGGAAGTCATCTTCCAGAAGAATACGCCCGACAAGGCGCTGAAGGCGGCGGCCGACGAAGTGCAGACATTGCTGAAAAAGGGCTGAGGACGAGGTTATGGCGCTTCGGAACTCGACATCCGGACCGGTCAAAACGGTCAGTTTTCATCAGAACTGGAGCGCCTACGCATTCCTCGCCCCCGCGCTCGTCATCCTGTTCCTGTCGCTGCTGCTGCCGGCAGCGGCGACGCTTTTGATGAGCTTTACCGACGTCTCGTTCCTGAAGCCGACGAATTTCGTCGGCTTCGACAATTACGTCAAACTGTTCAACGACACGCGCTTCCAGCAGGCGGTGGGCAACACGATCCACTATACGATCGGCGTGACCTTCCCGACCATGGTTCTCGGACTGCTGGCAGCGGTGGCGCTCAATCAGAAAGTGCCGGGGCGCATGGCGTTCCGGACGATCTTTTACCTGCCGGTCCTGACGTCGCTGATCGCGGCCGCCGTCGTCTGGGCCTATGTCTACGAACCCTATGCCGGTCCGCTGAACGGACTTCTGACGCGGGTCGGCCTGCCGCCGCAGCCATGGTTGCAGAACCCGGGTCTTGCAATGAACGCGCTGATCATCATGGCCATCTGGCGGGACTTCGGCACCGCGATGATCATCTATCTGGCGGGTCTTCAGGATATCCCGAACGACCTCTACGAGGCGGCGCGTCTCGATGGAGCCAAGGGCAAGGATATCTTCCTGCGTATCACCGTGCCGATGCTGAGTTCCGTTACCTTCTACCTGCTGATCATCCTGATCGTGCAGACCTTCCAGGTGTTCGGTGCGATCTATGTGATGACCCAGGGCGGGCCGCTCGGTTCGACCGAAACGGTGGTCTACCAGATGTACCAGACCGCCTTCGGCTACACTGAATTCGGCTACGGCGCGGCCATGTCGACCGTGCTTTTCCTGACGATCCTGGTGTTCTCGATCATCGGTACCAGGATCATGCGGAGGAAAGACGCATGACCGATCTTGCACAGCCGGCAGCGATGGAACGGCAGATCGCCACCCGGGGCCGGGGGCGGGAGTTCCCGCGGTTCGACGTGATGAACGTCATCGGTTACCTGCTGCTCCTGTTTGCGGCGCTCGCCACCGTGATGCCCTTCCTCTGGATGGTGTCGACCTCCTTCAAGGGCGATCAGGAAATCTTCCGGTTTCCGCCGAGCTTCATTCCCGACGGCCTGCGGTGGCAGAATTATATCGATGCCATGGCCTCGCCGGATGCCGGGCGGCAGCTGGTGAACAGCCTGATCTATGCACTCGGCTCGACGGTCTCGAACCTCGTCTTCTGCTCGCTCGCGGGTTACGCGCTCGCCCGCATGCAGTTTTCCGGCCGCAACGTCATCTTCGCCCTCGTCGTCGGCCTCCTGATGGTGCCGGCCCAGAGCCAGATCGTGCCGGTCTTCCTGATCGTCCAGAAGATCCCGTTCGCCGGCGGCAACGACTGGCTCGGCAATGGCGGCACGGGCCTGCTCAACACCTATTGGGGCATGATCCTGCCGACCGCGGCAACCCCGTTCGGGATCTTCATGATGCGGCAGTTCTTTACCCGCATCCCGATGGAATACGAGGAGTCCGCCAAGCTCGACGGCGCATCGCCGTTCACGATCTTCCGGCGCATCCTGCTGCCGCTTGCCCGGCCGTCGCTTGCAGTCCTCGGGGTGCTCAGCTTCCAGAGCGCCTGGAACGACTTCGTCTGGCCGCTCATCCTCAATTCGCACCGGGAGATGGCGACCCTGCAGATCGGCCTGCAGCTCTTGCAGAGCGGACCGGATGCGCGCTGGAACGTCGTCATGGCGATGGCGACCCTCATCACCCTGCCGGTCATCATCGTTTACCTGCTGGCGCAGCGGCACGTGATCGACGGCGCCGTGACGAGCGGCGTCAAGGGCTGATCATCGACAAAGACATGAACGAGACCGCTTCCGCGGCAAGGAGGATTCCTGTGACCAAGCCAAATTCGATCAAGAATATCGAAGTCTACCGGAAAGAGGGTGAATTCGCCGCGTGGCCAGCGAATTACGGTCTGTGGCTGTGGGGCGACGAGGCGGTGACGATCTTTGTCCAGGGCTTTCGCGGCGAGGCGGAGAACCTGCATGCCCGCGACAAGACGCGGCCTTTTATTCCCGTTCAGGCCCGCAGCATGGATGGCGGCGAGACCTGGACGATCGAGCGGTTCAACGCCTTCGTGCCCGGTAGCCAGACGCTTTCCGGCGACGAGCATGTGCTTCCGGAACTCGAGGCCCAGCCGAAGATCGATATCGAACGGGATCTGCGCCCGCTCGATCAGCCGATCGATTTCACCGATCCGGAAACGATCGTCATGTGCGCCCGCACCGGCCTCTTAGGCGGGGCGATCAGCTGGTTCTATGTCAGCAACGACCGGGCAAGGACGTGGCGCGGGCCTTACCGGCTCGGCGATTTCGGCCTGCCGGGCATTTCGGCGCGCACCGACATCGTGCCGCTCGGCAAGCATGACGCGCTCTTCCTGCTCAGCGCCGCCAAGCCGAACGGCAAGGAAGGCCAGGTCTTCTGCGTGCGCACCCGCGACGGCGGCAAGAGCTTCAGTTTCGAGAGCTTCGTCGGCGAGGAGCCGGAAGGTTTTGCGATCATGCCCGCCTCGATCCGCCTGAAGGACGGCAAGGTGCTGACGCTGGTGCGTTGCGCAACCGCCAGCCGTGGGCCGGATCGCAAGGCCTGGATCGACGCCTATGTCTCCGGCGACGAAGGCAAGACCTGGGAGCCGATCGGCCGGCCGGTGCCGAACACCGGTTATGGCGGCAACCCGCCGACGATCAACCGGCTGCAGGACGGCCGGCTGGCGCTGGTCTTCGGTTATCGCGATGCGCCCTTCGGTTTGCGGGCGCGGGTAAGCTCCGACGAGGGCAGGACCTGGAGCGACGACATCATCATCCGTGACGACGGCGGCATGTCCGATCTCGGCTATCCCCGCACCGTGGTGCGGCCGGATGGCAAGCTTCTGAGCGTCTATTACTACAATTACGGCAGCGATCAGGATCGCTTCATCGCCGCCTCGATTTACGAGATCGCACGCTGATCAGGCTTGACCGGCGCAGACTAAGCGGCCGGCAGGACAATCGCCTACGGGGTGCGCGGTGGCGCATCGTCCGTAAGTCTTCCCAACAAGGGCAGGGCAATCCCATGTGGGAACGCGAGCACTATTGGGCAGGAAGTGCCACCAATTCGATGACCAGACATTCTAGAGAGATGTCGTCGGCTTTCGACTTTGCTCGTATTGCTGTAGGCTCGTCGTAGGAGATTGAAGTCCCGCATGAACAGGATGGACGCACTTACGGTGAGGAGACGGGAAGCCCGGCACGAACGGGCGTCCGCAGCCGTCGCGCGTATTCTGCATGCCGCTGAAAGGAACGGGATCGAAATAACTATTATAGGCTCTTTGGCGAAAGGTGATTTCCGCTCCCATTCGGATGTCGATTTTCTCGTCCGCGGGCCGATCGAACCCAAGCGCCGTCATCTGGTTGAACGATTGGTTGCTGACGGCATGCGGCCATCTGCAGTTCCTTACGATCTGATTTTTGAGGACGATCTGACCGAAGATCGTGTCTTGGAGTTACTGCATGACATCATTTAGCCTGCCAGAGTTCGCGAAACTTTCCCCAAGAATCGCCCGCGCAGAGCGTGAGTTGGCACAGATGGAACAGTATTACGCAAGCCATTCGGCTGAGGTGGCAGATGGAGACTGGGGAGCCGTGGCGGCGGTCTCATCGGGCATCCACAATGTCTATAATGGAATTGAGGACATTCTTCTCAGTATCGCGAGAGATGTCGATGATTACGTCCCCACAGGCGGTTCCGCCCACCAAGACATTCTCGATCAGATGGCAGCCGAGATTACTGGAACGCGTCCGGCACTACTCGATCTCGAACTTTATGACGCTCTTTTTGAACTCAAGGGATTTCGCCATCTCGTGCGCCACAAATACGGTTTCGACCTGAAGCCCGATAAGGTCGCCACAAACCTCGAGCTTCTCAAGTCTGCCTTTCCCGCGTTCATTGACGCGGTGATCCGGCTGGAGAGGGCAATGACGAGCGGTGACGATCACGACGGCGGAAATGGCGAGACGTTCAGCGCCGGACGCTAGCGCACCATTTGGTGGCAATGCTACCTAATTCTGGACGCGAGGTGGTGCGGCATTCTTAACCCTCGCCGGTGGTGGCCGGCAGGTGGGGAGGGTCTTTTTCCGTTGAAGGAAGATAACTCCCCAGCCCCTCCGCACAGGGGAGAGGGCTCCATGCGCCGCCCCATGCTCTTAAATACGGTTGCCTGTCGCGCTTCAAAGCAGATCCGGAAATATAGATGACGCTTGTTCGCGACGACTTCGCAAGGAGTCGGCGAACACGGGCATTTCGGATTGACACGTGTCGTAAGACATCATATCTCTTGGATCGCATTGTCCATCAGCCGGGAGGAGAACCGGCGACCCAAGGGAGGATCGGCCATGAAGCCGCTACTGAGAATGATGGGACCCGTATTGCTCGGTTCCACACTGCTTTTCCAGCCCGCCTATGCCGAAACCCCGCCGAATATGCTGGTCGTCGGTTTTTCGATGACCAATATCCTGACGCTCGATCCCGCCGCCATTACCGGCAAGGAGACCGTACAGGTCCTCACGAACATATATGATAACCTCGTTGCGCTTGACGCCGTCAACCGCGCCCAGGTCGATCCGCAGCTGGCGGAAAGCTGGACGATCGCCGACGACAACGGCTCGATCACCTTCAAGCTGCGCAAGGGAGCGACGTTTGCCTCCGGAAATCCGGTCACCTCGGCGGATGTCGTCTGGTCCTTCAAGCGCCTGATGAAGCTCAACCTCGCCCAGGCGTCGTTCCTCAAGACACACGGCTTCTCTGCGGCCAATGCCGATCAGAGCTTTACCGCTCCGGACGATGGCACCGTCGTCATCAAGCTGCCGAAGAAGGTCGATCCGCAGATCGTCGTGCAGACGCTCGGCATCGTCGGTCCGGGTTCCATCCTCGACATGAAGACGGTGATGGAGCACGACAAGGGCGGCGACATGGGGGCTGCCTGGCTTACCAACAATTCTGCCGGTTCCGGCCCGTTCACGCTTGGCCAGTGGCAGTCGAACGAGCGCGTCACGCTCGAGCAGAACCCGAAATACTGGGGTGAGAAGCCGGCCATGCGCCGGATCATGATGCGCCATCTGGCGGAATCGCAGAGCCAGCGGCTGATGCTTGAAAAGGGCGATATCGACATCGCCTATTCCATGTCGGCAGCCGACCTCAAGGCTCTCGAGAGCAGCAAGGACGTCAAGATCCAGACCAACGGCGGCAGCGGCTTCTATTATCTGGCCGTTTCCATGAAGGACGAGAAGTTCCAGAAGCCGAAGGTCCGCGAGGCGCTGCGTTATCTGATCGACTACCAGGGCCTGAACGACAGCGTGTTGCCCTATTTCGGCAAGCTGCGCGATCGTCCCGTTCCGGCCGGCATTTTCGGCGCCCTGCCGAATGCGGGCTACAAGCTCGACGTCGCCAAGGCCAAGGCGCTGCTCGCCGAGGCCGGGTATCCGAACGGCTTCTCGACCTCGCTGCGCGCCATTTCCGACGTGCCGTTCATGAGCCTTGCGACCGCCATCCAGGCGACGCTTGCGCAGGCGGGCATCAAGGCCGAGATCATCACCGGCTCCGGCGACCAGATCTACGGCGCGATGCGCGAGCGCAAATACGAGCTTGTCGTCGGCCGCGGCGGCGGCGGCCAGCTGCCGCATCCCGACTCGAACTTCCGCGCCATCGTCTACAATCCCAACAATGCGGACGAGGCGAAGCTCACCAACTTCCAGGGCTGGCGCACCTCCTTCTATGATGAAAAGATCAACAAGATGATCGACGATGCTCTCGTGGAAGGCAACAAGGACAAGCAGATCAAGGACTACGAGGCCATCCAGACCTATTACGCGGATATGGTTCCGGCCATCCAGCCCTTCTCCGAAGTGGTCGACAGCGTCGGCTTCCGGGCCGACATCAAGGGTCTCGAACTGAACCCGTCCTGGTCGACCCAGCTTCGCACGGTCAAGAAAGCAAGATAATCGTCAGCCGCCGCGGCGCTTGTCCCGAAGCGCCGCGGCGGCTGGTACGATCCTGAGGAAGCCCCATGACAAACGAGCGTCTCACCGCTTTCACGCGGCAGGCCGGCACCATATTGGCGACCCTTCTCGGGTTGCTGGTCCTGACTTTCTGCATCGGACGGCTGATGCCGGTCGATCCGGTCCGCGCCATCGTCGGCGAAGAGGCCGACCAGGCTACATACGACACCGTCGCGGAACGGATCGGCGCGAACCTTCCTCTCTACCAGCAGTTCTTCCGTTATGTGAACGACCTGGCGCATGGCGATTTCGGGACGTCGATCCGCACCGGGCAGCCGGTCATCAACGACATCCTGCACGTCATGCCGGCGACGATCGAGCTTGCGACCTTCGCGATCATCGTCGGGGCGGGGCTCGGCATTCCGCTCGGCATTCTGGCGGCCGTGCGCCGCAACCGGCCGATCGACCACGTCATCCGCTTCCTCACCCTCATCGGGCATTCCATGCCGATCTTCTGGACCGGCATGATCGGCCTGATCATCTTCTACGCGGCGCTCGATCTGGTCGGCGGCGGCGGCCGCCTGTCGGATTATTACATCGGCCTCGTGCCGGAGACGACGGGTTTCCTGCTGATCGACGCGGTGCTGGCCGGCGACTGGGAAGTCTTCCGGGATGCGATCAACCACCTGCTGCTGCCGGCGAGCATCCTCGGTTATTCGTCGATGGCCTATATCACCCGCATGACCCGCAGCTTCATGCTGGACCAGCTGAACCAGGAATATGTCACCACCGCGCGGGTGAAGGGCCTGTCGAAGAACCGCACCATCTGGCATCACGCATTCGCCAATATCCGCGTGCAGCTGGTGACGATCGTGGCGCTCGCCTATGGCAGCTTGCTCGAAGGCGCGGTGCTCATCGAGACCGTGTTCTCCTGGCCGGGCTTCGGCCAGTACATCACCAACAACATGCTGATCGGCGACATGAACGCGGTGATGACCTGCGTGCTGCTGGTCGGTATCATCTTCATCGCGCTCAACCTGCTTTCCGATGCGCTCTACAAGATCTTCGATCCGAGGACGCGTTGATATGGCGGCTCAATCTCTCGATATGCAGGACGTGGCCATGAACGGTACCCGCTCAAATCCCAACTCGGCGTTGCGCCGTCTGCTCGCAGTCATCCGCGAGCTTCTGGGCAACCCGTCTTCGGGTTTCGGTCTCGTGGTCATCACCATCCTGCTCCTGACGGCGATCGTCGCGCCGCTGATCGCGCCCTACGATCCGAATATCGTCAATCTGAGCAACACGCTGAAGCCGCCGGGCGCCGAGCACTGGTTTGGGACCGACGAGCTCGGCCGCGACATCATGAGCCGCATCATCTACGGCACGCGCATCAGCCTGACGATCATCACCATCGTCTCGGTCATCGTCGGCCCGATCGGGCTTCTGGTCGGCACGACCGCCGGTTATTTCGGCGGCTGGTACGACACGATCATGATGCGCATCACCGATATCTTCCTGTCCTTCCCGAGCCTGATCCTGTCGCTCGCCTTCGTGGCGGCGCTGGGGGCCGGCCTCGAAAACGCGATCATCGCCATCGGGCTGACCACCTGGCCGCCGATCGCCCGCCTCGCCCGCGCCGAAACGCTGACCTTCCGCAATGCCGACTATATCTCGGCCTCGCGCATGCAGGGGGCGTCGGCGCTGCGCATCATCGTCAAGTCGATCATGCCGATGTGCCTTCCCTCGGTTCTGGTGCGCATCACGCTGTCGATGGCGACCGTGATCCTGACCGCCGCCGGCCTTGGTTTCCTCGGTCTCGGCGCCCAGCCGCCGCTTCCCGAATGGGGCGCGATGATCGCCACCGGCCGGCGCTACATGCTGGACAACTGGTGGCTGGTCGCCTTCCCGGGCGGCGCCATCCTGCTCGTCAGCCTCGCCTTCAATCTTCTGGGCGACGGCCTGCGCGACGCGCTGGATCCGAAGCAAAGATAGGCCCGAAACAGCGTTAGGATTCCGCCATGGACAACAGCCAAGCACTCCTGAAGGTCGAAAATCTCCGCGTCAGCTATCGCGCCGGCAAGACCTACAACACCGTCGTCAAGGGCGTCTCCTTCGATCTCGGCCGCGAGCGGCTCGGCATCGTCGGCGAATCCGGTTCCGGCAAGTCGACGATCGGCCGCGCGCTGCTGAAGTTGCTGCCGACCGCCAGGATCGAGGCCGACCGGATGGATTTTTCCGGCACCGATCTCATCTCGGCGAGCGAAAAAGAGATGCTGACGATCCGCGGCCGGCGCATTTCGATGATCCTCCAGGACCCGAAATTTTCGCTCAACCCGGTGCACCGCGTCGGCGACCAGATTGCCGAGGCCTACCGCGTCCACACCAGGGCGTCGGCCCAGGCGGCGAGGCAGAAGACGCTGGAAATGCTGGAAGCGGTGAAGATCCGCGACCCGGAACGCGTCTTCAGCCTCTATCCGCATGAAGTCTCCGGCGGCATGGGACAGCGCATCATGATCGCCATGATGCTGATCCCCGAGCCGCAGATCATCATCGCCGACGAGCCGACCTCGGCGCTCGACGTCACCGTGCGCATGCAGGTCCTCAACATCCTGAACGAGCTGGTGACGAACAAGGGCATCGGCCTGATCATGATCAGCCACGACCTCAACCTGGTGCGCAATTTCTGCGACCGTGTTCTCGTCATGCGCCATGGCGAAGTGGTCGAGGAACGCGCCGCCCGCGACATGCGCAACTGCACGCATCCCTATACCCAAGGCCTGCTTGCCGCACAGCCGCATATCGGCGGCAGCCGCAAGCCGCTTCCGGTGCTGAACCGTGAAGTCATCTCGCAGAATACCAAAGAGGTGCCCGCATGACCGCCATCGACGTTCGCAATCTCTCGATCGATCTCGGTTACGGTTCGGCGAAGAAGCGCATTCTCGGCGATGTCTGCTTTTCGGTCGAGGCCGGCGAATCCTTCGGGCTCGTGGGTGAATCCGGTTCCGGCAAGTCGACCATCCTGCGCTGCATCGCCCGCCTCCTGAATGTCTGGGAGGGCGATATCCAGCTTCAAGGGCGGTCGGTCAACGACATGCCTTTCGTCGAATATTGCCGCACGGTCCAGATGGTTTTCCAGGATCCCTACGGTTCGCTCCACCCCCGCCAGTCGATCCGCACGGCGCTTCAGGAGCCGCTGCGCATCCATCGCATGGACCGCCAGCTCGAACGCATGGAACGGGCGCTGATCGATGTCGGCCTCGATCCGGCTTTCCTGTCGCGTTATCCGCACGAACTTTCCGGCGGCCAGCGGCAGCGCGTGGCGATCGCGCGCGCGCTCATTCTGGAACCGCGCATCCTGCTTCTCGACGAGCCGACCTCCGCGCTCGACGTCTCGGTGCAGGCGGAAGTGCTCAATCTGCTCGCGGACCTGCGCGTAAAACGCAAGCTGACCTATCTCTTCGTCTCCCACGACCTTGCGGTGATCGACCATATGTGCGAGCGGCTGGCGGTGATGCAGCACGGCCGCGTGGTCGAGGTGATGAGCCGGGACGTGCTGGCGACGGGCCAGGCGGCGGACCCCTATGCCCGTGAACTGATACAGGCGAGCCTCGAATACGACCACGCTGTCTGAATTTCCCGTCTTTGACGCCATGGAGGTGCCCCGATGACAGCCGAAGCCCAAGCCTCTACCTGGCGTCGCAGGGAGACCCTGAGTTCGCAGGTGGTGCGCATGATCACCGAGCGCATCAAGCTCGGGGAATATCCGCGCGGATCGAAGCTGCCGACGGAGAAGGCGCTGATCGACGAACTGGGCGTCAGCCGCACGGTCGTCCGCGAAGCGATCGCCAATCTGCGCGCGAGCGGGCATGTGTCCATCCATCACGGCATCGGCGTGTTCGTGCGCGAGGATGCCGGCGTCGCGCCGTTCCGGCTCACCGATGAAAATATGATGCGGGTCGAAAGCGTGCTGAAAGGGCTCGAACTGCGCATCGGCATCGAATCCGAATCCGCGGCTCTCGCCGCCGAACGCCGGACCGCCGTCGATGTCGCGGCGATGCATGCCGCTTTTGAATCGATGGACCGCTCGATCCGGCAGCTCGACCGCAGCACGCAGTCGGACTTCGAATTTCACTGCGCCGTCGCCGCTGCCAGCCAGAACGAACATTTCATCGGCATCTTTAATTATCTCGGCGAAACGCTGATGCCGCGCATGCGCATGCAGGCGCATCAGGTCAATGACGAAACTTTCGCCGGCCACCTGCAGCGCGTCAACGATGAGCACAGGGCGATTTTCCTGGCCATCGAGGGCCAGGATGCCGAGGGCGCCCGCGCGGCCATGCGCAGACATCTCTCCGATAGCCGCGACCGGCTCATCGCGAGGTCGCGGAATACGCCATGATCGACGGCGACAACATGTCGGGCCTTGCGAAGAGGCTTCGGGATACCCTCTCGTTCGGATGGAATTTCGATCCTGCAAAGGACGATTTTTCGGCCTGGAGAGAACGGACACGCGACAAGGTCCGCGCGGCGCTCGGCGTCGAACGCATAACTCCCGCCGGCGCTTTCGTGGTGGGCGAATGGAGGGAAGAGGGTTGCAGGGGCCAGGAACTGCAGCTTCATTTCTCCAATGGCGAAATCGCTGGAGCCTATCTGCTGCGGCCGGACACCGACGCCCGGACGCCGGCCGCACTTCTGCTGCACGACCACGGCTCGTTCTTTTCGATCGGCAAGGAAAAGATGATCGGCCGGCCCGGCGAACTTCCCGAGATCGCCGCGGACGTGGACCACTGGACGGCGAGGCTCTACGGGGGCCGGCAGGTGGGCAACGAACTCGCCCGGCGCGGTTACACGGTGCTTTGCGCCGACGCGCTCGGCTGGGGAGGCCGCAAAGGCAACGGCTACGAGGCGCAGCAGGCGCTGGCGGCCAATCTCATGCAGTTCGGCGTTTCCCACGCCTCCGTCATCCTGCGCGAGGACCTAGAGGCGATGGCGTGGCTCTGCCGTTTGCCGGGTGTCGACGGAACCCGTGTGGCGAGCTTCGGTTATTCGATGGGCGGCTCGCGCGCCTGGCAGGTGGCCGCGCTTTCGGACGACGCAAAAGCCTGTGTCGCCGGCGGCTGGATGGGGACGCTCCAAGGGCTCATGCAGCCGGGCAACAACCAGCTTCGCGGCCAGTCCGCCTTTTCCATGCTGCATCCGCCGATCGCGGGAAAGCTCGACTATCCGCATTTTGCGGGGCTCGCCGCACCAAAACCCGCCCTGATCTTCAGCGGTGCCGAGGATCGGCATTTTCCCGAGCCTGCGGCGCTGGCGGCGCAGGAGCAGCTTCATGCGATCTGGCTGGCGGCGGATGCGGAACATTGCCTCGAAACGCGGCTTTGGCCCGGTGCGGCGCATGCATTCCCGGTCGACCAGCAGGACCATGCGATGGATTGGCTCGGGCGGGTGATATGAGGCGAGCAAGCCCTTCGCGAAATGCGGGCTTGGATTTGGTCGAGGCTTGTTTTCCCCTACAGCCTTCCTGAGTGGCGGGGATTGTGCCGTGTGGCACCCCCTCTGTCCTGCCGGCGTTCGGCACTGCGATCGATTCACCGGATCGCGCCTTACTCCCTCAAGGGGGGAGATCGAAGGAGGCTTGCTCAGCGGTTCCTCTCTGATTTGTGCAAGGGCAGGAAGCCGGCAGGAAGTGGAGTTCGGCAATCTCAAGGCTTTTGGTCGGCCAAGACCTTGCTTCTGGCCGATCTCCCCCCTTGAGGGGGAGATGTCCGGCAGGACAGAGGGGGGTAGGCGGGGGACGCCTTCCAATGCTGTCTTTCCATGCTTGTCCCGTGGACAATTCATCATCCCAGCGTAGCGTCTCCAATAACTTGACCTCATCATCATCCCCGCCTTCCAAACCCATGCCTACAATCCTCCCGCTTCCGTCGCCGGAGTGTTTCGCGAGACGTTCGCGGGCAGGCGGGGGCCGGCGCTTCCACCCGAACCGTAACGTGCGGGGATGGTGGAAGAGGTGAAAGCCATGGAGTGCTCGTCGAAAGGCGAACATTCCTATCAAGCCTCCCCCTGGCCGCCGGGCCGGGTTCGGTTGAGCCGTCCAAGTGGCAGGGTTTCCCGAAAGGAAGCCGCGAATAAAGCCACGCAGCGAGGCGAGGTGATCACCTGTAGGGGCCGGAAGCCCCGACAAGACGCCGAAGGCCACGCGAATGCGGAGCCACCTATTAAAATCTATATGAGATTCCGCATTCGTGTGGGCTCTCCGATCTTTGAAAAGCCACGGCGGGAGACTGCGCGGGGCTCTAGAATGCTGGCCGAAGGCCGGAAATCGGTGAATTTACCGAGGGTTTTTGATCGTTGGTGGGTGGATCCTCGGGTCGAGCCCGAGGATGACGAAGGAGAGAGGGGCTATCAGGCGTGCCCCAAGTCGTGGTTTCAGCAAGCGGACGGCGGCTGTTGTCGCAAGCCACTCCCACACACTCGTCATCCTCGGGCTCGACCCGAGGATCCACTCATCGGCGACACCGATGGTAAAACAAAAAGCCCGGCTCCAAAAAGGGACCGGGCTTCTCTTTCCTGCTTGGGAGGCAGGGTCGGTATTATCCGACCAGATTGGCGTTGATGAAGTCGAAATTGATGTCTTCGCCCATGCCGGGCTTGTCGGAGATATGCACGAAGCCGTCCTCGTCCATCGGATCGACCAGGGCGTTCAGGTATTCGAAGCCGTCGTCATATTCGAGGAACGGGTGCAGCAGGCCACGTTCGTACCATTTTGCATTCTTGGTGCAGGCCGCGACGATCAGGTTCGGTGCGCCGTTGCCGTGAATCTCGCAGTTCATGCCGAAAGATTCGGCGAGATGCATGCTTTTCATCGCCGGGCTGATGCCGCCAACGTCGTGGACGCCGGTGCGCAGGATGTCGCAGGCCTTCGAGGTGATCCATTCGGCGCGGCTGAAATGCTTGCCGCCGGCGCTTTCCGGGCCGAGGACCGGAATGTCGAGGTTTTCCGCAAGCCAGGCATAGGAGGCCGAGCTCTGCTCGTCCATCGGCTCCTCGATCCAGGCGAAGCCGAGCTTTTCGAGGCCCTTGCCGAGTTCCAGCGCTTCGGTGCGGGTATACCAGTGGAAGGCATCGATCATCAGGTGGATATCCGGGCCGACCGCCTCGCGGACCGCGGCGCAGGCCTTCAAGTCCATCTTGACGTCGGGTGCCCAGGAAACCGGCGGCATCCAGGTGTGCAGCTTGATGCCCTTGTAGCCGCGCGCCACGAGCTTCTCGCCGAAGCGGCCGTAATCTTCCGGCGTCGCGAGGCCGTTTTCCAGCTCGTCGCCGCACATGATCGAGCCATAGGCCGGGATCTTTTCGCGGTAGCTGCCGATCAGCTTGTGGACCGGCATGTTGAGCTTGCGGCCGGCGAGGTCCCAGAGGGCGCAGTCGACGATCGCGAGCGCGCGGTCGGTCAGCTGCATGGCGCTGCCACGCTGCCAGTGGGCGAGGTCCTGCCACAGGCGCTCTCGCGCGAACGGGTCTTTACCGATCAGCACTTTCTTGACGAACTTGTCGATCACGTGCGGGCGGATGACTTCCGGCGGCGCGAAGCAATAACCTTCGGCGCCGTCGTCATCGACGATGGTGAGCAGCGCCAGGTTGACCTTGTGCGGCGGGCCGGGATGAGCATGGCCGGCGGTATCCTGGTGGCGGCGCGTGGTGTGGGAGAATACCCGCACATTGACGTCTACGATCTTCACGAAATTCCTCCTGTCAGAAGCGGAGGGACGAGCCCTCGCCATTTCATTTCGGGGACCCGGCCGAGGCCGGATCGGCGCCGCCAAACGGGCGGCAACAATCTGTCGTTCACGCCTCGTCGGGGTGGCCGGCCGAGGCGAAGGCACCGCCCTGGTAGATGACGGCCGGATCGGTCGGATCCTCCCTGCCGGCTGCGGCTTCCACTTCCACCCGCCATTTCGCGGATGTATCCTCGGGCTTCCAGCCGAGGAAGGCGGCATTGCGATTGTCCCACCACTGCTCGTCATTGGCCGAGGCGCCGTAGACGATGGTGTGGGCGATCCGCGGCGCCGCAAAGGCGCGCCGGCAGAGCGAGAAGAAATCGCGATAGCTGAGCCAGGTCGCCAGCATGCGGGTGTTGGCCGGTTTCTCGAAGCATGAACCGATGCGGACCGACAGGGACTCCTGCCCGAATTTCTCGAAATAGAGGCTGGCGATCGCCTCACCGAAAACCTTCGAGGCCCCGTAGAGCGAATCCGGTTTCGGCACGACCGTGCTGTCGAGCCGTTGATCGCGCCGGTAATAGCCGATGACGTGGTTGGAACTGGCGAAAACGATGCGCGGCAGGCCGTTGTGGCGCGCGGCTTCGTAGATATTGTAGAGGCCGACGATATTGCCCTGGACAATGAGGTCGAAGGTCTTTTCGACGGAAATGCCGCCGAGGTGAATGATCCCGTCGACGCCCTCGACCAGCCTTGCGACACCCGCGGCATCCGCGAGGTCGCATTGGATGAAGGTTTCGTGCGCTCCCGCATCGGTGATTTCGCCGATATCCGACAGAACGACGTGTTCGGCGATTTCCCTCAGCATCGGCCGAATTGCCCGGCCGACCCCGCCCGCGGCGCCGGTTAAAAGCAGTCTCTTGAGCATTCTTCCCTCGCGGGCGGATCAACGGTGAAAAAGCGCCGATCCGCGACGTCGTAATACCTCATAGGTCATGTCATACTATAGGTCCAGTCCTCGGCGTCAATTAATTTCTTGCCGGACGCTTGACAAGACACTGCGGTTTTACCCCTCTAAGTGACTGAAATGCCAGAGCGACGGGAACGGTGCACCTTGAAGAGAGCTGATAACATGACCGGGGAGACGCCCTCGCGGAAAGGCCGCAATCTGGTCGAGACTGTCGGCCGCCGCATGCGGGACGCGATCGCCAATGGTGAGCTGAAACCCGGCGACAAGCTGCCGACGGAAAGCGGGCTGACGCTGCAATACCAGGTCAGCCGCACGGTCATCCGCGAGGCGATCGCTTCGCTGCGCGCCGACAACCTCGTCGAGGTCCGCCATGGCGTCGGCGTTTTCGTCCTGGCGCCGCAAGGCGGGCTGCAGAGCGGCTTCCGCAGCGTGGATGCCAGCCGCGTTTCGTCGATCATCGAAATGCTGGAAGTCCGCGCGGCCATCGAGATCGAGGCGGCGGGCCTTGCGGCCATCCGATCGTCGCCGGCGCAGCAGGAACTGATCTTCGAATGTCTGGAGACGATCAAGCGCCAGATCGCCGCCGGCGCGGCAACGGTCGAGAGCGATCGGGCCTTCCACCTTGCCATCGCGGACGCCACCAACAACCCGCGTTTCCGGGAACTCCTGGAAGCGATCGGCAAACAGATGATCCCGCGATCGCTGCTGCAGGAGGGCGATGTCGACATTTCGCCGGCTGAATACCTGACGCAGATCCAGAATGAGCACGCCCATATCGCCCGAGCAATCACCGATGGCGATGATTCGGCCGCCCGCGATGCCATGCGCATGCATCTCAAGGGGAGCCAGCAGCGCTACCGGTCGCTGATACGCCGGGCCTGAGATTTCCATAAAGATAATATAAGTATTGACAGTCATAATATGACTTGGTAGCCTTCCGGAAATCAACCAGGAAGGGACAGCCATGTCTATGGATCCAAATGAACTGAAGCGTGCGCTCGGCGCCGGCCTCTTGTCGTTCCCCGTCACGCCGTTCGGCAAGGATGGCCTCTTCAACCGCGAGCCCTATGAAAAGCATGTCGGCTGGCTTGCCGGTTTCGATGCTACGGTGCTGTTTGCCGCCGGCGGCACGGGCGAGTTCTTCTCGCTGGAGCCCTCCGAAATTCCGGAGATAATCGCCGCCGCCAAGGCTTCTGCCGGCAGCACGCCGATCGTTTCCGGCTGCGGTTACGGCACGCGGATCGCGGTCTCGATCGCCAAGTCCGCGGAAAAGGCCGGTGCCGACGGCATTCTTCTGCTGCCCCACTACCTGATGGATGCCAGCCAGGAAGGCCTCTACCAGCATATCAAGACCGTCTGCCAGTCGGTCGGCATCGGCGTGATGGTCTATAACCGCGACAATTCGATCCTGACGGCGGAAACGCTGGCGCGCCTCTGCGAGGCCTGCCCCAATCTGGTTGGCTTCAAGGACGGTTCCGGGGATATCGGCCTGGTGCGCAAGATCACCGCCGTCATGGGCGACCGCCTGACCTATCTCGGCGGCATGCCGACGGCCGAGCTTTTCGCCGACGCCTATCTCGGCGCGGGCGTCACCACCTATTCGTCGGCCGTCTTCAACTTCGTGCCGGCGCTGGCGCAGACGTTCTACAAGGCGCTGCGGGCCGGCGATACGGCCACTACCAACCGGATCCTCATCGACTTCTTCTATCCGTTCATGGAAATCCGCAACCGCCAGAAGGGTTACGCGGTGTCCGCGATCAAGGCCGGCGTGCGGCTGATGGGCTTCGATGCCGGTCCGGTCCGCACCCCGCTGACCGACCTGACCGCGGAAGAGGTCAAGATGATGGAAGCTCTCTGCGAGCCCTATCGCAACAACGCTCTCGGGGCGCAGGCGGCTGAATAAGCGTCCTCCTCTCCACCCTCTCTCCGGGAGCAGCCGGCAGGTCCAACCTGCCGGCTTTTTCGTGTGCTTTGCCCCTGCCTTGCCGCGCCCTTGCCGTCATGCCCGGGCCTGTCCCGAGTATCTGTCCACGTCTCCGGTGTTGAACCGGGAGGAGTTCGCCAAGGAACAAAAGCTTACAAGCGATCAACGCAAAAACGCCCGCAACCGGAGTCGCGGGCGCCGTCCTGGGAGGGACTTGGGTAGCTTCTGATCAGCGCTGCTTGGAGACGGTGCGCAGGCGGACCGTCCAGCCGTAGTGGTTCACATAACCCTTCACGTCGGCGCGATAGACGACGCTGTCGACAACCGCGGAGATCGGCTGGAGTGCAGGAACGAGTTCCTCGTAGCGCTTCTGGATGTCTTCATAGGCCGTCTTCTGCTTCGCCGCGTCGCGTTCCACCAGTGCCTTGGCGGACATGTCGTTCAGCTGCTGGTCGAAGAATGACGTGCGCCAGCCGATGATGCCGCTGAGCTTGGCGTCGTCGGCATTGTTCGGGTTGATGACGAGGGCGCGCAGGTTGGAATGCGGATGCGGCTCCTGGCCGCCGCCGCCGCGGCCGACGATCATTTCGAACTTGCGCTCGCGCATCGGGCCGTAGATCTGGTCGCCGGCGCCCTGGACGATTTCGGCCTTGATGCCGGCCTGGGCCAGCGTCGCCTGGATGGCGGTGGCGGTGTCGGTAAACGGCGGCTCGTTGAGCGTCAGCAGCCGGACCGGGAAACCGTCGGGATAACCCGCCTTGGCGAGCAGCTGCTTGGCCTTGGCGACATCGACCTTGTAGTCCGGATCGGCCAAGCTGCCGACGACGCCTTCGGCGACCGGGCGAAGACGCTTGGTGCCGTAGTTCGGCATGATCGTCTTGTTGATGCCGTCATAGTCGATCAGGTGGCGGATCGCGAGCCGGACATCCGGGTTCTTGAAGCGCTCGTCCTTCATGCTCACGGCCAGGAAGTAGAAGCCCGAGCTCGGCGTGCTCTGCACTTCGACGTCCTTGTTCTTGCCAAGTGCTGCGATATCGGGAACCGACAGGCCGATGGCCACGTCGACGTCGCCCTTTTCGAGCATCAGCCGCTTGGTCTGGGATTCCGGCATGTGGCGGAAGATGACCCGTTTCATCTTCGGCTTTTCGCCCCAGTAGTCGTCGAAACGCGTCAGAATGAGCATTTCGTTGGAGGCCCAGCGCGTCAGGCTGAAGGCGCCGGAGCCGGCGACGTTGATCTTCAGCCAGGCCGCGCCCTTGTCGCCGTTGGTCTCGTGGCTCATGGCGGTCTTCATGTCGACGACCGCGCTGGCATCCGGCTTGCCGAAGATGTCGAGCGTGAGCTGCGGATCGGTCGGCTGGGCGGGCTTCAGGGTGATCTTGTTGCCGTCGGCCGTCAGCAGCTGGTCGATATTGTTGGCCTTGTAACCGAAGGACGACCAGACGCCCGCGCCGACCAGGCCAAGGCTGATATTGCGCTTGATCGACCAGACGACGTCTTCCGCCCGAACGGGATTGCCCGAGGTGAACTTCGCGCCGTCCCTCAGCGTGAAGGTGATCGAGCCGTCGTCGGCGATCGTCCAGGAGCTGGCGAGGCCCGGATTGACGGTCTTCTTGTCCGCCGCGAGCTCCACCAGCGTGTCGTAGAGGTTGGCGATGACGCCTGTCGCCTCGCGGCCCGAAATCGCCGCCGGATCGAGGGTCAGGATATTGTTCATGCTCAGGCCGACGATCAGCTGGTCGGCGGGGGTATCGGCGAAAGCGCCAACCGGCGCAGACAGCGTCAGCGCCGTGGCGAGCGCCACATGCTTCATCCATTTCATTTGGGGTTCCTCCATTCGAGGCACTCATATGAGAGTATGACGTCACATGAGATGCCGCGTTGTATGAAGACTGAAAAGGAAATCTTCGTCAACCGATATGGCGACAGGAAAACGGATTTCGCATCATCTTCGCAGGAATCCTGATACTAAAATTCGAGGAAGTTCTCTTTCCGTAACGGATGTCATATTATGAGTTGACGAGCATTCGGGGCGCCTTCTAGATTGCCGGCGCGATGTCGAGGAGGAGGATGGGCATGAAACGGCTTCTGATCACCGGGGCGGCCGGCAACATGGGCAAGGCCATGCGCCAGCGGCTTGGGCACCTGGCGGAAATGGTCCGCATTTCCGATATCGCCCCTCTCGACGATGTCGCGGCCAACGAAGAGCCGTTTGCCTGCGATCTTGCCGATCCGGATGCGGTCCGCCGCATGGTCGAAGGATGCGACGGCATCCTGCATTTCGGCGGCATTCCCTCGGAAAACACCTTTGCCAGCATTCTCGACAGCAATATCCGCGGTCTGCACAATCTCTACGAAGCGGCGCGCGAGCACGGCAAGCCGCGCATCCTGTTTGCCAGCAGCAACCACACCGTCGGCTTCTACCGGCAGGACCAGTTCATCGGCGTCGATCAGCCGACCAGGCCGGACGGCCTCTACGGCGCCTCGAAATGTTTCGGCGAGGGGCTGGCGCAGATGTATTTCCACAAATTTGGCCAGGAAACGGCGATCGTCCGTATCGGCGCGTGCTGGCCGAGGCCGACCACGGTGCGGATGCTGTCGATCTGGCTGAGCTTCGACGACATGGCATCGCTCGCGGAGAGGGTCCTCAGGGCGCCCTATCTCGGTTGCCCGACGATCTGGGGCGTTTCGGACAATCAGCCGAAATGGTGGGACAATTCCGCGTCCGCCTATCTGGGATGGGTTCCGAAGGACAGTTCGGAGATTTATCGAGCCGAGGTGGAGCGCAATCCCGGCATTCCGGATAAGGGCTCATCCCAGGCGAAATGGCAGGGCGGCGGTTTCGTCGACGATCCCATCTATACCGAGCCTCCCCGCTCCCTGAACCGGTAACGATCCCATGAAAATCACCGATCTCACCACCACCGCCGTCAGCCTGCCGCTTGCCGAACCGCTCGGCAATGCCACGGCGACCATTCATCAGTTCTCCTGCATCGTGATCGATCTCGTCACCGACGAAGGATTGCGGGGCGAAAACCTGATCTTCACCATCCGGCCGGAACAGCTGAAGCTTCTGGACAGCATGGTTCATGTGCTGCGGGATGCGGTGATCGGGCGGGATCCCGACGATACCGGCGCCTTCTGGGCCGATGCCTGGCGGCGCATCAACTTCATCGGCTTCACCGGCGTCTCGATCATGGGCATTTCTGCGATCGACGGCGCCATGTGGGACCTGAGGGCCAAGCGCGCCGGGCTGTCGATCTCGCGGATGCTGGGACGCAGCCGGGAAACCATCCCGGCCTATGCGAGCGGCGGCCTGTGGCTCACCCAGGACATTCCTTCACTCGTCCGCCAGGCGGAAGGGTTTGTCGCGGCCGGGTTCAAAGCGATGAAGCTGCGGCTTGCCGGGCGGATCGACGTGGACCTGCCGCGGGCGAAGGCCGTCCGGGCGGCAATCGGCGGCGAGATCGGACTGATGATCGACGCCAACCAGGTGCTCGACGTCGATTCAGCGATCAAGCTCGGCGATGCGCTGGCGCCGCTCGATATTGCATGGTTCGAGGAACCGGTGCCGGCCCACGCGCTGGAGGATTCGGCAAAGGTCGCGAAAGCCCTGCGCATGCCGGTCGCTTCCGGTGAGAACGAATATACCCGCTACGGTTTCCGGCGGATGATCGAGACGGGTGCCGCCTCCATCCTCATGCCGGATCTCCAGCGGGTCGGCGGCGTCACCGAATTCGCGCGCGTCGGCGCGCTGGCAGCGAGCTTCGACCTGCCGGTCTCGTCGCATCTTTTCCCCGAAATGAGCCTGCAGCTGCTGGCGCATGTGCCGACGGCTCATTCGCTCGAGCATGTGGACTGGTTCGCGCCGCTCTACGACGAGAAGATAGAGCTCGTCGACGGAACGGCCCGGATCCCGGACGCCCCCGGCTGGGGGATGTCCCTGAACCGGGATGCTATTCAGCGCTACGCGATTTAGAGGAACAGGAAACTCGGGCCGGAGCGGGACACAGTTGTCCTTCACGGGACCACGTTTCCCCGCATTTCTTGCGAAAGCGCAAGTAAAAGGCCATGCCCTGTTTGTTTCGGGTCAAAGAGCAGAGGGCGGCCTGGACATAAATTCTCTTTCCAGAGGACGGCGATTTACTCCGCCCCTTGTTCCGAAGGAAAGAAACCATGACCGACAAGATTCAGATGACCAGACGCTCGATCCTTGCAGGGGCAGCCTTTGTGGGCGCCATCGCACCGGTCGTACAGGCTTCTTTCGCCCATGCGGACGAAGCGCCCCCGGCAAAGATGAAGCCGGCGGACCTTTCGAAGCTCCGGCGCGAAAAGGTCGAGCTCGTCAAGCCGCCTTTCGTCCACGCGCATACCCAGAAGGCCGACGGCCCGCCGAAGGTGGTCGAATTTACCCTGACCATCCATGAGAAGAAGCTCGTCCTCGACAAGGAAGGCACCGAGATCAATGCGATGACCTTCAACGGGTCGGTTCCGGGCCCGCTCATGGTCGTGCATCAGGACGACTATGTCGAACTCACCCTCATCAATCCCGATACCAACGAGCTCCAGCACAATATCGATTTCCACTCGGCGACCGGCGCGCTTGGCGGCGGGGCGCTGACCGTGGTCAATCCCGGCGAGAAGACCGTTCTGAGGTTCAAGGCAACCAAGGCCGGCGTCTTCGTCTACCATTGCGCACCTCCCGGAATGGTGCCGTGGCACGTCACCTCGGGCATGAACGGCGCCATCATGGTGCTGCCGCGCGACGGCCTCAAGGACGGCAACGGGAAACCGCTGACCTACGACAAGATCTACTATGTGGGTGAACAGGATTTCTATGTGCCGCGCGACGAGAACGGCAAGTTCAAGACATACGCCAGCGCCGGCGAAGCCTATGAAGACACGCTCAAGGTCATGCGGACGCTGACCCCGACGCATATCGTCTTCAACGGTGCCGTCGGTGCCCTGACCGGCCAGAACGCCATGACCGCCGCTGTCGGCGAGAAGGTGCTGATCGTCCATTCGCAGGCAAACCGCGATACGCGACCCCACCTTATCGGCGGACACGGCGACTATGTCTGGGCGACCGGCAAGTTCGCCAACCCTCCGGAACTCGACCAGGAAACCTGGTTCATCCCGGGCGGCGCTGCGGGTGCGGCGTTCTACACCTTCCAGCAGCCGGGCATATACGCCTACGTCAACCACAACCTGATCGAGGCCTTCGAACTGGGCGCTGCGGCGCATTTCAAGGTCACCGGTGATTGGAACGACGACCTGATGACATCGGTGGTCGCGCCGAGCGGCAGCTGATCGGAAACGGCCGGGAGTATGTCATGAGCCTGCTCCCGGCCGCTCTTCATCCCCTGCAAGCGCCAGATTTCGCCTCGGGAGGCGAACATGCCATGCACACACGACGGGCCAAAGCTCTCGCTCCTCCATACCGGGCTTCCGATCACGCTGATCGCCGTGCTGGCGGCGGGTATCTTCCATCAGGCGGGTTTCATGAAGCCTGCACCCCCAGAGGGCGCGGTCTATGAGCCGGCGACGGTCGTCGTTCCGCCCCGCAGCTACAGCTACAGAAGCGACGGGGAGTATCTGAAGGGCACGGTCCCGATCGATGCGCCGATGAAGACGGTGGCCGCAGGGCCGAGCCTGACGATCATGAAAAATCACGTCACGGCCTCGCAATACCGGGCATGCGTCACCGCAGGCGCCTGCAGATCGCCCGAAGCGGCGACATCGAGCAGGGAGGTTCCCGCTACCGGCGTCAGCTTCGACGACGCCACGGCCTATGCCCGCTGGCTCTCCGAGGTGACCGGAGAATACTGGAGCCTGCCGACCGACGAGCAGCTGGCGCAGGCAGCCGGCAAGAGATTTCCGGACGATGCTCTGGGCCTCGACCCGGACAGCAAGAACCCCGCGCTGCGGTGGCTCGCCGATTACGAGCGCGAAGCGCGCGAGCGGGCCGCGGGCGATCCCGCACCCCGGCCGACCGGCAGTTTCGGAGAAAACGAATACGGCCTGGCCGACTTCGGCGGCAATATCTGGGAGTGGACATCCACCTGCCATCGCAGGGTCCATCTTTATGTGAACGGCTCCCTTCGCGCCGCCGAGGACATTTGCGGCGTCTACGTGACCGTGGGCAGGCACCGCTCGCCGATGAGTTCGTTCATCCGCGATCCGAAAGGCGGCGGCTGCGCCGTCGGAACGCCGCCGGACAATCTGGGCTTTCGCCTGGTCAAGTCCACCCGCTGGTATGCGCCGCTCTTAAAGACACTTCGCCAGGCGGGCTGGACAACATGAGCATCCGGGCGGCCGAGAGCAAACTCCAAACCGTTTGTCGCAGGTCAAAGAGCGGCGGTCCTTTTGCTCTAGTGTGAATTCCAACGAAGCCGAGGGCTTCTCAGAACAGGAGTTAAGAAAATGAAGAAGATTTTGGCATCCCTGCTCGGCGCGGCGATGGTCACGGCTGTCTGCGGGACGGTGGCGTCGGCGGCCGACTTCGAAGTGCATATGCTCAACAAGGGCAAGGACGGTGCGATGGTCTTCGAACCGAGCTCCCTCAAGATCGCCAAGGGCGATACCGTGACCTTCATCCCGACCGACAAGTCCCACAATGCCGAAACCATCGACGGCCTGATCCCGGAAGGTGCAAAGCCGTTCAAGGGCCAGATGAACGAAAGCGTGAAGGTCACCTTTGACGTTGAAGGTGCCTATGCCGTGAAATGCTCGCCGCATGTCGGCATGGGCATGATCGGCCTTGTCGTCGTCGGCAACGCGCCTGCCAATCTGGAAGCCATCAAGACCGCGAAACTGCCCAAGAAGGCTCGCGAACGTCTCGATGCGGATATCGCTGCTTCCGGCGTTTAAGCCGGGAGCGTCTGGCGGCGGCCATTCCCTCTCCCCCTGGCCGCCGCCACGCTTGTTCCTTCATGCCTCATCCTTGCGCGACGAAAGCGAGGTCCAGCCGATCAGCGCATCAGGCCGGCCATACGAAGCGCATTCTCGATGATCTGCTGGATACCTTCAGGCTCTTTGGCCTGGCGGGAAGAGGTCGAGGCCCGCGTGGGGCGGTCGCTCTTCGCCTGCCGCGGCTCCTCGCCTTCGCCAAGCAGGCCCCAGCTTCTTGCCGAATGAAGCGTCGATGATATGCCGACATCCAGCAGATAGGGTGCGGCGTTCTCGTCGCCGAGCGCGGGGTCGATCGGCGTTCCGTGACCCATTCCGGCAATGCTGTAATATTCGATGACCTGCCTGCCGCGGGCATCCTTCCAGACGGTTTTCGACTGACCGTCCACCATTTCATCGACATCCGGCCGTGAGCCGACCTCGTGAACGGCGCGCCACTGATCGATGATCGCCTGCGCGTTGGCCGCGGCGACCGTATTGTCCTCAGTGCCCTGCCACACGGAAATGGTCGGCCAGGGGCCCTGATGGGTGGAAGCGGCTCTGAGCCGCGACTGAAGTGCCGCCGCTCCCGGCAGGCCTTGCCCGCGCATCCGGTCGAAGGCCTCGGGAACCGTCGCGGCGACGCCATAGGGCAGGCCGGCGATGATCGCTCCGCCGGCGAAGACCTCGGGATAGGTGGCGAGCATGACATTGGCCATCGCGCCGCCGGCGGAGAGACCGCTCACATAGATGCGCGAGGTGTCGATCCCGTAGCGGGAGACGACGGTTTCGATCATCTGGCGGATCGAGTGCGCTTCACCCTGGCCGCGGCGCGTGTCGCCCGGAAGGAACCAGTTGAAGCAAAGATTGCCGTTGTTGGCGCGGACCTGTTCGGGAAAGAGGACGACAAAGCCGTGCCGTTCGGCGAGCTTCGACCATCCGGTTCCGTGGTCATAACCGGACGCGGTCTGGGTGCATCCGTGCAGGACGACGACGAGGGCGGGATGTTCTGGCAGCAGGGAGGGGACGTATATCCTGGCGGCCAGAGTACCGGGATTGGACCCGAAACCGCTCAGTTCCTCCAGATGGCTGGGTGCGCCGGTCTGTTCGCGACCGAGTGATTTCAGGCGGGCAAGCCGCTCCAGCGTATCCGACAACGATCTCATAACGCCTCCTGGCCATCATTGCCGGGACGGCAGTGATCAGTGACAACGTCCCCTATATGGGGAACGTTGCTGCGCTGCACAATTATTTTTTGGCGGGGTTCGTTTCATCACGAGCCGGCAGGAGCTGCAAGGTTCGCTGCCCGCGAGGTTTTGCGTCCGCTTTCGATCAGCGCCTTGGTGTATTCGTGCTGCGGCGACAGGAAGAGGCGTTCGGTTTCGCCCTGTTCGACGATCTCGCCTCGTTTCATCACGATGGTCCGGTCGCAGATCTGCCTTATGACGGCGAGGTTGTGCGAGATGAAGACATAGGTGAGGTCCAGCTCGGCGCGCAGCTCCTGCAGGAAGTCGAGCACCTGCGCCTGCACCGAGATGTCGAGCGCCGAGGTCGGCTCGTCGAGGATCAGCAGGCGCGGATTGAGCGCGATGGCGCGGGCGATGCAGATGCGCTGCTTCTGGCCGCCGGACAGTTCATGCGGATAGCGGTACTTGAACATCTTCGGCAGCTGGACGATGTCGAGCAGCGCTTCGACGCGTGCCTCGATATCGCGGCGGCTCATCGCCGTCTGGATGCGGAGCGGCTCGCCGATCGCATCGCCGATCGTATGGCGGCCGTTGAGCGCCGAATGCGGGTTCTGGAAGACGAACTGCATGTGCCGGCGCATCAGCCGCAGGGGTTCGCCGGCCAGGCCGGAGATATTCCGGCCGTCGAAGATGATGTCGCCGGAGGTCGGCTCGATCAGGCGCAGCAGCATGCGCGCCAGCGTCGACTTGCCGGAACCGGATTCGCCGACCACGCCGAAGATCTCGCCGGTCGCGACCGACAGGCTGATGTTGTTGACGGCGACGACTTCCGAACCGGACTGGCTGCGGTAGACTTTCTTGAGATCGACTGCTTGCAGAAGTGTCCCCGGTTTCTCCGGCTCGGCGACCGCCGGCTGGGCAGAAACCTTGGTTGCCGCGGTATCGATGTCGGGGACGGCGGCGAGCAGCCGCTTGGTGTATTCGTGCTTCGGGGCGCTCAAAATGTCCGCTGTCAGGCCCTGTTCGACGATCTCGCCCTTGTACATGACCGCGCAGCGCTTCGCGATCGTGGCGATCGCGCCGATATCGTGGCTGATCATGATGACGGTAAGGTTGAGTTTTGCGACCAGCGAATTGATGAGGTCGAGGACCTGCGCCTGGACGGTGACGTCGAGCGCCGTCGTCGGCTCGTCGGCGATCAGAAGGTCCGGCTTGCCGGACAGGGCCATGGCGATCAGCACCCGCTGGCGCATGCCGCCGGAAAGCTGGTGGGGATACTGGTCGAACAGCATGGCCGGGTTCGGCAGGCCGACCTGGTCGAGCAGTTCCTCGGTGCGGGCGCGGCGGGTTGACTTCAGGGAAACGCCGTTGCCGGCCGCCTTTTCATGGGCGGCGATGACATCGGAAATCTGCCGCCCGATGGTGAAGAGCGGATTGAGATAAGTCATCGGATCCTGGAAGATCATCGAGATGCGGATGCCGCGGATCTTCGTCCAGTCCTTCTCCGGCAGCGCGGTAATGTCCTGGCCGTCGAAGGTTATGCCGCCTCCGACGACTTTCGAGTTCCGCGGGCCGATGCCGAGCACCGAGCGTACCAGTACCGTCTTGCCGGAACCGCTTTCGCCGACGATGCCGAGCGTATCGCCGCGGTTGACCGTCAGGTTGATGTCTTTCAGCACATGCACGGGGCCGTCGAAGGTGCCGATGTCGAGCCGGTAATTCTTGATGTCGAGAAGAGGTCCGGTCATCGGTCGCGGCTCCGGGGATCGAGAATGTCGCGCAGGCCGTCGCCCAGCAGGTTGAAGCCGAGCACGGTGAGGAAGATCGCGGCGCCCGGGAAGAGCGAATACCACCACCAGTCGGGCATGTAGGTGCGGGCGACCGAGATCATCGCGCCCCATTCGGGTGCCGGCGGCTGGGCGCCCAGCCCGATGAAGCCGAGGCTGGCGGCCGACAGGATCGCCATGCCCATGTCCATGCTCATCTTGACGATGATCGGCGACATGCAGTTGGGCAGGATGTGATGCCAGAGGATCCAGGGCGTTTTGGCGCCGATCGAGCGGGCGGATTCGACGAACAGTTCTTCCTTGACCGAAAGCGTCTTCGCCTCCACCAGCCGCACGTAGCCCGGCCACCAGACCAATGACAGAGCCAGCACGCAATTGGTGATGCCGGGGCCGAGGGCTGCGACGATCGCCAAAGCGAGGGCAAGCCCCGGTACCGCGAGGAAGAGTTCCGTGATGCGCATGATGACGGCGCGCACCCAGCCGCCGCGATACCCGGCGATGATCCCGAGCGGCACGCCGATGATGGCGCCGACGCCGGTGATGATCAGGCCGATCCAGAGCGAAGTGCGGGCGCCGATGATGACGCGCGAAAGGATGTCGCTGCCCATTTCGTCGGTGCCGAACCAGTGGGCGGCGCTCGGTCCCATCAGCTTGTTGGCCATGTTGAAGGCGCCGGTCGTATCCGCCGGGTAGGGCGCGAGCCATGGGCCAAGTGCGGCGAGCAAAAGAAAGAGCACGACAAGGCCGAGGCCGAGCATGGAGGAGAAGCTCTTGCCGAACATGTGGGCATAAAGCCGCCATTGGCGGATCTTGCTTTCATGCCGTTCACGGAAGGTGAGGGGGCGGGAGAGTTCCACGGGCGTCGTCATCAGGCGCTCCTGAGGCGGGGATCGATCCAGGCATAGGCGAGATCGACGAGGGTGTTGGCGACGATGAAGAAGAAGCCGATCACCAGCGTAACGCCGATAACGGGCTTGAAATCCGACGAAAGCGCCGAGGAAACGGCATAAAGCCCGATGCCGGGCCAGTCGAACACGGTTTCGACGAGCACGGTGGAGCCGAGCATCCAGCCGAAGCGCAGGCCGATCATCGCAAGCGTCGGCAGCAGCGCGTTCTTCAGCGCATAGACGGCGACGATGCGGAACGAGGCGATGCCGTGGGCGCGCGCCGCGACGATATAGTCGGACTGCAGCACTTCGATCATCTCGGCGCGGTTGACGCGCAGGATCGAGGCGAGACAGGGGAAGGAGAGCACGATCGCCGGAAGAATGATGTGCTGCAGCGACGTCCAGAACGTATCCAGCCGGCCGGCGAACAGGCTGTCGACGAGAAGCAGGCCGGTGACGGTCTGCGGCGGGCGGGTGACCAGCGGCAGGCGGCCGGAGACCGGCAGCCAGCCGAGATCGACCGCGAATGTCAGCTGCAGGATGATACCGAACCAGAAGGCGGGCAGTGCAACGCCCGATATCGAGAAGATGCGGGTGACGTGGTCGATCGGGCCGTCCTTGTAGACGGCCGACAGCATGCCCATCGGCACGCCGACGATGATGCCGAGCGCCATGGCGACGAAGACGAGCTCCAGCGTTGCCGGCGCATAACGCAGCACTTCTTCCAGCACCGGCCTTGTGGTGACGATCGACTGGCCGAGATCGCCGGTGACGAGATCGCGCATATAGACGACGAACTGTTCGGGCAGCGACTTGTCGAGACCGTATTCGGTGCGGATCGTCGCCACCATGTCCTCGGTCGCATTGGGACCGGCGACCAGGCGGGCCGGATCGCCCGGCGCGACATTGGTGATGACGAAGGTGAGTGCCGCAATGCCGATCATGGTTCCGACCAGCGTCAGCACTTTGCGGAAGGCGAATGTCAACATCGTCTTCTCCGGTGGCTATTCTCTAAAAAACTGCGCATGGCCCGGCCGGTTGGGATGGTCCGGGCCATGCGCATCATGCTGGCTGCAGGAGGAGACGCAAGCCAGTTGTTATTGGGCCTTGACCCACATCGGATAGAGATCGACTTCGCCGGTGAAACGGACCGGGCTGAACTGGAAGCCCTGCAGATAGTCGCGATGCGCCCAGCGGCGGTTCTGCAGCATGCCGAAGACTTCCGGCTGGTCGGCAACGATCTGCTTCTGGATGTCGGCATAAAGCTTGGCGCGGTCATCCCAGCTGGTGGCGGCGCGGGCCTGATCGATCATCTCCGAAACCTTCGGATTGTCGTAGAACATCATCGCATAATACTGGCCCCAGCTCGCCTTGTGGTACTGGTAGGCGACGGCGTCCGGGTCGGTCGAAACCGGGGTGGTGAACACCGAGGTCATGGCCGGCGAGGTCTCGACCTTGGAGCCGGCGGCGACCATGTTCGGCCACTGTTCCGGCTTGACCTCGACGGTAATGCCGAGTTCCTTCAGGTTGTCGAGCAGCACGAGGCCGATGCGGCGGGCTTCTTCGAGGCCTGCGACATGCACGTAGGGAAGGGTGATGCCGCCGTTCGGATAGGCGGATTTCGCGAGATATTCCTTGGCCTTGGCAAGATCCTTGCGCGGGATGCCCGGAACCGAGACGAAGCCCTTCATGGCGTCCGGCAGGGGGCTCGTTTCGAGCGAGGCGGCGCCGTTGTAGATCTGGATCAGCGCATCGTAGTCGACCGCATAGGCGATCGCCTTGCGCAGGTTGATGTCGGCGGTCGGGCCCTTCTGGGTGTTGAACTTGATCCCGAAAGTGGTCATGCCCTTGTGGTCCTGGATGACCACGCCGGGGACGCGCTTGATCTGGATATAGTCGTCGGGCGTCAGTCCTTCGACGATGTCGGCTTCGCCGCGCTGCAAAGCAGCCTTCTGAGCGGCCGGTTCGCGGATGATCTTGTAGATCACGCCGGCGGGACGGTTCTTCTCGCCCTGCGGCCAGCCCTTCCAGTAGCCGTCATTGGCTTCGATCTCGTAGAGAACGTTCGGTTCCCAGCGGCCGAGCTTGAACGGGCCGGAGCCGGCAGCATGGTCGGTCAGCCACTTCTGGCCATAGTCGCCATCCACTTCATGGGCCTTCACCTCGGCCGGGTTGACGACGAACCACCAGGGCAGGAAGGAGAGGAAGGGAGCATAGGGCGCCTTGAGGTCGAAGCGGACGGTGTTGGCGTCCACGGCGACGATGTTTTCCGGCGCCAGGAAGTCCTTGAGCATCCAGGCGACGCCCTTGTTGAGCTTCAGGCCGCGCTCGAAGGAGTAGCGCACGGCTTCGGCAGTCACCGGATCGCCGTTGTGGAATTTTGCGTTCTTGGCGAGGTGGAAGGTCCAGCTCTTGCCGTCGGCGCTGGTTTCCCACTTCTCGGCGAGCCAGGGCTTGATCTCGGCCGGGTTGCCTTCGTACTTGACCAGCGCATCATAGACCGACTGCTGGATCATGCGCGTCGACCAGTCATAACGGACATGTGGATCGAGGACCGGGATCGCCTGCCGGCCGCCGAAGACGATCACATTGCCCTTGTCGGTGCGTTCGAAGGCGTTCGCCGGCGAGGCGAGGATCGAGGAGGCGAGAAGCCCCGCGACCGCGACGGTTTTCAGGATTTTTCCGAACATGTGGTTCCCTCTGTTTTTCATGTGGCTCGGTAATCAGATCATTTGGCGGACGACGCCCGCGACGACGCGGCGCGACAACAGAACCGGGGCGTCGACGGCGCGGCGCACCTCGTCCAGCATCGCGGCGGAATACCCCATGCAGTGCATGACGATGAGGTCGCAGCCTTCCAGCGTCTTCGCCCGCTCGCCGACATCGTCGCCGGCATAGGGCGAGGCGGCCACGAATTTCGGCTCGCCGCTGAAGACATGGCGATCGGCGAAATCCTTCACCTGCCGTTCGAGCGGCAGGATGACTCCGAGCTTGCGGGAGGAGGCGGCGAGCGCCTCGACGGTCGAATCGACGATCCGCTGGGCCTCGACGACCAGCGTGTTTTCGAGCGGATCGATCGCGGTGCCGGTGCAGAGAAGGACGACGAGGTCGAAACCTTGCGCATCGATCTCCCTCAAGAGGACATTCAGCTTTTCTTCGGTCCGCGCCTTGGAGGTGACGATTTCTTCGCCGCTCTTCAGACGCGTCGCGAAGGAATGTTCGCCGTCCACGGCCCGCATCGCGTCCAGTTCAGCCGGGTTCAAACCGTCGAGCACGCCGAATTCACGAAACTCGACGCGACCTTCCGGCAGACCGATGCCGATCTCGGCCATCATTTCCGGAACGACGTCGACACGCGGCGTCTGGCCGATGGTCACGAAGGCGATCTTGGATGTGGAAGGCATGCTCTTGTTCGTTCCCTGCATGGCATTATCGACAGGGAGCCTAACGCCCGGAAGCGCGGCTTCACTATAGGGTAATGCCCCTAGAACGACATGATTCTGACATGGTCAAGACGATCATTTTTTAGGCAAAGACGCCTTTTGGCGCAATTTTCTTGCGCGAGCGACGCTGTTTTCGATCACGGATGGCCGGCGGCGACGACCATGCGGATGAGCGCGTTGGAGGAGGTGACCTCCATCTTGCTCATCACATTCGAGCGGTGGATCTCGACGGTCTTGGGGCTGATGCCGAGCTGGCGGGCGATCGCCTTGTTGGAAAGACCTTCGGCCACCAGCGACAGGACCTGCCGCTCGCGCGGCGTCAAACGAAGGACTTTTTCGGCAAATTCCGGGGAAACGCCCGGCAGGGTGACGGGCTGCGACCGATGCAGGAGAAGCCGGATGGCGCTGGCGACGATACGGCGGGCGAGAACCACGGGCTTGCCGCTGGCCTTCGCGACCATCTGCCGGTCGGCCTCGGTAAAACTCACGGAATTCAGGACGATGATTTCCGCATCGGCGAGATCGACCAGCGCGCTGGCCAAGAGCTTGCGGTCTCCGTCGGCGGCGTAGCTGGCGCAGATCTTGTAGGGGGCGAGCGCGGGGATATCGAGTTCGGCTATCTGCTGCTGCAGCGGCTGGATGAGGCCGACGGAAGAACCGTGCGCCGCAAGCGAAATCACCGCCGATTCCATGGCCCGCTGGGCGTTGACGGTTGGGCAGGTGCTTTCGAAATCGCGGAACAGGCCGGTCGAGAGGATGACGACCAGATCGAATTCGTTGGGCTGGAAGGCGGCGGCGATCTTCGCCATGCGCTCGGCGATGCGCGGCTTGGAGACGACCACGTCGGTATTGTCGGAAAGCCGGGTGACGATGCTCTGTTCGCCCGGCCGCACTTTCAAATCGTCGATTTCGGCCTTGGAAAGCCCGTCCAGCGCGCCGATTTCCAGCGCTTCGATGGGAACGTCGAGATTGGTCAGCATATCCCCGATCAGATCGGCTCGCGGCGTCTGGCCGACGCTCAGGAACATCACCCGATGGTGCGGTTCAGCACCTTCCGGCGAGGTCGGGGCCAGCGCATAGGGGCTCTTCGTCATGTGCAGGGAATCGGTCCTTTTCGATCGTCAAACATGATTGCGCGGGCCATGCCCAAAATCAAGGCAAGCTCATTCTAGGGGCAGTCCCCTATAGGCATCCTTCGTCACTCATGGCTAGGTTCTAGCACATTCTTCGGAGGTAAACATGATCCGTGATTTCGAAGCGGGCGAGATCGACCCGCTTGCCGTTGGCGCCTGGATTCTCGGCACCGGCGGCGGCGGCAGCCCCTATCTGGCGCAGCTCAACCTGAAAAAGCTCTACAAGGACGGCAAGCGCGTCAAGCTGATCGACCCGCAGGCGCTCGATGACGGCGATGCCGTTGCGGTCGTCTCCAAGATGGGCGCGCCGCTGGTCGGCCAGGAGCGTCTCGTCGATCCCGCGCACCTCGCCCGGGCCATGCAACTCATGGAAGAATATACCGGCCGCAAGTTCCGCGCCGTGATGAGCGTCGAGATCGGCGGCGGCAATGCGCTGTCGCCATTCCTCGCCGGCGCCATGCTGGACATTCCGGTCGTCGACGCTGACGCGATGGGTCGTGCCTATCCGGAAGCGCAGATGACGAGCTTTGCGATCGGCGACCTGCCGATGTATCCGCTGACGCTGGTCGATTGCCGCGACAACGAGGCGGTGGTCGCCAAGGCCGCGTCCTGGAAGTGGATGGAGCGCATCTCCCGCAAGATCTGCACCGAAGTCGGCTCGACGGCCGCGACCTGCAAGGCGCCGCGCACCGGCCGCGAAGTCAAGGACTGGGGTGTGCTCTATACCGTCACCAAGGCGGTCAGCCTCGGCCGCGCCGTGCTCGACGCCCGCGCCGCCCATACGGATCCGGTCGAAGCGGTGCTTGCCCATGAAGGTGGCAAGGTGCTGTTCAAGGGCAAGGTCGCCGATGTCGACCGCACCACGACGGGCGGTTTCCTGCGCGGCTCGGCGATGATCGAAGGCCTCGACGGCGATCGCGGCTCGAAGGTGGAGCTCGCCTTCCAGAACGAATGGGCGGTCGCCTTCCGCGACGGCCAGCCGATTGCCATGACGCCGGACCTGATCTGCCTGCTCGACACGGTGTCGGGCGAGGCGATCGGCACCGAGACGGTGCGTTACGGCCAGCGCGTCACGGTCGTGGCGCTTCCGGCGCCGGAGGTGCTGACGAGCCCGAAGGGCCTCGAACACGTGGGCCCGCGCGCCTTCGGATATGACCTGGATTTCAAATCGGTGTTTGCAGCATGAAGCGGATCGGAATTGACGTCGGCGGCACCAATACGGATGCCGTGCTCATCGATGGCGAGAAGGTTCTCTCGGCCATCAAGTTTCCCACCACCTCGGACGTGATGCAGGGCGTGGTGAACGCCATCGGCCATGTGGTCGCCTCGCAGCCGCCGGGTTCGGCGCCCGTAGACGCAGTGATGATCGGCACCACGCATTTTACCAATGCGGTGGTCGAGCGCGCACGTCTCGACCGGGTCGCGGCGATCCGCATCGCCATGCCGGCCGGTGCTTCCCTGCCGCCGATGGTCGACTGGCCGGACGAGCTGCGCGATGCTGTCGATCCACTCTCCTTCATGGTGCATGGCGGCCATGAATATGACGGCCGGCCGCTGGTGCCGCTCGCCCGCGACGAAGTGCGCGACGCGGCGATGAAGATCCGCGATGCGGGCGTCGATTCGGTTGGTATCACGGCGCTTTTCTCGCCGTTGACGGCGGAATGCGAGCTTGAGGCGGCGGAGATCGTCCGTTCGATTATCCCCAACGCGCGGATCACGCTTTCTCATACGCTCGGCCGCATCGGCCTTCTGGAACGCGAGAACGTTACCCTTCTGAACGCCGCGCTGCAGGGGCTCGGCCGCAAGACGATCGATGCCTTCAAGGACGCACTGAAGCAGGCCGGCGTCGATGCGCCGTTCTACCTGACCCAGAACGACGGCACGGTGGTGCTTGCGGATGTTGCCGCCGCCAACCCGGTCTACAGCTTTGCGTCCGGCCCGACCAACTCGATGCGTGGCGCAGCCTTCCTGACCGGCCTCAAGGAGGCGATGGTCATCGACGTCGGCGGCACGACCTCGGATATCGGCTGCCTCGTCGGCGGTTTTCCGCGCGAGGCGAACAATGTCGTCGAAGTCGGCGGCGTCCGCACCCTGTTCCGCATGCCGGACCTGCTGCCGATGGCGCTCGGCGGCGGTACGATCATCGATCCGGAAACCCGCAAGATCGGGCCGCGCTCGGTTGGCTACCGGATCACGGAAAAGGCGCTGGTCTTCGGCGGCGATACGCTGACGACGACGGATGTGGCAGTGGCTGCAGGCCTCGTCGATATCGGCGACCGCGACCGGGTCAAGCATCTCGACAAGGCGCTTGTCGCCGACCTCCTGAAGCGCGTCGAGGCGATGGTGGAAGACGGCGTCGACCGGATGAAGACCTCGGCCGAAGGCGTGCAGCTGATCGCTGTCGGCGGCGGGGCGTTCCTGATCCCGGAAAAGCTGAAAGGCGCGAGCGAAGTGCTGCGCGTCGAACATGCCGGCGTGGCGAACGCGCTCGGTGCTGCGATGGCGCAGGTGTCCGGCGAAGTCGACCAGGTTTTCTCCGACATGTCCCGCGAAAAGGCGATCGCCGAGGCCGACCGGATTGCCCGCGCCCGCGCGGTCGAAGCCGGCGCCAGCCCCGATACGATCGTGACGCTCGATACCGAAGACATTCCGATCGCCTATCTGCCCGGCGACGCACGTCGCGTGCGCGTGCGCGTCGTCGGTGACATCGCCTTCATGAAGGACGAACGGAAACGCGTGGCCGGGGCCTCGCGCTGAAACCCAAAACTCCTCCCAGGGAGCATCGGCGGGCCGGCTTTTTGCCGGGCCGCCGATTTTATTTGGGCTGTCCGGAATTTTGCAAGCGGCGATAGCAGTGCGATCCTGCCCGCCATTCTTCTTCGAAAGAAAGTCCAAAGGTATATTCACTTTACCATAAACGGTAGATAAGCTGACCTCCATCGACGGTATTTCGAGGGACGGCTTGCATGACCGATGAATTCATCCAGGCGCTCAGGCGCGAACTCGCCTCCGATGTCGTTTTTGGTGAGGACATCCCGGTCCGCTTCCACAACGATTGGGGCGGTCTTTCGCCGGTCGTGCCTTTGGCTTTGGTGCGGCCGCGCACGACGGAGCAGGTCTCGGCAACGCTGCGTCTCTGCAACGAATTCAAGGTGCCGGTCGTGCCGCAGGGCGGGTTGACGGGTCTTGCCGGGGGCGCACGGCCGATCGAAAATGGCGTGGCGCTGTCGCTCGACCGCATGAACGGCATCGAGGAAATCGATACGGTGATGGCGACGATGACGGTTCTGGCGGGCACGCCGCTCAGCGTCATCCAGGCGAAGGCGGAAGAGGCCGGGCTGTTCTTCGGGCTGGATCTCGGCGCCCGCGATTCCTGCGTCATCGGCGGCAACCTTGCCACCAATGCCGGCGGCAACCGCGTCATCCGCTTCGGCATGGCGCGTGAGCATGTGCTCGGCCTCGAAGTGGTGCTGCCGGACGGCACGATCGTCACGTCGCTGAACAAGATGCTGAAGAACAATGCCGGCTACGACCTGAAACAGCTGTTCATCGGCTCGGAAGGCACGCTCGGGGTCATCACCCGCGCCGTGCTGCGGCTGCAGGCCAAGCCGGCGGAACTCGCCAGCGCCTTCTGCGGCTGCCCGGATTTCCCCTCGCTTCTGGAGCTCCTGAAGAGCGCTCGCCAGAACATGGGATCGGCGCTGACCTCGTTCGAGGTGATGTGGCCGAGCTTTTACGACTTCATGACCGGCAAGCTGCCCGACCTGCGCCGTGCCTTCAAGGAGCCGCACGGGATCTATGTGCTGATCGAAACCGGTGGGCGCAATGCCGAGGAAAACCGGGCATTGCTGGAGCAGGTGCTGTCCGATGCGCTGGAAGCCGGCTGGGTTTCCGATGCGGTCCTGCCGTCCTCCGAACGCGAGAGCAAGGATCTCTGGGCGGTGCGCGAAAGCGTGTCTGAATACGGCAAGCTGATGGGGCCGCTGACCGCCTTCGACGTCGGCCTGCCGACCAGCGCCGCCGGCCGGGTGGTGGAGGAGATCGAGGCCGCGATGAAAGCCCGCTGGCCGGATGCGATCGCGGTCAGCTACGGCCATATCGGCGACAGCAACCTGCATCTCGTCTGCAACATTCCGTCCGCCGGCAATGACCAGCCGCACAAGGAGATCACCGAACTGGTGTTCGGGTCGATTGCGCGGGAAGGCGGCACGATTTCCGCCGAACACGGGATCGGCCTCCTGAAGAAGCCGTATCTCAAGCTGTCGCGCACGCCGGAGGAACTGGCGCTGATGGCGCGCATCAAGCTGGCGCTCGACCCGAACAACATTCTGAACACCGGCAAGGTGCTTTCGGTCTGAGCGGGACAGGAGATGCCGGTGGATCGACATTTTCAGCCCGTCAAGGTTCTGCTCCCGAGCGAAGAGGTGGCGCGCCGGCTGGCGGATGCCATCCGGGCGGGATTTTTCCGTCTCGGCTCCCGGCTTCCTTCCGAACGCAGCATCGCCGAGCAGATGCAGGTGAGCCGCCCGACGGTGCGTGAGGCGGTGAAGCTGCTGGTCGAGGCGAATATCCTCACCGTCAGGCCGGGGGCGGGTGGAGGCACGTTCGTCAGCAGCGAGATCGTGCCGCTCGACCTGATCGTGCCGAAGCCGGACATGCGGCCCGGCGATATCGACGAGGCGATCGAGGTGCGCCGGCTGATCCTGCCCTGGGTGGCGCAGATCGCTGCGCAATATGCCGAGGATGCGGATTTCGACCGGATGCGGGAGGCGATCCGGTTCGGCCGCGATGCGCTGCCGCCGCCCGAGGTCACCAGGAGCAGCCCCGAGCACATCAGTTCGATCATCATTGCCTCGATGCGTTTCGATCTTGCCCTGGCGCAGGCGACCCGCAACGGCCTCGTCCTGGAACTGATGGAACTGCTGCTGCAATGGGTAGAGCCGATGCGGCACCGGACCCTGCACACACGGGCGGATCTTGCGCTGTCACTCGAATTGATCGAGATCATGCTGCAGGCGATCGAATCCGGCGATCCGGGCCGGATCGCCGCGATCACCGAACGGCGGCTCGGCATTCTGGAAAATGCCCTGGAAGAACAGACGGGACGGCGGCTGCGGCGCAACCGGCGGCCGGCGACCGGAGGCTGATCAGGCGCCCAGGCTTTCGTGCCAGGCGGCGCGATAGGCGTCGATCGTCCAGGACGGCGTGGGCACGGCGCGGCCGGGCTTGGTTTTCGGCGAGATGGCCGCCAGAAGTGCTGCGCCCTGGCTGGTACCGGTCGAGCCTGGAAGCGCCATGACCTCGCGGCCGAGCAGCGCGGTCAGCGCCTGCAGATAGGCCGGGTTGGCGGAAAAGGGGCCTTCGACAAGAACCGGTCCTTTCGCCCCGATAAGGTCGAGACAGGTCTCCGTCATCAGCGCGAGGTAAAGGCAGGCGGCGGCCCAGCGCTGATCGGTCGAGGCGTCGGTGTCGTTGATCCATTGCCGCTCGCGGCCGGGGAAAGGGCCCGAACCGCCCGCAATGTTCGGCAGGAGCATCAGGCGTCTGGCGATGACATCCGGCATGGCCGCCAGCGCCGCTTCCGGCGACAGCGGGCCGAGTTCGGCCGTCAGCATCTCGAATTCGCGGCCGCCCATGAAGCGGCTCGAGGGGACGGCGCGCCCATAGGCATCGACATTGGCGAGGGCATCTCGCCGCGGGTCGAGATGATCGAGATCACCGCCGACCGCGAAGTTGATGACCCACGTGCCGGTCGAGACGACCGCGAACGGCGGCTCGCGCCCGACCAGATGCGGCAGCAGGGACGCGTTGGAATCGTGGATGCCGCAATGGACCGGGACAGGCCCTGCAAGGCCGGCCCGGGCCGCGGTGTCCGGCAGCAGCGGGCCGAGCGTGTCGAAGGCGGAGCGCACCGGTGCCATCCGGTCGCGGATGCCGAGCGCATCGACCAGTGATGAATAGGTCCCTTCACGTGGCCGCCAGAGATCCGTGTGGCAGCCGAGCGAGGTGACTTCGTTCACCGCCACGCCGGTCAGCCGGAATGCCCAATATTGCGGGTAGGTGAGGATGGTGCGGACGCGGGCGAACGCTTCGGGAAAAACCGTCTTCTGGTAGTGAAGCTGTGCACCGACATTCAGGCCTGCGGAGAGCGGCGGAGAAAAGGTTTCCGAAAAGGGCGGGCGCAGCGTTTGATAGGCACTGCGGATCTCCGCCGGATATTCGTGTTCGTAATCGAGCACCGGCAGCGCCAGCTCTCCCTCGGTATCGAGAAGCGCCGCCGACGCGCCGTGTGTGGTGATGGAGATGGCGTCGAAGCCGGGCTGTGCGGCAAAGGCGGACAATGCTTCGAGCACGAAAGCCCACAAGGCTTCGATATCGTAGTGCGGGTAAGGCGGGCCGGGCAGAACGCGGTTCGGCGTGCGCTTTTCGGCGATTTCCTCGCCGGTCGTGCAGTCCAGAATCACGACCTTGGCGTTGGTCTTGCCGATATCGAGGACGGCGATCTTTTCCGGCGTCGTCATGGCAGGTGGAATACCGTCACCAGATCGCTCTGGACCGGCGAATTGTCCGGATTGGTTTCCATGATGTCGGCCATATGCGCCCACCATTTCTTCATCACCGGATGATCCGGCAGGCTTGCCATCGTGTGATCCGCCGGCCGGCTCAGCACGCCGAACAGCGTATTGGTCTCCCGGTCGAGGTGGATCGAATAGTCGCTGGCGCCAGCCTGGTGCAGGAGATCCACAAGCTCCGGCCAGATCTCGTCATGGCGCTTGCGGTATTCCGCTTCCATACCCGGATGAAGCTTCATCTTGAAGGCGTGTTTCTGAAGGCTCATCAGCTCATTTCCTTGATGCGGCGGGCGATGATCGGGATTGCGATGGTGACGATCAGCAGCAGGCCGACGAAGATCGACATGACGATGCCGGGCACGTTGAGCAGTCCCAGCCCGAAGGTGACGAGGCCCATGACGAAGGCGGCGATGACGACGCCGGCGATGGTGCCCGCGCCGCCGAGGATGGAGACGCCGCCGAGCACGACCATGGTGACGACTTCCAGCTCCCAGCCTTGCGCGATCGATGGACGGGTCGAGCCGAGGCGGGAGGTGAGGCAGACGGAGGCGACGCCCGCCATCAGCCCGGTCAGCAGGAAGAGGGTGAACTTCACGCGCTCCACCGGAATGCCGGAAAAGCGGGCGGCGAATTCGTTGTTGCCGATCACATAAACCTGCCGGCCGAAATTCGTGGCGTGCAGGAGAACGCCGAAAGCTGCGGCGAGCACGATGAACAGCACGAATTCGAAGGAAAACACCCAGGCCACGTAGCCCTGGCCGAAATAGGCGAAGCTTGCCGGATATTTGCCATAGGCCTGGTCGCCCAACACGATATAGGAAATGCCGCGGAAGAGGCTCATCGTACCGATCGTGACCACGATCGACGGCAGTCTGAGGCCGGCGACGAGCAGGCCGTTAAACGCGCCGCAGACGAGGCCGGTGCCGATGCCGATCGCGACCAGGCCGGGCGTGCCGATGCCGGCCTGGGCTGCTGCACCCATGGCGGTCGAGGCAAGCGCGATGATGGCGGCCACCGACAGGTCGATCTCGCCGGCGATGACGAGCAGCGCCATGGCAAAGGCGATCATCGCCTTTTCGGTGAAATTGAACGTGGCGTCGGAAAGGTTCCAGGCGTTCAGAAAGTAAGGCGAAGCTAACGAATTGAAGACGAAGATCAGCACCGCCACGCCGAAGAGCAGGACTTCCCAGCTTGCCAGGAGGCGCGAGGTCCTGCTGCCGAGACGGTCGGGGATGATCCGTTTTGACGATGCGGCGTCGCTCATGCGGAGACCTCCTTTGCACCCCGGTCACGCAGGATGATGCGGCCGGCCTTGCGTTCGGCGCGGGCGTTGAAGACGACGGCGAGCACGATGACGATGCCGGAAATGGCCATCTGCGCGAAGGGCGAAATGCCGATCACCGGCAGGGCGTTCTTGATGACGCCGAGGAAAAGCGCGCCGAGCACGGCGCCGGCGACCGAGCCGATGCCGCCGGCGATCGAGATGCCGCCGATGACGCAGGCGGCCACCGTATCGAGTTCGAAGCCTGCGGCAATGTCCACATAGGCGACCGCATAACGCGACACCCAGAGATAACCGGAGAGACCGGCGAGCGCGCCCGATACCACGAAGGCGATGAATTTCGTCCAGCCGATATCGATGCCGGCATAGACCGCGGCCGTCGGATTGCCGCCTGAGGCATAGGCCGCGCGGCCGAAGGGCAGCCGGGTCAGCACGAACCAGGCGCCGAGCACGATGAGGAGCGCGATCCAGGAGAGGATCGGCAGGCCGAGCACGGGCAGGCGCGGCACGTTGAGGAAGGTGGCCCCCATCTGGTGGGCGTTCACCCAGCCGCCGCCCGACAGCACGAAGGCCATGCCGCGATAGATGGTGAGCGTCCCGAGCGTCACGACGATTGGCGGTATCCGCAGCGCCCAGACGAGGTAGCCGTTGATCGCGCCCAGAAAGGCGCCGATGCCGATCGCCATGACGATGAGCAGGGCGAGCGGCAGCTCGGGATAGGCGGTATTGGTCATGGCGACCGCCATGCCGGTGAAGGCAAGGTTGGCGGCGACCGAGAGATCGATCGACTTGGTCAGGATCACCGTCATCTGGCCGAGCGCAAGGATGATCAGGATCGAGGTGTCATTGAAGATGTTGGCGAGGTTGCCGGGCGCCGCGAAACCCTGCGCGCGGGCGGAGAAGCCGGCGATCATGATCGCGATGATGACAGTAAGCAGGATCTCGCGGTTCTTCAGGAGGCGGTTCATCGGTTTCTCCTCACTGGTTGCCGGTCGCGGCGCGGACCAGCGCTTCGGCGCTCAGGGCCTCGCGCTCGAACATGCCGGCGGCGAGGCCCTCGCGCATCACCATCACCCGGTCGGACATGCCGAGGATTTCTGGAAGCTCCGAGGACACCATGATGATCGACAGGCCTTCGGCTGCGAGTTCGCTGATGAAGGCGTGCACCGCGGCCTTGGAGCCGATGTCGATGCCCTTGGTCGGTTCGTCGAGAATGATCACCTTCGGCTGCGTCGCCAGCCATTTGCCGATGACGACCTTCTGCTGGTTGCCGCCGGAGAGCGTGCCGACCGGCACGGAAAGGGCGGCGGCGCGCAGGTCCAGCCTCTCGGCATATTTGCGGGCGAGCGAGAGTTCGTTGGCGGCTTTCAGGAAGCCGGCCCGGGACGTCTTGCCGAGCGACGGCAGCGACATGTTCTGGAAGATCGGCATCGGCAGCGCCAGTCCGTGACGGCCGCGTTCCTCCGGCACGTAGACGATGCCGGCACGGATCGCATCGCCCGAGAAGCGCAGGTCGAGGGGGGTACCGTCCAGCACGAGCCGGCCGGACGAGGGCCGCGTCATGCCGAACAGCGACTGGCAGAGTTCCGAGCGACCGGCGCCGATCAGGCCATAGAGGCCAAGGATTTCGCCGCGGCGGAGCTCGAAGGAAATGTCGCGGAATTCCGTCGGGTGGCAGTAGTTTTCGACGCGCAACACCGGGGCGCCGATCTTGACCTCGACCTTGGGGAAAACGTCCTTGACGTCGCGGCCGACCATCAGCCGGACGATCTCGTCCTGCGGCGTCTCCTTCAGCCGGCCATGGCCGACGGCGCGGCCATCGCGGAAAACCACGAAATTCTCGGCGATCTCATAGACCTCGTCGAACTTGTGGCTGATGAAGAGGATCGCCTTGCCCTGCCGCTTCAGGCCCTCGACGATGCGGAAGAGGTCGTCGATCTCCTTGCGGGAGAGGGCGGCGGTGGGCTCGTCCATGATGACGATGCGTGCTTCGACGGAGAGCGCCCGGGCGATCGCCACCAGATGGCGCTGGGCGATGGAGAGGTCGCGGAGGCGGATGGTCGGGTCGATCTCGCTTTCGAGCTGAAGCATCAGCGCCTTGGCGCCGGAATTGATCTTCCGCCAGTCGATCGTGCCGAACCGGGTGCGGGGGGCATGCCCGAGAAAGATGTTTTCCGCGACGCTCAACTCATCGAAGAGTACCGTTTCCTGATGGATGGCGGTGACGCCGACGTCGATCGCGGCCTGCGCGCTCGAAAACGTGGTAGCCGCGCCGTCGATTAGGATCTCGCCCTCGTTGGGGCGGTAGATGCCGGTCAGGATCTTGACCAGCGTCGACTTGCCGGCGCCGTTTTCGCCGATGAGCGCCGTCACCTGGCCCGGATAGAGCTTGATGCTGACGCTATCGAGGGCTTTGACGCCCGGAAAGATCTGGCTGATGCCGCGCATTTCCAGGATCGGCGTTTCCGCGGCAAGCGGGGGCACTTCGGGTCTCTGGTCGGCCGTGGGTGCGACAGCGTTCATCATAAATCAGCCAGTAAAATCGGAAAAAGAGGTCCGGCGGTCATTCGCGGCCGCCGGCAGGAGTAGTTCAAAGATCAGAAGATCTTGGAGAACTCGTCGATGTTCTTGGCATTATAGACGAACGGGTCGGCCATCGCGGCTTCGCCATTGTCGCCGACCTTGATCGAGCCCATGCGGCCGGCCTTGATGGCGGAGCCGGGCTTGGCGTCGGTATCGCCCTTGACCAGGTGATAGGCGATCTGGGTCGCGGAATAACCGAGGTCGATCGGATTCCAGATGGCGAATTCCTTGGTCGCGCCGGACTTGATGGCGCCGGCCATTTCAGACGGCAGGCCAAGACCGGTCACATAGACCTTGCCGATCATGCCGGCATCCTTGACGGCCTGCGAAGCGGCGAGCACGCCGACCGTGGTCGGGGCGACGATGACCTTGACGTTCGGCTGCGACTTCAGCAACCCTTGAGCTTCGCGATAGGACTTGTCGGCGAGGTCGTCACCATAGACGGTCGTGGCGAGGTTGAGGCCGGGGAAGTCCTTGAGCTGCTTCTTCATCTCGGCGATCCAGGTGTTCTGGTTCGTCGAAGTGGTGGTGGCGGACAGGATGGCGAAATCGCCCTTGCCGCCGTCCAGGTGATCCTTGGCGAGCGTCAGGCACATCTTGCCGATCAGTTCGTTGGAAGACGGGTTCAGGTGCATGATGCGGCCTTCCTTGGCCACTGCCGAATCCCAGGAGATCACCTTGATGCCGCGCTGGGCGGCCTTTTTCAGCGCCGGGATAACGGCATCCGGATCGTTGGCGGAGATGGCGATCGCATCCACGCCTTGGGCGATCAGCGAGTTGATCACTTCGATCTGGCCTTCGGCCGTCGTGGAGGTCGGGCCGGTATAGATGACCTGGACGCCGCCGAGTTCCTTGGCGGCTTCCTGGGCGCCCTTATTGGCCGCTTCGAAGAAGCCGTTGCCAAGCGATTTGACGACGAGCGCGATCTTCACGTCGGCGGCGCTTGCCGCCGTTGTCATTGCGGCGAAGGCGAGCGCCACGCCGATGGCGAGTTTCTTTGCAAGTTTCATGTTGGTCCTCCCGGTTGATAGTTCGATCTTCCTCCCGCCGGTCGCTCCTCACGCGGCCGACGAGGAATCCTCCTTGGCCATGTCCGCTGCCGCGGCACCGGCGATAATCAGCTTGACGCCCGCATCCTCGATCATCCGCGCGGCGTCGTCGGTCACGCCGTCATCGGTGATGACGGTGGTCACCCGTTCCAGCGGGCACAGGATCAGGCTCGATCGGCGCGAAAACTTCGACGAATCCACCATCACGATCAGTTCCTCGGCCTGGTGCATCAGCTTCTGCTCGCTCTGGATCACCAGCGCATCGGCTTCCATCACGCCGAGCGGGCCGACCCCCTGCGCGCCGATGAACATGCGCCGGGCATAAAAATTGCGGATCGCGTCATTGTCGAAGGGCGACAGGATCAGGCTCTGCTCGCGGTAGATCGCTCCGCCCGGTATCGTCACGGTGTTCTTCGAATGCTTGACCAGATGTTCGGCTATCGCGAATGAATTGGTCATCACCTGCAGCCGCCGCGCCGACATGAAATGCACCATCTGGAACGTCGTCGTGCCGCCGTTGATGATGATGGAATCGCCTTCGTCGCAGAGTTCCACGGCACGGCGGGCGATTGCGCGCTTCTTGTCGATATTGACCGATTCCGACACCCGGAACGAGCGGGCCGCCAGCTGGCCGATCTGCGGCGGATGTACCGCCTCGGCGCCGCCCCGGACCCGCCTGAGCTTGCCCTGAACGTGCAGCGAGGCGATGTCGCGCCGGATCGTCGCTTCCGAGGCCTCGGTCAATTCGGCGATATCCTGCACCGTGATGACGGGCTTTTCCTGGATAGCGCTCAAAATGATGCGATGGCGTTCACGTTCGTGCATGGGGTTCCTCCTGGCCGACAACTATTGCTGGAAAATTTACGATGTCAATCAGAAACGATCAAATTCGCTTTTATTGCGCTGCACAATGAAAGTTTATGATCGTTTGTGATTGACAGATAGCGCGGCAATGCGCGATACCCACAGCATGGAGATGGCGGCTGCACCGTCGCCGTGAGCCGAAAACACGTTGGGAGGACAAGCGATGTCGGGCCAAACCCGCCTTCTCGAAAACCGTTGGAACGATGCGCAGGCCGCCAAGCTCGACGAGCCGGGCAAGCTGCTCTATCGCTCCAATCTTCTCGGTGCCGACAAGCGCATCACCAATTACGGCGGCGGCAATACGTCTGCCAAGGTGATGGAAACCGATCCGCTGACCGGCGAAAAAGTGAAGGTCATGTGGGTCAAGGGCTCGGGCGGCGATGTCGGCACGATCAAGCTCGACGGTTTTGCCACTCTCTACATGGACAAGCTGGAAGCGCTGAAAGGGCTCTACAAGGGCGTCGAAGACGAGGACCGCATGGTCGGCTTCCTGCCGCACTGCACCTTCAACCTCAATCCGCGCGCCGCTTCCATCGATACGCCGCTGCACGGCTTCGTGCCGTTCACGCATGTGGACCACATGCACCCGGACGCGATCATCGCGATCGCGGCTTCGAGGAATTCGAAGGAACTGACGCAGCAGATTTTTGGCGCCGAGATCGGTTGGCTGCCGTGGCGGCGGCCGGGTTTCCAGCTCGGGCTCGATCTCGAAGCCTTCGTCAAGGCCAATCCGACCGCCAAGGGCGTCGTGCTGGAAAGCCACGGCCTGTTCACCTGGGCGAATGACGCCAAGGCCTGCTACGAGCTGACGCTCGACATCATCAACAAGGCGATCGAATGGTTTGCCGAGCAGACCGAAGGCAAGACGATCTTTGGCGGAGCGGTGGCGAAGAGCCTGCCCGCCTCGGAGCGCCGTGCGATCGCGGCGCGGCTGATGCCGGAAATCCGCGGCCGGATCGGCAAGGCGGAGCGCAAGCTCGGCCATTTCGACGACCAGGACGCGGTGCTGGAATTCGTCAACTCCAATAATTTGAAGCCGCTCGGCGCGCTCGGGACCTCCTGCCCGGATCATTTCCTGCGCACAAAAATCCGTCCGCTGATCCTTGATCTCGATCCTGCCAAGCCGGATGTCGACGCGGTTCTTTCCGGTCTCGACAAGGCGCTTGAGGACTACCGCGCCGACTACACGCGCTATTACGAGGCCTGCAAGCACGACAATTCGCCGAAGATCCGCGATCCCAATCCGGTCGTCTTTCTCATTCCCGGCGTCGGCCTGCTGTCGTTCGCGCGTGACAAGGCGACCGCCCGCATCGCCGGCGAGTTCTACGTCAACGCCATCAACGTGATGCGAGGCGCCTCCACCGTTTCCGAATATCAGGGCCTGCCGGAACAGGAGGCCTTCGATATCGAATACTGGCTGCTCGAAGAGGCAAAGCTGCAGCGCATGCCGAAGCCGAAGAGCCTTGCCGGGCAGGTGGCCTTCGTCACCGGCGGCGCCGGCGGCATCGGGCGGGCGACGGCCGCAAGGCTGATGGGCGAGGGTGCCTGCGTGGTGCTTGCCGATATCGACGGCGGTGCGCTCGAGACGACCAAGGCCGATTTCGAAAAGTCCTTCGGCAAGGATGCCGTGCGCGGTGTTCTGCTCGACGTGACGACCGAGGACGCTGTAATCACCGCGTTTGCCGAGGCCAGCGTGGAATTCGGCGGTGTCGATATCCTCGTCTCGAATGCCGGGATCGCGTCTTCCGCATCGGTCGAGGAGACGACGCTTGCCATGTGGAGCAAGAATATCGACATCCTGGCGACGGGTTATTTCCTCGTTTCGCGGGAGGCCTTCCGGCTGTTCCGGCGCCAGAATCTCGGCGGCAACGTCGTGTTCGTCGCGTCCAAGAATGGCCTTGCCTCGTCGCCGAACGCGTCGGCCTATTGCACGGCCAAGGCTGCCGAAATCCATCTCGCTCGCTGCCTGGCGCTGGAAGGCGCCGATGCCGGCATCCGGGTCAATACCGTCAATCCCGATGCGGTGCTGCGCGGCTCCAAGATCTGGAACGGCGAATGGCGCGAACAGCGGGCCGCTTCCTCGAAGATCGAGGTGAGCGACCTGGAAGAGCACTACCGCAAGCGTTCGATGCTGAAGCTCAACGTCTTCCCGGAGGATATCGCCGAGGCGATCTACTTCCTGGCGTCGGATGCCTCGGCGAAATCGACCGGCAATATCATCAACGTCGATGCGGGGAATGCGCAGAGTTTTACGCGTTGAGCAAGTTCTGCCCCTCACCCTGACCCTCTCCCCGTTCTGACGGGGAGAGGGGACGTGCCCCACGCAACGTCGGAGAGGGTTGTAGGCGGCGCGGCATATGTCCTTCTCCCCGCATGCGGGGAGAAGGTGCCGGCAGGCGGATGAGGGGCCACCAGAGCCTATGGGAGGGAATACATGACTGAACAGAAAATCTCCGCGGACACTATCGCCGCCGAAAATGACAAGCGCTTGAGCGCGCTCAAATCCGATTACGACGCGCTCGGAGAAAACCTGTCGCGGCGCGGGATCGATATCGAAACGATCACCGGCGAGGTTGAAAAGTTCTTCGTGGCCGTGCCCTCCTGGGGTGTCGGCACCGGCGGCACGCGATTTGCCCGTTTCCCCGGTCAGGGAGAGCCGCGCGGCATTTTCGACAAGCTCGACGACTGCGCCGTCATTCACCAGCTGACCCGGGCGACGCCCACCGTTTCGCTGCATATCCCCTGGGACAAGGCGGATGCGAAGGAATTGCGGGCCAAGGGCGATGCGCTCGGCCTCGGCTTCGACGCGATGAATTCGAACACGTTTTCCGATGCGCCGGGGCAGGCGCATTCCTACAAATACGGTTCGCTCAGCCACACGGACTCTGCGACGCGCGCTCAGGCGATCGAGCACAATCTCGAATGTATCGAGATCGGCAGGGCGATCGGCTCCAAGGCGCTGACGGTGTGGATCGGCGATGGCTCGAACTTTCCGGGCCAGAGCCATTTTACCCGCATGTTCGAGCGTTATCTCGCCTCGATGGCGGAGATCTACAAGGCGCTGCCGGATGACTGGCGGCTGTTCTCCGAACACAAGATGTACGAGCCGGCCTTCTATTCGACGGTCGTGCAGGATTGGGGTACCAACTACCTGATCGCCAACACGCTCGGACCGAAGGCCTTCTGCCTCGTCGATCTCGGCCATCATGCGCCGAACACTAATATCGAGATGATCGTCGCCCGCCTGATCCAGTTCGGAAAGCTCGGCGGCTTCCACTTCAACGATTCCAAATATGGCGACGACGATCTCGATGCCGGCGCGATCGAGCCCTACCGCCTCTTCCTCGTCTTCAACGAACTGGTCGATGCAGAGCATCGGGGGGTGAAGGATTTCCGGCCGGCGCATATGATCGACCAGTCGCACAACGTCACCGACCCGATCGAAAGCCTGATTTCCAGTGCCAACGAGATCCGCCGCGCCTATGCCCAGGCATTGCTGGTCGACCGGGGCGCGCTCGACGGTTTCCAGCAGGATAACGATGCGCTGATGGCGTCGGAGACGCTGAAGCGGGCTTACCGCACCGATGTCGAGCCGATTCTGGCCGAAGCCCGCCGTCGTGCCGGCGGCGCGATCGATCCGGTCGCGGCGTATCGCGCCAGCGGCTATCGCAAGCGGGTCGCGGCAGAACGTCCGGCCTCCGCCAGCGGCGGCGGCGGGATCGTCTGACCTTCAGGGCCGCGAGGATGCTGGCGGAGGGCCCCGCCAGCAACTAGGGAAAAGCCACTGGCTTCTGGCCGTGGCCAACCTTTTTTCCGCTGGGCGAACTCCGATCAGGTGTTTCGGCCGATTGCGCGTTCCATGCGGCTCAGGCCTTCTTCCAGCAAGGCTCGCGGGCATCCGAAATTGACGCGGACGAAGTTGCCGTAGGCCTCGCCGAAGTCTGATCCGGCGTTGAAGCCGACCTTGCCGTGCTCCAGGAAATAGCTCTGGGCATCCGGTTTGAGATCAAGTGCCGTGCAGTCGAGCCAGGCGAGAAACGTGCCCTCTGATTTTACGAGCTTGATCTTGGGGAAGCGGCGGGCGATTTCGGCCGACAGGTAGTCGCGGTTGGCCTCGATATAGGCGAGCATCCGCGTCTTCCAGTCGCCCGCCTTCGAGAAGGCCGCAAGCGTCGCCTCGAGCCCGATGATATTGGCGTTATCGACCATGCCGAGCCGTGCCCGGTTGAACTTCTCGCGGATCTCCCTGTTGCCGACGATCGCGAAGGCGGTCTTGAGGCCGGCAATATTGTAAGTCTTGCTGGCGGCCATCAGGGTGATCGTGCGGTTGGCGGCATCTTCCGAAAGCGTGGCGATCGGCACGTGGCGGCGACCGTCGAACAGAAGGTCGCAATGGATCTCGTCGGAGATGATCAGCGTGTCGTTCTTTCGGCAGAGATCGGCGATCGTCTTCAGCTCTTCCGTCGTGAAGACCTTGCCTGTGGGGTTGTGCGGGTTGCAGAACAACAGCGCCTTCGACTTCGCCAGTTCCGTCGCCAGAACGTCGTTATCCATCACATGGCCTTCGGCGGTCGGCACAAGCGGTGCTTCGCGACGGATAAGCTTCCAGTCCGCCGGAGCTTCGAGGATGGGACGATAGACCGGCGTCTGGACCAGCACGCCGTCACCGGGCTGGAGCATCGCATGCAGCGCCATGTTGAAGCCGGGCACGACGCCCGGAAGGAAGACGATCTGGTCGGGCGAGACCGTCCAGTCGTATTTGTCCTGCATGTCGGCGACGATCCGGGCGCGCAGTTCGTCGCGAGCGACGCCATAACCGAGCAGCGGATGTTCGAGCCGGTTGCGGATGGCATCGACGATCTCCGGTGCCGCGGGAAAATCCATGTCGGCGACCCACATGGGCAGCACGTCGTCCGGATACTTGCTCCATTTCGAGCTGCCGGTGCCCCGGCGTTCGTGTACGGCATCGAAATCGGTCATGCGATCAAAGCCCCTTTTCATGCTGCCGGTCGAAGTCGATCGACCACCCTTCGTTGACGCCCGCCGCGAAGAGGGCAAGGCGTCCTTCAGCTTGTCCCCAACCAACCGCGCGGCTGTCAACGCCTTTCTTCGCTCTGGTTGGCCGTTCGGTGGTTTCCGCATCGGGGCCAAGCTATCCAATTTGTAATCCGGGGCCGCTGAAAGCGCCTTCCATTGCGGGCGGCGGAGCGGTAGCGTCAATCCGGTTGATTTTTCAAGCATTCAAGAAGTTACGGTCGATGGCGCGTAGGCATTGGGTCCTGGTCTCTGTGATAATCCTGGGCGCAGCGGGCTTTGGAGCCTATACGCTTCGCGATCGCTGGCTCGGCCGTGTGGAAACCATGCTCGGGTTGGCGCCGACCGAGGCGACGACCGCGCAATCTTCGGGACGCCCGGCAGGCGGCGGGCGCCGGCGCAATGGCCGGCAATCGGGACAATCGGAGCCGGTTCCGGTGCTGGTGGCTGACGCCAAGGCGAGCGACGTACCTGTGTTCATCGATGGCGTCGGCTCCGTCCGGCCGCTGAACACGGTCACCATTCGCCCGCAGGTGAGCGGCAAGCTCGTTGAACTGCATTTCGAGGAAGGGCAGGACGTCAGGAAGGGCGACGTCCTTGTGCGGATCGACGACGCGGTCTATCGCGCCCAGCTCGACCAGGCGATCGGCAAGAAGGCCCAGGACCAGGCGCTGCTCCAGAACGCCGAACTTGCCCTCGACCGTTACCAGAAACTGGTTCAGTCGAGTTCCGGCACGCAGCAGCAACTCGATACGGCGCGTTCCCAGGTGGAGCAGTATCGGGCGGCGGTGCAGTCCGACGACGCGGCGATCGCCAGTGCCCAGGCCTCGCTCGACTATACGACGATCCGGGCGCCGATCGACGGCCGCACCGGCATCCGCAATGTCGATGTCGGCAATATCGTCAGCTCTTCCGATGCGGCGGGTATCGTCACGCTTTCGCAGATCAAGCCGATCTCGGTGGTGTTTTCCATTCCGCAGCAGCAGCTTGCCCGTGTCAACGCGGCGAGTGGCGGCGGGCAGCTAACCGTCGAGGCTCTCGCCGGCGACGGCAAGAGCGTGATCGATAACGGCATGCTGGCCGCGGTGGACAACCAGGTGGATGCGACCACCGGCACCGTCAGGATCAAGGCGAATTTCCCCAACGAAAAGCTGGCGCTCTGGCCGGGCGCCTTCGTCAACGCGCGGCTTCTCGTGGAGACGCTGAAGGGCGTGATCGTCGTGCCGACCGCCGCCGTGCAGCGGGGGCCGAACGGCACCTTCGTCTATCTCCTGAGGCCCGACCAGACCGTCGGCATGAAAATGGTCAAGCTCGGCCAGCAGGACGATGTGCGGACCGTGATCGCCGAAGGCGTGGCGGACGGCGACAAGGTGGTGACGACCGGGTTTTCGCGGCTGAAGGACGGCGAGCATGTGGAGGTGGCGGCCTCGCAACCGCCGCCGGCCGCCGTGCCCGGCAATCCGAATGAGGAGCGCAAACCGAACCGCCGGCCACAGAAGACAGGTGGGGCCGAAGCCGCAAGTGCCGCGCCGGTCGTGTCGCCCGAAGCAAAACAATGAGCACGTCGACGCTGTTCATCAAACGCCCGATCGCGACTTCGCTGCTCGGCGTCGCCGTGCTGCTGGGTGGCATTCTCGGCTATATCAACCTTCCTGTCGCGCCGCTGCCGCAGGTGGATTTTCCGACGATCCGGGTGACGACGCAATTGCCCGGCGCCGATCCCGAGACGATGGCGGCGCTGGTCACCGCTCCGCTTGAGCGCCCGCTCGGGCAGATCCCGTCGCTGACCTCGATGACCTCCTCGAGTGCTTTCGGCATCAGCCAGGTAACGCTGCAGTTTGCGCTCGGCCGGGATATCGACGGCGCCGCGCAGGATGTGCAGTCGGCCATCAACGCGGCCGGTTCCGGCTTGCCGCGCAACCTGCCTTACCCGCCGACCTATGCCAAGGTGAACCCGGCCGACACGCCGATCATCACGCTGGCGCTTCGCTCGACCAGCTATCCGATCCGGGACCTCAGCGATTTCGCCGATACGCTGCTGGCGCAGCGGCTTGCCCAGGTTTCCGGCGTCGGCAATGTCTCGATCCAGGGAGGGGTTCGGCCGGCGATCCGCGTCCAGGCGGATATTCCGCGGCTGGCCGCCTATGGCATCGGCCTCGAAGATCTTCGAACCGCGATCTCCAGCGCCAGCGTTGCCGGCGCCAAGGGCGCGCTCGACGGCGCGCACCAGTCCTTCACGCTCGCCGCCAACGACCAGATCATCGATCCCGAAATCTACGGCAATGTGGTCGTCGCCTATCGGAACAACGCGCCGGTGCGGCTGAAGGACGTGGCGGATATCGTCCAGGGTCTGGAGAATACCCGTGTCGGCGCCTGGTATCAGGGCGAGCCGGCGGTCATCCTCGATGTGATGAAACAGCCGGGCGCCAATGTCATCGATACGGTCGGCAGCATCCTGAGGCAGGTGCCGCGGCTGCGGGAGGTGCTGCCGGCGGGGATTTCGCTCGATATCGTCAACGACCGCACCGAAACCATCCGGGCGTCGATCCATGACGTTCAATGGACGCTCGGGGTCAGCATCGGCCTCGTCATCCTCGTCGTCTTCCTGTTCCTGCGGACGCTTTCGGCAACCATTATCGCGGCGGTGGCGCTGCCGCTTTCGCTGGTCGCGACTTTCGGGTTGATGTGGTTTGCCGGCTTCAGCCTCGACAACCTGTCGCTGATGGCGCTGACGATCGGTACCGGCTTCGTCGTCGACGATGCGATCGTGATGATCGAGAACATCGCGCGGCATATCGAGGAAGGCGAAAACCCGATGCAGGCCGCCCTGAAAGGGGCGGGCGAGATCGACTTCACGATCATTTCGCTGACGGTCTCCCTGATTGCCGTATTTATCCCGCTGCTGTTCATGTCGGGCATCGTCGGCCGGATGTTCCGCGAATTCGCCCTGACGCTGACCATCGCCGTCGTCGTGTCGGCGGTGATCTCGCTGACGCTGACGCCGATGATGTGCGCCCGTATCCTGCGCAGGCCGGCGGAAGGGCGCCGCGGCCTGCTGGCCGGTGCCGATCGCGTCATGGACCGGGTGATTGCGGGTTATCACCGAAGCCTTGTCTGGGCGGTCGACCGCAGTGCGCTGATGCTGATCCTGACGATCGCGACGCTGGCGGCCACGGTCGCGCTCTACGTCTTCATTCCCAAGGGTTTTCTGCCGCCGCAGGATACAGGGCTGATCACCGCCGTCATCGAAACGGAACCGACGACATCCTTCGATGCGATGAAGCGGACCCAGGCGATCGTTACCGACAGGTTGCGGCAGGACCAGGATGTGACTGGCATCGTCTCCGTGGTCGGCGCGAGCGCCAACAATCTCACGCTCAATACCGGCACGCTGAGCCTGGTCCTCAAGCCGCGAAGCGAGCGGACCTCGTCCGTGCCCGAGGTCATCGACCGGCTGCGGCGGGAGGTTTCGCAACTGCCCGGCGTGCGCGTCACCTTCCAGGGCGTGCGCGACATCAGCATCAGCACCCGCGTCAGCCGCGCGCCCTATCAATACATCCTGACCGGTGCGACGGCGACAAGCGTCGCGGATTGGGCCGACCGGCTGGCGAAACGGCTGGAGCAGCTCCCGGAACTGGTCGACGTTTCGTCGGAAGTCGAGATGGGTGGAGGGCGCCTGCTGCTCGATGTCGATCGCGAGACCGCGTCTCGCCTCGGCGTTTCGATGCAGGCGGTCAGCGATACGCTCAACGATGCGTTCGGCCAGCGGCAGATCACCACGATCTATGCGCAGTCCAACCAGTACCGCGTCATTCTGGAGGCCGCGCCGCAATATCAGTCCGATCCGAAATCGCTTGAGCGGCTCTATGTCTCCGGCGCCTCGAACACGCAGATCCCGCTCGGCGCCTTCGCCAAGACCTCGTTTACGGCGGCCCCGCTGGTGATCAGCCATAACGAACAGTTTCCGTCGGTGACGATCAGCTTCGACATCGCTCCGGGCGCCTCGCTCAGCGAGGCCGTCAGCGCCATCAAGGCGGCGGAAGAGGAGATCGGGGTTCCGGCGACGATCCAGCGGGACTATTTCGGGGATGCCGAGGAGTTCGCTAACTCGCTGGCCGGGGAACCCTGGCTGATCCTGGCGGCGATCGTGACGATCTATATCGTGCTCGGCCTGCTCTATGAGAGCGCCATCCACCCGGTCACCATCCTGTCGACCCTGCCGTCGGCCGGCGTCGGCGCGCTTCTGGCGCTGATGCTGTTCGGCCAGGACCTGTCCCTGATCGCGCTGATCGGCATCGTGCTGCTGATGGGCATCGTCAAGAAGAACGCGATCATGATGATCGATTTCGCGCTCGAGGCGGAGCGGACGGAGGGGCTGTCTCCCCGCGATGCGATCCTCAAGGCCTCGATCCTGCGCTTCCGCCCGATCATGATGACGACGCTTGCCGCGCTGTTCGGGGCGCTGCCGCTGGCGATGGCGGAGGGGACCGGTTCGGAACTGCGCATCCCGCTTGGCATCAGCATCATCGGCGGCCTGCTGCTCAGCCAGCTTCTGACGCTCTATACGACACCGGTCATCTACCTGGCGTTCGAGAACCTGCGCAGCCGCGTCGTCGGCCGGCCGACCGGGCCGTTGCCCGCGCCCGGCGGAGAACTCGGGGAGGCCCCGTGAACCTCTCGGAGACCTTCATCCGCAGGCCGGTCGGTACGACGCTTCTGGCGATCGGGCTCCTGCTGATGGGCATCGCCGCCTACAGATTCCTGCCGGTTTCCAATCTTCCTTCGGTCGATTTGCCGACCATCCGGGTGACGGCAAGCCGGCCGGGCGCCGATCCGTCCAGCATGGCGGCGAGCGTCGCTGCGCCGCTTGAACGGCATCTCGGCGCGATTGCCGGCGTCACCGAACTGACCTCGTCGAGCGCGCTCGGCTCGACCAACATCACCATCCAGTTCGACATCGCGCGGACGATCGATGGGGCGGCCCAGGACGTTCAGGCGGCGCTCAACGCCGCGGCGGTCGACTTGCCGGCGGACCTGCCGTCGCTGCCGTCGTTCCGCAAGGTCAATCCCGCCGCCGCTCCGATTCTCAGCCTTGCTTTGACATCCGACAATGTCGCGCCAAGTGCGATCTACGATGCGGCCGATACGCTGGTGGTGCAGCGCATATCGCAGGTGGACGGGGTCGGCGATGTCAGCGTCAGCGGCGCCGACCAGCCGGCGATCCGGGTCCGGCTCGATCCGAGCCGGCTTGCGGCGATCGGCCTGTCGCTCGATGCCGTTCGCACCGCCATCGTCAGCGCGGCTACATTGGGGCCGGTCGGTTCGATCAACGGCAGCGATCTCGCCTTTTCGATCGGTATGAACAGCCAGTTGCGGACGCCGGAGGAATACGGCCGTATCGTGATCCACAGCAGTAACGGCGTCGCGACGCGCCTCGCGGATATCGCGATCGTCGAGCCCGGCGTGCGCAACCGGCGTTCGGACGCCTGGTACAATGGCAAGCCGGCCGTGCTGCTCAACATCACCAAGGGGACCGACGCCAACGTCATCAAGACGGTCGATGCCGTCAAGGCGCTGATCCCGGAACTGCAGGCGCTGATGCCGGCGGGTGTCGATATCGCCATCCTCGCGGATCGCACCACGACGATTCACGCCAGCGTCGACGACATGCAGTGGACGCTGCTGATCACCGTCGTGCTGGTCATGATGGTGGTCTTCCTCTTCCTGCGCCGCTCGACGCCCACGGTTGCGGCGGGCGTCACCGTGCCTTTGTCTCTGGCCGGTACATTCGCGGCGATGTGGGCTTGCGGCCTGTCGCTCGACAATCTCTCGCTGATGGCGCTGGCGGTGTCGGTCGGTTTCGTGGTCGATGATGCGATCGTCATGATCGAGAACATCTATGCCAATCTCGAAACCGGCATGAAGCCGATACAGGCGGCGACGGAGGGGGCGCGGCAGATCGGCTTCACCGTCCTCTCGATCAGCGCCTCGCTGCTGGCCGCCTTCATTCCGATGTTCTTCCTCGGGGGCATCATCGGCAAATTCTTCCAGAGCTTTTCGCTGACGCTCGGTTTTGCGATCGTCATTTCCACCGCGGTTTCGCTGACGCTGACGCCGATGATCTGCGCGCACCGCCTGCGGGCGGGTCAGAAACCTGGCCATGCGCCGGACGGGGAAAGGGGAGGTCTGCTCGGAGCGGTGATCGGCTTTTATGGCCGCAGCCTGAAGGCGGTGCTCCATCATCAGGTCGCCGCCGTCATCGTCATCCTCGCCTGTGTCGGTCTGACCGCCTACCTCTATGTGAAAATTCCGAAGGGTTTTATCCCGCAGGACGATACGGGTTTCATCCAGGGCGGCACGGAGGCTTCGACCGACATATCCTATCCGGCGATGGTCGCCCTGCAGCGCCAGGCGGCGGAGATCGCCGGCCGCGATCCGGCCGTGTCCGGCATCGGTTCCTCGGCCGGTGGCGGCTTTTTCGGCTCGGTCAATCGTGGCCAGCTGACCATCGCGCTGAAGCCGCCTTCCGAGCGTCCCTCGACTGCGGAAGTGATCGAGCGGATGCGCAAGGAACTGGCGACCATTCCGGGGCTGAACAGCTACCTGTTTTCGCCATCCGATATCCGCATCGGCGCCCGTTCGGCGCCGTCGCCCTTCCAGTTCACGCTCTGGGACGAGGATTTCAACGAGCTGATCGCATGGGCGCCGAAGGTGCTCGATGCGCTTCGCAAGGAGCCTGTTCTCACCGACGTCAATTCCGACCGGCAGGCGAACGGGCTGCAGGCGACGGTGAATATCAATCGCGACGAGGCCGCGCGCCTCGGCGTCAGCATCCAGTCGATCGACAGCGCGCTCAATAGCGCATTCGCCCAGCGGCAGGTCTCGACCATCTACACGCAGCGCAATCAATACCGGGTCGTGCTGGAGGCCGATCCGCGCTTTGCGCGCGATCCGTCGGATATTTCCGGGCTCTACGTGCCGGGATCGGGCGGCAAGCTGGTGCCGCTTTCAAGCGTCGCCTCGGTCGAGCGGACGCTCGCGCCGCTGGTGGTCAACCACCAGGGCCAGTTTCCCTCGGTGACAATGTCCTACAACGTCAAGCTCGGGGGAACGCTGCAGGATGCCAACGATGCGGTGCTGCATGCGGTCGGCGAATTGCACATTCCGGATTCGCTTCACGCGGAATTTGCCGGAGATGCCGGGGCCGGGGGTTCGTCGAGCAACCAGCCGCTGTTGATGGCCGCAGCCATCCTGACCGTCTATATCGTGCTCGGCATTCTCTACGAAAGCCTCGCCCACCCGTTGACGATCATCTCGACCCTGCCTTCGGCGGGGCTCGGGGCGCTGCTTGCTCTTGTGATCAGCGGCACGGAGCTGACGATCATCGCCTTCATCGGCATCGTCCTGCTGATCGGCATCGTCAAGAAGAACGGTATCATGCTGGTCGATTTCGCGCTGCAGGCCGAGCGGCGGCTGGGGCTTAGGCCGGAAGAGGCGATCTTTCAGGCGTGCCTGCAGCGTTTCCGGCCGATCCTGATGACGACGCTGGCGGCGATCATGGGCGCCGTTCCGCTGATCATCGCCACCGGGCCGGGTTCGGAGCTCAGGCGCCCTCTCGGCATCACCATCGTCGGCGGATTGGTCATCTCCCAGATCCTGACCCTTTACACGACGCCGATCATCTACCTGATCCTGGCAAAGCTGCATAACCGGCGGTCGCGCCGCCGTGCGCTTGTTCCAGGCGAGGGAGCGGGCGAACCGGTCCGGTAGCGGGGAATGGGTTCGCTCCGGCGGACGGCTTACGCGCGGATCAGGATATGTGCTTCCGTCGCTGCCTGGACGAAGGCTTTTCGCGCCTCTTCCGGCTTGCTCTTTCCGGCGTCCACCGCAGCACAGACCGCCAGCGCCCGATCGAGGGCTGCGCCATCTTCCGTCGGCCAGTCTTCGATCATCGCCCAGGCGGCTGCCTGCGTCGTCTCGATCGCGGTTTCAGCCGGCGGCTCGCCGATCGATATGATGACCGGCTTGTTCCAAGGCGTATTCATTCTTCAGGCGTCCCGTCTCGTCCAAGCCGGTCTCATAGACCGATTTGACGGCCGTGGCGAGGGGCGAGAGGCCGATGGTAGAGCCGATGCGAGAAGGAGGATTGCTCTGTCTAGAGCAATCCCCGGGCGGCGAGGTTCTTCATCAGCGCCGAGATGCCGAAGTTCCAGGGTGGGCACTCGGTGGAGAGACGCACGGTGTTGCGCAGCGTTCCAAGGCCGGGAGACGAGATCTCGACGATATCGCCGATCTTGTGGGTAAAGCCCTGGTTCGGCACGTCGCGATCCTCGGTCGGCGCGAACAGCGTGCCGAGAAACAGCATGAAGCCGTCGGGATATTGGTGATGCTCGCCGCAGGTATGCGTGACGAGTTCGAGCGGGTCGCGGCTGATCTGCGACATGGAGCTCTTGCCGTTGAGCACATATCCCTCCGGCCCGGTGACCCTCAGGTCGAGTTCGGCATTGCGGACATCGTCCAGGCCATAGCTTTCGTCGAAGAGGCGGATGAAAGGCCCGATCGAGCACGAGGCATTGTTGTCCTTCGCCTTGCCGAGCAGCAGAGCCGAGCGGCCTTCGACGTCGCGCAGGTTCACGTCATTGCCGAGGGTCGCGCCCTTGATCTGGCCGCGGCTGTCGACCGCCAGCACGATTTCCGGCTCGGGATTGTTCCAGGTCGATACCGGATGCAGGCCGACATCGGCGCCCCAGCCGACCGAGGCGAGCACCGGCGCCTTGGTGAAGACTTCTGCGTCCGGACCGATCCCGACTTCCAGATATTGCGACCACATGCCTTCCCTGATCAGGGCGTCCTTGACGCTCGCCGCCTGCGGCGAACCGGCCTTGAGGTCCTTGAGGCTGCCGCCGATGATGGTGCTGACGGTCTGGCGAATCGCCGCTGCCCTGTCGGGATTGCCGGCCGCCTTTTCCTCGATGACCCGCTCGATCATCGATTGCGCGAATGTAACGCCACAGGCCTTGATCGCCTGCAGATCGGCTGGAGCCAGCAGATGGGGACGCGACGGGTCGGGCCGGCCGGAACTGTTCTTCGCAATGTCTTCCAACGTGCCGAGGACCGGGCCGGGCGCGTTCCGAACGAAATCCGCGGCATCGGAACGTTCCAGAAGCGCGCTGAGGGTTGGCGCTTCCTTGCTGGTGATGTCGACCAGGCTGCCGTCACGCACCGTGATGACGCTCGGGCCTGATGCTGCCGGATTCCAGGCCCGTCCGACGAAAAGGCCGTTCGCGAAAGTGTCGTTGAGATTGCCGGTCATGTTGGTAAGTCTGCCTCCCAGTAAATGTGGCCCGAATGGGCCACATCTATCCTGTTTTGTCTACCGGATCGACGCGCGTTCCTCAGCTTGCTGCCAGCTTGTCCTGGGTCCTGGTCTCGAAGTCGCTGGCGTCATGGCGTTCGTGAAGCTGCTGGGAGGGATCGCCGCTGACCCGGTTGACCATGCGGCCGCGCTTGACTGCCGGGCGTTCCAGGATCGCGTCGGCCCAGCGGTGGATGTGCGTGTAATCCTGGACCGACAGGAATTCCGCAGCGCCATACTGCCAGCCCTTCACGAGACCTCCATACCAGGGGAAGACCGCGATGTCGGCGATCGTGTAGTCGTCGCCACCCAGATATTCGGCTTCGGCAAGGCGCCGGTCGAGGACGTCGAGCTGGCGCTTGGTTTCCATCGCGAAGCGATCGATCGCGTATTCGATCTTGGTCGGGGCATAGGCGTAGAAGTGCCCGAAGCCGCCGCCGAGATAGGGGGCGCTGCCCATCTGCCAGAACAGCCAGGACAGGCATTCGGCGCGTTTGGCAGGGTCGGTCGGCAGGAAGGCACCGAACTTTTCAGCCAGATAGACGAGGATCGAGCCCGACTCGAAGACCCGGATCGGCTTAGGCCCGGAACGGTCCATCAGCGCCGGGATCTTGGAATTGGGATTGACCTCGACAAAGCCGGAGCCGAACTGATCACCGTCGCCGATCTTGATCAGCCAGGCGTCGTATTCGGCGCCGGAATGGCCGAGCGCCAGCAATTCTTCCAGCATGATCGTGACCTTCTGACCGTTCGGCGTCGCCAGCGAATAGAGCTGGAGCGGATGGCGGCCGACGGGCAATTCCTTGTCATGGGTCGGGCCGGCGATCGGGCGATTGATGCTCGCGAACTGGCCTCCATTGGCCTTGTTCCAGGTCCAAACTTTCGGCGGAGTGTAGTTGGAATCGGTCACTTCTGGCTCCTAGCATTTGAAGAGGATGCGACGGCCATGTCTTTTCGCTGTCGAAGACGTGTTCGTCCAGTCCCACGTAGGAGAGCGGGCGAGATTTTGTTAGGGGGCCGCCCCTCACTTCGAAGAACATTCGGCGCCGCGCCGGCAGGCGTCCGGCGGCACGGCCGCCATACCCGGTTTTCGACTTCAGCATGTTCCGTCTGCCCATTGACAGGGCGGCTGTCTCCTATATTCTGTTATAAAAGCTTATATAACATAATTGTGGAACATAAACGGGAGACTGCCATGAAATTGAAGCTCGCATTCCTTGTCGCAACCGCGCTCGTCGCCACGCCGTCGTTTCTGATGGCGCAGGAAAAGGGCGGCGTCATCAACGTCGCGACCATCGGCGAACCGCCGACGCTCGATCCGATGACGTCCACCGCCGACCTCGTGGGTATCGTCACCCAGCACATTTTCGAGACGCTCTATACGTTCAACAAGAAGTGGGATGTCACGCCGCTCCTGGCGGAAAGCCTGCCGGAGGTGAGTGCCGACGGCAAGACCTACACGATCAAGCTCAGGACCGGCATCAAGTTCCATGACGGCAGCGACATGACCTCGGAAGACGTGGTCGCCTCGCTCACCCGCTGGACCAAGCTCGCCTCGCGCGGCAAGCAGGCGGCCGGCTTCATCGAGTCGATTTCCGCCGCCGACCCGGCGACCGTGACGATCAAGCTGAAGCAGCCCTATGCGCCGCTCGCCTCGCTGCTCGCCTTCAACAACTCCGCCGCGATCATTATCCCGGCTGAGAAGCAGGCCGATACGATGACCGATTTCATCGGCACCGGCCCCTACATGCTGAAGGAGCGCAAGGCCGACCAGTATATCCAGCTCACCCGCTTCAAAGATTACAAGCCGCGCTCCGGCGAGAGCGACGGTTATGGCGGCGCCCGCCACCAGTATCTCGACGAAATCCGTTTCGTGCCGGTCCCGGACCCGAACACCCGCGTCGAAGCCGCCGTTTCCGGCCAGTATGACTATATCGACTCGCTGCCGGTCGAATCCTTCGACAAGGTGAAGGCCTCGAAGGCCACGCAGCCGCTGCTGCTGAAGCCGTTCGGCTACCCCGTCTTCGTCTTCAACACCGCGGAAGGTGCCGCCAAGAGCCTTGGCGTCCGCAAGGCGATCCGCCAGGCGCTCAGCATGGAAGACATGCTTGCGGCCGCCTTCGGCAGCAAGGACTTCTACGCGCTCGACGGCAATATCTATCCGGCCTCCTTCACCTGGAGCACGGATGCCGGCGTGAAGGGCAATTACAACGTCGCCGATCCGGAAGGCGCCGCCAAGGCCGCCAAGGCCGCGGGTTATGACGGCAAACCGATCCGCATCCTGACCAGCCGCCAATACGAGTTCCACTACAAGATGGCGCAGGTGGCAGCCGAATACCTGAAGCTTGCCGGCTTTGCCGTCGACATGCAGGTGGTCGACTGGGCGACGCTCACCCAGCGCCGCACCGACAAGGCGCTCTGGGACATCTACATCACCCACAGCCCGTTCCTGCCGGAGCCGGCCCTGATCGGTTCGCTGGCCCCGACATCGCCGGGCTGGTGGGATACGCCTGCCAGAAAGGCGACCGTGGATGCTTTCTCGGCGGAGTCGGATCCGAAGAAGCGCGTCGAGCTCTGGGCGAATGTCCAGAAGGCCATGTATGACGAGGCTCCGTTCATGAAGATCGGCGACTTCAACGCCGTCTCGGCGATGTCCACGAAGCTCCAGGGCGTCGATCCTGCTCCGTGGCCGTACTTCTGGAACGCGTCGATCAAGAAGTAAGATCCTCCCAGGGAACGCGGATGCCGGTTTGCGGATCGGCATCCGTTCCCGATGATGTCCGCACGGCCGGACACAGGAACACCTTCGAATGATACGATACATTCTCCAACGCCTTGCCGGCATGATCGTCGTGATGTTTCTCGTCGTCACGATCGTGTTCGTCATCGTTCGCGTGACGCCCGGCGATCCGGCCGCAGTCATGCTCGGTCCCGATGCGTCGGCCGGGGATATCGCCGAATTGCGGGCCCGTCTCGGCCTCGATCAGTCGATCGCCGTCCAGTATGTCTTTTATATCGGCCAGCTTCTGAAGGGTGATCTCGGCCAGTCGATCTTCCTCAACATGCCGGTGACGTCGGCGTTGCTCGACCGCGCCGAACCAACCTTCTTCCTGACGGTCTTCTCGCTCGCCATCGCCAGCGTCATCGCGCTGCCGATCGGCATCTATGCCGCCTATCGGCGCGGGTCCTTCGTCGACCAGGCCGCGACGACGGTCGCGATGCTGGCCGCCAGCATTCCGAGCTTCTGGCTGGGTCTCATCCTCATGCAGTTCTTCGCCGTGCGGATGAACCTCTTCCCGGTTTCCGGTTACGGCGGGCCGGGCGCGAGCTTCGCCGAGCGCATGTATCACCTGACATTGCCGGCCTTCGCGCTCGGCCTCGTTTCCTCGGCGCTGATCCTGCGGTTCACCCGCGCCTCGATGCTCGACGTGCTCGGCGATGACTATATCCGTACCGCCCGCGCAAAAGGGCTGATCGAGCGGCGGGTGGTGCTGAAACACGCGTTGAAGAACGCGCTGATCCCGATCCTCACCGTGCTGGGCCTGACCGCCGCCGTGCTGATTTCAGGAGCCGTCGTCACCGAAACCGTGTTCGGCCTGCCGGGTGTCGGCAATCTGGTGGTCTCGGCGGTACTCAGGCGTGACTATCCCGTCATCCAGGGGGCGCTGCTCGTGATTGCCGGCCTTTACGTCCTCATCAATTTTGCGATCGACATGCTCTATCTGCTGGTCGATCCGAGGGTGCGCTACTGATGGCGGAGATTGTTACCAGCAAACCGGCGACCGGCGAGGGGATCAAGTTCTTCCGCCGTTTCCTCAAGCGCAAGACGGTCGCGCTCGGGGTGGCCGTCCTCGTGATCTTCGTCCTGCTCGCCGTCTTCGCGCCGTGGATCGCACCTTATTCACCGTCGAAACTGTCGATCGTCAACCGGTTGAAGCCGCCGGGCGAACTCTACTGGTTCGGGACCGACGAGTTCGGCCGCGATGTCTTCTCGCGCACCATCTATGCCGGGCGGCTTTCGCTGCTGCTCGGGGCTGCTGTGGTCACCCTTTCGGCGGTCATCGGGGTGACGCTCGGCCTGCTTGCCGGCTTCTTCCAGAGGCTCGATACGCCGATCGCCCGGTTGATCGATGCGATGATGGCTTTCCCGGATATCCTGCTGGCGATCGCGCTGGTCGCGGCGCTCGGGCCGTCGCTGGTGACCGTGATCATCGCCTTGTCGATCGTCTATTCGCCGCGGCTTGCGCGTATCGTCCGGGCCTCGACGCTGGTGATCCGCGAACTGCCTTACGTGGAGGCGGCAAAGGCGCTCGGCATCTCGACCTTCCACATCATGACGCGGCACGTGCTGCGCAACCTGGTGTCGCCGATCCTCGTGCAGGGCACGTTCCTGTTCGCCAGCGCCATGCTTGCCGAAGCCGGACTTTCCTTCCTCGGCCTCGGCGTCAGCCCTGAAATCCCGACATGGGGAACCATGATCTCCGCCGGCCGCCAATATGTCGGCCAGGCAGACTGGATGACCTATTTCCCGGGCTTCGCCATCATTCTTTCCGTCCTGTCGCTGCAGATGGTCGGCGACGGATTGCGGGACATGCTCGATCCAAGACTTCGAAAGGACCTGTAAATGACCGGTGAAACAGCGGGGCAGCCGCTCCTCCTCACCAATGTGAAGCCGATGGCCTTCGGCGGCAACGCGGCCTCCGGCACGACCGACATCCTGGTCGGTGGCGACGGCAAGATCTCCGCCATCGGCCCGTCGCTCGCAGCTCCAGCGGATGCGGTCCGGGTGGACGGCAAGGGTGCCTTCATCTCGCCCGGCTGGATCGACCTGCATGTGCATATCTGGCATGGCGGTACCGATATCTCGATCCGCCCGTCCGAATGCGGCGCCGAGCGCGGCGTCACGACGCTGGTCGATGCCGGTTCCGCCGGCGAAGCCAATTTCCACGGGTTTCGCGAATATATCATCGAGCCGTCGAGGGAGCGCATCAAGGCGTTCCTGAACCTCGGTTCGATCGGCCTCGTTGCCTGCAACCGCGTCGCCGAACTGCGCGATATCCGCGATATCGACCTCGACCGCATCCTCGAATGTTATGCGGAGAACAAGGAACATATCGTCGGCATCAAGGTGCGGGCGAGCCACGTGATCACCGGTTCCTGGGGCGTTACCCCGGTCAAGCTCGGCAAGAAGATCGCCAAGATCCTGAAAGTGCCGATGATGGTGCATGTCGGCGAGCCGCCGGCGCTCTATGACGAAGTGCTGGAAATCCTCGGGCCGGGCGATGTCGTTACCCATTGCTTCAACGGCAAGGCCGGTTCGAGCATTATGGAAGACGAAGATCTCTACAATCTCGCCGAACGCTGCGCTGGCGAGGGCATCCGCCTCGATATCGGCCATGGCGGCGCGTCGTTCTCCTTCAAGGTGGCGGAAGCGGCGATCGCCCGCGGTCTCCTGCCCTATTCGATCTCGACCGACCTGCACGGCCATTCGATGAATTTCCCGGTCTGGGACCTGGCGACCACCATGTCCAAGCTGCTGTCGGTCGGCATGCCGTTCGACAAGGTCGTCGAAGCGGTTACCCATGCGCCGGCTTCCGTCATCAAGCTGTCGATGGAAAACCGGCTGTCGGTAGGCGAACGCGCCGATTTCACCATCTTCGATCTCATCGATTCCGACCTCGAAGCGACCGATTCCAACGGCGACGTCTCGCGCCTGCGGAAACTGTTCGAGCCGCGTTACGCGGTCATCGGTTCGGAAGCCATCACCGCCAGCCGCTACGTCCCGCGGGCCCGCAAGCTCGTCCGCCACAGCCACGGTTATTCCTGGCGCTGAGGCGCATTCTTGAAATCGCATGACAGGAGTCGACGTGAACACGTCTTCAGCAAAGGCCGCTCCCACGGCACAGACACCTTACGACCGGCTGACCGAGCTCGGCATCACGCTGCCGCCGCCGCCGCCGCCGATCGCCAATTTCGTCACGCATGTCCGTGAAGGCAACATGCTCTACCTCTCCGGCCAGGGGCCGCGCGAGGCGGATGGCCATCTGCATGCCGGCAAGGTGGGCGCCGATGTCGGCGTCGATCTCGCCTATCAGCATGCGCGGCTGGTCGGCATCAACCTGCTGGCGGTCATGCACGAGGCGCTCGGCGATCTTTCGCGGGTGAAGCGTGTGGTGAAACTGCTCGGCATGGTCAACGCCGTGCCGGATTTCGAGGATCATCCGAGTGTCATCAACGGCTGCTCGGACCTGTTCATCTCGGTGTTCGGCGATGCCGGCCAGCATGCCCGTTCGGCGGTCGGCTTCGGCTCGCTGCCGGGCAATATCACCGTCGAAATCGAGGCGATCGTCTCGCTGAACGACTGAGGAGGCAAGGTCAGTGGTTGCGCCAACCCATCAGCTTCTCGATCCGCTGGGCGGAGGCACGCACGTGCTCCGTATAGTGGTTCTCGTCGGAAAAGACTTTCTGTTCCGGCAGCACGATGGAAATGGTCGCGACACACTCACCGCTCCGGTCGCAGACCGGCGAGGCGATGCAGGCAACCGCGTAATCGGACTCCGCCACCTGGATCGACAGCCGCTCTTCGAAGGCCTTGCCGGCCGAGTCGGAGAGCGTGCGGGCGTCGATCTCGGCGCGGCCGGTCGGCGAGGTGCGGGCGCAGCGTTTGAACAGCTCGATCCGCTCGGCCTCCGGCAGATGGCCGACCAGAAGCCGGCCGGATGCGGTCCAGTTCAGCGGCACCCGGGTGCCGACGCGCGACGCGACCTGGTAATGGCTCGGGCCGTCGGCCATGGCGAGCACCAGCATGTAATCGCCGTCGCGGCCGCAGACCTGCACCGTTTCGCCGGCCTGGCGGCAAAGGTCGTGCATTTCATGGGTGGCAACGCTCATGAAATCGAGCGAGCGGGCGTAGGCGAGGCCGTAGTGATAGAGCCTCGCGCCGAGCCAGATCGAACCGTCGGCATTGCGGGCGAGCATGTTCTTCTCGACCAGATCGTCGATGATCACGTAGACGGTCGAGAGCGGCGCCTTGATCGCCTTGGCGATCGCATAGGCGCCGGCGGGCGCACCCGTTTCGTAGAGATGGTCGATCACCTGCAGCGCGCGGTCGATGCCGCTCACGCGCGAGCGGCGCGCGCCCTTGGCTTCCGTTTCCAATTCGGAACCGGGTCCAGCGGAGAGGTCTGCGGATGAAGTCTTGGCGTCCAATTCAACGCTCCTCGTCTGATTTCGAGAGGCTATTACATTACTATGGCATAGCTGTCGATGGTTATTCGCAGCCGCGATCATTTACAAGAGACAGCACTTTGGAGAACCACAATGACCGATGATATCCGCACGCAGATCGGCCTTCGCCCGGTCATCAACGTTTCCGGCACGATGACGAGCCTCGGCGCTTCCATCGTGGTTCCGGAGGCAATCAAGGCGATGGCGGCGATCCTGCCGCAATTCGTGGAGATCAACGATCTGCAGCGCAAGGCGAGCGCGGTCATCGCGCGGCTGACCGGCGGCGAAGCGGGCTTCGTGACCGCCTCATGTTCCTCGGGCATCAGCCTCGCAGTCGCCGGCGCGATTACCGGCAACAACCTGCTGGCAATCGAGAAGCTGCCGGACACCGTGCCGGAAAAGAACGAAGTGCTCGTGCAGATGGGCCATGTGGTCAGCTACGGTGCGCCGGTGGACCAGGCGATCCGGCTTGCCGGAGGCAAGGTCGTACTGGTCGGCCAGGCGACTTCGACGCACCGCTACCACATGGAAAACGCGATTACTGAAAAGACGGCCGCCGCCGTCTATGTCGTGTCGCATCATGTGGTCGACTACGGCCTGCTGAACCTTGTCGAGTTCGTCGAGATCGCCCATGCGAAGGGCGTACCGGTCATCGTTGATGCGGCTTCCGAATATGACCTGAAGCTGTTTTTGGCGCAGGGTGCGGATATCGCGCTCTATTCCGGCCACAAGTTCCTCGGCGGCCCGACTTCGGGCATCGTCGCCGGCAAGAAGGAACTGGTGCGCAGCGCTTTCCTGCAGAACATGGGCATCGGCCGCGGCATGAAGGTCGGCAAGGAAAGCGTTTTCGGCGTCATGGCGGCGCTGGAAGCCTGGGAAAAGCGCGACCACGCGGGCATCCGCGAGCGCGAGACGGGTTACCTCAATCTCTGGAAAAGGACGCTCGACGGCCGTCCGGGGGTCACGGCGCTGATCGAGCCGGACCCGACCAACAATCCGCTCGACCGCATGCGTGTGATCATTTCCGCGCCGGAAGCGCATATCACCGCCTGGGATCTTACTGCAGCGCTCGGCCGCGGCAATCCGCCGGTCATCGTCCGCGATCATGAGGTGGAGCATCACTACTTCTACCTCGACCCCTGCAACCTGCATCCGGGTCAGGAAACCGTCGTCGCGGCCCGCTTGGCGGAAGAACTCGACAAGGCGCGCGCCTCCAACGAGATCATCGCGACGCCGATCGAAGAGCGCAGCCGCCATCGCTTCGACGGCGCGCTTCGCTGGCCGGACTGAGAGGCAGTGCGATAGTGGGATAATCGCATAGAAAATGTGAGACGGCGCGGCAGTCCTAACCCTCCCCCTTGTGGGGGTCCGGAGGACGGGACGGGGCAAGCGACCCGTCCCCGGTTGGTGGCCGGCAGGCGGGAGGGGTTTTGATGCGGAGCCAAGTCCCCTCCCCAACCCCTCCCCACAAGGGGGAGGGGCTCCACGCGCCGCCCGACAGCCTCGCAGATAACGACAATAACAAGGGAACGATCATGGCCAACTCGCAAGCACCAGCCGTCCAGTCCGCTCAGCCGGTCCTCTCCGTCGAGAACCTGACCACATCCTTCCTGGTGGATGGCGAGTGGAAGTCGGTCGTGCGGGATGTTTCCTTCACCGTCGCGCCTGGCGAGACGGTGGCGATCGTCGGCGAAAGCGGGTCCGGCAAGAGCGTCACCTCGCTCTCGATCATGCGGCTGCTGCAGGAGGGGGCCAGCCGCATCGAAGGCAGGATCATGCTCGGCGGGCGCGACCTTCTGGCGCTTCCTGAACACGAGATGCGCAAGGTACGCGGCAATGACGTGGCGATGATCTTCCAGGAGCCGATGACGAGCCTCAATCCGCTCTTCACCATCGGCGATCAGATTTCCGAGGCGCTGCTCTGCCACAAGGCGATGTCGGCGGCCGAGGCGAGGGCCGAGACGATCCGGCTGCTGGAGAAGGTACGCATCCCGTCGGCCGCCTCGCGGTTCGACGAATATCCGCACCGGTTTTCCGGGGGCATGCGCCAGCGCGTGATGATCGCGATGGCGCTCGCTTCCAAGCCGAAACTGCTGATCGCCGACGAACCGACGACGGCGCTCGACGTCACCATCCAGGGTCAGATCCTCGACCTCATCAAGATGCTGCAGGACGAGGAGGGCACATCGGTCCTGTTTATCACCCATGACATGGGCGTGGTTGCCGAAGTCGCCGACCGGACGATCGTCATGTATCGCGGCGAGCAGGTGGAGACGGGCGATACGCCCGACATCTTCCATCGCGGCAGACATCCTTATACGCGGGCGCTGCTGGCGGCCGTGCCGGTGCTGGGCTCCATGCAGAAATACGAGCGGCCGCTGCGCTTTCCGGTCGTCAACGCGGCGACCGGGGAGTCCGACGTCCAGGTCGAGGTCGCCGATACGGTTGCGGCCAACGAGCGGCCGGTTCTGGAGGTGAAGGGCCTCACCAAGCGCTTTGACATCCATTCCGGCCTGTTCGGTCGCGTCAGTGGCCGTGTGCATGCCGTCGAAAACGTCTCCTTCGACCTCCATGCCGGCGAGACGCTGTCGCTGGTCGGCGAAAGCGGTTGCGGCAAGTCGACGACGGGCCGAGCGATCATGCGGCTGATCGAGCCGGATGCCGGTTCGGTGGTCGTCGAGGGCCGTGACGTGCTGGCGCTCGACAGGCGCGAAATGCGCGAGATGCGCAAATCCGTGCAGATGATTTTTCAGGACCCGTTTGCCTCGCTCAATCCGCGCATGACGATCGGCCAGGCGATCGCCGAACCCTATCTCGAACACAGGATGGGGACGGCGAAACAGGCAAAGGACGTGGTCGCCGACATGCTGCGCAAGGTCGGGCTGACGCCCGACATGGTCAACCGCTACCCGCACGAATTCTCCGGCGGCCAGCGTCAGCGCATCTGCATCGCCCGGGCGCTGGCGCTCGAACCGAAGGTTATCGTCGCGGACGAAAGCGTCTCGGCGCTCGACGTGTCGATCAAGGCACAGGTGATCAACCTGATGCTCGATCTGCAGCAGAGCTTGAACCTCGCTTTCCTGTTCATCAGCCACGACATGGCCGTTGTCGAGCGGGTCAGCCATCGTGTCGCGGTGATGTATCTCGGAGAGATCGTCGAGATCGGCCCGCGCGCCTCGGTGTTCGGCAACCCTCAGCACGAATACACGAAGAAGCTGATGGCGGCCGTGCCGGTACCGGATCCCGATCGCCGGCGCGAAAAACGGATGGTCGCCAGCGACGAGCTCAAGAGCCCGATCCGTTCCGTGGACTACAAGGTCAATCCGCTCGGCTACAAGACCGTTTCGCCGGGCCATCTGGTCGCGATGTAACGGTTGCGCTCCGCAGTGATCAGTCGATGACGGCCTCGATCAGGAACGGTCCCTTGCGGCTGAGCGCGCCGTCGAACAGCTTGACGAATTCCTCGATCGTCGTCGCGCGGCCGGACTCGACGCCGAGACCCTTGGCAAGTGAACACCAGTCGAGCTTCGGCGCGTCGAGATCGAGCATGCGCTGGGCGTTGCGGCCATAGGCGTTGACGCCGACATTGGTCATTTCGCCCTGAAGGATGCGGTAGGCGCTGTTGGCGAAGACGACGGTGACAACGTCGAGCTGTTCGCGTGCCTGGGTCCACAGGCCTTGCACCGTGTACATGCCGCTGCCGTCCGCCTGCATCGCGATGACCTTGCGATCAGGCGCTCCGATCGCGGCGCCGGCTGCGAGCGGAATGCCGATGCCGATGGCGCCGCCGGTGATCGGCAGGTGCTCGTGTGGCGGCAGTCCCGATGCCAGGACCGGATACTGGCCGACCGAGGTCAGGCCTTCATCGATGAGGACCGCATTTTCCGGCAGGCGCCGGCCGATCGCAAAGCTGATGGCGTCGGGCGTCAGCGCGCCGGTCGGCACCTGGATGTCGTTCTGCGTGAGCCGGTTGCGGGCGAAGTCCGCATCCTGCTTAACGCCGAGCGCATCGGCAAGCGTTGCGAGAACCTCCGTGAGATTGTGTTCGTGCTCGGCGAGCTGGATGACCTCGCAGGAGGGCGGCAAAGTCGTGCTCGGCTTTCCGGGATAGGCGAAGAAGGTGACCGGTCGCGGGCCGCCGATGCAGATGGCGATTTCGAAATCCTTGAGTGCGTCGAGCGCCAAGTCGATCTTGTAGGGAACCGGCCTGACCAGCGCACGGCCGGCGCCACGGGCGCTGCGGCCAGAGGAGGTGGAGAACAGCACCGCGCCGGTGGCGGCCGCGATGCGGCCTGCGGTTTCGACCGGCTTTTCCCGAAGGGCCTGGCCTGCCAGCATGATCACGACGCGCTTGCCGCTGCGAAGAGCGGCGACCGAGGCTTTCAGCGTTTCGGGGTCGATCTTCGGCGGTGCCGGGATTACCGCTCTAGCGAGCGTCTCCGGCGAGACCTCGCCCCAGGCGGCGTCGGCCGGCAGGATCATGGTCGAGATGCCGCGGTTGGCCAGCGCTGCGGCATAACCGTCTTCGGTGCAGCGGCGGATATCGGCGGCACCGGCGGCGCGTCCGACCCAATGGGACATCGGCCGGGCAAGGCTCTCGATGTCGCTGGTGAGCGGCGCGTCGTATTGAAGGTGATAGGAGGCGTGGTCGCCGACGACGTTGAGCATCGGCGTGCGGGCGCGGCGGGCGTTGTGGAGGTTGGCGAGGCCGTTGGCAAGGCCGGGGCCGAGATGAAGAAGGGTTGCTGCCGGCTTGTCCGCCATGCGGGCATAACCGTCGGCGGCACCGGTCACGACGCCTTCCGACAGGCCGAGCACGCAGCGCATGGCCGGCTTGCGGTCGAGGGCCGCGACGAAATGCATTTCCGATGTCCCGGGATTGGCGAAACAGACGTCGATACCGTTCACCAGAAGGACATCACAGAGCATATCGGCGCCGTTCATGGGCTTTTCCTCATTTCTTGCGGCACGCCCACATGCGACCGCAGCCAAAATCACCGCGGAACCCGAACGGCCCCGCGGTCGGCATGGCCTGGTTGGCTCAGGCAGCCGCCGAAGCGGTTGCGTCGGAAAATGCCGCTTCGATCGAAGCTTCGAGAATGGCGAGCCCTTCCTCCAGAACCTCCCACTCGATGGTGAGCGGCGGCAGCAAACGGATCACATTGAGGCGTGTTCCGCAAGACAGGAGAATAAGGCCGCGCGCCTCCGCTTCGGCGATGATGCGGTTGGTGAGGACAGGGGAGGCCGCCTTCGACTGACGATCCTCGACCATTTCGAACGCCACCATGGCGCCGAGGCCGCGCACGTCGCCGATATGCTCCATGCCCTGGCGGGAAGCGATCGCCGTCAGCCGCTCGGTGATCCGCCGGCCGACTTCAGCTGCGCGTTCGCAGAGCTTCTCATCCTCGATCACGTCGAGCACGGCATTGGCGGCGGCGACGCTCAGCGGATTGCCCGCATAGGTGCCGCCGAGCCCGCCCGGATGGGCCGCGTTCATGATCTCGGCTCTGCCGGTGACGGCCGACAGCGGGAAGCCGCCGGCAAGGCCCTTGGCCATCGTGATCATGTCTGGCTTCACGCCCGCATGTTCGAAGCCGAACATCCTGCCGGTGCGCGCCATGCCGGCCTGGATCTCGTCGGCGATCAGCACGATACCGTATTTGTCCGCGACTTCGCGAAGGTGGACGAGGAATTCCTTCGGCGCGACGTTGAAGCCGCCTTCGCCCTGGACCGGCTCGACGATGAAGGCGGCGATCCGCTCCGGATCGACATCGGCGGCGAACAGCCGGTCGAGCCCGGCGATCGCCTCTTCGGTCGAGAAGCCGAGATAGGGATTGGGGAAGGGCGCGTGGTAGATATCGGCCGGGAAGGGGCCGAAATTCTTCTTGTAGGGCATGACCTTGCCGGTCAGCGCCATGCCGAGCATGGTGCGGCCGTGGAAGGCGCCCGAAAAGGCGATGATGCCGGCGCGGCCCGTATGGGCGCGGGCGATCTTGACGGCATTCTCGACCGCTTCGGCGCCGGTGGTGACCAGCATGGTGCGGTTTTCGGCCCCGGTCGGCGCCATCGCGTTCAGCCGCTCGGCGAGCCTCACGTAGCCTTCGTAAGGCGCGACGTGGAAGCAGGTATGCGTGAAGTGCTCGGCCTGTTCGGCGACGGCGCGCATCACCGCCGGATGGCGATGGCCGGTATTGTTGACGGCGATGCCGGCGGCAAAATCGATGAAGCGCTTGCCGTCCACGTCCCAAAGCTCGGCGTTCAAGGCTTTCTGAGCGAAGATGCCCCGGGTTCCGACGCCGCCCGCCACGGCGGCTTTCTGGCGGGACTGCAGATCTGCTGAAACGGTCATGACGATATCCCCTGAAATCGATGACCTAGCTATAGTCTTGCTCATTATTTTGAGCAAGCGGGATTTAAAAAATCAAAGATAGGGTGGCGAGCAGGCCGAAATCACGATCGTCTGCCGGTCCGAAAGGTTGCGGAACCGGTGCGGTACGCGGCTGTCGAAAAGATAGGCCTCGCCGGCTTTGAGGACACGCACGTCCTCGCCGACGGTTACTTCGAGTTCGCCTTCGACCACATACCCGCCCTCCGAGGAGGCATGCTGCAAAAGGGTCTCTCCGGTATCGGCATGCGGCTCATAGATTTCGTGGAGGATCTGCAGGTTATGCGCCCGTGCATCGCCGATCTGGCGGAAGATCAACTTGCCGTCGCCGCCCGAGATAGGGGATGTGGCGACCTGTGATGTCAAATCCACCAGCTCATGAGCCGAGAAGAACGGGCCTTTCGGCGGGCTGCGTTCGGGCTCGAAAAAGTCGCCCATGCCGACGCCGAGGCCGCTGAGGATCTTGCGAAGCGTCGAAACGGAGGGGCTGACCTTGTTGGTCTCGACATTGGATATCTGAGCATGCGGTACGCCGGCCCGCTCGGCGAGCTGGCGCTGCGAAAGGCCGGCCGCCACGCGCATGGCGTTGAGGCGCGCACCGATATCGAATTTTTCATCCATCTCAAACGTCCCGGCTGTTCGGATCGGTTATGCCGTGGATCAGGATGGCGATCAACTGGATGATATTTTGAGCAAGGCCGGGCATGCGCAAGATGGCGTCGGTGAGATTGGATGCCATCGTGGCCCGAACCCTATCCGCCAATAGGCTTACGGATATAGCTCGTTTGGCGCAACTGCCTGCGACTCATGCGCATGTTATCCTGTTGCCCTGCGGATCAGAGAGGATTTCGCTGATGTTCAGGTGCAGAGACTGCAAGGATACGGGCTGGGTTTGCGAAGCTCATCCTGCCAAACCGTATACGGGCACCCGATGCTGCGGCTGCGGCGCGGTGGAAATGCCATGTCCGCGCTGCTCGTCGACCTGCGGCCGGGACACATATCACGAGCTGGCGCTGGTTTCGCCACAGCTATTCGGCGCCGATCGGATAAGTCCCACAGTCCAGGGTTTCGCGGATCGCTCCGCGGAAGCAATCCCTCTTTGAAATCGCTCCGCCAGAGGAAGCCGGCGCCGGACTGGATAGCAGACCCGACGCCCGAAAGTATAACTACTCTGGCGAAACTTGTGCCCAGCCCGAAAAACTCCGCCATTTTCCAAATGGAACTTTGCGCATCAATATCTGTTTCCTCCGCCTGGAGGTAAGATACATGGCAGTATTCCTGGTTATCTTGGATTGTGAGAAGGTCGAGGCATATAATCGGGCGCGGAAAAGAATTCAGCCACTCGTAGCCTGCAAATTATCCGGAACGACCTGGCTGGTCGAATTTGATGGGAATGCGTCTGAACTGCAGCAATACCTGCAGGAAATTATTCTCCACAATGACAGCTTGTTCATTGCCGCCCTGAACCATGACTGGGCGAGCATCAACATGCACCTGGCAAGGCGCTGGTTGACCGAAAAGCGTACAGGCGGTTCGGCCGGACCGACGGCGGCCGAACGGGATGCCAAGTGATGAAGATGAATTATTCACCAGTTTCCAAAGCGAGCCGTCAATTCCAGGTTGACCGGTGCCATGGGTAATTTATATATTTGCTAATGTTCTGATCGAGCCCGAGGGCAGATCGGAAGATGGGGAGTAAGCGCTTGGAGGATGTGGGCGCCGCTTCCGCGACGGGTTGGATTTCGCAGTTTCAAGCGGCCGCCAGGCTAACCCCCGGGAGTTGGGTCCATGGTGAAATATTTCCTGAATGTCGATTTGAAAGACGGTTTCATTCCGGATACCGAAGGGCTCGACTTCGTCGATCTCGAGGGAGCCACAGCCGAAGTCATCTCCGGAATGAGAGACATCATCGTCGATCATATTCAGCAGGGAGAAACGCTGGCATTGCGGGCGATTTCCATCACTGACGATGCCGGCCATCTCATCTCGATCGTCACCCTGGCCGATGCGCTCAAAGGCTTCCTGCCCGGCATAACGATGCCGAGCCTGGCGTGAAGCTCCGTCCGGATTTCAGGTTGGGAAGCCGTACCGTTCGGTGATCTGCCAGAACGTCTTGTTGATCGCGACGAGGGAGTTGATGCTTTCCCGGATCCGTCCGATCTCGCGTGCGTCGAGTTCCTCGATCTTTCCGTATTTGATTTCGTCCCTGCTTTCGAAGATCCGCATCGATTGCGTGACGTTGCGGCCGCTGTCGGGATCGAATGAATAAATGCAATGGTTGTATTTGTTGCGAAGCTTCGCCTCGTCGGAAAGACGATGGGTGGCCTCCAGGATTTCCTTGCGGCAGGCCGGTGCGGTCTTGCGCATCTTGGTCAGCCGTTCAACGAGGTCGATGCGGGCCCGTGTGGTGTTCAGGGTCAAAAAGATGACGATCGCCGTTTCCTTGTCCACCCGGGCAAGGCCGGCGATCATATGGATCAACAGGCTTTCCGTATTTGTCCAGGTATAGTTCAGCTGTCCGATCAGGAGCAGGATGTCCCGGAGCCTAGTATTTGTCGCCTGAGAAGGAGCGGCCGTCTTGGCCGCGGTTCGTGTCGCCTGCATTGCCGGTCGTATCCTTGCGCCGATATTCAAAATAGAGAGCGACGACTTCCGTTCTATTATGCACGCCGAGCTTGGTGATGATGTTGTGGATGTGAATCTTGACCGTATGTTCGGAGAGGCCGAGGGTGGCCGCGATGATCTTGTTCTGGTTGCCCATGGCCATCCGCGCGAGAATTTCATTCTCGCGTTTCGTCAGCTTTTCGATCGCCTGCCTGCCGGCGGCGTACAAGGCAGGCTTCGGGTCGGCCGAATCCTCGCTTGCTTCCGCAGGTTCATTTCTCTGGGCCCGGTAACTCGTTGAAGGGAAATACGTCCCCCCCTTCAATATGATCCGTAGGCCGGACAGGAAGACGTCCAGATTGACGTTGAACGGAAGAATTCCCTGGACGACTTCGAGCTCTTTCGCCCTTCGATGGTCGGAGGCGATTTCGCCGTCATCGGTTCCCATCAGCGCAAGCGCGGCCGCGGAATGATGCCGAGCAAGCTGCGGCCAGTATTCGGCGAGGGCGGACGCAAGGCGGACATCGGCCAGCACGAGCTGGACCGGATTGTCGAATTCCGCCGAGGCGAGCTTCAGGTCGGGAACCGTCTTGACGCAGAGCCACGGAAACTCGCTTTCGATGGCCGCCGTCATTGCGGTGGAGATTGTTCCCGGCGAGCAGATGAAGAGGAGTGTTCGGATCGCATTCATTCTCTTCAAGGCGTTTGTTGCCAGATCAAGGCCGACATGTTGTGAAACACCATGCGGAATCTGCATGGATAGGCCCCCCTCAAGTCGTTGATCGAAAGTACACGCAAAGTCGTGCTCCGAAGATCTTATTCTGGAACGGTAAACCAAGACCCGAATGGTGGGAATAGACCGAACGATTTACAGAATAGATCGAATCGACGACGCAACGCAGTTCCCAAGGTCGTTTTGACGCGAACGAAACATGATCATGCAACGTTTCCTCTCAAGGCGAGCGAGTTGCTGCATACATAAGGGGAAAATCATTATCTAGATGCCTACGTCTTCTTGATTAGACCATTTAACCCATCTGACTATGCTGATGTAGTATTCATCAGGTCGCGCTAGATCGAAATATTACCTTATTTCTTCTGCTCAATGGGGACACAGTGCCTCCATCCCGAAGTACTTGAGAATGAGCGTTAAGAACGTTCGTTGGCGCATGATGTAGCGCATAAGCGATCTACAGCGCCGCCCTTTCAAAGCCTCTCGGGAAACTAGGGGAGAGCTTAAAAATCAGACATCACGAGAGAAAGACCGGCGAACGGTCGCGTTGACGCGCGCCCTGTCGCCAGAGGCCAATGATTCACTTCAACAGCGACGAGCAAAGACCCCAAGAAGATGAATGGCGGTCACGCTGTCGCAGTCATAAGAGGATACTGTGATGGTAGACAAACGCAACGCGTTCAACACTGTTGTCGACGATCCGTCGGACAGCCAGGAACAGCAGCAGCAACAGCAGCAGCAGGAACAACAGCAGCAGCAGCAGTCCAGCGATCAAAGCCAGAACCAGACCAGCGATTCCACGAACGACAACGACAACTGGAATGGCAACGGCAACGGTAATTTGAACCTGAACGGCAACGGCAACCTGAACCTCAACGGTAACGGCAACTTCAACGAAAACGTCAATGAGACCACCGTCGGCGTTACCGTCGATGTCGGTGTCGATCTTGATCACTACATGCCGACGGACGATGATTTTGCCGATGTCGACATGAACCACAGCTCCATCGACGGGATGTTCAACATCCGTATCGATAATGTGCTCAACAACGCCCTGACCGGTGAAGGCAACGATGTCGGCAACGTCTTCAGCCAGGTCGCCAACATTCAGGACAATGACAAGCTTGAAAACGCCAGCGTCAGCAATGACGGCTCGTTCGAGCTGAACGGCACTGCCGAGGGCGGCATTGCGCTTGCCTCCGACGGTATCAATGCCGGCGGCGGCGGCGGCAATGGCGGAAGCCACGCAGATGCCGATGGCGGTGACGGCGGCAACGGCGGTACGGCGCTTGGCGGCTTCGCGGTTGGCGGTGACGGCCTGGGCGGCTTGGCCGCAAGCGTCGCAGCCGGCGGTAAAGGCGAAGGCGGCGATGCCGACGGCGGCGACGGCGACAGCGGCGATGCCGAAAGCGATGCCGATGGCGGCAAGGGTATCGGTGGCCGTGGCGGCAATGGTGGCGACGGTCTCGGTCTCGGCCTGGGTCTTGGCCTCGGCCTTGGCGCCGGGCTCGCCTTTGCCGGCGACGGCGATCAGGGCGGCAGCAATACGGCTGGCAACGGCGCTGCAGGCGGCAATTCCGGCAACTCCACCGGCGGCAATGCTTCCGACGCCGGAGACGGCGGCGATTCGACCGGCGGAGCATCGGCAACCACGATCGGCAGCAGTCTCGGCCTGATCAATCCGATCTTCGCGGACGGCGATGGCGGCGCGGGCGGCCCTGCCGGTGACGGTGGTGGAAACGCTGGTGGTGCCGGCGGCGATCCGACCGGCGGTGACGGCGGCGATGGTGGCGACACCGCGGATGCCGGTGATGGCGGCGCTGGCGGCGGTGCCCTCGGGGCCGGTCTCGGAGCTGGTTTCGGCGCCGGGCTTGGTGCCGGGCTTGGTGGCGACGGCGCAGCAGGTGCCGCTGGTACCGGTGGCGCAGCAACATCCGACGCGGCAACCAGCGGCGATGCTACCGGCGGTGACGCAACATCGGGTGCCGGCGAAGGCGGTGCGGCACTGAGTGGCGCATGGGCCGATGGTACCGGCGGTGGCGCGGTAGGCGGCTGGGCATTCGGCGGTGCCGGTGCTGCCGGCGGCGATGGCGGCCTGGCCTATACCGGCGCCGGCGGAGCTGGCGGCGACGGCGGTGTCTGGGGCTCGCACAACGGTGACGACGGTTTCGTGACCGGCACGAGCTCCGCTTCGGCCGATGCGTCGATCGACACCCACGCCTTCAACCAGGACATCGTGATGGGTGCGAACCTGCAGCAGAACGCAATCGACATGACCATCGTCGGCGGTGACCTCCACAGCACGGTGGCGGGCGACGACACCCACGACGGCGGCAGCGTCTAAGCCGACAGTCGTCCTCCACTCCAGCGGGGACCTTCACATCGTGGACTGCGCAGACCCCTGCGCAGTCCCTCATTCCGAACGACCTGTGATGCAGGCATGCCCATACAAAGGCAGCGGCTATGACGACGATGGACACGATCACCCAGGAAATCGCTCATTTCATCGGCCTCTTCCACACGAATGTCGAGGATGCGCGGTTGCGGGAGGCCTATAGTGACTTCTCGCTCTACGCGCCCGAGCAAGCCGTCCCGCAATCGACCGCGCCGCAGTCCCACTTCGAGGCGCCTTATGACCTGATCGATTTCGATCCGTCCCTGGTCTACAAGGCTCCAGCGAGTTTCACGCCCATCTGGCATCCCCACTTTGTCGGCCGATACGATCATCCGATCATTCCGCAGGTGGAAATCAGGATGCATCACGGCCCGCACGAGATGCCGCACCACGTGCATCCGTTCTATTTCGGCGGCAATTCCCTCACGTGGCAGATCGAGCCTCCGGGCTCGGTCGCGAATTTCATCGTTCAGGCTGCCTCTCTTTCAGACAACGACAGTTTCGGGGTAGGGGGCCATGGCCTCAGGTTCGACCCCACGCCGATCGATAACCGCGAGCTCCTGAATACGGCGGAACAGGTTATCTCGGATTCGCCGATCGGGCATCTCGACATGCCGACGTCCACGGCGGACCTGATCGACATCATCAAGACCGTCGCGGACCAGCTGGAAGCCCTTTCGGCAGACCCCGCACCCGCGGGAGCCTTCGTCCATCAGTCCACGACAATCGACGGCATCTATGTTAACGGCCTTCTGGTCGACGAGGCGCCGAAGCTGGAAGATCACCATTCCTTCAAGGAGGATGATGGCGCGGGATCCGACGACGACGCTGCGGACGGCGGACCAGGCGTCAAGGTATTTGCGGAAGGTCCGGTCCAGGTAGAGGCTTCGGTGGAACTGATTGGCGGCAACAATACCGTCGTCAACGATGCCGTCCTCAAGAATATCTGGACCGCCGCGACCGTGACGGCGGTCGTTGGCGACCATTTCGAGATCAATGCGGTCATCCAGGTCAACGTCCTCCAGGATACGGACGCCGTCACCTCGGCAATCAGCCACTGGACCGGCGGTGACGCGCCGGACGAAATGTTCAACATCGCGAATTTCCACCGGGTCGATCCGCTGCAGGACGGCGGCGCTTCGGAACACGCCGGCAGCGGTTATCCCGGAAGCTGGGCGGTCACGGAAATCCATGGGGATCTGCTGATCGCCAACTGGCTGGAACAGTATATCTTCATGTCCGACAATGACGTCGGCATCCTGTCCTCTTCCGGCGCCACGACCAGGGTGATCGGCGGCGACAATACAAGCGTGAACCAGACCTCGATCTACGAGCTCGGCCACTCCTATGATCTGATCATCATCGGCGGCAGCCTGTACGACGCCAATATCATCCACCAGACGAACATCCTGTTCGACAACGACGTGGTGGGCGCGGTTACGGGTTTCGGAACGACCGGCGAGGGATCGATTTCCACCGCCGGCAACCTGCTCTGGAACCAGGCCCATATCTACAATATCGGCGGCGCCGACCGTTTCAGCGCACTGCCTTCGGCCTATCTGGATGCAGCGAACGATTTTGCCGGCGGCGGAAGGGATCTGCCGCATGGCGTTCTGACAGACTCGGCGTTTGCGGGAATGGCCGGATTGCGCGTTCTCTATATCAGCGGCGACCTGCTGAATATCCAGTATATCAGCCAGACCAACATCGTCGGCGACAGCGACCAGATCGCCCTGGCGATGAATGCCATCAATCCCCACGCGGATGCGACATGGTCGATTTCGACCGGGGGAAATGCGCTCATCAACAATGCGGCGATCGCCGATCTTGATTCTCTCGGCCATACCTATGTGGGCGGCGAGCAATATTCCCAGGAAACGCTCTACCAGTCGGGGCTGATCTCGAGCCATCCGGAACTCGCCGCGCAGGATCCCAACGCGCTGGTCAACGAGGCGGTGGCTTTCCTCGACGATTCAACCTCGCACACCAATCCGGACGAGCCCGGCTACGGCGTACCCGTAGACCACGACGGCCACTATCAGAACGATGGATTGCAACATGTACTCGGATGATGGGGAAAAACATGTCGGACGCCCAAAGAAGGGCCGACCTCGAACAGGCCCAAGATCACGATGAAGCTCAACAACCTGCCGGTGAGGATGTCTATGCAAAATTGGAGCGCGCTGTGGACGAATGCCTGAAACTGTCATCGGATGGCGCAGCCTCTTCAGCAACCGTATCCCGGCTGGAACCGAGAAATTCACCGCCGAGCCAATCCCGGGCGAATGGCAGCTCCTCGGGAGCCGATATCCTGCCCATGCCGGCCAATGACCGCATCATCGAACCGGAAATCGAGCCGAAGCCGACGGTACGCGAAGCGACGGAGGCAAAGGCGCCGGAAGGCATGATCACCATCGATGCCGATACCGGGCCGTTGCGGAGCGAGACGAAAACCTTCGGAAAGCAGCCGTCGACCGGTGGCGGCGGCGACGGAACGTTTCACAAGCGTCTCCCGCCGGTCGACTTTTCGGCCAGCCTGAAGGCCGGCGTCACGGCCGTGCGGCGGAACCTGGCGATCGTCATGATTTTCACGATCGCCAGCAACATCCTCGTGCTGGCGATCCCGACCTACCTGTTCCAGATATCCGACCGGGTGCTGACCAGCCGCTCGCTCGACACTCTGGTGATGCTGACGATCGTGATCATCGGCGCCGTCATCCTGCAGGCGGCCTTCGACGCGCTTCGGCGTTTCATCCTGATGCGGACGGCGGTGGAAATCGCAGCCCAGCTGGGCGCTCCGATCCTAAGCGCGGCCGCCCGTGCCTCGCTCCAGAGCAACGGTCGCGAATATCAGGTGCTCGGCGATCTTCAGCAGGTTCGCTCGTTCCTTGTTTCCAGGACCCTGCTCTCGTTCCTCGATGCGCCGATCGCGCCTCTCTTCGTGGTGGCGGTCTTCCTCATCCACCCGCACCTCGGCTGCATCGTGGTCCTGACGGCGCTGATGCTGCTGGTCTTCACCCAGATCAACCAGCGCATGACCGCCGAGCCGTTTGCCGAAGCCAATACGGCGCAGGTGAAGGCCAACCTTCATCTGGAATCGATGTCCCGCAATTCACAGATCATCAATGCGCTCGCGATGATCCCCGAGACGGTGCAGATCTGGGGCAAGGATACGGCATCCTCGCTGAAATCGCAGGTCATCGCCCAGGACCGGAACATCACCATTGCGGCGATATCGAAGGCCTGCCGGCTTCTGACCCAGATCGCGATGCTCGGCTGGGGCGCCTTCCTGTCGATCGAAGGGCAGCTGACGGGCGGCATGGTGATCGCCGCCTCCATCATCGCCGGTCGCGCGCTGGCGCCGATCGAAGGTGCCATCGAAGGCTGGAACCAATACAGCCAATCCCGCGCGGCCTACGCCCGGATAACCGCACTCCTGAAATCCTCGCCCCTGAATTTCGATAGGCTGAACCTGCCGAAGCCGGAGGGGCGCCTCGACGTCGAGCGCCTCCTCTATGTGCCGCAGGGAACCAAGCGGGTGGTGCTCAACGGCATTTCGTTCGCCCTGCAGCCGGGCGATTCCCTGGCGATCATCGGAAATTCCGGCGCCGGCAAGACGACGCTTGGAAAAATGCTCGTCGGGTCGATCCTGCCGACCTCGGGCAGCGTGCGACTGGATCTGATGGATCTGAGAAACTGGGACCAGCGCCAGTTCGGCGAGAATATCGGCTATCTGCCGCAGGATGTGCAGCTCTTTCCCGGCACGATCAAGGCCAATATCGCCCGCATGCGGCTGGATGCGGATGACGAGCAGATCTACCGGGCCGCGATGCTGGCCGATGTTCATGAGATGATCGCCAGCCTGCCGCACGGATACGAAACCGTGGTCGCGGCCGACGGCGCTCCGCTTTCCGGCGGGCAGAAGCAGCGTATTGCGCTTGCGCGGGCATTCTTCGGTGATCCGAGGATGGTGGTGCTGGATGAGCCGAATTCCAATCTCGACAATGCCGGCGATACGGCGCTGCTCCAGGCACTGCGCCACGCCAAGGAACACAAGATAACCGTCGCCACGATCACGCAGCGCCCGTCTCTCCTCAGCAGCGTCGACAAGGTCCTGCTGTTGGCGAACGGCACCGTCGCGCTGTTCGGGATGCGCGCCGATGTGCTGAAGGCGATCGAAGCCCGCGGCATCGATATCAATACCGGTTCGTTCGGCCATCAGTTGCAATAGAGGTTGTGTCATGTCTGCCGTTGCGAAGGTTCACGATCTCGAATGGTATTCGGAAGTTCCCCGATCGGTCTGGAAACAGACGGTGGCCGGTCTGGCTTTAACGGCCATCGCCTTTGGCGGTTTCGGCACATGGGCCGCGACGGCGCCGCTTGCGGCAGCCGTCATCGCCCAGGGCAGTTTCGTCGCAACCGGGCGCAACAAGATCGTGCAGCATTTCGAGGGCGGGATCATCAAGGAATTGCTGGTCGACGAAGGCGACCAGGTGGTGGAAAACCAGCCATTGGTCAGGCTCGATGAAACGGCGTCGCAGGCCAAGAAGCGGGAGCTCTTCCTTCGGCGCATCCGGCTGGAGGCAACCGCCGCCCGTCTTGCCGCCCAGTCAGAGGGTGCCGAGACGATGACCGTCTCGGCCTATTTGAACCAATTCAAGGACGATCCGGATGTCTCCGCGATCATCCTCACCCAACAGCTGAACTTCAGGGCTCAGCGGATGAAGCTCGCCACCGAACTTTCGCTGCTGAAGCAGAACATGAAAGCCCTGGAGTTCCGCAGCGAAGGTTACCTTCGGCACAGCGAGGCGATGTCGCGGCAGCTCGTGCTGCTCAAGGACGAATACGATACCAAACGGGTTCTGCTGACCAAGGGATTGCTGCGCGCCACCGAAGTCAGGGCGCTTCAGCGGGCCATCGCCGACGCCGAAGGGCAGATCGGCCGTCTGGAATCGGAGGTCGCGGAGACCGGAGCCGAGCTCCTGAAGGGACAGCAGGAGATATCGCACGCCGAGGAGACCTATCGGGAAGAGGCGCTTGACCGCTTGCAGTCGATCCAGGGCGACCGCGATGCGGCACGCGAACAGTCACGTGAAGCCGATGACGTTTTGCGCCGGGCCACGATCCTTGCGCCGGTTTCCGGCACTGTCGTGCGAACCTATTACCATACGACCGGCGGCGTCATCGAAAGCGGCAAGGGGATCATGGAGATCCTGCCCGCCGGCGTTCCCCTGATCATCGAGGCAAAGGTGGCCCGCAACGAGATCGACAGCGTCAAGGTCGGCCAGAAGGCAACGGTCCGCCTCATCGCATTGAACCAGCGCACCACCCCGGTTCTGAGGGGCGAGGTATTTTACGTCTCGGCGGATGCGATGGAGGATAGCAAGGCGGGCCTTACCAACCATGATGTCTATATCACGCGCATCAATATTTCGCCCGACGAGATCGCTCGTATCAAGGGGTTTACCCCGCAGCCGGGCATGCCGGCGGAAATCATGATTCAGACGACGGTCAGGACGTTCTTCAGCTATCTGGCCAAGCCGATCATGGACAGCATGTCGAGGGCGTTCACCGAGCGCTGACACATGCCGTTTTGTCAGGGCGCGGCGCTGTCGAGGGCGGTAGCCGGTCGAAGATACCTCAAAAGGCGTAGGCTCGCTGTCGTCCGCCGCCATGTCGCTCGCCGTCGACGAGCGTCTCGAAGGTGGCTGGCATGCTTTTCCCGCCGTGCCCCATAAAAGAAACCCTCGCCGACGAAACAGCGAGGGCGCCCCCAAAGGGGGAGTAGATCGAGGCCGACAGGACGCCTCGGGATCACATAACACCACGAAGCCTGGCAAATGTCAGGTTCACCAAAAGGAGAAGGCCCGACCGTTTTTCCCGTTCGAGCCTTCAGCAGTCTGTTTGGCAAAAGTATTATTCCCTCATCTGCAAACCACATCAACTCAATCAAAAGGATTAGGTTCTCTCAATCGTTGTATCTATGTTTGAATTTAATAATCACTGGTTGATTTTCAATTTTTACCATCGGCTGCACTCCGAAGTACATCCTTTGGAACAAATATCCGCTCGGGAATCATCCTCTAAATTAGATATTGGAAAGTTACACTTGAGGTGTGGCTCAATTGCAATATCGCCGATCTGTGATTGTGGTATTTTGTAGTGCGGACTTGAGCAGAACGCCTCGGGTATCGGCGTGGTAGATTGACCGGCTGCCCGGGTTGGCAGCCGGTCAATAATTTGGCCGACAGCTTCCTCGTGATCCGCCCAGCCTCAAATGCGAACACCTGAGACCGGAAAATCCTCCGTGGATTCGCGTGCGTTAAGGATAGGCATAGGCCAGCCGTCCGGGCCGAAATTCGATCATCGGCCCGTCAGTGCCAAAGCATGGATGCCGGGAGACCCGCGCTCGGTCGTCACCTGGCGTTTCGCTCACAGCTCGAGGAAATCTAGAGGGCAGGTTTGCGCTTGAGCACCTGCTGGATGGCCTGCCACTTCGGCTGGGTGCCGCTCTCGTCTTCCAGCAGTCCCCAGCTACCCCATTTGCTGGGTTCGCTCATCGATGAAAACGCCGCATAGAGGTCTCCACCCGATGTCCGCCAGTTGCTGAGATGGCGAAGATAGAGTTCGCCCATCCGGCGGTCGCGATTGGCTGCAACAAAGAGATTTGTCAGTCTTTCGTTGTTTTCCGCCCCGCTGTGACCAACAAGATGCTGGCCGCCCTCATAGGCGTAGAGCTTGACGCCGTATTGCCTGGCGAGTGCCGCCTGTTCCTGCATGGTCTTTTTGTTGTCGGTCTCTACTTCCTTCTCCAGCGTCGAGAAGAGGCGGTTGAGCGACCATTTCGATACATCTTCCGCCCGATCCGGCGAGCCGAGACCGCCGCCGAAATAGGGGGCGATCGCCAGCGCATCCGCGTGCTCCTTCACGCCTTTCCACGTCATGATCGTCTCGGTGCTCCATCCGTTGACGGATTGCGCCGAGTAGATGCCGCTGATCCGCTGTTTGGCGGTGCCAAAGACATCTTCCCAGATGGCCAGTATTTCGGTTGTCCTGTGTGCGTAATAGCGAAGCTGCGCCTCGTAGTCATTGGTCGAAAGGCCGAGAGCAAGGCCGCGGCTGCGCGCGTGGTCGGCCTGGTCGAACGAGGTGTTCCAGACCTCGTTCGAATATTCCACATGGACCTTGAGATCCGGATCGAGGTCTTTTCTGACCTGTTCGGCGAACCGGCGAACATAGTCGTCGTCTGCAAGATGCGGCATGTTGAACCACGGATCCGATTTCACGAGGTTGCAGAGCTCGATCATGTATTCGAGCGGCACGCCTAGGTCGGATTTGCCGAACTGGCCCAGTTTCGGCCTATCGTTCCAGCTCGCGACCTTGGAATTGTTGGTTCCCATCCAGTCCATGAAACGCAACGCCGACATGCCGTTCAGGCGCTCCAGAAACGGCGCACGGAATGTCTGCTTTGGTATCGGGCCGCGCTCATAGAGGCGGATATTGCGGATCGGGTCGGAGGCATCGGTCTGCATCACCATCGAGGTGAAGGGCGCATTGTTACGAAGATTGCGGACATCGTCGCGCCCCGGTGCCCGCGCTTCGAGCTCGGCGCCGGAGATATAGCCGAGTTTGCCCTTGCCATCGTAATGGACGGAAAGCTGGACTGGCAGGTTCTTCCGATGCGTCGTGAAGATCAGGCAGGTTTCGACGACCGCTCCCGCCGGGACCTGCGTGGGATATCCGTCCGGCGTCATCGGTGGCAGCGGCTCATCCCATGTGAAGGGCGCGTTCTCGACCTGCACCCGCCAGGGCGAGGCATTGTAGGCGAGGTTGGAAAAGGGCTGCTCTGTGGCCCAATAGCTCATGCCGGTGATGTTGAGCCCTATCTGCTCGGGGAAGAGGTGCTCCGTCGCGCTGACGCGGGAGGTCATGCCGTTCGCGATCGGGAAGAGGGCAACACCTGACAGCATTTGAAGAAACGTTCGGCGGTTCATGGCAGATCCTTTCCTGATGCTGACGCCGGCCCGTCGATTTCGGCAGGCGCGAACTGCACGACGGTCGCCTTGAATCGAAGGCATAGCGGGACCGCAGACAAGCAAGGCAAATGGCGGCCGGGGGTGTACGATCGGCGTAGGCGTTAGCTCTTTTGGATATGTGTGGGCGGGCGGGCCGGGCGTGTAGACTAAATCGACGCGCGGCCCGGCTGCGCACGGGCAAAGGGCAGCCATATGGGGAAAAATCGCAGCGTGAAATGTCTGTGCAGGGCGCGGTTTCCCGGCGCGAGACTTTAATGCCAGAATATCTCCGCGCACTAATCTACGTTCTGATCATCAGCGCTCCCGCGCTTTATATCGCCGGCAAAGTTGCCGTTCCGCTCATCGGTGAAACCGAATTCAGGCTCTGGCGCAATTGTTGGGTTGTTGCGACGTTCGCCACCTTCCTGTCCCGAAGCTTTTTCGAGTTTGCCGTCGCGCTCGCGATCATGAGCATATACATCCATCGTAACGCCAGGCAGCCGTTCCTGCTCTATATAATCCTGATGTTCGTGGCGCCCTGCGTGCCGGTCGGGGTGGGCATTCCGGGCGTATTCAACCGGATCATCGATCTTGATCCGCCGCGGCTGCTGGAGATCACCATCCTGCTGCCGATTGCGCTCAAGCTCTGGAGAGAGCACGAAAACCGAGAGCTCCACGGGCCGGATGTCGTGGTCACGCTCTTCTTCGTCTACATATGCCTCCTTGCCCTGCGTCTCGGGGATATAAATTCCATTCTGCGCGTCGTCCCCGGCTACTTTCTCGATATTTTGCTTCCTTACTTCGTCTTCAGCCGCTCCCTGCGCTCGGCACTGGCGGTAAACCAGGTATTGCTTGCGTTCGTCGTCTCGGTCCTGCCGCTCGCCGCGATCGGGTTTTTCGAGATCTGGAGAAACTGGCGGATCTATTATGTGGTCGTGCTGCAGTGGGACGTGGTGCTGATCACCGTCTATCTTTTCCGCGACGGCCTTCTGCGTGCCGCCACCACATCGGTGGAGTCCATTGCCTTCGGATTCCTGTGCATGACCGCCGGCGGCTGCCTGCTGGCGCTGCGGACACCGAAGCCTTTGGGCATCTGGCGATACGCGGCGCTTGGGGTGCTGATGATCGGGCTTTTGTCCAGCGTCTCGCGGGGACCCTGGCTCGGCTTCGCACTCTGCGCGGTGGTGCTGATGATGACAAATCTGCGGGCCTCGATGAAGCTGCTCGTCGGCACCGTGCCAGGTATCGCCGCACTGATATTCGTGCACCCGCCGTTCATCGACCGCTTCACCAATCTGCTTCCGTTCGTCGGTTCGGCCGACAAGGGCAGCGAGACCTATCGCTCCAGACTTTTCGAAAACTCCATGATCGTCATAGAACGTTATCCGCTCTTCGGCTCGGACACGTTCGTGTCCGAGCCCGAAATGCAGACGATGATCCAGGGGCAAGGCATCGTGGATGTGGTGAACACCTATCTGCAGATATCGCTCCATTATGGATTGATCGGCCTGCTCCTGTTCGTGACGTTCTTCGGTGTGCTCAGCGTCAGGCTCGGAATTCTGTTCTGGAAGAACAAATCGGACATCGTCAGCTATGACGGGATCCTGGCGCTTCTCGCCTCGATGCTTTTCACCATCGCCACCAGCAGCAGCGTGTCCGTCATCCCCTATATCTATTGGCCTTTCTCCGGCCTCTGCGCGGCACTTCTGGCACGCGGCGCCGGCATCGAGTGGGAGTTTTCCGGAAACGCCAGAGCAAGGATGAAAAGCTCCGGCGCCGGTCCGGCTCAGCCGTCCATTCCCTCTCCCGGCGCGGTTCGGAAAATGCGTGTCCTGGGCGCGCGCCGATAGGGCCGACCAACGCGGCCTCGCTTTCCGTTACAGGGTTTATTTGTATTCGATGATCCGTTGCTGGCGGTTGATCAGCCGGTTCAGATGGAACTGGGCGATGCCCTGCATTTCGGGGAACTTGCCGAGCACGTCGAACGCGGCGAAGATCCATCTGTTGCCTGATTTGGGCGTCTTCCTGAGCGCCAGGCGCAGGATCTGAAGCGGATAAACCAGAAGAAGCGCGAAGGCCGCCGGATAAAAAGCCGTGCAGGCAAGTGCCGCGAACGGCAGCAAGCCACCCCAGAACACCGCGCGCCGCAGATTTCTCGTCCAGATCCTGGAGGGGGATGCCCGGTGGAGATGGAACACCTGAGCATAGGCATGCCCGCAGCGGACGCTTCTGCGCCACCATTGGCTCAATCGGCTGATATCCGCATCATGGCGCGTCATTTCGGACGGCAGGCGCCAGATCTTCCAGCCCCTTTCGCGCAGGCGGATGCAGAGTTCCGGCTCCTCTCCGGCGATCAGCCCGCAGGTATAGCCGCCGAAATCCTTGAGGACCGACGCCCGGATGAGGATGTCGCCGCCGCATGCCGGCACCTCGCCGGGCGGGCCGTCCCATTCGCGGTCGCATATCGCGTTGAACACCGTCCGATCCGGATGCCGCTCGCGCCGGCGACCGAAGACCAGCGCGACGTCCTTGCGCATGACCAGGAAGGTTGCGGCCGTTGCTATCCATTTCGCGTCCAGCTCGCAGTCTCCGTCCAGAAACTGTATGAAGGCCGTATCCGGCCAGCGCCGCATCACCGCGTCAAAACCTGCATTGCGCGCTCGTGCCGCCGTGAACGGGATCGTCATGTCCAGCGGCACGACCTGCGCGCACAGCTTGGCTGCCGCCTCAGCACTTCCGTCGGACGAGCCGGAATCCACGTAGATCGTGCGCTCGCGATGGCTCTTCAGCGAGTGCAGGCAGTCGATCAGGCGCTGTCCCTCGTTGCGTCCGATGACCACCACGCAGACATCGGCCCCGAGTCCCCCATAGCCTCGCTGCGACAGGATATCCGTGTCCATTGTGCGTATCCTCGGCCGTTGTTTTTTGGCGGTCGTTATCGGTCGCAATCCCAGCCCCACAACCTGGGTAAACCCGCTTGTTATCTGTAGGATTTCGGTCCGTTGCTGTAAATTTACCTCTTTGGTGGAAGCCGGTGCGGGCGCCTTAAGCTCTTTGTCGCACTGAGCCCGCCAAGCCCTTTTTGCTATACCGGATGCGGGTGGGGTGCCGGCGGCCGGCAAACATGAAGGGACGCTTGTGGAATGCGGATCGCGTATTTCACCAACCAGTATCCGGCGCCGAGCCATACGTTCATTCGGCGTGAAATCGTAGCACTGGAGGCAAGGGGACACCGGGTCGAAAGGTACGCGGTTCGTCCCTTTCGCGGCGTGTTGAAGGATCCCGACGATATCGGGGAAGCGGAGCGAACCCGCCATATCCTGCGGACCCCGATGACCAGGGCCGTGGCGAGCGTCCTGCGCCAATTGTTCGGCCATCCGAGACCATCATTGAAAGCGCTGAGAACCGCGTTCCGTTTCGCAAGGACGTCGGGAGGGCGCTACTTGCGGCACCTCGTGTATTTCTGGGAGGCGATGATCCTGGCGGATTGGTGCCGCAGAGACGGGATCGACCACCTGCATGTCCATTTCGGCACCAACCCGGCAACGGTCGCGACATTGGCGCATCAGATCGGCGGCATGAAATTCAGTTTCACCGTCCACGGTCCCGAAGAGTTCGATCGGCCCGAAACTCTCGGGCTTTGCGACAAGATCAGGGCTTCCTCATTCGTCGTCGCTGTCAGTTCCTACGGCCGCAGCCAGCTGCTGCGCTGGGCGGATCTTGGAGATTGGCGCAAGATCGCGGTCGTCCATTGCGGTATCGACCAGCGTTATCTCAGCGACGACGTGGAGCTGAACGGGACCGGTCCGCGCCTCGTCTGCATCGCGCGGCTGTCGGAGCAGAAGGGCCATCTCCTCCTGCTTCAGGCAGCTGCAAACCTGCGGGCCGAGGGGATGCGTTTCGAACTCGTGCTCGTCGGAGATGGCCCGTTGCGGGCCGAAATCGAGCAGGAGATCGAACGGCTCGAGCTCCGCGACACGGTCGTGCTGACCGGCACGATCTCGCAGGACGATGTGCGCAGCGAAATTCTCCGCGCCAAGGCCCTGGTTCTGCCCAGTTTCGCGGAAGGCCTGCCGGTGGTGCTGATGGAAAGCATGGCGCTGAAGCGCCCGGTGATCTCGACCTATATCGCCGGCATCCCGGAACTCGTTCAGGCCGACAATGGCTGGCTCGTTCCGGCCGGCGACCTGGAGGCGCTGACCGGCGCAATGCGGCAGGCACTGTTCGCAAGCGATCTCGAGCTGTTCCGCAAAGGCGAGGCCGGGCGGCGCCGGACCCTCGAACGTCACGACATCAACAGATCGGCGGCGGCGCTGGAGCTTTTGATGGCCCGGACGGGAATAGCCTGAGCCCGTTTCCCGTCTGGGAAAGCGGGTCAGACCCTGCGGAACGGCCCCGAGTGACGGATGAAATCCAGCAGCAGATGCGGCGGCCCGCTGGACGTCTTGCCTTCTGCAAAAAGGCGGATGCGCCAGGCGAGATGCCCGCAAAGCCAGGAAAGATCGGCGAGGGCCGAATAAAGAGCCCCGTGGTGCTTCAGATGGTAGCGCCGCCGGGACTCGAACCAGTAGGCCGGCCGCCGGGACGGTTTGACATGCCGCGTCACGCCGGTCGACTGGCCCACGAGGTGAATGATGCGGCTTTGCGGCACATGCCAGCAGGACCACCCTGCGCGCGCCGCGCGCATGCAGAAATCCACCTCTTCGTAATAGAGGAAATATCCTTCGTCGAGCATGCCGATCTGTTCGAGAACCTCGGTCCTGAACATCAAGCTCGCCCCGGATACCCAGTCGATCGTGCTCGGCTCCCTCGGCATGTCGGGGGCGACACGCCAGCGTCCGAGCAGCCGCGTGACCGGTCCGAGCTTGGCCTCGCTTTCGAATTCGTTCGCGAGCGAGGGAAACCGGAAGGCGCAGGCCTGGCCTTTGCCGTCAGGATGTTCCAGACGGCTGCCGGCGATGCCGGCGTCCGGCTTGCCGTCCATGAACTCCACCAGGCGCGCGATGCTGCCGGGGCGGGCGATGGTATCGGGATTGAGGAGGAGGACATAATCCGGCCGGCCGAAGTTTGCCATGGCATATTCGATGCCGCGATTGTTGCCGTAGGCAAAACCGCCATTCGTCTCAAGCGGGAGGCAGACGGCATTGGTCCAGCGGTTCTCTCGTATCGCGGCCGAGATGAGTTCGGCCGAACGATCGCCCGACCCGCCCTCGACGGCAATGATCCGCGTACCATCGGGGACCGTCCCGGGAACGCTCAGAGATGCAAGGCAATCGATGGTCAGATCGGCCGTCCGGTAGTTGACGATCACGACCACCAATTTCAGCCGGGAGGCGCCGTCCTGCGGCGTAGTCTCGATATCCATCAAAGGCCATGCCTCTTCGTCTTGTTGAGGACCACCTGCATGTCTTTCTCGGAGCCGAGATAGCTCTGGCAGATCTCCAGTTCCGGGAGCCTGGACTTGCCGATCGCGAGCACGATGACGGCGGTGTCGGACATGTCGACGAAGGGGATCACCTCGTCCGAACTCAACATCGGCGGCAGGTCGAAGAGAACGATCGTCGGTTTCAGCATCTGGCGGGCCAATTCGACCTGTGCCGTCATGCGCGCCAGGTCGGCAGGCAGCGGAATTTTTGCCGCTCCCCAGGCTGCGCGCAGCAGATGGGTGCGAAGGCCTCGGATGTCCACCGTCGTCAGCCATCCCCGGATCGGGTCTTCCACCGGCGGACGAGGCGACAGGCCAAGCACGTCGCCGATTGCAGGATCCCGGGAGTTCGCGTCCACCAGCAAGACATTTGCACCGGGCACACGGGCGAAGCTGAGTGCCAGATTGATGGCGGTTACGGTCGTGCCGCAACCGATCGTGGGCGCGGTCACGGCAATCACCCGCGTCTCGCGTTCCCTGTGCCCGTTCAGCAGCTGGTTTCGCAGGACGTCATAGGAATGGGCCATCGGACTGTCGCTGTCGAAGGCGATGACGCGATTGGAATACAGAAAGGTGGGAGAGACGGGGGAGACATCCAGCGGCGGCGGACACTCCTCATGAGAATGGTATCCGTTGAGGTAGCCTGTGTTCAGATCGGTGAGGCCGGCGCCATCCAACCGATCCGGCATCCTGCTCCGCGATGTAATGTTCTTGATGATTTCCATGAAATTCGTGCCCTGTGTCATCGATACGATTTGGAACTAGAGGCGGCTCGGTCGTACCCGAATGACGTCACCCTCCCGGAAGCGGACTTGGATTCGTGAACGTGGAATTCCGGAAGGCTCTGGCTATGCGCCGCTTCGGCTTCCATCGGGGAATGACGACCAGCGTTTCTCCCTCCAAGGCGTGGCTGAGATCAAACGCGCCGCGAATGGTCCGGTCGAACAGATGTGCGGCGTAAATTCCCGCAGCCGCCGCCATGGTCGCTGCGGCGGCGGCGGCCGCCGCCAGGTTGAGCCGCCTCGTTCCCGACGCCACTTTGGGAACTTCCGGCTCTTCGACTACCTCGATCTGCTGGGCGGCATCGCCTTCCTCCAGCCGCTCGCCAAGACGTGCGGCATCGAGTTTGGTCTGCATCTCGTCCATGTTTCGCTGCAGCGAGACTTTCTCGGCCTCGTTCGCCTCGATCTGCGCGCCAACTTCGGGAGCGTGAGAGATGATGTCCCGCAGCCGTGCGATGCGCTCCACGATGGCCTTCCTTTGCACGACATTCTGTTCCTGTCGCGGCTTTGCCATGGCGATACGTTCCGCGATCAGCATCAGCTCGGGCGGAAGCGCCTTGATCTCCTCGGGCGTCGGCATCTCTGCCGATACGATGCGCGGTGCGACGGCAACCTGAGCCCGCATTTCCTCGAGACGCTGCCTCATGGCCCGGATCTGCGGATGGGTATCCGAATAGATCACGGATTTGACTGCGAAATCGCGCTCAAGCTCGGCCAGCTGTGCGTGAAACCGCGTGCCCTCGGCCGTCTGCCCGGCGCCCATGCGCAGCTGAGCTTCGTAGATTCCGATTTCCTCATTCAGCGCAACGGTCGCCCGATCGAGTGTCGCGAGTTCCACTTCCTTTGCCTGAAGCTCGATCATCAAGGTCGGGATTCGCGTCGGATGGGATTCCTTGTTTTCTTCGAGATATTTCGTCCATACGCCTTCCCTCTCGCGAAAACGTTGAGTGACGTTGTTCGCTTCCTGGGTCAGGAACTTCGTGGCTTCCGAGGCGCGCGCGGTGCGGATGCGCCGGTTTTCCTCGATGATCTGCGACACGAGGTCGGAAACGACATTGGCCGCAACGACCGGATCGCCATACTTGAAGCCAATCCTGACGGAGGCGCTGCTGGCGGTGCGGTCGGCACCTTCGGTCACCGATACCTGAAGATTGATCTGGTTACGGATCAAACCGGCAAAATTGTTCTTGGGCAAAGTCTCCGTGAGATTCTGGAAAAGATGGTATTTCTCGGACAGTGCCAGCAGGTTGTTGCGCGACAGTACACGTTGGTCGATGAACTGCAGGCGGTCGTTCGTCACCGTGGGCGAGACGAGCGTCGTCGGGATCTGCTGGAACTCCATCAGCAGCAGCGCCTCGGAGTAATAGCTCCGGGGCATGGTGTATATGAAGTAGATCCCCATCGTAATGGTAATCAATCCGGGTATGATGGCATATAATGGCTTGGCAAGCGCGATTTCGATAAAATAGAGGATATTGCGTCCTAGCTCGTTGATCATGCTGTCGCCTCATTGCTTCGCGTACGAGATACTTGGGTCATCACGAAGTCTCCATCATCGAGCCGCTGCCGTCGTGGTTACTACAGAGGGTGAGCGGTTTTCGGCTTGAGCCAGCGGCTGAGCCTTTCCCGCATCACCCGTATTGGAAGGATCGCTGTAGACCACCCGCAGCAGGTCGCCCGGCTGGATCGGGGTCATCTCCGTCGCGGTGAATTCGCGCGTTTCGCCGTTGGTGGTCCGCACGATGTGATAGGCGAGCACCCGCCGCTCTTTCTGCTGGGTCGAGGCGGCACTCTCGCCATAGATCGTCATGATGCGGGTGCTGTCGGCAAGGCGCGCCGCGGCCTCTTCCCGCTCGCCGCGGGCTGCATTCAGTTCGACCAGCAATTGGGTCTTCTGCGCCTGGCGCGTGCTCTCATAGCGGGCAAGATCCGCCATCTTCAAGCGGTCCGCGACCGCGATCTCGGAGGTCATCCGGCTGATCTGTCCCTCGAGTTCGGCAATCGAGCCTTCCTGGACCATTTGCTGCGAGCCTTCGGTCACGCCCTTTGCGACGAGCCCGCTGATGCTCTGCAGCCGGCGCCTGGCCAGATCGAGCCGCTTCGTCATGGTCTCGGCCTGTTCCTGCATCGCGAGGCTGTTCCGCTCCGTGAGCTCGTTTGCCTGCGCCTGCGCCTTCTCCTCCATGGCGCGCGCTTCCATCCGGGCATTCAGCAAGGATTGCTCTTCGGCAAGGGCCGGATCGGCGGCAAGGGCCTCAGGCGTGCCGATCGATTTGTCTCCGCGCATTTCCGCCTCCAGACGGATGATGCGCGCCCGCAATTCCTGCAGCCGCTTTTGGGAATGTTCGACTTCGCGTTTTACCACGACGGACCGGTCCTGGTCGGCGGCCAGCAATGCGGTGCGATAGACGCCGCCGGCAACGCTTAGGCCGTGAAGGACGGTCATGTTGGCGCGATACGGGTACGCGCCGGGTGTGGCGACCTCGCCGAGCACATAGATCAGCTGCGGATTCTGGGTGTTGGGACGCAGCATGATCGTCAGATTGGGAGTGTCGTTGAAATAGGTCTTCAGGCGCTCGAGAAGCTGCGCCTCCAGTTCCGAAACGGAAAGTCCGGTACTCTGGATATGGCCGGCAAGCGGGAAGGACAGCCATCCGTCCGGAGGAATGACGACTTCGCGGGTAAGCTCAGGCTCCTGCGCAATCCATACCTGCAGGGTATCGCCGGGCTGCAGGCGATATGTCGTCTGAGCTGCCACGTCACCAAATGTCAGGCAGAGCAAAAGCCCCGCGAGACTCGTTATCCCACGCATCTGTAGACCCCCGAAGATTGGTAACCCCTTCCCATCCAACTGGGATAAGAAGGTTTATAGTACGGCGGCGTTCGGCACCTGCAAACAAGGCACAAAGAGGTAGGAATCCGACCCTTGATCCTAGACCGAACGGATGAGTTCCGGGCGACCCGTCCCCTTTAGGATAAGGCGATACGCCGCCAAGAAAGCTTGTGAAACGGCGACCGCCCCGTGACCATGATCCCTTGACGTTCACCCGATGAGCATCTGCGCTGCCGGCCCGCTCGCGGGCACCAACACGAGTTGTGCAGCGAGCGGACGGCACATCGGGGCAGTGTCGGAACAAGGGGGTGCGATGGGGCGTCGTATAGGTTTCTTCATACCGGAATTTCCGGGCCAGACCCACATATTCCTGTGGCGTGAGCACGAGGCCCTGTCCGAGCTCGGCATCGAGGCTCAATTCGTTTCGACGGCGCATCCCCCCAGGGCGATCGCGTCGCATGCCTGGGCCGAGGAGGCGCGCCGGCGGACCGAATACCTTCTGCCGCTCGGTTTCGGTGGAGCGCTGGCCGCGATTGTGGAGGTTGTTCGCGCCGGCCCGCGCCGGATCGGGCGCAGCCTTGCCGCCGTCTTCGCCGCTGAGACCAGATCGCCAGCCGGCCGGTTGCGGATGCTCGCCATCCTGCTTGTCGCCGGCAAGCTCGTCCGGCTCGCCCGCCGGGGAGAATGGTCCCATATCCATGTCCATTCCTGCGCCGATGCGGCCAATGTCGCTTCGCTTGCCTCGCTTCTGTCGGGCATACCCTACAGTCTGACGCTTCACGGCCCGACGCTTGAGGGTTACGGCCCCAACCAGCGGCAGAAATGGAAGAATGCCGCCTTTGCGACGGTGATATCGAAGCGCCTGTTCAACGACATCGATGTGAAACTCAACGGCACGAAGCCGTCCCGGATCGCGATTGCGCCGATGGGCGTCGATCTGGAGCAGATCCGCAGAAGCCGCCCCTATGCTCCGTGGAAACCGGGCGAGCCCTGCCGGATCTTCACCTGCGGCAGGCTCAATCCGGTGAAGGGACATGACCTTCTGCTGCAGACCGTCGAAATCCTGCGAAGACGGGATATCGACGTGCGCCTGCAGATTGCCGGCGAAGACGAGCAGGGTGGCAGCGGATATCGCAGGACGTTGGAAGCCCTGATCGCGGAGAAGAAGCTGACCGGCTGCGTCGAGCTTCTGGGAGCGGTCTCAGAAACCCGGGTGAGGCAGGGGCTGGAGGACGCGCATATCTTCGTGCTCGCCAGCCTCAATGAAGGGATTTCCGTTGCCATCATGGAGGCGATGGCGATGGAAATGCCGGTGATCGTCACCGATGTCGGGGGAAACAGCGAGCTCGTCGACCATGGCGTGGACGCCATGCTGGTGGAAGCCCGGCAGCCGCGGGAGATGGCCGTCGCCATCGAGAGCGTATTGCTGAACGACGATCTCTCGCGCCGGTTGAGGCAGGCGTCACGTGCCAAGATCGCCGCGAAGTTCCACCACCGCATCAGCGCACAGGCGATCGCCTCCCTTCTGGAGCACGAGGAAAACGAGGGTCGTCCGATACTCCGAAATGAGTAGGCCGATAGCCCAAAGACTACGGCGAAACCCTTGGCCGCTATGCGATTATCCTGTTCGGGGGCGATGGTTTAACGACAAGGGGCCTCCCCGTTTGAAGCGCCGATTGCAGGCCCCGCGAGGATGGTTGATTGATATCTTTCCTGCCGATCATGCATTCGTTGAGAAGAGCCGCCCGGATGCCCGTTCCGGATATCGAGGCGGTTGCATGCGAACGCTGGACGATCGCGCCGCAGGCCAGACGCTTCATCCGCCCGGCCAAGTTTCTTCCGCATCATCTCGATCGCATCAACGGCGCCGAATTCGGCTCCGTCGCCGAGATCCTGAAGGGCTTCAGGGGAAACTACGAGACCACACAGGAGGCAACGGTCGGTTACCGGGTCAAGAATATCGACCTGATCGACGGCGTTCTCTACGGGCAGAAATCGTCGAGGAGCCTCAGGCCGCGCAGCCGCCGGCTGCCGGTTTATGTGCCCCCTAAACAGTCGGCCAGCGGGGCGCTGTTCGAGAGCTGGGTCGGCAACCGCTGGTTCGGCAACTGGCTTTCGGATGACTGCCTGACATATTCGCTGGCGGACGAATATCAGACGCCGGTCTCGACGCGGCCGGTCAAGTGGGACCACGAGCCGCAATACGCCCAGAAACTGGGCTTCAGGCCGATCCAGGTCGGCGACGTCCATTTCGACGAGGTGGTGCTTTTCAGGGACAAGGGCCAGAACGCGAGCAAGAGGAAACGGGCCGATCAGGTGCGCGAAAAGCTGCTGGCGTCGGTGCCGCCTTTTCCCGTTCACCCCGGCGTCTTCATCCTGCGGGGAAACGGGGGAAGCAGCCGGCACCTCACAAACGAGACCGAGATTGCCGAACAGTTCGCGTCGAAACTCGGATTCCGGATCCTCGATCCGATGGCGTCGTCGGTTGACGACATTATTCTTGTCTGTGCCGGCGCCCGCATCGTCGCCGGTGTCGAGGGCAGCCATCTGGTGCACGGCCTCACCGTCATGCCGCCCGACGCGACCCTCTTAGTCATCCAGCCCCCGGACCGGGTGGTCTCGGCTCTCAAGATCATCACCGATCGCCAGGGACAGGGCTACGCTCTCGTCGTCGGCGAGGGAACCTGCGACAACTTCAGGGTGGATTGGGCTGATATCGAGCGCACGTTGGAGATGGTGTTCGCATGACCTCACGGCTTCGTTTTCTCCATCCGCAATCCAATGCGATGCAGGACCACGATGGCGCGACCTCGGCGCGAGCGCCTTCGGCCTCGTTTCGGGAACTGGTACGGAAGGATTACGAGCGCCACGGCCGGACGGTCCTCAACGCCGGCTTCATCTCGCTGCTGGTCTATCGCTTCGGCCGGTGGGCGGGCAGCCGGCGGACCCGGCCGGCCAGGCGGCTCGCGCAGAAGGTCTACGGGGCGATCAACATGGTCGTTGCGACGCTGACGCGCGTCTGGATCCCTGCGGAGGTGACGCTTGGCGAGGGCTTTCACATCATCCACGTGGAGGGATCGATCTCCATTCACCCGGCCACCGTGATCGGGAAACGATGCGGCATCATGCACAATGTCACGATCGGTACGAACATGAGCGCCGGAGCGCCCAAGATCGGCGACGACGTCTTTATCGGCGTCAATTCCACCATTCTCGGCGAGATCCGGATCGGCGACCGGGTGCGGATCGGCGCCAACACCGCCGTTTCCACCGACGTGCCGTCGGATTCCATCGTCTTCGGCTCGCCAGCCAAGATCTATCCCCGCCTCGGCCCGTTTTCGAGCGAGCACGCCAAGACCGATACCAGTCCCTGACCCGCTCACCTGTTGGAGGAGTTTGCCATGAACGCGTTGACCACCAACTTTTACCAGCTTCTGGCCGACAATCTCGGCGTCAGGCCAGGTAAGCCGGCGATCATCGACGGTCATCGCGCCGTGAGCTATGCCGCCGTGGCGGCCGACGTGGATCGACTGGCGGGTTATCTTCAGAGCCGGAACATCCGGCCTGGCGACCGGGTGATCGTGCATCTGCGCAAGAGCCTTGCGGAGGTTGTCGCGATGTTCGCGATCGCCAAGGTCGGCGGAGTGATCGTCAACGTCAACACGCAATGGACGGTCGAGCAGCTCGAATATGTGGCGAACGACTGCGGCGCGCGCCTGATGATCGTCGAGCCGCGGGTCGCCGAGGTTCTTGCCGCGCGCAAGCTTCCGGACACGGTCGACAATGTTCTGGTCAAAGGCAAGTTGCCGGCCGAGACCATATTCGATGTCTGGGATCATCTTCCGGAGGATCTTTCGGGCGACGAGATCGCGCGCCTCGATACGGAACTGGCGATGATCATCTATACGTCCGGTTCGACCGGCATGCCGAAGGGCGTGATGCTGACCCATCGCAACATCGTTGCCGGTGCTCGTTCGGTATCGCGCTATCTGGGCCTGAGGGAAGACGACAGGCTGCTCAGCGTCCTGCCCTACAGTTTCGATTACGGACTGAACCAGCTGACGACGATGATGCTGATGGGCGGCACCGTCGTGCATCAGGCGGTGCCGATGGCGACCGAAATCGTCCTGGCGATGCAGCGTCACCGGGTGACCGGTATCGCCGCCGTGCCGCCGCTCTGGAGCCAGATCGTGCGGCTGCTGAAGGAAAACCCCGTGGAATTTCCGGCGCTCAGGCGGATCACCAATTCCGGCGGCAAGATTTCGCTCAACATCCTGGAGCAGATACCGAGGGTCTTCCCGGATGCGGACGTCTACCTGATGTATGGGCTGACGGAGGCCTTCCGCTCGACCTATCTCTCGCCGCACAAGTTTACCCGCAAGATGGGCGCGATCGGCCAGGCGATCCCCGGCGCGGAAGTCTATGTCATCAAGCATGGCGAAGGCATCGCCCATCCCGGCGAGCAGGGCGAACTCGTTCATCGCGGCCCGCTCGTGAGCCTCGGATATTGGGGCAAGCCGGAGGTGACGGAGCAGAAGATCAGGCCGTGTCCGGAACTCTGGCACGTGATCGGCGACGAACCCGTCGTCTATAGCGGCGATATCGTCCGGATCGACGCGGATGGGGACCTCTGGTTCATCGGACGCAACGACGCGATGATCAAGACCAGCGGCTTCCGCGTCAGCCCGGACGAAATCGAGGATCTCGTCTGCCGCAGCGGCGCGGTGGCGGAGGCGGTCGCCTTCGGGGTCGACGACGAGGAACTGGGGCAGACCGTGCATGTGGCGATCACGCCGATCGGGGAGTTCGACGAAGAAGCCCTGTTGCGCTACTGCCGGCGCGCGATGCCCTCCTACATGGTGCCGCGCCAGTTCCATGTCTGGCCGGAAAACATGCCTCGAACATCGAGCGGTAAGCTGGCGCGGCCGGACGTGGTGCGCATCTGCCGCGAGTTGATGCAAGGCGGAGACCCTCCCTTGAGCGCGCCTCCGCCGCCGGCCCAGATCAAAGTGACCGAAACGAGGGAGAACTTGCAATGAGCCTTACCCATGGAAAGTTGATTGGTTACCTGCGGGACTCCCTGAACATCGTCCATGCCGACAGCGAGAGCGAACTCTTCTCCTCGGGCCTCCTCGATTCCGTGTCGATGGTGAACCTGCTGGCATTTGTGGAGCAGTCCACCGGACTTGCCATTCGCGCCGAGGATGTCACGCTGGAAAATTTCGATACCCCGGCCCGGATCATCCGTTTTGCCGAAGCCAGCGCGTGATGAACCATTGTTCGGCGCTCGATGTCTGGCTGCAGAGCGCGGCGGCATCCTTCGGAACCCCCTCCTATATCTATCTCGCACCGGCAATCGAGAGCCGCGCAGCGCTCCTGAGACAAACCTTCGGGAACCGTTTTGCGCTGAGCTATGCCGCGAAGAGCAATCCCAATCCGGCCCTGCTCTCGCTGATGACGGGGCAGGCGGACTATCTCGACGTTTCCTCCATCGGGGAATTCAGGACCGCGATTGCGGCGGGGTGGGAAGCTGAGCGCATCAGCTTCACAGGTCCGGGAAAGCGGCAGTTCGAAATTCGGGAGGCGATCGAAGGCGGCATCGGCGAACTGATCCTGGAATCGGTCCGCGAGGCGGTGTTTGCGAATGCGGTCGCCGTCGAGCTCGGGCGCGTACAGCATGTGCTGGTGCGGATAGCGCCGACCACGGTTCCCAAAGGCTTCGGCGATCAGATGGCCGGCCGGCCGTCGGCTTTCGGCATCGACTGGGAGGATGCCGGGAGAGACATGCCCGACATCGCTGCGCTGCCCAACCTCAAGATCGTCGGGCTGCACATCTATTCCGGCACGCAATGCCTGAAGCCCGAGGCGATCTGCGAGAATTATCGCAACTTCATCGGTATTTTCCGGGAGATTTGCGAGGCCTACATTCCGCAGCCGGAGAAGCTGGTGTTCGGATCCGGGCTCGGAATTCCCTATCACGACGGCGACCTGCCGCTCGACCTGTTCGCCGTCGCCGCGGGCATCGCGCCGGATCTCGACGGCCTCAAAGGGCTGCCGCAATTTGCCAAAACCCGGCTGGTGCTCGAGCTCGGGCGTTATCTCGTCGGCGAGGCCGGCTATTTTCTGACACGCGTCATTTCGGTCAAGCAATCGCGCGGCGTGCGGATCGGCATATGCGACGGCGGCATGAACGACCATCTGCCGGCTTCCGGACATTTCGGAATGGTGATGCATCGGAACTATACGATGCACAAGGTCGGCGGCCAGGGCGAGCCGGAGAAAGTCAACCTCGTCGGCCCGCTCTGCACCTCGATCGACCGGCTCGCCGTCGGGGTGATGCTCCCGCGGATCGAAGAGGGCGATCTCGTCGCCGTGCATAACAGCGGCGCTTATGGGCTGACGGCAAGCCCGATCCACTTCATCAGCCACGCGCCGCCCCGCGAAATCCTCATCGATGCAGCCGGAATGCGGGACGTCACCCACATTCCGCCGCTGCCATCGGCATAAAGCCGTCTCATCTGCCGTGAAATCAATAGGCCTTGCCGAAATCCAAGATCTCGATCGCAGTGCGGACGACGATCTTCATGTCGAGCCAGAACGACCAGTTGTTGATGTACCAGAGGTCGTGGAATATCCGCTCTTCCATCTTTTCGATGTTCGGCGTCTCGCCGCGGCAATTGTTGACCTGGGCCCAACCGGTGAGACCGGGTTTGACGTGCCGCCTGAAGGCGTATTTGGCGATCTGGGCATCATAGAGTTCGTCATGGGCGAGCGCATGCGGGCGGGGCCCGACGATCGACATCTCTCCCCGAAGGACGTTCCAGAATTGCGGCAGTTCGTCGATGCTCGCAGCGCGGATGATCGCACCGACTTTCGTGACGCGAGGATCGTTCCTGGTTGCCTGGCGCACATCGCCCGAATCTTCCATGACGGTCATGCTGCGGAATTTCAGGATGCGGAACGAGCGGCCGCCATACCCTTTGCGGACCTGCCTGAACAGAACGGGCCCTTTGGAATCCAGCTTGATGGCGATGGCAACGACGAGCAGCAACGGAAACAGCGAGAGGACGGCCGTCAGCGAGAAGATGATGTCGAAGGCGCGCTTGGTCCCGCGTTCATAGAGGCTCAAGGGCGGCCGCTGGGTCTGGAATGCCGTCATGCTGCCGATCTTGTGGGCGGGGGCGCTGGTAAGGCGGCCGACGACGCCGTCGAAGATGACGTTGACGGGCAGGGCGGAGCGCCGGAGCTCACCGAGGTAGAATTCGAGATTGGCGACGTTCGGATCCCGCCAGATGATGAAGACTTCATCTATGTTGCCGGTCTCGCTCTGCCTCAATCTCTGCATGGCATTTGCTGGCAGCAGATTTTCGTCCGTCAGACGGATGATCTGGGCGAGGGCCATGCCGCTCGCAGCGGCTTCGTGCTGCCAATGTTCGGTCGAGAATTCCTCGTGGCAGATCAATAGTATCCGCCTCATCTTGAAGGAAGCGGCGGCCGCCGCCGACGGCAGATACCAGTGCCAGAACAGGCGGATGCAGATCAGGCCGGACAGGGAGACGATAGCGGTCATCAAGATCGCGCCACGCGAGAAGGTCGTGCCGATCTTCAGGAAGAAGATCACCGTCAGCAGGAAGGCAAGGGCGCTGGGGATCAGAATGCAGATCAGCCGGATCTGCGGCCTCAGGAGCTGGACGCTCTCCGGGCTATAGGCCTGGGCGCTGTGCATGGCGAGCACGAAGATCGTCGACAGGACCAGGCCTATGCCGATAAACAGCGAGGGATCGGGTGCCGAGCCGAAAACGACGTATTGATATCCGGTGAAGCAGACGCCGGTTGTTCCGAGCAGAAAGACGAAATCCGTCGCGGCAGCCACATAGGCTATGACGTGATATTCCAGACCTCCGCGTTGAGGCTTCTGCTCATACGATATGGAGTCATTTTCTATTCTCGGCTCGAACGGTGTGAACATCGTTAAAATACCCCTACCAGCGCTACGAGTATAGCCGAGGAGAGGGTAGGCACAATGTATCCGGCCTACCTCCTAAGAGTGATCTCCCTATTACCTACTTTTGTTGCTGGGGTGATTGAATACAATCGTTTTGCCATAAGGTCGAACTTGCCTTCGCAATTTTGGAGGCGATACTATTTTTTCTTAAAATATAGTCTATACATCGATTTATATTTCGCATGGCGAGGTGGAACTACCTTGTTCTGCTGATAGAATGGACGTCAGCAACCGTTAAAATGCTGGGCTCGGCCGCCGAAGGGGTCTCGACGGCTGAAGGCTTGATCGCAACAGCCCTTGTTCGAGTTGGGGGTGTGGATGGAGTTTGAATGGGACGTTGCCATCGTCGGCGCCGGAATGGGCGGGGCGGCGATGGGATATGCGCTGGCGACGGCCGGGCATCGCGTAGTTTTCATCGAAAAGGGCCTGGCTCAGTTTTCGCAGGATGAAAAGGACGATCCCGATAGTTCGGACGAGGCGAAACGCCTGAGAAACGGCCGGTGGCCTCAGCAGATTTCCGGCACGGTGGATGCCCATCCGGTTCGCTTCTTTCCTGCACTCGGCTGCGGCGTCGGCGGCTCGACGCTCATCTACGCAGCCGCTCTCGAACGGTTTTCCCCAAGCGATTTCAAAATCGTCGACAAATCCGGCAAGCCGGCCTGGCCGATCGGCTATGAAAATCTGGAACCCTTTTATCGCAAGGCGGAACGCCTTCTGCACGTGCGTGGCAGCCAGGATCCCCTGCAGCCGCAATCGGATGTCATCGAGCCCCCTGCCATGACGCGATGCGACCAGCACTTTTTCGATTCGGCCCAGGCGAACGGCATGCATCCCTATCGGGTTCACACGGCTTGCCGGTATATCGACGGCTGCGATCAATGCGGCGGCTTCATCTGTCACAAATCCTGCAAGCAGGATGCGCGCAGAGCCTTCATCGAACCGGCGATCGCGACCGGCAACGCAATGATCATCGATCAATGCAACGTGGAAAAAGTCTCGGCCGACAAACAGGCCGTCACCCAGCTGTCCTGCCGGAAGAACGGAGCCGAGCTGGCGATCGTGGCAAAGCTCTATGTGCTTGCTGCCGGTGCGCTTTCAACGCCCCTGCTGCTGCTCAATTCCACCAACGAGTTCTGGCCGAATGGCCTTGCCAACACTTCGGATCTCGTCGGGCGCAACCTGATGTTCCACGCCTCCGACTTCTTTGCGGTCTGGCCGCGGGGTAGAACCCGTGTTTCGGAGCCGGGAAAGTCGATAGGTCTTCGTGATTTCTATGAATATCAGGGCCTCAAGCTCGGCGTCATCCAGTCCACGGGATTGACCGCGACCGCCAACAACGTCCTTCATTTCCTGAAATCCCTGATCGATCGGAATGGCTGGATCTGGCTGAAACCGCTAAAGCCGTTCATGCGCATCCCGGCGATGATCGGGGCTCTCATCTCAGGCAATGCAACGATATTCACCTCGATCCTCGAGGACCTGCCCTATCCTGAAAACCGGGTGAAGCCGGATCCGAAAGAACCCGGCGGCATCTATTTCGAGTACACGGTTCACAACGAGTTGCGGAATCGGATGCAGGCGTTCCGCGAACTGTATCGCAAGGCATTCAAGCGGCATCGGATGATGATGCTCGGCTCCGAGGTCAACCTCAACTACGGTCATGCCTGCGGGACGTGCCGTTTCGGTCCGGATCCCTCCACCGCCGTACTGGACGTCAACAACCGCGCGCACGATCTGGGTAATCTCTATGTGGTCGATGCGTCGTTCTTTCCGACCAGCGGAGGGGCCAATCCCAGCCTGACGGTTGCGGCAAACGCTCTGCGGGTCGCAGAACATCTCGCCCAGACGCTTTCCTCGAAAGAAGACGACGGGCCGGAGGCGGACATGGCTTCGGACCGCGCGTCCTGACCCATCTTTCCGGGGGCGCATGCGCCCATGCCGTCTGGTCGGTCAGCGGGTTCTGTTGCGGTCGGTTCTGATCCAGGCCGCTTCGCCGGCTTCGAGAATATGGCGCGGATAAAGCCTCAGCTTCCTGATCACGTATGCCGGGACGTTTGCCAGCGTGTGCAGGGGAAGCGTGTGTCTGCCGTGGCGCCACCACGCCATCGAAAGCGCGATATCGAACACGAGGATGCTGATGGCCGAGATTACCAGCGGCGAGATCGCAATTCCGGCGGTTGCCAGGAGGACTGCCGGACACAATGCGAGAAGTAGAAACGCCACCAGCAATGTCAGCGGCGGTATGAGCGCGTCGGCCACCAGGGCCAGATAGGCCCGATTCCGGAAGGTTCTGCTGTCGAGCAAAGCGGAGAGAAGAATGGCCGTCAGCGAGAAGCGGCCCGCCTCCCACCTGGAAGACTGGGTTTCGAGGCCTTTCTTCGAATAGGGAAACCTGCTGCTGACGGCTGCATCGTCGCAGAAAAGCGGGGCGTGGCCGGCCTGCGCAAGGTCCAGCCCCAGTTTCATGTCTTCGACCAGATTGCCGTTCGCAAGCGCGGCGTCCCGCAGGACGGTCCATGGAAATGCCATTCCCGATCCGGTCAGCTGTGCCGGAAGCCCGAGTTTCGCCAGTCCAAGAAGCCGGATCCGGTTCTTGAGAAGGAAGGCGAATTCCGACACCGCAAGGTTGATGCTTGCATCCGGCGGAGCGACCATCAGATAGCGGGATTGTACGGGTCTGCCGGTCGCCATGGCCATATCGGCGAGATTGTCGAGAGCCCCCGGCTCCAGCCAGCAATCGGCATCGACGATGACCACGACATCCGGCGGCAGCAGACCGAGATACCGGACGCCGGCATCGAGTGCGTATCCCTTGCCGCGACGGTCCGGATCGACCCGGACGATGACATCCGCGCCCGCGTCGCGCGCCAGCGAGGCGGTGAGGTCGTTGCAATTGTCCGCGACGACGACCAGCCTGTCGCCATCACGCATCTGGCCCTGGATGCTCCGCAGCGTATCGAGGATCTGCAGTTCTTCGTTATGTGCCGGGACCAGAACCGCGATTTGCGGCCGTCGTCTGTTTTGACGCGACGGTGCGCCCCGCCGGCTGGTGCTTCCGACAAGACATTCGATGGCGAAAAAGACGGTCGGAACAAAAACAACGACGGACAACAGCAATGCTGCGAAGCTCAGTATGTCGTGTTGCATGATTTCCCCCTTCGACATCATGTCTCAAGCGGTTCATCATACCGGCAGGGCCGAGCGTTCTAAGCTGACCCCGCTACACCGTTCGAGTGAGCGCGGGTTCATCCTATTTTGGGGCAGGTGGAACCGCCTCGAACGGGTCTACCCCCATTTGATGGCAGATGGGGCAATTGAAGCCGCTTTGGGCAGCCAATGCGACCATTTCCAATGCATTTATCGAGGGAATGCAGTTGCTTACGCGGAAGAATGCGGCGCCGATCGCTACTCGCTTGCCTCATGACGGGGCAGCCTGGAGGAGCTGGTTCACGGCTGTTCTGGGCCGCGCCGCGAGAGAGGTGTGGGCGGCAACCTGCGCTCATTTAGCGGTGAGGCCGCCGGACGGAGCTGCGACTTAGGTCCGGGCATATGCTTCAGCGGATGATCATGCCGGCGACGACATAACCATCGCGCAGCCTGATCTGGCCCAGCAGCCGGTCGCCCGTCCTGAAGGGCGGAACGTCGATCTCGAAATAGGCGGCGAAATGCCCGTCCGCCAGGTCCAGTTCGACGCGGATGGCCTCGAAACCGAACATCGTCCGGGTCAGGCCGTATTGGCATTTGTAGGTGCATTCCTTGGCGCTGAAGATCGCTTTCACCAGCCGGCCGCGACTACCCCATTGCTGCCGGTTGAGCCATTGCCGCTCGCGCGGCGTGCAAATCTCCTGCGCGTAGGTGTCGTCGAGCGGCGTCGCTTCCTCCAGATCGAGGCCCAGGGCCTTGATGCCGTCCGAATGGCGGCCGATGGCTGCGACGCAGCGGGTGGTGGAATGGCTGATGCTTCCGGTGATGCCGGCCGGCCAGATCGGCGCCCGGTCGGATCCCACGGGTATGGCCATTTCAGGCAGGCCCAGATGCCCCATGGCCCGCCTGGCGCAGGTGCGGCCGGCAGTGAATTCCTGCTGTCGGCTCCTCACCGCACTGGCGATCGCGGTCCGCTCCTCGGGATAGAGTTTGGAAACGTCGCCGAGGAGATCGGACTCGGCGACCGATACGGAAGGATCGAACATGCCTTCCAGCAGCATCGGCTAGACCTTCGTCTCCACCCGGACCAGTGTCGGCCGCCGCTCCATCGCGTTGCGGCGCAGTGCGGCACGCTCGGACGCCCGGCTGAGCTGGATATCGGCCTTGCCCTTGCCCGAGATATGGTCGGCCAGAAGGGCGACCGTCGGGAAGCGGAAGAGGTCGGTGATGGTCAGATCCGGCGCCAGTTTCGCCTTCATCTCGCGATGGACCTGGACCGCCAGAAGCGAGTGTCCGCCGAGCGCGAAGAAGTTGTCGAATATGCCGACCTTGTCGAGGCCGAGTGCACGGGCGAAGACCTCGCTGATGTCCCGCTGGAGATTGTTGGACGGCTCGATGAAGGTTGCGGGCGGGGCCTGGACCTTTTCCGTCGGGGCCGGCAGCCTGTTGCGATCCACCTTGGCGTTCGGCGTCAGCGGAAACGTCTCCATCGTCACGACATGCGAGGGTATCATCGCATCCGGCAGGGCTTCGGCGATATGGGCCCGCAGATCCTGTTCACAGACAGGCGTACCGTCGGTTCGGATATAGGCTACCAGCCGCACGTCGCCGGGGCTGTCCTTTCGGGCGACCACGACCGCCTCGCGGATACCGGCGAATGTGCCGATCCGCGCTTCGATCTCGCCGAGCTCGATGCGATGGCCGCGGATCTTCACCTGATGATCGGTGCGGCCGAGGAAATGCAGGACGCCATTGCGATCGAAGCGCGCCAAGTCGCCGGTCCGATAGATCCGGCCCTCCATGAACGGGTTGGGCAGGAAGCGTTCGTTGGTGAGCTGTTCGCGGTTGTGATATCCGCGGGCGACGCCGTCGCCGCCGATATAGAGCTCGCCGACATCGCCGGGGGGCACCGGATTATAATTGTTGTCGAGTACATAGAGCTGCGTATTGGCGATCGGATGGCCGATCGGCACGACACCCGTCGACGGACCGGCCGTGAATGTCGAGGACCAGATTGTCGTTTCGGTCGGTCCGTACATGTTCTCGATGGTCGCGTCGGTGACGGTTCGCAAGGCTGCGAGAAGAGAGCCCTGCAGTGCCTCGCCGCCGAGGAAGAGGTGCCGGACATCGCTCAGCGCCGCGCGATCCTCGTCGATCATCATGAACATGCGCGCCATCGAGGGCGTGCATTGCAGGTGGGTGATCCGATGCTTGCGGATCTCTTCCGCGAAACCGTCTCCGGCTTCCTCGCTGGCGGGGTTCTTGCTGGTCTTCACCACCTCGGCCAGCAGCGGCAGCCTTTCGAGGACGATATCGTCGGCGAGGCCGAAATCGATCAGGCAGGCAATGTCGTCGACGCCGGCCGCCTTGACCTGGTCCAGCCTTTCCAGCGCATCCTCGACCGTGCCGAACAGGCCGCTGTCCTCGAAATAGCGCAGGAAGGCGAATTCAAGGATGGCGTCCATTTCCTCCGGCGCGAGCGACTGGAGGTCGATATCCATCGGCTGGGCGATGCCCTGCGGTTTCTTGAAGGCCGGAAACGCCCAGGCATATTGCTTGATGAGGGCGGCGGCACTGCGCAGGTATTCCTTCATCGGTCCGCGCGCCAGATCCCGCACTTCATTGTGGTCCTCGCCGATCAGGGTATGCAGCATCAGCGTGACTTTGTAATCGGCCGGATTGCGGCCGGTTTCTGCAAGCGTCTGACGGTAGATGCGGATCTTTTCCGCAAGTTCGTCGACCGACTGGCCGAGCAGGTGGGTCAGCACGTTGGCGCCGAGGCGGGCTGCTTCGCGATAACTTTCCGGATTGCCGGCCGTGGTCAGCCAGACGGGAAGTTCCTTCTGGACCGGTCGCGGCTGGGTCACGACCGCGACCGTGCCGGCACCGAAGTCGAAATCGACGCTGTCGCCGCGCCACAGTTTGCGGACGACCTCGATATCGCGGGTCAGGGCCGCCTTGTTCTTCGGCGGTGCGTTTTCCGGCCGCAGCACGAAATCTTCCGGCATCCAGCCGGAGGCGAAGGCGAGTGCGACGCGCCCATTGCTGAGATTGTCGATGATCGCCCATTCCTCGGCGACGCGGGCGGGATGATGGAGCGGCAGAACGCAGCTGCCGGCGCGGATCGAAAGGTTCTTGGTGACGGCCGCGACGGCGGCACCGGTGACCGCCGGGTTCGGATAGGGACCGCCGAACGCGTGGAAGTGACGCTCCGGCGTCCAGACGGAATCGAAGCCGTTCGCATCGGCGAATTTCGCGCCCTCGATCAGCAGGCGATATTTGTCCGGTCCGGCACCGCCGTCATTGCCCCAGTAGAAGAGGCCGAAATCCAGATTGGTGCCTCTGCCGGCGGAAGACATTCCCTTCGCCTTGGCTTCGATGACTTCCGAGGAATGGATGACCACCTTGAAGCCGCGGGCAAGCGTCCAGAAGAGCTCCAGAACGGAGATATCGAAGGAGAGACTGGTCACCGCCAGCCAGACATTGCGGCGATCGGTGTTGCGCGGCACCCGCTCGTCCATGCCGGCGAAGAAGTTCACGACGTTGCGATGCTCGAGCATCACACCCTTCGGAAGGCCGGTCGAGCCTGACGTATAGATGACATAGGCGAGATTGCCGGAGGTGACGTCACTTGCCGGGCGATCCGCTGCCGCCTGGTTTCTCAAGATATCCTCGATGCAGAGGAAGTCGGTTCCCGCCAGCGTCTCGGATTTCGCCAGCCGCCGCTCGGTCAGAACCAGTTTGGCGCCGCTGTCCCTGATCATGAACGCGAGGCGATCAGCGGGGAAATGCGGGTCGAGCGGAATATAGGCGCCGCCCGCCTTCATGATGGCGAGCGCGCCGACGACCAGATCGAGCGAGCGCGGCAGGTAGAGGCCGACGGTCACGTCCGGACCCACGCCCTCAGCCACCAGCGCCTGCGCGATCCGGTTCGCCCGTTCGTCCATTTCGCGATAGGAAAGGGAGCGGCCATGGAATGCCAGAGCTTCCGCATCCGGCGTCCGGTCGACCTGACGCTCGATAAGCTGATGGACGCAGGCGGCTGTCTCGTATTCCCGCTCCGTGCGGTTCCAGTCGAAGAGGACCATGTTCCTGTCGGCATTCGACATCAGGGGCAGGTCCTGCAGCAAGGTCGCGCGATCTTCGAACGCGGAGGCAAGGATGGCGAATGCCGACGCGAGATCCTGCGCCTGCCGCTCTTCGATGCGCGTCCGGTCATAAAGAAGGTCCGCTCCGGTCTCGCCGAGCCGGAAGGTCAGGGCGCAGCCTTCGATCTCGTCGGCAAGCGCGGGATTGGAAATGTCCGCGACGCCGGCCGTCAGCTGGGGCGCCGCAAGGCCGGGATACCTGTCCGTAAGATCGCGGCAATATCCCTGGCGTTCGTCCAGCGCCTTCAGCGACTGATCGACCTGTCCAAGCAGGTCGTCGACCGAGGCTTGTCCCACGGTGGCGATCCGCAGCGGGAGCGATTTCGCGAAATATCCGGGGTGGCGGGCACAGAGGTCAATCAGCCTGTCGCTCGTATAGGCGAGGTCGAATGTCGACTGGCCGGAAAGGCGGATCAAGAAAGCCGCCGCCAGCGCAACGCGCTCCTGCCGCGAAAGCTGTCCGGACAAGAGCAGCGGAACGCTGCGAATATCCGGCGTCTGGCCGGCTTCGGATGTCTTTATATAAGGTAGCGCGATATCGGTGCTGGTTTCGAGTGCGCGGCGAAAGAAGCCTTCGTGCCGCGCAAGAGCGGAAACCGCTTGCGACAGCGTGTCCTTCTCCCGGTCGCTCATAAGCGGCAGCCGGTCGCCGGGACGCAGCACCGAGGAAAGGGTGACCTGTCTGGCGCCCTCGTGGTGGACGGCGTCGAGCAGAACCGGCATGTCGCCGGTGCCGACCGTCACGCCATGGGCGCCGACGGAGAGGACCAGGCCGGGTTCGCCATTCAGCTCGCCATCAAGGACGCGGAGGTTCCTGACGGTAAAGACGTCGCTGCCGAACCGGACCTTAGGCGTTGCCAGCGGATTGAGGTATGTCGGGCCGAAATCGAGGCCGCGCACCAGGCGGGAAAGCTCGCCTGCCGAGGCGGTGAAATCGAGCGTGCCGGCGGCTGGGGGACGCTTGAGCTGTTCGTAGTAGCTGCGGGTCGCGAAATCCTGTCGGCGGGGGTAAAGCGTGCCCTGCCCGATATGGCCGAGCATGTCGGAGAAGGTCGCCATCCCCGCTTCGAAGCATTTGGTGTTGAGCGTCAGGGCGGTTTCGTCCGCGCTGATTTCGAAACCCTGCTGTACGTAGATGTCGCCCTCGTCGATCCCTTGGGTGATCGCATGCCAGGTGATGCCGTGCCGGTCACGGCCTTCGAGGATGGCCCAGGCGGGTGTGTTGAGACCGGCCATGTCCGGCAGCAGGCCGTCGTGGAAATTGGCGGCGCCGATGCGCGCATGCTGCCAGGCCGGATCGGGGATCATTTTCAGATTGGCGATGCTGAACAGCCAGTCGTAGTCGTATCGGGTCAGCCTGGTGGCGTAATCGCCTTCGGATGTGATGACCGGGATGTCCTGGGCCTCTGCCCAGTTTCGGACCGAGCCGTTCGATGTCGCTATGGCCTGGATCTTGTGTCCCCGCCCTCGCAGAATTTCAGCGCATTGAACCAGCAATAATCCGCCACCGATCAAAACACACTTCAATTCGCCCATAAAGCTTGTCCCCACTCGTTGCTGTTCCAGGCACTTCGATAGAAACGGGGGGCGGTGCAAAACTCAACATGCGCCGGACCACCCATGCGGATGATCGCGCCTAAGCCTGAATTGCAGGCCGTACCCGCCTCTCCCCCATACGGATGATCATGGCTTCCAAAGGAGTAATTGCGATTGCCTCCGGGCTGGCAGCACATTGAGGTTGCGGGTTTGCGCTCGCGGATTTCAATGGGAAGCGGAACGAGGATCATGGCTCATTGGGGTGATGTCATGAGCTGACCTCCGCGGGCTAGGGCGGTGTCGATGCTTGAGGGGTCCAACCAGGTCTGTGCCAGCGATATTGCGATCGTCGGCATGGCTTTGAGAGTGCCGGGTGCGCGCAATGTTGCGGAATTCTGGCAGAACCTGCGAAACGGCGTGGAATCCATCCGTACGTTTTCGCCGGAAGACCTGATCGCCGAAGGCGAAGATCCCGAGCAGCTCCACCATCCCAACTACGTGCCACGCGGCGCCGATCTTCCCGATATGGAAATGTTCGACGCGGAATTCTTCGGCCTGAACCCGAAGGAGGCGGCGATCATGGATCCCCAGCACCGGCATTTCCTCGAATGCGCCTGGGAAGCCATGGAGGATGCCGGCCGGACGCCGAACAATCAGCCCGGCCCGGTCGGCATCTTTGCCGGCTGCGGCATGGGCAGCTATTTCTATTTCAACGTCTGCAGCAACCGCAACCTGATCGATCAGGTGGGCATGTTCCTGCTGCGCCACACGGGAAACGACAAGGATTTCCTGGCGACGCGCGCCTCCTTCACGTTCGACCTGCGGGGTCCGAGCGTCAACGTGCAGACGGCCTGTTCCACGTCGCTGGTCGCTGTGCACTATGCCTGCCAGAGCCTGATCTCCGGCGAGTGCGACATGGCGCTTGCCGGCGGCGTGACGATCGAATTTCCGCACCGGCGCGGATATACGTTCCAGGAAGGCGAGATCCTTTCGCCGGACGGCCACTGCCGGCCTTTCGATCATCGCGCGGCCGGTACCATTTTCGGCAGCGGCGTCGGCGTGGTCGTGCTTCGCCGGCTTTCGGACGCATTGCGCGACGGCGATGTGATCCATGCGGTGATCAAGGGCACCGCCGTCAACAACGACGGCAGCAGCAAGGCCGGTTATCTCGCGCCGAGCGTCAGCGGGCAGGCGGAGGCGGTTCTCGAGGCTCAGGGGCTCGCGGGCGTCGAAGCCGACACCATTCAATATGTCGAGTGCCACGGCACAGGCACGTATCTCGGCGATCCGATCGAGATCGAGGCGCTGACGACGGCCTTCAGGCAAAGCACCGACCGGACCGGTTTCTGCCATGTCGGATCGGTCAAATCGAATATCGGCCATCTCGATACGGCAGCCGGCGTCGTCGGCCTTATCAAGGCGACGCTCGCCGTCAACGAGGGGGAGATCCCGCCGACACTCGGCTTCGAACGCCCCAATCCTTCGATCGATTTCGAAAAGAGCCCCTTCCGGGTCAACAACAAGCTGGTGAAATGGCCGCATGCGCCCGGTCCCCGCCGGGCCGCTGTCAATTCGCTCGGCGTTGGCGGCACCAATGTCCATGCCATCATCGAACAGGCGCCGACCCGCTACGTGCCGGAGGCTGCGGCGGGCGGTGCGCAGGCCGGGGCCGATTCCGATCCGATGCTGCTGTTCCTTTCGGCCCGCCAGCGCAAGACGGTCGACCAGGCCGCCGAGCGGCTCGGATCGGCGATGGCAGCCCAGCCCGGCCTTTCGGTGGATGACGTCAGTTATACCCTGCAACATGGCCGAAAGCATTTCGACCATCGCATGGTACTGGCGGTCCGTGGCCGGGAAGATGCCATTGTGGCCCTCTCCAACCCCGGCAGCCGCGGTTTCGTTCATCAGCCCGTGCCGAACAATGCCGGCGCCATTTTCCTGTTTCCGGGCGGCGGCGCTCAATATGTCGGCATGGCAAAGCGGCTCCATGAGGAGGACCGGACATTCCGGGGGATCGTCGAGGAAGGGCTTTCCTATCTGCCGGACGATGCGGCGAAGGAGATCCGCACGATCTGGCTGGGCGAGAATTCCGCGGCCTCCGCGAAAGCGTTCCTTCGTCCGTCGCTCCAGCTGCCCGCGATCCTGATTACCGAGATCGGCCTTGCCCGCCTCTGGATGGATTGGGGCGTGAAGCCGAAGGCGCTGATCGGCCATTCCATGGGCGAGAACGCCGCAGCCTGCCTGGCCGGCGTGATGTCCTTCAAGGACGCCGTCAATCTCGTGCATCTGCGCGGAAAGCTGTTCGAAACGATCCGGCCGAGCGGCATGATGAGCGTGCCGCTCCATCACGACCGGCTATCGGAGCTGCTGCCGTCGTCGCTCGACATCGCTTCGGTCAATGCGCCGTCGCTTTGCGTCGTGTCGGGCCTCAACGAGGATCTCGATATGTTTCGCGAGTTCCTGGCGACGCAGGGCATCGATGCGACCCGTGTGCCGATCGACATCGCGGCACACTCGCGACTGGTCACGCCCATCCTCAAAGCATTCGAGGCTTTTCTGCGCGACATTACTCTTCGCGCCCCGGCAATTCCGATCCTATCCAACCGTACGGGCTTGCCGCTGAGCGCCGAAGAGGCGACCGATCCGATGTATTGGGTCGGTCACCTTCGTTCGACCGTTCATTTCGCGAACGGCATGGCGGCGCTCTCGGCGGAACCCGGACGCATCTATATCGAGGTGGGTCCAGGGCGGGTTCTGTCGTCGCTGGCGAAGGCACAAGGATCGATCCCCGCAAACCAGGTGATCAACAGCCTGCCGCATCCGGACGAGGCGGGCGACGACCGGCTTTATTTCCTTGCCGCAGTTGGCCGGGCCTGGGCCACCGGCCTCGATGTCGATATCGATCGCCTCTGGCAGGGCCGTTCGCCGCGCCGGGTCCGGCTGCCGGCCTATCCGTTCCAGCACAAGCGTTTCTTCATCGATCGCGCTGGAGCGAACGAGAAAGGCAAAAGTGCCGAACCAATCCTTTCGAAAGAGCCCGACATCACCCGCTGGGGCTATCGCCCGTCCTGGAAGCAGACGCTTGCCGACTATGAGCTCGGCGCGGAAAAACAGGCGCAATCCTGGCTCTTCTTCCTCGACGAGGCCGGGATCGGGCAGAAGCTGGTCGGTGCGCTGAGGAACACGGGGCATCGTGTCGTCACGGTATCCCTGGGCGACGCCTTCATTCGCCGCAGCGCCGAGGATTATATGCTCTGCCCGGAACTGGGCCGCGCCGGATATGATGCTCTCGTCGCCGGGCTTGCCGGCGATGGCGGCCTGCCGTCGCGCATCGTCCATATGTGGCTGCTGACCCAGGCCGAGACCTTCCGGCCGGGCTCGAACTTCTTCCATCGAAACCAGGAATGCGGTTTCGACAGCCTGCTGCATCTCGCCCAGGCGCTGGGGGACGCAGCCAGCGTTCCGGACATGCAGTTCACCGTCATCACCAACGGCATGCAGCAGGTCTCGGGCGAAGCCTTGCCCTATCCCGAGAAGGCGACCGTTCTGGGGCCGGGTCTCGTGCTGCCGAAGGAAATGGCAGGTGCGACGGTCAGGGTGATCGACATCGATCTGTCGACCAGGGTGGAGCAGCGTGGCAAACGTTTTGCCTTCACCCGTGTTGCGGAGGGGCAAGAGAAACAGGACGGCGCGGATCCGGCGGCGTTGATCGGGCAGCTCTGGGAGGATCTGCATGCGAGGCCTGGGTCGGAAGTGGTCGCATACCGCAAGGGGCGGCGCTGGACACAGGTGCATCAGCGGATGCCGTTGAATGATGTGTCGCCCGAGCAGGCGAAACTGCGCGACGCCGGCGTCTACTTCTTCTCCGGCGGGTTGAGCGATGTTGCTCTGGCGCTTGCGGATGAGCTTGCGGGCCAGTTCCGTGCGCGGATCGTGCTTGTCGGCCGCCTGGTCTTGCCGGCGCGGGAAAACTGGGAATTCTACGACCGTACCCACGACCATGACGGTATTCGCCGGGCGATCTCGGCGATCCGGCGGTTGGAAGAGAAGGGTGCGGAAGTCCTCTATCTCGTCGGCGACGTCGGCAATCCGGAGCAGATGAGCCGGGCGGTGGAAATGTCGCTTTCCCGCTTCGGCGAGATCAACGGCGTCTTTCATGCGGCCGGCACGGTCGAAGACGGGCTGATCCAGACCAAGACTCGGGACAGCATCGACAGGGTTCTGACGCCGAAAGTGCTCGGCACGACCGTGCTGGACGCGGCGTTCGAAAACGTGGCGCTCGACTTCTTCCTGATGTTCTCCTCCACCAGCACCGACGTGGTGCGGGCAGGGCAGGTCGATTACGTCGCTGCGAACGCCTATCTCAACGCGTTTGCCCAGAGCCGTTCGCATCGCGCCGACCGGGCCACCATTGCGCTGCATTGGGGCGTCTGGAGCGGGGTCGGTCTTGCGGCACGGGCGCTCGGCGGGTCGGTGAGCGACGGCCTGATCGCACCGGTGTGCGCACCCGCGGCCGGCCCGTTCTTCCAGCACTGGACGGAGGATGGGACGGGACTGCCCTGGCTCGAGGCACTGATCAGTCCCGAGACGGAATGGATGCTCGACGAGCACCGGCTTCTGTCCGGTCAGGCGGTCATGCCGGGTACCGGCTATCTGGAATTGGTTACACAGGCGGCTCGGGAATACGGACTTCCGTTCGAGGCGGAAGTGGCGGACCTCGTATTCCTGAGACCGCTTGTCTTTAACGACGGCGAGACGAAAGCCGTTCGCGTCCGGCTGGAGCCGGTGGCGGAACATTTCCGCGTCGTGGTTCTGGCAGGCCCGGCGGACGGCGAGGATGGGCCGTTCGTCAAACACGCCGAGGCGATCCTCAAACCGCAGCCGCAACAGGGGGGCGGGACGGTCGATATCGCAGCGGTCGCCTCTTCATGCAACGAGACACGGGTTGCCGGAGGCGGCAGCACGCTTCGCGCAGTTCAAGAGAAGCACATCCGCTTCGGCCCCCGCTGGGCTGTCCTGCGCTCCATGGCGATCGGGCAAGGCCGGGCGATCGCGGACCTGAAACTGGACCCGTCGTTTGCCGGGGATCTCGAAAACGGCGTTCTGCTGCATCCGGGCCTGCTCGACATAGCCACCGGCTTTGCCATGGAACTTGCCAGGGATTACGACGCCGAGACCTCGCTTTGGGCGCCGGCAACCTATGGCCGGGTGGTCCTTCACAAGCCATTGCCGGCCGAGATCATCAGTATCGTCAGGCTCGCCGACAGCAGCGATTTCGGCGAGGGTTATGCGGCCTTCGACGTTACGATCACCGACGCTCACGGCAATGTCGTCTTCGAAGCCGCGAAATTCGTCATGCGCCGGCTGGAAAACGATCTCGCTCTCGGTGCCGCGCCCTCCGCTGACGCGCTGGCTGTTGGTAAAGCGAAGCCGGCGGCCCTTTCTCCGGCGATGCTGAAGCTCGGCACCCAGGTGCGTAACGGCATTCTGCCGGCGGAAGGTTTTTCGGTGCTGCAACGTGTGCTCGGCATTTCCGAACCCCAGCCGATCATCAGTTCGATCGATCTGGATGTGTTGCGCGAATGGATCGATGCCTCTGCCGAAACCGCGATGCCGTCAGGTGACAGTTTCGAGAGGCCGGATCTCGAGAACGAGTTCGTCGAGCCGCGCAACGCCGTCGAGGAAACGCTGGCAGGCTACTGGCGGGAACTTCTCGGTATCGCCAAGGTCGGCATCCACGACAGTTTCTTCGACATGGGCGGGCATTCGCTGATCGCAGTTCGCCTGTTCCGGATGATCAAGAAGCAATACGGCCTCGACCTGCCGATATCGACACTGTTCGAGGCGCCGACGATTGCCCAATGTGCCGAGCGCATCGCCGCCGAGCTGCCGGATGGAGGCGAGGCCGCAGGATCGGAAGCAACGGCTCATACGACGACAGCCGCCAAGCCGGTTCATCTCGTGCTGATGAATCCGGGCAGGGACGCCAAGGCCGTGCCGCTGTTCATCTGCGCCGGCATGTTCGGCAATGTCCTCAACCTTCGCCATCTGGCAATGACCATGGGGGCCGACAGGCCGGTCTATGGGCTTCAGGCCCGCGGACTCTACGGCGACCACGAGCCGCATGCGACCTTCGAGGACATGGCGGCGGACTACATCGCAGAAATCCGCACCGTGCAGCCCAACGGGCCCTATCTTCTTGCCGGATATTCCGGCGGCGGCATCACTGCCTATGAAATGGCCCGGCAACTTCAGGAGGCCGGGGAAGAGGTTTCCCACGTGGTGATGCTGGATACGCCCCTGCCGCGGCAGCCGGGACTGGATCTGCGCGACCGTATCAGCATGAAGCTGCAGGATATCCGCCGCCACAAGGCCAACTACCTCGCCAAATACCTGCAGGACCGGCTGCGGGACAAGATGGACGGCCGCGCAAAGCGAGAGGCCGAGCATCAGGCCGGGCCGACGGAGCATTTCAACAACGAGAAGATCGAAGTGGCCTTCAGGCGCGCGGCTCATCAATACCAGGTGAAACCCTATGCCGGAGCGGTCACCCTGTTCCGCCCCAAGCCTGCCGTCTTCTACCGGCTCGGCGGCGGGCGCTGCCTCAAGGAGAACCGCGATATCCTGCTTCCCGACAATGGCTGGAGCGGGCACGTCACCCATCTCAGTGTGTCCGAGGTGCCGGGAGATCACGACAGTATGGTTCTGGACCCCTATGTCCGCGTGCTGGCCGAGCGCATGCGCGCCGTCGTTGCCGAGGCCGCCGGCCGGCACAAGCTTCATGAGACCGGGTCGGGGCAATCGGTTCAGACGGCCTCACCCGCCTTGGAACCGGTGATCGAGCTTGCGTAATGGTCAAAGGCGATCCGTTTCCATGGCGAGCGCCGGCGTCGATACTTTCCCCGCGACCGGCGGCACTGCTGCCGGTCGCCTTCCCACATAGAAAATCAGACCAGTAGAGTACTGAAGTAAGGAGTCTGCCGTGGCCGAAGCAACTATTTCTCCTGATTGGGATGGGAAACCTTCCGGCCCTGCAGACGTGCTCGTGTCGACTGCTCCCCCCGTCGAGGCGCAGCCGCGTTTCCGCAACGTCATCATGCGGGCCGCCGGCTGGTCGATGATGGGGTACGCCCTGCTGCAGGTGCTGCGCATCGCCAGCAGCCTCATCCTGACGCGCCTGCTGATACCGGAAATGTTCGGCATCATGGCGGTTGCCACCATGGTTCAGGTGTCGATCTCCATGCTCTCCGACCTCGGCCTCAGGCCCGCGGCGATCCAGAGCCGGATGGGAGACGAGCAATCCTATCTCGATACCGCCTGGACGCTGCAGATCCTGCACGGATGCCTGATCTGGTTCGCCTGCGTGCTGGTGGCGATCGGCATAGGACGTGCGGCCCATTACGGCCTGTTCCCGGCCGGATCCGTCTATACCGTCCCCGAGCTTCCGGCGATCATCATGGCGCTGTCGTTCTGTACCGTCATCATGGGGCTGCAATCGACGAAAATCATCTCGGCCTTCCGGCATCTCAATCTCAGGCGGCTGACGATCATGGAGATCACGGCGCAGGTGATCAGCCTCATGGTCGCGGTCGTGCTCGCCTGGACGACGGGTTCGATCTGGTCGTTCGTCGCCTCCACATTCGTATCCTGCATCGTGACCACCGTTCTGAGCCACGTATGGCTCCCCGGCACCAACAACAGCCTCTCGTGGGAGAAGGCGGCGGTCGGGGATCTCATCCGCTTCGGCCGGTGGATCATGCTGTCTTCGATCCTGACTGTGATCGCGGCGAATGGGGATCGCGTTTTTCTCGCCGGTTGGACGAGTCCGATGATGCTCGGCCTTTACAGCCTGGCCTTCAATCTCATCGCGATGCTGGAGGGCGCCGGCGGGCGGCTGTTTTCAACCGTTGCGATGCCGGCGCTGAGCAAGGTGGCGCGGGAGCGGCCCGATCAACTCCGGAGCATGTTTCTGAAAATTCGGCTTCCTTTCGATCTGGTGTTCATCGGAAGCGCCGGGGCGATCTTCTCGGGTGGCAGAGCGATCATCGAATTTCTCTATGACGACCGTTACCTGGACGCCGCGCCGATCATTCAAATATTGTCGTTCAGTCTTTTGACCACGCGTTTCGGTCCGCTGTCGGCGATCTACCTCGCCGTCAACGAACCCCGAAACCAGACGGTCCTCAACTTTGTCCGGGCGGTCTCGATTTTCGTCTCGATCCCGCTTGCTTATTATACATTCGGATTTTACGGCGCGTTGTGGGCGATCGCCCTTTATGGCCTGCCGGTTTTCGCCGTCATCTTCTATTTCAACCGGCGCCACGGCCTGCACAGCCTGCCCTATGAAGCCGGCGTTCTTTTGGCTTGGCCGGCCGGGTTCCTGGCCGGAACCCTCGCGACGATGGTTTTCGAGCGCGTCGGCGGCATGTTCTGATTCCAATCAAATCAAAAGCTGCCGGTAATTCAGCCGAGCGACGGCGATGGAAGATTCCATCTTACCCCTAAAGCGGTAACATTCTCCCACTTCCGATAGATTGATGAAGAGGAGAGCTCGAAATACCATATTCGTCAGAAGATACTTGTGGCGTCTCGGGGGTAACGATTACTCAACCGCCATATTCATGTAATTTCAGCAAGTGCAATGTGGAAATACTCCATGCGCAAAACCATAAATTCACCGGATGCTGTGGGCATGGCGCGGTTCGTCCCCCGTAGAGGCTACTCCCATCGCAGAGGGTTTTGCAGATGAGCGTAACAGTCCCGGATTCCGACAGCCTTCTCCCGGCCTCCCGTGCATGGCCGTCCGCAGATCATATTTCCCCACAGCGCCGGACCGAAAACGGTGCGCATTCCAGCATCACGAAATCGCCAGGCAAGGCGCTCCGGCCCTTGCTGATCGCGGAGGCGGCGAACCCGGAATGGACCAGCGTGCCGCTGGTCGGCTGGAACCTTGCCCACGCCATCATGCAGAGAACCGACGCCCTGCTCGTCACGCAGATCCGCAACCGGGATGCCCTGTTGCGCGCCGGTCTGGTCGAGGAGCGCGATTTCATCGCCATCGACAACGAAAGAGTGGCGCGGGCCTTTTATCGCCTCAGCGAGCGTCTGCGGGGCGGCGCGAACAAGGGCTGGACGGTGGTGACGGCCCTTTCCTCGTTTTCCTACTATAGTTTCGAGCGCGAAGTCTGGAGGCTGCTTGGCAAGCGGCTGATGGCCGGCGAATTCGATCTGGTGCACCGGATCACTCCGCTCAGCCCCACGAGCCAAAGTCCGATCGTGGGCAAGCTTAAAAAGTACGGCATTCCGTTTGTGCTCGGCCCTCTCAATGGCGGCGTTCCCTGGCCGAAGGGCTTTTCCGACGTGCGAAGCCGTGAGCGGGAATGGCTGTCGGCAATCCGGAAGCTTCACTTCCTGATGCCGTCCTACCGGGCGACGCGCTCGGAGGCGGCAGCCCTTATCGCCGGATCCCGCCACACACTCGGGGAACTTCCGGCAAGCTGTGCGGAACGGGCTTTTCTCATTCCGGAAAACGCGGCCGATCCGGAGCGTTTTCCGTTTCAACTACGGGAACTCTCCGGCGACAGGCTGGCGATCGCCTTTATCGGCAGGCTGGTGCCCTATAAGGGCGCCGACGTCCTCATCGAGGCCGTGGCTGCCTATCGCGGACGCTTGAATATCGAGGTTCTCATTGTCGGCGACGGTCCGCAGCGAAAAGAGCTGGAAGAGACGGTGCGCCGGAAGGGGCTTTGGAAATCCGTCAAGTTTGCCGGGTGGGTGGAGCAAAGGGACATGGCGTCGACGCTCGCCGGATATCACGTGCTGGCGCTCCCGAGCGTCCGGGAGTTTGGAGGGGGCGTCGTTTTGGAGGCGATGTCGATGGGTCTTGTCCCGATCGTTGCGAATTACGGCGGCCCGCCGGAGCTCATCGACGATCAGTCCGGCATAGCCGTCGATTTTCAGGACCGTGAAAGCTTGATTGCCGGTTTCACCAAGGCATTCGAATACCTGGAAATCAATCCAGGACTTGTGTCTTCGCTCAGTAATGCAACTTCGAGGCGTGTCCGGAAAAGGTACAGCTGGCAGGCCAAGGCTGCCCAGATGACGGAGATTTACAACTGGATCCTGTATCGCGGGCCGAAACCTATCTTTTGACGTGCACGTTAACTATAAACAGATATGCAATTCCGTATCAGAACTTAGCCCTGCGTTTTGATAAATATTTTTATCTATTTGCTTACTTGCTGATAGACTAAATTACGTATCGGTTGTATATTGATGTTAATAAAAGGTTGATAGGTGATAAGACAGTCTGTTGGCGTACTTCTGGTTGCGGTTCCTGAGGGGGACAATCATCCTAGACTTCAGGTAAGGGGGTAAAATGAGTTCCACACCAAGCGGCTACAGCCGTTCTCCTGCTGTGGCAGAATCCTTTCGCATTATGAATGACATCCCAAAGCTCGCCGAAAGAGACGATCGGGGCGCCCAGGGAATAAACCATGACGGATGCCTGGTGATCATCGACGCGAGAGCGCTTGATCGTGAATGCCTTGCCAAAGCCCTTATCGGGCGCGGCCTCGAGATGGATGTCTGTGCTGTTGGCTCCATCGAGGAATGGAAAGTAGAAAAAGACCTCTATCCGCCGGTTCAAGCCGTTCTGTTCAATATAGGTGGCCGCAAGGCTGAAGATACTGCGCTTGCAACCGACATCTCGAAATTGACCTCCGAGTTCAAGTCGCCGCCGATCATCGTGCTTTCCGACTCTGACGATCTCGCACAGGTCGTGAAAATGCTGGAATACGGGGCTCGCGGTTTCATTCCATCCTGCGTCGGTATCGGCGTCTGCGTGGAGGCGATCGGGCTGGCCGTTGCCGGCGGGATTTTCGTCCCGGCAAGCAGCGTCCTCTCCATGCGCCATCTGGTCAGCGCCGCGACACCGTCGGCGGAACACCGGCCGCTCTCGGGGATGTTCACGCTGCGCCAGGAAGCGGTGGTCGAAGCCCTTCGCAAAGGCAAGGCAAACAAGATCATCGCCTACGAACTCAATCTTCGTGAAAGCACGGTCAAGGTTCACATCCGCAACATCATGAAGAAGCTGAAAGCGACCAATCGAACCGAGGTCGCCTATAAACTCAATGACCTCTTTCCGTACGGAGCGACCAACTAGCCGTTCGGCGGTTCGAACAGGGCGGACCACATCTGAAATCACGGCTGCGAAATCAGAGGCTTCGCAGTTGCAGTAAGCAAGTATGACGAAACCACGTCAGCGCTGACAGGGGCGTTGCCGCGGGACAGCCCCCGGCTCTGAAGACCTCCCGGCAGGAGGGTTGGCCGAAGCTGACGGTTGTCCACATGCCAATAACTTGGCGAAAGATCAGAAGAACGGCGCAGCGCGCACGTTCTGCCAACGCTCGATCAATCCATGCGCCTTCATCTGGCGGTCAGGCAATGCCGAAAGGGGTTCGGTACGCCGGCCGTGAGATCGATCCCGTGCGTCCTGGCGACCAGATAATCCTGGTGATCGGATAATCATCGGTTCGCCTGGACGTTGCGGGCATCACCGCGAAGCACACGCTGCTAAGGCGACGGTCTCGGCAGAGCCTTCCAGTTCGGATCCGGCCAGACGAAAGGGTTGTCTCCGGCTTTGGGATGGGTTTCGGCGAAATAGCCCTGGCAGCGTCCGACCTCATTCGGTTCGGCGGCAAGCGTCCAGTAGCTTCGGCAGACCTTTTCGACGATGACGCGCCGGCATTCTGCCATGTCCGGCGGGTGCGAGCTTTCCCGCTTCAGAAAATCCCGGGTTACGGCCCAGGCAATGCTTTGCAGCTCCTTCGCAATATCGCGGGGCACGGTCGGCGGTGCGGCAGCACCCTCGGGCGACTGGCGATAGATTGCCGCATAGTGGACCGCAGCCACGAAATAGATGCCGATGTCGGTCAGGTGGACATTGTCGCGGAATATCCGGTCGAGCTTTTTGCGGGTGTTCCCGCTCAGTCCGGCGACCTCGCCGTCCAGGGTTTTTCTTACCAGTTGCACGAGAGCGAATCCGGCCGGCACGACGGAGAGATTGGCCGGGCGATTTTCTGCCTGCAGCGTCAGCCTCACCTTTTCTGCGACGCATTGCCATACGGTCGAGGCGTTTGTCTCGTGTTCCAGCCACAGCGTGGGATTATCCTTGTCCACATCCAGCCAGGTGTGGACATAGAGGGTTCGCCCTTGCGGGTTCCCGTCGAGAAGGCGGTCGTGAAAATGGCGTAGATAGCCTATCGCATTTTCCCATATGATCGAGCCGAGCGATCCGTGGTTTTCCGCGACGACAAGAGTGTCGTAGGGCCTGCCGGTGCGAACATGGGTCGGGTGGCGCAGCTCCGCGATAACATCCATCCCGTCGCCATTGCGGTTCTTTCCGTTCTTGTATCCGGCCCAGCCGCTGCTTTCCGCGTCGTCGCCGCGGGTGCGGGCCCGCAACGGTGACCCGATGACGATCTGCTCCTCCCAGGCGACGGACTTGCCCAGGCTCCTGGCGATCAGCTCGACCCAGTCGGGCAGGGGATTGTCGATCAGGCTGTGACCGGTGAAGAAAATCTGCGCGGAATTCCGGGGCGAGGCCGGCGGGATTTCCTGCGGCAGGGCCGCACCGGACAACAGACAGGCGAGAGAGGCGGCAACGAGGCGTCTGGCCGCTCTAGATCCGTTCGGGAGCATCGGGCCTCTCCATCGTCCCGTCCGCATTCTCGGGCACAGCCGCAGGGCTCCCGCGCCCATCCTTTTCCGGTTGCCCGCTGCGAACCTTCCGGGTCGCGCCCGAGGCGCCGCCGAATACCCAATACTTGTTGAGGATAAAAAGCGCCGCCGGCACGAGGGTCGCCATGAAAGGCAGGGCATAGATGCTCTGGTAGCCGAGCGACGTGACGATCACGAAGACGATCAGAGTATTGAAGAAGAAACCCGCTATACTTGCGGCCAGGAAGCGGATCAGGCGCGCGGATGTAAGCCAGCGGCCCTCCCGGTCGTCTCGAAAGGTCCAGCCTGCCTGCCCGGTGAAGGAAATTCCGAATGCCAGGACAAAGGCGATGGTATTGGCCGTCAGCGGCTCGACGCCCAGAAGTTCCGCGAGCGCGGAATAGATGCTCAGATGGGCGGCCGTCGCAAGCACGCCGACGGTCCCGAAGCGCCCGATCTGCCCCATGAGCGCAGCCGCCTCGGATCTGCGGCCGGTCCCGACGTTCGATCTAACCAGTTCAGTCATCACCCAGCCCCAGTCAGGAGTGCGAATGATCTGGCAGGCAGCAAGACCCGCCAAATCCTCCTGTGGCGACCATACACGCCGGATCGCCGAGCCATCATCCTGCCCAAAAGGCGTAAGGCTGGCCGCATCGCGGACGTAACGTTTCCATCAAAAGCATAAGTGGGCAAGGGCGGAGGTGTCGGCCTAGGATTGTCGCATCGAACCCGCGAGGACCGCGATGCCGAAGCGCCCAATTGACAGCAGGCCCATATCGACGATCAGTCTGATCATACCGGTCCACAACGAGGAGGAGGCCATAGCCCCATTTCTCGAAGCGGTTCAGGAAACTCTCGACCCCCTGCGCGAAGACGGCCTCCTGTTCGAATTCATCTTCATCAACGACGGCAGCCGGGACCGGACGCTCGATCGTCTGACGGAAGCGCAGCGCGGTGAACCGCGCATCCGGATCATCGACCTGTCGCGCAATTTCGGCAAGGAAGCGGCGATGACGGCCGGGCTCGATGCCTGCCAGAGCGATGCCGCCATTCCGATTGACGTCGATCTGCAGGATCCTCCGAGCGTCATCCCCTTGCTTGTCGCGAAATGGCGCGAAGGCTTCGACGTGGTGTTGGCCAAGCGGGCGGATCGGTCGAGCGACGGCTTTCTGAAGCGTTACACCGCATCCATGTTCTACCGGCTGCACAATCTGATCGCCTCGCAGGAGATACCGCCCAATGTGGGTGATTTCCGGCTGGTTGATCGCCAGGTGATCGATGCGCTCAGGCAGCTTCCGGAACGACGCCGTTTCATGAAGGGCCTGTTTGCCTGGGTGGGCTTCAAGACGACGGTCGTCGAATACGTGCGGGAAGCCCGCGTCGCCGGGCATTCGAAATTTTCCGGATGGCGGCTGTGGAATTTCGCGCTGGAGGGCATCACGTCCTTCTCCAGCGTGCCGCTCGAAATCTGGACCTATGTCGGGGCCTCGATCTCGCTTGCGTCCTTCGGTTATGGCCTGCTGACCATATTCAAGACGCTGTATTTCGGCGTGGAAGTGCCCGGTTATGCGTCCCTGCTGGTCAGCATGCTGTTCCTCGGCGGAATCCAGCTGATCGGCATCGGCATACTCGGCCAGTATCTCGGGCGCGTTTATGCCGAGATCAAGCAGCGGCCGATCTATATCGTGCGGCGGGACCTCGCCGCACAGGCTCCCCAGAACAATCTGGTTTCGATCGGCCCGAGAGTCCGCCGCCGGCGTGCCACGACATGAGTGTGAACATGGACACCGCGCAAAGCGCCTATCCCGGGACAAGCAGGCGCGACGAGGCGCCCGGCCAATACGAAACATCGCCGCCGGGGACCAAGAAGCCGCAAAGCCTGCAGGGCGCGGCGCGGAGATGGCCTTCCGTCGCGATCTTTCTCGTGCTGCTGATCGTTGCCGGAATAGCGCTGCGGATTTTCAATCTCTTTCTCGATGCCTCGCTATGGGAAGACGAGATTTTTTCCGTTGCGCTGGCCGAGAGCCCGCTCACCGATCTGCTTTTCGCGGCCTTGCGTTTCGATACGCATCCGCCGCTCTACTATGTCCAGCTGCATCTGTGGGCGGCGCTCGGCGACAGCGATCGCTGGTACATCCTCAACTCGACGCTTCTCGGCATCGCGTCGATCGCGGCGATTTATGAGGCCTGCAGGCGCATCTTCGATCGCAGCGTCGCGCTCTGGGCAGGCGCGATCTTCGCCGTGATGCCGCTGCAGCTGTTTTTCGCGGAAAATGTCCGCATGTACCCGATGCTCGCCATACTGGAGATCGGTCTCTGGTACGTGCTGCAGGCGATGGTGACAGATCGTCATGCATCGAGGGGAAGGTTGGTTGCAGCGCTGTGCCTGGGGCTGGCCGTCACCCTGACACACGGGCTCGGGTTCTTCGTGGCCTTCTTCCTCTTTCTGCAGGCGGCGATCCGCCTCAGGCAGCGTGCGACGGGCCGGGATGTCCTGTTTCTGGTCGCCACCTATCTCGTGGTGGCCCTTGCCGCCGTCTATCCGCTGGTGATCGGGGCGATCCGCCAGACGGAGGGGATCGCAGGCTTCGACCTGCCGACCATCGGCATCCATCTGACGCTGACGCTTCTCGGCCTCGAATTTCCGTGGCCGACCGTTGCGGGTTTCCTGATCCTGCCGCTGGTAACGCTCCTGCCGCTTTCGGATCCCCGGGCCCGCTGGATCGGCGGCATGCTGGTACTTTTGCCGTTCGTCGTGCTCTTTGCCATCTCGCTGCTTGCCAAACCCGTCTTCATCTACCGAACACTTGGGCTTTTCCTGCCGTTCCTCGCCATTTCGCTGGCGCTTTATGCGGATGCGGTCTTCAGGGCTCCGGCCATTGCCCAGCGCATGATCGTTTCCGCGATCGCCATCGTCATGGTGGCGGGCGGTATCAACTACACGGTGCGCTTCGAAAAGCGGGGATATCGGGAGATCGTCGCGGCATGGGAGGCACGCTCTCCAACGGATGCCGTGATGATGACCAACGGGCCTTCGGAATTCTGGGCGGTGCTGCGCTACCTGAACAACGGAGAGGGCAGGCGGAGCGCACTCGATGTCCAGCCTCCGGTCAGGGACGGGATGTTGCGGATCAAGCAGAAACTGGAGGGCGTCGGTGCCGCGAGCCTGGGGCTGTTCGGGCGAGCGAACTACGCACAGGTCGGAGGGCGTAGGATCTATCCGTATTTTGCCGAGGACGTCGCATCCGGCCTGCCGGGGTTCTGGATGCTCAACCCGCCGAAAGCCGACTGCGTCGCGGTGGAAACGGGACATGACAACGGCGTTTCCGCCTACCAAAACGACGCCGATATTGCGCTTGGCGGCAACCGGCTCATGCAATGCCGTAACGTGGGGTTCGTGCCGAAAGTATAGTTTCCTGCCGATGTCGGTGGATTTCACCGGCGATCGGCATGGATCTCACCCATCTCGGGTGGCCGGTATGGCGCGAAATGACGTATCGCCGAACGGGATGAGAAGAAATTTAATAAAATTCTATACAGTATAGTTGGTGTCTTGTTTTCTGATCCACGGGCGATTTGCTTCAGGGTGTGGGGATATTCAACGACGCCTGTCGCCGGCCGACAGATTTTCCGAAAGCAAATGGCGCTTACTGGGTCGGGTAAAACCTGGCGCTATGGCCTGTTTGCTTGTTTTAATCATACGCAGAGTGTGCCTCTCCCGCCGCCTTGCCTCACAAGACCGGCCTTCGAATCAGCCGCCATCCGTCTGCGAATCGACCGCCCGAGTGGCGCGGTATCCGGATCAGGCTGGGCGCAAGGCCGTAACAACCACCCCGGTTACCATTTGAAAACCATGTTTTCCGTCCGGAAGGGGCAAGATGTGTGGCTTTAATACGTCTTCTGCCGCCGCAGTTAACCTTCCGTGAATAATTCCTTTTCCAGCACATAACCGGCTATATCCCGAAGGTTAAGGAACTCTTGCTTTATATTTGGGGGCGGAGTTGATTGCGGCACAGTTTTTATTGGGGGTTAGAGTCATGTCCGTTGAAGATCCGCGCCTGTCGAGCATTTCGGAAGAAAATCTGGCTGAGAATTTCTCGTCGGAAATCCAGGAGGAGATCGCTTCTTCTTCGACGCCTTCGCCGATCGAGCATGAGATCCAGGTGGCGCAGGCCGGTGACGGCCGCACCCCGACGACAGGCCGCCTTCCGACAGATCCGAACGCGCCGGCCGCTCCTCCTGCCGCTCCGGCCGCGCAGGTGACCCCGGACGCCAACAACGTCATTCATCTTGCGGCAAACGTCTCGATCGACGATGTCCGCGTCGATGGCGCGAACCTGATCCTGGTCCAGGCGGACGGCACCGAGGTCGTCATCGTCAACGGCGCGGCGAAGATCCCGACCATGCTGATCGGCGAAGTGGAGGTTCCCCAGCAGGTTCTCTTCGCGGCACTGGAAGACAGCGGCATCAACGTCGCAGCCGGTCCGGATGGGTCCTTCAGCGCGACCGGCCGTCCTGACAGCTCCGGCGCCGAATTCGAAGACTCGATCCAGCAGAGCCAGAATGGCCCCATTCAGCTGGCCTCGCTGCTCGGCGACACGGAATTCGGCGACGGCGGCCCCGGCGGCCCCCAGACGACGGGAGACGATCAGCCGATCGCGGTCGACATGTCTACGCCGTTCGGCCTGACGGAATCGGTGCTGGTCGACGGCATCACGGGCAACGAGACGATCACCGGCGTGCTGCAGTTTGACGGCGGCGACGACTTCGGAATTGTGACTTCGGTCAATTTCAACAATGCCAACGACCTGAACGAGGGGCCGACCCCGACCGCCGGCGACACGGAAGCACTCTCCTCGGGCGGACATCCTGTCACCGTGACGACGTCCGTGGACGGCTTGACGGTAACCGGAACGATCACGGTTGGCGGCGTCACCACCACGGTGTTCACGCTCCAGGTCACGAATGCCGTAACCGGCGAGTTCACTTTCACGCAGTCCCAGCCGCTCGATCATCCGGACGGCAACCAGACCAGCGCCGACGATATTCTGCGGTTGAACTTTTCGTTTACGGTGACCGACAAGGACGGCGATGCGTCTACCGGTTCGTTCATGATCGATATCGCCGATGACGGTCCGTCGATCACGGGTCCGGTGACGCTCGCTTCGGTGAACGAGGACGATCTTGCAGGCGGCAATGACGAAGGCGAATCGCATGAGAGCCTCGTCACGTCGGCGGCCCTCGGTATCTCCTGGGGTGCCGACGCCAATATGAAGGGCGAGTCGGAAGGCGATACCTTCGGCCGTTCAATTGCGTTCAATGGCGACGGCCTGCCGCAGGGGCTGACTTCGGGCGGCGTTGCGGTCGTCTATGGTGCGCCGACGGTCTCGGCCAATGGCATCGTCACCATCACCGCATTCAAGGGCAGCGTCGAAGGTCCGGCGGTTTTCACCGTCACCCTTGATCCGACCTCGGAACACGGCACGGCGACATTCGAGCTGAAGGGTGCGCTTGACCATGCTTCCGAAAGCGACGCTCTCCCGCTGACTTTCAACTATACGGCAACGGACGCCGACGGCGATTCGCAGACCGGCAGCTTCTCCGTCACGGTCGATGACGACATTCCGGTCATCGGCGAGAATTCGCTGGTTCAGCTGGACGACGACGCGCTGACCGGCGGTATTGCTGGCGGCAACGGCGACGATGCCGACTCCGTCAACGCCACGGGTGTGCTTGCACATGCCTACGGTGCCGATGGCGCCGGTTCTGTTCTGTGGATCGGCAGCGGCCTGACGCTGCCTGCAGGCTTCACCGCGACTCCGTCCGAAGACGGCAAGGTGATGACCATTTTCCAGGGCGAACGCGCGGTCGTCTCGATCACCATCACCGACACGGTGACGGGTGCCTATGAGGTCACCCAGCTTGCGCCGATCAACCATCCGCAGGGCACGATCCCGGGCACGGAAGACAACGTCCAGTTCACGGTTTCCTATCAGGTCACCGACAAGGACGGCGACGCGGCCGCAACGCCGGGCACGCTGACCATCAATGTCGATGACGATATCCCGACGATCGGCGAGAACGCGCTGGTTCAGCTCGACGACGATGCGCTGAAGGGCGGCATCGAAGGCGGCAACGGCGACGATGCCGACTCCGTCAACGCCACGGGTGTGCTTGCACATGCCTATGGTGCCGACGGCGCCGGTTCGGTCCTGTGGATCGGCAGCGGCCTGACGCTGCCTGCAGGCTTCACCGCCACCCCGTCCGAAGACGGCAAGGTAATGACGATCTTCCAGGGCGAGCGCGCGGTCGTCTCGATCACGATCACCGACACGGCGACGGGTGCCTATGAGGTCACCCAGCTCGCACCGATCAACCATCCGCAGGGCACGATCCCGGGCACGGAAGACAACGTCCAGTTCACGGTTTCCTACCAGGTCACCGACAAGGACGGCGACGCGGCCGCAACGCCGGGCACGCTGACGATCAATGTCGATGACGATATCCCGACGATCGGCGAGAACGCGCTGGTTCAGCTCGACGACGACGCGCTGGCCGGCGGTAATCCGAACGGCAACGGCGATGATGCCGACCCCGTCAACGCCACGGGTGTGCTTGCACATGCCTACGGTGCCGATGGTGCCGGTTCGGTGCTGTGGCTTTCCAACGGACTGACGCTGCCTGAAGGCTTCACCGCGACGCCGTCCGAAGACGGCAAGGTGATGACCATTTTCCAGGGCGAACGCGCGGTCGTCTCGATCACCATCACCGACACGGTGACGGGTGCCTATGAGGTCACCCAGCTCGCACCGATCAACCATCCGCAGGGCACGATCCCGGGCACGGAGGACAACGTCCAGTTCACGGTTTCCTACCAGGTCACCGACAAGGACGGCGACGCGGCGGCAACGCCCGGCACGCTGACGATCAATGTCGATGACGACACGCCTGTATCGAAGGGTGTCGTGACGTCGGCGACAGTGCTCGACGACGAGGCGCAGGGTAATGGCAATTCGGGCACGAGCTGGCTTGGCGATGTGAGCCCGAATACAAACACTGCAACGGGTGCGGCGGGTGCGCTGTTCACGGCCGGCGCAGACGGCATGAAGTTGGTTACGATCAACGGCCCGGCTTTCAGCGTGATCTATGAAGAGGGTGGTTTTGCCAAGACGGAAGCCGTCGAATGGAGCGAGGGCGTCAAGGGCGGGAACGGCTCGACGACCTTCACGGCAACGGGTGCCGTGTCCGGCCAGACTGCCGCGGTGCTGGTCATCAATGCCGACGGTTCCTATAACTTCACCGTCGAAGCCCCCGTCGTGCATGATAAGACGCTGCCGGCATTCGAGGAAAATAACACTCTGTCGATCGGCTTCACGGTGACGGACGGCGACGGCGACCAGGCCACGGGCACGTTGAATATCGACGTCAACGACGATACGCCGAGACCGGTTCTCTCCTATGTATCGGGTTCCGCGACGCTTGACGACGAGGCGCAGAGCGAGTTCACGCCGGTCAACCTCGGCGGCACGAATGACACGTCCCCGGACGTCAAGATCGTCACGGGCGGTGCGGGCACGCTGTTCAGGATGGGCGCCGACGGTCTCGGCACGCTTGCGGTCGATCTTCCCGGCTTCAGCGTCGTCTACAAGGACGGCAACGGTTTTGCGCAGACGGAATCGGTGTCGTGGAGCGCCGGCGTGCGCGGCGCCGACGGCGTCACGACCTATACGGCGACGAGCCTCAACTATCCGGCCGGCACGCCGGCTGCGATCCTGGTGATCAAGGCGGACGGTTCCTACTCGTTCGAACTGGGCGCACCGGTTGCGCATTCGACTGCGGGAACGTCCGAAGAGAACAAGTC
>NZ_JAVDTC010000010.1:0-202144 GCF_031455615.1 Neorhizobium sp. 2083 | reverse complement strand
CAGAACGAAGGAGTTCGTCGCCAGCAGCGCCGCCGCCCTCGTCAGTGATCGGGGTTATAGTGCCCTCCCCAGTTTCAAGTCAACTGCCTTTTTCAGAATTCTTGAGAAATCGTACAAGCCATTGTTTATAATTGGTAATCTGCAATTTCTGAGAATCCCGGGCCGTTAATGTTCGTTAACCATTCTCTATATAGGGCTCGCAGCCGACCCAGGGAGTGATACAGGCACGCCGACTACAATTCCTTCCATTCTTGTGCGGCCGCTGCAAAACATGCGATAGCGGAATGCCTCCGAAACTCTCTGGAAAGTGGTCCCCGTGCGCGTTCTCTCCGATGCCTTCATTCCCGAACTGCCGAACCCCTATCGCGGCAAGGTGCGCGAGAATTACGACCTGGCCGATGGCAGCCGCATCATCATCGCCACCGATCGGCTGAGCGCCTTCGACCGCATCCTGACGGCCATCCCCGACAAGGGCCATGTTCTGACGCAGACCGCCCGCTATTGGTTCGAGGCGACGAAGGACATCTGCCCCAATCACGTGATCGCCTATCCCGACCCGAATGTGGTGATCGGCAAGCGGCTCGACATCCTTCCCGTCGAGATCGTCGTACGCGGTTATCTCGCCGGCACGACGGGGACGTCGCTGCTCACTCTCTATAAGAAGGGAGAGCGGACCATGTACGGGCTCGATCTCCCCGACGGCCTCAGGGACAACGAAATCCTGCCCCAGCCGGTGATCACTCCGACCAGCAAGGCCTTCGACGGCGGCCACGACGAACCGCTGACGCCGGGAGAGATTATCGAAAAGGGCCTTCTGACGGCCGAACAGTGGGAGACCCTTTCCCGCTATGCACTGGCGCTTTTCGCGCGGGGCCAGGAACTGGCCGCGCGGCGCGGCCTGATCCTCGTCGACACGAAATACGAATTCGGCACCGATGCCGCCGGCAACATCATCCTTGCCGACGAGATCCACACACCCGACAGCAGCCGCTATTGGATCGCCGACAGTTATGGCGAGGCTTTCCGAAACGGTACCCGGCCGAAAAGCTTCGACAAGGATTTCATCCGCGCCTGGGTGGTCGAGCGTTGCGACCCCTATAAGGATGAGATCCCGGAAATCCCCGCCGAGCTCGTCGAGGAGACCGCCAGGGTCTACCGCACGGCCTATGAAACGATCACCGGCGAGACTTTCGTGCAGGATACAAGCGGCGCGACGGTGCTCGACCGTATCCGCAGCAACCTGGCGCCCTATTTCACTCCGCGTTGAACAAACGGCCGGAAAATCGATCCGGCATTATCAAGAGGCCAGAGTGCGCAGACCGAGACGCAAGGCGCAGGAAACACGGGAAGACATCCTCAACACGGCGGAAGTCCTCTTCCGTGAACGGGGGATCGCCAAATCTTCAATCGCCGACGTCGCTCATGCGCTGCATATGTCGCCGGCCAACATCTTCAAGCATTTCCATTCCAAGGCATCGCTGGCGGACGCCATCTGCGACCGGCATATCAGCCGGATGATCGGCCGGTTCGAGACGCTCGACGAGCCGGCCCCGGCGCCCGAGCGGCTGGCAATCGTCGTTCGCAAGCTGATGGAGGCGCATCTCCAGGACCTGCGTGACAATCCCTTTCTGTTCGAGATGATCTTCCTGATGTCGGAAGCCGATCTGCCGAGCGGCCAGCATTACAAACGGCTGATCGAGAACCTGTTCACCGATCTCATCCGGCAGGGCATTGAAAGCGGCGCCTACAAATGCACCGATCCTCAGGCGATCAGCCAGCATGTGGCCGCGGCCTTCGCCAGCGTTCTCCATCCGGTTCTTCTGGCCAAGACAGACGAGGCGGAATTGCATGACCGTTGCGAGGGGCTTTCCAAACTTGTGAATGCTGCATTGCAAAATCCGCTTGCAAAGTGACGATTTTATACTTACGTCACTTTCCCGGCTGCCGAACAGTGGTTGAATCTCTCTTTTTGCCCGCCCTGTTCCGACTGCCCGAGACGAGTTAATCTCTCAAAATTGCGCCTCGGCACATCCCGTCTGCCGTGGCGATTACCCACGCTTGCTTGGATGACGCCATGACCGGACGCAAACTGATACTTTCCCTGCTTCTTACCGTAGCGCTCGCGGCCTGCAGCGACTCGAGCCAGAAGCCGGCCGGCAACGGCGCGGCAGGCGGTGGCCCGCAGCGTCCGCCGCAGCCTGTCAGCGTGGTGATCATGAAGAAATCCGAGCAGCCGATCACGGCAATCCTGCCGGGCCGGGCCGCGCCCTTCCAGATCGCCGACATCCGTCCGCGCGTCACCGGCGAGATCAAGCAGATCGCCTTCAAGCAGGGCAGCGAGGTCAAGGCCGGAGACCTTCTCTACAAGATCGAGGACAGCACCTACGCGGCCGAAGTCGCCCAGGCGAAGGCAACCGTCTCGAAGGCGGAAGCCAGCATTCCGAGCGCCCAGGCGAACCTCTCCCGCTACGAGCGGCTGGTCAACAGCGGTGCGACGCAGATCGAATACGAAAACGCCCGCGTGACCCTGCTGCAGGCGCAGGCGGATGTCGCCCAGGCCAATGCGGCACTCAATGCCGCCCAGATCAATCTGGATCTTACCGAGATCCGCGCGCCCTTCGACGGCGTCACGTCGATCTCCAATGTCAGCATCGGCAATATCGTCACCGCCAACCAGACGACGGCGCTGACGACGCTGCGCCGCCTCGACCCGATTTACATCGATCTCATCGATTCCAGCACCAACCTGCTCGAACTGCGCTCGGCCATGGCCTCCGGCCGCCTCAGCGGCGATCCGCGCAAGGCGGATATCCGGCTCGCCCTGGAAGACGGGACGGATTATCCGATGACCGGCAAGCTCGACATGGCCGACATGGCCGTCAGCGAAACCACCGGCACCTACCAGATCCGCGCGCTCTTCGACAATCCGAGGGATATGATCCTGCCCGGCACCTATGTGCGCGCCACCGTCACGCTCGGCAACGAGAGTGGCTACCTGATCCCGCAGCGCGCCGCGACGCGCAATGCCCGCGGCGAACTCTCCGCCAAGTTCGTCACGACGGACGGCAAGGTAGAGACCCGCATCTTCCCGACCAGCGGCGTCTCCGGCAACAGCTGGCTCGTCACGCAAGGTGTTGCCGATGGCGATCGCCTGATCGTCGACGGCTTCCAGTGGATCGCCGACGGCGCCGCCGTGCAACCGGTCGAGGCGACGATCGACGACAAGGGTTTCGTTGTCGAGGCCCCGAAGCCGGCGGCGGCAAAGCCGTGACGGCCCGAACGGAAACGATCATGACGAAACGCGGCAAGGAATAATCTGAATGGCCAAGTTCTTTATCCGGCGACCGGTCTTCGCCTGGGTCATCGCGATCGTCATCATGCTCGGCGGCGCGCTCGCCATCGCGACGCTGTCGATTTCGCAATATCCCGACATCGCGCCGACCACGGTCAGGATCACCGCAAGCTACAACGGCGCAAGCGCCGAGACCGTCGAGAAATCGGTGACGACGATCATCGAGGACGGCATGACCGGCCTCGACGACCTCACCTATATGACGTCGTCCTCCTCGACCGGCCGCGCCACCGTCACGCTGACCTTCGGCAGCAGCGTCCTCCCGGACATTGCCCAGGTGCAGGTGCAGAACAAGCTGCAGCTGGTGCAGTCTCAGTTGCCCGACGTCGTGCAGCAGGCCGGTATCGAGGTGGCCCGTTCGACCTCGAGCATCCTGATGGTCGGCGCCCTGGTTTCCACCGACAAGAAGCGCAGTTCCGTCGATCTCGGCGATCTGTTTTCCACGCAGATCGAGGACCAGGTCAAGCGCCTGGAAGGCGTTGGCAGCATCGACATCTTCGGGTCCGGCTACGCGATGCGCGTCTGGCTCGATCCCTACAAGCTGCAGAAATACCAGCTGACGCCGGCCGACGTGACGTCCGCGATCCAGTCGCAGAACACGCAGGTGTCCGTCGGCGCCCTCGGCGGCCTTCCGGCCAGGGCGGAACAGCAGCTGACGGTCACCATGACCGCGCAAAGCCAGCTGACCACGGTCGACGATTTCGAACGGATCATCCTGAAGGTCGAACAGGACGGCGCGACGGTGCGTCTGAGCGATGTCGCCCGCGTCGAGATCGGCGAGGAGAGTTATGGCGGCGGCTCACGACAGAACGGCCTTCCATCGACTGGTTTCGCCGTGAACCTCGCGACCGGCGCCAATGCCCTCGATACCGCCGCGCGCGTCAGGGAGGCGCTGACCGCTATCGGACCCAATCTTCCCGATGGCGTGGAGATCACCTATCCCTACGACACGACGCCCTTCGTGAAGCTGTCGATCGAAAAGGTCGTCCACACGCTGATCGAAGCGATCATCCTGGTCTTCGTTGTCCTGCTCATCTTCCTGCAAAATCTGCGCGCAACCCTGATCCCGATGATCGCGGTGCCCGTCGTCCTGCTCGGCACGTTCGGGGTATTGGCGATAACCGGTTATTCCATCAATACACTGACGATGTTCGCCATGGTTCTTGCCATCGGCCTTCTCGTCGACGACGCCATCGTCGTTGTCGAGAACGTCGAACGTATCATGGACGAGGAGGGCCTGAGCCCGCTCGAAGCGACCGAAAAATCCATGGGCGAGATCACCGGCGCCATCATCGGCATCGCGCTCGTCCTGACGGCCGTGTTCATTCCGATGGCCTTCTTCGGCGGCTCGACCGGCATCATCTACCGGCAGTTCTCGATCACCATCGTGTCGGCCATGCTGCTTTCGGCGCTGGTCGCCATCGTGCTGACGCCGGCGCTCTGCGCCACGATGCTGAAGCCGATCGACCACCACAAGAAGCGGCGCGGCATCGGCGCCATGTTCAATCGCGGTTTCGATCGCTCGACCCGGGGTTATGTCGGCACCATCGGATATCTTCTGAAGCGTCCGTTTCGGGTCATGCTCGCGTTCCTGCTGGTGATCGGCGGCTGCGCCTGGCTTTTCACCAAGCTGCCGAACTCCTTCCTTCCGCAGGAAGACCAGGGCGTTCTGCTGACCATCATCCAGACGCCGGTCGGCGCCACCACGCCGCGCACCGACGAAGCGGTGAAGAAGGTCGAGGCCTATTTCCTCGAGAAGGAAAAGGACAATGTGGACGCGGTGTTCGGCGTCCTCGGCTTCAGCTTCAGCGGAAGCGGCCAGAACAATGCGATCGTCTTCACCAAGCTCAAGGATTTCGCCGACCGCGCCAGGCCCGAGCAATCGGCGGCAGCCATCGTCCAGCGGGCGAGCGGATATTTCTTCAGCATCCGCGATGCGCAGGTCTTTGCTCTTCTGCCGCCGGCCATCCAGGGGCTGGGCACGTCGAGTGGCTTCTCCATGTATCTGGTCGACAGCGGCAACAACGGCAATGCGGCGTTGACCGCGGCATCGCAGCAGCTCATGCAGGCCGGTACGGGCAATCCGAACATCAGCTCGCTGCGCAGCAGCACCCAGCGGTCCGAAACCCAGCTCAAGATCCTGCTCGACCAGGAGAAGCTGGGCGCGATGGGCGTTGATCTCGCTTCGGTCAACTCGATGCTGGCGACCATCTTCGCCGGGCGCGACGTCAACGACTTCACGCTCAACAACGAGCTGAAGCCGGTCTACGTGCAGGGCGACGCGCCCTACCGCATGCAGCCGGACGACCTGAAGCACTGGTTCGCCCGCAACAACAAGGGCGAGATGGTGCCCTTCTCCGCCTTCAGCACGGTGCAGTGGATCAGCGGTACGCCGCAGCTCGCCCGCTTCAACGGCACCAGCGCCATTCCGCTCGACGGCGCCGCCGGACCGGGCGTCAGCACCGGCCAGGCGATGGACGAGATGCAGAGGCTGACGTCCGCGCTACCGGGCGGCTACTCGGTGGCCTGGCAGGGCATTTCCTACCAGGAGCGGCTGTCCGGCTCGCAGGCGCCGATGCTTTACGGGCTCTCGGTCCTGATCGTCTTCCTCTGCCTTGCGGCGCTCTATGAAAGCTGGTCGATCCCGTTCTCGGTCATTCTCGCCGTGCCGATCGGCGTGCTCGGCGCGCTGACCGCGGCGCATTTCTTCGGCCAGGCGAACGACGTCTACTTCAAGGTCGGGCTTCTGACGACGATCGGGCTTGCCGCCAAGAACGCCATCCTGATCGTCGAATTCGCCAAGGACCGTCAGGTGGGCGGGATGAGCCTGATCGACGCGACCCTCGAGGCCGCGCGGTTGCGCCTGAGGCCCATCATCATGACATCGCTTGCGTTTATCCTTGGCGTCGTGCCGCTGGCGATCGCCACCGGCGCGGGTTCGGCAGCCCAGAACGCCATCGGCATCGGGGTCCTGGGTGGTATGCTTTCTGCAACACTTCTCGGAATTTTCTTCGTTCCGTCCTTCTTTGTTGTCGTTAGACGGTTATCAAAGCGTGAAAAAGAGTAGGATGAACATTACGTTCGTTAACGTATTCGTCTTTTAATGCCGTCAGAAGCTGCTCGAATCGCTGCTGGCGGGACAATCGGAAGCGGCCTGAATGCCGATCTTTCAAGCGTTGTAGGGCACTGGGACAGAAAAATGTTATCCATTCGAGTTGTTGCTCCTCTCACCATGCTGCTGCTTTCGGGCTGCGTCGTCGGTCCAGATCACAAGGCGCCGGAAATTGCTCTTCCGGGAAAATTTGCCGAAGCCGGCAAGACCAGCAATGGCGACGTTTCGCAGGTCGCCTGGTGGACCGCGTTTAACGACAGCCGGCTGAACGGCTATGTCAATCAAGGCATCGGCCAGAACCTCGACATCCTCCAGGCGATGGAACGGATCAACTCCGCGCAGGCCAGCGTCACCGTCGCCGGCGCGGGCGCTCTTCCGTCGCTCGATATTTCGGCCGCCAATACGACCACCGGCACGCGTAGCGATCCGGGCTCGTTCTCGCGGTCGACCGTGACGGCCGGCACCGCCGACGCCTCCTGGTTCCTCGATCTTTTCGGCCTCTACAGGCGCTCCAAGGAAGGCGCGCTCGCAAGCCTCGACGCCGCTTATGCCAGCGAAGACGTCGCGCGTCTGTCGTTCCTGTCGCAGGTCGTGGCGGCCTATATCGACGTCCGCTACTATCAGGAACGTATCGCGATCGCTCGCCGGAACCTCGATTCGCGGCGTGAAACGCTGAACCTCACCAAGCTCCAGCTGGATGCCGGCGCGGCTTCGCGTCTCGATGTCGTCCAGTCGGAAGGTCTGGTGAATTCGACGATTGCAGAAATTCCGGGCCTGGAAACGAGCTTCCGGGGTGCAGCGCACCGCGTGGCCACGCTTCTCGCCATGCCCGCGTCGAGCCTCGTTCCCGAACTGCTGAAGGGAGCCCGCCAGCCGGTCGCCCGCTTCAACACCAAGGCCGGCATCCCGGCGGACCTGATCCGCAACCGTCCGGACATCCGTGCCGCGGAACGCCAGCTCGCATCGGCAGTCGCCGAAATCGGCGTTGCCGAGGCCCAGCTCTATCCGGCGATTACCCTCGGGGGTTCCATCTCTCCGAGATACTCCGCCGTCACCGGCCTCGATGTCCGGTCGCTGACCTGGTCCTTCGGTCCGCAGCTGAGCCTGCCGATCTTCGACGGCGGCCGCCTGCGCGGCAACGTCAAGATTGCCGAATCCAGCGCACGAGGCCGTTATCTCGCCTGGAAGCAGACGGTTCTGAACGCGGTCGAGGAAGTGGAAAATGCGCTGGCTGCGGTTTCTCGCGACAGCCGCACCGTCTCCTCGCTGCAGGCAACCGTGAAATCCTATGAGGAAGCCCTGCAGCTCGGCACCGCCAGCTATCGCGACGGCGCGTCCTCGCTGCTCGACGTTCTCGACGCCCAGCGTCAGGTCTCGACCGCTCAGTCGAACCTCGCTGCCGCCGTCCGTCAGATGGCGCAGGACTATGTCTCGCTCAACGTGGCGGTCGGCGGTGGTTACGCCTTCGGCAAGACCGATGCCAAGGTCGCATCGGTGGTCGTCAAGAAGTAAGCACCACCCACATATAACCGACAATAAAAAACCTCCGGAGCCAGCGCTTCGGAGGTTATTTTATATGCCCCGGAAAGACCGGGGACATCCGCCCTTGAACCGATCAGTTCTTGGCGCGTTCGACGTAGGAATTGTCTTCCGTCGCGATGACGACGCGGGTGCCGGCATCGATATGCGGCGGAACCGCGGTGCGGATACCGTTCGACAGCATGGCGGGCTTGTAGGAGGACGAAGCCGTCTGGCCCTTCACGACCGGTTCGGTCTCGACGATCTCGAGCGTCACGTGGCGTGGCAGCTGCAGGGCCAGCGCGACACCGTCATGCATCGACAGGATGCAGGTCATGCCTTCCTGGAGATAGGCCTTCTGGTCGCCCATCGTGTCCACGTCGACCACGACCTGGTCGTAGGTTTCCGGGTTCATGAAGTGGAAGCCTTCGCCGTCCTCGTAGAGGAACTGGTGGTTCACGTCTTCCACGAAGGCGCGCTCGACCTGTTCGGTCGTCCGCCAGCGTTCCGAAACCTTCACGCCATCGACGATACGGCGCATGTTGACCTGCGTGACGGGCGTTCCCTTGCCAGGATGGAAGTTTTCGGCGGTAAGAACGACATAGAGCTTGCCCTCGACTTCGAGGACATTGCCCTTGCGGACGGAAGAGGCGATGATCTTGACCATGGTATTCCTTGTGGTGCGAACCGGCTTGTAACTGCCGAAAATGCGTCGTAGAGGACCGGGCGATAACCGGCCCGAAGGACGGATCGTCTGTTTTCCGGCCGGAACTACTCTAAAACCGCGCAAAGTGGAAGCCTTGCCGGGGAGAACCGGCGAAGAAAGCCGCAAATGAGCTCGTCCCGACCTGCCATACCTCGCTCGCCCTGGTGGACGCCGGCAAACCATGCGGACCGCCGGCCCTTCCTCAAGGGCCGCAACGCGGTCCAGGCGGCGCTGCGCGATTTCTTCGGCGCGCGCGATTTCATCGAGGTGGACACGGCGACCCTCCAGGTCTCGCCGGGCAACGAGACGCATCTGCATGCCTTCGCGACCGAGGCGATCGCCATCGACGGCGGCAGGGCGCCGCTCTACCTGCACACCTCTCCGGAATTTGCCGCCAAGAAGCTGCTGGCCGCCGGCGAGGAGCGTATCTTCACCTTCGCGCATGTCTATCGCAACCGCGAGCGCGGGCCGCTGCACCATCCGGAATTCACCATGCTCGAATGGTATCGGGTCGGCGAAAGCTACGAGCAGCTGATGGCCGATTGCGCCGACATGCTGGCACTGGCCGCCGAGACAGCCGGGACCCGGCGCTTTGCCTTCCGCGAGATGGAGGTCGATCCTTTCGCCGAACCGGAGCGCCTGACGCTTGCCGAAGCCTTCGACCGGTTCGCCGGTATCGACCTGCTCGCCTCCGTCGCGACGAATGGCGAAACCGACCGGAACCTGCTGGCGGCCGGCCTGCAAAATGCCGCTATCCGCTTTGCCGAAGACGACACCTGGGCCGACCTCTTCAGCAAGGTGCTGGTCGAGAAGGTCGAGCCGCATCTCGGGCAGGGGCGCGCAACGATCCTGCACGAATACCCGGTTTGCGAGGCGGCGCTTGCGAGGCCCTCCGCTCGTGATCCGCGCGTCGCCGAGCGTTTCGAGCTTTATGCCTGCGGCGTCGAGCTTGCCAATGCCTTCGGGGAACTGACCGATGCCGGCGAACAGCGCCGCCGTTTCGAGCATGAAATGGCGGAAAAGACCCGGATCTATGGCGAACGTTATCCGCTCGACGAAGACTTTCTCGCAGCGCTTTCGATCATGCCGGAGGCAAGCGGGGCAGCGCTCGGCTTCGACCGGCTTGCCATGCTGGCAACCGGTGCCAGCCGCATCGACCAGGTAATGTGGGCGCCGGTCGCGGAGGTGTTTTCGTGACCGCAGTGCGCTCATTGAAGACCCCCGAAGAGCTGGCGGCCGCCGGCCTGATCGAGCCCCGGAAGCTCGACGGCATCCGCGCCGTCGCGGATCGCTACGCGATCGCGCTGACGCCGACGGTGGTGTCGCTGATCGACAAAGCCGATCCGGCCGATCCCATCGCCCGGCAGTTCGTGCCCGATCCCAACGAATTGCTGACGACCCCGGAAGAACGCGCCGACCCGATCGGCGATCAGGCGCACAGTCCGGTCAAGGGCATCGTCCATCGTTATCCGGACCGGGTGCTCTTGAAAGCCGTGCATATCTGCCCGGTCTATTGCCGCTTCTGCTTTCGCCGCGAAATGGTCGGCCCGCAGGGCGACGGCACGCTTTCGCCCGAGAAGCTGGCGGCGGCGCTCGCCTATATCCGCGAGCACGGGGAAATCTGGGAGGTGATCCTGACCGGCGGCGATCCGCTGGTTCTCTCCCCGCGCCGGCTGGCCGCGATCATGCGCGGGCTTGCCGAAATCCCGCATGTGAAGATTGTCCGCTTTCATACCCGCGTGCCGGTGGTCGAACCGGAGCTTGTCGACGAGGCGATGATTGCCGCGCTGAAGGAAAGCCGCAAGACCGTTTATGTGGCGCTGCACGCCAATCATCCGCGGGAGATGACCGATGCCGCCCGCGCCGCCTGCGCCCGGCTGATCGATGCCGGTTTCCCGATGGTGAGCCAGACCGTGCTGCTCGCCGGCGTCAACGACGATCCGACCGTGCTCGGCGAACTGATGAAGGCCTTCGTCGAAACCCGCGTGAAACCCTATTATCTGCACCACCCCGACCTTGCCCCCGGCACCGCCCATTTCCGCCTCGACATCGCCGAGGGGCAGAAGATCACTTCCGCGCTGCGCGGCACGATTTCCGGCCTCTGCCAGCCGACCTACGTGCTCGATATTCCCGGCGGCCACGGCAAGGCGGTGATCGGCGAAAGCGCGGTGCGGAGCGAAGGCGGCTGTTATTCGGTGAGCGATTTTCGCGGTGGGGAGCACGAGTATCCGCCGAAGTGACACGGGTTCTTGTTCACGCGGCGTAAAACGCCCGTGTTTGGAGAGCCCACACGAATGCGGAACCTCGAATAGATTTTAATAGGTGGCTCCGCATTCGCGTGGCCTTCGGCGTCTTGTCGAGGCTTCCGGCCTCTACAGGTGATCACCTCGCCTCGCTGCGTGGTCCTGTTCACGCCCGTCCTTTCGAGCAGGCTCACCACTTGGACGGCTCAACCGAACCCGGCCCGGCGGCCAGGGGGAGGCTTGATAGGAATGTTCGCCTTTCGACGGGCACTCCATGGCTTTCACCTCTTCCACCATCCCCGCACGTTACGGTTAAGGTAGAAGCGCCGGCCTCCGCCTGCCCGCGAACGTCTCGCGAAACACTCCGGCGACGGAAGCGGGAGGATTGTAGGCGGAAAGCCGGAGGGCGTGGATGATGATTGGGTCAAGTCATTGAAGATGCTGAAAGGCAGCGGTGAATCGTCCACGGGACAAGCATGGAAAGACAGCATTGGAAGGCATGCCCCGCCATACCCCCCTCTGTCCTGCCGGACATCTCCCCCTCAAGGGGGGAGATCGGCTGGGGGCAAGGTCCTGCCCTGCCAAAAGCCTTGAGATTGCCGAACTCCACTCCCTGCCGGCTTCCTACCCTTCCATAACTTACAGAGGGACTGCAGAGCATGCCTCCTTCGATCTCCCCCCTTGAGGGGGAGATGTCCGGCAGGACAGAGGGGGGTGAGCTGGGCTCGACCTGAACTGTCCTCAACCTGAACCGGCCTCGATGTCAAAGGGCATGGGATCAGCTCACTCCCCCACCGGCATATAAAGATCGCCGCCATCGCGATATCGGGCGGCCATCGCCTCCAGGCCCTCCTTCTGCGCCTCGGCGCGAATATCGTGCGAGATCCGCATCGAGCAGAATTTCGGGCCGCACATGGAGCAGAAATGCGCCACCTTGTGCGCCTCCTTCGGCAAGGTTTCGTCATGCATCGATCGCGCCGTTTCCGGATCGAGCGACAGGTTGAACTGGTCCTCCCAGCGGAATTCGAAACGGGCGCGCGACAGCGCGTCGTCGCGCACCTGCGCCGCCGGATGGCCCTTGGCGAGATCGGCGGCATGCGCCGCGATCTTGTAGGTGATGACGCCGACTTTCACGTCGTTGCGGTCGGGCAGGCCGAGATGTTCCTTCGGCGTCACGTAACAAAGCATGGCGGTGCCTAACCAGCCGATCATCGCGGCCCCGATGCCGGACGTGATGTGATCGTAACCCGGCGCGATGTCGGTGGTCAGCGGCCCGAGCGTATAAAACGGCGCCTCGCCGCAGACCGCGAGCTGCTTGTCCATGTTTTCCTTGATCTTGTGCATCGGCACATGGCCGGGGCCTTCGATCATCACCTGGCAATCCTTCGCCCAGGCGATCTTCGTCAGTTCGCCGAGCGTTTCCAGTTCCGCAAACTGCGCCGCATCGTTGGCGTCGGCGATCGATCCCGGACGCAGGCCGTCGCCCAGCGAGAACGACACGTCGTAGGCGCGGCAGATGTCACAGATCTCCTCGAAATGCTCGTAGAGGAAACTCTCCCGGTGGTGATGCAGACACCACTTGGCCATGATCGAACCGCCCCGGGACACGATGCCGGTAACACGGTCGACGGTGAGCGGAATATAGGCGAGCCGGACGCCCGCATGGATGGTGAAATAGTCGACGCCCTGCTCGGCCTGTTCGATCAGCGTGTCGCGATAGACCTCCCAGGTCAGGTCCTCGGCAATGCCGTTCACCTTCTCCAGCGCCTGGTAGAGCGGCACGGTGCCGATCGGCACCGGCGAATTGCGGATGATCCATTCGCGGATATTGTGGATGTTGCGGCCGGTCGACAGGTCCATGACCGTATCGGCGCCCCAGCGGATCGCCCAGACCATCTTCTCGACTTCCTCCGCCATCGACGAGGTGACGGCGGAATTGCCGATATTGGCGTTGATCTTCACCAGGAAATTACGGCCGATGATCATCGGTTCGGATTCCGGATGGTTGATATTGGCGGGAATGATCGCCCGGCCTTCGGCGATTTCCCGGCGGACGAATTCCGGCGTCACGAATTCCGGAATATGGGCGCCAAAACTCTCGCCGTCGCGGACGCGAGCTTGTCTCTCCGCCTGCCGGCCGAGATTTTCGCGGATGGACACGAACTCCATCTCCGGCGTGACGATGCCGGCCCGCGCATAGGCGAGCTGGGTAACGGCCCTGCCCGGCTTCGCCTTGAAGGGAAGATTGCGGACGGGGAATTCCGGCGTCAGCCGGTCGCCGGAAACAAAGCCGTTGTCCTCCGGCCTGACGATGCGGCCCTCATAGGCCTCCACGTCGCCGCGCGCGAGAATCCAGCTTTCGCGCAGGCGTGGCAGGCCGGCATCGATGCTGATCGCAGCACCTTCGGCCGTATAGGGACCGGAGGAATCGTAGACGGTGACCGGCGGCTCGCCGGAAGTCGGATGCAATGCGATCTGCCGCATCGGCACGCGGATATCCGGATGGATGACGCCTGCTTTCAGGACTTTCGTCGAGGCGGGAAGCGGGCCGGTGGTGACGACCGGGGTGAGTTTGGCGGTTGCAATATTCATGGTTCGAGGCTCCAAGGTTTGACGTTTGGAGACCCAGTTCCAGTGTTGGAATGATGAAAAAACGCGGTGGAAATCGAAAGACGGTTCCCCGCCCTCGCTGCCGCAGCGCCCGCACCGTCCCTACGCCAGTATGAACTGGATCAGGTTCAACGGGTCACTGCGCCTCGGGCGGCCAAAGCCGATCCGACCAGCAGTATCTCAGCCCCTTGGCGGGACCCCCCTGGTGAATGCCGGCATCAGAAACCTGCAGGCGGCCCATGTCAAGCCGGCCGAAGCGTGGTTGATAGATCGAATTTTACCGAATCCCGCAGCTCCAAATTGATGAAGTTTATTACCGAAATCTTATGCTATCCTGCGTAATAACCGTCCTGGCGATGAACGCAGATTTCCAATTATCGGGAGATGTCGAGATGAACGAGACCATTCGCGAATTGCTGACGCGGGTAGGCGGCCTTCCGGTCGCGGTGACGGAGCTGGCAGACGGCGCCGATCTTTATGCGGCGGGCCTTTCCTCCTTCGCATCGGTGCAGCTGATGCTGGGCCTGGAGGAGGCGTTCGACATCGAATTCCCGGACAACCTTCTGAACCGCAAGTCCTTCGCCAGCATCGCAGCGATCGAGCAGACGGTCTCCCACATCCTGAAAGCCCGCGAGGCCGCTTGAGATGAGCCTCCCCGCCTTTGCCGCAGACATGGCCTTGAGCGCACGCGCTCATCGCGTGGCAACCGTAGCGGCTGAATTCGCCGATCCCGTCGATCGGGACGGCCGCTTCCCGCGCGAGGCGGTCGACGCCATGAAAGCCGAGCGCCTTCTCGGCATCCAGATCCCGACCGGGTTCGGCGGCGAGGGCGCTTCCATCACCGAGATCGCCGAGGTCTGCTCCATCCTGGGACAGGCCTGCGCCTCGAGCGCCATGGTTTTCGCCATGCACCAGATCAAGGTTTCGAGCCTCGTGGTGCACGGCGCCGACAGTCCCTGGCACATGGATTTCATGCGCGAACTCGCCGGCCGCCAGCTTCTCGTCGCCTCCGCGACGACCGAGGCCGGCATCGGCGGCAACATGCGCAACTCGATCTGCGCGATCGAGGTCGATGGCGACACCTGCCGCCTGACGAAGGATGCGACCGTGATTTCCTACGGCGCCCATGCCGATGCGGTCATGGTCACCTCGCGGTCGAACGAAGGCGCCGCCCCGACCGACCAGGTCATGACGGTCTTCCGGCACGGCCAGTACACCCTGCAGAAGACGGTCGACTGGGATACGCTCGGCATGCGCGGCACCTGCTCCGACGGTTTTCTCTTCCAGGGCGAAGCGCCATCGGCGCAGATCTTCCCGAAACCGTTCGCCGAGATCGCGGCCCAGTCGATGCTTGCCACCTCGCATCTTCTCTGGAGCGCCGTCTGGTACGGTATCGCCGCCGATGCGGTCCTGCGGGCGCAGGCTTTCGTGCGCGCTGCAGCCCGCAAGGCCGGCGGCACCCAGCCGCCCGGCGCGCTCAGGCTCGCCGAAGCCTCCAACCAGCTTCAGCTCCTCAAGGGCAATATTCTCTCGGGCCTCAAGCTCTATGAGGATGCCAAGCTTGATTCCGACCGCTTGTCGTCCATGGGCTTTTCGATCGCCATGAACAACGTCAAGCTCGCCTCGTCCGAAATGATCCTGACCATCATCAACCAGGCGATGATCATTTGCGGTATCATGGGCTACAAGAACGGCACGCCCTACAGCCTCGGCCGGCACCTGCGCGATGCCCATTCCGCCCAGCTGATGATCTCCAACGACCGCATTCTCGGCAATACGTCGACCATGCTGCTCGTCCAGAAACCGGACACCAGCCTCGTCGGCTGACGCCCCATCACTTCAAATGTAATGCATTGAAAATAATGAGGTGAAGCCATGGATTTGCAAGTTTCATTTCTCGACCGCCTGTTCGACGCGGGCCTGCTGATCGAGACCGGCGTGGACGGGCTTTATGGCCGCAGCGGCCAGTTCGAAGACGTGATCGCCGCCTTCGAACGGCTGATCGACAGGGTCGGCGGCGCCGACGGCGCGGAAGCCATGCGCTTCCCGCCGGGCATGAACCGCGCCTTCTTCGAGACCAGCGGCTACATGAAGAGCTTTCCGCAGCTTGCCGGCACCATCCACTCGTTCTGCGGCAACGAGCTCGACCACATGAACCTGCTGAAATGCATGGAGGTCGGCGAGGAGGACTGGACCAAGGGCCAGGAAGCCACCGACATCGTCCTGACCCCGGCCGCCTGCTATCCGCTCTATCCGACCGTTGCGCGCCGCGGCAAGCTGCCCGCCGGCGGCAGCCTCTTCGACCTGCAGAGCTACTGCTTCCGCCACGAACCCTCCAAGGATCCGGCCCGCCAGCAGCTATTCCGCATGCGCGAATATGTCTGCATGGGCACCGAACGGCATGTCACCGATTTCCGCCAGAGCTGGATGGACCGCGGCGTCGAGATGATGAAGTCGGTCGGCCTCGAGGTGACGATCGACATTGCCAACGACCCCTTCTTCGGCCGCGCCGGCAAGATGCTGGTCAACAATCAGCGCGACCAGAACCTGAAGTTCGAGCTGCTGATCCCGATCACCTCGGTCGCAAAGCCGACCGCCTGCATGAGCTTCAACTACCATCAGGATTCGTTCGGCCTGAAATGGGGCCTGAACCTGGAAGACGGCAGCGTCGCCCACACCGCCTGCGTCGGTTTCGGCCTGGAACGCATCGCGCTTGCACTGTTCCACACCCATGGTCTGGACGTTAAGGAGTGGCCGGAAAACGTCCGCGCCACGCTCTGGGGCTGATCCGATGACGACGGTTTTTCCCGGTCTCGATCCGGCGAACTACGCGACACATGCGCTCCATTCCGCCGAGCGCATGTGGCCGGAAACCAATTGTTACGTCGATCTGTGGATCGAGGTGCTGTCGGCACAGGGCCTGCCGCCCGAGGCCATGCTCGGCTTCACCCTGACCCAGGATTTCGAGGGCGACCAGTTCACCTTCTTCAAGGTGCCGCTGGAGGATCTCGAAACCCTGTTCGGCATCCGCGTCACCGAGCTTGCGATCTTCGACCGGCCGGAATGGCACGTCATGGAACAGGTCCGCCGCGGCCGGCTGACGCTGCTCGAGCTCGACAGCTTTTACCTGCCCGATACCCGCGGCGTTGCCTATCGCCAGGAACATGGCAAGACGACGGTGGCCGTCAACCGCCTCGACCTCGAAAAGCGGGAGCTCGATTATTTCCACAATGGCGGCTTCTTCTCGCTGTCGGCCGGGGATTTCGACGGACTGTTCCAGCTCGACGCGGCGCCGGACGCGCTGCCCTTCCTGCCCTATACCGAATTCGCAAAATTCCCCGCAGCCTATCCGGACGCCGGCGAAATTCGCGAAACGGCTTGGAAGCTTCTGCGGCATCATTTTGCCCGGCGGCCGCAGGACAATCCCCTCCGTGCCTTCGCAAAGGTCTTCCCGGCGCAGGTGGAACGCATAGCCGACCGGGATTTCGGCTTCTTCCACAAATATGCCTTCAACACGCTCCGGCAGGTCGGCGCCAATTTCGAGCTTCTGGCGAGCCATCTGGCCTGGCTGAACCGCAAGACCTTCGCGCAAGCGGAGCAACAGGCGCTGAAGATTTCGGAGGTTGCGAAATCCACCCAGTTCCAGCTGGCCCGCGCCGTCACCCGCAAGAAATTCGAACCGCTGGCAACGGCACTCGATCCGGCCGCCGATGCCTGGGATCTGCTGATGGGTGATCTGGCGCTGACGCTGACCCAAGCCCGCGAGGCCGCGTGAGCCTTCTTTCCGTCATGGGATCAAAGACCAGCCTTCTCGCCGAAGGCTGGTCTTTGACGATGACCGAACCGGGTGCCTGCGCGCGGCCGGGCGACCTTCCCTCCGGATCGGACACCATCCCGGCCATCGTCCCCGGCACGGTCGCCGCCGCCCTGGAAGCTGCCGGTCGCTTCGACCGCGACAATCCCGAACCGCTGATCGATAGGGATGCCTGGTATCGCCGCCCGCTTGCGGGCGAAACGCCGGGACCGGCAGTCTTGAGGTTCGCCGGGCTTGCGACCGTGGCCGAAGCGTTCCTCGACGAGACGCTGATCCTGTCGTCGGCAAGCATGTTCGAAAGCCACGACGTGCCGGTCGAGCTGAGCGGCACGCAAACCCTGTCGATCTGCTTTCGAGCGCTGAAACCGCATCTGGAAAAGACCGGCCCCCGCGCCCGCTGGCGGCCGCGGCTGATGACCAGCCAGGGCCTGCGCCTGATCCGCACCACCGCGCTCGGTTTCATGCCGGGATGGAGCCCGCAGGTTCATGCGGTGGGGCCTTGGCGGCCGGTTTCGGTGATCAGAGCGGCCGATAATCGCCTGGCCTCGCCTCTCCCATCCGGCCCCGCAGCCGACCTTCTTTCCGTCGGGGAGAAAGGGAAACTTGCCATATCCGCCGAGCTTGATGAAAGCGGGGCAGGCATTCTGAAAGTCAGCTTTGCGTTTGACGGGCCGCACCGCGATCTCCGGCTCCTCTGCAACGGCACCGAGACGCATTTCGCGAATGACGGCGAGCGATATTCGGCCGTGCTTCGCCTGCCGGATATAAAACCCTGGTGGCCGCATACCCATGGCGAACCGGCACTCTATGACGTCGTACTTGAAGCCGATGGCGAGGAATTCCCGCTGGTGCGCACGGGCTTCCGAAGCCTGAGTGTCGAACGCGGCCCGCACGGCAACGATTTCGCCGTCATCGTCAATGGTGAGAAGATATTCTGCCGCGGTGCCGTCTGGACGTCCGCCGACATCGTCAAGCTGCCCGGCGACCGCGCGAGCTACGAACCCTGGCTTCGGCTCGCAAGAGACGCGGGCATGAACATGATCCGCATTCCGGGCATCGCGACCTATGAAAGCCCGCAGTTTTTCGCCCTATGCGACGAACTGGGCCTCCTGGTCTGGCAGGACCTGATGTTCGCCAATTTCGACTATCCCGTCGCCGACCCGGATTTCTTGATTCACGTGAAATCGGAGGTGGAGCAGTTCCTTGCGGCGACTGGAGCCTCGCCGTCGCTTGCCGTCCTTTGCGGCGGCAGCGAGATCTACCAGCAGGGCGCCATGCTGGGCATGCCCGAACGGATCTGGAAAGGTCCCCTCTGCGAAGACGTGCTTCCTGCTTTGGCCGCGGGATACCGGCCGGACCTGCCCTATGTCGCGAATTCCCCCTGTGGCGGCGCGCAGCCTTTTTACCCGAATGCCGGCGTGGCGCATTATTACGGCGTCGGCGCCTACAAGCAGCCGCTGGAGGATGCCCGGCGGGCGGATGTCCGTTTCGCGGCCGAGTGCCTGGCCTTCTCCAACCTTTCGGACGCGGAAACGCTGGCCGGCGGCAAGGCCGGGATCCCACGGGACGTGGGAGCCGACTGGGATTTCGAGGATGTGCGGGACCACTATCTCGGCAGGCTTTACGACCTTGATCCGCAGACGCTGCGCGCGGAGCAGCCGGAACGCTATCTTGACTTTTCGCGCGCCGTGACCGGCGAAGTGATGGAAGCGGCTTTTGCCGAATGGCGGCGGCCGGGCTCCACCTGCAACGGCGCGCTCGCCTTCACCTTCCAGGATGTCATGCCGGGGCCCGGCTGGGGCGTGGTCGACGTCGGCGGAACGCCGAAACCCGCCTGGTTCGCGCTGAAACGGGCCTTCCGCCCGGTCCAGGCCGTGTTTGCCGACGAGGGCACCAATGGGCTGGATGTCCATCTTGTCAACGAAACTCCGGCCGACCTGCCGGTGGTTCTGGAAGTAACCTGCCTGCGGGAAGGCCGAATGTCCGTCGTGTCGGGTCGCCGCGACCTCACGCTTGCCGCCCGAAGCAGCAGAAGCCTCGCCGCGACCGACCTGTTCGGCGCCTTCTTCGACACGAACTACGCCTACCGTTTCGGCCCGCCCTCTCATGACGTGACGGTGGCGCGGTTGAGAGATGCGCAAACCGGGGAAATTCTGGCGCAGGCGCATCATTTCCCGCTCGGGCGCGCGCAGGCCCTGCATGATGCCGAAATCACCGTTTCGGTCGCCGAGGATGGCGGAGAGTTCTGGCTGGAGCTTTCGAGCGATGTCTTCGCCCAGTCGGTCCGTATCGAATGCGCCGGTTACCGCGCCTGCGACAATGGCTTCCATCTGGCGCCGGGCGCAATCAGACGAATCCGCCTTGACCCGCTCCCCGACGCCGCCGGCAGACCGGCCGGCACGATCCGGTCACTCGGCGGCGGCCGAATCGCGCGTTTTTGAATAGGCGTCCTCTTCCAGAGGGAAGCGGAAAGCCATCTTTCTCAATGTCTCCAGATAGACCTTGCGGGCATGCTCCGGCGTCAGGTTGTGATCGGCATTCGGAATGATCTGCGGCGTCACGTTCGGAAAACGGACCAGCCCCGACCCGTCGTGGCCGAAATAGAAATCATACTGTTCGAGACCGAGATCGTTCTCGCTGTAAATCAGCGAAACGGGAATGCCGCGATGGTGGAGGGTGCGGAAAGCACCGTAGATCGCCCGCCCTTCCGGCAGGAAACTGCGGAAGGCGTGCAGGACCTTGCCCTTGGCCTGGTTGCCGATGCCCTTGGCGATATTGCGGGCCGCGGTGACGACCTTGACCTCGCCCCTGAGGATGCGCCTGAAGGTTTCGGCCCGCAGAGCCCGCTTTCGGTAGTCGCGAAGGCTGCGCGCGCCGTTGACGATCATATCCTCGACGGAGCGACCGGGACGCCAGCGGAAGACCGCCGGATTGACGGAAACATTGCCGGCTATCCGCGGTTCCACCAGCGATGCCCGGAAGCCCAGAAAGGCGCCGCTGCAACGACCGGCGGTGACCACCGGCATCAGCCGCCGGGTTTCGAGAAAATCGATCGCTTCCGATACGTCGGCATTCTGGTCCGAATGATAGAGAACCTGGTCCGGCCGGCCGGGCACCGGTGGGCTGTCGCCGACATTGGCGGTATCGAAACGAAGCGACGGAATGCCGGACCGCGCCAGCGCGCGAGCGAGAGCCACTGTGGCGCGGCCCCAGCCGGCATGCCGGTCATAGGCGGATGTCAGGAAAAGCACCGTCGCGCCCGAGCGGCCGTGCAGCGGCTCGCAGAGCACCCCGGAGAGCCGGCCGTTGGTACCGAAGCGTGTCGGCGTTTCGGCAAAGCCGTCCCCGGTAAGCGGCGCGGGCGGCACCGGCAGGCGTGATGTCGGGGAAGCAGGTTCCGACGGCAGCGCGGCGATCCAGTCCGTCAGGTTATCGGCGACCGTCAGCGGCAGTTTCACGATCACCGGATTGGAGACGAGCTTGTCATAACCTTCGAACGCCTGTTCATCCACGTCCGCGCCAAGCGCCCGGAGCCGCGCGACAAATTCCATATCGGCCGGATGGTCTGCACGGCCGATGACCAGGACCCGCCCGGCAGGCGGCCGGTCGACGCCCAGCAGGTTGACGTTGCGGACCTCCTCGGCGATCTCGCCGGGCATGGTCAGCGACGCAATGGAGACGCCGGTCTTGTTGTACTGCCCGTCCGTGAGGCCGAGATTCTCATCGACCACCTTGGACCAGACCGCGAGCTCGCGGAGATGCAGACGCCCGGAAACGACCGGCGCCATATAAACGATGGCGTCGAGCGCTTCGATCGCCTCGGCGGCCTTGGTGGCAACGATCGCCCCGAGCCCCTGTGAGACGACGACGATGCGCTCGCAGCCCGAAAGCGCCTTGAGGTGGGCGGAGGCGGAGACCAGACTGTCGGACCAGACGGAAAGGCCGGCCTGGAAATCGATCTCGTCCAATGCATCGCCCGTGCCGGGATAATCGAATCGCAGGCTGGCAATACCGCGATCGGCCAGCTTTTCCGAAATGATGCGCCAGAACTTGCGCGTGCACATTTCCTCCAGCCCCCACGGGCTGGCGAAGAGGACAGCAAGGTTGGACGCTTGGGTTCCGGCCGACGGCGGCGTGAAAAGTCCGACCGTTCCGTCGAAGGTCAACGGTTCGGCAGCCGCGCGGGGCAGCAGCGGCGATATCTCCCCGGCGGTCGGGGACTTATTTCGGGCGTCCATCATGGCGAATGCCGGCAATTTCCATCACTATACCAGCAATACGCCCAGTTTTGCTCATAAAGACTTAAATTGTCCGGGGCGATTTTACCGGTCGCAGGCCGACTGTTCCGAAAAGATGCGGGAGAGGACCTGCATCTGCGGCCGGTCGCCGCCTTTGGTCGGCTGGATGTTGAGCGGCTCGTCTTCCGGCCACCAGTCGCCGCCGGCCCAATAGGACCAGCCGAGCCAGACGTCGGGGCCCTGCTCCACCGTTCTGACCATCTCCGCAAGTGCCGGCAGGCATTCCGGAGCGGCAGGCGTTGCGAATTCGCCGAGATATCCGCGCTGGCCATGTTTCCGAAGCCAGCCGCCGACATCGCTTATCGCCTTGACCGCCTCGGCCGCCCGCGAACATTCGGTATTCTTGCCGGAAAAATCCGCATCCAGATATTGGTGGACTTCGTAGGCGTAGTTGTCCTTCGGATCGGAAATGTCGAGCATCACCAATGCATTCGGCGTGCCGTAATCGCCCGCGAGCCAGCTATGGGCACCGGTCCAGGCCGTTCCCGGCACCAGCACGAGATTGCCGGATCCCGTCTGGCGGATCGCGCCGATCGCGCTATTGGCGGCTGAAAGCCAGTCCTCGGCCGCAATGTCGTAGGGTTCGTTCATCAAACCGAAGGCGATCCCGTCGATGCCGGCGACGGCTGCGGCAAGCCGCCGCCAGAAATCGGCAAAGGCGCTTTGCGGCACCGTTTCGGAGCCGATCGGCTGGCCCCGGAACCGGCCGTAATTGTGCGGGTCGAGAATGACGGCCATGCCGCTCGCCCGGATCAGCCGGACGGTGCCGCGCAGCCGTTCGAGCTCGGCGGCATCGAGCTCCTTGTAGAGAAGCGGCTGCAGCCTTTCCCAAAGGAACGGCAGGCGCACCGTGTTGAAACCTCTGGCAGCGAAATAGTCGATCGTTTCCTTGGAGGGATAGACATAACCCTTGCCGTAGGCATCGCCGAGATCGCCGAACTCGGCGCCCGCAAGGTTTATGCCGCGCAGGCAGGCGGTCTTTGCTTCGGCCGAACCGTTCACCACCGCCAAGGACACCAGGGCGCCCAGCAGGCGCGAGACGTGGCGACCGAATTTTGGGGACCTCTTCTGCAAGTCTTCCTCCAATGCGAAGCCGCAACCTGCCACCATAACCTTTAGCAAATGCGAATCGTTGCCGAAGCAGCCTCCGCGGCGGTGATGCGCGCGCCGACGGCGCAAAGGGAACGGAATTTTGTACGGCCGGCTTTAAGGTCGGGCCATGGAAGCCAACACAAACGGATCTTGAGATACGCTGTACACATTTCCGGAGTGAGACCGGGCGTCGTTGGGCTATTTTCCTTTTCCGGAAGGGCTGGATATTGTCCAACGCCCTTTTTATGTATACACGAAATGGCCAACCGATGGCGGAGGAGGGAGAATTGAGATGAAGAGTTATGTCCTGACCGTATCCTGCAAGACAACGCGGGGCATTGTCGCAGCGATATCCGGCTTTCTGGCCGAACAAGGCTGCAACATCATCGACTCGTCCCAGTTCGACGACCTCGACACCGGCAAGTTCTTCATGCGCGTCAGCTTCCTTTCCGAGGAAGGCGCCGAGCGCCCCGTCCTCGTCGAAGGCTTCAAGCCGATCGCCGACCGGTTCGGGATGGAATGGGAGATCTTCGACACCGCCGAGCGGATGAAGGTTCTCCTGATGGTCTCCCGTTTCGGCCACTGCCTGAACGACCTGCTCTACCGCTGGAAGATCGGCGCCCTGCCGATCGATATCGTCGGTGTCGTCTCCAACCATTTCGACTACCAGAAGCTGGTCGTCAACAACGACATTCCCTTCCACCACATCAAGGTGACGAAGGAAAACAAGCCGCAGGCCGAAGCCCAGCTCCTCGATCTCGTCGAGCAGAGCGGCACCGAGCTCATCGTGCTGGCCCGCTACATGCAGGTTCTCTCCGATGGCCTCTGCAGGAAGATGTCCGGCAAGATCATCAATATCCACCATTCGTTCCTGCCGAGCTTCAAGGGCGCCAACCCCTACAAGCAGGCCTACACGCGCGGCGTCAAGCTGATCGGCGCGACGGCCCATTACGTCACCGCCGATCTCGACGAAGGCCCGATCCTCGAGCAGGATACGGTGCGCATCACCCACGCCCAGAGCGCCGACGACTATGTTTCGCTCGGCCGCGACGTCGAAAGCCAGGTGCTGGCGCGCGCCATCCACGCCCACATCCACCACCGCACCTTCATCAACGGCAACCGCACCGTGGTCTTCCCGCCGAGCCCCGGTTCCTATGCCTCGGAGCGCATGGGCTGAGCCTTAGCCAAAGTCGGTAAAAAGGCCTATGGACGCGGGTCTTTAACGCTCTATCCTCTTCGGAAGCGCCCTTCCGGAGAGGTTCATGTCCGACGTCCTGCCAGAACTCATAGAGCCTCCTTCGAACGACCTCTCGATCGACGCGATCGAAGACCTTCTGCGCGACCACTACGGGCTATCGGGCCAGGTTTTCCCGATCGAGGGGCGGCAGAACCCCTATTTCCTGATCGACAACGGTCATATGCGGTATCTGCTCAAGGTGGCGCCCGCCGATGGCCCCGTCGAGGAGATCGAGGCCGAACACGCCCTGATGCGCCATATCCTGCGCAGTCCGGACGGGCCGCGGGTTCCCGAACCCGTGATGGCCAAGGACGGCGGCGACATGCTCGTCCTGCCGCTCGGCGGCGAAGACCGGCGCATCCGCCTCCTCACCTTTCTCGAAGGCGAACCGCCGCCGACGGGTGAAAAACTTTCCGACCGATCCATTGCCGCCTTTGGGGCGATCTCGGCGGCGCTTGCAAAAAGCCTCCAGGATTTCGACCATCCGGTCCTGCAGCGCGAGCCGGAGGGCGACCTGCGCAAGGCAGGCCCCCAGACGGTCTCTCTGTTGTCAGCGGTCACCGACCAGGACATCCGCGATGTGATCGCCAAGGCGATGGTGACGGCACTTCGGCGCATCCAGCCGCTGGGCCCGAGCCTGAGGGTCGCGGCCGCGCACCAGAACCTGAATGCCGGAACCGTCATCGGCGAAGAAACGGACGGCACATGGCTGCCGACCGGCGTGACGGATTTTACCGGCATTTCCAACGGCTGGCTGGTCGCCGGCTTCGCCAATACCTGCGCCTACCTTCTCGCCGACCGCGACGGAGATCCGTTCGCGCTGCTGCCGGCGATCCGTGCCTATCATGAGATCCACCCGCTCACTCCAGGCGAAATCGAAGCGCTGTGGCCGCTGGTCGTCGCCCGCACCGGCATTCTCGCGGCGGAAGCCGAGAGCCGGCAGGCCCGCTCGCCCGATGATCCTCAGGCCAGGCAGGAGACCGAGAAACGCCGTGCCGTGCTGACCGGTGCAACCTCGGTTTCACCGGCGCAGGTGTTGGCAGCCATTCTCGATGCAACGGGAACGGCGAAGCCGTTGCCGGAGATCGGCCGGCTGCTGCCCGATATCGACCCCGAGACCTTCCGGATGGTGGACCTGAGCGTCACCAGCCCGCTCCTCTATGGCGGCAACTGGACGGATGCCGACAACGACTGGAAGCTGCTTGCCCATATCGCCTGGGAGACCGGCCGCGCCTGCACCCGCTACGGCGAATACCGCCTGTCGAAAAGCCTCACCGATCCGCAACAGGCGCCGGAGAGTTTCGCGCTTCATATCGATGCCTGCATACCCGCCCGGACGGTGGCGGTGGCCCCCTTCGCGGGCACGCTGAAAAGCGCCGGCCCCCGCCTCGTCCTCGCTGGCCGCGACCTGACCCTGCATGTCGAAGGTCTCGAATGCACGCTTGCCGAAGAGACTGAACTCGCGGCCGGCGATCCGCTTGGCGTGATTGCCGGGGCCGACAATTCCGTCGGCGGCCTGCGGCTCAGGTTCTGCCTCGATCCGGATCTCGTGCCGCCGCTCTTCTGCAAACCTTCGGAGGTCGGCACCTGGTCGAGACTATGCCCCTCGCCCTCGGCGCTGCTCGGCATCGACGCGAATGCTCCGGCGCCCAGACACTCCGACCAGGCGGTTCGCGGCTGGAAGGAATATCTCTTCGATCCAACGGGCCGCACGGCGCTCGACCTCGGCGGCCAGGCCCCGCTGATCGGCCACGGGCATCCGCGTCCTGCTGCCGCGACCTACCGCCAGGCCTTGCTGCTCAACCGCACGACTGGCCAGCCGTCGGAGCCTGAAGAGGTTTTGCGCGCGCAACTGGCCGAGCTTGCGCCTGAAGGGTTGAGCCATGTCGCTTTTGCCGCCGGACGCGATCAAGCCCTCGATCTCGCCTTCCGGCTTGCCCGCGCCTACACGAACAAGGGCCGGATCGTCGGCCTGCCGGGGATCAGGCTGGATCGCCGGGACCCGGACTTCTTCCCCGTTCCGTCGATCGGGACCGCTGCCGACATGATCCACGACCTCGAGGATGTCGCGGCAGCGCTGGCGGAAGGTTATGGCGAGGCCGCCCATCCGGGCGATCCCTTGACTGAACTGAAGGAGAAGGCGGGCCTGCTGATTGTCGACGAAACCGGCACCGGCTACGGCCGAGTCGGCCATCACACCTGGGGTTTCTCGCACCGGGGCCTTGCACCTGACATCCTGGTCGCGGACGGGCCGGACGGAGGCACGCCTGCACTTGTAATGACGCGGCCGGAAATCGCGGCCAGTCTTTCCCCGCACGAACACCGCCCGGCCATCTGTCCGGTCAAGGCCGCAGCGGCCTTGGCGGCGCTGGATGTCGTGAGGGACGAACAATTGCGGGAAAACACCCGCGAGATCGGCAGCCACCTGAAGACACGGCTCGAAGGCCTCGCCGAGCGGTTTCCCGCGATCGTTGACGTAACCGGCAGCGGCCTGCTGCTCGCGGTCGAGCTCGCCGAGGAGGCGGCCGATCTCGGCGAACGGCTGCGGCCCGGCTTTATCGTGGACGACAGCACCCCGAAGCGCATCGTTCTGCGTCCGCCCCTGTGCCTCAGCCGCGAAAGTGCGGACAGGCTCGCGGATCGGATCGAGACCCTGCTCTCGGAAAGTTGAGTTCGCCGACCCGCCCTCGACGGAAATTTTCCGCTCCCGATCCTTGCTTGGCTGAAAAAGCCACCTACTTGAGGGTCGGCAGGCAGCGGTTAAGAATCGCGAATGAAATTTCACAATTCAGCCTTCTTCCTGTCATCAGTCGGAAAAAAATTCTAGGTAGACTGATTTTCGTTGATCAATCTGTGGGATTCGCTTACAGATGATTTTCATTCGGCAGACTCTGAGTCTGGCCGGTTTTCGCGCATCGCTATGAGGGAGAGTGACATGTTTAAATTCATCCGCGTCGCCACCTTTGGTGAGATCGCGTTTGACATGAATGGCACGGATCGCCGCTCCCTTCCGTGCTGTCGAATGTAACGCTTCAGTTCAATCGTTCCTGAAAATTTCATTCGCCAGAGCTGCGTCGCAAGCAGCCATAGCGGGAGTCTGCCATGCAGAAGCAAGTAATCGAATTCGGCGGCGAGCCCGTCGGTATTGTCATTCCTGACGCGGATCGGCTGAAGTTCATCGCCGTCAAATTCCATGTCATCGATCTGGACGAACAGCGTTTCGGCTCGGCGGACGAAGTGCGCCTCGCGATCCGCGACCTGGTTCGCTCGCGCAACGGCGCCTCCGCGGCGCATGCCTGAGATCTTTTGGAAACAACCCCAAAAAGCCGCCCCAGGGGCGGCTTTTTTATTGCGCGCCTAGAACGCGGTAAAAGTCATCGTCGTCAACGAGCGCTCGATGCCCGGGATGGAAGCGATTTTCTCGTTCACGAAGCGGCCGATCTCGTCATTGTCCTTGATATAGACCTTCAACAGCAGATCCCAGTCGCCGCTGGTCGAATAGAGTTCGGACGCGAGCTCGGTCTTGTAGATCGCGTCGGCGACCTCGTAGGTCTTGCCGGGCTTGCAGCGGAGCTGGACGAAAATAGGTTTCATGGACGTCTTCCCGTCGGTCGGATCGCCTTCGCGATCATGATGGACATGCCCGACTATTGGCCGATGCGGCCGCCATTCGCAAGCACATCCCGATGATTCTCTTGGCTCTGAATTTCCTGGGTGATCCAGTCCCGGAAGGCGGCAAGCGGCGGATAGGTGGCTCGGTCGGGCGGATAGGCGAGATAATATTGTCCGGTTTCCATCCTTTCGGCATCTACGGCCGGCACCAGCAGGCCCCGCTCCAGTTCCCGGTCGATCAGGAACCGCGGCAACAGCGCCGCACCGAGCCCGGCGGCCGCCGCCTCCACCATGGTCATGAACTGGTCGAAAAGCATGCCATGCAATGAATCGAATGCGATCCGGTTCTTCGAGAACCACAATTCCCAGGCATCCGGCCGCGTATTGAGATGGAGAAGCGGCGCGTCAAGCACATCGGCCGGCGTTTGAAGATCATGCCTGATCCTGAATTCCGGGCTGCAGGCCGGCACGACTTCCTCATCCATCAGGAAAGTGAGCGCCGCGCCCGGCCAGCGGGCCCCACCGAAATGAATGGCGGCATCCAGTGTGTCGAACCGGAAGTCGAAAGGCTCGAGCCGGGTGATGAAATTCACCACCATGCCGGGATGCGCATCGAGAAACCGCCCGATTCGCGGCGTCAGCCAGCGTGTGCCGAAAAACGGCAGGATGGCGAGGTTCAGCGTGCCACCGGAAGGATTGGCCCTGAGGTTGAGCGATGCATGCGAGATGCGCCTGAGCGCTTCGCGCACCTCTCGGGCATAACCGTCGCCGGCGAGCGTCAGCCGGATCGTCTGGCGTTCGCGCAGGAACAGCGCCACGCCGAGCTGCTTTTCCAGCGCCGAAATCTGGCGGCTGACGGCGCTCTGGGTGAGGCCGAGCTCGTTCGCCGCCGCCGTGACGCTGCCGGTGCGCGCCGCCGCCTCGAAGGCCGACAGCAGCGAGAATGAGGGAAGAAAACGCCGGGGCGGCAGCATGTCATTCCTCCAGCGAATGACCTGTTGAGAACATGTCGATATTCATCGATAAAGGCTGCCTGTAAAGAGTTGGCGATCAACGCTCCCGGACAATCCTCATGCTGAACGATCCCCGCTCTCACGGCCTCTGGGAAAAGACCGCTCCTGCTCCGCCGGCGACACGCCGGCTGGAGGAGACGATATCGGCCGACGTGGTGATTGTCGGCGGCGGTTACACGGGCCTGTCGGCGGCACTGCATCTCGCGGAAGCGGGAACCAATGTCGTACTGCTCGAAGCCGCGGAGATCGGTTTCGGCGGGGCGGGACGCAATGTCGGCCTCATCAATGCCGGCATGTGGGTCATGCCCGACGATTTTCCGAAGGAACTCGGTCCCGTCCACGGCGAGCGCCTGCTCGATCTGCTCGGCAACGGTCCCGCTCTCGTCCGCGAACTGATAGAGAAATACGCCATCGCCTGCGAGCTGGAAAAGAACGGCACGCTGCACTGCGCGGTTGGTCCCGAAGGGCTGAAGGAGCTGGAAGAACGCGCCCGGCAATGGCAGGCGCGCGGCGCCCCGGTGACCCTGCTCGACGCCGCCGAAACCGAGCGGCGGGTCGGTTCCGGCGCCTATGCCGGATCCCTGCTCGACATGCGCGCCGGCACGCTGCAGCCGCTCGCCTATGCCCGCGGCCTCGCCCATGCGGCGGTGAAGGCCGGCGCAAGGCTCCATACCGGCAGCGCTGTGACCCGCACGGATGACGTCAACGGCCGGAAGGTCGTCAGGACTGCCGCCGGAGAAGTGACGGCGGACTGGATCATCGTTGCCACCGACGCCTACAGCACCGGCCCGTGGGAACAGGTGCGCCGCGAGCAGGTCTATCTGCCCTATTTCAACCTCGCAACCACGCCGCTCGGCGACAACCTGCGCCGTTCGATCCTGCCGGGCCGGGAAGGCTGCTGGGACACCAGGGACATCCTCTCCTCGTTCCGCATGGACCAGGCCGGCCGGCTTGTCTTCGGTTCGGTCGGCGCGTTGCGCGGCACCGGAACGGCGATCCACAAGAGCTGGGCACGGCGCTCTCTGAAACGGCTCTTCCCCCAGCTCGGAAACGTGGAATTCGAGGCGGAATGGTATGGCCAGATCGGCATGACCGACAACGCCCTGCCGCGTTTCCACAAATTCGGCCGCAACGTCCTCGGTTTTTCCGGCTACAATGGTCGCGGCATCGCGCCGGGCACGACGTTCGGCAAGCTGCTGGCGCGCCATATCCTCGGCGAGGTTTCGGAAGCCGACCTGCCGCTGCCGCTGACCGAGGTTCAGGAAGCCGGCTTTAGGGCCATGAAGGAAGCCTATTATGAAGCGGGCGCGCAGATCGCCCATTTCACCGGCGAACGGTTCTGATTGCGAAACCGCAGCCGATTTGTACATTGACGCAAATTCGACACCCGGAGACTGATATGACGCTCGCCACTCTCGATCTCGCCGCTGAGGTGAAAACCATTCTGAGCGATCTCGGCGTCAAGGCCGAAAGCTATACGGGCGGCACGCTTGCCGTCCGCTCGCCGATCACCGGCCTGGAAATCGGCAGACTGCCGGAAGAAACCACTGCCAGCGCCGCAAAGGCGATCGACGCCGCCCACGCGGCGTTTCTGGAATGGCGGCTGGTGCCGGCCCCGAAGCGTGGCGAACTGATCCGCCTGCTCGGTGAGGAGCTGCGCGCGGCCAAGGCAGCGCTCGGCCGGCTCGTATCGATCGAAGTCGGCAAGGTCACCTCCGAAGGCCTCGGCGAAGTGCAAGAAATGATCGACATCTGCGATTTCGCGGTCGGCCTTTCCCGCCAGCTCTACGGCCTGACGATCGCCACCGAGCGCTCCGAGCACCGGATGATGGAGACCTGGCATCCGCTCGGTGCGATCGGCATCATTTCCGCCTTCAACTTCCCGGTCGCCGTCTGGTCCTGGAATGCCGCGCTCGCCATCGTCTGCGGCAATTCCACCGTCTGGAAGCCGTCGGAAAAGACGCCGCTCACCGCGCTCGCCACCCAGGCGATCTTCGAAAAGGCGCTCGCCCGTTTCGTCGCCGACGGCGGAAAGGCGCCGAAGAACCTCTCGACCCTGCTGATCGGCGGCCGCGACATCGGCGAAGTGCTGGTCGATCACGACAGGATCCCGCTGGTTTCGGCGACCGGCTCGACGGCGATGGGCCGCGCCGTCGGCCCGCGGCTCGCGTCGCGTTTTGCCCGCTCGCTGCTCGAACTCGGCGGCAACAATGCAGCGATCGTCGCCCCGACCGCCGATCTCGACCTGACGCTGCGCGGCGTCGCCTTCGCCGCCATGGGCACGGCCGGCCAGCGCTGCACCTCGCTTCGCCGCCTCTTCGTGCATGACAGCGTTTACGAAACGCTGGTGCCGCGCCTCGCCAAGGCCTACCAGTCCGTGACGATCGGCAGCCCGCTCGAAAACGGCAACCTCGTCGGCCCGCTGATCGACAAGATGGCCTATGACAAGATGCAAAAGGCGCTGGATGCCGCCAAGGCCGAAGGCGGCAAGGTGACCGGCGGCGAACGCGTCCACCAGAACGAGGCGGCCGACGCCTACTACGTCCGCCCCGCCATCGTCGAAATGCCGGCCCAGACCGGCCCGGTGAAAGATGAGACGTTTGCGCCGATCCTTTACGTGATGAAATATTCGAGCTTCGATGAGGCGCTCGCGCTGCATAACGACGTGCCGCAGGGCCTTTCCTCCTCGATCTTCACCAACGACATGCGCGAAGCCGAGACCTTCGTCTCCGCCCGAGGCTCGGATTGCGGCATCGCCAACGTCAATATCGGCCCCTCCGGCGCCGAGATCGGCGGCGCGTTCGGCGGCGAGAAGGAAACCGGCGGCGGCCGCGAATCCGGCTCAGACGCCTGGCGCACCTATATGCGCCGGGCCACCAACACGCTGAACTACGGCCGCACCCTGCCGCTCGCGCAGGGCGTCAAGTTCGACATCGAATAACCGATGGCCGAGCCCATGAACCTGCTGACCGACATCGAAGGCGTGGCTGTTGGCCATGCCACCGATCTTGCCTTGGGTTCGGGGGTCACGGCCATCGTGTTCGACGAACCGGCGATCGCCTCCGGCTCAGTACTCGGCGGCGCGCCGGGCGGGCGCGATACCGCGCTGCTCGATCCTTCCATGACCGTGCAGACGGTCGATGCTTTCGTCTTGTCCGGCGGCTCGGCCTTCGGGCTGGATGCGGCCGGCGGAGTGCAATCGGGCCTGCGCGAGATCGGCCGCGGTTTCCAGGTCGGCAGCGTCCGCGTGCCGATCGTGCCTCAAGCGATCCTGATGGACCTGCTGAACGGCGGCGATAAGGACTGGGGCCTGCATTCGCCATATCGCGACATGGGTTACGAGGCGTTCGGAGCTGCCGCAAAAGGGCCGTTCGCACTCGGAACTGTCGGAGCCGGGACGGGCGCCACAACGGCGACCTTCAAAGGCGGTATCGGCTCGGCCAGCGCCAGGACTTCATCCGGCCATTGGGTTGCGGCGCTCATGGCCGCCAATGCCCTGGGCTCTGCGACAATAGGCGAAGGTCCGCATTTCTGGGCGTCTCCCTTCGAAGAAAACCAGGAGTTCGGCGGGCTCGGTCTGCCTCCGGCCTTCGACAATCGCATGCGCCTCAAGGGCCGCAACGTGACGTCGACGACAATAGGCGTCGTCGTCACCGATGCCGTGCTGACCAAGGCGCAGGCACACCGGCTTTCCATCCTCGCCCATGACGGCCTCGCCCGCGCGATCCTGCCGGCGCATCTCCCCTTCGATGGCGACACGGTCTTTTCGGCGGCAACAGGCGCAAAGCCTTTGAACGACCCAGCGGATTTCATGGAGATCTGCCATCTGGCGACGCTGGTGACCGCCCGCGCCGTCGCCCGTGGCGTCTACGAAGCGACGGCCCTGCCCGTTGCCAACGCCCAGGCCGCCTGGCGCGACAGATTCACTTCGCCCGCTCGATAGTCTTCAATGCTTCCTCCAGTCGGGGCCAGTCGCTTTCGCCGGGAAGGCCAATCCGGAGATCATCGGGCCGCTCCTCGAACCGGCGTACCAGAATGCCGTGCTCTCCGAGGTGTCGAAAGATCGCCTGCGCGCGCGGATCGCGGATGAACCGGAACAGCGACGTTCCGCCCATGACGGATATGCCGGCAGCGGCGAGCAAAGCATCCAGCCGCGTCGCGTCCTCTTTCAGCCTCATCCGCATCGCCTGCCGCCATTGGCTGTCGCCGAGCGCTTCGTTCGCCACATGCAATGCCGGACCCGACACCGCCCATGGACCGAGCCGGCTCTCGATTCTCGCGACGGTTTCCGGGTGAGAAATCACGAAGCCGAGCCGCAGGCCGGCCATGCCGTAGAACTTGCCGAAGGACCGCAGCACCGCGAGCCCCCCGGCATCCACCGCATCAGCGACGCTCGAGGCCTCCGACACATCCATGAAGGCCTCGTCGACGACCAGCAGCCCGCCCTTGCCACGCATGATTGCGGCGAGCGCCAGAAGTTCGTCGCGCCCGACGATACGGCCGGTCGGGTTGTTGGGATTGACGATGACGGCGAGGTCCGCTTCCGCCAACCGATTCAGATCAGCCGTTTCCAAAACCTCGAAGCCGGCCAGCCGCGCCGCCCGGGCATGCTCCGCATAAGTCGGGGAGAGAACCGCGGCCCGGCCTTTCCCGACAACCAGATCCGCGACCATCGGCAGCAGGATCTGGGTCCCCGGCCCCGCCGCCACATGCGCCGTCGAGGGCGCGCCGTAAGCGCCGGCGGCCAAAGCTTTCAGCTTTTCGGCCGATGCGACCTCAGGCAGTCGCGCGAAAACATTGCCGGGCAGCGGCGAATGCGGATAGGAATGCGGGCTGATACCGGTGGAGAGATCGACCCAGGGTTCCAGCGCTTGGCCAAACAGCGCCCGGGCACGGGAAAGGTTGCCGCCGTGCTGTATCGGATCGCCAATTCCACCGCCAGTTTCAGGGCCTGTCACGTTCATGTTCCTTCTCGCATTTTCTGCCCTGATCGTGGAACGCATTGTCGGTTACCCGGACTGGCTGTTCCGGCGCATCGGCCATCCGGTCACGTGGATCGGCGCGCTGATATCGCGGCTCGACCGGGACCTGAATCGCGAAAGCGACGATTTCTCCACGCGCAGGCGAAAGGGCATCCTTGCGCTTCTGGCGCTCCTCGGCATCACCATCCTGCTCGGCCTGGTGATCCAATACGACCTGATGCTGATCCCTGTCGGGCCGGTCCTGCTGGTTCTCCTCGCGGCCAGCCTGCCTGCTCAAAAGAGCCTCGAGACCCATGTCGAAGCCGTCGCGACGGCGCTGCAACAGGCAGGACTCGAAGCCGGCCGGAAGGCCGTGTCGAAGATTGTCGGACGCGACCCGGAAAAGCTCGACGAAGCCGCCGTCTGCCGCGCGGCGATCGAGAGCCTGGCGGAGAATTTTTCCGACGGCGTCGTGGCGCCGGCCTTCTGGATGGGAATATTCGGCCTTGCCGGCGGCGTCGGTTACAAGGCGGCCAATACCGCCGACAGCATGATCGGCCACAGATCGCCGCGCTACGAGGCGTTCGGCTGGGCGGCGGCGCGTTTCGACGACCTCATAAACCTGCCCGCCTCGCGCCTGAGCGCCCTTCTTTTCGTGGTCGCGGCGGGTTTTATCGATGGCGCTTCGCCGGGCAACGCGATCCGCGCCATCAGGCGGGATGCCCGCCATCACCGTTCGCCCAATGCCGGCTGGCCGGAAGCGGCGATGGCCGGCGCGCTCGGCATAGCGCTCGCCGGCCCGCGCAGTTACGGTGGCCGGATGATCGAGGCCCGTTTCATGGGCGAAGGCGGCCGCTCCGAGCTCAATGCCAACGACATAAGTCGCGCGCTGAAGCTCGCCCGCATCGCCGACGCGCTGCTGATCGGCCTTTTCGGCCTTCTGGCGCTGATCATCTGGCAAGTCTGAGCAGCCCGTCGAGATCGAGGTGCTTTTCCATATGCGCGGCCAGCCGGTCGAGCACCGCATCGACCCCGGCCTCATAGTCAAGGCCGGATGCCGCCCCGCCCAGCCGCGTCAGCCAGGCAGATCGCTGCCTATCGTCCGAAAACAGCCCATGGAGATAGGTCCCCCATACCCGGCCATCCGCCGATATCGCACCTTCCGGACTTCTGCCGATTGTCGCAAAAGACCGGGCGCAATCGGCACCGGTGGTTCGCCCGATATGCATTTCATAACCGGAGAGGGAAATTCCGTCGAAACTCTTTCCCGCGACGGCCTCCAGCCGTTTGTCGCCTCCGAGAACCGTCTCGACATCCAGCAGGTCCAGCCCCTCGATCGACCCCGCCGGCCCTTCCGTTCCTTCCGGATCGGAAATCGTTTTGCCGAGCATCTGATAGCCGCCGCAGAGACCAAGCACCCGCCCGCCGCGGCGGACATGCGCTGCGATATCCACGTCGAAGCCCGCGGCCTTCAGCGCCTGCAGGTCGGATATCGTCGCTTTCGAGCCGGTGAGCAGCACGAGGTCGCAATCGCCGGGAATGACCTGCCCCGATCGGACACGGATGAGATCGACATCCGGCTCCGCCTCCAGCGGATCGAGATCGTCGAAATTGGAGATATGCGGCAGGATCGGCACCGCGATCCTGATCTTCGCACCCGCCTTGCGCAGCGAAGGCGCAGCGAGGCTGAGCGCATCTTCCGCCGGCAGCCGGGACGCGTCGGCAAAATGCGGCAACAGCCCGATCGACTGCCAGCCGGTAAGGTCCCCGATCATGCGCATGCCCTCGGCAAACAGTTCTGGATCGCCCCGGAACCGGTTGACGATGAAACCCCGGATCATCGCGGCGTCCTCGGGATCGAGCACCAGCTTCGTGCCGGCAAGGCTGGCGATCACCCCGCCGCGATCGATATCGCCGATCAGCACCACCGGCACCTGGGCTGCCCGCGCAAATCCCATATTGGCGATGTCGTTCCGGCGCAGGTTGATTTCCGAGGCGCTCCCGGCGCCCTCGACGAGAACGAGATCAGCCTGATTGCGGAGGATTTCAAAACTTTCCAGAACCCGTGGCATCAGCGCCGGTTTGAGGCTCTGGTATTCGGCAGCCCTGGCATTGCCTTCGACCCTGCCCTGCACCACGACCTGCGCGCCGACCTCGCTCTGCGGCTTCAGGAGCACCGGGTTCATATGGACGCTGAGCGGCACGCCCGCCGCCCGCGCCTGCAGCGCCTGTGCCCGGCCGATCTCGCCGCCATCGGCGGTGACCGCCGCATTGTTCGACATGTTCTGCGGCTTGAACGGCATGATCTTCAGGCCGCGAGCCACAAAGGCGCGGGCAAGCCCGGCGACGACCAGCGACTTGCCCACATCCGAACCCGTTCCCTGGAACATCAGCGCCCGAGCTGGAGTGACCGGAACCATGACCTAGAACTCGATGCCGGCCTGGGCCTTCACGCCCGCCTTGAAGTGGTGCTTGACCAGCGTCATCTCGGTGACCATGTCGGCCGCCTCGATGAGCGGCGGTTTGGCATTGCGGCCGGTAACGACCACATGCAGGTCCGGCCGCCGTGCCTGCAATGCGGCGACGATCTTTTCGAGATCGAGGTAATCGTAGCGAAGGGCGATATTCAGTTCGTCGAGGATGACGAGCCCGATCGTCTCGTCCGACATCAGTTCGAGCGCCTTTTCCCAGGCCTTTTCCGCCGCCGCGACGTCGCGCTTCAGGTCCTGGGTCTCCCAGGTGAAACCTTCGCCCATCGTGTGCCAGACGACACGATCGCCGAAGACGGCAAGCGCCGGCTGCTCCCCGGTCGACCATGCACCCTTGATGAACTGTACGACGCCGACCCGCCGGTTATTGCCGAGCATGCGCAGTGCAAGGCCGAAGGCGGCGGTGGATTTGCCCTTGCCGGATCCGGTATGGACGATGAGAAGACCCTTTTCCCGGGTCTTCTCCGCCACTTCAGCATCCTGCACCGCCTTGCGGTTCGCCATCTTGCCGCGATGACGCTCGGCCGCGGCCTCGTCGATCTCCTTCACCGGGAAGCAAGCTTCGCCGGGGTCCCGGCAGAAACTTCCTCGCCGGCCCGGAATCGTTCGCGGACCACGCCGGCAAGCGCGCCGAGCACGGCCCAGAACACCAGATTGGTGGCATAGACCGCGTTGACGAAGCGGGCATAGAGATCCATCGGCACCGCCGTTTCATGGCTGGGCGGCAGCGGCGCGCCGACGAGATGCGGAGCGATAAGAAGTACGATCGCCAGGGCCGCGAACACGGCGGAGCGCGTATAGACGAGCAGGCCGAGGCCGATCGCGGTGCAGAGAGCCGTCGAGACCCACCAGACCTGGCGCGGCCCGAGTTCGGCTGCCGGCATGCCGGGCAGTTCCGGCGGCAGGCCGAGGCCGGGCGCAAGGATGACGGTGAGGAAGCCGGCAATGCCGAACATCAGGCCGCCGCGCCAGCCCCTGAAACCGCCGAATGCTTCCGAAACCGCGACCAGGACGAGGGCGAAGCCGATGCCGGACAGCATGTCTGCGGCGAGCGTATAGATGAAGCGCTCGAAACCGTCGGCCGGAGCCCAGGCCTCTTCTTCATGATGGTGATCGGCAGCAGGTGCCGCTGTACCGGCTGCCGCGGGTGCAGCGTCATGGCTGTGGCCCGCCTCGGGTGCGGCATTTTCGAATACTTCCGCCTTGAGGATCAGCGGCACGGTGGAGAAGCTCTGCATCACGGTGAGCAGCAATCCGGACAACAGTCCGGCGATCACCGCCGTGAAGACGATGTTACGAAACAGCGACATTTGGGAGATCTCCTCAGTGGCAGGGGAAGGCGAGCGAGTGGCGCGTGTCATGGGCGGCATTGTGGACGACTTCCAGATGCGAGAAGCCGACAAAGCCGACGATGAACAGGCCGAGCAGGGCCGTCATGCTGAGGGGAATGATCTTCGAAGCGGAGAGGCTGACTGCAGTTGCAGCAGAATTCGTAACCATGGTCTCGTCCTTTCGCCCTCCACCCGAGGGCCGTTCAAGTTCTTTGCCGCCTTTGGCAGGTCTCCTGGCTCGCGGATCGGACGCCTTGTCCCGCCTTCCCGGTTTCCCAGTGGCTTGACGGCCGAACGGCCGTTTTGGGTCAAGACTTTCCGCTTACAGTTGCGGGGGCAGCCGCGGGTTGGACGTCGAAATTCCGTCGCACCGCATTCCCTCTAAACCCTTTCGGGCACCATAGGCCCGGCCACTATAGACGAATTCGGCGTCACGGCAATCGCCTTTGCGACGCATTGACATGGGCGTGCGACCGGGCGTACTTGGAAGGAGATGGTCCCTTTCCGGCAACGGGGAGGGCTAAGAGAGAATGCGGTGCGACCCTTTCAGGGTCAATGCCGCGGCTGCCCCCGCAACTGTAGGCGGCGAGCCATTGCCTAAAACGGCCGTTCGGCCGTCAAGCCACTGGGAAACCGGGAAGGCAGGCAAATGGCGTCGACCCGCGAGCCAGGAGACCTGCCGTCCGACAATTCTGCTTCACCGGGCGGGGTGCTCCGGAGGAAGTTTCTCGATCACCGCAGGGGGTTTTGGCCTCCTGCTCCGCGCCCCGATTTTCGACCCCGGCGGGAACGCGGCTGACCGATGAGTGACCTCCGACCAGATGATCCGGCAAGCGGCGACCCGGCCGATGTTACGATCTTCGTCTGCACCAACTGCCGCGACGAGTCTGATAGCGAAATCCGGCCCGGCATCGCGCTGATCGCGGCGCTGCGTGATGCGGCCGCCGGCAAGCCGATCGCGGTGAAGCCCGTCACCTGCCTTGCCAATTGCGAAAAGAGCCCGAGCGCGGCTTTCAACCACCGCAGCGGCTGGTCCTATGTCTTCGGCCATCTGTCGCTCGACAATGTCGATGACATCGTTACCGGGGCGATGATGCTGGCCGAGGACGAGCGCGGTTTCCTTCCCCTTCGCGGCCGCCCGGCCTGCCTGCGCGGCAAGGGCATGACGGCCCGCATTCCACCCTTTCATCATCACGAGGACATGCCATCATGAGCGTTTCGTTCGACCGCGTTCCCTGCACCGTCGTCACCGGGTTTCTGGGAGCCGGCAAGACCACGCTGATCCGCAACCTGATCGAGAACCTCAAGGGCAAGCGGCTGGCGATCATCGTCAACGAGTTCGGCGATGTCGGCATCGATGGCGACGTACTGAAGGGCTGCGGCATCGAAAGCTGCCCCGAGGACAACATCATCGAACTCGCCAACGGCTGCATCTGCTGCACCGTGGCGGATGATTTCGTGCCGGCGATCGACCAGATCCTGGCCATCGAACCGCGTGTCGACCACATCCTCATCGAGACCTCCGGCCTCGCGCTGCCAAAACCGCTCGTCCAGGCCTTCCAGTGGCCGGATGTGAAGGCGCGCGTGACGGTGGATGGCGTCATTGCCGTGGTCGATGGGCTGGCGCTTGCCGAAGGCCGCGTTGCCGACGACCACGAGGCGCTCGAAGCCCAGCGGCAGGCGGACGGCTCGATCGATCACGACGATCCGGTCGAGGAAGTGTTCGAGGACCAGGTCGCCTGCGCCGACATGATCGTGCTCACCAAGAGCGACCTTCTCGACGTCGCCGGCCTTGCCACCGCCAAAGACCGCGTCTCCGCCCATCTGCCGCGCGCCGTCAAGATCGTCTCGGCCGCCAACGGCGCCATCGACCCGGCCGTGCTGATCGGGCTCGGCCTTGCCGTCGAGGACGATATCGAAAACCGCAAGACCCATCACGACGACGAACTGGATCACGATCACGACGATTTCGATAGTTTTGTCGTCGATCTGGCCGCGGTAGCCGATGCCGAGAGCCTCGCAGCCCGCATCTCCGCCACGGCGGAAGCAGAGAATGTGTTGCGCATAAAAGGCTTCGTGGAAGTCGCGAACAAGCCGATGCGCCTGCAGGTCCAGGCGGTAGGATCGCGGGTGAACCACTATTTCGACCGCGCCTGGGCGCCGGGCGAAACGCGGGCGAGCCGCCTCGTCGTCATCGGCGAAAAAGGCATCGACCGCGCCGCGATCGAAAGGATGCTGGCCGCCTGATCGGCCGTAGGAAAGCAGTCTGAGAAAAGGATGCATATACTCGCCACCACATCGTCGTCGCTCGACGACCTGATCGAACCGGTCGACCTCAACCAGTCGCCGGCCGATGTGGTGGTGCTGTCCTTTTCCGGCAGCGATTTGAACGGTGTTTCGGCCGCTTGGGACAGCGCGCATCCGGCAAGCGATGAGGCCGGCCTCGCCGCAACGCTGCGCCTGACCAACCTCTCCGATCTCCGCCACCCGATGTCCGTGGACCTGTGGATCGAGAAGACGGCCGCCCGGGCCAAGGTCATCCTCGTGCGCATCCTTGGCGGCTACGATCGATGGTCCTATGGCGTCGAGGAGCTTTCGCGGCTCGCACGTGCCAGAAAGATCGCACTTGCCTTGCTGCCCGGCGAATGCAGCATCCGCGACGAGCGGCTGGCCGAAGCATCGACGGTTTCGCCAGATCAGCTTTCCGCGATCCTCGCCTGCTTTCGCGAGGGCGGCCCGGACAATATGCGGCTTCTCGCCAGACGGCTTGCCGCCCTCGCGGCGGGAAAGGCAACCGCCGGCAAGGTCGATATCCTTCCCGCGGCAATGCCGATGCCGAAAGCCGGTTTCTACAGGCCGGCAGAAGGCATCGTCGCAGCCGCCGATCTCCTTTCGGGCTTTGCGCCGGATGCGCCACGCCTGCCGATCCTCTTCTACCGCTCGATGCTGCTCGCCAATGATGCCGCACCGATCGACGCGCTATTCGAACTATTGGCACAACGCGGCTTCGCACCCATGCCGATCTTCGTGAGCGGGCTCAAGGATGCGGAAGCCCTGGCATTCGTCGAACAGGCAATCCTGGATCTCGATCCCGCGGCGATCCTTTCGACCACCGCCTTTGCGAGCGGCACGGACGGGAACGGCGACACGATTTTCGACCGCACCGGCGTGCCCGTTTTCCAGATCGTCGTCGCCACCACGCGGCGCGAAGGCTGGGCGGAAAACCGGCGCGGCCTCAACCCCGCCGACCTCGCCATGCATGTCGTCCTGCCGGAACTCGACGGGCGCATCTTGGCCGGCGCGATTTCCTTCAAGGCGGGCGAAAATTCCGCAAACCTCGTCAACCAGCCGGAACCGGATCGGGTAAAACAGGTCGCCGACCGCATCGGCGCTTTCCTTCGCCTGAAGGCGACGCCCCGCGCTGAACGCAGGGTCGTCATCCTGATGCCGGATTACCCGAGTGCGCCGGGGCGCACCGGTTACGCCGTCGGCCTGGACGTGCCGGAAAGCGTGCTGGCGATGCTGCATGCATTGTCGGTAGCCGGCTATGGTGTTTCGGATATTCCCGAGGACGCGCGGGCCCTTCTGGATCGCCTGAGCGCCAGATCCGCCAGCCACGCATCCGCCGCCTACCGCTCCACAGCGGCAGCGGAGGCGGCGTGGGGGGCGCCTGACGCGGATCAGGACCTGGAGGATGGCGCTTTCCGTTTTCGCGCCGCGAGCTTCGGCAACATCACCGTCGCACTCGCCCCCGATCGCGGCCGCAATGCCGATCGCCGTGCCGATTACCACAGCCCGGACCTCCCCCCGCGCCACGCCCTGATCGCCTTCGGCCAATGGATGCGCGAGACGCTGGGCGCCCATGCGATCGTCCACGTGGGCGCGCACGGCACGCTCGAATGGCTGCCCGGCAAGACCGTGGCGCTGTCGCAGGAATGCTTCCCCGAGATCGTCACCGGCGGCCTGCCGGTCATATATCCATTCATCGTTTCCAACCCGGGCGAGGCGGCGGTCGCCAAGCGGCGGATCGCTGCCGTGACCATCGGCCATCTGCCGCCGGTTCTGGCCGGCGCCGGCCTTTCCGACGAACAGAAGAAGCTCGAACTGCTGGTCGATGAATATGCCCAGGCCGATGGGCTCGATCGCCGCCGCCGCGACCGCCTGGCAAAGCTGATCGTCGAGACCGCGCGCGATACAGGCCTGGCCGGCGAAGCCGGCGTTTCGAACAACGACGATCCGGATACGGCGCTCACCCGCATCGACGCCTTTCTCTGCGACCTCAAGGACTTTTCGATCAAGGACGGCCAGCACGTTTTCGGGCAGGCCGCGCCCGGCGATGACGATCCGCTGCGGCTCCAAAGCGCCGAGGGGGAACGCCAGGCCCTGCTCGACGCATTGGACGGCAAGCACATCCGTCCCGGTCCCTCCGGCGCCCCCGCCCGCGGCCGCCGCGACGTGATGCCGACCGGCCGCAACCTCTTCGCCAGCGATCCTCGCACCCTGCCGACGCCCACCGCCTTCGAACTCGGCAAACGGGCGGCCGACGAAATCCTGCGGCGGTATCTCCAGGATCACGGCGACTGGCCGAAAAGCCTGGTGTTCGATCTCTGGGGCAGTGCATCCCTGCGCAGCGGCGGCGAGGAAGTCGCCCAGGTGCTGGCGCTGATGGGCGCCAAACCGGTGCAGGACATGGCGACCGGCCGTGTCACCGGCATCGAGGTGCTGCCGCCGGCAGCGCTCGGCCGCCCTCGCGTCGACGTAAGCTTGAGAATTTCCGGCCTGTTCCGCGACATGTTTCCCGCCCTGATCGCCCTGCTCGACGCCGCCATGCGTGCCATCGCCAACCGCGAGGAAGCGCCGGGCGACAATCCTCTTGCGGAAGAGACAGCCAGGCTTGGACACCTGCCGCCCCGCATCTTCGGCTCGGCGCCCGGCACCTACGGCTCCGGCATCGAGGAAAAGCTCGCGCAGGGTAGCTGGGGCGAACGCGAGGAGCTCGGCCGCCTCTATCTCGACGCCACCAGCCATGCCTTCGGCGGGGCGGAGGGCGACGCCAGCCCTGTGCCCGGCCAGTTCGCAAACCGCATCGAGATGGCCGATCTTCTCGTCCATACCGGCGACGATCCCAGCCGCGACCTGCTGGACGGTTCGGCCGATGTCGCCTTCATCGGCGGATTTTCGGCGGCCGTAGCAGCGCTCGGCGGCAAGGCGGATGTGATCGCCCTCGACACGACCGACCCGCAAAAACCCCGCGCCCGCTCGATTTCCGAGGCCGTGACCCGGGTGGTGCGCGCCCGCGCCATCAACCCGCGCTTCATCGCCGGCCAGATGCGCCACGGCCCGCGTGGCGCCGCCGAACTGGTGGAGACCGTCGACCGGCTGATCGGCTTTGCCGAGACCACCCATGCCATCCCGCAATCGCTGATCGAGGCGACTTACGATGCATATCTCGGCGACGAATCCGTCCGCGACTTCCTGCTGAGCCAGAACCCGGAAGGCGCACGCTTCATGGGCGAACGGTTCCGCTCCGCGCTTCGCCGCGGCCTCTGGCACCCGCGCCGCAACGCGGTGGATGCCGAACTCGAAATGCTCACCCGGGAGAAGGTCGCATGACATCGCTCTCCCTCGATCGGAATACGCTGGATATGCGCCGCGGTGCCTGCCCCGCTCTGTCGGCTCCGATGATGACTGGCGACGGGCTTCTCGCCCGCGTCGCCCTGACCGAGGCGATCACGCCGGCACAGCTGGCTGAACTCTGCCGGCTGGCACGACGCCATGGAAACGGCATTCTCGATATTTCCGCCCGCGGCAACCTGCAGGTCCGGGGATTGAGCGAGGCCTCGGCCCCGATTCTCGATGCCGATGTCAGGGCCGTGAACCTGCCGTTGCGCGATGGCCTCGCGGTCGAAACCCCACCTTTGGCCGGGATCGACGAAACCGAGATCGCCGATCCGAACCCGATAGCCGAAGCGATCCGCCAAGGCGCGCGCGAGATCGCAGGCCTGGCCCCAAAAATGTCGGTGGTGGTGGACGGTGGTAGCCGGCTCGGGCTTTCCGATCTTCTCGCCGATATCCGGCTCGTCGCCGTTGCCACCGCGCAAGGCACAGGCTGGGTACTGCTTCTGGGCGGCACGGAAACAACAGGCCGCATTTTCAATGTTTTACGTGAAACAGATGCGATCGCGGCGACGCTGGAACTGCTGCGCAAGCTTTCAGCGATGGGAACCACGGCGCGCGGCCGTGACCTCGCGGCCGGGCTGCCGAAGAATGGCGCCGCCCGTCCCGCCGCCTCGCCTTTCGGAAACTTCCACGTTTCCGAAAATCTTTTCGCAGCAGGCGTCGGCCCGGCCTTCGGGCAGGCGAGCGCAGAGGATCTGATCGCTATTTGCGACGAAGCCGAACGGCTGGGAATACGATCCCTGAAACCGGCCTTCGACCACTCGCTGCTGTTTTTCGCCACGCAGACCGCCTGTGAAGCGCTCATCGCCTTTGCCGGTAACAATGGCTTCGTCACCTCACCGAGCGATCCGCGTTCGGCCATCGCCGCCTGCCCTGGAAGCCCCGCCTGCAATTCCGCAGCCATCGCCACCCACGACCTTGCCGCGAAGGCGGCAGAGGATTGCGGCGACCTGCTGGACGGCTCGTTCAGGCTGCACGTGACCGGATGCCCCAAGGGCTGCGCCCATCCCGAACCCTCGGCGCTCGCTCTTTGCGGGACGAACGACGGCCTTTCGCTGGTCACGCAGGGAAAAGCATCCGCCGAGCCCTTTGCCTCGGTCGCGTTTGCCGATACCAACAACTCCCTTCGCCGCCTCGCCGATCTCGTCCGCAACGAGCGGCAGGCCGGCGAAAATTCCGCCGCCTGCCTTGCCCGGTTGGGACCGCGCCGGCTTGCTGCGGCCGTTATGTCAGGACGACCATGAACAGTTACGATTACATCCGCGAAGGCGACGCGATCTACGAAAAGTCCTTCGCCATCATCCGTGAGGAAGCGGACCTTTCGCCCTTCTCCTCGGAACAGGCCGAGATCGCGGTGCGCATGATCCATGCCTGCGGGCTGGTCGAGGCGGCTCAGCATTTCCGCTTCTCCAGGGATTTCGTGGCCCATGCGCGCGGCGCGCTGCATGCCGGCAAACCGATCTATTGCGACGCCGAAATGGTGGCCCATGGCATAACCCGCACCCGCCTGCCGGCTCATAACCCCGTGATCTGCACGCTGCGTGACAGCCGCACCATCGAACTTGCAAAAACGCTCGGCAACACCCGCTCGGCGGCAGCCCTCGACCTCTGGGACGACCTGGAGGGCTCGGTCGTCGCGATCGGCAACGCGCCGACCGCGCTGTTCCGCCTGCTCGAAATGCTCGACGCCGGCGCGCCGCGGCCTGCCGCGATCATCGGCATGCCGGTCGGTTTCGTCGGCGCGGCGGAATCCAAGGAAGCGCTGATGGAAGCGACGCTCGGCATTCCCTATGCGATCGTGCGCGGCCGCATGGGCGGCTCGGCGATGACGGCGGCCTGCGTCAACGCGCTGGCGAGGGCCGGACTGTGAACGCCGCACTCGTCAAGGGCAAGCTCACCGGCGTCGGCACCGGCCCCGGCGATCCCGAATTGCTGACGCTGAAGGCGGTGCGCGCCATCGGCGAAGCGGATGTGATCGCCTTCTTCTGCAAGAAGGGCTCGAGCGGCAACGGGCGCGCCATCGTCGAGGCGCATATCCGGCCGGGCACGCTCGAACTGCCGCTGGTCTATCCGGTCACGGTCGAGACCCACAAGGACGAGGCCGATTATCGCGGCCCGATCGCCGATTTCTTCGATCGCTCGGCAAACGACATCGCCACCCTTCTCGATGCCGGCAAGAATGTCGCCGTGCTGAGCGAAGGCGATCCGCTGTTCTACGGATCCTACATGCACCTGCATGTGCGGCTGGCCGACCGCTATCACGCGGAAGTCGTCGCAGGCGTCACCGCCATGTCCGGCTGCTGGTCGATGACCGGAATGCCGCTGGTTCAGGGCGACGATATCTTGAGCGTGCTGCCCGGCACCCTGACCGAAGAAAAGCTTGCGGAACGGCTGGCAAACACCGATGGCGCGGTGATCATGAAGGTCGGCCGCAACCTGCCGAAGATCCGCCGGGCGCTCGCCTCGGTCGGCAAGCTTTCCGGAGCGCTCTACGTGGAGCGCGGCACGATGGCGAACGGCATGGCGCAGCGGCTGGAAGAGCGCGACGAGAGCCCCGCTCCTTATTTCTCGATCGTCCTCGTGCCCGGCTGGAAGGCCCGGCCATGACAGGTGGCTCGCTGACCGTCGTCGGCCTCGGCCCCGGCAATCCGAACCAGATGACGCCGGAAGCTCTCGCCGCAGTGGCCGCCGCGGAGGACTTTTTCGGCTATTTCCCCTATATCGACAGGCTGAACCTCCGGCCCGACCAACGCCGCCATGCATCCGACAACCGGGAGGAGCTGGCGCGCGCGCGCGCCGCGCTCGAAATGGCGGCAGGTGGTGGCAAGGTCTGTGTCGTCTCCGGTGGCGATCCCGGCGTATTCGCCATGGCGGCGGCGGTCTGCGAGGCGATTGATGAAGGCCCGGCCGTTTGGCGCGCAATCGATTTTTCCGTCGTGCCGGGCATCACCGCAATGCTGGCCGTGGCGGCCAGGGCCGGCGCACCGCTCGGCCATGATTTCTGCGCCATCTCGCTTTCGAACAATCTGAAACCCTGGGACGTGATCGAGAAGCGCCTGATCGCCGCAGCGTCCGCCGGTTTCGTGATGGCCTTTTACAATCCGGTCAGCAAGGCACGCCCGCATCAGCTGGCCGAAGCCTTCGATATTCTGCGCGCCCACCTGCCCGGCACCGTGCCGGTGATTTTCGGCCGCGCGGCCGGCCGGCCCGATGAGGTTATCCGTATCGTACCGCTCGCCGAAGCGGCGAGCGATATGGCCGATATGGCGACCTGCGTCATCGTCGGTACGGCGGAGACCCGGCTGATCGAGCGGGAAAACCGGCGCCCGATCGTTTATTCGCCGCGTTATTTCAGGAGCGGCGGCGCATGATCGAGCCAGGCGAGCATCTCCTCGACGGTTTCGACGGACGGCACATCCGGCAGCTCCGGACGGCGGATCAGGATGACCTCGACACCGAGTTCACGCGCGGCGGCGATCTTGCCGTAGCTCGCCGGCCCACCACTATTCTTGGCGACAATAACCTCGATGCGATGGTCCTGCAGAAGCCGAGCCTCGTCCGCCTGCCTGAAAGGGCCGCGCTCGGTCAGATAAACCGCGTTCGGGACGGTAAGCGGCGGCTCGACCGGATCGACGCTGCGGACCAGGTAATCGTGCTGCGGAGCTGCCTCGAAGGGCAGAAGCTCCTGCCGGCCAAGCGTCAGGAAGGCTTTTCGCGGGTCAGGCCCCAATGCGTTGACCGCATCGGCGACACTCTCGACTTCGGTCCATCGATCGCCGGACTGCGGCAGCCAGGGCGAACGCCGCAGAGCGACAATCGGAACGCCGGAAATTTCGGCAGCCTGGGCGGCATTGCGGGAAATCCGCGCCGCATAGGGATGCGTCGCGTCGATCAGGATGGAGACGCCTTTTTGCCGGAGGTAAGCGGCAAGCCCCTCGGCACCGCCGAAGCCGCCGACACGCACCGGCACCGGTTGTTCGGCCGGCGCGCTGGTACGACCGGCAAGCGACAGCTCGACAGCAAACCGTGGATCGCCGGCGAGCTTTCCGGCCAGAGCGCGCGCTTCCGCCGTGCCGCCGAGAATGAGGATGGAGTGTTGCAAGATGCCTCCTGAATCAGCACAGAAACCTTTAAACCAAAGCCGCTGGCTGTCCATCGTCGGCATCGGCGAGGATGGCGTGGCGGGCCTCGGCGACAATGCGCGCGCGGCCATTGCCTCGGCTTCCGTCGTCTTTGGCGGCAAGCGGCATCTGGAACTGGCGGCCTCCGTGATCACCGGCGAAGGCCGGCCGTGGCCGACGCCTTTTGATGCCGCCATGCGCGACGTCATCGCGTTGCGCGGTCAAAAGGTCTGCGTGCTGGCCTCCGGCGACCCCTTCTTTTTCGGCGTCGGCGCCACGCTGTCCCGTCATGTCGCGACCGGAGAATTTGCCGCCTACCCTTCACCCTCGGCCTTTTCGCTCGCTGCCTCAAGGCTCGGCTGGCCATTGCAGGACATCGAAACCGTCTCGCTGCACGGCCGGCCGCTGGACCTGATCCGGCCGCTGCTGCATCCCGGCCGGCGGATCATCGCGCTGACATCCGATGAGAAAGGGCCGAGGGAGCTGGCGGAGCTTTTGTCTCGGACCGGTTTCGGTCCTTCGCAAATCACCGTGTTGGAGGCGCTGGGCGGTGCGGCGGAACACATTCGCTCACAGCAGGCAAGCGAATTTGCATTGCCGGATATCGATGTCCTGAATGTCGTCGCAGTCGAGGTGAAGGCTGAAGCCGGAGCTCGTGTCCTGCCTCGCACCTTTGGCCTGGACGATGCGCTGTTCGAACATGACGGCCAGATCACCAAGCGTGAAATCCGCGCGCTGACGCTTTCCGCGCTCGCGCCCCGTCGAGGCGAGTTGCTGTGGGATATCGGGGCCGGCTCCGGCTCGATCGGCATCGAATGGATGCTGGCCGATCCTTCCCTGAAAGCCATTGCGATCGAAGCCAATCCGGATCGGGCGGCACGGATCGGGCGCAATGCCTGTGCATTCGGCGTGCCCGGCCTGCGCATCGTCGAAGGCGAGGCACCAGCGGCTCTGGCCGATCTGCCGCAGCCGGACACGATCTTCATCGGCGGCGGCGGCAGCGAGCCCGGCGTTTTCGAAACGGCCATGGAAATGCTGAAGCCCGGCGGGCGGCTGGTAGCCAATGCCGTGACGCTGGAAATGGAGGCGATCCTTCTGGCGGCGCATGCCAAACTCGGCGGCGAGCTGATCCGCATGGAGGTTTCGCGCGCAGCGCCGATCGGCGGCATGTCCGGCTGGAAACCGGCCATGCCGGTCACCCAGTGGAGCTGGACGAAGCCAAAAGGTGACGCCGTGGGAGCGAAGCCATGATCGCAGCGGGTCTCGGCTGCCGCAAAGGCACCTCGGCAGAAGCGCTTCTCTCGGCTTTGGCCGCCGCTTGCTCGCAAGCCGGTATTTCACGTGAATCGGTGTCCGTCCTTGCGACCGGGGAGATCAAGCGGCATGAACCCGGCCTGATCCAGCTCGCGGAACGATTGCGGCTGCCGCTCCGCATTATCGACGAGGCCTCGCTGAAAGGCGCCGAAGGGCGCACGAAAACCGTTTCGAAACACAGCCTCGCGCAGACCGCCACGCCAAGCCTCTCCGAAGCCGCGGCGCTGGCTGCTGCAGGCGAGGCTTCCGAACTGATCGTCGCGCGGCTGGTGGCCGATGGTGCCACCTGCGCGCTGGCACGCTCGAAGGACCATTCATGACCGTGCATTTCATCGGCGCCGGACCGGGTGCCGCCGACCTCATCACCGTGCGTGGCCGCGATATTCTCGCCCGCTCGCCGGTCTGCCTCTATGCCGGCTCGATCATGTCGAGGGAACTGCTCGACTATTGCCCAAGGGATGCGCGGATCGTCGATACCGGCTCGCTGTCGCTGGACGATATCGAAGCGGAATATGTCGCGGCGCATAGAGCCGGCCAGGATGTCGCACGCCTGCATTCCGGCGACCTTTCCGTCTGGAGCGCGGTCGCCGAACAGATCCGCCGGCTGGAGAAACACGGCATCGACTATACGCTGACCCCCGGCGTGCCCTCCTTTGCGGCCGCGGCGGCAGCACTGAGGCGGGAGCTCACCATCCCGGAAGTGGCACAGAGCCTGGTGCTCACTCGCGTTTCCGGCCGCGCTTCGAAGATGCCGGAAGGCGAGACGCTTGCCGCTTTTGGTGCAACCGGCGCGACGATGGCGATCCACCTCGCCATCCATGCGCTCGACCGTGTCGTCGCGGAACTGACTCCGCTTTATGGCGCGGATTGCCCGGTCGCGATCGTGGTGCGCGCCTCCTGGCCGGAGGAGCAGATCATCCGCGGCACGCTTGCCGATATCGAGGCGAAACTGGCGGCCGAGCCGGCCGAACGTACGGCACTGATCTTCGTCGGCAAGAGCCTGGGCGCCGCCGAGTTCGTCGAAAGCCAGCTCTACAATGCCGACTACGTGCGCCGTTTCCGGCCCGGCTGGCCTCAGACCGATGGCAAGGAATCCGAATGATTGGACGGCGTAAACGCGGTCTGGCCGACCAGCCGGCCCTCGCGATCGTAAACCAGGATCTCCAGGGCGATCCCGGGGTCCTTGAGCGCTTTCGCGGCGGTCTTCCAGGCAAGCGCGGCAATCCGGTCGCCCAATGCCAGGCCGTTTTCGCCCGCAAGCGTAAAAGCCTGCAATACGGTGTTGGCACCGGCAATCCGTGCCGCGAGCTCCTCGCTTGCTCCCGCTTCACCTGCCAGTTTCGCCAGAGCCTCGAGATCGGCCAACCCACGCTTCGAATGGACGTCGAGCATGCCCTGCGCGAGCTTGGTCATCTTGGCGACACCGCCGGCGATCGTGACCTTCGGCACGGGGTGGTCCCGGAGGTATTTCAGCATGCCGCCGACGAAATCGCCCATGTCGATCAGCGCGATCTCGTGCAATCCGTGATGCGCCTGCACCGCCTTTTCGGACGTATTGCCGGTAGCGCCCGCCACATGCGTGAGCCCCGCGGCCCGCGCCACGTCGATGCCGCGCCAGATGGAATGAATCCAGGCCGAGCACGAAAAGGGAATGACGATCCCGGTCGTACCGAGGATGGAGATCCCGCCCAGGATACCCAGCCGGCCGTTCAGCGTCTTTTCGGCGATCTTTGCTCCGTCGCCGACGGAAATCTCGACCTCGAAATCGGTTTCGTCGCCCGCAACCTCGCCGATCGCCTGGGCGATCATCTTGCGCGGCACCGGATTGATGGCCGGTTCGCCGACGGGCAGAGGCAGGCCGGCGCGCGTGACCGTACCGACGCCCTCGCCGGCCCTGAACGTGATGCCGCTGCCGGGCAAGCCACGCCGGACGGTGCTCTTGATCAGCGCGCCGTGGGTCACGTCCGGGTCATCACCGGCATCCTTGACGATCCCGGCTCTTGCAAAGCCGTCGCCGGTTTCCTCGAGCGCGAGCGCAAAGGACGGCACCTGCCCGCCGGGCAATGTCACCTCGACCAGATCGGGGAATTTTCCGGACATCAGGGCAAGACAGGCCGCCTTGCTGGCCGCCGCCGCGCAGGTTCCCGTGGTCCAGCCACGGCGCAGGTTCTTGCCATCCGCTTCCATGGCCGTTTCTATAGCCCGACCGGGGCCGAGCGTCACCGGTCAAAGGTCCGCATATGAATGAAAGTATCTCGACCATCGTCGCAGCACCCGTCTTCGAGCCCGGCCATGTCTGGCTTGCCGGCGCAGGCCCCGGCCACCCGCGTTACCTGACGCTGGAAGTCGCCGATGCGCTTCGCAAGGCCGACGTCATCGTCCATGACGCATTGGTCTCCGAGGGTGTCCTTTCCCTCGCGGCAGACGCCGAGCTGATCTTCGTTGGAAAGCGCGGCGGAAAACCCTCCGCCGCTCAGGACGACATTACCGGCCTCTTGATCGAACTCGCCCGCAAGGGCAGGCGCGTCCTGCGGCTGAAGGGCGGCGATCCCTTCGTGTTCGGACGCGGCGGCGAGGAAGCGGAGGCGCTTGCCAGGGAAAACATCCCCTTCCGCATCCTGCCGGGCATGACCTCGGCGCTGGCGGCTCTCGCCTCCGCCAACATTCCCGCGACCATGCGGGGCATGAGCCGGGCGATCACGCTTGCGACCGGCCATGCAGCCGGCAGCCCCGGCGACCTGGACTGGAAGGCGCTCGCAAAAACCGGCGAACCGATCGTCGTCTATATGGGCGTCAGCACGATCGGCACGATCGCCAAGCTGCTGATCGAAGGCGGCCTGTCGCCGGAAACACCGGTCGCGGTGCTGATGGCGGCCACTACGCCGGATGAGCGCTCGCTGACCGCGACGCTGGCAACCGTCGAGGCGGAGGTCGTGCGCCAGAAATTTGCCGCTCCCGCGCTGATCGTCATCGGCCGGATCGTCTCCATGCAGGCCGTCCTGTCGGGTGACAAGCCGTGACGGCCCGCGCGCTTATCATCGGAGCACCACGCTCCGGCTCCGGCAAGACCAGCGTCACGATCGGCCTGTTGCGCGCCTTTGCCCGCCGCGGCGTCAAGGTGCGCGGCATCAAGACCGGGCCGGACTATATCGATCCCGGTTTCCATGAGGCGGCGACGCATCTGCCGGGCCTCAACCTCGACAGCTGGGCGATGGCGCCGGACCTGCTCCGGCATCTCGCACGCGGACAGGCGGAAGATGCGGAACTGCTTCTGATCGAAAGCGCCATGGGCCTGTTCGACGGCATCGTCAGCGAAAAAAACCGTTCCGGCGCCGCCTCGGATCTCGCCCGGCTGTTCCATCTTCCCGTACTTCTGGTGCTGGATGTCTCCGGCCAGTCCCAGACGGCGGGCGCGATCGCTTACGGCTTTGCCCATTACGATCCGGGCGTGAAGATCGCCGCATGCATTCTCAACCGGGCCGGCAGCGAACGGCACAGCAAGCTCAGCGGCGATGCCATCCAGGCGGCAGGGATTCCTGTCGTCGGCACTGTCCTGCGCGATCCCTCGCTGATCCTGCCCGAACGGCATCTCGGCCTCGTTCAGGCAAGCGAACATCCGGAAATGGATGCGCATATCGAACGGCTGGCCGACGCCATGGAAGCCTCGCTCGACCTCGATGCGATCTATGCCGCTGCAAAGCCCTTCAATATTCCCGTCGGCTCGACGGAAAGATCACTGCGGCCGCCGGGGCAGCGCATCGCTCTGGCGCAGGACGCGGCATTCACCTTCCTCTATCCGCATCTGATGCGCGAATGGCGATCGATCGGCGCTGAGATCGTTCCCTTCTCACCACTGGCCGACCAGGCACCGCCGGCCCATTGCGACGTCTGCTGGCTGCCGGGCGGATATCCTGAACTGCACGCGGGAAAGCTTGCGGGCGCCGAGAATTTCAAGACCGGCCTCGCGCGATTTGCCGAAACGAAACCCGTCCACGGCGAGTGCGGCGGTTACATGGTGCTGGGCGAAACTCTGGAGGATGCCGATGGCGTGACGCACGCCATGACCGGGCTGCTATCCCACCGCACCAGTTTCGCCAAACGCAGGATGAACCTCGGCTACCGCCAGGCGGAACTTGCCAAGGATAGCCCGCTCGGCCGAAAGGGCGATACGATCCGTGGTCACGAATTCCACTATGCCAGCGTGGTTTCACCGGGTACCGACGCCGCCTTCGCGACGATCGCCGATGGCGGCGGCAAGCTGATCGGTCCGACGGGCGGCCGGCGAGGCCTGGTCAGCGGCGCCTTTTTCCATGCGATTGCCCGCGGCTAACCGGCTGCGGCCGAAAGCGCCCTCAGCGCAGCAACCGCGCGTTCCGCGTCTGCCGCCGGCACGAAGATGTGGTCGTGGTAATAGGCCGCCACCACATTGGCGCTGATGCCCTCCTTGGTCAGCGTTGCCGCCATCGCCGCGGTCATGCCGACGGCTTCCAGCGAGGAATGCACCATCATGGTGATGCAGCGAAGCGGTGCGCTCGAAGCGAGCCCCGCGGTGTCGGCAGCTTCTTTCGGCAGGATGAGTGTCAGACCTTCCGCCTCGAAAAACAGCCCGATGGGCTTCAGCGCCAGATAGTCGTGCAGGTTCTCGGACGGCATCGTCGCATAGACGAACTCCCCGTCAACGAGAACCGGTTCAAGGCTCGCAAGCAAGGTCGATAGGTCGGTGATACCGCTCATGAGCCCTCCAAAGCCGCCCGTGAATGGAGCTGTAAGCGAGGTTACGGCGGCGTGACGCCACCGGCAAGCCGGATATGGCCTCCAAAAAATCGCATGGGCCGCAAATCCGCCTTGCGCGTCTCTCCCGAGCTTCTAGTCTGCGTTGCCTAGGGGACAGGTTCTCCTCAAACTCCTGGTTTCAAACAGCAAGGTGTTCCGGTGACGGATTTCGAAAAGACCCGCTCGCTCTTCTATCTGCCGGAAGGCGTGATTTATCTCGACGGCAATTCGCTCGGACCGCTGCCGCTCGCCGCGAAAGAGCGTGTTGGAAAATTGATGACCGACGAATGGGGAGAGCTGCTGATCAAGGGCTGGAACAAGGCCGGCTGGATGATGATGCCGCGCCAGATCGGCGACCGGGTGGCCAAGCTGATCGGCGCGGCGGAAGGCACGGTCGTCATGGGCGACACGCTGTCGATCAAGGTTTACCAGGCGCTCGCCTCCGCGCTCGAACTGGTGCCGGAGCGCAAGGTCATTCTCTCCGACAGCGGCAACTTCCCCTCCGATCTTTATATGGCGCAGGGCCTGATCGGCTCGCTCGGCAAGGGCCATGAGCTGAAAGTCGTCGAGCCGGAAGAGGTCGAGGCCGCGATCGACGAAACCGTCGCCGTGGTCATGCTGACCGAGGTCGACTATCGCACCGGCCGGCTGCACGACATGAAGGCGCTGACCGAAAAGGCGCATGCCGTTGGCGCGATCACCGTCTGGGACCTTGCCCATACGGCCGGCGCCCTGCCAGTCGATCTCACCGGCGCCGATGCGGATTTCGCGGTCGGCTGCACCTACAAATACCTGAACGGCGGACCCGGGGCGCCAGCCTTCATCTATGTCGCCCCGCGCCATGCCGATAAGGTCCGGCCGGCACTTTCCGGCTGGCTCGGCCACGAACAACCCTTCGCCTTCGATCTCGGCTACCGCCCGGGCGGCGGCATCGACCGCATGCGGGTAGGCACGCCGCCGATCATCGGGCTTGCCGCCCTCGACGCGGCGCTGGACGCCTGGGAGGGCGTCGACATGGCGGACCTGCGCCGTCAGTCGATAAAACTGTGCGATCTGTTCGTCGCGGAGGTCGAAAAGCGCTGCCCGATGCTGAAGCTCGGCTCACCCCGCGACGGGACGAAGCGCGGTAGCCAGATCTCCTTCCTGCACGAAGAAGGATACGCGATCATGCAGGCCCTGATCGCTCGCGGCGTGATCGGCGACTTCCGCGCCCCGAACGCCATCCGCTTCGGTTTCACGCCGCTTTATATCGGCGAGCGCGAGGTATTGGGGGCGGTGGATATTCTCGAGGACATCATGAGCAATCGCCTGTGGGATACCGCCGAATACAAACAGCGGGCACTGGTGACCTGACCGGATGTCGGAAGAACGGCCCGCCCCGCCCCGCAAGCTGTCAAAAGTCGTGCCTTACCGGCTGGCACGCAGCAATTCGGAAATGGTCAAACTGGTCAGCCTGCTGTGCGAGGCCAATGGTTTCAAGCTGAATATCTGGCGGGTCATGTCCGCGATCGGCACTTACCGTTCGATTTCGCCGATGGAAATCGGCAAGCTCACCACCATCGACAAGGCGATGGTATCGCGCGCGATCCGCGAGCTCGTCGATCGCGGCCTGATCGACCGCCGCGCCGACGCACGGGATGCGCGATGGGCCCAGATCGAGCTGACGGCCGAAGGAACGGCGGTCTTCGAAAAGATGGCGGCCGGCATCGATGCGCTGGAAAAACATATGTTCGGCGATCTGGCGCCTGAAAAGACCGAAGCCTTCATGGAAATGCTCGAACTGATCGAACGACGGGCGCGATCGGCGCGCGATATCGTGGAATTGAACGGCAAAGCCGGGTTCACGCGGCTGCTGGGACGCGACTTCGAATAGAGACTTGGCGGCCGGCCGCGTTCGGGCCGGCCATCACAAGCTTTCCATAACCATTATCTGAATTGTTTACAAAGAAACAATCTCCATGTAAACAAATGGCAGGGCGGGAGGAGATCGCCCGCTTTTGTCCTGGGAGGATTCAATGAAGAACCGGTTTTTTGCGGGGATGGCGCCTGTTGCCGCCCTGTCCTTGTCTCTGTTTGCAAGTTCTGCACTGGCCGACGTGACGATCGGCGTGACCATATCGTCGACCGGTCCGGGTGCGGCGCTCGGCATTCCGCTGAAGAATTCCGTCGAACTGTGGCCGACCGAAGTAGGCGGCGAAAAGCTGAAGGTCATCGTTCTCGACGACGCCGGCGACCCGTCCATCGCCACCACCAATGCCCGCCGTTTCGTCAACGACGACAAGGTCGACGTGATGGTCGGCTCGGCACTGACCCCCGCTTCGATCGCCGTCGCCGGCGTCGCGGCTGAAAGCAACACGCCGCATCTTGGATGCTCGCCGGTTCCGCCGAACATTTCCAAGGGCAAATGGACCTTCATCATGCCGCAGGATGCCGGCCTGATCGCCAAGAACCTGTTTGCCAAGATGAAGGCCGATGGCGTCAAGACGGTTGGTTACATCGGCTTTTCGGACAGCTATGGCGACCTGTGGATGGGCCAGTTCAAGGCAATCGGCGAACAATATGGCCTGAAGGTCATTGCCGATGAGCGTTATGCCCGCCCGGACACCTCCGTTTCCGGCCAGGTGCTGAAACTCGTCGCCGCACGCCCGGATGCCGTCTTTGTCGGCGCCTCCGGCACCGGCGCCGCACTGCCGCAGATCGGCCTTCGCGAACGCGGCTTCACCGGCAAGATCTACCAGACCCATGGCGCCGTGACCTTCGACTTCCTGCGTATCGCCGGCAAGGCCGCCGACAACACCATCTTCGCCTCCGGCCCCGCCATGGCGCCGGAAGCCTTGCCAGATACGGCCGAAACCAAGCCGGAAGGCATGGCCTATGTCACCGCCTATGAAAAGAAGTTCGGCCCCGGCACCCGCACCCAGTTCGGTCCGCATATCAACGACGCCATGGCCATCCTCAAGAAGGCGATCCCGATCGCGCTGAAGAAGGCCAAGCCCGGCACGCCGGAATTCCGCGCCGCTCTGCGCGACGCGATCGAAACCGGCGGCCCGTTCGCGGCAAGCCAGGGCGTCTTCAACTTCAAGGCCGACGATCATCTCGGCCTCGACGACCGCGCCGTCGTGCTGTTCACCGCCAAGAACGGCAAGTTCGAAATCACCAAGTAAGCAGCCGGTAAACCAGGCCCGGCGTTCGCGCCGGGCCTTTTTGCAGCGCCTTTTCGGTTATCGGGGGAAATTTCCTTGGACGCGATGATTGCGACCTTCCTGATCCAGGATGGCGTCACCAACGGTGCGATCTATGCGCTCCTTGGCCTGGCGCTGGTCCTGCTCTTCTCGGTCACCCGGGTGATCTTCATTCCCCAGGGCGAGTTCGTCGCCTATGGTGCGCTCACATTGGCGCTTCTCGACGGCGGCAAAGTCCCCGCCACCATATCGCTGCTCGTCTGTTTCGGCGCGATTGCCTTCCTGTTCGATCTCTGGAGCATGCGCCGCAGCGCCGATGCCCGCACGTTTCTGCGCAGCGTCGCGCTTAACCTCGTGCTTCCCGGCGCCATCTACGGCATCACCGTCATGCTTGCGCCGCTCGGCCTGCCATCCGTCGCCAAGGCGCTGCTCACCATCCTGATCATCACGCCCATGGGCGCCTACGTCTATCGTATCGCCTACCGGCCGCTCGCCGATGCCTCCGTGCTCGTCCTCTTGATCGCCTCGGTCGGGGTGCATCTCGCCATGATGGGCCTCGGCCTCGTTTTCTTCGGCGCCGAAGGCCTGCGCGCCAATCCGCTTGCGGACGACAACTTCAACATCGGCTCGCTGATGGTGAGCGCGCAGAGCCTCTGCATCTACGGCGCGACGATCGCCATCATCATCGGCCTCTACCTGTTCTTCGAGCGGACGCTGCTCGGCAAGGCGCTGCGCGCCACCGCCGTCAACCGGCTCGGCGCCCGGCTGGTCGGCGTGCGCACCCACCTGACCGGCGTCACCGCCTTCACCCTGGCGGCCGCGATCGGCGCCGTTTCCGGCGTCCTGATCGGCCCGATCACCACGATCTATTACGACACCGGCTTCCTGATCGGCCTGAAAGGCTTCGTGGCAGCGATCATCGGCGGGCTCGCTAGCTTTCCGATCACCGCGATTGCCGCGATCGGCGTCGGCCTGGTCGAATCCTTCTCCTCCTTTTTCGCGAGCAGCTACAAGGAGGTCATCGTTTTCGGGCTCATCATTCCCGTCCTGATCTGGCTGTCGCTCAGCCATGGTTTCCATGAGGAGGAATGAGCGATGAAGATCGAGCGTTTGCTTCCCGGCCTCGCCGGCATCGTTTTCCTGGCGGTCATCCCTCTCCTACCGGTGCCGCCCTTCTGGCTGACGATCCTCAACAATATCGGCCTCGCCTCGCTGGTGACGATCGGCCTCGTGCTCCTGACCGGCGTCGGTGGCCTCACCTCCTTCGGCCAGGCGGCCTTCTGCGGCTTCGGCGCCTATACGACAGCCGTCCTGTCCACCCATTACGGCGTGTCGCCATGGCTGACCCTGCCGCTGTCGCTGATCGTCGGCGCGGTGATCGCCCTGCCGCTCGGCCTGATCACCGTGCGCCTTTCCGGCCATTTCCTGCCGCTCGGCACCATCGCCTGGGGCCTGGCCCTCTATTATCTGTTCGGCAAGATCGATCTCCTCGGCCGTTATGACGGCATTTCCGGCATCCCGCCGGTCGAAGTCGCCGGTTATCGTTTCCTGAGCGACGGGTCGATCTATTACCTTATCTGGTTCTTCGTGATCGCGGTCGCGATCGGCGCGAAAAACCTGCTCGACTCGCGGATCGGCCGCGCCATCCGGGCGCTGCGCGGCGGCGGGCAAGCGGCGGAGGCCTTTGGCGTCAACATCGTCCGTGCCAAGCTCACCGTCTTCGTCTTTGCCGGCGTGGTCGCAGCCCTTTCCGGCTGGCTCTATGCCCATATGCAGCGCTCGGTGAACCCGACGCCGTTTGGCCTCAGCATGGGCATCGAATATCTGCTGATGGCCGTGGTCGGCGGTTCCGGCCATGTCTGGGGGGCGATCTTCGGCGCCAGCATCGTGCTTGTCCTGAAAGACCTGCTGCAGCGTTTCCTTCCGGATCTGGTCGGCACGACCGCCAATTTCGAAATGGTGGTTTTCGGCATCCTGCTGGTAGTGACCCTGCAGCTCGCCCGGGACGGCCTCTGGCCCTTCGTGTTGAAGCTCCTGCCGAAGCGGCGCGCGCGGCCTCTGCCGACCTCCGACGACAAGCTTGCCAAACGAACCCTCGCGCCGGCCGGCTCGTCGCTCATCAAGGTGGAAAAGGCGCGAAAAGCCTTCGGCGGGCTGGTGGCGGTCAACGACGTCAGCTTCGAGGTCCGCGCCGGCCAGGTCGTCGGGCTGATCGGTCCAAACGGCGCCGGCAAGAGCACGACCTTCAACCTCATCACCGGCATCGCCTCGCTGACCAGCGGCTCGGTCTTCTACGAGGGCCGGCCGATGACCGGCGACAGTCCGCGCGAAGTCGCCAAACACGGCATCGCCCGCACCTTCCAGCACGCCAAGATCCTGCCGGACATGTCGGTGCTTGAAAACGTCGCGCTCGGCGCGCATCTGCGCGGCTCGGCCGGCGTCTTCAGGAGCTTTCTGCGGCTCGAACGGAAACAGGAGGCGACGCTGCTGGCCGAGGCCGCCTATCAGCTCGAACGCGTCGGGCTCGGCGCCTATCGCGACCGCCCGGCCGGCGATCTGGCACTCGGCCAGATCCGCATCCTCGAAATCGCTCGCGCCTTGTCGGCGGATCCGGCCGTGGTATTGCTGGACGAACCGGCGGCGGGCCTGCGTCACGGCGAAAAACAGGAGCTTGCGACCCTCTTGAAGAAATTGCGCGAGGAGGGCGTCAGCGTGCTGCTCGTCGAACACGACATGGGCTTCGTCATGGGCCTCGTCGATCATCTCGTGGTGCTCGATTTCGGCACCTTGATCGCCGAGGGCAAGCCGGCCGACGTTCGCAAACATCCGGCCGTCGTCGCCGCTTATCTCGGAGGTGTCGCATGAGCGGAAACCTGCTCGAACTCTCCGGCATCCACGTCTCCTACGGCCGCGCCGAGGTGCTGCACGGCATATCGCTGAGCATGAAGCCTGGCAGTATCGTCACCGTGATCGGCGCCAACGGTGCGGGCAAATCGACGCTGCTCAACGCCATCATGGGCATCGTCCCTTCCTCCGGCTCGATCGTGTACGATGGTGGGCCGGTGCCGCGCTCGGTCGAGGGCCGTGTCGCCGCCGGCCTCTGCCTCGTGCCGGAAAAGCGCGAACTGTTCGCCACCATGTCGGTCGAGGACAATGTGGAGCTTGGCGGTTTTCTGCGCAGCGCCTCGGAGCGAACAGAGACACGCGAACAGGTCTATGCGCGCTTCCCGCGCCTCGCCGAACGCCGCAAGCAGCTTGCCGGCACGCTTTCGGGCGGTGAGCGGCAGATGCTGGCGCTTGCCCGCGCCCTGATGAGCCGGCCGCGCCTGCTGCTGCTCGACGAGCCGAGCCTCGGCCTCGCGCCGAGGATCGTCATGGACATCCTCAACATCGTTTCGGAACTGCGCACGACCGGAGTGTCCATTCTACTCGTCGAGCAGAATGCCCGCGCAGCCCTCGAAATTGCCGACGAGGGTTATCTGGTCGAGCTTGGCGAGGTCCGTCTTTCCGGGCCTGCAAGCGAACTGGCGGTCAATCCGGCGCTGATGGAAAGCTATCTCGGGACGCATTCCTGACCGGAACGCTCGGCCGGACCCGCTCCATCAGTCGAAGCTCTCGACGAGCTTCTGCCGAAATTCGTCCATGCGATAGACCGGCGTGGATGGCTGCGGGATCATGCCCTTCTCCCAGTTCCAGCCGTCGAGCCGCTTGAGGAGATCGGGATTGCCGGTGACGATATGCATCGGCACGTCCCGCGAAGCCCCTTCGCCGGTGACGATCGATGCCGGCTGGTGGTCGCCGAGCAGGATGAACAGCGTGTTCCTTCCATAGCGCGCCATGTAGGAGCCGAGCGTTTCGAGCGTGTAATCGATCGAGGTAAGGTATTGCGACCGGACGCGGTTCGGATCGGCCCAGACGACGGATGGCGGATCGCCGCCTTCCGTCTGCACGTTGAAGATCGTCCCATCGCCGATCCGGTCCCAGTCGACCAGCGTCGGGAGCGGCGTCCAGGGCGCGTGGCTGGAGATCAGCGCCATTTCCGCCATGACCGGCTTGTGCCCCCCCGGCCGCTCCAGCCTCTCGAAGGCTTCGAGCGTGAACTGGTCCGGCATCGTCACCCAGTTGAAGGGTTTTCCGCGATAACCGAGCCCTGCGGCGGCATGGATGCTGTCATAACCGAAATAGCCGGCTTCCGGCCAGTCGAGCGTGATCGCCGGCATGACCGCCGTGGTGCGCCAGCCGGAAGAGCGGAAGAGGTTGTTGAGGCTTGTCCGCTCGCTGGTGATCATCCGGTCGTAGCGCCCCTGGTTGTCGACCCAGAGGCCGGAAAGCAGCGTGCCATGCGCCAGCCAGCTGATGCCGCCAACCGTCGGCGACGTGAGCCAGCCGCTGCGTGCCTCCAGCCCCGCCGCCTTGATCTCCTCCTCCACCGAGTTCAGCCGGTGGCTGATGCGCGCCGCATAACGCGAGTCCTCGATCGCGCTGCGGCCATAGGATTCGATGAAGACCAGGACGATATCCGTGCCGGCAAGCGCCGAGAAACGTTGGCCGGCGGCGACGGGATCCTGTTTCAATTCGTCTTCGAACCGGGTCAGGTCGGCAACCGCTTCCCTCACCATGGCAACGCGATTGACGAAATAGGAGGCGGCCTCCGCTTCGACCCCGAGACCGCGACGGTCGGGATCCTGGACTGCCAGCGCCACAAGGCCTATCGACAGAACGACACCGCTGACCAGGGTGGCTTTGCGCCGGGCCTTACCCGAAAGGCGCCGGAAGCCGCCGAGCGACCAATAGAGAACGGCGGTAACGACCAGCCAGGCCAGAAAGCCCGCGCAGATAATCCCGACCGCTTCCGTGACGCCGACGGCTCCGCTTAGGAGATTCCAGCCGTCGGTCAGGATCTTGAGGTCGAGATAGGGATTGAACGGCCGTTGAAAGGCGGTGCCCGTGCCGATGTCGGCAAGCTTCAGGAACAGCATTGCTGCCAGCAACAGCGTGACTGCGGAGCGCAAGATGGAAAAACCCAATCCGGCGAGTATCGACGCGAGCAGCGCGACCCCGGCCGCCTCGAGCGGAAACCTGAGCTCCGAAAAATCACTGAAGTCGGACGGAAGGGCCAGAATTGCGGCAACGATTGCCAGCGCGATCATGATCCTCAGCACTGGCGATCCATTTGCCTTGCGCGGCAAGGTATGCCCTATTCTGACGGCGTCACTCTGGCGAAAAGGCCGAAACTCGTTCATGCGCTGCTATTCCTGCCAAACCTTCGGCGCCAAGACCTTCGCCCCATGCGTCTTCTGAAACTTATAGGCTTATCTGCAGCCCTCGCACTTCTCATTGCCGTGATCCTGCGCTTCGATCCCGAACGGATCGCCGCGGGCCTCATATCGGCCGAACCGGGTTATGTGGTCGCCGGGCTTCTTCTGGTGCAAGTTCAGATCGTTCTCTCCGCGCTCCGCTGGCGCTATACCGCCGCGCGGCTTGGCCAGCATCTGGGCATCGGCCAGGCAGTCTGCGACTACTATCTCGGAACCCTGCTCAACCAGCTTCTGCCGGGCGGCGTGGCTGGGGATGCGATACGCGCCGTCCGTAACCGGGCCGAAGGCGAAGGGGGCTGGAAGGTACCGGCGCAAGCGGTGTTCTTCGAGCGGATCGCCGGGCAGGGTGTCTTTTTCCTCATCGCCACCTTCGGCGTCATGCTGTGGCCGCTTCTGGGCGGAGCGACGATACCTGAAGATCTGCGCCATCTTTTCACCGGTTTTGCGCTCGCCGTCGCAAGCCTCGCCCTTGTGTTTCTGCTGGCACTCTCTTTCCCGCCGCGCCGCGCGCAACCTCGGCTCTCCCGGATGAAGGCCGCGATGGCGCAGGTCTTCCTCCGGGATCGGGCCTGGATCGCCCAGACGCTGCTCAGCATCGCCATCGTCGCAAGCTATATCGCGATGTTCATGCTCGCATCGGCGGCCGTCGGCGCGCCCTTGCCGGCGCTCGCAGCCGTCACCGCGATCCCGCTCTGTCTGCTGATGATGCTGATCCCCGCAACCATTGCCGGCTGGGGCGCCAGAGAAGCCGCGGCGGCGGCGCTCTGGCCGCTCATCGGTCATGCCGCGTCCGACGGCGTCGCCGCCAGCATCCTCTACGGCATCCTCGCGCTTGTCGGCGCCGCACCCGGACTGGCGTTCATTCCGGCGGTATTTTCCCGCAGGCGGAAACGCTAAGCTTCAGGCCGCCAGCCGCGCATAGATATCGCCGGACGAGGTCTGCCCGGAAAGGCCGGAAAGCTCGCCGAGCATGACATCGGCTCCAACCCATTCATCGTGGACGAACCGATGCCGCTCGCCCTCGACCCGGTTGAATCGATAGGGACCGAGTTGCCGTAAATGGCCGATCGCCTCTTCGGCGATTTCCATCGTCGCAGGAATGTATTCGAATGCGATCAGCGGGATGGGATGGTGCAGCCCGGCGATGATATCCGCCTCCGCGCCCTCCACGTCGATCTTGCAGAAGGCGGGGAGCCCGTATTGCCCGATCAGGGCATCGAGCGTCGTCATCTCCACCCGCTCGATCCGGTCCCAGGTGACGTTGCGGAAACCGGAAGTCTTGCCGACTTTGGATATCCAGGACGAGGAAATGCTGGTCACGGTCGGGTGGCGGCTGGAAATGTGCAGGTCGACACTGCCTGGCTCCCTGCCGACCGCCTTGCGTATCAGCGTCAAGTCCTCGCCCGCAAACGATCTGGCGATGAAATCCGCAAATACCGGCTGCGGCTCCAATGCCACGAGCCTGGCGCCAAGCGACAGGAGCGTGCGGCTGCGGCTGCCGGCATGCGCGCCGACGTCGAAAACGAGCGCCCCCGGGCCGACAAGACCCGCATAAAAGCGCTTCAGCGACGAACGTCGCCACGGCTGCCCGTAATAGATCAGCAACGAACGCGTGAGCCCGAGCGAAGCGGAAAAATCAGGCCGCGGCATGATGTCTGCTCGCGTTCACGAGGAAGATCACATCCACGGCGAAGGAATAGGTGAGCAGGGCGAGCGCGGCAGCCGCAAGCAGGGTGGAAACCGGCGAGGTAACGATCGGGAACAGCATCAGACAGAGCGCCACGCCTTGCACGACACAGATCGCCTTGCGGCGCATCGAATGCGGAAGATCGCCCTTCAGCGCCGGAAAGACCGCCTGCGCCGCCAGATAGGCATAACGCATCAGACCGATCAGCAGGACCCAAAACCCCGCCTTGCCGAGCAGCACGGCCGCGATCGACAGGAAAAGGATCAGCAACGCATCCACTTCCATGTCGAAACGCGCGCCGAACTGCGAGGCGGTACCGCTCTGCCGGGCGAGAAATCCATCGACTCCGTCCAGCGCCAGGGCGAAAGCGATCATGAAACCGAGCAGCCACAAGGCGCCCTCATCGAACCCGGTCCCGAACTGCGGCGAAGCCAGGACCAGCCCGCCCATGATGGCGGTCAGCGCCGCCCGGATCGTCGTCACGATGTTGGCAGCGCCGAAACGGGCATGTCCGTGGGTTCGCAGATTGCCGAGCGCGATGGCGGAAATCGCCGCATAGATGATGAAGGCGCAGCCAGCGGCCACCGTATCGATGCCGATCCAGTCGCCGAAGAAATGCATCGCGGCGACCAGGGAGGCGGCAACCGTCATGGTCACCGCATAGGCATCCAGGGAGAGCAGGCGGTGGGCCTTGCGCGCCGCACGGCCGTCCACCGGCCCGACATTCATCCAGTCAGCCATCGGATATGTTTTCCCCATCCCAAAGATGATGTGAAACATTCATGACGCTCTCCTCTCCAGGCATTACATGGAGAAGAGTACGAAAGGCAGCAAAGGTCGGATCCGCAAAAACCGCGTCAAATAAACGTGATAGCGATATCGCCCCCTCGCCGAACGACTCCCTTGTCGTCATCGTCGAAGCCTCTAGGTCTGGATTGTTATGGTGTGAAAGGTGTGACGCGTGACAAGGCGTGAGACGGCTCCGGATGCGGTGACGCAAAGGCACGGAAGAGCCCTCTGGATCGAGGAGACGGGGCGCTGTGCGCTTCGGCAGGAAAAGCTGCCGGCGGAATGTGCAGACGAGGTAGTCGTCCGCACGCTTTACAGCGGCATCAGCCGCGGCACCGAATCGCTGGTTTTCGCCGGACAGGTACCGGAAAGCGAATATGAGCGCATGCGCGCGCCGCATCAAGCCGGGCGGTTCCCCTTCCCGGTGAAATATGGCTATGCCGCCGTCGGCATTGTCGAAGAAGGGCCTGAACGCTTTGTCGGGAAAACGGTCTTCTGCCTCCATCCGCATCAGGACCGTTTTCGCGTGCCGGTCTCGGCCGTCCATCCGCTTCCGGACGGCTTGGCCCCGCACCGCGCCGTGCTGGCCGCCAATATGGAAACCGCCCTCAACATTACCTGGGATTCGGGCATCCAGCCGGGCGATCGGCTGACGGTGTTCGGCGCCGGCGTTGTCGGGCTTCTGGTCGCCTATCTCGCCTCACGGATCATCGGCACCGAAGTGGTGATTTCCGACATCGAACCGGAGCGCGCCGAAACGGCAGAGGCTCTCGGCCTCCGTTTTTCCCTGACCGATGATGTGCCGCATGATTGCGACGTGCTGATCAACGCGTCCGCTTCGGCGGATGCACTGGCGACGGCGCTCGACCACGCCGGTTTCGAAGCGCGGATCATCGAAGCGAGCTGGTATGGCGAAAGGCATGTGGAGATCCCGCTTGGGCATGCTTTCCATGCCAAGCGCCTCTCCATCGTGAGCTCGCAAGTGGCCTCTCTGCCACCGGGAAGGCGCGCCCGATGGGACACCCGGCGGCGCATGGCCAAGGCGCTCCAGCTTCTTGCCGACGATCGGCTCGACCGCCTGATTTCGGGCGAGACGCCATTCGAAACCCTCGCCGCCGATTATCCCGAAATCATCGGCTCGGCCGCCACGCTCTGTCATCGCATCAGGTACTGAAGGAAATCCCGCATGTTCGCCGTCGAAGTCCGCGATCACATCATGATCGCGCATAGTCTGCCCCGCCCGGTTTTCGGCCCCGCCCAGGGCATGCACGGGGCAACCTTCGTGGTCGATGCCGCCTTCTTCACCAGCGATCTGGACGAAAACGGCCTTGCGGTGGATATCGGGCTTGCGAGCGACGTGCTGAAGGACGTGCTCGCGCCGCTCAACTACCAGAATCTCGACACGCTGGATATTTTCGCCGGCAAGGTGACGACCACGGAATTCCTCGCAAAGCATATCTTCGACCAAATCGCCGACGCGATCAGGAACGGCCGGCTCGGCGATGGCGGTGCGCGTATCCGCAAGCTTCGGGTGATGCTGCACGAATCCCACACCGCGCGCGGCTGGTTCGAGGCCGACCTGTGAACCGCGATCTTTATTTTGCCTATCCGGGCGATCTGGAAACCCGCACCGGCGGTTACGGCTACGACCGGCGCGTCATCGGAGCGCTTCGCGATCTCGGCTGGAATGTCGAACTGGTTTCTCTCGGCGAAGGTTTTCCCAACCCGAGCACAGGGCAGCTCCACGAGGCTGGCCGTACGCTTTCCGAACTTGCGGACAACAGCCTCGTGCTGATCGACGGGCTGGCTTTCGGCGTGCTGGACGAATGGGCATGCCGGGAGGCCGATCGCCTGAAGATCATGGCCCTTGTGCATCATCCTCTGGCGCTGGAGACGGGGCTCGACGATAGGCGCCGGGAGGCCGTGGCCCTCCGGGAAAGGGCAGCATTGGTGCAAACCCGCGGCGTTGTCGTCACCTCGCATGCCACCGCCGCCGAACTCGCCGCAAACTATGCCGTCCCCGCCGAAAGGATCGCGGTCGCCATTCCCGGCATGGACCCCGCGCCGCTCGCCGTCGGCAGCGGCGAACCGCCCCTGATCCTCAGCATCGGCACGCTGACCCGCCGCAAGGGCCACGACGTCCTGATCGCCTCGCTAGAAAGGCTGCGAGATCTGCCATGGACCTGCCGCATCGTCGGCAGCAAGACGCTCGATCCCGGCGTGGCATCCGAAATCGAACAACAAGTCGCGCGGTCCGGGCTCGGCGACCGCATCGAACTTGCCGGCCAGATCGACGACACGCGCTCGGAATTCGCCAAGGCCGATATCTTCGCGCTGGCGAGCCGTTATGAAGGCTATGGCATGGTGTTTGCCGAAGCGCTCGCCCAGGGCCTGCCGATCGTCGGCTGCGCGACGGGGGCCGTGCCGGACGTCGTGCCGGAAAGCGCCGGTTTCCTGGTGCCGCCAGACGATCCGGAAGCGTTTGCCGCCGCTCTGCGACGGCTGCTGGAGGAACACGATACCCGTATTTCCATGGCCGATGCCGCGGCGATCGCCGGTGCCAGGCTTCCCTCCTGGCGGGACACCGCGGTCATCATCTCCGACTTTCTGGAAAAAGTTCCATGAGCGGCTTCGACAAGGATTGGCTGGCGCTGCGCGAACCCGCGGATGTCCGGGCTCGCAACCAAGCCTTGCTGAAGGCCGCGATCGAAGCAGCCGAAAGCGCATCGGCCACAGCCATCCTCGATATCGGCTGCGGCACCGGCTCGACCTTCCGCGCACTCTCGCCGAGACTTCGGAAGCCGGCTCACTTTCGCCTTTTCGATTATGACCCACGGCTGCTGGACGAGGCGCAGCGCCAGCACGGCAATGCGGTCGAGATTGTTCAGGGCGATCTTAACCAGATCGGAGCACTGCCGCTCGCCGATATCAGCCTCGTAACCGCCTCCGCGCTCTTTGACCTCTGTTCGGAAGAGTTCATTCGCCGCTTCGTCGCCCGTCTCTCGCAAACGGCCGCCAGCCTCTATGCGGCCCTGAACTACGATGGCCGCATGCGCTGGTCGAAGCCGCATCCGCTGGACGAGGCCGTCGTGGCGAACTTCAATGCCCACCAGCTGGGCGACAAGGGTTTCGGGTTTTCGCTGGGCCCCAGGGCATGGGAAACGTTGACTGCCTGCCTGAAAGGGGGCGGATATGCGACGACAACAGCCGAAAGCCCGTGGGTAATGACCGCAGACGACCGCGGCCTGCAGCTGTCATTCCTCGATGGCGTGGTGCGCGCAGTGTACGAATACGCTCAGCTCGACGAGAACGAGATCCGCGACTGGGCCGATTTCCGGCGCAGGATGGTCGATCGGGACGGGAGCCTATGCGAGGTCGGCCATCAGGATATCCTGGCGATCCGCCGCGGGTGAGGCGGCTTCCTGCCGGATCTCGGAACGGAAATTGCAATCGAACACGATATCGGTGCCGATATTATAGACTTCGACATCCGGACGACGGGCTTCGGAAAGCCGGTCGATTGGTGAAAGCCGGATGCCGGCGGGACCCGAGCCGATGATGATGGGCGCTACCGACACATGCAGCCGATCAATCAGATGCGCGTCCACGAAACGGGAAATCGTGTTCGCGCCGCCTTCGACAAGCACGGTCGTCAGACCGCGCTCCGCGAGGGCTTCGAGAATAGCGCGCGGAGCAAGCCCCCCATCCGTGTGACGCGGCAGCCGAATGACTTCATGCCGGATACTGCCAGAGGGCACGTCATCCGCCTGCAGAACGAGCACGGGCATGCCGCCGTCATGCAGCATCTTCGCCCGCTCCGGCATGCGGCCATTGCAATCCACCACGACCCGCACGGGACTTTTGCCGCTGACGGCGCGAACCGAAAGGCTTGGATTGTCGGCGACAACCGTCCCTACGCCGACGATCACCGCATCCACGAGCGCCCGGCACCGGTGCAGATGCGCGATCCCGTCGCATCCCGACACATCCTGGGCGTCGCCGGTCGGCGTTGCGACGCGGCCGTCGAGAGACTGGCCGACCTGCGCCAGAACCAGCGGCCTGTCCCGGATTGCGATCGGCCTGTAGAGCGCCAGGAAGGACGCATCGGCATCGGCGGGAAACGGGCTCAGGGACCCTTCACGAAGCGAAAGCAGATGCTGCCACAGCTCTTCGGTCATCCTCACTGATCGCATATCCGCCTCGTCCTTCGGCCGAAAAGGAAAAATGCCGGCCCCAGCGAAAAGTTCCTCGCGGCCATGTTCTCCCATAGCTGTCATACGGGCGGAAAATTCCACCAGATCGACAGTCCGTCAATGGTCTCGCAAAAGACGGCGCCCATATCGCCGGGGCAGGTTGCCTATCCCTGGCAAGCAATGACCGGTGAGCAAATATCTCACTCTAAAGCCGGAGAATCGCGAAAAGGGAAATTTCCCGGTTAAAATTGCCACCCAAAATTGAATTTCTCTTGAAAGTACAAAAGCGGTGCTTTATGTTATAATACATGGCACAGACAACGCATACCTCGATTTTGCGCTACGAGCTCGCGCCGGACGCGCAGGCCAGGCAGGCCCTCGACGAGACCTTCGTCGCCTATGCCTCCATGCTTTCCATGCTGGAGGAATTGGCGGCGGAAAAGGGCGGCGCCAATCTCGTCACCCTGCATGAATTGGCCTATGAGACCGTGCGGGAACGCACCGGCCTGCCGGCACGCCTCGTCACGCTCGGCCTGCGGGATTTCGCCGCTCGCCGCGGCCGAAGGTTGGGTCCCGAGCGGTTGCCGCTGGACGACAAGCTGTTCTCGATCAAAGGACCGGCGGACCTGACGGTCGCCACAGTACGAGGACGGGTCGCCATTCCTTTCGATGTCGCCGGTTACTCGCGCGGCACCCTGAATATTTTCTCAGCTCAACTGGTTGCCCACAACGGTGGTTATCAAATCCATATAGGCGTCAATACGCATGCGGACCGAACGGAGGAAAACATGACGATGAATGAAGGCATTCTGTCCCGGATGGGACGTCTGATCGCCGGCCTCGCCAATGCCGCCGTGGACAAGGCCGAAGGGGTCAACAAGATCGCGGTCGTCGAGCAGGCCCTGCGGGAAATCGATGCCGCTGCGGACGAGGCGCGCACCGATATCGGCAAGGCTCGCGCCGAGGAATTTCGCATCCTCAGCCGCCGGGATGAAATTGCCGCCGACATGGGCATTCTCGACGAAAAGATCCGCGTCGCCGTCTCGGCCGATCGCGACGATCTCGCCAAAGCCGGCGTCGCGCGCCAGATCGACCTCGAATCGCAGCTCGCAGCGCTCGACAAGGCGCTGACCGATGCACGGGCGCACTTGAGCGAAGGCCAGCAGGCCCTGCAGGCTGTGCTCGCGACACGTCGGGAGGCCGAGGAAAGACTGGCCGACCTGAAACGCAGTCTTGAACGTTTTCCCGATGCAACGGCGGCGCCGGGGCAGAAGCGCAGCCCGGTGGATGGCGCTGCCCGTGCCGCCTCGGCCGTGTCCCGGCTGACCGGCGTGCCTGCAGGAGACCGGAAAGCCAGCGCCGAACTGGACGAACTCGATCGCCTGCACCGCGAACAGGCGATCGAAGCGAGACTGGCGCAGTTCAAGACACGTCAGAACTGACGCCATGCAGCTGTTTCTGGCACCTGAATCTCTGCCCTTCGCCATCGCAGCCGTGATGCTGGCCGTCCTGACAGGACTGGAAATTGTCTGCCTTCTGGTTGGATTTTCGCTCGGCGAAATTATCGACAAGGCCTGGCCGGGCGATCACGGCGGTGTTTCGGGACTGATGTCCTGGCTGAATATCGGCGGCGTTCCCGTTCTCATCCTGCTGATGCTGTTTCTCGGACTGTTCGCGATCAACGGCTTCGTCCTGCAATCGATCGCGCAGTTTGTCTGGTCGCCCCTGCCGGCACCCCTCGCCGCCGTCCCCGCTTTCGTCCTGGCGCTTCCCGAAGTGCGTTTTTTCAGCCGCCTCGTTGCGCGCATCGTTCCGCGCGACGAAACCTACGCGGTCGACCTGTCCGATTTCATCGGAAGAAGTGGTGAAGTCACGGTCGGGCCGCTCGACCAGGGCCTGCCGGGGCGCGTGCGCCTGAAGGACAGCCACGGAAACTGGCACGTGCTGCGGGCGCGTGCCGCCCGGAACGAGGCAGCGATCGCCATCGGCGCCCAGGTTCTCATCGTCGACCGCGCATCGAACATCTTCATTGCCATTCCCGCGCCGTCGGACACGCTGACGCCGCCAAACCCAAATTCCACGGAGCATCCATGATATACGATCTGCTGTTGCCGGCCGGCATTGGCATCATCCTCATTCTCGGCATCGGTTTCGTCCTCGCCTCGCTCTACACGCGATCCAGCCGCGACGAGGCCTATGTGCGCACCGGCCTGGGCGGCCAGAAGGTGGTGCTCGACGGCGGTTCGGTCGTGCTGCCGATCTTCCACTCCATCGCCCGCGTCAATCTGAAGACGCTGAGGCTGGAGGTCCGGCGCGGCGAGGGGGACGCCCTGATCACCAAGGACCGCATGCGCGTCGATATCGGCGCGGAGTTCTATGTGCGCGTGAAGCCCGATGCATCCTCGATCGCACTGGCCGCCCAGACGCTCGGCGACCGCACCAACGACGCCGAACAGCTTCGCGTGCTGATCGAGGCCAAATTCGTCGACGGTCTGCGCTCGGTCGCCGCCACCATGACGCTGGATGCCCTGCAGGAACAGCGCATGGACTTCGTCAAGGCGGTGCAGGAAGCCGTCGGCGCCGATCTGCAATCCAACGGCCTGGAACTGGAATCGGTGTCGCTGACCCGCCTCGACCAGACCGACATCAAGCATTTCAACGCCAACAACTTCTTCGACGCCCACGGTCTGGCGGCACTGACCCGCATCACCGAAGGCCGCAAGAAGGAGCGCAACGAGATTGTCCGCGATACGGAAGTCGCGATCGCTCAGAAAGACCTTGAGGCACGCCAGCAGTCGCTGACCATCGAGCGTACCAAGCGCGAGGCGGAACTGAACCAGGAACGCGACGTCGCCAACAAGTCTGCCGCCACGCGCGCGGAAACCGCCCAGCAGGAACAGGCGGCCAAGCGCGCCGAGGAGGAAGCACGCATCGCCGCCGAGCAGGCGATCGCCGAGCGCGAAGCGCTCGCCAAGCAGGCCCGCGAAACCGCCAATATCGACGCCACCCGGGCCGTCCAGCAGCGCGACACGGAGGCGCGCCGCGATCTGCAGATCGTCGCCCAGGAAAGCGCCATCGCGGTTTCCAACAAGAGCCGCGAAGAGTCGGAAGCCAAGGCAAGCGCGGAAAATGCGCGGGCGCTGGCAATCGCCGCCGAGGAAAAGGTGGCAACCGCCAAGGCCGTCGAGATCGCCGAACGCGAACGCCAGATCGCCGTCATCGATGCCCGCAAGCGGGCCGAGACGGAAGCCACGGCCGTGACCGTCGGCGCGGAAGCCGAAAAACAGGCAGCCGTCGATCAGGCGGATGCGATCAAGACGCTGGCCATCGCCGAGGCGGACGCCGCCATCATCAAGGCCAAGGGCGTTCTGGAAACCGGCAAGGCGGCCGCTGAAAGCGAAACCCTGCTCAACGAGGCCCGCAACCGGCTGAGCCCGGCGATCATCGAATTCGAGATCCTGCGCGAACGCATTCGCATCATTCCCCAGGCACTTGCCGAAGCGGTCAAGCCGATCGAGAAGATTTCCGATATCCGGATCTTCGATACGGGCGGCATGCTCGGCCACGGCGCCGGCGGCGCAAGCGGTATCGGCATGGGCGAAGGCCTCGCCGGCCAGCTTCTCGCCTATCAGGCGAACAAGCCCATCCTTGACAAACTGCTCAAGGAGGCAGGCTTCGAAGGCGACAACGCCATATCATCGCTGCTTGCCAATCTGCAGGCCGAGGGCCCGGTTGAGAAGCCGAAGGAGTAGTTGGTGGGAAACCGATCGCCACAATGCAGTGGTGATCGGTTCAATCCAGGTAGGAGTAATCTGGCTGCCACTCCCCCCGCAATGAGACAATTGCCTCGGCAAGAGATCCGCGAGTCCTGCAAAGCGCTAAAAATCACTTCCAGGCGCCAGACTTCAATCTGCTTAATACGCAACGGCCAATCGGACTGATCGTAATCCTGAATTCTGCTTCTGATTCGCTCCCCGCTGCCGAACAAGGCGGGTATGTTCAGGCGACATTCGGACTGGATGTCCAGAGTGCCGCTATGGCCCCGACCAATCTATCACCTGATCGACAGGAACATCTGCCAATACCAATAGCGGAAGATATCGGAAAACTGGAGATATGGCGGAGAGGGTGGGATTCGAACCCACGATACGGTTGCCCGTATGCCGCATTTCGAGTGCGGTGCTTTCGACCACTCAGCCACCTCTCCGCTTAAAGATGTGTCGCGTTGGTCAGCGCGGGCGTTCTCATAGCGGGCAAAGATGAGGCTGGCAAGGGGCGAATAGCAAGTCTTTATATCCTTTCGCCTTGACAGTTTTTTGTCGCTCGCGTATGTCCGCACGCGATTAGGCGTGGAAAAGTGTCCATGCCTCTTTGTTTGTGCGGAAGTTGTTGGAACGACCGCATGAATTCACCGGCAGACAAGTTCAAAAGATCGTCTCTTTCGAAAATCCTGCTAGAGCCCGACTGATAAAAAGACGGCCGCCTTTCGAGGCAGAGCCGGAAACGGACATGAAAGGATAAAAAATGTTCGCAGTCATCAAGACCGGCGGTAAGCAGTACCGCGTGGCAGCCAACGACGTGCTCACCATCGAAAAGCTGGAAGCCGAAGCTGGTTCAGTCGTAGAATTCAACGAAATCCTGGTCGTCGGCGTTGGTGCCGATGCCAAGTTCGGCGCGCCCTTCGTTCAGGGTGCGACGGTCAAGGCCGAAGTGGTCGAGCATAACCGCGGCAAGAAGGTCATCTCCTTCAAGAAGCGTCGCCGTCAGAATTCCAAGCGGATTCGCGGCCATCGCCAGCATCACACGGTTGTCCGCATCACGGACATCTTGGCTTAACAACGGGTTTCGAAGGGTAAAGGAGAACTCCAATGGCACATAAAAAAGCTGGCGGTTCCTCGCGCAACGGTCGCGATTCTCAGTCCAAGCGCCTTGGCGTGAAGAAGTTCGGCGGCGAAGCCGTCGTTGCGGGCAACATTATCGTGCGCCAGCGCGGCACGCAGTGGCATCCGGGCGCCAATGTCGGCCTCGGCAAGGACCACACCATTTTTGCGCTGACCGAAGGCAATGTGAATTACCGAACCAAGGCCAATGGTCGAGTGTTCGTGTCCGTAATGCCGAAAGCCGAAGCAGCAGAATAAAGCCGGCAAGCGTTTTAAGCAGCCGGTGTCACATCGACCCGGCTGAACGCCCAAAGGTTCAGTCAGAAAAAAGGGAAGATGGGACACCACCATCTTCCCTTTTTCTTTACCCCCAACAGGAGGACTGAACATGCAAGGCGAACTACTGAGGGCGAGCCAATCCCGGCCGCCAGAGGAACGGTTGAGACCCGACCGGTCGAGAAGCGATTGCCCCGTCTTACTGTCGCAGAGACTTGTCCTGCGCATGCCCCACGAAGAAGACATCGACGCACTTGCCCATCTCGCCAACAATGCGAATATCGCGACCATGGTGTCGCGTATGCCGCATCCCTATACGGCTAAGGACGCAGCCGACTTTGTGCGACGCACGAAGGCCGGCGAGATTGGCAAATGCGTCTACGCCATCACGCGAGGTGACAACGGCGCCTTTCTCGGTTGCTGCGCGCTCGAACCGCAACAGGACGGAAGAACGCTCGAACTCGGCTATTGGCTGGGCGAACCCTATTGGAACAGGGGTTACGCCACGGAAGCCGCCCATGCCCTGATCGACATGGCCTTCCGCACCCGCAACAACATCGACCATATCGATGCCCGTTGCCGGGTCACCAACATCGCTTCGCGGCGGGTGATCCAGAAGTGCGGCTTCCAATTCCAGGGCACCGGCATGATCGATTGCCTGGCGCTTGGCGGCATGGTGGCGGTCGAATGGTTCCGGCTCGACCGCAAGACTTGGATGTCCTTGAGAAGCTGGGGAGAACTGCGATGAACGCCGCCGTTCTCCAGAAGACCGACACGACCGCGACGATGCCCGGCCACTGCCCGGTCATCACCACGGAAAGGCTGGTGCTTCGCCCGCACAGGATCACCGACGCGACGGCGATTGCCGAATCGCTCGGCGATTTCAAGGTCAGCCGCATGTTGTCGCGGGTGCCGCAGCCCTATGATCGCCAGGACGCGCTGGACTGGCTGGTTCCACATGCGTCCGGCATCCTGCCGGACTGGACGCTGGCGATCACCACCGGCGACGACACCCATATCGGCGCCGTCTGCCTGGAGCCGAGACGCGGCCAATGGCGCCTTGGCTACTGGCTGAACCGGCTCTACTGGGACCGGGGTTATATGACGGAAGCGGTGGGCGGCACGCTGGAACGGTTCTTCCGGCGGATGCCGGAAGCGCAGGTGTTTTCCGGCGCTTTTGCGGACAATCTGGCCTCGCTGAACGTTCAGAAGAAGCTGGGCTTCACCATCGTCGATGCGAACCAGCTGTTCAGCATCTCCCGCAACCGCATGGTGCCGCATATCGAGACCATGCTCTTGCCGGAGGACTTCCGACGGCCCGCGCGACCGTGACGCCCAGATAACAAATATCCGGCGGAGGAAACTCCGCCGGCTCCTTACTCGACCTCGACCCAGAGCGGAAAATGGTCGGAACCAGGCGCCTCGTAGTCGATCCAGGCGTTTTTCAATCGCGGCACCAGTCCGGCATTCACGAAGCAATGATCGAGATGCATCTTCATCGGCCCGTCGCCCGGCGGCTTCGCCCAGGTATAACTCTCCGGCGTCAGCGATCCCAAGCGATCCAGCACGTCGACAGGTTCGTTGGCGCGCAACGTACGGCCGTAATAGCGGTCCCGCTGGCCTGCCATGGCGATATACTCGGTCGATTCCGGCTCCATGTTGAAATCGCCCATCAGCAAAAAGTCTTCCGGCAGCGGCAGCTCGGGAAATCCCTCTTCGGCGGCACCGGTCAGCGAACCGCCCTCGGAGGCGAAATTCACCACCCGTTCCTTCAGGAAGCGGATCTGGCGGAGCCGTTCGTCGGGAGAGACATGATCGAGGTGGACGGAATAGACCCTCAGCGACCCGCCGGGCGCAACGATGACCGCTTCCAGCGCTCCGCGCTGCAGGTTGAGCATCTCGACGGTGCGGCTGCGCGGCAGGAGGAGATGTCGGGTGGCAAGGATCGGCCAGCGCGACAGGATCATGTTGCCGAACTGGAACCGGCGTTCGACAGAGCGGCCGTTCTCGACGGAGACGTCGAGCAGCAGGTCGCAGGGCGCCCCATAGACATGGAAATGTTCCGGAAAGATATCCGAGAAACGGGCAACGAGATCCACATGGCCGTTCCTGGGAAAACCGCGCGTCACCTCCTGAAGCGCGATCACATCCGCACCCTCGATGCTGGCGGCGATGCGTTCGGGATCGAAGACGCCGTCCATGCCGATCCCGTATTGAATGTTATAGCTGACGAACTTCATGATATTCTTTGACCTCCGCCCCAACCGACGATATCGAAACCTCCATCGATATGCATTGAGTGCCCAACCTAAATGACAGGCCTCCCGACTAACACAAGACTGACGGTTGCAAGATGAAATTTCTCGACGAGGCAAAGGTCTATATCCGCTCCGGCGACGGCGGCGCGGGCGCGGTCTCGTTCCGGCGGGAAAAGTTCGTCGAGTTCGGCGGACCGGACGGCGGTGACGGCGGGCGCGGTGGCGATGTCTGGGTGGAGGCCGTCAACGGTCTCAACACGCTGATCGACTTCCGCTTCCAGCAGCATTTCAAGGGCCAGACCGGCACCCATGGCATGGGCCGCAACCGCACCGGCGCCAATGGCGGCGACGTGACGCTGAAAGTGCCTGTCGGCACCCAGATCTTCGAAGAAGACAACGAAACCCTGATCATTGACCTGACCAGGGAAGGCCAGACCTTCCGGCTCGCCAAGGGCGGCAATGGCGGTTTCGGCAACACCCATTTCAAGAGTGCCACCAACCAGGCGCCGAACTGGGCCAATCCGGGCCTCGAAGGCGAGGAAAAGACCATCTGGCTGCGGCTGAAGCTGATTGCCGATGCCGGCCTCGTCGGCATGCCGAACGCGGGCAAGTCGACTTTCCTGGCGAGCGTCACCCGCGCCCGGCCGAAGATCGCCAATTATCCGTTCACGACACTGCATCCCAATCTCGGCGTCGCGACGATCGACGGCCGGGAATTCGTGCTTGCCGATATTCCGGGCCTGATCGAAGGCGCCCATGAGGGCGTTGGCATCGGCGACCGCTTCCTTGGCCATGTCGAGCGCACCCGCGTGCTGCTCCATCTGGTCTCTGCCGTCGAGGAAAAGGTCGGCAAGTCCTACAAGACGGTGAAACACGAGCTCGAAGCCTATGGCGGCGGGCTGATCGACAAACCGGTCATCGTGGCCCTGTCCCAGATCGACGTGCTCGACGACAAGGAACTGAAGAAAAAGGCCAAGGAGCTGGAAAAGGCCTGCGGCCAGACGCCGTTCCTGATCTCGGCGATCACCGGCAAGGGCATGACCGAGGTGCTGCGCGCGCTGCGCGACGTGATCGTCGAGTCGAGCGGAGTCAACGAAACCGCGCTGCCCGATCGCTCCACTCCCATCCGGGATTTCGATGAGGACGAGGACGCATGACGGCAGTCCGCAAACCGCTCGCCAGCCATCGCCGCATCGTCATCAAGATCGGCTCGGCTTTGCTCGTCGACCGCAAGACGGGCCTGAAGTCGCAATGGCTCGATGCCATCTGCGCCGATATCGCGGCTTTGAAGGCGGGGGGCATCGACGTGCTCGTCGTGTCTTCCGGTGCGATCGCCATGGGTCGCACCGTGCTCGACCTGCCCTCCGGTGCGCTGAAGCTCGAGGAAAGCCAGGCGGCTGCGGCCGTCGGCCAGATCGCGCTTGCCCGCGCCTGGTCCGAAAGCCTTTCGCGCGACGGCATCGTGGCAGGCCAGATCCTGCTGACGCTGGGCGACACCGAAGAGCGCCGCCGTTACCTCAACGCCCGCGCCACCATCAACCAGCTTCTGAAGATCGGCGCCGTGCCGATCATCAACGAGAACGATACGGTCGCCACGACAGAAATCCGCTATGGCGACAACGACCGGCTGGCCGCCCGCGTCGCTACCATGACCAGCGCCGATCTTCTCGTCCTGCTGTCCGATATCGACGGCCTCTATACCGCCCCACCGCATCTCGATCCGGAGGCGAAATTCCTGGAAACCGTCCCGGCGATCACGCCGGAGATCGAAGCCATGGCCGGCGGTGCGGCATCCGAACTGTCGCGCGGCGGCATGCGCACCAAGATCGATGCCGGCAAGATCGCCACCGGCGCCGGTTGCGCGATGATCATCGCGTCGGGCAAGACGGACCATCCTTTGCGGGCCATCGAGCAAGGCACCCGCTCATCGTGGTTCGCGCCCTCCGGCACGCCCGTGACCGCGCGAAAAACCTGGATTGCCGGGCAGCTCCAACCGGCCGGCGAACTTTTCGTCGATGAGGGCGCCGAAAACGCGCTCGGCACCGGCAAGAGCCTGCTGCCTGCCGGCGTGCGCCGCATCGAAGGCAATTTCCATCGCGGCGACACGGTCGCGATCGTCGGTCCCGACGGGCGTGAAATCGCCCGCGGCCTGGTGAGCTACGACGCGGAAGAGGCCCGCCAGATCACCGGGCGCAAGTCCGGCGAGATCGAGGCGATCCTCGGTTATGCCGGACGCGCCGCCATGGTCCATCGCGACGACCTGGTGATGACCGGGACGGCGAAGCGGAAAGTCAAAAAGGAAGATCGCAAGGAGGATGCGGCCCATGCTTGATATGGTTGCGAAAACGGGCGACGTCGCAGCCCTGATGGGTGAGATCGGCCGGAACGCCAAATCGGCGGGCCGCCGGCTTGCGACGGCCTCGACCGAAGCGAAGAACAAGGCGTTGAACGCCATGGCGGATGCGATCCTTGCCGCAAAGGACAAAATCCTTGCGGCCAATGCGGCGGACCTGAAAGCCGTCGAGGGCAAGGGCCTGCTGCCGTCGTTCATCGATCGGCTGACGCTCACCGAGAAGTCGATTGCCGGCATGGCGCAGGCGCTGCGTGAGATCGCCGAATTCAAGGATCCGGTCGGCGAGGTCATCGCTGCCTGGGACCGTCCCAACGGACTGAAGATCGAACGCGTCCGCACGCCGCTCGGCGTCATCGGCGTCATCTATGAAAGCCGGCCGAACGTCACCGCGGATGCCGGTGCGCTCTGCCTCAAGGCCGGCAATGCCGTGATCTTGCGCGGCGGCTCGGACTCGGCCCAATCGTCGGAGGCGATCCACGATTGCCTCGTCGCCGGCCTGAAGGCTGCCGGGCTTCCCGAACATGCGATCCAGATCGTGCCGACCACCGACCGCGCCGCCGTCGGAGCCATGCTGTCGGGCCTCGACGGCGCTATCGACGTCATCGTGCCGCGCGGCGGCAAGAGCCTTGTCGCGCGGGTCCAGAACGAGGCGCGCGTGCCGGTTTTCGCCCATCTCGAAGGCCTCTGCCATATCTATGTGGATGCCTCGGCGGATCTGGAGATGGCGAAAAGGATCATCGTCAACGCAAAAATGCGCCGTACCGGCGTCTGTGGCGCGGCCGAGACCCTGCTGATCGATAGCGCCGGGATCGGTACGCATCTGATGCCTATCCTCGAGGCGCTGACCGAAGCCGGTTGCGAAATCCGCGCATCGGCAGCCGTTCTCAAGGTGTTCCCGGGCTTCAAGCCTGCGACGGAAGAGGACTGGCGCACCGAATATCTCGACGCGGTGATCTCGGTCGCCATCGTCGACGGCATTTCCGGCGCCATCCGCCATATCAACACCTATTCCTCCAACCACACGGAAGCCGTCATCGCCAAAGATCCGGAGGTCGTGGCGCGTTTCTTCAACGAGCTCGATTCGGCGATCCTGCTGCACAATGCCTCCACCCAGTTCGCCGATGGCGGCGAGTTCGGCATGGGCGGCGAGATCGGCATTTCCACCGGCAAGATGCATGCGCGCGGCCCGGTCGGCGTCGAGCAGCTGACCTCGTTCAAATACCGGGTGCACGGCACCGGCCAGATCCGGCCCTGACCGCGCGTGACGGAAGAGACGATCGACCGCCAATATTTAGGTATGCCGCATGCCGAGCGGGGCATGGCCGTCGGCCTGTTCGGCGGTTCGTTCAATCCGCCTCATGAGGGCCATCTTCTGGTCGCCGAGATCGCGCTCAGGCGCCTCGGCCTGGACCAGCTCTGGTGGATGGTGACCCCCGGCAATCCGCTGAAAAGCCGATCCGAACTCGCTTCGCTCGACGACCGGCTGGCGATGAGCGAGAAGCTGATCGACGACCCGCGCATCAAGATCACCGCTTTCGAAAAGACGCTCGGCGGATCCTATACCGCCGATACGCTGGCCTTCGTGAAGGCCAAGAACCCGCTCGTGCATTTCGTCTGGGTCATGGGCGCCGACAGCCTGAAGACCTTTCACCACTGGCAGAAATGGCAGACGATCGCCTCCACGTTCCCGATCGCGGTCATCGACAGGCCGGGCGCGACATTGTCGTTCCTGTCGTCAAAAATGGCCCGGACCTTCGATTACGCCCGTGTTGACGAGGATGATGCCGGCACGCTCTGGAAGCGGCGCGCGCCGGCCTGGACCTTCATCCATGGCCCGCGCTCGGCGCTCAGTTCCACCGCGATCCGTGCCGCGAACGGGCAAAAAACCGATTAGCCGCCGGCTATGATACGGCCGCCCGTGGTCTACATCTTTCTATCACCTTTTCGGGCGCTTACTTGAAAGATTAATAATTCGGTGCCACCTATATGTTAGCGGCCGAGTCAGAATCGGATTCGCACTAGTGCTTGTTGCTGTTACCTGGATGAAAGGACAAACCCTGACAACAGTACACGCCAAGGGAAGGACGACCTCCGTTCTCCCGCAGAGCCTGGAACGTGGCGCCGATGCCGCCGCCCGTGCTCTCGAACTGGTCCTCGCAAGCCTCGAGGACTCCAAAGCTGAAGATATCGTTACCATCAACATTGCTGGAAAATCAGCGCTCGGGGACTACATGGTCGTTGTCTCCGGACGATCGAACCGGCATGTCATGGCCATCAGCGATCACCTGATTTCCGACCTGAAGGACGAGGGGCTGGGAACCGCCCGCGTCGAAGGGCAGGAGACCGGTGACTGGGTGCTCATTGACACCGGCGACATCATCGTCCACGTGTTCCGGCCGGAAATCCGCGCGTTCTACAATATCGAAAAGATGTGGGCGACGCCGGATATCGAGGAAGGCACGCTGCTGCACTGACGGGTTCGGGCACGCCCTGAACCGGTCGGACTGAGGTCGAAATCACGCGGCTGGGTGTGAACTCGCCGCAGGGTGAGGTTTTCGGCCCCAAAATCAACGGATCAGGACATGCGAATAAGCCTTTTCGCCGTGGGACGGCTGAAGACCGGACCGGAGAAGGATCTTGCGTCCCGATATCTCGACCGCTTTGCCAAGGCTGGCCCGGCGGTGGGTCTGGAATTGTCGAAACTGATCGAAATCCAGGAAAGCCGGGCGGCGAATGCCGATACCCGCAAGCGCGAAGAAGCCGGCGCGCTGGAAAAGGCGCTTCCCGAGGGCGCTGTTCTCATCCTTCTCGACGAACGGGGAAAAGCGCTCGACAGCGAGGCTTTCGCCGCAATGATCGGCCGATATCGTGACAACGGCAAACGCGACCTGATGCTGGCGATCGGCGGTGCCGACGGGCTGGATCCGGAGCTCCGCGACCGGGCCGACGCGGTGCTCAACCTCGGCTCGATGACCTGGCCGCATCAGCTTGTGCGCATCCTGATCGCCGAACAGCTCTACCGCGCCGTTACCATTCTCTCGGGTCACCCCTATCACAGAGCTTAAACGATCGTTTACCTTCAGACACGATGTTGTTTGTGGCCTCGTCGGGCAAATCAGCTTAGGCTTTCTCGATCCGGCGAATTGCGGAGCGGGAATGCGGACAATCAGGATCACATCGTACCGGCGGGCGCTGCTTCTGGCGGCGGGCCTCGGTTTCGCGCTGATCCCGCCCTTCCCTATATCCGACAACGCGCATGCCCAGAACGCTGCCCCACCGGCGGCGCCCCAAACAACGCCGGTCGATCCGACGGCCGACCTGCAGCGCCGGCGCAACGAAACCCGTGGCGAACTCGAAGTTCTGACCAAGAACATGAAGATTTCCAGCGACAGGGCCGCTGCGATCGAAAAGAACATCGCCGATATCAGAAAGAACAATGCGGATGTCCGCCAGGCGCTGATCGATTCCGCGACGCGCCGCAAAAGCCTGGAAACCAGGATTTCCGATAGCGAGAAGAAGATCACCGAGCTGAAGCTCAAGGAAGACGGTATCCGCAGCTCGCTGCGCGGCCGCCGGGCGGTGCTGGCGGAAGTGCTCGCGGCCCTGCAGCGCATGGGCCGCAATCCGCCGCCGGCGCTGCTGGTGACGCCCGACGATGCGCTCGCCTCGGTTCGAAGCGCGATCCTGCTCGGCGCCGTCGTTCCGGGCATGCGCCACGAGGCGGACAAGCTCGTCGCCGACCTTCAGTCGCTCGCCTCGTTGCAGGCGTCTGCGATGACCGAGAAGACGAACGTCTCCAGCACCATCGCCGCAAGCATCGAGGAAGACCGGCGCATGGACCTGCTGCTTGCCGAAAACGAAAAATTGAACAAGCGCAATGCGGCCGATCTTGACGCCGAACGCCGCCGCTCCGAGGAGCTTGCCGGCCGCGCGACCACGCTTGAGAACCTCATCCAGTCGTTCGAAGGCGAAATCGCCTCCGTGCGCGAAGCGATCGACCGGGCGCGGGCAGAAGAAGAGCGCCAGCGCATGATGTCCGACGCCGAGCGCGAGAAGGCAAAGCAGCTCGCCCAAAGCGGCGTGCCCGACAAAAACCGCATTGCCCCCGCATACGCGTTTTCGAGTCTGAGGCAGAAACTGGAGCTTCCGGTTGCCGGTGACGTATTGCGTTGGTTCGGCGATGCCGATGGGACGGGGCATTCGGCGAGAGGCATAACTGTGGCTTCGAATGCGGGTGCCGTGGTGACGGCGCCGGCGGACGGCCTGGTGGTTTTCGCCGGATCCTTCCGGAGTTACGGACAGATGATCATCCTCAATGCCGGAGACGGATACCATCTGGTTCTGACCGGCATGGATGAGGTGAATGCGCGGCAAGGCAAGTTCGTCTTCGCAGGCGAACCCATTGCCGTGATGGGTGAGAAAAGAGTGGCAAGCGCAACCGCATTGGCGCTGGAAACAGATCGTCCAACGCTTTACATTGAATTCCGAAAAGATGGTACGCCGGTCGATTCCAAGCCGTGGTGGACCTCGAAAGAAACTGGAAGGGCACGAAATGATTCGTAGGGCTTCTCTTGTCATCGTCGGTGCACTCTTGGGTGCGACCGCGATGAGCGTGATTTATTCGGCGGGTGTGCCGGCGCAGGCCGCCGGCCCTTCGACCTACAGGGAGTTGTCGATCTTCGGCGACGTGTTCGAACGGGTCCGCGCCCAGTATGTGACGCCGCCGGATGAAGAAAAGCTGGTCGAGAACGCCATCAACGGCATGCTGACCTCGCTCGACCCCCATTCGAGCTTCATGAATGCCAAGGATGCCGAAGACATGCGCACGCAGACGCGTGGCGAGTTCGGCGGCCTCGGCATCGAGGTGACGATGGAGAACGAGCTCGTCAAGGTCATCGCGCCGATCGACGATACGCCCGCCTCCAAGGCCGGCATTCTGGCAGGCGACTTCATTTCCGAGATCGACGGCGCCCCGGTGCGCGGTCTGAAGCTCGAAGAAGCCGTCGAGAAGATGCGCGGTGGCGTCAACACCCCGATCAAGCTGACGATCATTCGCCAGGGCGCCGATAAGCCGCTCGATATCACCGTGGTCCGCGACATCATCGCTGTTCGCGCCGTGAAGTCCCGCGTCGAGGGCGGCGATGTCGGTTATGTCCGTGTCATCTCCTTCACCGAAAAGACCTATGACGACCTCGAAAAGGCGATCAAGAAGATCAAGGCGGATGTCCCGGCCGACAAGCTGAAGGGCTACGTGCTCGATCTGCGCCTCAACCCGGGCGGTCTGCTCGACCAGGCGATCAACGTGTCCGACGCCTTCCTGGAACGCGGCGAAGTGGTGTCCACCCGCGGCCGCAATGCCGAAGAGACTCGCCGCTTCAACGCCGGCCCGGGCGACCTGACCGACGGCAAGCCGGTCATCGTGCTCGTCAACGGCGGCTCGGCTTCGGCTTCGGAAATCGTCGCCGGCGCGCTGCAGGATCTGCGCCGCGCCACGGTTCTCGGCACTCGGTCCTTCGGCAAGGGTTCGGTTCAGACGATCATCCCGCTCGGCGATGCCGGCGCGCTGCGTCTCACCACCGCGCTCTATTACACGCCGTCGGGCAAGTCGATCCAGGGTACCGGCATCCAGCCGGACATCAAGGTCGATCAGCCGCTGCCGCCGGAACTGCAGGGCAAGGTCAGGGCTGAGGGCGAATCGAGCCTGCGTGGCCACATCCAGGGTGCTGCCGAGACCGACGAAGGTTCCGGTTCTGCAGCCTACGTGCCGCCGGAAGCCAAGGACGACATCCAGCTCAATTACGCACTCGATCTCTTCCGCGGCGTGAAGAAGGATTCTTCCTTCCCGCCGAGCCCGGATAAGGCCGCCGCCGCCACGATCAAGAAGTAAGCTATCATCGGGCCGGCCAGCGTGACGCGTCGAGAAGACGCCGCGCTGGCCGGTTCTTCATATCTGCAGACAACGCACGGACTGGACCTTGGGCACCGATCTCCACGCACCGCTCGGACAGAACCGGCCGGCCGCTCGGCGACGAAACCGAAGGTTTTCCCTCGCAATCGTTTTTGCCTCTCTGGCGGTTGTCGGCATCCTCGGTCTGTCGCTGTACGCAATGCGTGGCGATGAAGCCTTGAGGCAGGTTGCTACCAACGTTCCGCCCGCCTCCAAACCCGAACAAGTCCAGCCTCCTTCAAAACCCGGCCAGAATCCCGCACAGCAGCAGGCGGGCATGCCCCGTTCCGATCCGAATTCCGGCGCCAATGTCGAGCGCACGCTGACCGACGATGGATCGGTCGTGACCAAGTACACGCCGCGCTCGCGCGACGGCAGCGGCCCCGTGATGATCGGCACCCAGCGGATCGGCCAGGACCCGCGTGTGGCCGCCCAGCCCAATGACGCGCTGCTGGAGGATTCGCCGCATGGCAGGCTCCCGATCGTGGGGCCTGGCGGGCAGCGCCCCATGGACCAATATGCGCGGCCCTGGTCCGGCGCCCGCGGAACCCGCATCGCGATCGTCGTCGGCGGTCTCGGCCTCAGCCAGACAGGCACCCAGCGCGCGATCCGCGACCTGCCGCCGTCGGTGACGCTGGCTTTCGCCGTCAGCGGCAACAGCCTGCAACGCTGGATGCAGGAAGCCCGCCGCGCCGGCCACGAAATCCTGATCCAGGTACCGTTCGAACCCTTCGATTACCCGGCCAACGATCCCGGGCCCGGCACCTTGCTGACCAGAATGTCGGCCAAGGACAATCTCGGCCGCCTCCATCAGGCCATGGGCGAGATCACCAACTATACCGGCGTCATGAACTATCTCGGTGGCCGCTACCTTTCCGATGCCGCGGCGCTGGAACCGGTTCTGCGCGACATTTCCAAACGCGGGCTGCTCTTCCTCGACGACGGAACATCCGCGCAGTCCAAGACCGCGGTCGTCGCCAAGGCGATCGAGGCACCGCATGCCTTCGGCGATCTGACGCTTGACGGACAGCTGCAGAAGGATGCAATCCTCAGGAAGCTCGACGAACTGGAGCGCGTTGCCGGGCGCAAGGGCACGGCGATCGGCATTGCCTCGGCTTTCGACGAGAGCATCGATGCGATAAGGCAATGGAGCGAGGAAGTCTCGCAACGCGGTATCGAGATAGTCGGCGTCTCCTCGCTCGCGAGCGAAAGCGTCGGACCTTAATCAATCGGAGTTATCCATGAGCAAAAAAGGCGAACGTTCGGTCGTCGCGGAGGAACTTCCTTATCGCCCCTGCGTCGGCGTGATGGTCTTGAACCGGCAGGGCCTCGTCTGGGCCGGCCGGCGCATCACCGAGGGCAACAGCGAATATGACGGGTCGCCGCAGCTCTGGCAGATGCCGCAGGGCGGCATCGACAAAGGCGAGGAACCGCTTCCGGCGGCCTATCGCGAACTCTACGAGGAAACCGGGATGCGCTCCGTCACCTTGCTTGCCGAGGCGCCGGATTGGATCAACTACGACCTGCCCGCGCACCTGATCGGCATCGGGCTGAAGGGAAAATATCGGGGCCAGACGCAGCGCTGGTTCGCCTTCCGCTTTGACGGGGACGAAAGCGAGATCGCCATCAATCCGCCGCCCGGCGGACACGCCCCGGAATTCGATGCCTGGGAATGGAAGCCAATGGCCGACCTTCCCAGCCTGATCGTGCCCTTCAAGCGTGCTGTCTACGACCGGGTCGTGGCGGAGTTCAGGCACCTGGCCGAGACGGCGGCCGAACGGCTCTGAGCGGCCGCATGCCGTCGCCCAGCACCAAATTCGCTCACCTTGGCCATCAATGTTTATGAGCTGAAATGAAAAGCCCCGGCGGAGTGGATGCTCCGCCGGGGCTTTCGCTTATCAGTTACCGACGTCACTCGGCGGAATCGGCAGATTCCGCGTTGAGGAGGCCGTAACGCTCCTCGCCGATTTTCGCCAGCAGATCGAGTTGGGTTTCGAGGAAGTCGATATGGCCTTCCTCGTCCATGAGAAGCTCTTCGAAGAGCTTCATCGAGACGTAGTCGCCGGCCGCATGACAGATATCGCGGGAGGCCTTGTAGGCCGTGCGGGCGTCATATTCGCCGGCAAGGTCGGCCTCCAGGACTTCCTTGACATTCTGGCCGATGCGCAAGGGGGCAACCGTCTGCAGGTTGGGATGGCCTTCGAGGAAGATGATGCGATCGATGAGACGATCGGCATGCTGCATTTCCTCGATCGACTCCGCCCGTTCCTTTTTCGCAAGCTTCTTGAAGCCCCAGTCATCCAGCAGGCGATAATGCAGCCAGTACTGGTTGACGGCCCCTAGCTCGAGAAACAATGCCTCGTTAAGCCGCTCGATGACCTTTGAGTCGCCTTTCAATGTCCGCTCTCCTGTTTTCCTCATGGAATTGTCTCAAGCGGGACATATATACGACCACCTCGTCTTCCGTCGAGTGGTGCTGGGCGTGATATTCCTCGGTCGTGCGGATGATCAGGTCGACAACGTTGGGAAAGCAGCCGCAGCAACGGCCGCGTTTCGACATGGCATGATAAACCTTTGACGGAACGATGAGCTGCCAACAGTCTTCGTCAAGGAGCTGCGTGATGACGTCCCTGATTTCCCTGTCGGTGATGTAATTGCAACTGCAAACCAGCATTCTCGGTCGACCTGCCAAACATGACCTGTAACATCCTCTTTTTGCGAAAGCGGACAGGAGATGTCAAGAAAGAATCGACATATATGCGCCCCTTCTTATGGAGGCTGTTGCAATCCTTTCTTCTCCCTTCGTGTTATTACAGCAGCATTCAGTGGAAATTACGGCCTTTCGGCATGACACTCCCTGGTCCGGTTCCGTAGGAATCGTGGGCTGCGGTTTCCTTCGCGCTCTCCCTGCCTGCCCCCTCCATTCCATTCGAGCGTCTTTTCTGCCGATGGTCGCCGCTGGACTGCAACACTTCATCGGAGCTGGCCGACACGCCGAACCGCCTTGCTTCCTTCTGCAGCAGCCCCAGCATCGGGGTGATATCCTCGATATGCTCGACCACCGTATGGATGACGCCGCTCTGGCTTTGCAGCCTGCCATGGATCTTCACGAGGCGGGCGCCCATGACGACCGGGCGATATTTGTCGAATGTCTTTTTCCAGACGATTGCATTCGCGACACCGGTTTCGTCCTCCAAGGTCATGAAGATGACCCCCTTGGCAGAACCTGGACGCTGCCGCACGAGAACGAGCCCACCGATCGTCACCCTCTGCCCGTTCGGAACCGTCAGCAGATCGACACTGCGCTTGATCCCCATCTGCTTGAATTCTTCGCGAAGGAAGGAGACGGGATGTCCTTTCAACGAAAGCGACAGATATCGGTAGTCCTCGATCACCTCTTCGCCCGGCAGCATTCCGGGAAGCTTTGCTTTCGGCTCCGGCCGGAGATCCGCACCATCGGCGAGCTCGAACAAGGATCGGTTCTCCGCCGAATTCCTTGCATCCAGTCCCCGAACCGCCCAAAGCGCGTCACGGCGCGGTAGCCTCATGCCTTTGAAGGAATCGGTAAAAGCATCCGCATCCGCAAGACGCTCGATATCCGATTTGCCGAGCCCCGACCGAAGCCAGAGATCATGGATGGACGTATATCCTTCCCCGCGATTGGCGATGAGCCTGTTAAGCACGTCATCTTCGGAAAGGCCTTTGACCTGGCGGAAACCCAGGCGCACGGCATATTTCGTCTTGATGACATCACGCATGGACTCGTGACGCCTGTCGATTGCGGTTCTATCGAACGGAGCCTCCTCAAGAGTGCAGTCCCATTGCGACCTGTTGACATCAACGGGAAGAATTTTCACCCCATGCTCACGCGCATCGCGAATAAGCTGTGCCGGCGCATAAAACCCCATCGGTTGCGAATTCAGCATCGCCGCGCAGAAGACGTCCGGGTAATAGGCTTTGATCCAGGACGAAACGTAGACGAGCAGGGCAAACGAAGCCGCGTGGCTCTCCGGGAACCCATATTCGGCAAATCCTTCGATCTGGCTGAAACAGCTTTCCGCAAATTCCTTGGTGTAAATTCCTTTCTTAAGCATACCCCCTACAAAGTCGCGCCTAAATTCTTCGACACGTCCCGACCGTTTGAAAGTTGCCATCGACCGGCGAAGCTTGTCGGCCTTTTCAGGAGAAAAACCGGCCGCAGTAATGGCAATCTGCATTGCCTGCTCCTGGAAAAGCGGGACGCCAAGCGTCCTCTCCAATACGTCTTCAAGCTCGGGACTGGGATAATCGATAGGCTGATTTTTTCTGACAGCTTCCCGCCGCTTCAAATAGGGATGGACCATGTTTCCTTGAATAGGGCCTGGACGAACGATCGCGACTTCGACAACAAGATCATAAAATTCCCTTGGCCGAAGCCGTGGCAGCATGCTCATTTGAGCACGGCTCTCGATCTGGAACACCCCGATCGTATCAGCCCGGCAAATCATGTCGTAGACATCGTCCCGCTCGTCCTTTTGAAGCCCGTCCAGGGTCGCCTTATACTGGTAGTGCACTTCCATGAGCTCGAACGCTCTCTTCAGGCAGGTCAGCATCCCCAGGGCCAAAACGTCGATCTTCAGGAGCTTCAGCGTATCGAGATCATCCTTGTCCCATTCAATCATGTAACGGCCGGGCATGGCCGTCTTCATGATCGGGACGACTTCATCGAGACGGTCGCGCGTGATCAGAAAACCACCGACATGCTGGGTGAGATGACGCGGAAACCCCATGAGCTCCTGGGCATGTGACATGACTTTTAATGTTGTGGTATCTTCCACATCAAGCCCAGCCGCTTTCGCATCCCGCTCCGAGAGAGCGTCTTCCGACCAACCCCAGACAAGGCTGGAAAGCGCGGCCTGTACATCCTCCGACAGGCCAAAAGCCTTGGCGACTTCACGCCCCGCCATCCGGGTCCGATAACTCGTGACTGCTGCTGTCAAGCCGGCATGGCGATAGCCGTAATGCTCATAGATATATTGGATGACCTCTTCGCGACGAGCATGTTCAAAATCGACATCGATATCCGGCGGTTCATTACGCTGTGTTGAAATGAACCGCGCGAAAAGTAATTTTGTCGTGGTTGGATCAACCTCGGTGATTCCCAGGCAATAACAGACCGTTGAATTGGCCGCCGACCCGCGCCCCTGGCACAGGATCTTCAATACATCCCGAGCATGCCAAACGATGTGACGAACCGTCAAAAAATAGGGTTCGTATTGCATTTCCTTGATGAGACCCAGCTCATACCCGATTTGATCTAAAACGGTCTCAGGAATCTTCTTCGGATATCTGCGTCTTGCCCCCTCCCATGTCAGTCGTTCCAGGGTTTCCGACAAGGTTTCGCCTGGCACAGTTTCATCCGGATAATTATGCTCCAGCTCTTCAAGAGAGAATTTGAGCTGGCCCGCGAATTTCCGGGTGTTCGCGATTGCATCCGGGTATGCATGAAAAAGCCGAGCCATCTCGGCCGCCTGCTTGATGTAGCGTTCTCCATTCGGAGCCAGGCGAAAACCGGCCTCCTGAATTGTAACATGTTCTCGAATGGCCGTTACGACATCCGATAGCGATCGTCGTTCGGGAAGATGGAAGAGCGGCTGGTTGGTTGCAATCAATGGCAAGCCGTTTCGAGAGGCGATCTGGGCAAATGCCGCAAAAACAAGCCTGTCCCGCCCATCATAGGTAGGAGACAAGGCAAGATAGACGTCCTTTTTGAACTTGCTTCGATAAGCCTTCAGTTTTTCGCTCAGGTCTGCCAGATAGGCGCCATCTTCAGCGCGGGAAAAATCCGGCACGACCGCAAGCCTCATCTCGTCGCACCATTCCAGGAAGTCCCATTCCTCAAGAATGCAGGAGCCTTTTTCGGTCCTCAGATTTCCCCGGCTCAGGAGCCGACAGAGATTAGCCCAGCCTTGACGGTTCTTCGGATAGGCCAGGACATCCGGCGTATCGTCCGAGAAGACAAGTCGGGCTCCGGGATGGAAAGCACAGGGCCAGACAGCGTCTTCTTCATCCTCCTTTTTGCCCTGCTCCTGCTGCCGTTTATAAGTCTCCTTCATCTCACGGACTTGATTATGCGCCCGCACCACGCCTGCAACCGAATTGCGATCCGCGATCCCAAGACCGGAAAGCCCAAGAATACTGGCGGTCAGCACCATCTCCTCCGGTCGGGCTGCGCCTTCCAAGAAGGAAAAATTGCTTTTGGCGCCGATCTCGAAAAAAGCAGCAACATCCGTCATGCGAAGATTCCATGGACGTGCCAGGTCGGCGGCTCATTCTTAGGGTTGTAGCGACCCTTTCTGAAAATCCAGAAGCGGCGGCCCATCTCGCTTTCGAGCCGGAAATAGTCACGCTCCTCGGCGCTTTCCTTGTCGGCCCACCATTCCGGCGAAATACGTTCCGGGCCTTCTGCGCGGATTACCTGGTGGACGGTACGGCGCCAGCGGAAGCGCTGGGGAGGTCCGTCCGGCACTTCCGCCGCAAAGGCTTCCATGAGTTCGGGATGCCGGAACAGCCGCAGGGGGCGATCGGCTTTCGGTGCAAAGACAAAAACCTCCTCGGTCTTTTCCGGAGCGACTTGCACGGCAATGGCCGGAACGAAAATCTGGGCGCGTTCCGGCATATGGCTCTGGCGGAGTTCAGCCACTTGCAAACAGTCCGTCCCTAACCGCGCCGAGACCCGATCGATAAAATCCGCCAGTGAAATTTTGCCATCGTCCTCGCCGGTGAAATCGCCCTGATCCGTCCTGAACGGATCGTGCTGCAACACGTTGAGGCGCAAGAGTTCGAAACCGTATCCGGCATCAATATCGTCATAAATCGCGGTCAGACGCTCGGCAAACAGTGCGGAGATACGGCACGGATCGCGAAGCGGTCGTGATGCGCCGGCGGCGATGCGGAAAACCCGGCCGTCGACCCGGAACAGCACGAGTTCGAAAACCCGGCCGCCCACGCCGCGCGCCTCCAGCCCCGGTTTCAGGGAACTGGCGATCTGGCCGGTCAATTGAAGGATATGGTCTTCCGCCTGGATCGGCTCGGCAAGTTTTCGCTCGGCGGAAAGTGCCGCCACCGGTCGGCGAGGCGAAATGGCCTCCTCGTTCACACCCAGGGCCTGATCCAGGCGAAGCAGAAGCTGTTTTCCGAAACGACGGGCGAGCGGGGCGCGCGGCAGCGGCAGCAGGTCGCCGATCCGCTTCAGCCCGAACTTGTGGAGCGAGGCGATCGTTGCGTGGTCGATCCTCAGGGCATTGACCGGCAGCCGCGCCAGAACCTCTTCCACCGGCCCCTCGGCAATCACCCCGCCCCGGCCGAAGCGACAGGCGGCCCAGGAAAGGCCGGGTGAGGAAGAAATCGCTCCCCTGACATCGAATCCCATATGGAGAAGCCGGCCGAGCACCTCCTTGAGCAAGACGTGTTCGCCGCCGAAGAGATGTGCGCAGCCGGTAATATCCAAAAAGAGACCATCGCGTCCGTCCAGCGCCACCAGCGGGGTATAACGGTCGCACCAGTCCGCAATCGCTTCGAGCAAAGCACGGTCGGCCGCCTCGTCCTCATCCACCACGTCGATCTTCGGGAACATCGCGCGCGCTTCCGCCAGACCCTGTCCGCGTTTAAGGCCGAGCCGCTCGGAAATCTCGTCCAGCGCCGTGAGCCGCATCGCGTTTTCGCGCCGCCCCGCACAGAGGATCGGCGGGTGCTCAGGACGCTCTTTCAAGCGCCACGACATCCCCCAGAGCCGGCGTGCGATCCTGTCGGTCGGCAGATGCGGGAAGACGAGTGCCAGGATGCGCTGGCCGCTTGCGGAAAGAGAAAGCCTCTCCTGCGTCTCGGGTAAGGGAAAATTGACGGTCATGGGGGTTCCACTCCAGAAGTAAGGACAGCGGAGCCGGGTTACGGCTCTTCTCCAGGGTGAGTCTGAAAACAGGATGACCGATACTGCCGCCAAACACGGATCCATCCGGAAGGTGCCGGTGAGCCGCCAGCGCCGGTTCGACAAGGAAGCGGAACGAGGCGCTGCTCGCCTCCTCCTCTCCCGCATGCCGCAGCAGGAAAAGCGGCCGCCCCGCCGCCTTTGCCCTGAGACCCAGCCTGCGGCTTTCGGTGAGCCCGAAATGCTTAGGGTTTCCCCGGATTTCGAGAATGGTGGCGACAAGAGCCCCGCTGGCCACCGCGGTCTCTGCAAGCCACAAGGCATCGTCCAGCTTGCGCGGCGAGGCGTAGAGAATATCCCGCGAGCTCAACCCGAACTGCCTGAGGCCGACGGAATAGAGAATACCGGCTTCCTGCCCGGAGACGACGTCGCCAATCCACAGAACCGGCGCTTCGCTCGGGTGCCTCGCTTTGAGGTGAGAGGCAAGCGAGAGAGCAAAACCGCTGGCTGCCCCGGCATCCCCCATCAGCAGCGAGCGGATTTCCGTGATGCCGTCGAGCGGCAGGCCACCTTCCAACGCGGTGTCCATCTGCATTATGCCGAATGGCAGACGCGGTTGATTACCCTTAACTTTCTGCCCTTCCGGATCGACGGCCGAGTCAGCCTGTTGCGCCGCGGCAAGCGCCGGCAGGCACTTTCCTTCCAGTCTGGCGATCTGTTCGCGCAGGGCAAAAAGCGTCTCCTGCGCCGTGGCGTGCTCAGCCATGGCGTCAGCTCCATTCATACATGTTCTCTTTATGTTCTTATGGATTCCAGAGGTGCCCGAAAGAGTCAACAGCCAAATCCTGGGAATCTTTTCCTCGGATCCTAGGCCGATGATTCTTCACTCGAAAAATATCGTGGGAGGTACTATATGGGCCTGATCAGAAGGAGAGCCTATGGCCCGCATTGACCAGACCGACGATTGGCAGGATCGCCACGCGCCGACGATCAGCACGTTCGAGTCGCTGGCGATCGAAGCCTATGGTCATTTGCCGGAGGAATTCCGGGCTCTCACCACCAATCTGACGATCGAGATCGAGGATTTCCCGGACGACGACGTTTTCGAGGACATGGCGCTCGAGACGCCTTTCGACCTGCTCGGGCTTTTCGAGGGCCGCGGCATTTCCGAGCGTTTCAACATGGAAACGGGCGAACTGCCGAACCGCATCCGGCTTTATCGCCGGCCGATCCTCGATTACTGGGCGGAAAACGAGGAAACCCTGGGCGATATCATCACCCATGTGCTGATCCACGAGATCGGCCACCATTTCGGCCTCAGCGACGACGACATGGAACGCATTGAGGCGAGCGCCGAGGAAGCGGCCCAGCGCTGATCCCGAGCCGATCCACCGACTGCCGTTATTGCTCGCCGAGCTTCATCTCGGGATCGTAATCCTTGCCGTGCACGGTTTTCGTCACCGCCTGACCGCATTGCATCTCGCCGGTCGTGGCGTTGAAGGCATAGGTCGGCGAGCCGGACAGTTCCCAGCCCTTGTTCAGCGCCGCCGTCACCTTGTGGCAGAAGGAGGCATCGTCGGGACCGGTGAGGAAGCGATACAGTTTCATGGCGTTTTCTTTCGTTCCGCAATGATCCGGGCCTTGGCGGCAAGCTTTTCGGCCTCCACCAGATGCAGCCGTTCGACCATTTTGCCGTTCAGGTTGATGACGTTGAGATGTTGCGCCTGCGGTTCCGCAAAGGCGGCGATCACCGCTTTCGCCTCTTCCACGGCCAGGGGGTCCGGCCCGAAATACCGGTTGGCGGGTTCGATCTGGGCCGGATGGATCAGCATCTTGCCCGAAAAGCCCATGGCGCGGCCCTGCGCGCATTCCGCCTCGAAGGCTTCCATATCCTTGAAATCGTTGAAGACGCTGTCGATCACGTCGATCCCATGGGCGCGGCCGGCGAGCACGATCTGCATCAGCCATGGCACCAGATAGGCCCGGCCGGGCTGGGGCACCACGCCCGTCTCCTTGCGCAGATCGTTGAGGCCGACCACGAAACATTGAAGCCGCTCGTCCACGGGGGCAATCGCCGACGCGTTCAGGACGCCTTTCGGCGTTTCGATCATCGCCCAGATGGCGAGACTGTCCGGAACTCCGGCCTCGGAAAGCATATCCGCCACCGCCTGGACCTGAGACATGTGCTCGACCTTGGGGATCAGCACCGCGTCGGGAGAGACCTCGGTCACCAGATCCATATCGGCCTTGCCGAACTCGGTTTCGAGCGGGTTGATGCGGATGATGGTTTCCCTGCCCCGGAGCGGATTTTCAGTAAACAGCCGACGCAGGTTGTCGCGGGCTTCGGCCTTCTTTTCCGGCGCAACGGAATCTTCGAGGTCGAAGATCACCATATCGCAATCCAGCCCCTGCACCTTTTCCAGCGCCCTCGTATTGCCGGCCGGCACGCTCAGGATCGAGCGACGAAGATGAACGGAGGAATAATTGATATCGGTCAAGGCGGTCATGGACGCTTTGTGCCAATCTTTTTGGTCTGCGGCAATACCGCACCGCGCAAAGCCCTTGCAAGACAGGGCGAAAGGCCCCACATTCTTCGATGAGAAAGGTATATACCATGCAAAACATCCGCGTATTCTTCGTCATCGTATCGGCCATTGCCGTGCTTGCCATGGCAGCGCTTCTGACCGCTTCACTGACCGTCGCCTTTGCCGGCATCCTTGCGGTTCTGTCCATCGGGCGGGCGCTTTCGGCACGGCTGAAGCAGGTTCCGGTGCGGGCCAAGGCGAGCAAGCGGGAAATGCGCGTCTGGAACGACGGCCGCGGCACGATTATCGATCTTTGATGCTTTCGAAGCGGTAATTAAGACCAAATGCGCCGGTTTCCGGCGCCTCGGCGTACCGGTTCACGTCAAACAGGCCTTCAAATCCGCGAGGATTTGCTTTATGGCAGCTTCCGCATATTAAGTCCCACGTGGAGGCAGATCATGGAAAAGTTCACCAAGCTCACCGGCGTTGCCGCGCCGCTTCCGGTCATCAATATCGACACGGACATGATCATCCCGAAGGATTACCTCAAGACCATCAAGCGCACTGGTCTCGGCAAAGGTCTCTTTTCGGAAGCCCGTTACAAGGACGACGGTTCGGAAAATCCCGATTTCGTTCTGAACAAGCCGGCCTACCGCAACGCCAAGATTCTGGTTGCAGGCGATAATTTTGGCTGCGGTTCCTCCCGCGAGCATGCCCCTTGGGCGCTGCTCGACTTTGGCATCCGCTGCGTGATCTCCACCAGCTTCGCGGACATCTTCTACAATAACTGTTTCAAGAACGGCATTCTGCCGATCGTGGTGAGCCCCGAAGACCTCGAAAAGCTGATGGACGACGCTGAACGCGGCTCGAACGCCATCCTCTCCATCGACCTCGAGGCCCAGGAAATCACCGGTCCGGATGGTGGCTCGATCCATTTCGATATCGATCCGGGCCGCCGCCATATCCTGCTCGAAGGCCTTGACGACATTGCCTCGACGCTGAAGAGCGATGCCGCGATCAGCACTTTCGAAAACAAGAACCGAGCCGATCGCCCCTGGCTCTGATTTCCGGAGCATCGTGATGGTCAAGCGGATTTCCTCCGGATCGCCCTTCGAAGCGCGGATCGGCTATTCGCGCGCCGTGGTGGATCGCGACATGGTCTATGTCTCCGGCACGACCGGCTATGACTATGCCAGGATGGAAATGCCCGCCGACGCGGCCGCCCAGACGCGCAATACGCTCGCGACCATCGAGAAGGCACTGAACGAGGCCGGCAGCGGCCTCCAGGACGTCGTGCGGGTGCGCTACTATCTTACGGACATGGCTGACTACGATGCCATCGTCCAGGTTCTCGGTGAAACCTTCTCCGAGATCCGGCCCGCGGCGACCATGGTCGTCTGCGGCCTCACCACGCCGGAAATGAAAATCGAGATCGAAGTGACTGCCCGCATCGGTGCCGGCAGTCCCTAAAGCCTTTTCCAGCCTCGTCCTTTGGCAGGCTCGGACGAGGTTTTGCCAGGCGCGGAGATCCCGCGCGGGAGGACGCGAGCCTGCGAAACCCGCAAGGACACCAAACGATATGGCAAAGAACCTCTTCCTCCTTCCCGGCGACGGCATCGGCCCCGAGGCCATGGGCGAAGTCCGCAAGATCATCGCTCATATGAACAGCGCCATGAAGGCCGATTTCGTCCTCGACGATGGCCTGGTCGGCGGCTGCGCCTACGACGCTCACGGCGCCGCCATTTCCGAAGAGGACATGGCCAAGGCGATGGCTGCTGACGCCGTGCTTTTCGGCGCCGTCGGCGGTCCGAAATGGGATGACGTTCCTTACGAGGTGCGCCCGGAAGCCGGCCTGCTGCGCCTGCGCAAGGACATGGAACTGTTCGCCAACCTGCGTCCCGCCATCTGCTATCCGGCGCTTGCTTCCGCTTCCTCGCTGAAGCCGGAGCTGGTTGAAGGCCTCGACATCCTGATCATTCGCGAACTGACCGGCGGTGTCTATTTCGGCGAGCCGAAGACGATTACCGACCTCGGCAACGGCCAGAAGCGCGCCATCGACACGCAGGTCTATGACACCTACGAAATCGAGCGTATCGCCGGTGTCGCCTTCGAAATGGCGCGCACCCGCAAGAATGCCGTCTGCTCGATGGAAAAGCGCAACGTCATGAAGTCCGGCGTGCTGTGGAACCAGGTCGTGACGGCGACGCACAAGGAAAAGTATTCCGACGTCAAGCTGGAACACATGCTGGCCGATGCCGGCGGCATGCAGCTCGTGCGGGCTCCAAAACAGTTCGACGTCATCGTCACCGACAACCTGTTCGGCGACATGCTCTCCGACGTCGCGGCCATGCTGACCGGCTCGCTCGGCATGCTGCCTTCCGCCTCGCTCGGCGCGCCCGACGCCAAGACCGGCAAACGCAAGGCGCTTTACGAGCCGGTGCACGGTTCGGCGCCTGATATCGCCGGCACCGGCGTTGCCAATCCGATCGCCATGATCGCCTCGTTCGCCATGTGCCTGCGTTATTCCTTCAACATGGTCACGGAAGCCGATAACCTTGAAAAGGCGATCGCCAACGTGCTGGATCAGGGTATCCGCACCGGCGACATCATGGCCGAAGGCGCCCGCAAGGTCGGCACCGCAGAAATGGGCGATGCGATCCTCAAGGAATTCGTCAGCCTTTCCGCCTGACACACCGATCGGTGCCTTTCCGCCGCAGGGCGAAAAGGCACCTCGGCATTTGGCGTTCGGCATCCTGCTACCCATATCGCGAAATCTATGGGAAGAAGCGGCGCGGGATCGGTCCCGCGCCACGGATAAAGGCCGATGAAACGGACAATCGAAAAACTGAAACATCGGCGGTATCGCCATCCATCCGGCCCACCGGCGCCGCGCTGGCTGTCTTTTGCGCTGGTCACGATCAACCTGATCCTGATCGCCTTCTTCCTGCTCGATGCGCCGGTCGGCTCATACGCCGCCCATACGCCCAACGTACTTCTGCCGATCGGCAAGGCGATCACCGATTTCGGCACGTCCGGCTGGATCCTGTTTGGGGCGGCGATCCTCTTTTTCGAAGCGCTTGCCGTCACCCGGTTGGCACAAAGCCTGAAAGCCCGATTCCAGGCGATGCTGGTCAGCCATATCGCGATCTACATCTTTGTGGCCGTCGCCGGGTCGGGCCTTCTCGTCAATCTGCTGAAGCGCATCATCGGGCGCGCGCGCCCCGGTCTTTACGAACAATGGGGCTTTCACGGCTTCAATCCGTTTTCCGGCTCCCGGTTCGAGAGCTTCCCTTCCGGCCATGCAACCACGGTCGGTGCGTTCCTGATGGCACTGGCGCTGCTTGCGCCGCGCTACCGCCTGTTCTTTCTGATCATGAGCCTCTGGCTCGGTTTTTCGCGGGTCATCGTCGGAGCCCATTATCCGAGCGACGTGATTGCCGGCCTCTCCTTCGGAGCCTGGTTCTCGGTGATCATGGCAATCGTCTTTTCCCGTTACGGGCTGCTCTTCCGGCAGGAGCCGGACGGTTGGCCGGTTCTGCGCCGGCCCATCCCTTTCCTTTTGCGCCCCGACCGGACGAGCATGCCATTCCCGCCCCGCGGCGTGCCGCCGAAGCGGGAGGCCGAAAAGGCCGAATGACCAGGCCAGCGAAAAGCCCGGCGAAGTGAACTTCGCCGGGCTTTTTTGTTTGACGGGATTCTCCAGGAACCCCGGGGCAGGGAACCAAATCTTCCCGCTTACTCGGCGTGGATGTCGCGATCCTTGGTTTCCGGAAGGAACAGGACGCCGATGACCAGCGTGATTGCCGCGAAGACGATCGGATACCACAGGCCGTAGTAGATATTGCCGGCGGCCGCGCTCATCGCGAAGGCCGTTGCCGGAAGCAGACCGCCGAACCAGCCGTTGCCGATGTGATAGGGCAGCGACATGCCGGTATAGCGGATGCGGGTCGGGAAGAGTTCGACCAGCAGGGCGGCGATCGGGCCGTAGACCATCGTCACATAGAGTACCAGGACGAACAGGATGGCGATCGTGCCGATCCAGTTCACACGGGCCGGATCGGCCGACATCGTGAATGCACCGCCCTTGGCGATCGTATAGACCGGCATGTCGGTGACGCCCTTCGCTTCGTCTGCGGTGAGCAGCTTCTGGCTGACGAGGTCGGCTGCGGGAACGGACGCCTTTTCGCCGCCGCGAACGGAAGCGGCATTGAGAGCGAGTTCCGGATTGGCGGCGATGAAGGCATCGAGCTTGGAATCCGCCACCTTGATCGCACCGCGGGTCAGCGGATAACCGGCATCGTGAAGTGCGACGTTGACGCCCTTTTCGAAGGCGCGCTGCTTGGCGGCGGCATCGGCGCCGGCGGCAACCGCGTCATAGCTGGTGATGCTCTTGCCAGCGATCTTCACCGTAGCCGGCTGGCCGGCGGGACCTACGACCACTTCGTAAGGCACCGAGTTGCGGGTGAGGAACGACGTGGCGATATCGCAGGAGCTGGTGAACTTCGACGTACCGGTCGGGTTGAACTGGAATTTGCAGTCCGCCGGGTCGGCCGTGACCGTCGCCTTGATCGTCGCCTGGGCTTCGGCAAGTGCGGGGTTCGCCATCGAGGTCATTGCCTTGAAGAGCGGGAAATACGTCACGGCGGCGATCAGCAGGCCCGCCATGATGATCGGTTTGCGGCCGATCTTGTCCGAAAGGCCCCCGAAGATGACGAAGAACGGCGTGCCGAGGAAGAGCGCGATGGCGACCATGATGTTGGCCGACTGGAGATCGACCTTCAGCACGTTCTGCAGGAAGAACAGCGCGTAGAACTGGCCGCCGTACCAGACGACCGCCTGGCCCATCGTGGCGCCCAGAAGCGCAATGATGGCGATCTTGGCGTTGCGCCAGGTGCCGAAGGCTTCCGTCAGCGGAGCTTTGGAGCCCTTGCCTTCTTCCTTCATCTTCTTGAACGCTGGAGATTCGTTCATTTTCAGACGGATCCAGACGGAAACGCCGAGCAGAGCGACCGAGACGAGGAACGGGATGCGCCAGCCCCATGCCGCGAACGCAGTGGCACCCATGATCCACTGAACGAAGACGATGACGATCAGCGAGAGGAACAGACCGAGCGTCGCGGTCGTCTGGATCCACGAGGTGAAATAACCGCGCCGCCCGTTTGGCGCATGTTCAGCCACGTAGGTCGCGGCACCGCCGTATTCGCCGCCGAGCGCGAGGCCCTGCAGGAGGCGCAGGATGATCAGGATGATCGGAGCTGCGATGCCGATCGTCGCGGCGCCCGGCAGGACGCCGACCAGGAAGGTCGACATGCCCATGATCAGGATGGTCATGAGGAAGGTATATTTGCGGCCGACGAGGTCGCCGAGGCGGCCGAAGACCAGCGCGCCGAAGGGGCGGACCAGGAAGCCGGCAGCAAACGCGAGCAGCGTGAAGATGTTGCGCGTCGCTTCCGGATACTGGGTAAAGTAGGTCGCGCCGATATAGGTCGCGAGCGAGCCGTAGAGATAAAAATCATACCATTCGAATACGGTGCCGAGCGAAGAAGCGAAGATGACCTTCTTCTCCTCCCGCGTCATCGGTGAGGCCTTTGTGCTCACCCCCGTTGCGACATTTGCCATTGTCGTCCTCCCTCAAGATGAAACTCGCGTGCCGGCTCCGGCCCGTTTCCCTCCTGGGCCGGATATGGCGACGCATTGTCGCAGATTGACAGAATTCAAGCGCCAAGAAGAGGGATGCTTTGGGATTATGACTTTCGTCTAATATCACGCTCGCCGTGCAGGACGGATGTTGCGGCGCGCAATGAGCGCAATGCAGCGCAGCATCTGCGTCAGCCATCGCTTGACTCGTTGCGAAAATCTTCTAAACAGCTTCGCGAACGGGAAAACACCCACATGCGCGCCTGCGAATTCAATCTCGCTGCCTCCGCACTGCCGGCTATGCAAGCCGCGCGGTGGATGTGTGTTTCCGCTTTCTCCAAAACCAAGGCCAAAACGACGACGAAAACCGTCTGACGTCTCTGGCCGCCGCTCTCTCCCCGGATGGCCGGGGACAAGGAATTCCGCGGACTTCAACCGCGGCTTCCCCCTCACCGGAAACGAGGAGAGACAGAAAGAGAGCAAAAAATGGGTTTCAAGATCGCAGTCGCCGGTGCAACCGGCAATGTCGGCAGGGAAATGCTGACGATCCTTTCCGAGCGCGGCTTCCCGGTTGACGAAGTCGTGGCGCTGGCATCCGCCCGCAGCCAGGGGACCGAGGTTTCTTTCGGCGACCGGACGCTGAAAGTTTCCAATCTCGAAAACTACGATTTCTCCGACACCGATATCTGCCTGATGTCGGCGGGTGGCGAGGTCTCCAAGAAGTGGTCGCCGAAGATCGGCGCGCAGGGCTGCGTCGTCATCGACAACTCTTCCGCCTGGCGTTACGATCAGGACGTTCCGCTGATCGTTCCGGAAGTGAATCCCGATGCGGTCGCCGGCTTCACCAAGCGCAACATCATCGCCAACCCGAATTGCTCGACCGCGCAGCTCGTCGTCGCCCTGAAGCCGCTGCACGACTTCGCCAAGATCAAGCGCGTCGTCGTCTCGACCTACCAGTCGGTTTCCGGCGCCGGCAAGGAAGGCATGGACGAGCTCTTCACCCAGACCCGCGCCGTCTTCGTCGCCGATCCGGTCGAATCGAAGAAGTTCACCAAGCGCATCGCCTTCAACGTCATCCCGCATATCGATAGCTTCATGGAAGACGGATATACGAAGGAAGAGTGGAAGGTTCTGGCCGAAACCAAGAAGATGCTCGACCCGAAGATCAAGGTGACCTGCACCGCGGTGCGCGTTCCGGTCTTCATCGGCCATTCGGAATCGGTCAACATCGAGTTCGAAAACGAGATCACTGCCGACCAGGCCCGCGATATCCTGCGCGAAGCCCCGGGCTGCCTCGTCATCGACAAGCATGAGAACGGCGGCTACATCACGCCTTACGAATGCGCCGGTGAGGACGCTACCTACATTTCCCGCATCCGCGAGGATGCGACGGTGGAAAACGGCCTCAACATGTGGGTCGTTTCCGATAACCTGCGCAAGGGCGCGGCACTCAATGCCATCCAGATCGCCGAGCTGCTCGTCAACCGTGGCCTGATCAAGCCGCGCAAGGTTGCTGCCTGATAAATAATAAATTTATTAAGCATGTTCCGATAGAAACCCCGTCAGAAATGGCGGGGTTTTTCTTAACGAATCACCTAAATCACGAACTATTCATGAACGGGTGAGTTGCGATTGTCTGCAACCGCCGCCATAAGGCCGAAACAAACACATTATCCGGACGCTTCCGGCTGAAGCGATCCGGCTCTCGGGACGGGTTTGACCGCATGAAGAAGACTTTGCTGGCAGGATTGATCGCAACCGGTTTCATGACCGCTAGTCCGGCTTTTGCCGCGCTCCAATGCGGCAACGATTCATCCGGCTTCGCCCGCTGGGTCGACGAATTCAAACGGGTGGCGCCTTCGAACGGCGTCAACCCATCCGTCGTCGAAAAGGCCTTCTCGAACGTCTCCTACAACCGCCCGACCATCAGCGCCGATCGCGGCCAGAAAAGCTTCAAGCTTTCCTTCGACGAGTTCATGAAGAAGCGCGGCGGGGCTGCCATCATCTCCCGCGGCAAGGGCATGAAATCCGGCAATGCCGCCCTCTTCGCATCGATCGAGCGCCGCTTCGGCGTTCCCGCCGGCCCGATCATCGCGATCTGGGGCATGGAAACCGGTTTCGGCAGCTTCATGGGCGATCAGCACACGCTGTCCGCTGTCGCGACGCTCGCTTACGATTGCCGCCGCTCCGCCTATTTCACCGAGCAGCTCTATGCTGCCCTTCAGCTCGTCGACCGGGGTGACCTGAGCGTCACCGCCCGCGGCGCGGCCCATGGCGAAATCGGCCAGACCCAGTTCCTGCCGCTGAACGTCGTCCGTTACGGCGCCGATGGCGACGGCGACGGCCATATCGACATGGTCCGTTCGCGTGCCGACGCGCTTGCCTCGACCGCCAACTTCCTGAAGGGACACGGCTGGAGGCCGGGCGCCGGTTACCAGCCGGGCCAGCCGAATTTCGTTGCCATCCAGGGCTGGAATGCTGCTACCGTCTATCAGCAGGCGATCGCTTATATGGGCGCCCAGATCGACGGCCAATAAGCCTCGTTCGTCGTGAAATCAGGCCGAGACCTGCTCGGCCTCGAGCGGCGGTTCATCCAGGTTGGGACGGACGAAATCTCCCTTGCCGTCCATGATCCAGAGCTCGCCGGTCGAAATGTCGAACCAGGCGCCGTGAATGCCGAGTTTCCCCTCTTGGTCGTGTTTTCGAACAAAGGGAAACGTCTGCAGATTGGCGATCGAATTGCGGATCGAAACCCGCTCCAATGCCGTTTGGCGTTCGGCCTGCGTCATCAAGTCGTTGTTCTGGATCTGCTCGGCGGCGGGCCTGACCAGCCCCATCCACTTGCCGATGAAATCCCCCGGTGACAGCGGCTTCATGGAAGGATCGAGCGCCGCCTGGATGCCGCCGCAGCGGCCATGGCCCATCACCACGATATTGTCGATCTCAAGCACCTGAACGGCATATTCGATCGCCGCCGACGTGCCGTGGAACTGTCCGTCCGGCTCGTAGCGTGGCACCATGTTGGCGACGTTGCGCACCACGAACATTTCTCCGGGGCCGCAGTCGAAAATTGTCTCCGGCGCGGCACGGGAGTCGCAACAGGCAATCAGCAGCGTATGGGGCTTCTGCCCCTTGTCCGCCAGCACACGGTAGCGCTCACGCTCGTCAACATAGCGACCGCTCATGAAATTGCGGTAGCCCGCCAGAAGTCTGTCAGGAAAATCCGTCATGGAGCAACGATTATAGCGCCGCCGAGCGAAGATCAACGGCCATTGTGCATATGCGAAATTCCTATGCCCTCAACGCTTGGTCCTCTGCAGGGGGTGCACGAGCCGGCGCATCTGGACCATCGCCATGGGTGTGGAGAGGCTTGACGCGTCGGTCTCCAGCGTCAGCTCGTCGCCGCCGCGTTTTGCCGTGCGCGCAAGGATCTCGAAAACGCTCGCCGTTGCCAGCTGCAGCGCCTTTTCCTCGTCCATGCCGGCCAGGATGCGCCCGAGGAACAGGGCGCCCAGAAGGTCGCCGAGCCCGTTCGGCGGATTGTCGATCAGCCGGTGTTCGGCAAGCAGTGCATGTTTGCCGGTCAGGTAGAGATTGCCGGTGCCGCCCGTCATCATCGGCACCGCCGAGGTCACCAGGATGCGCGGTGGCCCGAGCGCGATCGCGGCATCCATGATCTCGTTGTTGGTTTCGAGTGGCGCGCCGGAAAGCCAGGCGAGTTCGTAGCGGTTCGGCGTGGCGATCGTCGCAAGCGGAATGAGTTCATCGCGGATCGCTTCCGCCGTCGGCTGCGGGATATAAAGTCCGCCGAGATCCCCCATCACGGGATCGCAGACATAGAGAAGGTCCGGGTTCTTTTCCTTCAGCGCGCGAATGAGACGCGCCACCGAACGCGGCTGGGCGGCATTGCCGAAATAGCCGGTCAGCACCGCCTTCACTTCTCCCAGCCATGGCGCGCGAATAAGATCGTCTATAGCCTTGTCGAAATCTGATTCGGGAAAGGTCAGGCGGGTGGAAGGCCCATGACCGGGATGCCAGGGGAGAACGACTGTCGGCATGGCCCAGACGGGAAATCCAAGCGTCTCGAGCGCGAAAACGGCGGCGCGATTGCCGACCGAGCCGCGCACGACATGGCTGGAGATGACGAGGACGGCACTGCTGGTATCCTGCATGAGATTGACTTCCGGCTATGATGGCCTGTTGATCGTTTCTTCGTCGCCGCATGTCAACAAGGCTTCACGGAAGAATGAAACGTGTAGTGCCGACTGACATGGATCAGCCACGTTGCCGCATGATGACACAAATCTATTTTATTCCGTCCGGGCACGGAAAAAGGGGAGAGGGACATGGCCGTCAGGCAGAATCCGAAACGGGAAAAACAGATCGAAAGCGCGCGCAAGATCGTTGCCGCGAGCAAGGGGCCGCATCTCGACCCCCTCATCCTGTTCGGCCGGGCCAGCACTGACGACCTCGAAAGCTATACGCCTGAAATGCTGGCGCTTTCCGCCAATCATGCGGCCGAACGGCTGATGGCCTGGACCCGGGTCAGGGCCGATATCACGGTCCAACCGGTCGCCGGCGTTGAGCCGGACGGAATTCCGGTCTCGGTGCTGACCGTCGTCGATCGCAACATGCCTTTCCTGTTCGATTCCGTCATGGGCGAGGTGACGGCGACCCACCGCGACCTCACCATGGCCGTCCATCCGATCCTGGTCGTCGAACCGGGCAAGGAGCCGGTTCTGCGCTCCAACGAACAGCCCGGCAGCCCGGCCCATCATGTGAGCCTCATCCAGATCCACCTGTCGCCGCTCAACGAGGAACAGGCGGCTTCGCTCACCGAGCGCATCCGTTACATCCTCGACCAGGTGCACCTGTCGATCACCGATTGGGGCTCCATGCTGGAGGTCCTCGACGGCGCCGCCAAGCAGCTCAACAATTCGACAAGCCGCCGCAAGGCTGATCGTGACGAGGCGCTCGCCTTCCTGGACTGGCTGCGCGACGACAATTTCACCTTCCTCGGCATGCGCGAATACGTCTATTCCGGCAAGGGCGCCGAGGCCAAGGTTGAACGCGGCAAGGGCCGCGGTCTCGGCATCCTGTCCGATCCGGATGTGCTCGTACTGCGCCAGGGCAAGGACGCGGTGACGACGACGCCGGAAATCCTCGAATTCCTCGACGGGCCCGATTTCCTGATCGTGACCAAGGCCAACGTGAAATCGGTCGTCCATCGCCGCGCCTATATGGACTATGTCGGCGTCAAGCGCTTCGACGAGAAGGGCGAAGTGGTCGGTGAACTGCGCGTCGTCGGCCTTTTCACGGCGACCGCCTATACCCATTCTGTTCGCGATATCCCGCTTCTGCGCGCAAAGGCCGGTCGGATCGAGGAGCATTTCGGCTTCGATCCCGACAGCCATTCCGGCCGCATGCTGGAAAACACGCTCGAATCCTATCCGCGCGACGACCTTTTCCAGATCGATACGGAACTGCTTGCCCGCTTCTGCGAGCAGATCATGGAACTGAGCGAGCGTCCGCGCGTCCGGGTCCTGCCGCGCATCGACCATTTCGACCGTTTCGTCTCGGTGATCGTCTACGTCCCCCGCGAAGACTATAATTCCCTCGTGCGCGAGAAAGTCGGCGACTACCTGACCAAAGTCTATGACGGCCACGTCTCCGCCTATTACCCCGCCTTCCCCGAGGGCGGCGTTGCCCGCGTCCACATGATCATCGGGCGCCGCAGCGGCAAGACGCCGAGGATCGCCCAGGCCAAGCTCGAGGAAGCGATCCGGCTCATCGCCACGCCTTGGGAGGAACGTTTCGCGGCGCTTGCGGAGGAGGGGCCGCGGCTCTCCGTCACCCAGGCCTTCCAGGAAGCCTTCTCGCCCGAGGAGACCTTCGCCGACCTGCCCGATATTGCCGCCTGCGCCGCCGGCGAAGCGATCCGCATCGCCTTCTATCGCCGTCCCGGCGACACGGCCAATACGGTATCCCTGAAGATCTTCCACCGGGACCGGCATCTGTCGCTTTCCCGCCGCGTGCCGCTGCTCGAAAACCTCGGTTTCCATGCCGTCAGCGAGCAGACATTCGAGATCCAGGTCGGACCCGAGAATGACCGCAGGCTGGTCGTCCTTCACGACATGGAACTGCAGCTTGGCGACGGCCGCGAGGTTGACCTTTCCCGCGAGGGTCAGCTGCTGGAAGAGGCATTCCTCTCCGCCTTCGAAGGCCTGATCGACAACGACGGCTTCAACCGCCTCGTCCTGCTCGCTGGCCTCTCCGCCCGCGAAGTCACGGTGCTGCGTGCGTACTCCCGTTACCTGCGCCAGACCGGCATCGTCTATTCGCAGTCCTATATCGCCGATACGCTGGTCAAATACCCGGCCATCTCCGCCGCCATCTTCCGTCTTTTCCGCGACGGCTTCGATCCGAAGATCACTGAGAAGGCCCGCGTCAAGAAACTTACCGACCATCACGCCGAGATCGAGGAAGCGCTCGGCAACGTTCCCAATCTCGATGAGGACCGGACGCTTCGCCGCTTCGTCAACGCGGTCGATGCGACGCTCAGGACCAACTATTTCCAGCGCGATGAGAACGGCGCCCCCAACCGGATGTTCGCCTTCAAGCTCGATCCGAAGCTTCTGGACAGCCTGCCGGAGCCCCGCCCCTTCCGTGAGATCTTCGTCTACGGCACCGAGGTCGAAGGCGTGCACCTGCGGTTCGGCAAAGTCGCCCGTGGCGGCCTGCGCTGGTCGGATCGCGGCGAGGACTACCGCACGGAAATCCTCGGCCTCGTGAAGGCCCAGCAGGTCAAGAACGCCGTCATCGTGCCGGTCGGCGCCAAGGGCGGCTTCTTCCCGAAAATGCTGCCCCCCGCAAGCGCCCGCGACGCCTTCTTCAATGCCGGCAAGGAGGCCTACAAGACCTTCATCCGCACGCTTCTGTCGATCACCGACAATATCGTCGGCGCAGACATCGTCGGGCCGCCGGATACGATCCGTCTCGATGGCGACGATCCCTATTTCGTGGTGGCCGCCGACAAGGGCACCGCGACCTTCTCCGACACCGCCAACGGCCTCGCCCAGGAAGCCGGCTTCTGGCTGGATGACGCCTTCGCATCGGGCGGTTCGGCCGGTTACGACCACAAGAAGATGGGCATCACCGCCCGCGGCGCCTGGGAAGCCGTGAAGCGGCATTTCCGCGAGAAGGACATCGATATCCAGACGACGCCGTTCACGGTCGCCGGCGTCGGCGACATGTCCGGCGACGTCTTCGGCAACGGCATGCTTTTGTCGCGCAAGATCCGCCTCATCGCCGCCTTCGACCACCGCGATATCGTCATCGACCCCGATCCGGACATCGAAAAGTCGTTCGCGGAACGTGAACGCATGTTCGCCCTGCCGCGCTCGAGCTGGCAGGATTACGACAAGTCGGTGCTTTCCGAAGGCGCGATGATCATTTCCCGCTCGGAAAAGTCGGTCAAGCTCACCAGGCAGGCCGCGGCAGCAATCGGTATCGACAAGACGACCGCAACGCCCTTCGAGATCATGACCGCGATCCTGAAGAGCCCCGTCGACCTTCTCTGGTTTGGCGGCATCGGCACCTATATCAAGGCGGCCTCCGAAACCGATACGGAAGTCGGCGACCGCGCCAATGATCCGATCCGCATCACGGCGGCGGAGGTGCGCGCCAGCGTCATCGGCGAAGGCGCCAATCTCGGCATGACCCAGAAGGGCCGCATCGCCTATTCGCTGAACGGTGGGCGCTGCAATTCCGACGCGATCGACAATTCGGCCGGCGTCAATTCCTCCGACGTCGAGGTCAATATCAAGATCGCTCTCAATCCGGCCATGCAGGACGGCCGCCTGACCCGAGACAAGCGCAACCAGCTTCTCGCGTCGATGACCGAGGAAGTCGGTCATCTCGTGCTGCGCAACAACTACCTGCAGCCGCTGTCGATCTCGCTGACCGAACGCAAAGGCGCCGGCAACCGCGAGGAACTGTCGCGGCTGATGTCCGTCTTGGAATCGCATGGTCAGCTCAACCGCAAGGTCGAAACCCTTCCCGACGATGCGGAACTTGCGGAGCGTTATGCCTCCGGCAGGCCGCTGACCCGACCGGAAATCGGCGTGCTGCTCTCCTATTCGAAGATCGTGCTCTTCGACGCCCTGATCGAGAGCAGCCTTCCGGACGATCCGTATTTCTCCGCCGTCCTGAAGGCCTATTTCCCGGCCAAGATGCAGAAGGCCTATGCGGCGGACATCCAGTCCCACCGCCTGCACCGCGAGATCGTCGCCACCGCGCTTGCCAACGAGGCGATCAACCGCGGCGGCCCGGGTTTCGTTCAGCAGATGAGCGACATGACCGGCGCCACTGCGGCAAATGTCGTCAAGGCCGCCTTCCTCGCCCGCGACGGCTTCGAGCTTCCCAAGCTCTGGGCCGAGATCGATGCGTTGGACGGAAAGATCCCCGGCCAGCTGCAAAATGACCTCTACGCCCGCACCACCGGGACCTTCGCGGAAGCCACCCGCCTCATCCTGCAGACGCAGGTCGGCACCGGCGACATGGACGGCGCGATGAGCCGGCTGAAGGCCGCGATCAAGGGGCTGCGCTCGTCGCTCGCCGGCGGAGATTTCGTGGAAACCGCGGCACGCGCCGCAGAACTCGAAGCGCAGGGCATACCGGCATCGCTTGCCCGCGAAATCCTGCTGCTTTCCACACTCGTCCTGGTGCCGGAGATCATGCTGATCGCCGACCGCACCGGCGAAACCATGGCGCGCGCCACGGAAAGCTATTTCGCCGTCACCGAGACCTTCCGCGTCAACCGCCTGATCGGCGCAGGGGATCGGATCAGCACCTCGGAGCACTACGAAAGCCTGGCGCTATCCCGCAGCCTGCAGCAGCTCGCTTCGGCACGCCGCGATATCGTCATCGCCGCGCTGACGGCCCATCCGAAGGAGAAGAAGCCTCTGGAAGCCTGGGTCGGCGGCGATCGGATGCGGGTCAACCGCATCGGCGCCGAGCTGGTGACCTTGAGCGAAAGCGGCGAGCTGACGCTTCCGAAGATCACGGTCGCTGCCGGTCTCCTGAGCGACCTTGCGCATGGACGTGCGATGTAGGACAACGGACCGAACTGGTTGCGCCGGGGGAAAAATGGCCGTTACTGATGTGGACGATGCGCCGGTGAAAACGAGCCGGCGCGGCATCTGGGGCTGGATGTTCTTCGACTGGGCGGCCCAGCCGTTTTTCACCGTCGTCACCACCTTCATCTTCGGCCCCTATTTCGTCTCCCGGCTGACGGAGGATCCCGTCTCGGCACAGGCGGCCTGGAGCAACATGGCGACGATCTCGTCGCTGGTCATCGCCGTCTTCTCGCCGGTCCTCGGCTCGATCGCCGATCAGGCCGGCCCGCGGAAACCCTGGATCGCCTTTTTCGCGGTGATCAAGATCGCCTGCGTCTCCGCCCTCTGGTTCGCAGCACCCGGTTCGCCGATCATCTGGCCGATGATCTTCATGATCTTCGCGTCGATCGCCGCGGAATTTTCGACGGTCTTCAACGATTCCATGATGCCGCGGCTCGTCTCCAAGAAGGATGTCGGCCGGATTTCCAATGTCGCCTGGGGACTCGGTTATCTCGGTGGCATGATCGTGCTGATCGCCGTCGTGGCGCTGCTTGCCGCCAATCCCGAAAGCGGCAAAACCCTGATCGGCATCCCGCCGCTTTTCGGCCTCGACCCGCATCTGGGCGAAGACGCGCGCATTACCGGCCCGATCTCGGCGTTCTGGTATTTCCTCTTCATCCTGCCGATGTTCTTTTTCACGCCGGACGCCAGCAAGGGTCTGCCGCTCGGCGAAGCGGTCCGCTCGGGCATCCGCGAGCTCAGCGGCACGGTGCGCGAGCTGAAACAGCGCACCGGCATCACCCGGTTCCTGGTTGCCCGCATGCTGTATCAGGACGGCGTCAACGGCCTGCTGATCCTCGGCGGCACGTTCGCCGCAGGCATGTTCGGCTGGGCGACGATCGAGATCGGCATCTACGGCATCATCCTCAACGTCGTGGCAATTTTCGGCTGCATCGTCGCCGGCTGGCTGGACCGCCTGCTCGGCTCGAAGATCGTGGTGGTCATCAGCCTCGTCCTGCTGGTCGTCGCGACGCTCGGCATCATTTCCACCGGCCCGGGCTTCGTCTTTTTCGGCCTTCTGCCGCTCTCGGCGGAAGACGGCGGCGGCCTGTTCGGCACTGCCGCCGAAAAGGCTTATATCCTGTTCGGATTGCTGATCGGCATCGCCTTCGGCCCCGTTCAGGCCTCGTCCAGATCCTATCTCGCCCGCAGCGTCAGCCTCTCGGAGGCCGGCCGATATTTCGGCATCTACGCGCTGTCCGGCCGGGCGACGAGCTTCCTCGCCACCCTGTTCTTCTCGCTCATGACCTATGCCAGCGGCTCTGCCCGGCTCGGCATGGCGACGCTGCTGATTTTCCTCGTCGCAGGGCTGGTGCTGCTGTTTGCGACGCCTTATCCGGCGGACAGGAAGTAGGCGGGTAGCTATTCGGTTGGGGCGTGGATCCTCGGGCTCGACCCGAGGATCCAAGCCACGCCCTCAGAGCAAACATCAAGCCCTCAATGCCGGAAATGCCGCATCCCGGTAAACACCATCGCCACGCCATGTTCGTCAGCGGCGGCGATCACCTCGTCGTCGCGCATCGAGCCGCCCGGCTGGATGACCGCCGTGGCGCCGGCGGCGATCGCCGAAAGCAGGCCGTCCGCAAACGGGAAGAAGGCTTCCGAGGCAACGGCGGAGCCCTTGGTCATCGGTTCGGCCCAACCCATGGCCCTTGCCGCCTCTTCCGCCTTGATGCCGGCGATGCGGGCGGAATCGACTCGGCTCATCTGGCCGGCGCCGATGCCGGCCGTCTGGCCGTCCTTGGCATAAACGATCGCGTTGGACTTCACGTGCTTGGCGACCTTGAAAGCGAACTTCATGTCTTCCAGCTCGGTCGGCGTCGGCGCACGCTTGGTGACGACGCGAAGATCGATATCCTCGACCATGCCGTTGTCGCGGGTCTGGACCAGCAGGCCGCCCGAAACGGTCTTGGCCGTCAGGCCGCGAGAGCGCGGGTCCGGCAACCCGCCGGTCACCAGCAGGCGCAGGTTCTTCTTGGCGGCGATGATCGCCTGCGCCTCGTCGGACACTTCCGGCGCGATGATGACTTCGGTGAACAGCTTGACGATCTCCTCGGCCGTTTCCGCGTCCAGAAGCTGGTTGACCGCAATGATGCCGCCGAAGGCCGAGGTGGAATCGCAGGCGAGCGCCCTGAGATAGGCGTCCTTCAGGCTCGGCCCGGTCGCCACGCCGCAGGGATTGGCGTGCTTGATGATCGCGCAGGCGGGCGCCTTTTCCGGCGAGAACTCGGCGATCAGCTCGAAGGCGCCGTCGGTATCGTTGATATTGTTGTAGGAGAGCTGCTTGCCCTGCAGCAGCTTTGCCGTCGCCACGCCCGGGCGGTTCTCGCCGGTGACGTAGAAACCGGCGCTCTGGTGCGGGTTCTCGCCGTAGCGCATCTCTTCCTTGAGCACGCCGCCGATCGTCCGGTAGCGGGGGATCTCGATGTCGAGCGCTTCGGCAAACCAGTTGGAGATCGCCGTGTCATACGCCGCCGTGCGGGCATAGGCCTTGGCCGCGAGCTTCTGGCGGAAGGCATAGACCGTCTGCCCGTCATTCGAGCGCAGCGCCTCGATCAGCGCCGGATAATCGGAAGGATCGGTGACGGTGGTCACATAGGCATGGTTCTTGGCCGACGCACGGATCATCGCCGGGCCGCCGATATCGATATTCTCGACCGTCGTCGGATAATCGCCGCCCGCAGCGCGCACCTCTTCGAACGGGTAGAGGTTGATGACGGCGAGGTCGATGCCCTCGATGCGGTGTTCCTTCATGGCGGCGACGTGTTCAGCATCGTCGCGGATCGCCAGCAGGCCGCCATGCACCGTCGGATGCAGCGTCTTCACCCGACCGTCCATGATTTCCGGGAATCCGGTGACTTCCGAAACGTCCGTGACGGCAAGGCCGGCCGCGGCGATCGCCTTGTGCGTGCCGCCGGTCGATAGCAGCTTCACACCCTGTTCGGTCAGCGCCCGGGCAAGCTCGATGATGCCGGTCTTGTCGGAGACCGAGAGCAGCGCGGTACGGATCCTGATGCGGTCGGGAGCGGGAATTTTCTTGGAAACGACGGCCATCGGTCTCTCCTGGAAACGCGCCGCGGAACCTGGCGCAGGGTAAGATGGCCGCCCGTTAGCACAGCTTGGCGGAAGAAGAAACGCCCTATTCGCCGCGTCTCAGCATCCAGCGTATTTCCGAAGTCTCCGGCAGCGAAAACTCGATGACGAGCTGCTGGCTCGGCCGCACGCCGGAAACGTCGGCAAAGAAGATGTCCTCGTCGATCATCACCTGCAGCCCAGGTGCCGCGAAGATCCATGTCTCGCCGTCGGGCGCGCGCATGGCCACGCTTTCCTCGTCCCGCCGCGACAGCGTGATGACCGGATGGATGTGGAACCGCGCCACCGCCAGCAAAGGGCCGCCTTCCGGAGCCTCGCCTTCCGGCAGGAAGAGCCTGTCGCGACCCTTGATCTTGTTGCCCTTCACGTTGAGGCCGATCTCCCGCTCGTGGAAATAGCCGAACTGATGGAGGTAACCGTCATGGCTGGCACGCAGCCAGTCATTGCCGTGCATGTCGTCCCAGCGCTCGACCTCGACATCCGATACGCCGCCAAGCAGCATGGAGCCGGCGAGGCGGGAGCGGATGATGCGGCTGGACGATGTCTCGTTGAGCGTCACGGTGGAATGGGCGGGCGTCGAGCGGGCCATGTGCCGGTAGTTCCGCCCGGCATATTTCGGCGAGCCGCAATTGACGATGAAACGGTGCCGGCCGGCCGACATCTCGAAGGAAAGGCAGCCCGCATGCGCGCCGCGGGAAAGACCGGAAGAAAGCGGCCGGCCGGTATCGACGATCAACGTCGTGCCGTCCGCCGACATGCGGTGATAATGCATATGCGGCAGCGCCTTGAACGGCTTGCCGGCGGTCTCGTCGTAGCGCAGCACCGACATCAGCTCGCTCGCCGGCGTCGAACTGGCGCCGTTGAACAGCGCAAGATCGCCGTCCTGGTGCCGGAAGAAGCGAAGCGCCGGATACATGCGGTCGATCGTCGGAATGAGTTTTTGCGGCAGGTCGTGGCCGAGATTGATATAGGTCTGGCGCAGCGGCAGAAGATCGATCAGCAGATCGAGCACCGCGCGCGGGTTGCGAGACACATGACCGCCATCGGCAAGGATCTGCCGCTCGAGCTCCCGGTCGAGCCGTCCGCCCTCGCGACGGATATAGGCGGCGCGAGTCGGCATCGAAATCGAGGCCATCGCGAGTGCGATCCTGAGCCTGAGCCGCGTGTCGCCCTCCGGCGTGCAGCCGGCTATCTTCCTCAGATATCGGACCTGATAGGCGAGACTTTTCATGAAGCGCCGGTAGAAACCGGCCTCGGCGCCCTGCAGCACCACGGTCGAATGCGACAGCCAGGCGATCACCCGCTCGGCTGCCACATGCGCCTCCCAGGCAATTCCCTGCGGGCTTCGGCCATAAAGCGCGATCCAGTCGGCCACCACCTGACGGGCGCTGGCGCAGGCCGCTTCGGTCTTGTTCGTGCGGATATGGCGCAGCCAGGCGAACGAATGCAGCCTTTCCGCCGCCGCCCGCGACGGCAGTTCGACGGAGAACGGCGATTGCCCATAGGTTTCGAGGATCCGCCCGGCGAGCGGGAACCGGCCTTCCAGGATTTCCTCGGCCACGAACGGGTCGAGCGCCCGCAAATCCGTCGGCGCGACGATCAGCCGGTCCGGCACCTGCATCGAAAAGGAGGTCACGGCCAGGCGAAATCCGGCGGAGCGCCGGCAAAGGCGCCGCCAGATTTCCCGCAAGCCGAAGGACATAAGCCTTCGGCGATCCGCGAGCCGCATCTTCAATCTGGACACTCCGCTGGAATCAGCCTCCGCCCGGCCGGCGGGAATCAACTATTAGATTGTTCGAAAGTATCGGCCGGTATGGTGAATAAAGCTTTACCGGACCTGGATCACGCTCGCGAAGAAGCCATCCATGCCACCCACAAAATTTTCGCGGGCAGGCAGCATGGCCGGCGTGGTGCGGAATTCGCCAAGCGGCGAGATCGCAGTTTCCAGCCCAGGCCAGTTCCTGGGATTCACGGGCAGGCGTGCCAGTTCCGGATGGTCCTTGAGCACGCGCACGACCAGTTCCTCCCCTTCCAGCGAATCAAGCGAACAATTGGAGAAAACGATAATGCCGCCCGGTTTCACCAGCGTGACGGCGTGGCGCAGCATCTTTTCCTGCAGGGCCGCAAGCTTCGCCACATCCTCCGGCCCCTTGGTCCAGAGCACGTCCGGATGCCGGCGTGTCGTGCCGGTCGAAGAGCAGGGTGCGTCGAGCAGCACGCCGTCCAGCAGCTCCGCCGGCTTGAATTCGAACAGGTCGCCGCCGACCAGTTCTGCCTCGTAACCGAGCCTTCCAAGGTTTTCCTTGAGGCGTGCCAGCCGGTTGCCGGATTGCTCGACCGCGATCACCTCGGCACCGGCCGCGATCAGTTGCGCCGTCTTGCCGCCGGGCGCGGCGCAGAGATCGGCGACCTTCTTGCCCTTGATATCACCGAAGAGCTTTGCGGGAATGCTCGCCGCCACATCCTGCACCCACCAGGCGCCTTCCTCGAAGCCTTCGAGCGCGGAAACCGCCCCTTCGAAAGCCGTCAGGCGAATGCTGCCGGTCGGCAGAACCGTGCCGCCGAGCTTTTCCGCCCAGAGAGCGGGATCGGATTTCACCGTCAGGTCGATTGCAGCCGGAACGAGCTGGGCTTCGGCGATACGATCCCCTTCCGCCTCGCCGTAGAGAGCAACAAGGCGCTTGCGGAACCACGCCGGCACCGGAGAAATTCCCGCTGTCGCGACAAGAATCTCGTCCTTTTCCCGGTCCAGCCGGCGCAGGACGGCATTCACCAGCTTGGCGAAACGCCGGTTGCGCGGATCGCGGTTGGCCTGCTCGACCGCAAGATCGACTGCGGCATGCGGCGGCACGTCGAGATGCAGGATCTGCGCCGCGGCGATCACCAGCACATGGTGGAGCGCCCGCGCGCCTTCCGGCAACGGCGTGTCGATCAGCGAAGCGATTGCCGCCTCGATGCGCGGCAGGTGCCGGAGCGCCGTATTGAGAATGGCGCGTGTCAGCGCCCGGTCGGCATCGCTGAGGGCCTTGTAGGCCGGATTGCCATGAGTAAGGTCGAGCATGCCGTCTAGCGAGATCTTTCGATCGACGACGGCCGCCAGAAGCTTGGCGGCCGTGACGCGAACTTCGAGGCCTGCCTTGAACGGACCGTTTTCCCGCTCCGAATGCGCGGGTTTCCGGCGCTGTTCGGCTGGTTTGCCCGATGGCTTATGCGGCTTCTTGTTCTTCTTGGCGTCGTTCAAGACCAGGGACCCTTGCGCGGTTCATTCGAGCCGCGGCCCCAACCGGTATTCGGAACGGAGCGCGCGGTGCGCTGCGGTCTATCAGCCTGGAACCCGGCCGTCGAGGCACCGGCCCGAGAACCACCGGAGAACTCCCCGGCCATCTGCTGCAGGGCTGCGATACGGTTCTCGGTGTTCGGATGGGTCGAGAACAGATTGTCCATGCGCTCGCCCGAGAGCGGATTGATGATGAACATATGCGCCGTCGCCGGATTGCGCTCCGCCTCGTAGTTCGGGATCTGATGCGCCGCCCCGGCAATCTTGTTAAGCGCGGAGGCAAGCCAGAGCGGATTTCCGCAGATCTCGGCGCCACGGCGGTCAGCCGAATATTCGCGCGTCCGGCTGATCGCCATCTGCACCAGCATGGCGGCGAACGGGGCCACGATCATCGCAACAAGCACGCCGATGAAACCGAGCGGATTGTTGTTTTCGCGGTTGCCGCCGAAAAAGAAGGCGAAATTGCCGAGCATGGAGATCGCGCCGGCAAGGGTCGCGGTGATCGTCATGGTCAGCGTGTCGCGGTTCTGCACATGCGCAAGCTCATGCGCCATCACGCCGGCGACTTCCTCATGCGTCAGCCGCTGCAGGAGCCCGGTGGAGGCGGCAACGGCGGCGTTCTGCGGATTGCGCCCGGTCGCAAAGGCGTTCGGCTGCGGATTGTCGTAGACATAGACTTTCGGCATCGGCAGGCCGGCATTGGCCGAAAGGTCGCGGATCATGTTGTAGAATTCCGGCGCGCTGCGCGCATCCACTTCCTGCGCGTGATAGGCCGAAAGCACCATCCTGTCCGAATTCCAGTAGGAAAACAGGTTCATGCCGGCAGCGATCACCAGCGCGATCATCATGCCGCCCGTACCGCCGATCAGGAAGCCGATCCCCATGAACAAGGCCGTCATGAAGGCCAGAAGCATGGCGGTGCGCATTACATTCATCGTCATCTCTCCCGTTGCCGATATCGTCCGAGGGGGCGTTTGAGGGTTTCCCCAAGGGCGTGAACGCCCTATGATGTGGTCAATTCAACCAGAATTTTCAATGATCCACGCGGCGAAGTCCAAGATGCAAAGTGCAGACAACGACAATTCCGAAATCGCACCGGAAGACGGTGCGCCGAAAAAGCCGCTCTCCCCGGCCGCCCAGCGCGCCCTGCGGGAAGCCGAGGAACGCCGTCAGGCTGCCGCAAAGACCGACATGCCCGAAGAATTCGGCGGCCGCGGCGGCGCCGACCCCGCCCGCTTCGGCGACTGGGAGATCAACGGCCGGGCGATCGATTTCTAAGTAAATATTCCTATTGACTTTAACCATTGATCGGAATTTATTCCTTTCCATGGCTAAAGCACTTCTGATTCTTGCTGTCATGGCCGCGGTATTTGCCACCGCAGCAGAAGCGCGTGACGAGATTTCCGGCCCGGTCGCCGCCGAGATCCTGCGCGTCGTTGATGGTGATACGCTGCTCGTCGAGGCCCAGCCCTGGCCGCAGCAGAAGATGGAAGTTTATGTCCGCATCCGCGGCATTGATGCGCCGGAGCTCAAGTCGAAGTGTGAACGCATTCGCGAGGCGGGGCTCGATGCGCAGCGGGCGCTCGAGGCGCTCACTGCCCGGTCCCCCAGGATCCAGCTTACCCGTATTTCCGGCGACAAATATTTCGGCCGCATCGTGGCCGACGTGCTGCTCTCCGATGGCCGCAACGCCGGGGCGGATCTGCTGCTTGCCGGCCTGGTGCGGACCTATGACGGCGGCCACAAGCCGCGCGAGGTCTGCGATCTGAACTGATTATCGCTGGCCTTCGAGGATTGCCTCGGTCAGCTCCGAATTGGGCTCGAAATATTTCTCGAAATAGGCCCGGCCCTTGGTCTGGGCTCGGTCGAGCTGGTCTTTGGTAAGCATCGAAGCAAGCTGCATGGCGTTCTTCATGGCACTGTCGTCCATGATCGAGGCATGGGTCGCCGGATAGATCCAGGCAAATCCTTCGATGAGGTTCTTCTCGACGCCCTTGCCTTCGACATAAAGAAGCCCGAGCTCGTTGGACGCGCGGAAATCCCCGTGTTTGGCGGCGGCTTCGTACCATTTCGCCGCTTGCGAATAGTCATGCGCCACGCCGTCGCCCTTGCGGTAGATCTGGCCGAGGCTGAACGCTGCGAGCACGCTGCCGCCTTCCGCGCCCTTGCGATAGGCGGCAATGGCTTTCGCCATGTCGCGCGGTCCGGCCTTGCCCTCCGCATAGGCGACGCCGAGATTGTAATAAGCCTGCTCGTCGCCCTTTTCCGCCGCCGACTGCAATTCCTTCATTGCTCTCGCATAGTCGCCGCGCTGATAGGCCGCGATGCCTTTCGCGGTGTCGGACATGGCCTGCCCCCCGCCGACCAGCGAGATGAGTGCCGAAAGAATGCCCATGCGCAAGATCCCTCTCATGCCGTTCGCTCCGCCTGTTTGCACGAGAGGTTATAGAGCGCGCAAAGCCGCGGCCCAGGGCGGCCGCGCCGAAAACCGCGGTTGGGAGACATGAAAAAGCGGGCCTTGCCGGCCCGCTCCTCAAAGAACTCAGCCAGCCTTGTTCTGCCGGTTGGCGATCAGGTCGTCCACCACGCCGGGATCGGCGAGCGTGGAAATATCCCCCAGCGAGCCGAAATCGTCCTCGGCGATCTTGCGCAGGATGCGGCGCATGATCTTGCCGGAGCGGGTCTTCGGCAGGCCGGGCGCGAACTGGATCTTGTCCGGTGCCGCGATCGGGCCGATCTCCTGGCGGACATGTTTCACCAGCTCCTGGCGAAGCGCGTCGGTGCCCTCGTGGCCCGCCATCAGGGTCACGTAGCAATAGATGCCCTGGCCCTTGATATTGTGCGGATAACCGACGACCGCGGCCTCGGATACCAGATTGTGCGAGACGAGCGCCGATTCCACTTCCGCCGTGCCGAGCCGGTGGCCGGAAACGTTCAGCACGTCGTCGACGCGGCCGGTGATCCAGTAATAACCGTCCTCGTCGCGCCGGCAGCCGTCGCCGGTGAAATATTTGCCCTTGTAGGTGGAGAAATAGGTCTGGATGAAACGCTCGTGATCGCCATAGACCGTGCGCATCATGCCCGGCCAGGCATCGGTGATGCACAGATTGCCGTCGGCCGCCCCTTCCAGCACCTTGCCCTCGTTATCGACCAGCTCCGGCTTCACGCCGAAGAACGGCTTGGTCGCCGAACCCGGCTTCAGGTCGGTTGCGCCCGGCAGCGGCGTGATCATGTGGCCGCCGGTTTCCGTCTGCCACCAGGTATCGACCACCGGGCAGCGCTTGTCGCCGACCACGTTATAATACCATTCCCAGGCTTCCGGATTGATCGGCTCGCCGACCGTGCCGAGCAGGCGCAGGCTTGCCCGGGACGAACGCTTCACGAATTCGTCGCCGGCACCCATCAGTGAACGGATCGCCGTCGGCGCCGTGTAGAAGATGTTGACCTTGTGCTTGTCGATGATTTCCCAGAAACGGCCCTGGTCCGGGAAGTTCGGCACGCCTTCGAACATCAGCGAAGTGGCGCAGTTGGCGAGCGGCCCATAGACGATATAGGAATGGCCGGTCACCCAGCCGACATCGGCCGTGCACCAGTAGATGTCGCCGTCATGGTAGTCGAACGTGTATTCGTGGGTCATCGCTGCGAACACCAGATAACCGCCGGTCGTGTGCAGCACGCCCTTCGGCTTGCCGGTCGAACCGGACGTGTAGAGGATGAACAGCGGATCTTCCGCCTTCATCTTCACCGGCTCGCAATGTTCCTTCACGGTGGCGATTTCCTGGTGGTACCAGAGGTCGCGCCCGGGCGCCCAGCCGGTCTTGCCGCCGGTGCGGCGCACCACGACGACCTTGTTGACGATCACGTGCTGGCGCGCCGCGATATGGATCGCCGTATCGGTATTGTCCTTGAGCGGCACCGGCTTGCCGCCGCGCACGCCCTCGTCGCAGGTGATCACGAACGTGGACTGGCAATCGATGATGCGGCCGGCCAGCGCCTCCGGCGAGAACCCGCCGAACACCACCGAATGCACCGCCCCGATGCGGGCGCAGGCGAGCATCGCATAGGCCGCTTCCGGGATCATCGGCATGTAGATGGTGACGCGGTCGCCCTTCTTGACGCCGTGCTTCTTCAGCACGTTGGCCAGCCGGCAGACCTGATCGTAGAGCTGGTTATAGGTGATCTTCTTGTCGATATACGGGTTGTCGCCTTCCCAGATCAGGGCGGTACGCTCCCCATGGGTCTTCAGGTGGCGATCGATGCAATTGTAGGAGACGTTGGTCAGCCCGTCCTCGAACCACTTGATCGAGACCTTGCCCTTGAAGGACGTGTTCTTGACTTTCGTATAGGGCTTGAACCAGTCGATGCGCTTGCCGTGCTTGCCCCAGAACTTGTCCGGATCCTCGACGCTCTCCTCGTACCACTTTTCGTATTTGTCCTTGTCGATGAGCGCTTTTGCTTTTGCAGACTTGAGGACCGGGTAGACTTTTTCGGACATGAACACCTCCCTGGATTGGCACGCGTGACGGCGCATCGAACCGTCAGCGGATATGTGCCGCATTCATAACAGGTGAGGCAAGGCCGGCAATTAGACAAACGTTCATCCGGTGGCGACGATCTTATTCAAAGATTTGCAATTCCGTCCCAATTCGATTATAGGGCGGTAAATTCCCGGAAATTGTGGTTGATACCCACGGCCCGCGACACCGGCGCGGACGGACAGAGGACCTATACCCATGGCTCAACAATTGCTCATGCCGAAGGCGACCGCTGTATGGCTGGTCGACAATACCGCGCTTTCCTTTGATCAGATCGCCAATTTCTGCAAGCTCCATCCGCTCGAGGTGAAGGCCATTGCGGACGGCGAGGCGGCGCAGGGCATCAAGGGCCTCGACCCAATCGCCACCGGCCAGCTTTCGCGCGACGAGATCGAGCGCGGCGAGAAGGACATCAACTACAAGCTGAAGCTTTCCGAGCCGAAGGTTCGCGTGCCGGAATCAAAGCGCCGCGGCCCGCGCTACACGCCGGTCTCCAAGCGCCAGGATCGCCCCAACGCCATCCTCTGGCTGGTCCGCAACCATCCCGAACTGAAGGACGCCCAGATCTCCCGCCTCGTCGGCACCACCAAGTCGACGATCGAGCAGATCCGCGAGCGCACCCACTGGAACTCCACCAACCTGACGCCGATGGATCCGGTTACATTAGGCCTCTGCAGCCAGATCGACCTCGACCTCGAAGTCGAACGCGCCTCCAAGGGCCGTCCGCTGCCGACCGCCGCCGAACTCGGTGCTTCCCTGCAGCCCGCGAGCGAAACCGAAAACCTCGGCTTCAGCTATCGCAGCGAGCGCGAGGAAGAAAAGGAAATCGACGCGGACGCCGTGTTCGCCAAGCTCTCCTCGCTCAAGTCCACCCGTCGCGAGGAAGACGAGGAAGACGATCGCTACTGATCGAACCCTTTTGATTTACATCCCAAAAGCCCCGGAGACGATCCGGGGCTTTTTCGTTCAGGCGCTCTGTTTCAGGCCGCTGCCTTCGCGGGCATAACCGTTGGCCTTCAGGATCGCGGTAATCTCGTCCAGCACGCCCGCGTCCTCGATCGTCGCCGGCATCTTCCACGGCATGTCGTCGGCGATCTTCTGCATCGTGCCGCGCAGGATCTTGCCGGACCGGGTCTTCGGCAGCTTGTGCACCACCATCACCGTCTTGAACGCCGCCACGGGACCGATCTCGTTGCGCACCAGTTCGGCCACTTCCCGGGCGATATCGGACGTTTCCCGTGAAACATGGTTCTTGAGCACCATGAAACCGCAGGGAATCTGCCCCTTGGTCTTGTCGTGCACCCCGATCACCGCGCATTCGGCGACGTCGGGATGTTTGGCGCAGACCTCCTCCATAGCCCCGGTCGAAAGCCGGTGGCCGGCGCAGTTGATGATGTCGTCGGTGCGGGCCATCACAAAGATATAGCCGTCCTCGTCCATCATCCCGGCATCCGCCGTCTTGTAATACCCTGGAAACTCCTCCAGGCACGCCTCTCGGAACCGCTGGTCGGCGTTCCAGAAGCTGACCAGGCAGCCGGGCGGCAGCGGCAGCTTGATGACGATATTGCCGAGCGTGCCGCGCGGCACCGGATGTCCGGCGTCGTCCAGCACGTCGAGCGCGTAACCCGGCATCGGCCGCGTCGGAGAACCGTGCTTGACCGGCATCAGCCCGAGACCGACGGTGTTGGCGGCGACCGGCCAGCCGGTTTCCGTCTGCCACCAGTGGTCGATCACCGGGATCTTCAGCTTCTGCTCGGCCCATTTCAGGGTCTCCGAATCAGCCCGTTCGCCGGCGAGGAAAAGCGCCCGCATGCCTGTCAGGTCGTATTTCTCCACCAGTTCGCCATCGGGATCGTCACGGCGGATGGCACGGAAGGCCGTCGGCGCGGTGAACAGCACTTTCACGTCATGGTCGCTGACGACCCGCCAGAACGTTCCGGCATCCGGTGTGCCCACCGGCTTGCCCTCGAAGATCACGCTCGTATTGCCGGTCAGCAGCGGCCCATAGACGATATAGGAATGGCCGACGACCCACCCTATGTCGGATGCGGTCCAGAACACCTCTCCGGGCTTGACGCCGAAGATGTTCTCCATGCTCCAGTGCAGCGCCACCATGTGCCCGCCATTGTCGCGCACGACGCCCTTCGGCTGCCCGGTCGTCCCCGACGTGTAGAGGATATAGAGCGGATCGGTCGCCTTGACCGGCACGCAGGGCACGTCCCTGCCGCGCGCCTTTTCGACGGTCTGTGCAAAATCCAGCTCTCCCCGCTCCGCCCGCAACTCGGCGCGGAGCTGCTCACGCTGGAGAATGAGACAATGCTTCGGCTTCACCCGCGCAAGCTCGATCGCCTGGTCGAGCAGCGGCTTGTAGGCGACGATGCGGCCGGGTTCGAGACCGCAGCTGGCGCTGATCACCAGTTTCGCCTCCGAATCATTCAGCCGCGCCGCCAGTTCCTGCGCCGCAAAACCGCCGAACACGACCGAATGCACAGCACCAAGCCGGGCGCAGGCCAGCATCGAAAAGATCGCCTCAGGCACCATCGGCATGTAGATGACGACCCGGTCACCCTTGCTGATGCCGAGATCGACGAGAACCGCGGCAATCGCCTTCACCTCGTCGAGAACCTCGGCATAGGTGAAAGTCTTCTGCCTGCCGGTCATGGCGCTGTCGTGGATGAAGGCGCGCTGCCCGCCACGGCCAGCCGCCACATGCCGGTCGAGGCAGTTGTAACAGGTATTGGTCTCGCCGCCGGTGAACCAGCGGCCATAGACCCCTTCATCCCGGTCGAAAATCTTTTCCGGTTCCCTGAACCAGTCGATGGCGGTCGAAGCGCTTTTCCAGAACCCTTCCGGATCCTTTTGCCAGCCTTCATAAACGTCGAAATAGCGGCTTTGCATCTGCACCTCCCGTCACATGAGCACAGCCCGAAGTGAATAATCTAGGGTGTGCGAAAGGCGCCGGAAAGCCCGACGAAAGCGCTAGGCACTTGGCAAAAGCCTGTTTTCAGCGCGCCCCGAAAATGGCCGAACCGACACGCACGCTGGTCGCGCCGAATTCGACCGCCGTCTCGAAATCGCCGGACATGCCCATAGAGAGCTTTTCGACACCACATTCCTTGGCGAGCTTGGCAAGCAGCGCGAAATGCGGCCCCGGGTTTTCCTCGGCCGGCGGAATGCACATCAGCCCCTCGATCGAAAGCCCGAGCTCCCGGCGGCAAAGTTCGACGAAGGCGACGGTCTGTTTCGGCTCGATGCCGGCCTTCTGCGGCTCCAACCCGGTATTCACCTGCACATAAAGCTTCGGCGCCTTGCCCTGCTTTTTGATCTCGTCGGCAAGTGCGCGGGCGATCTTTTCCCGGTCCACAGTTTCGATGACATCGAACAGCGCCACCGCGTCCACGGCCTTGTTGGATTGTAGCGGGCCGATCAGATGCAGTTCGATACCGGGCGTCTCGGCCTTCAGCTCCGGCCACTTGCCCTGGCTTTCCTGCACCCGGTTTTCGCCGAATACCCGCTGCCCGGCCGCGATCGCCGGCCGGATGTCTTGCGCATCGAACGTTTTCGAAACCGCGACAAGCGTCACCGATCCTGCCGAGCGCTTCGACAGACGCTCCACCTTCCCGATCCGTGCCTTCACATCCTGCAGCCGTTCTTCGACGCTCATGACCCCATGCCTTCCGCTTTTACCAGTGCCTTCCGCTTTTCTTGCAAGCTCAGCGCTTAGCCCTCATATAACGCTCTGCCAAGGGTGTTTCGCCCTAAACCTGGCCTTCCCGACCCCGTAAAACTTGACGCTTGCGGGGTTTCATGGTGAAGGTCTCGCCCGACTCTTGATCCTGTTTTCCCGGAATATCATTGAAATGGCGACTGAACGTTATAATCCGCGCGATGCCGAGCCTCGCTGGCAGCAGATCTGGAACGATGCCAAGGTTTTCGAAACCGACAACGGCGATCCGCGCGAAAAATACTACGTTCTAGAAATGTTTCCCTATCCGTCGGGCCGCATTCACATGGGCCATGTGCGCAACTACGCCATGGGCGACGTCGTGGCCCGCTACAAGCGCGCCCGCGGCTTCAACGTCCTGCATCCGATGGGCTGGGACGCGTTCGGCATGCCGGCCGAAAATGCCGCGCGCGACAACAAGGTGCACCCGAAGTCCTGGACCTACCAGAACATCGAATCCATGAAGGCGCAGCTGAAGGCCATGGGCCTGTCGCTCGACTGGTCACGCGAATTCGCCACCTGCGACGTCGAATATTACCAGCAGCAGCAGCATCTCTTCCTCGACATGATGGAAAAGGGCCTCGTTTATCGCAAGCAGTCCAAGGTCAACTGGGATCCGGTCGACCAGACGGTCCTTGCCAACGAGCAGGTCATCGACGGCCGCGGCTGGCGTTCCGGTGCGCTGGTGGAACAGCGCGACCTGGTGCAGTGGTTCTTCAAAATCACCGATTTCAGCCAGGACCTGCTCGACGCGCTCGATACGCTCGACCAGTGGCCTGAAAAGGTCCGGCTGATGCAGAAGAACTGGATCGGCCGCTCCGAGGGCCTGACGGTCCGCTGGGAAATCGTCGGTTCGACGGCACCCGCCGGCGAGAGCGAAGTCGTGGTCTACACGACCCGCCCTGACACGCTGTTCGGCGCCTCCTTCCTGGCGATCGCCGCCGACCACCCGCTGGCCAAGGCCGCTGCCGCTCAGAATCCGGCTATCGAAGCTTTCGCCGAAGAATGCCGCCATCACGGAACCTCCCTCGCGGCACTGGAGACGGCCGAGAAAAAGGGCATCGACACCGGGATCCGCGTCAGGCATCCGCTTGACCCTTCCTGGGAACTGCCGGTCTATGTCGCCAATTTCGTGCTGATGGATTACGGCACCGGTGCCATCTTCGGCTGCCCGTCCGGCGACCAGCGCGACCTGGATTTTGCGCGCAAATACGGGCTGCCGGTCGTTCCGGTCGTCATGCCGAAGGACGGCGATGCCGCAACCTTTGCCGTCGGTGACACGGCCTATGTCGATGACGGCGTGATGATCAATTCGCGTTTTCTGGACGGCAAGACGACCGACGAAGCCTTTGCGATCGTCGCCGACCGCTTGTCGGAAACCCTGGTCGGCAACATGCCGCAGGGCGAGCGCAAGGTGAATTTCCGCCTGCGCGACTGGGGCATTTCGCGCCAGCGTTACTGGGGCTGCCCGATCCCGGTCATCCATTGCGATGATTGCGGCGTCGTGCCGGTGCCGAAGACCGACCTGCCGGTGAAACTGCCGGACGACGTGACCTTCGACCTGCCGGGCAACCCGCTCGACCGGCATCCGACCTGGCGCCATGTCGCCTGCCCGCAATGCGGCAAGGATGCTCGCCGCGAGACCGATACGATGGACACGTTCGTCGATTCGAGCTGGTATTTCACCCGCTTCACGGCGCCTTGGGAGAAAAATCCCACCGATCCGACTGTGGCCAACCGCTGGCTCCCGGTCGACCAGTATATCGGCGGCATCGAGCATGCGATCCTGCACCTGCTCTATTCGCGCTTCTTCACCCGCGCCATGCGCGAAACCGGGCATGTGGACGCCAAGGAACCCTTCAAGGGCCTGTTCACCCAGGGCATGGTCGTACACGAAACCTACCGCCGCGGCTCCGGCCCGAACGGCGAATGGGTGGCTCCCGCCGATATCAAGATCGAGGAAGTCGACGGCAAGCGCCGCGCCACCATGCTGAAAGGCGGCGAGGAAGTGACGATCGGCTCGATCGAGAAGATGTCGAAGTCGAAGAAGAACGTCGTCGACCCGGACGACATCATCGCATCCTATGGCGCCGATACGGCCCGTTTCTTCGTGCTCTCGGACTCGCCGCCGGACCGTGACGTCATCTGGTCTGAAGCCGGCGTCGAAGGCGCGCATCGTTTCACGCAGCGCCTGTGGCGCCTGATTTCCGAAGCCTCCGAGAACCTTGCCGGCGTTGATCCGGCGCCGGCCAAGGACGGCGAAGCCCTGGCGATCTCGCAGCTCGCCCACAAGACGCTGAAGGCCGTGCAGGGAGACTACGACAAGCTATCGTTCAACAAGGCCGTGGCGCGCATCTATGAGCTGGTGAATGCGCTTGCCGCGCCGCTTGGCCGGGTCGCTGCCGGGGAAGGCAATGCTGCCTATCGCGCCGCCGTTCGCAACGCCTCCGAAATCCTGGTCCAGCTCGTTGCGCCCATGACGCCGCATCTCGCCGAAGAGTGCTGGGCGGTTCTCGGCAACACGGAACTGCTCTCCCTGGCCGCCTGGCCGCGCTATGAAGAAACCCTCGTCATCGAGAACGAAGTCACACTGCCGGTCCAAATCAACGGCAAGAAGCGTGGCGAATTGACAATCGCGCGCGACGCGGATCAAAGTGCGGTCGAAGCTGCGGTTCTGGCGCTGGATGCGGTCAAGACGGCACTTGAAGGCCGGGCGCCGAAGAAAGTCATCGTCGTCCCACAGAGGATCGTAAACATTGTCGTTTGACCGCTCTCTTCGTCGCTTCGGGTTGGTATCCGGCCTGATAACGCTGACACTCTTGGCTGGATGCCAGGTACGCCCGCTTTATTCCGAAGCTTCCGGCACAGGCGAGCGCCTAGCTTCGGTGGGCTTCGAGCAGCCCCATAGCCGCATCGATCAGGTTGTCCGCAACCATCTGGTTTTCCTGACCTCCGGCGGGGCCGGCGAATCCACCCACCCCGCTTACGAGGTGAAGCTGAAGACCAAGAGCACGGCTTCGAGCATCATCGACGACGAGAATGACGACAACGTCTCCCCGACCGGCGTGCCGCTGCCCGGCCGCGTCCAGGTAGAAGGCACCTACACGATCACGCGCATCAAGGACGGACAGATCCTCAAGTCCGCCAAACGCGAAGTGGTGTCGCTCATCGACGTACCGGGCCAGGGCTTCACGAAGCTCCGTGCGGTTCGCGATGCGGAGAATCGTGCCGCGAGAGAACTCGCTGAATTCATCCGCGCCGAGATCGCCATCGTCCTTTCGCGCGAACCTCAGCCGCAGACGGTATGGCAGAAGTAAAGTCCCACGAATTCGATCGCTTTGCCGAGAAGAGCGCGGAACTCTACAGGATCTTCGTGATCTATGGCCCGGACCGCGGCCTCGTTTCGGAGCGCGCGGCCCTGTTGGCGGGCAAGACGGGCGTTTCGCAGGACGACCCCTTCGCCATGCTCAAGCTCGACGTCTCGGACCTGCAGGGCGATCCCGGCCGGCTTCTGGACGAGGTGAATTCGCTGGGCCTTTTCGGCGGTTCCAAGCTTGTCTGGCTGCGTGGCGCCGCCAATGAGAAACCCCTTCTCGACGCAATGCAGGTACTGGCGGACGGTCCCGCTCCTGCCAATATCCTGATCGTCGAGGCAGGCGACCTCAAGAAGGGCAGCGGACTGCGGAAGATCGCCGAACCATCACGATCGATCGCCGTCATTCCCTGCTATGCGGATGACGTGAAGGCCTTGAACAGCCTCATCGATTCGGAACTCGGGAGCGAAGGCCTGCGGATCAGCCCCGGCGGCCGCCAGAGGCTCCTCGAGCTGCTTGGCGGGGATCGCGTGGCCTCACGCAACGAGATCCGCAAGCTTGCCCTCTATTGCCGCGGTATGGGCATGGTGGAAGAGGGCCATGTCGATGAAATCATCGGCGATGCCAGCGCCGTTTCCGCGGACGAGGCGGTCGATGCCATCCTCAGCGGCGACCTGCCCGGCCTGCATCGCGCTATCCAGAAAGTCGTCTCGTCGAAAACCCCGGTTTTCCTCGTCTTGCAATCCTGCCTGAAACAGTTCCAATTGCTGGATCTGATGAAGGCGGAAATGGAGGAAAAGAAGCTCCAGACCGCCCAGGTCATGATGACGCTCGGCCGGCATATTCACTTCAAGCGCAAACCGCTTATGGAAAAAGCGCTGAGAACTTGGAGTTCGCCAGCGCTCGCACGTGAAACCGAAAGACTGCAGGCCGCCATCCTGATGTCGCGCCAGAAACAGAGCCTGGAACCCAATATCGCGTTCCACACCCTGATGGCCACGGCTATTCAATCAAGCCGTTGAATTTATTAAGCTATCTCCGCTCCAGGAGACGGCAGATCTCCTCGAGCTGCTCCAGCGTCCGATAGCCGATCCGGATCTGACCCGAACCGTTCTTGTGGTTGATCTTGACATCCAGTCCAAGGGAATCGGAAAGGGTCCGCTCAAGCGCAAGTGTATCGGAATCCTTTTGTTCCGCCTTCGAAACGATCGCTGGTTCTGACTGAGCCTTGATGTCGTTCTGGGCAAGCTTCTCCGCATCACGAACCGACATTCCTTTGGCAATGATCGTACGCGCCAAAGAAGCGGGATCGGATGTGGTAATCAGAGCGCGGGCGTGACCGGCCGACAAACTCCCGGCTGCCAGCATGTCGCGCACAGGCTCCGGCAATTTCAGCAGGCGAAGACTATTGGCAACATGGCTTCGGCTTTTACCAATGATCTCGCCGAGGTCGTTCTGGGTATAGCCGTGTTCGGCAATCAGCTGATCATAACCCAATGCCTCTTCCAAGGGATTGAGGTCCGATCGCTGGACGTTTTCGACGATCGCGATTTCAAGCGCCGTCCGATCGTCCACATCGCGAACAATGACGGGTATCTCAACCAAGCCAGCCAGCTGCGCCGCGCGCCAACGCCGTTCCCCGGCAATGATCTCATACTGACTGGAGCCTCGGGGCCGAACGACGACCGGCTGAACAATCCCGTGCTGACGGATAGAGCTCGCCAGATCCTGCAGCTCGTTCTCGTCGAAACTCCGGCGCGGGTTTTTCGGGTTACGGGATACGTGTTCAATCGGAACCATCCGGTCCGGATTGACGCTCCGGGCGCCGTTATCGACAGGCGCCGTCTGGTCCATCTCACCGATGAGGGCTGCAAGACCGCGCCCCAGGCGCCGTTTCGAGAGGTCGTCGTTCATTCTCACTACTCACTTGGTCTGCAAGGCTTCAGGCCGCCTTGCGCCTGCGTTCCCGCTGGATGACTTCAGAAGCCAGCTGCAAATAAGCCTGGCTGCCGGCGCATTTCAGGTCGTAAAGGATAGCCGGCTTACCATAGGATGGCGCCTCCGATACGCGGACATTGCGCGGTATCAACGTATGATAGACTTTCTCACCCAGATGCGTCCGCACATCGTTGACAACCTGCTGAGCAAGATTGTTGCGGGCATCGAACATGGTCAGCACGATACCCTGGATATCAAGCGACGGGTTGACACTGCGCCGCACCTGATCGACCGTCTCCAGCAGCTGGCTCAAGCCTTCCAATGCGAAAAATTCGCACTGAAGAGGCACAAGGATGGAATGAGCCGCCGCCATAGCATTCATGGTCAACAGATTGAAGGAGGGCGGGCAATCCAGCAGGATGTAGGAATAGGTCAGGGCGTCACTACTATCCAGCGCGCGACGAAGCTTGAAAGCCCGGTCCGAGGCCTGGGAAATCTCCATCTCGAAGCCAAGCAGGTCCATCGTCGATGGCACGATATGGAGATTGGGGACTGCCGTTTCCAACGCCGTTTCTGTGATGGAATTATAGCCCATCAGGAGGTCGTAGGAGGAGAGCTTGCGATCCCGACGCTCGATACCCAAGCCGGTGCTGGCATTGCCCTGCGGATCAAGATCCACAATAAGCACGCGCTCGCCAATGGCCGCCAGCGCCGTTGCCAGATTGATTGCCGTCGTCGTCTTCCCCACGCCGCCTTTTTGGTTGGCAATCGTGATAACCCGATTTCTTTCAAACATGCAGCACCTGAAAATCTAGGGTTCTTTGTGCCTTAAATTGCTGACTTCGAGAATGACTGAATCTGGCTCGACGGCACTTGGATGTTTTATCAGATCGAATGCCCAACGACCACGGGCTTTCTCTATTTCCGCGGCGTAATCCCGGCCTTTATGAAAAAAACCTCTTGCATCTTTCCCGATCATCCAACCCGAAGTGTAGGACAGGAGCAGATCGAGCTCCGCAAGGGCTCGCGCGGAGATACGATCGCAATCCGGCAGCGCCGATGACGCCGCCTCGATTCGTAGAGGATGGACCGAGCCCCTTGCTCCCGTCTCATTCAGAGCAACACGAAGGAACGCAGCCTTCTTCTGATTACTCTCAACCAGATGAACCCACCCTTCCTGTGTCTCTGCAAGAAAAATTGCAGTAATGACCCCGGGGAAACCACCACCAGAGCCGAGATCGAGCCATTTAAGAGGTGTCGGAGACAGCTGGAAGATTTGAGCGCTATCGGCAATATGCCTCTGCCACAATTCATCCAGTGTAGAGGGCGCCACCAGATTGATGGTCTTCGCCCATTTTTGGAAAAGCGCAGCAAAATGCTTGAGCTTCTCCTGCGTTTCACGTGAAACACTCTTGCCGTTCAGCAGCATTACAGGACTCGCTTAACGCGCTGCGGGGCAGCTTCTTCTTTTCTCAGTAGTGCCAAAATAAGCGCAAGGGCGGCCGGAGTCATTCCGTCCACCTTGGAAGCCTGTGCGAGATTCCCTGGATTTGCCGCTGTCAGTTTCATTTTAAGTTCGTTTGAAAGTCCAGGAAGTCCTGAAAAATCAAAGCCTTGCGGGATAATTCGTGCTTCGTCCCGATGGGTAGCATGAATATCGGCGGCCTGCCGATTCATATAGACCGCATAGGACGCCTCGATTTCCAACGCTTCGCCAACCTTTGGGGAAAGCTGTGCCAATTCTGGCCAGATGGGGATGAGCGCGGCCAGCGATTGGTCAGGATAAGCGAGCAGCTCATACGCCGTCCGCCGCTGACCGTCCTTGTTGAGCTTCAATCCATGTCCAATCGCTTCGTTCGGCGTCAGATTGCGGGACCGGAGAAGCTCGCGTCCACTCTCCAGGGATTCCATATAATCCCGGAACTTCGCCGCCCGATCGGAACTGACACAACCGAGCTCAATGGCTTTATCGGTCAATCTGACATCCGCATTATCGGCGCGAAGCGAAAGGCGATATTCGGCGCGCGAGGTAAACATCCGGTAGGGCTCGGTTACTCCGCGAGATGTCAAATCGTCGATCATGACGCCGATATAGGAGTCCGCGCGGCTGAAATGATAGGTTTCCCCGCCGGAAGCTTTACGCGCAGCATTGAGCCCGGCAACCAGCCCCTGTGCGGCAGCCTCTTCATATCCGGTCGTCCCGTTGATCTGGCCAGCGAGGAAGAGGCCGGGCATTTTCTTGACTTCGAGGGCGGCGGTCAGCTCGCGTGGATCCACATGATCATATTCGATTGCATAGCCGGGCTGGATGATGTCCACCGTCTCCAAGCCCGGAATGGTGCGGATGAAAGCTTCCTGCACCTCGGCGGGGAGGGACGTCGAGATTCCATTTGGATAAACGGTTGGATCGTCCAGGCCTTCCGGCTCCAGAAAGATCTGATGGCCGTCACGTTCGCCGAAGCGGACGATCTTGTCTTCGATCGATGGGCAATAACGCGGGCCGACGCCCTCAATCTGGCCGGAATACATCGCTGAACGATGGATGTTGTCAGAGATGATCTTATGCGTGGCATCCGTAGTGCGAGTAACGCCGCAGGCGATTTGCCGCGTTGTAATGCGGTCGGTCATGAAGGAGAAGGGAACCGGATCCTCGTCCGCTTCCTGCCGGCCAACCCGCGTCCAGTCGATCGTATTTCCGTCCAGCCGGGCAGGGGTACCGGTCTTTAACCTGCCAAGGCGGAGACCGAAGCGGGAAAGGGTCTGCGACAATCCGAGCGAAGGCGCCTCTCCCACGCGACCGGCAGGGATCTTCTGGTCGCCGATATGAATCAAGCCACGAAGGAAGGTACCCGTCGTCAGGACAACCGTTCCGCATCCGAATCGACGGCCATCCTTGAGTTCCACGGCCGCCACGCGCTCATCTTGGATGTCGATGTCAAACGCGTCACCTTCAATCACCGTAAGATTGGCATGGTTCAAGATCTCGCGCTGCATCGCCTGACGGTAAAGCTTGCGATCGGCCTGCGTCCGGGGCCCGCGCACCGCAGGCCCCTTCTTGCGATTGAGAAGGCGGAACTGAATGCCGGACGCGTCGGCCACCCGCCCCATCAACCCGTCGAACGCGTCGACTTCGCGCACAAGGTGACCCTTGCCGAGCCCGCCGATCGCCGGATTGCAGGACATGACGCCGATCGTTTCCCGGCTATGCGTTATCAGCGCCGTTTTTGCTCCCATGCGCGCAGCAGCACTCGCGGCCTCACAGCCGGCATGTCCGCCACCGATGACGATTACGTCGAATGTCGTTTCCATCTACCCACCTCATGAAACCGCGCCAAGCGCCCTGTTTCACGTGAATCACTTGCCGATGCAGAACTGCGAAAAAATCACATCCAGAAGCTGTTCCACATCGACCCGGCCGGTGATGCGGCCCAGTGACGACGCCGCGGCCCGAAGGCTTTCGGCGCGAAGATCAAGCTCCCGGCCGTTTAGCGCTTCTGCGATAAAATGGGAAGCCTCTTTGAGGTATTGAAGATGCCGCGCCCGATTGGGGACCAAAGATCCGGACCAGGTTTCCCGAAGCTTCTGCAGGATCAGAGACCGAAGTTCTTCAAGCCCATCTCCCGTCTGGCTTGAAATGGTGAGGTCGTATAGGGCCGATTGCCCTCGCATATCTGCCTTGGTACCCACCCTCAGAACTTCGGCTTTCACACCATCAAGAACATGTTTCGAGTCCGAATCGATTTCTTCGAGCTGGAGAACAAGATCCGCCTGCCCGATCGCTATCCTTGCCCTGCGGACGCCTTCCTGCTCGACCCGGTCAACGCTTTCACGCAATCCCGCCGTATCGAAAAACCGAACAAGATAACCCTCCATATCGATATCGACATGCAGAAGATCCCTTGTCGTACCGGCGATTTCGGTGACAATCGCAACATCGCGTTTCGCCAGCGCGTTGAGAAGGCTCGATTTTCCGGCATTGGGCGGCCCGGCGATAACCACCTTGTAGCCGTCCCGAATGATCTCACCGGCCTTCGCGGAAGCGATATGCTCCTCGATCTCGAGATAAAGATCAGCCACTTCCGCCCAGACCCTCTCCGAGACGGATCCCGGCACGTCGTCCTCGTCCGCGAAGTCGAGTTCCGCTTCGATCAGGGCACGTGCACGGGTCAGTCTCTCGGCCCAGGCCATATAAAGCGCCGACTGCCCGCCAAACCCCTGTTCCACGGCGAGGCGGCGCTGCATCTCGGTCTCGGCGGCTATCAAATCCGCCAGCCCCTCGACCTCCACAAGATCCAGCTTGCCGTTCTCGAAGGCGCGGCGGGAAAATTCCCCGGCCTCGGCCAGGCGAAGCCCGTCGATTGCCTCCAGTTCCTGGTAAACCGCCGAGACGACCGCTCGGCTACCATGCAGATGTATTTCCACACAATCCTCGCCCGTGAAGGATCCAGGTGCCGGAAAACTCAACACAAGGGCTTGGTCGATGATCAGACCGTTGCGGTTCCGAATCGTTCGCAATCCCGCCTTCCTGTCCGCCGGCAATTCGCCGGCAAGATGGACCGCTGCCTGAAACGCGCGCGAACCGCTCAGCCGCAGGACCGCGACCCCCGCCGGCAGAGTGCCGCTGGAAAGAGCAAAGATCGTATCGCTGTCTGACTGGGCCATGGGATCAATCTATCAGAGGCGGCTCTAAACTGAAAAGCGCCCGGCAAGACCGAGCGCTTCATGATCATCGCGAATCCGGCTAAGGATCAGGTGTTCATCGAGTCGAAGAAGTCGCCGTTGGTCTTCGTCTGCTTCAGCTTGTCGATCAGGAACTCGATCGCGTCCGTGGTGCCCATCGGGGCAAGGATACGGCGAAGCACGAAAATCTTCTGGAGATCCTGGCGCGGCACCAGCAGGTCTTCCTTGCGGGTACCGGACTTGAGGATATCCATTGACGGGAAGATACGCTTGTCGGCGACCTTACGGTCGAGCACGATTTCCGAGTTGCCGGTGCCCTTGAATTCTTCGAAGATGACTTCGTCCATGCGGCTACCGGTATCGATCAGCGCAGTCGCGATGATCGTCAGGGAACCGCCTTCCTCGATGTTACGTGCAGCACCGAAGAAACGCTTCGGGCGCTGCAGGGCGTTGGCGTCGACGCCGCCCGTCAGAACCTTGCCGGAAGAGGGCACGACGGTGTTGTAGGCGCGGCCGAGGCGAGTAATCGAATCGAGCAGGATGACGACGTCACGGCCATGCTCAACGAGGCGCTTGGCCTTTTCGATCACCATTTCGGCCACCTGCACGTGACGCACAGCCGGTTCGTCGAAAGTGGAGGAAACGACTTCGCCCTTTACGGAGCGCTGCATGTCCGTGACTTCTTCCGGACGTTCGTCGATCAGAAGGACGATCAGGTAACATTCCGGGTGATTGGCGGTGATGGAGTGGGCGATGTTCTGCAGGAGAACGGTCTTACCGGTCCGCGGCGGCGCGACGATCAGGCCGCGCTGGCCCTTGCCGAGCGGCGCCACCAGATCGATGACGCGGGCGGAGAGATCCTTGGAAGTCGGGATCTCCAGCTCCATCTTGAACCGCTCGTTCGGATAGAGCGGCGTCAGGTTGTCGAAGTGGACCTTGTGACGGATTTTTTCCGGATCGTCGAAATTGATGGTGTTGACCTTGAGAAGGGCGAAATAACGTTCGCCTTCCTTCGGACCGCGGATCGGGCCTTCGACCGTGTCGCCGGTCTTCAGCGAGAAGCGGCGGATCTGGGAGGGAGAGATATAGATATCATCGGGACCGGGCAGATAGTTCGCGTTCGCGGAACGCAGGAAACCGAACCCGTCCTGCAAGACCTCGACCACGCCCTCGCCGATGATTTCGACGTCCTGGCTCGCCAGAACCTTGAGGATGGCGAACATCAGCTCCTGCTTTCGCATCGTGCTGGCGTTCTCGACCTCGAGTGATTCGGCGAAGGTCAGCAAATCTGTAGGGGATTTGCTTTTGAGTTCTTGAAGCTTCATTTCAGCCATGAAGGGGGGACCATATTGAGAATTTCGGGGGAATGTAGGCGTGTCGGTGAAATTCGCTACCGCGGAAGATGAACCGGGGACGACGGGAAATTACACGCATGCCACGAGATGAGATGGCGAGGAAAATAGCGATTCACGTGGAACGCCGCAAGAGGCAAGACGTAAATCTTGCCAAAGAAAGACTGTGCTTGCCTCAGAACGGCTTGACGATCACCAGAATGACGATCCCGATCATCAGAACCGTCGGGACTTCATTCATCATCCGCCAGTAACGCGGCGTTTTTCGCAAACCATCGGCCGCGAAGTTGCGCACCGCGCGGCTGAACAGCACATGCACCATTGTAAGCAGCACGACAAGCCCGATCTTCGCATGCAGCCAGCCGCCGCGAAATTCGTAGACGTCCCACGCAAGGTAGAGACCGAGAACCCAGGTGATCATCATCGCCGGGTTCATGATGATCTTCAGCAGCCGCTGTTCCATCATCTTGAAGGTTTCGGACTGTGCCGAACCGGGCTCCGCGTCGCTGTGATAGATGAACAGACGCGGCATGTAGAGGAGGCCCGCCATCCAGGACATCACCGCGATCACGTGGAAAGCCTTGATGTAGAGGAGGAAGTCGTCAGGCCGGGCGAGATAGACCGCCGCCAGAATGGCGATGAAGACGGCAAGCGCGATGAATGCCCGCAGCGCCGATCGCCGGCCGGCCGGCTTGCCTGTCTGCAATTCCCCGCCGCTCACGCGGTTGCTCCGCGCACGCGCTCGATCAGCCTCGTAACATGATCCGGATTGGCCTCGGGCGTAATGCCATGGCCGAGGTTGAAGATCAGCGGCCCATGCCCGAGCGCGTCGAGAATGGCGTCGATACCGTCCTCCAGCGACCTGCCGCCGGCGACCACCCGCATCGGATCGAGATTACCCTGTACCGGGCCGTCCTTCTGCAGTTCGGCTGCAAATGAAAGCGGCACCGACCAGTCGAGCCCGATCGCGTCCGCCCCGGTCTTCTGGCGATAGGATTTCAGGTTCAGGCCGGCGCCCTTGGCAAAGGCGATGATCTTTGCCTGCGGCCGCTGGCGGCGAACGATCTCGATCATCCGGGCAACGGGCTTGACCGCATAAGCCTCGAACTCCTTCTCGCCCAGAACACCCGCCCAGGAATCGAAGATCTGCACGGCGTCGGCACCGGCATCGATCTGGGCGATCAGATATTCGGCAGAGATTTCCGCAAGCATCAAAAGCAGCCGCTCGAAAGCTTGCGGATGCCGATAGGCAAAAAGCCGGGCGGGGGCCTGGTCGGGCGTCCCGTGGCCGGCGATCATGTAGGTGGCAACCGTCCAGGGGGCGCCGCAGAAACCGAGCAGGGTGGTTTCCTCCGGCAGATCCCGTCTCAGGCGGCGGACCGTTTCCATGACCGGAGCGAGATGGGGAAGAACTCCTTCACCGTTCAGGGCCTGGATGCCGGCAGTATCGATCGGATCCATCTGCGGACCTTCACCCTGCACAAACCGCACGTTCCGCTTCAGCGCATCCGGGATGACCAGAATATCGGAAAACAGGATCGCCGCATCGAAGCCGTAGCGCCGGATCGGTTGGAGGGTCACCTCCACAGCCAGATCCGGCGTGTAACAGAGATCGAGAAAGCTTCCCGCCGTGGCCCGCGTCTCCCGGTATTCCGGCAGATAACGTCCTGCCTGCCTCATGAGCCAGACAGGAGGTGGAGTGAGGGTTTGGCCTTTCAGCACCTCGACGATCTTCCGGTATGCGCCGGTCAATGGGTTCTCCTAAAAACAAAGAAATGAATCTTAAAAGATTTTCTATTTCTTAGAGTCGGTGAGTAGCAAGGATTAAAGTCAAATCACAGCCGACGCGACGATCCGCCGCTTCATGCGCTTGTCGGGGGAAAGAAAATGGCCTGTGATGGACGTTTGCTGGGACAGCTTGAATTTTGCAAGCTATTTCATGAGGATGGCAGAAGCCGCCATTAGGCGCTGTCTGTGGATAAGCTGGGGAGAAAAAAGCGCGGTGGTGGCCTCATCCCCAGAACACACAAACCGGTCTGATCCGCATCCGCAGGATATGCGAATGTGGAAAACCGGGCGTTTTTCCCAGGGCCGGGTCCAAGCCCTGGAGAGCCCGATGGTCTCTCCCGAGTTATCAACAAAGGGTTAAGTTTAGCGTGGAGAACAGAAAAAACTTCTTCCATCTGCACCTCATATCTGACTCGACGGGCGAGACTCTCATCTCCGCCGGACGTGCCGCATCGGCGCAGTTCCAGTCCTCGCTGGCGGTGGAACATGTCTATCCGCTGATCCGCAACCGCAAACAGCTGCTTGCCGTTCTGGAAGCGCTCGACCGTGAACCCGGTATCGTGCTTTATACGATCGTTGATCAGGAGCTGGCCGAACTTATCGATCAGCGCTGCCGGGAAATGGGCCTGCCCTGCGTCAACGTCCTCGAGCCTGTCATGGTGACATTCCAGGCCTATCTCGGCGCCCCGTCCCGCCGGCGGGTCGGCGCCCAGCACGCCCTCAATGCGGATTATTTCAAACGCATCGAAGCGCTCAACTTCACCATGGACCACGACGACGGCCAGATGCCGGAAGATTACGACGAGGCGGACGTCGTGCTGATCGGCATCAGCCGCACCTCGAAAACCCCGACCAGCATCTATCTCGCCAATCGCGGCATCAAGACCGCCAATATACCGATCGTGCCGGGCGTCGAGCTGCCCGAAAGTCTCTACCGGGCAACCCATCCCTTGATCGTCGGCCTGGTGGCCACCACCGACCGCATCAGCCAGGTGCGTGAAAACCGCGAGCTCGGCGTCACCCAGGGCTTCGACCGGCGTCATTATACCGACCGTGCCACGATTAACGAAGAGCTGAAATATGCCCGGGCGCTCTGCGCCCGTCAGAACTGGCCGGTCATCGACGTGACGCGCCGGTCGATCGAGGAGACGGCGGCCGCAATCGTTGCGCTGCGCCCCAAGCTGCGTTAAGCCGAGCCGCTTTGTTGCCTTTGGGAGATTTGCGTGACAGTGCCCCTGGTCCTTGCCTCCTCCAGCCCGTTCCGCCGGATGCTGATGGAAAATGCCGGTCTCACATTTGAAAGCCGCGCGGCCGATATAGACGAGCGGAAGATCGAGGCGGGATTGGAAGGCGCCGCTCCCGACCAGGTGGCGCTGACGCTTGCCAGGGCAAAGGCGCTCGAAGTGAGCGGATATTTCCCGGGCGCGCTAGTGATCGGCTCGGACCAGACCATGTCGCTTGGAAATCGCGTCTATCACAAGCCGAAGACGCTTGCCGAAGCGAAGGAGAACCTACTGTCTCTTTCGAACAGGACCCACCGCCTGAACAGCGCCATCGCTTTTGCGCGCGATGGTGAAATCGTCTGGGAACATGTCGCCCGTGCGGACCTGACGGTGCGGATTTTGAGCGAAACCTTCGTTGACCGCTATCTGTCGCGCGTCGGCGAAAAGGTTTACGGCAGCGTCGGTGCCTACCAGCTGGAAGGCGAGGGCATCCAGTTGTTTTCGAAAATCGAGGGCGACTATTTCACCATTCTCGGCCTGCCGATGCTGCCGCTTCTCGAAAAGCTTCGCGAACTGGGAGCGATCGATGGCTGATTCACGTGAAACATTCTTGGTTAATGCTTTCATAACCGGCTGGCCGGTGAAACATTCGCGCTCGCCGCTGATCCACGGCCACTGGCTGAAGCAGTTTGGTATCGATGGGTCTTACCGCGCACAGGCCGTCACCGAGGCGGATTTCCCGGCCTTCATCCAGGCGCTGAAAGACGGCAGTTCCGGTTTCCGCGGCGGCAATGTCACCATTCCTCACAAGGAACTCGCCTTCAGGCTGGCCGACCGGCCGGACGAACTGGCGGAAGAACTCGGCGCGTCGAACACGCTCTGGATGGAAGACGGCCTGCTGCACGCCACCAATACCGACGGTCATGGGTTCACCGCCAATCTCGACGATCGACACCCCGGCTGGGACAGGAGCGGCCGCGCGGTGATCTTCGGCGCCGGTGGTGCGAGCCGCGCCGTCATCCAGGCGATCCGCGATCGCGGTATCAGTGAGATCCATGTGGTCAACCGCACCCTGGCACGCGCCGTCGAACTTGCCGATCGTTTCGGCCCGAAGGTTCATGCCCATCCGGTCGAAGCGCTGGCCGAAGTCATGTCGGGTGCCGGGCTTTTCATCAACACCACGTCGCTCGGCATGGAAGGCGGCGAAGTGCCTGAGATTGATTTCTCGCCGCTGGCATCGGGCGCCGTGGTCACTGATATCATCTACGTGCCGTTGAAAACTCCGCTGCTCGCCCAGGCGGAGGCGCAAGGGTTCCCGATCGTCGACGGGCTCGGCATGCTGCTGCACCAGGCAGTACCCGGTTTCGAGAAATGGTTCGGCCGCCGGCCGGTCGTCGATAACGTCCTGCGGGACCTCGTCATTTCCGATATGGAAAAACACTGAATGATCGTCATCGGTCTCACCGGCTCCATCGGAATGGGAAAATCGACGACCGCGAAAATGTTCGCGGACGAAGGCGTTCCGGTGAATGACGCCGATGCCGTCGTCCATGATCTTTACCGCACCGATGCCGTGGCGCCTGTCGGCGAGGCTTTTCCCGGAACTCTTAAGGATGGCGCCATCGATCGCCAGGAACTGTCACGCCAGCTTTCGGTATCTCCGGAAAAATTCCCTGTCCTCGAGGCGATCGTGCATCCGCTGGTCCGTCGCCGCGAAGTCGATTTTCTCGCCCGCCACAGACAGGCCGGCACCGAGCTCGTGCTCCTCGACATTCCGCTTCTTTTCGAAGTGAAAGGCGACAATCGCGTCGATGTCGTCGTCGTCGTCACCTGCGATCCACAGATACAGCGCGACAGGGTGCTTGCGCGCCCGGGCATGACCGAGGAAAAATTGGCGATGATTCTCTCCCGCCAGATGCCCGATGCGGAAAAACGGAAAAGAGCCGATTTTCTCGTCGATACCGGCCTTGGGCTGGAAGCGGCGAGGGAGCAGGTGCGCGAGATCGTCGCCCGCCTGAAAGCTGGAAAGCCGAGCGGGAAAAACCCACATGCGTGAGATCATCTTCGATACGGAAACCACCGGCCTCGAATCGAAACTCGACCGGGTGATCGAAATCGGCGGCATCGAGCTGGTCAACAATTTCCCGACCGGGAGAACGCTGCATCTCTACATCAACCCGGGCGACCGCAAGGTCCACCCGGACGCGCTCGCCGTCCACGGCATCACCGACGAATTCCTGAAGGACAAGCCGAGCTTCGGCGACGTCGTGCAGCAGATCATCGAATTTTTCGACGGCGCCAAGTGGATCGCCCATAACGCCACCTTCGACATGGGCTTCATCAACGCGGAATTCGCCCGTCTCGGCATCCCGCCTGTCATGTCCGACCAGGTCATCGATACGCTGGCCATGGCGCGCCGCAAACATCCGATGGGCCCGAATTCGCTGGATGCGCTCTGCCGGCGTTACGGCATCGACAATGCCCACCGCACCAAGCACGGCGCGCTGCTCGACTCCGAACTGCTGGCCGAAGTCTATATCGAGATGACCGGCGGCCGTCAGACCGCTCTTGGCCTGATGGGCAATGAACGGTCTTCGACGGTGGTCGAGGTCGAGGAAGTGATGATCGAGGTTGCCGGTCGTCCGCGGCCGCTCGCCAGTCGGCTGACCGAAGCCGAGTTGCAGGCGCACGCCGCCATGGTCGCATCGCTGAAGGACAAGGCGGTCTGGCTGAAATACAAGCCGGCCGAATAAAAAAGCCCGGGTCGCGAAACCCGGGCTTTTCTCAATCAAGACAATTCGATCTCAGCTGTCGAGCGCCTGAACCTTGGACCGGGCCTGTTCCTCGGCCATGCGCTGCGTGAACATCTGCGCGAAATCGATCGGGTCGATCATCAGCGGCGGGAAGCCGCCGTTGCGCGTCACGTCGGCGATGATCTGGCGGGCGAACGGGAACAGCAGGCGCGGGCATTCGATGAACAGCAGCGGCAGCATGTGCTCCTGCGGGAAACCGGTGATGCGGAAGACGCCGCCATAAACCAGTTCGGCCGCGAAAACGACCTTGTCGCCTTCCTTGGCTTCGGCGTTCAGCGTCAGGATAACGTCGAAATCGGCTTCGGAAAGCGGATTGGCATTGACGTTGACGTTGATGTTGATCGACGGCGCCTTGTCGCGCGACTGCAACGAACGCGGAGCGCCCGGGTTCTCGAAGGAGAGATCCTTGGTGTATTGCGCCAGGATGTTGAGGGACGGAGTTTCGGCCTGGTTGTTATCGTCTGCCATTGGAATTCCTCGAGGCTTTGGAGCGTTGAGGCCCTCTAACATTTCGCTTGGGGGCTTACAACCCTAGCCATCCGGCTGACCGATCAGGGTTCGCGGCCTTTCGGTCCGGCCCAGGGCGACGACGGGTTGGGCTCGCGATGATAATCCTCTTCGTCGAGATCGACCACCGGCCCCGTCTTTTTGGACTCGGGCGAGGGCTTCGGGCTTTCGTAACGATAGCTCTCGCTGCGCGGCGAGCGGACGACCACGATGCGGCGGCCGATCACCGACCAGATCAGGCTGCGCACAAAGGGAATGAACAGCGCCAGCCCGATGATGTCCGTGATGAACCCGGGCAGCAGCAGCATGATGCCGGCAACGACAATCATCGCGCCGTCGATCAGCGCCCGGCCGGGTGCGCGTCCGTCGCGGCTTTCGGCGGAAATCTGTCTCAGGATCTGTGTGCCCTGGCTGCGCAGGAGGATGGCACCGAGCACTGCCGTGCCGATCACCAGGCCGAGTGTCGCCCAGAGGCCGAGAGCTTTGCCGACAAGCACGAAACCCGCGATTTCGGCGAGCGGCCAGCCGATCAGAAGGAGCGGCACGAGAAAGAAGCGCATGATATTCCCTGTGTCGTGATATGCGGTTGCGCGCAAAGCGCTAACGTCTTCGCCATTTGAATGATAGGCGTATGCAGACTATATGAGAAACTGCACCGAATATTTAAACGCCAAATGCGGGTTAAGATGGGCTCCAACGACTTCATAACACTCTTTTTCCTTGTCGCAGCGGTTCTGATCTTCCTGCAACTGCGCAGTGTGCTCGGACGCCGGACAGGAAACGAGAAGCCGCCGTTCGATCCTTACAGCCCCCGCGACGTGGCGAAAAATCCGGGCGGCGACGACAGCAAGGTCGTGACCTTGCCGCGCCGCGACGCCACCGACGACGAGCAGCGTTATGCGGATGTCGACGCCGTTGCCAGGCCGGATACGCCGCTCAACGCAGCACTGCGCGAAGTGGTCAAGTCCGATCCCTCCTTCCGTCCCCGCGAGTTCCTCAACGGTGCCCGCATGGCTTACGAGATGATCGTCATGGCCTTTGCCGATGGCGACCGGAAGACGCTGAAAGGTCTCCTCTCGAAGGAAGTCTTCGACGGTTTCGATACGGCGATCACCGAGCGAGAATCCCGAGGCGAAGTGGTGAAGTCCACCTTCGTGGGCATCGACAAGGCGGATATCACCCATGCGGCCGTCAAGGACGCCGAGGAGCAGATCACCGTGCGGATCGTCAGCCAGCTCATTTCCGCCACCTATGACAAGGCGGGTGCGCTGATCGAGGGCGACCAGGAAACCGTGGCCGAGGTCACCGACATCTGGACCTTCGCCCGCGACATCCGTTCCCGCGATCCGAACTGGAGACTGGTCGCAACCGAATCCGAACAATGACCGTGAATTCTGCGGATTATACTCTTCGACCCGTATCCTTCTCCGACCTTGCGGGTTGGAGTGAAGACGATCCGACCGCGCTGTTTGCCGGCATGCGCGCGTCGCTGGAGCATATCCGCAAGGTCAAGCCCTATCGGACCGGCGCCCTCGGCCTGACTGCCGAAGAACTTGCCACCCTTGTCGAAGCCGCCCGGGATGTCCCGGGCGATCCTGTTTCCGCCAGGGCCTTTTTCGAAACGCACTGTCGGCCCTTCCTGATTTCCCGCAACGACGGCCGGCGCGGTTTCGTCACCGCCTTCTACGAGCCGGAGATCGAAGTCTCGGAAACGCGCGACGATATCTGGATCCATCCCTTCCATTATCGCCCCGACGACCTCGTCGATCTCGACGACGACAGCCGGCCCGCGGGATTGGACTCCGGCTACATGTTCGGCCGGCAGACGCCGGAAGGGATCGTTCCCTATCCGGATCGTGGTGAGATCGACCGCGGTTTTCTCGAAGGCCGAGGTCTGGAGATCGCCTATGCGAAATCGAAGGTCGATGTCTTCTTCATCCATGTCCAGGGCGCGGCGAGGCTGAAATATCCGGATGGAACCATCCGGCGGATCACCTATGCGGCCAAGGCGGGCCATTCGTTCTCGCCGATCGGCAAGCTGTTGATCGACCGCGGCGAGATCGATCCGTCAGAAATTTCCATGCAGAGCATTCGCGCCTGGCTGGCTGAGAATCCGGCTAAGGTTGATGAGGTCCTCTGGCATAATCGTTCCTATATCTTCTTCCGGGAGGCGGATGTATCCGATCCGTCGCTCGGGCCGGTCGCAGCCGCCAAGGTACCGTTGATCCCCGGCCGTTCGCTGGCGGTAGACCGCCAAATCCACACATTCGGTTTTCCCTTTTTCATCCGCTCCGAGACGCTGACCCATATCGACGGGGGAAAACCCTTCGCCCGGCTGATGCTCGCGCTCGATACCGGCTCGGCGATCGTCGGCCCGGCGCGGGGCGACATTTTCACCGGATCCGGTTTCGAGGCGGGTGAACTTGCCGGAACGGTGCGCAACGACGCGGATTTCTATATCCTCATCCCCAGGGCAGCGGCCGTCAGGTACGGCGGATGAAGGGCGGCCGCAAACTCGATCCGGAAGAGCGGATATTGTGGGGCAGGGTCGCCAAGTCCGCCCGCGCCCTGCCGGGCCGCATGAAGGAAATCCTCGAATTCGAGGAGGCCGAGGCTGCCAGGCTCGCCGCGGAAGAGGCAGCGGTCGAAGCCGCAAAGCCGAAACCTGCGCCGAGGCAGGAAAGTTTCGCGGTCGAGCTTCCGGTGTCGGTCCCGACCCGGCGGCCGGTGGGTTCTCATCAGCCGCTCGAAAAACCGGTCAAGAAAAAGCTCGCCAAGGGCCGGCTGCCGATCGACGCGCGCCTCGATCTTCATGGACTTTTCCAGGGCGAGGCCCACGACCTGCTTCTGGATTTTCTGCTGAGGGCGCATGAACGCGGTCTCCGCCACGTCCTGGTGATCACCGGCAAGGGCAGCTCGATGGGTAGCGAAGGCGCGCTCCGCCGTGCCGTCCCGATGTGGTTTTCGAAGGCCGAGTTCCGGTTCCTGATTTCCTCCTATGAATGGGCGGCTCGCCATCATGGCGGCGAGGGTGCCATGTATGTGCGTCTCTCTCGCGGCCGGGGGGATCGGGAATGACCCCCTTCGGTCATGCGCTTCGGGAGCTGCGCCGTCGCAGGGGCATCACCCAGCGCGAGCTCGCCGCGGCGATCGGCGTCACCCCCGCCTATCTCTCGGCGCTCGAACACGGAAAACGCGGCCGCCCCACCTTCGAATTGCTGCAGCGGATTGCCGGCTATTTCAACGTCATCTGGGACGAGGCGGAGGAGCTTTTCCGGCTGGCCGAAGCATCGCATCCGAAAGTCATGCTCGACACCGCGGGTCTGCCGCCATCCTACACGGGCTTTGCCAATCGGCTGGCGCAGCGGATTCGCTCTTTGCCACCGGACGTGATAGAAGAAATGGACACGCTCCTCAAAAAAGCCGAGATACGGGGCTGAATTCGCCACGCATCCACGGCTTTCGTGCCGTATTGGCGAGGCTCAACCTTTAGAAACCGCCCCGATTTCCCTATATTCTGAGGGTGGAATGGCTGGTGATTCGCTAACCGGCATCTCAAACGAATTGGAAGATAATTGATGACCGATACACCCGTCAGCGATAATGGCGCGAGTGCCGAATATGGTGCCGACTCGATCAAGGTTCTGAAGGGCCTCGATGCTGTTCGCAAGCGCCCCGGCATGTATATCGGCGATACCGACGACGGCTCCGGCCTGCATCACATGGTCTACGAAGTCGTCGACAACGCGATCGACGAGGCGCTGGCCGGCCACGCGGACCTGGTGACGGTCACGCTCAATCCGGATGGCTCCGTCACGGTAACCGACAACGGCCGCGGCATCCCGACGGATATTCACAGCGGCGAAGGCGTCTCCGCTGCCGAAGTGATCATGACCCAGCTGCATGCGGGCGGTAAGTTCGATCAGAATTCCTACAAAGTCTCGGGCGGTCTGCACGGCGTCGGCGTCTCGGTCGTCAATGCGCTGTCGGTCTGGCTGAAGCTGCGCATTCGCCGCAACGGCAAGCTCCACGAGATTTCCTTCACCCACGGCGTTGCCGATGCGCCGCTGAAGATTATTGGCGATTACGAAGGTCGCTCCGGCACCGAGGTCACGTTCCTTGCGAGCCCGCAGACCTTCACGATGACTGAGTACGACTACAACACGCTTGAGCATCGTCTGCGCGAACTCGCCTTCCTGAATTCGGGCGTCCGAATCCGGCTCACGGACAAGCGTAAGCCGGATATCCGCGAAGAAGAAATGCTTTATGACGGCGGCCTCGAGGCTTTCGTCCGTTATCTCGACCGATCCAAGAAGCCGCTCGTAGACAAGCCGGTTGCCATCAAGGGCGAAAAGGACGGCATCGCCGTCGAAGTGGCGATGTGGTGGAACGACAGCTATCACGAGAACGTCCTCTGCTTCACCAACAACATCCCGCAGCGTGACGGCGGCACCCATATGGCCGGCTTCCGCGGCGCCCTGACGCGCCAGGTCACCTCCTACGCGGACAGTTCCGGCATCACCAAGAAGGAAAAGGTGACGCTGCAGGGCGAAGACTGCCGCGAAGGCCTGACCGCCGTCCTGTCGGTCAAGGTGCCGGATCCGAAGTTCTCGTCGCAGACCAAGGACAAGCTGGTGTCGTCCGAAGTTCGTCCGGTGGTCGAGAGCCTTGTCAACGAAGCACTGAGCACCTGGTTCGAAGAACATCCGACTGAAGCAAAAATCCTAGTCGGCAAGGTGGTCGAGGCCGCCGTCGCCCGCGAGGCCGCCCGCAAGGCCCGCGAACTGACCCGTCGCAAGGGGGTGCTCGACATCGCCTCGCTGCCCGGCAAGCTCGCCGACTGCTCCGAGCGCGATCCGGCCAAGTCCGAATTGTTTCTCGTTGAGGGTGACAGTGCCGGCGGTTCCGCCAAGCAGGGCCGTTCGCGTGAGAACCAGGCTATTCTTCCTTTGCGCGGAAAAATCCTCAACGTCGAGCGCGCCCGCTTCGACAAGATGCTGTCCAGCCAGGAAATCGGCACGCTGATCACCGCGCTCGGCACCTCGATCGGCAAGGACGAGTTCAACGCCGACAAGCTGCGTTACCACAAGATCATCATCATGACGGACGCCGACGTCGACGGCGCCCATATCCGCACCTTGCTTCTGACCTTCTTCTTCCGCCAGATGCCGGACCTGATCGAGCGCGGCCATATCTATATTGCCCAGCCGCCGCTCTATAAGGTCAGCCGCGGCAAGTCGATCCAGTACTTGAAGAACGAGGCGGCGCTGGAGGAATACCTCATCACCATGGGCCTTGAAGAAGCGACGCTGACGCTTGGCTCCGGTGAAGTCCGGGCCGGTCAGGACATGCGCGAAGTCATCCAGGACGCGCTGCGTCTGCGCACCTTGGTCGAAGGCCTGCATTCCCGCTATAACCGTTCGATCATCGAACAGGCCGCGATCGCCGGCGCGCTCAATCCCGAACTGACGGACAATCGCGAACGGGCCCAGCAGACGGCCGATGAAGTCGCCCGCCGCCTCGACATGATCGCCGAGGAAACCGAACGCGGCTGGTCCGGCCATGTCACGGGCGAGGGCGGCCTGCGTTTCGAGCGCATGGTGCGCGGCGTCAAGGAAGTTGCGGCCGTCGACGTGGCGCTGATCGGTTCAGCCGATGCGCGCCATATCGACCAGATGACCACGCGCCTGCAGGAAATCTACCGTACTCCGCCAGTGCTGACCCGCAAGGAGGGCCAGCAGGAAATGTCCGGTCCCCGCGCGCTCCTGGAATCGATCTTCGCGACCGGCCGCAAGGGCCTTTCCATGCAGCGTTACAAAGGTCTCGGCGAGATGAATGCCGAACAGCTGTGGGAAACGACGCTCGATCCGAACGTCCGCTCGCTGCTGCAGGTTAGGGTCAACGATGCGACCGATGCCGATGGTCTCTTCTCGCGCCTGATGGGCGACGAAGTGGAACCGCGCCGCGAGTTCATCCAGGACAACGCGCTGAGCGTCGCCAACCTCGACATCTGAGCCGAAAAGCGGCGCGGGGGGCAGCTTGCCCGCGTCTTGCGCCTCGTCATCCTCGGGCCTGACCCGAGGATCTCCGGCTTTCAACCCTATCGAGGCGGTGCAGATCCTTGGGGCAAGCCGAAGGATGACGCCGGAAGAGATGGCAAGTCGGCTCCCATGGCCGACGCTTTTCGTTTGTCCAGCTCAAAAATGTTTCACGTGAATCTTTCCTGTGGATATGGATTCACGTGAAACAGATTCCTGAGGCGCCGCTCACGGCTCCCCGGTGAATTTTCCTTCGAAGGCGATTTCCGAAACGGGTTTGCGCTTGCTCGGGAATTCGCGTTCCGCAAGATCGTCGGGCAGGGTGATTCTGTCGGCGATCCTGCCGATAGCCGCCGCCGCTTCGACACGGTAACCTTCCGGTATGCCGAGCACCTCGACGGCTTTTTCCTTGTCGAGACCTTCCATGCCATGGGCATGGTAACCGAGCTTCATCGCCTGGCAGATGACGGAAAACCAGGCCGCGCCCGTGTCGTAGGAGTGGGTATAGGCAAGCCGGTGTTCGCCATTGCTGGCGACGCGATAGGTCTTCGAGACGACGATCAGCAGCGCCGCTGCGTTCTGCGCCCAGCGCTGGTTACCCGGCGAAAGAATATCGACCAGAACCGGAAACGACGGCGTGCCGCGCAGCGCATAGATGAAACGCCAGGGCTGATTGTTGCCGGAAGAGGGTGCCCAGTGCGCCGCGTCGAGGATCGTCAGCATGGTCGCCTGGCCGATCGTCTCTTCCGTAAACGCCCGAGGCGACCAGCGGTCGAGGAAAAAGGTATCGATCGGGAACTCCGAATCGCGGGTATTGCTGCTGGTCATGGCGTCCTCTGAAATCTGCGGGCTGCGATAAATTCACCCTCGACAATAGCGCATCGGCTTGCCCCGCGACAGGCTTTCGATCCGCCGAAACGGGGGTGACAAGCCGGGACGCATGTTCCATAAACCTCCCGGTAATTTGGAGGACCATGCTTTGAAACTGATGCGCATTGGCGAGCCGGGCCAGGAAAAGCCGGCACTTTTTGATAACAAGGGCAAGATCCGCGATCTGTCCGGCCATGTCGCCGATATTGCCGGGCCTGCCATCTCGCCGGAAGGCCTTGCCCGGATCGCCGCTCTCGATCCGGAAAGCCTGCCCGAACTGCAGCCTGCCCGCATCGGCGCCTGCGTCGCCGGTACGGGCAAGTTCATTTGCATCGGCCTCAACTATTCCGACCACGCCGCCGAAACCGGCGCCACCGTTCCGCCGGAGCCGATCATCTTCATGAAGGCGACGTCCGCCATCGTCGGCCCGAATGACGACGTGATCATCCCGCGCGGCTCGGTAAAGACCGACTGGGAAGTCGAGCTCGGTGTCATCATTGGCAAGACCGCGAAATACGTCTCGGAAGCCGACGCGATGGATTATGTCGCCGGCTACTGCCTGACCAACGACGTGTCCGAACGCGCCTTCCAGGCCGAGCGTTCCGGCCAGTGGACCAAGGGCAAGTCCTGCGACACTTTTGGTCCGATCGGCCCCTGGCTGGTCACCAAGGACGAAATTCCCGATCCGCAGAACCTCGGCATGTGGCTCAAGGTCAATGGCGAGACCATGCAGAATGGTTCGTCCAGGACGATGGTCTACGGCGTCCGGTATCTGGTTTCCTATCTCAGCCAGTTCATGTCGCTGCATCCGGGAGATGTCATTTCCACCGGTACTCCTCCGGGCGTCGGCCTCGGCATGAAGCCGCCGCGCTTCCTCAAGGCCGGCGAAGTTGTCGAGCTCGGCATCGACGGTCTGGGAACACAGCGCCAGACCTTCGTCGCTGACGTATAAGTGATCGAAGGACTCATGTCCGCCGGCGGACATGAGTCCTTAACCAGACTTGGAAGGTGGAACTTTAAGGCTTAAATGTCATTCTCATGACAGCAGAATGATCTGCAGCCCCCCGCCTTCCTCTTGGCAAATTCAGCCGGTATCCCCCACGATGTTGCACCGCAATGGAAAAGTGCTAGCCTATCCCCATCCTGCTCCTGAACCGATCGGTTCGATGTCCCTGTCGAACACGCTGTCGGAAATGACGAAAGGCAGCACCTCGATGTTCTATCAGTTCTACGAGATGAACCATGCGGCGATGGCGCCGGTCCGCGCTGCAGCGGATGCCCTGCAGTTCTTCTATTCCAATCCGCTCAACCCGTTTTCCCAGACGACGATGGGCCGGACGCTCTCCGCCAGCCTTGAAGTTTTCGAGCGCGTCACGCGCCGATACGGCAAGCCGGCATTCGATCTTCCGTTCACGACCGTCGATGGTGAGACCGTTGCGGTGACGGAAGAGGTCGTGTGGGCCAAGCCCTTCTGCAATCTCCTGCATTTCCGCCGCGATCTGCCCGCCGGCCGCGCTCCGGATCAGAGAATCCTGATCGTCGCGCCGATGTCCGGCCATTATGCGACACTGCTGCGCGGCACCGTGGAAGCGCTCCTGCCGAGCGCCGACGTCTATATCACAGACTGGATCGATGCCCGCATGGTGCCGATCACCGACGGCCGGTTCGATCTCGACGACTATATCGACTACGTCATCGAGATGCTGCATGCGATCGGCCCCGGCACCCATGTCATCGGCGTCTGCCAGCCTTCCGTCCCGGTGCTCGCCGCGGTGGCGGTCATGGAATCGCAGCAGGATTCGCTGGTTCCGGCGTCGATGATCCTGATGGGCGGCCCGATCGACACCCGCATCAATCCGACCGCCGTCAACAAGCTTGCCGAAGAACATCCGATCGAATGGTTCCGCGACAACGTCATCATGAACGTGCCGTGGCCGCATTCCGGCTTCCTGCGCCGGGTCTATCCCGGCTTCCTGCAATTGTCCGGCTTCATGTCGATGAACCTAGACCGGCATGTTTCCGCCCACAAGGAATTCTTCCAGCACCTCGTCAAGAACGACGGAGAGTCGGCCGAGAAGCATCGCGAGTTCTATGACGAATACCTGGCGGTCATGGATCTCACCGAGGAATTCTACCTCCAGACGGTCGAGACCGTCTTCATCAAGCATTCGCTGCCGAAGGGCGGGATGATGCACCGGAATGTCCCGGTCGATACCAGGCTCATCCGTCGGGTGGCGCTGCTGACCATCGAAGGCGAGAACGACGATATTTCCGGCCTCGGCCAGACCAATGCGGCGCAGACCATCTGCTCCAATATCCCGGATGACATGCGCATGCATTACATGCAGCCGGATGTCGGCCATTACGGCGTGTTCAACGGTTCCCGTTTCCGTCGCGAGATCGCCCCGCGCATCGTTGCCTTCACGCAAAAACATGCCAAGGCTGCACCGAAGAAGACGCCGGTCAAGCGTGTCATCAAGGGCGGCAAAGCCGATTGATCGCCCCGCCGCCCGGTCGGAATCCTCGGGTCGAGCCCGAGGATGACGATCGAGGGTGGGCGCCAAAGGCGCAATGAAGCAACCTTGGGACCTGCCGCAACCTCCCATGGTCTCTCGTCCGGCCATTCCTCCTCCTCCGTCATTCTCGTGCTTGACGCGAGGATCCAGGAAGGTCTCGCTCTCGATATTTCATCGCTATTTCAGCATTTTCTTGAATTTAATGATCCGTCTTCTTGAAGGCGGATCATGGGCTCACCAAATCGAATTCAGTCGGGCTGGCATGCGGCCACCCGCTGAAACATCAGGGTGTGACCAATGAACCAGTCAGCATTGATTCGTCCGGAGTGGACGCCGGCCACCATCGCTCTCATGGTGCTCGGTTTCGTCGTTTTCTGGCCTCTCGGCCTTGCCATGCTCGCCTATATTCTTTTCGGGGAAAGGCTGCGCGGCTTCAAGCGGGATGCCAATGACCGGGCCGACCGTATGTTCGCCGGCTGCCGTCGTGCGAAATCCCGTTACAACACGCATTTCAGCACCGGCAATGTCGCCTTCGACGATTGGCGCAAGACCGAAATCGACCGGATCGAGGAAGAACGCCGCAAGCTCGACGAGATGCGCGAAGAATTCGACAACTATGTTCGCGAGCTCCGCCGCGCCAAGGACCAGGAAGAATTCGACCGCTTCATGCGTGAACGTCAAAACCGCTCTTCCGGCCAGAACCCCGTGGTCGATCTCTGATCTTCCAAAGGATTCACGTGAAACGTGCTCGGGCCGGCGTCGTTCAGACGCCGGCTTTCTTATGCAAGGGAATCGGCTAAAAAGGGTCCATGTTCGCGCTTCTCAAAAAGCCAGTCCGCGCCGCCAAGCCCAAACCGCTCGAAACGGTGAAGCGGACCCTTCATGTCGGCGATCGGGCGATGCCGCTGACGATCAGGGAAAATCGCCGAGCCACCCGCATCACGCTCAGGATCGAACCCGGCGGCCGCGGGCTCAATCTCACGGTGCCGGCGGGACTGCGCAGCCGCGAGATCGACGATTTCCTCGACCGGCATCAGGGCTGGCTTGTGACCAAGCTGGCAAAATTCTCGACCGATAATTCGATCCGATCGGGTGGCCGCATTGCCTTTCGCGGCGTTCCCCATCGGATCGAACATACCGGCACGCTCCGCGGTCTGACCGAAGCGGTGCTGATCGACGGCGAACCGGTGCTGAAGGTGAGCGGCCTTGAGGATCACATGGGCCGCCGGCTTTCCGCCTTCTTCAAGAAGGAGGCGCGCAAGGAGCTCGAAGTGCTGGTCGCCCGCCACGCCGCCGCCATCCGCAAGCCGATCAAGTCGGTCTCCATGAAGGACACCCGCAGCCGCTGGGGCTCCTGCTCTTGGGATGGCAACCTCAGCTTCTCCTGGCGCATCGTCATGGCCCCGCCTCTCGTCATCGACTATCTCGCGGCCCACGAAGTGGCGCATCTGAAGGAGATGAACCACGGCCCGAAATTCTGGGCTCTCTGCAAAGAGCTCTGCCCGCGAATGGAAGAGGCCCGCAAATGGCTGAAGCAGCACGGCTCGCAGCTGCACGCGATCGATTTCGAGTGATCGCTGAGGCCGATGGATCCTCGGGGCAGGCCCGAGGTGTCGGAGGAGCGAAGCGGTCATTGCAAGTGCAGGAAACGGCTGGGCGCTGAGTGCGTGGCACCCCCCTCTGTCCTGCCGGACATCTCCCCCTCAAGGGGGGAGATCGGCTGGGGCACGCTCAAAGCCCTCCGGAGCGTTCGGAATAAGTACCAAGTGAGCGCCCCAAGTGAGGGCCCACATCTCGCGACAGCAGTTTGGGAACGGGGATCATGCCACTTGTGATCTCCCCACCTGAGGGGGAGATGCCCGGCAGGGCAGAGGGGGGCTTGCTTAGGCAAAACAGTCACTTGGGAAACAAAACCAAAAAAACCGACCCATTTTCATCCCCGCCCGTCAACCCGTGCCTACAATCCCCTCGTCCCGCTTCGGCTACACCGGCCCGCATGACCGGCGAGGCGGGACCGGTGCCCTGGTGGTCTGCCGTCATGCAGGCGGATCGTCAGGGGCTGCGCAGAAAATGGTCCCCCTCCCGCCTTCGGGTGGGGCGTGCGTGTGTCGCACACAACCCGGTATGGCATCCGTGCTCATTTCCACGGAGTTAAATTCCATACCGCCGCAGAGGGACCGGAGTTGCGCGGATAAATACACCGAACGGGGCACGTCGCGTGTCACCTAACTAAATTCATACGAGGCACACGACGTGTCCCGGCCGAAACTCGGGCTTGGCCCCGGAAATGAAAATAACCACGATCGCCAAGGGCGTATTGCGTCCTTCGTCATCCTCGGGCCCGTCCCCAGGACAAGGCTGCACTCCGTCCGCTATGATTTGCCTCGACTCCGTCGGAATTTCATGTCAATCCGCACGTCATGAAACCTGATATCAAGATCTGCGGGTTGAAGACCCCCGAGGCTGTCGATCGCGCGGTGGCGCGGGGCGCATCGCATATCGGCTTCATCTTCTTTCCGAAGAGCCCGCGTAACATCGAGCCCGACCTTGCCGGAGATCTTGCCGATCGCGTCCGCGGGCGGGTGAAGATCGTCGCGGTGACGGTCAATGCCGATGACGAGGAACTCGACGACATCGTCTCTATGGTGCGGCCGGACATCCTGCAGCTGCATGGCAATGAGAGCCCGGAACGGGTCCTGCATGTAAAAGCGCTTTACGGCCTGCCGGTCATGAAGGTCTTTTCGGTGAAGGAAGCCGCCGATCTCGACCGGATCGATCCTTATATCGGCGTTGCCGACCGTTTTCTTTTCGATGCCAAAGCGCCCGCCGGGTCCGAACTGCCGGGCGGCAACGGCGTTTCCTTTGACTGGAGCCTGATGGCTTCCCTTGACGAAGGCGTGGATTACATGCTTTCGGGAGGATTGGACAAGGATAACGCCGTTCTCGCCCTCAAATCGACGCGGGCAAGCGGTATCGACCTGTCCTCCGGGGTCGAAAGCGCGCCGGGTATCAAGGATCTTGGAATGATCGATGCGTTTTTCGATGCCGTCGCAGGGGCGGGTCGCAAAGGCGCGTGAGGGAGTAGAGAGTGAACGAGACGCCAAAACTCAATTCGTTCCGTGCCGGCCCCGACGAGGATGGCCGTTTCGGTATTTTCGGCGGGCGCTTCGTCGCCGAAACGCTGATGCCGCTGATCCTGGATCTCCAGGGCGAATGGGAAAAGGCGAAGAACGATCCTTCCTTCCAGAAGGAACTGGCTGATCTCGGCGCCCATTATATCGGCCGCCCGAGCCCGCTCTATTTCGCCGAGCGCCTGACCGAGCATCTCGGCGGCGCGAAGATCTATTTCAAGCGAGAAGAGCTGAACCACACCGGTTCGCACAAGATCAACAACTGCATCGGCCAGATCCTGCTCGCCAAGCGTATGGGCAAGACCCGTATCATCGCCGAGACCGGCGCCGGCCAGCACGGCGTTGCCTCCGCAACGGTCGCCGCCCGTTTCGGTTTCCCCTGCGTCGTCTACATGGGCGCCACCGATGTCGAGCGCCAGGCGCCGAACGTCTTCCGCATGAAGCTCTTGGGCGCGGAAGTCATTCCGGTGACCGCCGGCAACGGCACGCTGAAGGACGCCATGAACGAGGCTTTGCGTGACTGGGTCACCAATGTCGAGGATACCTATTACCTGATCGGCACGGCTGCCGGCCCGCATCCCTATCCGGAACTCGTCCGCGACTTCCAGTCGGTGATCGGCAAGGAAGCCCGCGAGCAGATCCTCGAAGCCGAAGGCCGGCTGCCGGATATGGTCATTGCTGCCGTCGGCGGCGGTTCGAACGCGATCGGCATCTTCCATCCGTTCCTGGATGACGAAGGCGTGCAGATCGTCGGCGTCGAAGCGGGCGGCCGCGGTCTCCAGGGCGTCGAGCACTGCGCCTCGATCACCGCCGGCGCGCCGGGCGTGCTGCACGGCAACCGCACCTATCTGCTGCAGGACCATGACGGCCAGATCCTCGAGGGCCATTCGGTCTCGGCCGGCCTCGATTATCCTGGCATCGGTCCGGAACACAGCTGGCTGCACGATATCGGTCGCGCCGAATATGTGCCGATCATGGACCAGGAGGCGCTCGACGCCTTCCAGGTCCTGACCCGTCTCGAAGGCATCATCCCGGCGCTCGAGCCGAGCCACGCCCTGGCGGAGGTAATCAAGCGCGCGCCAAAAATGCGCAAGGACCAGATTATCGTGATGAACCTCTCCGGTCGCGGCGACAAGGACATCTTCACGGTCGCCAAGATTCTCGGAATGGATATGTGACATGACCGCTCGTATGGACAACCGCTTCGCGGCCGTGAAAGCTGAAGGCCGCCCCGCTTTGGTCACCTATTTCATGGGTGGCGATCCGGATTTCGACACCTCGCTCGGCATCATGAAGGCTCTGCCCGGCGCCGGTTCCGATATCATCGAGCTCGGCATGCCATTTTCCGATCCGATGGCTGACGGCCCGGCGGTGCAGATGGCCGGCCAGCGCGCGCTGAAAGGCGGCCAGACGCTGTCGAAGACGCTCGATCTTGCCCGCGAATTCCGCAAGTCCGACAACGAAACGCCGATCGTCATGATGGGTTATTACAACCCGATCTATGTCTATGGCGTCGACAAGTTCCTGGACGATGCGATCGCCGCCGGCATCGACGGCCTGATCGTCGTCGACCTGCCGCCGGAAATGGATGACGAACTCTGCATCCCGGCGCTCGCCAAGGGCATCAACTTCATCCGCCTCGCGACCCCGACGACGGACGACAAGCGCCTGCCGGCGGTCCTCAAGAATACGTCCGGTTTCGTCTATTACGTCTCGATGAACGGCATTACCGGTTCGGCCCTGCCGGACCCGTCGCTGATTTCCGGTGCGGTCAAGCGTATCAAGGGCCACACGGCACTTCCGGTCTGCGTCGGCTTCGGCGTCAAGACCGCCGACCATGCCAAGGCGATCGGCGCTTCGGCCGATGGCGTCGTCGTCGGCACCGCGATCGTCCAGCAGATTGCCGGCAGCCTGACCAAGGACGGCAATGCCGGTCCGGATACCATCGCCTCGGTCGTAACCCTGGTTCGTGGCCTGGCGACCGGCGTCCGCGCCGCCCGCCTTGTTGCCGCCGAATAGTTTCCCCACATTAGGCCTGATTCCAACGGGAGTACGCCCAAGTGAACTGGATCACCAATTACGTCCGGCCGCGCATCAATTCCATGCTCGGCCGTCCCAACCGGGACGTTCCGGAAAATCTCTGGATCAAGTGCCCCGAAACCGGTGAAATGGTCTTTCATAAGGACCTCGAAGAGAACAAGTGGGTCATCCCCGCGTCCGGCTTCCACATGAAGATGCCCGCCAAGGCCCGCCTCGTCGATCTCTTCGACGGCGGTGTCTTCGAGGCGCTGCCGCAGCCGAAGGTCGCCCAGGATCCGCTGAAATTCCGCGATTCCAAGCGTTATGCCGACCGCCTGAAGGACAGCCGCGTCAAGACCGAGCAGGAAGACACGATTCTCGCCGGTCTCGGCGAGGTCCAGGGTCTGAAGCTCGTGGCCGTCGTGCATGAGTTCAACTTCATCGGCGGTTCGCTCGGCATGGCGGCCGGCGAGGCGATCGTTAGGGCCTGTGAACGGGCTCTCACCGAAAAATGTCCGCTGGTCATCTTCCCGGCCTCCGGCGGAGCGCGCATGCAGGAAGGCATCCTGTCGCTGATGCAGCTTCCGCGCACCACGGTTGCCGTCGACATGCTGAAGGAAGCGGGCCTGCCCTATATCGTCGTCCTCACCAACCCGACGACCGGCGGCGTCACGGCCTCCTACGCGATGCTGGGTGACGTCCATATTGCCGAACCGGGTGCCGAAATCGGCTTTGCCGGCAAGCGCGTCATCGAGCAGACGCTGCGCGAAAAGCTGCCGGAAGGGTTCCAGACGTCGGAATACCTCTTGGAACACGGCATGGTCGATATGGTGGTCAAGCGCCACGAGATTCCTTCGACGCTGGCGAAGATCCTGAAGATGCTGACGAAACAGGCTGTTCAGGAAGCGCTTCCGGCGCCTATCGCCCTCAGCGCCTGACCGAAGAGAGCATCGAAAGCCGGAGCGGCGGGATGACGACCATGAACGAGCCCGTTGTGAGCGAGGCAGAGCGGGAAATCGAACGGCTGATGACCCTTCATCCGAAGGGTTTCGATCTTTCGCTCGACCGGATTACCCGTCTCCTCGAAATGCTGGGCAATCCACACAGGAAACTGCCGCGGGTCATCCATGTGGCCGGCACCAACGGCAAGGGCTCGGTTACGGCCTTCTGCCGGGCGCTGCTCGAGGCGGGCGGTTACGCGACGCATGTCCATACGTCGCCGCATCTCGTCCACTGGCACGAACGCTACCGGATCGGCGTCAAGGGCGGACGTAGCCAGATCGTCGGCGACGCGATGCTGGCGGACGCCCTGCGACGCATCGCGGCGGCCAATAACGGCCAGATGATCACCGTCTTCGAAATCCTGACGGCCGCGACTTTCCTCTTGTTTTCCGAACAGCCGGCCGATGCGGTCATCCTCGAAGTCGGCCTCGGCGGCCGTTTCGACGCCACCAACGTCATTTCCGACCCCGCCGTTTCGGTCATCATGCCGATCTCGCTCGATCACCAGGCCTATCTCGGCGATCGCGTCGAACTGATCGCCGCCGAAAAGGCCGGCATCATGAAGCGCGGCCATCCCGTCGTCATCGGCCATCAGGAATTCGAAGCGGCCCGCGACGTGCTGATATCGACCGCCGAGCGGCTCGGCTGTCCGACCGCCGTCTACGGCCAGGAATTTTCCGCCCACGAGGAATTCGGCCGGCTGATCTACCAGGACGAGTTCGGCCTTGCCGATCTGCCGCTGCCGCGCCTGCCGGGCCGCCACCAATATGCCAATGCCGCAGCCGCCATCCGCGCCGTCAAGGCGGCCGGCTTCACGGTCACCGAGGCGATGATGGAAAAGGCGATGGCGACCGTCGAGTGGCCGGCCCGCCTCCAGCGGCTTACCGAAGGCAAGCTTTTGCAATATGCGCCGGCAGGCTCCGAGATCTGGCTGGATGGCGGGCACAATCCCGGCGCCGGCGAGGTGATCGCCGAGGCGATGGCCGCCTTCGAGGAGCGCCAGGCGCGCCCGCTCTACATCATTGCCGGCATGATCAATACCAAGGACCCGATCGGTTATTTCCGGGCCTTTGCGGATATCGCCGAGCACGTCTTCACGGTGCGGATCCGCGACAGCGAATCGGGCCTTGATCCGGTGGTTCTCGCTCACGCCGCCTTCGATGCCGGCCTGGTGGCCGAACCGGCCGGCTCCGCGGCCGAGGCACTGCAGGAAATCACGCGTCGCCAGGTGCCGGGCGGTCCGCCGCCGCGCATCCTGATCGGCGGCTCGCTTTATTTCGCCGGCAACGTGCTCGCCGACAACGGCACCCCGCCGACCTGACCTGGCAAAGGCTGCGACAAACACAGAAAAAGCCCGGCTGCAGGGATCAGCCGGGCTTTTTTACGCTTGGCATGCGACTGGAAGTCAGGCGGCGCTGGAAATCCAGGCCGAAAGTGCGGTCTTCGGAGCGGCGCCAACCTTGATGTCGGCGACTTCGCCGCCCTTGAACATGGCAAGCGTCGGGATCGAACGCACGCCAAACTGGGCAGCCAGCTCAGGATTTTCGTCGATATTCAGCTTGACGACCTTCACCTTGCCGGCGAGCTCGTTCGAAATTTCTTCGAGGCTCGGACCGATCATTTTGCAGGGGCCGCACCATTCAGCCCAGAAATCCACGACGACCGGCTCTGCGGCATTGAGGACTTCGGCCTGGAAGTTGCTGTTATCGACCTTAACGGTAGCCATAGGGCTCTCCTTCACGATTCTCTGTTGGCATAAATGTGAGCCTGCCGCTCAAAGTTTTCAATGGCCGCTATCTCACTTTGTTTTGAGTTCTGCAAGCGAGCGTGACAGCAGTTCCGGCGGCAGCGGCATGACCAGTGCCGATTCGGTGTAGACCAGCACGCATTCGAAACTCTTTGCCGGATAAAGCGGCTTCAGGATCTCGCGATAGATGGCGAGCTGGGCCCGGTGCGAGAGCGGCACGTCCTCCGGGCTCTTCGGCGGCACGCGGTTGGTCTTGTAGTCGAGGATGATCACCCGGTCCCCGGTCACCACCAGCCGGTCGATGCGGCCGGAAATCGCGTAGTCGCGGCCCTCCAGCGTAAGCGTGCCCATGATCGAGACTTCCGACTGGCTGGGCCCGGAAAAGACCGGCCCGAGTTCGGCATGCGTAAGCACCGACATGACACTGCCGATGAGCTTTTCCCGCTCCGCCGCCGGCCAGAAACGGGCGGCGCGATCCGCATAACGGCGGGCGGCAGCGGCGCGTTCGGCTTCTGGAAAGTCCGTCAGCATCTGCAGCATGCGGTGGACGAGTTTGCCCTTCTGAAGGGCGAGGCCCCCACTGTCTTTTTGATCGGCGGCAAACAGCGGCGAGGTGACGATCAGATCGTCTGCGTCGTCATCGATCATCGTGCCGGCGCCGGAGGGGCTGAGCGGTCGCGGCAGGGTTTTCTGGGCTGGCAGGGGGTGGGAAAGGGCGACGGGAAGCGGCCGTCTGTCGGCTGCCGCCTCCTCCTTGTGAGCAGCTTTCGGCGTCTGGCCGGGAGCGGCCGGAAGCCGCCACTTGAACCCGCCCCATTGGCCATCCGGCCCCAGAAATTCCGCCGGAGCGCAATGATGCTCGTCGGCGGCAAGCGCCTTCGAAATCATCGACTGCCAGGTGTCGGGATTGTCGATCTTGCCGCGATAACCGCAGACGATCAGCCGGTCGGCCGCCCGCGTCATGCCCACATAGAGCAGCCGGCGATATTCTTCCTCGGTCGAAGTCCTGATCCGGTCGTCATCGGCGGAGGTTACCGCGTTGGTCAGCATCCTGCCCGGCACCCAGGCCGGCACGTCCTCGCCGGCGATCCGAAGCAGCCGGAATTTCGGCACATGCGAGGAAATGAACGCCTTCGAGCCGCTGTCGACGAGGAAAACCACCGGCGCTTCCAGGCCTTTGGAAGCGTGCACGGTCATGATCCGCACCTCGTTGCGGCCACCGTCCTGCTCGCGCTTCACTTCCGGCGATTCGATCTCCAGCGTCGAGATGAAGGCCTGCAGGCCCGGCAGGCCGCTGGTCTCGTGATCGAGCGCGAAGGTCAGGAACTCGTCGAGAATATCGCCCGCCTCGGTCCCAAGCCGGCCAAGGAATTTTCGCCGCCCGCCTTGCGCTCCGAGAATCCGGGCAAACAGATCGTGTGGGCTGAGCAGCCGCGAAAGGCCGAGAAGATGCTGAAGCCGATCGGCGGCCTCGCGGAACCGGAGCGGTTGCTCGTCGCTCAGGCGATTGAGCTGCGCCCAGGCGCTGGAGTTTTCCGGCCGTAGCGCCGCGACTTCGAAGACGTCCTCTTCGGAGAGATTGAAGAGCGGGCTCTTGAGCAGCGCCGCCAGCGAAAGATCGTCCTGCGGCAGAAGCAGGAAGCGGCCGAGTGCCAGAAGATCCTGCACGGCGATGTGGCTGGTCAGCCGTAGCCGGTCTGCCCCGGCAACCGGGATGTTGTCGCGGCGTTTCAGCGCTCGGGTCAGCGCGTTGACGAAGGCATCGCGTTTTCTCACCAGAACGAGGATATCGCCGGCCTCGATGGACCGCTCGATACCCTTCTCAATGATCGTTTCCTTGCCGATCATCTCCTCGATTCGGTTGGCGATGCGGCTTGCGAGAATGGCAGATGGCGCCTTGTCGGGGGTCGAATCGAACGGCGCCGTCCAGTCCTCCTCCTGTTCGGAGACTTCCGGCACCACGACGTCCCACAGATCGACAGCGCCCGGATGGCCGATCCGGTTGGAGCGGTGCTGCACCGGCTCCCCAAGCGCGCTGAGACCGCGAAAATTATCCTCCAGCGAAAACACCTGGTCGACGGCCGCCAGCACGTCGGCCGTGGAGCGGAAGGAGAGGGGCAGCCGCACCGGATGGAAGGCCTGGCCGCTCGCCCGTACCCGCTTTTCCGTCTCGCTGCGCTCTTCGGCGAACCGTTCCGGCCGGGCGCCCTGGAAGGAATAGATCGACTGTTTTTCGTCGCCGACGGCAAAGACGGTGCGGCGGGTCTCGCGGGCGCTGGCTCCCGAATAGAAATCCTCGGCGAGCGACTTGATCACCGTCCACTGGATCGGACTGGTATCCTGCGCCTCGTCGACGAGGATATGGTCGATGCCCTGGTCCAGCTTGTAATGCACCCAGGCGCCGACGCCGTCACGGGTGAGAAGATCGGCGGTGCGGGCGATCAGGTCCTCGAAATCGAGCAGGCTGCGCTGCTTCTTCAGATCCTCGTAGTCGTCGTTGAGGCGCTGCGCCAGCGTCAGCGCCGCCCTGGTGGCGGAAAACATCCTGACCAGTCGCAGCCGGTCGCGGCAGGCGACGACATGGGCGCGGGCGGAGGCGATCGCATCGGCCAGTTCCGGCGCGGTCGTCGTCATCGCCTTGGCGATCAGCGAACTGTCGGCTTTCGGCTTGCCCTCGCGGGTGAGAAAGATCTGGTCGAGATGCTGTGCCCGCTTCAGCACGTCCGGTTCCTTGGCGACAAGCCGCAGACCGTAAGCCACTTCCGTGACCTTCTGGCCGCCCTTCTGGTCGGCGAGCGCCAGATAAAGATCGAGCGTCAGGCCGGAAAGGCCGGGCAGGGGCCAGTAGCCGGCGGCGATACTGTCCTCCGTGTCAGCCGAGCCGAGCCCCAGGGCCCGTTTCAGCTCGACGCCGATGCCGCCATGGCGTTCCGCATGGGCGATGAAGCGGCGGATCGCGGTGCGATTGGCGATGATATCGCCGAGCAGCGTTTCCAGCCCGGACTCGTCGCCGAGATCCAGCACATGCGCGAAGGCTTCGGCAAGCAGCGGATCTTCTTCCGCAGAGGTCGCGGTCAGCAGGGAACGGCGCGCATCGGAAAGCAAGGCGGAAGCGGCGCGGTCGTCGAGCACCGAAAAATGCCCGGCGACGTTGGCCTCCAGCGGAAACTGGTGCAGCAGCGCCTCGCAGAAGGCGTGGATGGTCTGGATCTTCAACCCGCCCGGCGTCTCCAGCGCCTTGGCGAACAGCCGCCGCGCTTCGGCGAGCTTCAGCTTGTCCGGCTCGGCACCCTCGATGCCGGCGATTCTTTTCCGCAGCTCGTCGTCGGAAAGTACGGTCCATTCCGACAGGCGCTGGAAGACGCGGTTCGACATTTCCGATGCCGCCGCCTTGGTATAGGTGAGGCAGAGGATGGACGAGGGCCGGCAGCCGGCAAGCAGAAGCCGGATAACCCGCTGGGTCAGGACATGTGTCTTGCCGGAGCCGGCATTGGCGGAAACCCAGGCGGAGCTGACCGGATCGGAAGCGAGCGACTGCTGCACCGTCGTCCAGTCGATCCACCGGATCGGATCGTCGCCCTCGGGAGCCAGATCATTCATCGGCTTCCGCCTCCTCGTCGTCGGCCGTCGACCATTCGGCCACGCGGGCGAGGTGGTCGTATTCGCCGCCGAAATCGTTCTGCGCCATCGGCACCAGCCGCGATGCGAATCCGGCTTCGCCATTGCGCAGCGTAATCACGAACCGGGTCAGCTGTTCCAGCGATTCGTCCGCCAGGTCGATCGCCGATTTCGGCTGCCGTTTTGCCGTCGCGCTCGACCCTTCGTTGTTGACCTTGTCCTCACGGAACCGGTCGCCGGGGCGAAGGCGGACATAGAGCAGCCTGTCAGGCGTCAGCGGCCCCGCACCCTTGAACGCTCCGGCTCTGAGCGCCGCCGCTTCCAGGCCGAGTTGCGGATCGAGCAGCGCCCTTGCCTGGGAGACGGAGGGGCTGAGGCCGGTCTTGTAATCGACGAGATCGGCAAGGCCCGATCCCTTGATGTCGATCCGGTCGGCAATGCCGGTGACGCGGATGCCGGCGGGCTCGACCTCCCAGCCGGCGCCGACCTCCGTCATCGTCTGGCGGATATCCGGAGCGCGCTCAACCTCCCAGTCCAGGAAGGCCCGGGCAACTTCCACAAACCGCGGGCGCCAGACGCGGTCGATATGCGTCGGCAACTGTTCCGCATCGAACAGTTCCTCGGTGATCCTGCGCATTGCCTCTTTTGCCGCAGGCGTGCCCGGCTTGTGGCCCTCGCGCGTATAGCGGTCGATGATCGCATGGTAGAGCGTGCCGCGCTCGGAGGCGCCCGGATCGCGGTTGAAGGGGTCGAGCGGATCGAGCTTCAGGATCCGGCGGGCATAGATGGAATAGGGGTCGCGGCGCAGCCGACCGACTTCGCTGAAGGAATATTTCGTCGGCTGCAGATCGGCCGGCGGTTTCGGAGCCGGGCGTTTGGCGACCGGCTGGTTTTCGCCGGAATCGATCATCGACGCCCATTCGCGATACTGGTTGCCGCGCGCCTTCAGCTCGTCCGCAAACTGTTTTCCGCCCAGCGCCAGCAGCCTTTGCAGCCAGCGCGAGGCGACGGTCGGCGTCGAGCCCTGCCGCATCGAGCGCGACAGGATCAGATGCCGCGTGCCGCAGGCCATTTCGAAATCGTGGGCAAGCTGGCCGATCCGGCGTTCCGGCGGCTCCAGCCCCATGTCGGTCTTCATGGTGCGCGACAGGAAAGGATTGTTGACCGTCTGGCCCGGCCATGATCCCTCGTTGAGCCCGCCGAGGATCATCGTATCGACGCTCTGCAGCCGGGCTTCCAGCGTGCCGAAGATGAAGATGCGCGGATGGCTGAGCGAACGGGGTTTGACGGCCTCGCCGGTCGTCAGCGCCAAAACGATGTCGATCCATTGCGGACCGTCGGCCTCCATCTGCCCGTCGGTCTCCATGACTTCGGACAACAGCCCCGCCAGCCGCTCGCCGGCCTCGCCGGACCAGAGCGCGGCGAGATTTGTCCGCTCGTCCACGCAGATGGCCTCGAGCGCGCGGCCGGTGCGATCGCCCCATTCGGACAGCGTGAGCTTCGCGGTGAGGCCGCGCCCGTCCGGCCGGCGGCGGACCAGGGCGGAAGCGAGCGGTTCGACCGCTTTCGCCAGCCTCCTTGCAAGGCCCCGGGCCCTGTCGGCGGCGTCCGAAGGCAGCGACAGCCGCCATTGCGGCGCATGCCGGTCTTCGAGCTGGGCGGCAAGCTGGATGTCGAGCAGCGGTTCCAGCGCGGAGATGTCCATGTCGCCGATGCCGCCGCGCAGTGCCAGGATTTCGAGTGCTTCCACGGCAGACCGCAGGTCCGCTGCCGGCAGGCCAAGCCGCATCAGGGGATGCTTGACGAGTGCGACGATCGCCACCGGGTCGCCGGGCCTGAGCGTTGCTTCGAGAAGAAGCTGGGTCAGCGTGCCCTGCGGCGTGCCCGACAGCGGTGAACCGGCGGAATCGTCGGCAAGCAGGCCGAAGCGGGAAAGCTCGGCGGTCACCCGGCGGGCAAGGGCGCGATCGGGGGTGATCAGCGCCGCCTGGCTTTCGCCGCCGTTTTTGCCGGGCTGCTCGAGCGCCAGCCGAAGCGCGATGGCAATCGCGACCGCTTCCTCGCGCTCGTTCGAGGCTTCGATCAGCGAGACGTCGGCAAAGGCCTTGGCCAGAAGGCCGGTATCGGCACCGTCGCGCCAGGTGCTCCAACGGTCGGTGGCCTTGGCCGGTACCAGCGCCTGGGACAGTGCTGCGGCCCGGAAGGAAAGGTCGTCGGCCACCTCGCCGAGCACGTCCACCTCTTCCCGGGTCACGCCGATCTTTTTCAGCAGGCGCGACAGGCCGAATTGCGAATGGCTGCGGCTGGCAGGCTCCGGCTTGCCGTCGAAAGCCTCTTCGCCGATCATCGCCCACTGATCCGCCGGCATCGCCAGATCGAGGCCGGGCAGCACGACGGTGCCGTTCGGCAGATCGGAAATTGCGGCGATCAGATCGGCGGCCGCCGGCACCGAGCCGGTCGAACCCGCAACGATCACCGGTCCCTTGTGATCTCTCGCGGAGATCCGCCGGGCCTCGCCGCGCAGAATGGCCGCCCGATGTTTCGCCGGCGAAGAACGGCGCAGTTCTTCGAGACGCAGTGGCCAGAAGGCGCTGGCGATCGACAGGAACTCGGCGGTCAGCTGCCACCAGAGCGCATGTTCGCCGGTATCGAGTTTTTTGAGATCGGCCCAATCGCGCTCTTCGGTCTCGACCGCATCGATGAGTTCCGCCAGGGCGCGGGCGAGCCAGATGGCGTCGGCCGGGCTCGCGGGCGCGACGAGCGGTGATTCGGAATGCACGTCGAGCACGATCTTCGGCAGCTGGTTGCGCCAGGCAAGGATCAGCCGGCCGAGTTCGAGCAGCCGCGCGGTGCCGCCGATCGGCAGCGCCAGGTCCATCTCCTCCGGCGCCACCAGATCGAAATAACCGCTGTCGTCGTCGGTTTCGCCGAGAGGGCGAATGACCGGCAGGATCGCGGAGCGGCCGCCCAGCAGATCGACGAATTCCGAACGCAGCACGCGGGCGGAGCGGCGGGTTGGTACGTAGATGGTCACGTCTGCAAGCGAAAGCGGATCGGCCGGATCGTAACGGAACGTCTCGTTGAGACGGCCGTCGCAGAGTGCGGCCGCTATGGTCTTGAGGAACGGTGCCCCGGCGGGAATCGACAAGACCCGCTTCCGGCCGGAGGGCCTGGTCATGCCTCCACCGGATAGCGCGCGATCACGGCTTCTGCTTCCGGCAGCGCCTCGGGCGTGCCGACGGTGATCCAGTGGCCGTCGAGGACTGTCCCGTAAAGCCGGCCGCGAGCGATCGCCTTGTCGAAATAGATGTTGATGTTGAAGGCATCGGACGGCGCGTCGTCGAGGAAGGACGGGTTCATCGCAAAAGCGCCGGCATAAACGACCGGATTGGCCGGATCGTCACGGTAACGCCTCAACCGGCCATCCGCGTCCATGCCGAAATCGTTGATGCCGTTATGCCCGGTCGTGTTGTCGATATCGACGCAGAGCATCGCCATGTCCATGCGGTCCGGATCGAAGAACTCCGCCAAACGCTGCAGATTGGTCGGTTTGCCCGGTATCTCGCCGATCCAGAACAAGTCGGCATTCATGACGAAGACCGTGCTGCGGTCGAGAAGTTTCAGCCCCTTCACGATGCCGCCGCCATTGTTCATCAGCGCGTCGCGTTCGTCGGAGATGAGGATTTCCATGCCGCGATAGGCGGAAAGATGCGCCTCCATCTGGTCGGCGAAATGATGCACGTTGACGACGGCGCGTTCCACGCCGGCTTCTTTCAGGGAATCCAGCACATAGTCGATCATCGGCTTGCCGGCGACCGGCACCAGCGGCTTCGGCATCGTGTTGGTGATCGGCCGCATACGGGTGCCGAGCCCTGCGGCAAGCACCATGGCCTGCTTGATGGCGGCTGGTTTAGTGGTCATCGGAAACCGTATTTATGATTCGGGCAGTTCTATTCCAGCCCGACGGCACCAATCGCGCAAGGGGGCGAGCACTTCGTGGCTCAACGCCGTCGCGAGATAACGGAGCGTCCGCGGCATGTGCTTCAGATAGCCCGGCTTGCCGTCCCGCTGCAAGAGCCGTACCCACAGACCCGCGAGCTTGCAGTTGCGCTGCGCCGCCATGATCGCCCAGGCTTTCAGGAAAGTCGGCTCGTCGAAGGCACCGAGCGCGCGGCGAAGCGTCACGTAATCGAGCATCAGTTGGTCGGCGAGAGCTTTGGGAATATCCACCCGCGCGTCCTGCACGAGAGAGGCGAGGTCGTAGGCAGTGGGGCCGATCATCGAATCCTGGAAATCGATCAGGCCGACGCGCCGGACGCCGGATTCATGCGGCCGCCAGATGATGTTGGGCGAATGGAAATCGCGCAGCAGCAGGTTCTTCTCGACCCCGTCGAGCTCGCGGATCAGGTTGTCCCAGATCGCCAGGTATTCCTGCCGTTCCTCGTCGGTTGCCGGCGTGCCGCGTTTCCAAGGCAGGTGCCAGTCGATCAGCAGCCGCGCCTCCATCTTCATCGCCGTCGGATCGAAATCGGGGATGTGGTGGATATGCCCGTCGCCGACCGTCAGGTCCTGGCGCATCTCGTGGCTGTGCAGGAAGGCCAGGCAGACGATGCTTTCGCGGTAGCGCTCCTCGATGGGATTGCCGTCGTCGTCGACGGCACCCTCTTCGCCGAGGTTTTCGATCAGCAGGATGCCCTGCTCGTAGTCCACATGCAGCACTTCCGGTGCCGCCAGCCCCAGTTCGCGCAGATATTCGTCGATCGCCACGAACGGGTAGGGGTCTTCGGCGAGATGCGCGACCTTGGGATAGGGCTTTCCGTCGAGAACCGGCGGGCCTTCCGCCGGGCGCGGCCAGTCCATCAGGATCAGCGTTTCGCCGCTTGTGGTTATCACGGTCTCATAGGCCCGGGTTGACGCGTCGCCGGTCAGGAACCGGCGCCGGGCGCCGGCATAACCATGTTTGTGGAGAAATTCGCGGATCGCCAGCACGCGGCGGATGCGGTGCATCTGCGCTTCAGGCGCGGTGACCGTTGCCGTCCGGCCGAGACCGTTCTGCTCGAGCCTGATTTGGATGCGGGACTGCGGCAGCAGCTCGTCGGCGACCTCAGGCCATTCGACCAGGCAGATGCCGTTGGCAAGCGCCTCGTCGAAGCCGAGTTCGTCGAGTTCCGAGGAATCGCCGAGCCGGTAGAGATCGAAATGCGAGACGGGGATGCGCAGCTCATAGCTCTGCACCAGCGTGAAGGTCGGGCTCGGCACTTCCAGCTCGCCATCATCCGCCAGCGCGCGCAAAAAGGCCCGGGCGAAGGTGGATTTGCCGGCTCCGAGATCGCCGGAAAGGGCGATCCACTCGCCCTTTTTCAGCGCCAAAGCGAGGTCTTCGCCGAGGCGGATCGTCTCGGCCTCGTCGGCAAGCGTCAGGGTAAGAGCTGCCTCACCACTCATTCGGCGGCGACGGACCGCGCCGTCGTGCCGCTCGGAATGCGGCACGTAACCGTGGTTCCCTGGCCGGGCTTGCTGTCGATCGCCACATCGCCGTGATGCAGCGTCACGAAGCTCTCGACGATCGAAAGGCCGAGGCCGGCACCGGAGCGCTTGCCGCCCTTGGCATTGGCCGAGAACCGGTCGAACACGGTCTTTAGCACGTCTTCCGGAATGCCCGGGCCCTTGTCGGTCACCGAGAAGAACACGTCGCTATGGGTGCGCCAGCAGTTGAGCGTGATGGCCGAACCTTCCGGGGCGAAATTGGTGGCGTTGGTGAGCAGCTTGATGAGGATCTGCTTCAGCCGCTGCTGGTCGGCGACGATGGTGCCGAGACCGGCGGGCGCGGTGATCGCCAGCGTCACGCCGTTTTCATGCAGCCGGTCGGCGATCTGCATCGCCACGTCGTCGAGCAGGTCGTCGATCGCCATTTCCGAATAGTTGAGCTGCATGATGCCGGCATCGACGGTCGCAAGATCGAGGATGTCGTTGACGATCGTCAGCAGCACCGAGGACGAGGTCGAGATATGGTCGATATATTCGGCCTGCCGCTCGTTGAGCGAGCCGATGCCCGGCGTCTTCAGAAGGTCGGTGAAGCCGATGATATTGGTCAGCGGCGAGCGCAGCTCGTAGGACACGTGCTGGACGAAATCGTTCTTCAGCTCGTCGGCCTTCTGCAGCGCCTCGTTCTTTTCCTTGAGCGCCCGTTCCGCCCTGGCACTCGCCGTCATGTCGACGAAGGTCAGCATCGTCTGGGCATTCGGCAGCGGCGTCACGGCGTAATCGAGCACAAGGCCGGAATAGAGCTCGAACGTGCCCTGCAGCGAGGGGCGCTCGTCGTCGAAATTGGTCAGCATCTGCCCGAAGCGGCGCCAGCCGTCCGGCTTGTCGTAGGACGGCGCGCAGGCGGCCTCGATCGCCTTGATATGCGTGCCGGATTTGGCTTCTTCGGCGGTGATGCCCCACAGCGCCCGGAAGGCCGGGTTCGACAGGCGGATGCGTCCGTCCGGCCCGAATACTGCGACGCCTTCGGAAAGATGGTCGATCGTTTCGCCCTGAACCTGCACCAGCGTGTTGTAGCGGGTCTCGAGATCCACCTGTTCGGTAAGGTTTTCGAACACCCAGGTGGCGCCGCCCTGCGGGTGCGCGGTGGCGATGACGCGGAGCGTCTGGCCGTTCGGCAGGTGCCAGAGGTCGGTCTGCGTGTCCGGTGACTGGTAGACGGAGAGCGCCGCTTCCTTCCAGCTGCGCCAGCTCAATTGTTCCGGCAGCTTGCCGTCGCTTCTCAGCTTGTCGAGCAGCTCGCTGTTGTCCGGTCGCGAATCGAGGAAGGGAAGCGTGAAACCCCAGAGCTGTACGAAAGCCTGGTTGTAGAACTGCAGCCGGCGCTCGCCGTCGAAGATGGCGACGGGCGTGGCGAGATGGTCCAGCGTCTCGGCATGGCTCTTGAGGGTGCGCTTCAGTTCCTCGCGCACGGCTTCCGCTTCGGAAACGTCGATCGCAAGGCCGGTGGAGCCGCCGGGCACGACGACGTCGACCACGTCGAACATGGTGCGGTTGCCATGCACCACCGTGGAAATCCGGTCGTGGAAAGGCGATGTGGACGTCGCCGTCGCCCTGATCTTTTCACGGGCGATCGAGCCCAGGAATTCGCGGCCGTCCTCGATGGCCTGGGCCGGTGTAGAGGCCTCCACCGCATCGCCATAGGCATGGTTCACCCAGGTGAGCTTGCCCTGGGAATCGCGGCGCCAGACCGGCTGCTCGATGGCGTCGAGCAGCGAATGGAACATCATGATCGAGTTGGTCAGCCGCTCGCGCTCGATCTTGAGCTCGGCGAGCTCGGCGCGCAGATTGTTGAGAGCGATGAAACGGACGAAGGCCTTGCCGCCGGAAACCCGGCCCTGCACTTCCAGGATCTCGTCGCGGTTGGTTTCCACCACCATGTCGAAGGAGCGGGCCTCGACCCGCAACAGTTCGATCGATTTTTCGAGCTCGCCGGCCGATGTGCCGCGCATCCAGCGACCGAAGGCGAGAAATTCGCGGTCCTGCTGCGGCGCGCCGGTTTCCGCCGGCAGCTGTCCGAGGAATTCCGGTTTCGAGGAGCCGCTTTCCCACACGACAATCCGCCGGTTCTTGTCGGCGATCAGCGCTTCGAACTTGGAAATCTTCTGCTGCGCGTCGGAAAGGGCGCTGCGCATTTCCTGGGATTCGGCTTCCATATTGCCGCGCTGGCGCACCAGCCAGATGGCCGAAAACAGGGCGGCGCCGAGCGCGCCCATCACCAGCGACGAGACGATGACTTCCGTGGAGGAGAACAGGCGCACGGCCGCATTGCCCGACTGCTGCGCAAGCGCGGCCGTCGCAAGCCCCGAAAGGGCGGTGCCCGAAAGGAACGCGCTGCCGAACAGCGCCAGACGGCGCAGCTTGGCGACCATTACGCCGCCTTCCGGGGATCCGGAAACGGAACGCCCGAAAACGGTACGCAAAGCCGGAGCTTTCGTTCCGCCGCAAAGGGGATCGGCCCGTTCTGACGAGCTCATTTTTTTTACCGACATATCCGGTCTGTCTCCGTCCAATTGCCGCTCATCGACAAGACATACCATTTCGCACCTTGCCCGTAGCCGGACGGCTCCCAATCGCATGGTGCAAGCGCGATGAAGCTCGAAAACCGCTGACGGTTTCCGGCATCACGCTCCAGGGGAAGGCGCGAATCAAGTTCTAAAACAATACTTGCTTAGGGAATCGCCGGGAAGGGATGCGCCCAAAAAAGAAGCCGCAGCCTTTGTCAAGGCTGCGGCTACCATATCTTGTGGATTAACCGGCTATTGATTAATAGCGGTAGTGTTCAGCCTTGAACGGTCCCTGCTGCGAAACGCCGATATAGGCGGCCTGCTCGTCGGACAGTTCCGTCAGCTTCACGCCGAGCTTGGCGAGATGCAGGCGGGCGACCTTTTCGTCGAGGTGCTTCGGCAGGATGTAGACCTCGTTCTTGTACTCGCCCTGCTTGGTGAAGAGCTCGATCTGGGCCAGCGTCTGGTTCGTGAACGAAGCCGACATCACGAAGGACGGATGGCCGGTGGCATTGCCGAGGTTGAGCAGGCGGCCTTCCGACAGAAGGATGATACGGTTGCCCTTCGGGAACTCGATCATGTCGACCTGCGGCTTGACGTTGGTCCACTTGAGGTTCTTGAGCGCCGCGACCTGGATCTCGTTATCGAAGTGGCCGATATTGCCGACGATTGCCATATCCTTCATCGCGCGCATGTGGTCGATGCGGATGACGTCCTTGTTGCCGGTGGTGGTGATGAAAATGTCGGCCGAGGATACGACGTCTTCGAGCACGACGACTTCGAAACCGTCCATGGCGGCCTGCAGGGCGCAGATCGGGTCGACTTCCGTCACCTTGACGCGGGCGCCGGCCCCGGCGAGCGAAGCGGCGGAACCCTTGCCCACGTCGCCGTAACCGCAGACCACCGCAACCTTGCCGGCCATCATCACGTCGGTGCCGCGGCGGATGCCGTCGACCAGCGATTCCTTGCAGCCGTACTTGTTGTCGAACTTCGACTTGGTGACCGAGTCGTTGACGTTGATCGCCGGGAAGGGCAGCAGGCCCTTCTTGGAGAGTTCATAGAGGCGGTGAACGCCGGTGGTGGTTTCTTCGGTCACGCCCTTGATCGCGTCGCGCTGCTTGGTGAACCAGCCGGGCGAAGCCTTGAGGCGCTTCTTGATCTGCGCGATGAGGATTTCCTCTTCTTCCGAACCCGGGTTCGAGAGAACGTCCTCGCCGGCTTCCGCACGGGCGCCGAGCAGGATGTACATGGTGGCGTCGCCGCCGTCGTCGAGGATCATGTTCGAGAGGCCGCCATCGGCCCACTGGAAGATCTTGTCGGTATAGTCCCAGTACTCGGTCAGCGATTCGCCCTTGACGGCGAAGACCGGGATGCCGGCGGCGGCGATCGCCGCGGCGGCATGGTCCTGGGTCGAGAAGATGTTGCAGGACGCCCAGCGGATTTCCGCGCCGAGTTCGCGCAGCGTCTCGATCAGAACGGCCGTCTGGATGGTCATGTGGAGCGAGCCCGAGATGCGGGCGCCCTTCAGCGGCTTCGACGTGCCGAACTCTTCGCGGCAGGACATCAGGCCCGGCATTTCGGTTTCAGCGATGTCGAGCTCCTTGCGGCCGTAAGCGGCAAGGTTGATATCCGCGACGACGTAATCCTTCTCAGTGCTCATAAAGCTCTCCATGTTCGGTGGTGCCGCTCCGGCGGGGTGCCTGACGGAGGCGGCAAGACCCGCCTTGGCAGACGGAAACTGGCCAGCGGTTTAGCAGGCTTCCGGCAAACTGGCAACGGGGATATAAAGAGGTCTTTATATGTTTATGTCAGGGAGAGGTTAAGTCGCGGCGGCGTCACGCTTCTTCGCCGAATTTGTTGGCGACGAGCTGCTCCAGCGCATTCAGCGCCTCCTCCGCCTGAACACCTTCGGCGCTGACTTCGATGGAGCAGCCGGTGCTGGCCGCAAGCATCATCAGGCCCATGATGGAGGTTCCGCCGACGGTTGTCCCATCCTTGGAGACGGTGATCTGCGCATCGAAGCTCTCCACCATCTGTACGAACTTGGCGGAGGCGCGGGCATGCAGGCCGCGTTTGTTGACGATCAGGAATTCGCGGGGAGAGGGAGATGACATCCGGTCTGGGTTCTCATTTGCCGCTGAGGACGCGGCTTGCGACATTGATGTATTTGCGACCGGCCTCGGAGGCTTCGGCGAGCGCTCTTTCCATGTTGTTGTCGCTGCGCACGCCGGCAAGCTTGATCAGCATCGGCAGGTTCATGCCGGCAATGACCTCGATGCGCCCGCTCTCCATGACGGAAATGGAAAGGTTGGAGGGTGTGCCGCCGAACATGTCGGTCAGAATGATGACGCCATGGCCGTCATCGGCATTGGTGACGGCATCGACGATATCCTGCCGCCGCTGATCCATGTCGTCCTCGGGACCGATCGATACGGTTTCGATGAATTTCTGAGGTCCGACGACATGCTCGACCGCATGACGAAATTCCTCAGCCAGCTTGCCATGAGTGACAAGCACTAGTCCGATCATGAAAACTGCCCCCTGCTATGGAAACTCGGCGCCATTATCGCATTGCAATAAAGCGGTCCAGCGGTGGGATGCCATCTTCTCCAAGTAGATTCGAAGTTCAAGTCAAAAAATCAGGCTTCCGGATGATCAAAACGGCATCTCGTGGTAAAAATCAGGCGTAAATGCCGACAGAATAGCCAGCGGATCGGGTGCGCCGCGCCATATACGGATCAGCGGAAGGTCGCCGAGACCAGCAATCTGGAAGCGTTCGTTTTCGGGCGGAAGCCTTTCGCTTTCCGGCAGAGAGATGACTTCGACAGCCAAGTCCAGTGCCGCGGCGGAGACGCTCTCCACCTGAGCGATGCCGGTGCCGCGCAGTTCGATGAAGCCGGCGATCGCATCCGGCCGGGTGGCGAGCAGATGATCGTCGTAGCGGTTGACGAGGACCTGATCGTCGGCGACCAGAGCCCCGAAGGCGCCCCGGCGCTTCGCGGCGGCGATACAGGCGAAGGCCAGCATGGATTTGCCGCTTCCGGACGGGCCGGTAAAGAGAAGGCCTCTGGCGCCGATGACGATCGCGGTCGCGTGGATATTGACAGGCCCCCGGCTCATGGGGCTTCGCCGCCCGGCAGCGACAGCGTGAAGCGGGCGCCGGTCATCGCGCCTGTCTTGGCGTCGTGCACGTTTTCCGCCTTCAGCGAGCCGCCATGGGCCTCGGCGATCTGCCGGCTGATCGACAGGCCAAGGCCGGAATTCTGGCCAAAACTCTCGCCCTCCGGCCGGTCGGTATAAAAGCGCTCGAAGATCCGGTCGATGTCCTCGGCCTGGATGCCCGGACCGTTGTCTTCCACCGTCACGACGACGCGGTCTTTTATCCGCGAGAGCCGGATCGAGATGTGCCCGCCCTTTTCCGGCACGAAGGAACGCGCGTTCTCGATGAGATTGGTGATGATCTGCCCGAGGCGCAGGTCGTGGCCGTTGACGAGGTAGGCGGACTTGTTGCCCGCCTTGTTGTCGACCGCAAGAGCGATCTCCACCGGCTTACGCCCGGTGCGGATCTGCCGCGAGATATCGACCAGGTTGCCGAGCAGGTTTTCCATGTCGACCGGCGTCGAATCCGAGCGGGCAAGCTCGGCGTCCAGCCGGGAGGCGTCGGAAATGTCGCTGATCAGGCGGTCGAGGCGGCGCACGTCGTGGAAGATGATTTCCGTCAGCCGCTGTTTAGACTCCTCGGATTTCGCGAGCGGCAGGGTCTCGACGGCGCTGCGGAGCGACGTCAGGGGGTTCTTGAGCTCGTGGCTGACATCGGCCGCAAAACTCTCGATCGCGTCGATCCGGTCGTAAAGGGCGTTGGTCATCTCGCGGAGCGCGATGGAAAGATTGCCGATCTCGTCCTGGCGATAGGCAAAGTCCGGGATCTCCTCGCGCTGCTTGGCGCCGCGCCGCACCCGGATCGCCGCCGCCGCCAGGCGCCGCAGCGGATTGGCGATGGTCGATGACAGCAGCAGCGAGAGCAGGATGTTGACGAGCGTCGCGACGCCGAAGACGCGCATGATCGCCAGCCGTTCCGCATGCACGATCTTGTCGATGTCGCCGGCCTGGGTCGAGAGCAGAAGCACGCCGAGCACGGCGCGAAAACGCTGGACCGGCACGGCGACCGAGACGATCAGCTCGCCGCGCTCGGTGACGCGCACCAGCGCGCCGCGCACGCCTGTCAGCGCGTTCATGACCTCTGGATAGATCGAGCCGTCGCCGCCCGGCGCTTCCTTGTAGACTGGCAGGTTGCCCGGCTGCAGCAGCCGGTTGATGAGGCCGGCGAACCATTCGCTCCAGGTCTGTTGTTCGTTTTCCACCGGCGGCAGGTCGAAACGCAGCACCTGGCCGCGGGAATAGAGATGGCGGGAATCGAGCAGCAGGTTGGCATCTGCGTCAAAGATGCGGGCGCGGGTACGGGTGGGCGAGATGAGCCGCCGGAGGACCGGCGCGACGCGCTCGGGATCGATCGGGAAATCCAGGTCCTCGTCGTTCGGCACCGGCGTGATGCTTTGTCCCGCCTGCAGTTCAAGCAGTTTCTGCGGATCGATGGTGATCGAATTGGTATCGACCGAGGCGGAGGCGGAAATCGCGCCGGCGATGATCTCGCCCTGGGTCAGAAGGCTTTCGACGCGCGCGTCAATCAGCCCCTCGCGGAACTGGTTGAGGTAGAGAATGCCGGCGACCAGCACCACGGTCGCGGCGATGTTGAAGAACAGGATGCGGCGGGTGAGGCTGGAAAACACCGCGTGGCCGAACACCCGACGAATGAGCGTGAAGGGGCGCGACCAGAAGCGCCGCGGTGCGCGGCGTGCCTCGGTCTTCTCCACCCTAGCCAGTTCGTTGTCGAATGTCTGATCTGCCACTGCAGTCCTTCCACCGGGCCAGCTTAACGCTGGTCCGGCCGTGGCCTCAAGTTAACCTTTCGCAAGGATCAGGCCGCCTCGCGGAATCGGTAACCCACGCCGTAAAGCGTTTCGATCATATCGAAGTCTGTGTCCACCATCTTGAACTTCTTGCGCAGCCGCTTGATGTGGCTGTCTATGGTGCGGTCGTCCACATAGACCTGCTCGTCATAGGCGGCATCCATCAGCGCGTCGCGGCTCTTGACCACGCCCGGCCGCTGGGCCAGCGAATGCAGGATGAGGAATTCGGTTACCGTCAGCGTCACCGGCTCGCCCTTCCAGGTGCAGGTATGGCGCTCCTGGTCCATGGCAAGCTGGCCGCGCTCGAGCGTGCGGGCCGCCTGCGCATCCGCAGCCGCCTTGGTGCCGGTGCCGCCGGCAGCCTGCGCCTCACGGGCACCTGCCCGCCGCAGGATCGCCTTCACCCGCTCCACCAGCAGCCGTTGCGAGAACGGCTTGGTGATGAAATCGTCTGCGCCCATCTTCAGGCCGAACAGCTCGTCGATTTCCTCGTCCTTCGACGTCAGGAAGATCACCGGCAGGTCGGATTTCTGCCGCAGGCGGCGCAGCAGCTCCATGCCGTCCATGCGCGGCATCTTGATATCGAAGATCGCCAGCTGCGGAGGGCGGGCGATCAGCCCGTCGAGCGCGGAAGCGCCATCCGTATAGGTTTCGACCTTGTATCCTTCCGCCTCCAGTGCGATCGACACCGACGTCAGGATATTGCGGTCGTCATCTACGAGCGCGATTGTTTGCATACTCTCCATCTCCGTCATCATCTATGCGCATCTCCTGGAATCGCCCCCAGCCAGGCGGCATCAGCCGACGCGCTTCTTGAGTATAAAGGTGGAACAAATTGTGGCAAAGATAAAGAGGACGCTTGCGGCGCGTCTTTCGGCAATGAGGTTTATGATAGCGCGAATGCGGATTGAAACCGTTCCTAAACCGATTTAAAGAGGAATAAAATTTTTTAAATCGATTAAATAATTGATATTATTAAAGAATTTTGCGGGCTCCTCTTGCCCTTTTAGAAATCTGTCATTAATTTCGCGTCAGTTCCCACGGCAAGCTGAAGGAGTGCGCGCATGGAGGAGTTTGGACTTCACAACCCGTCAAAGGGTTTGGCGGCGATCGGTCTCGGCGGTGTATCGCGTGTTTATTACAATTCGTCCGAGGTCGAGTTGTACGAAGAAGCAATTCGTCGCGGTGAAGCCGATCTGACCATCGATGGTGCGTTGCGCGCCGTTACCGGCCAGCACACCGGCCGCTCTCCGAAGGACAAGTTCATCGTCCGCGACGCCGGCACCGAGAACCGCGTCTGGTGGGGTGCCGACAACAAGCCCATGAAGCCCGAACATTTCGAAGCCCTGAAGAAGGACATGCTCGCTCATGCCGCCGGCAAGACGCTGTTCGTCCAGGACCTGGTCGGCGGCGCCGATGCCGAATACGCCCTCCCCACCCGGGTCGTCAGCGAATTCGCCTGGCACGCCCTGTTCATCCGCAACCTCCTCATCCGCCCGGATCGTTCGACGCTCGAGAGCTTCGAAGAGAAGCTGACGATCATCAACCTGCCGAGCTTCAAGGCGGATCCCGCCCGCCACGGCTGCCGCACGGACACCGTGATCGCCTGCGATTTCACCAACGGCCTCATCCTGGTCGGCGGCACCTCCTATGCCGGCGAGAACAAGAAATCGGTCTTCTCGGTTCTCAACTACTTCCTGCCGGAACAGGGCGTGATGCCCATGCATTGCTCGGCCAATGTCGGCCCGAACGGCGATACGGCGCTGTTCTTCGGCCTGTCGGGCACCGGCAAGACGACGCTTTCGGCCGATCCGAACCGCACGCTGATCGGCGACGACGAGCACGGCTGGGGCGAAAACGGCGTCTTCAATTTCGAAGGCGGCTGCTATGCCAAGGCCATCAACCTGTCCGCCGAAGCGGAACCTGAAATCTATGCCGCGACCCGCCGTTTCGGCACCGTGATCGAGAACGTCGTGCTCGACCAGAACCGCGTGCCGGATTTCAACGACGATTCGCTGACCGAGAACACCCGCAGCGCCTATCCGCTGCATTTCATTCCGAACGCCTCGAAGACCGGTACCGCGCCGCAGCCGAAGTCGATCATCATGCTGACCGCCGACGCTTTCGGTGTCATGCCGCCGATCGCAAAGCTGACGCCTGAACAGGCGATGTACCACTTCCTGTCCGGCTATACCGCCAAGGTCGCCGGCACGGAAAAGGGCGTGACCGAGCCGGAAGCGACGTTCTCGACCTGCTTCGGCGGTCCGTTCATGCCGCGCCATCCGGCCGAATACGGCAATCTGCTCAAGGAGTTGATCGCCCGCCACGGCGTCGATTGCTGGCTTGTCAACACCGGCTGGACCGGCGGCGCCTGCGGCGTCGGCCGCCGCATGCCGATCAAGGCGACCCGCGCGCTCCTCAGCGCTGCCCTCGACGGCAGCCTCAAGAATGCCCAGTTCCGCACCGATCCGAATTTCGGGTTCGCGGTGCCGGTTGCCGTTGACGGCGTCGACAATGCGATCCTCGATCCGCGCTCGACCTGGGCGGATGGGGCCGCCTTCGACGCCTATGCCAAGAAACTCGTCTCGATGTTCATCCAGAATTTCGAGCAGTACGAAAACCATGTCGACAGCAATGTGAAGAGCGCGGCTCCGGGCATCCTCGCTGCCGCCGAGTAATCCTTGAAGGATTCACGTGAAACCGCCGGCCCGGGGATGACATCCCTGGGCCGGCGGTTTTCTTTTTGCCGGGCTATCCGTCTAGGCGTCATCCTCGGCCTTGTGCCGAGGATCTGCTACGTATCGATACGGTAGCCGGCAGCAGATTCTCGGCACAAGGCCGAGAATGACGTTCGTAAGGCTCGTCCGCCGTTCTCGTTGCCGGTGGTTTTCTTTTGCCGCGCTTTGTGTGAAACAGGCGACATGGCCAGCAATCCCCTCATCATCAACAACCGCATCACCATCGCCGGATGGGAGCTGACGGAACAGTTCGTGCTGGCGGGCGGGCCGGGTGGACAGAACGTCAACAAGGTCTCGACGGCCGTCCAGCTTTTCTACGACATCGTCAACACGCCGTCCCTGCCCGAGCGGGTGAAGGAAAACGCCATCAGGCTCGCCGGAAAACGGGTGTCGAAGGATGGGGTGCTGATGATAGAGGCGAACCGGTTCCGCAGCCAGGAGCGCAACCGCGAAGACGCTCGCGAGCGGTTGAAGGAATTGATCCTCAAGGCTGCCGAACCGCCGCCGCCGCCGCGCAAGAAGACCAAGCCCACCAAGGGTTCGGTGGAACGCCGGCTGAAGGAGAAATCCGGCCGTTCGGATGTCAAGAAGATGCGCGGCCGGCCGAGCGGAGACTAGGCTCGGGAACAGGCGCGGAGATTGATTTGGCGACGCTTGCAAATGGCATCAGGCATTTTCCGGATTATCTGGATCGACAGGCGCAGGAGCATCTGGTCGAGCTGATCCGCGGTGTCGTGGCCGAGGCGCCTCTCTACACGCCGGAAATGCCCGGCACCGGCAAACCCATGTCGGTGCGCATGACCAATTGCGGCTCCCTTGGCTGGGTGACGGACAGGGACAAGGGCTATCGCTACCAGCCCTTCCATCCGGCGACGAAGAAGCCCTGGCCCGCCATCCCGCCGGAACTCCTCGATCTCTGGGAAAAACTCGCCGACTATCCGAAACCGCCGGAAGCCTGCCTGATCAACTTCTATTCCGACGACGCAAAAATGGGCCTGCATCAGGACAAGGACGAGGACGATCTTGCCGCCCCGGTTCTCTCCGTCTCGCTTGGCGATAGCTGCCTCTTTAGGGTCGGCGGCCTGAACCGCAAGGACCCCACGGGTTCTTTCCGGCTGGCCAGCGGCGATATCGTGGTGCTGGGCGGGGAGGGGCGTATCGCATTCCACGGCGTCGACAGGATTTACCCCGGCACGTCGACGCTGTTGAAGAATGGCGGGCGCATCAACCTGACGCTTCGTCGGGTGAATAGCTGACGATTTTACTCAATAGCCGGCGATCTATCGCTTACAGTTTGCGCAGTTCGACCGTTTCGACGAGGTGATTGCGGCCCTTGCGCAGGATCAGGTCCGCACGCGGGCGAGTCGGCAGGATGTTCTGCCGCAGGTTCTTGAGGTTGATGTTTTCCCACAGTCCTTCGGCGACGGCGCGGGCGGCGTCGGCATCGATCGCGGCGTATTTCTTGAAGAACGAGGTCGGATCGCGAAAGGCGGTCTGGCGCAGCTTCATGAAGCGCTGGACATACCAGGTGTGGATCTGCTCTTCGTCGGCATCGATATAGATCGAGAAGTCGAAGAAATCCGAGACGATCGGCACGATCTTGCCGTCGGCCGGCAGCGCCCGCGACTGCAGCACGTTGATGCCCTCGAAGATCAGGATGTCCGGCCGGTCGACCAGGGTATATTCGTCGGGCAGCACGTCATAGGTGAGGTGCGAGTAGCGCGGCGCCCTGACATTCGGCTCGCCGGCCTTGATCGCCGACAGGAAGCGAAGAATGGTGCCGATGTCGTAGCTTTCCGGAAAACCCTTGCGCTCCATCAGGTTTTCGCGCTGGAGAACCGCGTTGGGATAGAGGAAACCGTCGGTGGTGATGAGATCCACTTTCGGGCTGGACGGCCAGCGGGCGAGCAGTTCCTTGAGGATACGGGCCGTGGTCGACTTGCCGACCGCCACCGACCCGGCAATGCCGATGATGAAGGGCGTCTTGGTGATGTCGGAAAGGCTCAAGAAGCGGTTGCGCTGCTGGAAGAGGCGTTGCGTCGCCTCCACATGCGTCGACAGAAGACGCGACAGCGACAGATAGATGCGTCTGACTTCGTCGAGATCGATCGGGTCGTCCAGCGAGCGCAGCCTCTGGACCTCGTCGGCGGTCAGCGTCAGGGGCGTATCCGCGCGGAACTTCGCCCATTCCTCCGCGCTGAAGCGGTGATAGGGCGAGTAATATTCCATGTTCGGGCCGGTTTCGGGGGCGGGTGCCTCGGCGGTCTCGGAAGCAATGCTCATGATGTCGGCCGGCTTGCCTTTTCTTGAAGGCCGGACCGGCCGGTCCTTCTCTGGAGTTCGTCGAGCACATCCTGCAACGGCACCGCTGCGATATTCAAGACGACTAAAAGATGATAGAGGAGGTCGGCGCTCTCGGCCGTCAGATTTTTCCGATCCTGCTGGATGGCAGCGATCACCGTTTCGACCGCTTCCTCACCGAGCTTCTTGGCGGCCTTTTCCTGGCCGGCGGCAAAAAGCTTCGCCGTCCAGGATTCGTCCGGGGAAGCCTTGGCCCGCTCGGCAACGATCTTTTCGAGATCGCTCAGGGAAAATTCACTCATAACATTCTTCCCGATGGCTCAGTCGAGCCGCATGGCGATGCCGTGCTCAGCCATATAATGCTTTGCCTGGCCCACCGTATAGGTCCCGAAGTGGAAAATTGACGCGGCAAGCACCGCCGTCGCATGGCCCTGCTTGATGCCGGCGACCATGTCGTCCAGGTCTCCGACGCCGCCCGACGCGATGACCGGCGCGCGAACGCTGTCGGCAATCATGCGCGTCAGCTCCAGATCATAGCCGCTCTTGGTGCCGTCCCGGTCCATCGAGGTGACGAGCAGTTCGCCCGCACCCCGCTCCACCATCTTTATGGCGAAATCGACCGCGTCGATGCCGGTCGCGTTGCGACCGCCATGCGTATAGATCTCCCAGGCGCTCAGATTGTCGCCGCCGACGGCCTGGCTGCGCCGCCGCTTGGCGTCGATCGACACGACGATGCACTGGTTGCCGAACTTGTCGGCGGCCTCGGCCACGAAATCCGGATTGGCGACCGCCGCCGAATTGATCGCCACCTTGTCGGCGCCGGCAAGCAGCAGCTTGCGGATATCGGCGACGGAACGCACCCCGCCGCCAACCGTGAGCGGCATGAAGCAGTGCTCGGCGGTGCGGGCGACGACGTCGAAGATCGTCTCGCGATTGTCGGAAGAGGCGGTGATGTCGAGGAAGCAGAGCTCGTCGGCACCGGCGGCGTCATAGGCCTTGGCCGCCTCCACCGGATCGCCGGCATCGATGAGGTCTACGAAGTTGACGCCCTTGACCACACGGCCGTCCTTGACGTCGAGGCAGGGGATGACGCGGGCTTTGAGGGTCATGCGGCACGTCCTTGTCTGCTGCGGATCAGCGCCAGTGCTTCCTTGGGATCGATACGCCCGTCATAAAGCGCACGGCCGGAGATCGCGCCTTCGAGCCGGGCGGCGTCCGGCTCCAGCATGCGGCTGATATCGTCGAGCGAGGCAAGCCCGCCGGACGCTATGACGGGGATGGAGACGGCATTGGCGAGTTCCAGCGTCGACGCCCAGTTGATGCCGGCCAGAATGCCGTCGCGGTCGATGTCGGTATAGATGATCGCCGAAACACCGGCGCCCTCGAACTTTTTCGCGAGCTCGATTACACCGAGCTCGGATGCTTCCGCCCAGCCTTCGACGGCGACCTTGCCGCCCTTGGCGTCGATTCCGACGGCGACCTTGCCGGGAAACTGCCTGCAGGCCTCGATGACGAGAGCCGGATCGCGCACCGCGACGGTGCCGAGGATGACGCGGGCCAGCCCGCGCGCCAGCCAGTTTTCGATATGATCGAGCGTGCGGATGCCGCCGCCGAGCTGGACCGGGTTCCTGGTGGCTTTCAGGATCGCGTCGACGGCGGCGCCGTTGACGCTTTCACCCGCGAAGGCGCCGTTCAGGTCGACCACATGCAGCCACTCGAACCCCTGGTCCTCGAATGCCTTGGCCTGGGCTGCCGGGTCGGGATTGTAGACGGTGGCCTGGTCCATGTCGCCAAGCTTGAGGCGCACGCACTGGCCGTCCTTCAGGTCGATTGCAGGAAAGAGAATCATGTCTTTGGTCCTTGGTCGTGTGCGCGAGCTTAAGGCTTCCAGCGCAGGAAATTGGAGATGAGGGCAAGACCTAATGCCTGGCTTTTCTCAGGGTGAAACTGGGAGCCGGCCACGTTGTCGCGGCCGACGAAGGCCGTCATCGACCCGCCGTATTCGGTGGTCGCGATCACGTCGCCGCGGTGCTTTGCCGCCAGATGGTAGGAATGCACGAAATAGGCGTGCAACCCGTCCGACCCGGTCGGAATGCCGTCGAACAGCGGATGCGGGTGATGGATGTCGAGCGTATTCCAGCCGATCTGTGGGATCTTGAGATGGGGATCGCTCGGCGTCATCTCGACGACATCCCCCTCGATCCATCCGAAACCTTGCGAAATGGTCTTTTCAAGCCCGCGCGACGACATCAGCTGCATGCCGACGCAGATGCCGAGGAAGGGGCGGCCCTTGTGCTCGACCACGTCGAGGATCGCCTCGCGCATGCCCGGCACGGCATCGAGGCCGGCGCGGCAATCCGCATAGGCGCCGACGCCCGGCAGCACGATGCGGTCGGCGGTCGCCACCGCTTCTGCCTTGTCGGTGAGGTCGATCACGGCATTGATGCCGGCTTCGCGGGCGGCCCGTTCAAAGGCCTTGGTCGCGGAACGCAGATTGCCGGACCCGTAGTCGATGATTGCGACGCGCATCAGCGTCCTCCATGTTCGAAAAGGCCCATATGGGGGGCCTGCCATCCGGCGGCGGGCGGCCTTGCCTGTTTTGCCCACTCGGCCGAGACCGGCATCGGTTGTTGTTCAGGCTGCGGCAGACCGGAGAAATAAATCTCCTCGGCGGTGCGCAGATCGTGAGCGGAGATTACCGTTTCCAGGCTCCAGCCGCGACGGATCAATGCTTCGGAGCGATAATGTCGGCCCTCGAGCGCAACGAGCAGGCTGATGGCGACGCCGAACAGCAGCCCCGCGGTCCAGAAACCCGGGATCTGCATCAGGACGGTGCTGCCGAGCTGGGCAAGCAGGATAACGACGCCCGCAATCCACAGCCTGTGCCAGAAAAGCCAGATCCACGGAAACAGCAGGGCAAGCCAGGAAAATCCGTCGCGCAGGACGAGGGTCGACTGACGATCCCTGTCGGATCCGCTTTGTTGCGCAGCGGGCGGTGTCAGAACGAGGTAGCTTCTCAAGGATCGTCTCCTCAAGCAGTCAGACCAGCATTCCCTTCGTGGAGGGAACGCGATTGGCCTGCCGCGGGTCGATTTCAATGGCGGCGCGAAGTGTCCGCGCCACGGCTTTGAAACAGGTCTCGGCGATATGGTGGTTGTTGGCGCCGTAATGGTTCAGGATATGCAGCGTGATGCCGGCATTCTGCGCCAGCGCCTGAAAAAATTCCCGCACCAGTTCCGTATCGAACGTGCCGATCTTCGGGGCGCTGAACGCGACGTTCCAGACGAGGAACGGCCGGCCCGACACGTCGATCGCCGCCTTGGTCATCGTCTCGTCCATGGCAAGGTCGAGCGAGGCGTAGCGGGTGATGCCGCGACGGTCGCCGAGTGCCTTGGAGATCGCCTGGCCGATCGCGATACCGGTATCCTCGACCGTGTGGTGGTCGTCGATATGCAGGTCGCCCGTGACCTCGATATCCATGTCGATCAGCGAATGTCGCGAAAGCTGGTCCAGCATATGGTCGAAGAAACCGACGCCCGTCGAAATCTTGGTCGCACCGGTGCCGTCGAGATTGACGGAAACGGAAACGGAGGTTTCGTTGGTCTTGCGGACGATGTTGCCCACGCGTGCGGTTGTCGTCTCACCCATCTGGGTCTGCTCCATGCGATCGATCTGCGCTCCTTATCAGGCACGACATCAAATATCCAGCAAAAGCAGGGGTGTCGCTCAGGCATCGCGTCATGAGATTGCATTCGCCCGGGACCGTCTTACATAAATGCCCAACGGGGCCGAAATGCCCTCGAAACCAATGCCCGCCAGGCGGGCCAACAGGTGCCTTATGACAACCATTATTACTGTTCGCAAAGGCGGCAAGGTCATCATGGCGGGCGACGGCCAGGTAAGTCTTGGCCAGACCGTGATGAAGGGCAATGCCCGCAAGGTGCGCCGCATCGGCAAGGGCGAAGTGATCGCCGGTTTTGCCGGCGCTACCGCCGATGCCTTCACGCTGCTCGACCGGCTTGAAAAGAAGCTCGAGCAATATCCCGGCCAGCTGATGCGTGCCGCCGTGGAGCTCGCCAAGGATTGGCGTACCGACAAATACCTGCGCAATCTCGAAGCGATGATGCTGGTCGCCGACAAGTCGACCACGCTCGCCGTCACCGGCAACGGCGACGTGCTCGAACCCGAGCACGGAACGATCGCGATCGGATCGGGCGGTAACTATGCCTATGCGGCGGCGCGGGCGATGATGGACTCCGACAAATCGGCCGAGGAGATCGCCCGCAAGGCGCTCGATATCGCTGCCGATATCTGCGTCTATACCAACCACAACCTTGTCATCGAAACGCTGGATGCCGATGGCTGACGGCGCGCCCCGCTACACGTTCCGTGATGTGGCACACGAGGATTTCCCCCTGTTGGCGACATGGCTCGCCGAGCCGCATATCGCGAAATGGTGGGGCGAGGTCGATGAGGAACTGGCAAGCATTGAATACTCGATGACCAGCGTCGAGACCCGGCCGCTGATCGCGGAACTGGACGGCAGACCGATCGCCTATCTCCAGTATTACGATCCGCATCTTGAAGAGGGTCATCCCTATCAGGATCAGCCAAAGGGCACGCTTGGCATCGATATCTCGATCGGCAATCCTGAGCTTGTCGGCATCGGCCATGGCAATGCAATCATCCGGCAGCTCGTGAGCGAACTTTTCGAAAAGGGCGCGAGAAGGATCGTCATCGATCCGGATCCCGAGAACGCCCAGGCGATCCGCGCCTATGAGAAGGCGGGCTTCCGCTACGTCGACACCAGGACAACTATCTACGGTCCGGCCCATTTCATGGCGCTGGACGCATCAGAAGAACGGATTTGACATGAGTAACTTTTCACCCCGGGAAATCGTCTCCGAGCTGGACCGCCACATCATCGGCCAGCACGACGCTAAGCGCGCGGTGGCGATTGCGCTCCGCAACCGCTGGCGTCGCCACCAGCTCGACGAGACGCTCCGCGACGAAGTGATGCCGAAGAACATCCTGATGATCGGCCCGACCGGCGTCGGCAAGACGGAAATCTCCCGTCGGCTCGCCAAGCTCGCCGGCGCGCCTTTCATCAAGGTCGAGGCGACCAAGTTCACCGAAGTCGGTTATGTCGGCCGCGATGTCGAGCAGATCATCCGCGACCTCGTCGAAATCGGCATCGGCCTGGTGCGCGACAAGATGCGCGCCGATGTGCAGGCCAAGGCCCATATGAGCGCCGAAGAACGGGTGCTCGATGCGCTGGTCGGGGCCACGTCCTCGCCCGCCACCCGCGAAAGCTTCCGCAAGAAGCTGCGGGCCGGCGAACTCGATGACAAGGAAATCGACATCGAGGTATCCGATACCGGTTCCGGCATGCCCGGCTTCGAGATTCCCGGCATGCCGGGCGCCAATATCGGCGTGCTGAACCTGTCGGAAATGTTCGGCAAGGCCATGGGCGGCCGCACCAAGAAGGTTCGCACCACCGTCAAGAAGTCCTATGGCGAGCTGATCCGCGACGAATCCGACAAGCTGATCGACAACGAGGTGATCCAGCGCGAGGCCGTCCGCTCGGTCGAAAACGACGGCATCGTCTTCCTTGACGAGATCGACAAGATCGCCGCTCGTGACGGCGGGCTCGGCGCCGGTGTTTCCCGCGAGGGCGTGCAGCGCGACCTGCTGCCGCTCGTCGAAGGCACGACGGTCTCGACCAAATACGGGCCTGTCAAAACCGATCACATCCTGTTCATCGCCTCGGGCGCCTTCCACGTCTCCAAGCCTTCCGACCTTCTGCCGGAGCTCCAGGGCCGCCTGCCGATCCGCGTCGAGCTGAGGCCGCTCACCAAGGAGGATTTCCGCCGTATCCTGACGGAAACCGAGGCGAGCCTCATCCGCCAGTACAAGGCGCTGATGGAAACGGAAGAGCTGACGCTCGATTTCACCGAGGACGCGATCGATGCGCTGGCGGATGTCGCCGTGCACCTCAACTCCTCGGTCGAGAATATCGGCGCCCGCCGGCTGCAGACGGTGATGGAACGGGTGCTCGACGAAATCTCGTTCAACGCGCCGGATCAGGGCGGCACGACCGTGATGATCGACGCGGAATACGTCAAGAAGCATGTCGGCGATCTCGCCGCCGATACGGATCTGTCGCGCTACATTCTCTGAGCGGCAATCGTGGCAGCCGGGCAACGTCCGGCTGCTCATTTGCGGGCGCTGACGGGATTTTGAACGCCCACGTCTCGACACGGTCCTTACGCCTCGCGTAAGGGAAGCGCGTTTTCATGGAAATGTCCGGCGCTTGACTGAGTCGGTCTGGAATGGCTTTGAGCTTCCCGTGCCGGAGATCGGCATAGTCGCAGTCCTGGGACACGCAAATCTTGAAACGCATTCTTCTGGCATTGATCCTTGTCGTCGCGACATCCGCGGCCTCGACCGCGTTTGCAGGCGGCTTCACGATGGTCCCGGAGGGAAATCGTAACGCCGAACAGCCGAAGATTCCGGGCGCCTCGGTGCGCCGGACCCGCGCCGGCCGCACCACCTTCGATGACAAATACGAGAAGATCCGTGACCTCCTGGCATCCGACAAGAAACTGATCGCCAAGATCAAGTCGACGGCCGCCGACTACGGAATCGATCCGATCCACATGATCGGCGCGATCGTCGGCGAGCATACCTACAATGTCGATGCCTACGACCGTCTGCAGACCTATTACGTCAAGGCTGCCGCCTATGCCGGCAACAGCTTCCGGTTCGGATATGGCGACGAAAGCATCGCCCAGTTCCTCGACCGGCCGGAATTCGGCAAATGCGAGGATTTCGCCGATTCCTACAAGCTCTGGACATGCCGCGAAGGCGTCTGGGAAAAGAGCTTTCGCGGCCGGTCCGTCGGCGGCACCTCGTTTCCGGACAATCGTTTCAGCGCCGTCTTCTTCCAGCCCTTTTATGCCGGCCAGACTTTCGGCCTCGGCCAGGTCAACCCGCTGACGGCGCTGATGCTGTCGGACATGGTGGCCAAAAACTCCGGTTATCCGAAGCTCGACGAGAACAAGGCCGCCGCCGTCTATGACGCGATCATGGATCCGGACAAGTCGCTCGCCTATATGGCGGCCAATATCCGCCGCTCGATCGACGACTACAAGTCGATCGCCGGCATGGACATTTCCCGCAATCCCGGCATCACCGCGACGCTCTACAATACCGGCGGTTCGGCGCAGCGCGCCGCAGCGCTCGCCGCCCGCGGCGGCCTGCCGGAGGAGAATTATTACGGCTGGCTCGTCAACGACAAGCTTGCCGAGTTGAAATCCCTCCTCTGACGGCTGATATTCCTTTTATAGGAAACCCTTGAGGAGGGCTGTCCATGGACATGCGCCCCGACCCTTTCGTTCCGCCGGCACCCGCCCATCGGGACCGGCTGCTGAACCCGATCGAGGTGATCTGGACGGCGCTGCGCAATCCGCTGGAGCTCTGGGGCAAGGATTCCTACACGCAGCCCTGGCTTGAGACGAAATTCTTCAAGGAACGGACCCTGATCGTCAATCATCCGGGTCTCATCCGGCATATCCTGGTCGACAATGTCGGCAATTACGAAATGTCGGAGATCCGCCAGCTCGTCCTGCGCCCGATCCTGAGAGACGGCCTGCTGACGGCCGAAGGCGAGGTCTGGAAGCGCTGCCGCAAAGCCATGGCGCCCGTCTTCACGCCAAGGCATTCCCGCGGGTTTGCCGGGCAGATGCTGAGCCAGACCGAAGAGTTCTCGAAGAAATACGCCAGGGCCGGCGCGGCGGGCGAGACCCTCGATATCTCTGTCGATATGACCGAGCTGACCTACGCCATCCTCGCCGAAACCCTGTTTTCCGGCGAGATCGCCGGTGAAAAGGAGACGGTCGCCGACGATGTCGACCAGCTTCTGCACCGCATGGGCCGGATTGATCCGATGGACATGCTGCGCGCCCCGAGCTGGGTGCCGCGCGTCACCCGCATCGGCGGCAGGAAGATACTCGACAAGTTCCGCGGCGTGGTTGCCGAAACCATGGTTATGCGGCAGGAGCGGATGCGCGCCCGCCCGGACGACGTCCCCCAGGATTTCCTCACACTGCTGCTGCAGCTGGCCGGTCCCGACGGGCTGACCATGGACGAGATCGAGGACAATATCCTCACCTTCATCGGCGCCGGCCACGAAACGACGGCCCGCGCGCTCGCCTGGACGCTCTATTGCGTGGCGGAATCGCCGCCGGTGCGACGGGCCATGGAAGAAGAGATCGACCGCGTTCTGGCAACCGGCGCCGATCCGGTCGAATGGCTGGAGCTGATGCCCTGGGTGCGGGCGGCGTTCGAGGAAGCGCTGCGGCTCTATCCGCCGGCACCCTCGATCAACCGTGAAGCGACCAGGGACGACAGCTGGACAAGCCCCGAAGGCCAAACGATCAGGATCGACGCCGGGGTGACCGTGCTGGTCATGCCTTGGACGCTGCATCGCCACGAGCTCTATTGGGAAAAACCCCGCGCCTTCATGCCGGAACGTTTCCTGCCCGAAAATCGCGGCAAGCTGAACCGTTTTCAGTACCTGCCTTTCGGCGCCGGCCCGCGCACCTGCATCGGTGCGACCTTCGCCCTGCAGGAAGCGGTGATCGCGCTTGCGGTGCTGATGCGCGATTATCGGTTCGACGTTACACCCGAAACCAAGGTCTGGCCGGTCCAGAAGCTGACCACCCAGCCGCGCGACGGCCTGCCGATGCGGGTCACTCCGCGACATCAGAAGTCTCCGCTGGCGAATTGATCTTGGCGGCCTATGCGCTATTGATCCATAGATCGACCTCCAGGATTTTCGCGTGGCTTCATCCCTTCCTTCCGGCCCCCTCCTTCTCGGGATTGATACCGGCGGCACCTATACGGATGCGGTGCTGTTGCGCGAGGGCGAAGGCGTCGTCGCCAAGGCGAAATCGCTGACGACGCGGCACGACCTGGCCGTGGGCATTGCCGGCGCCGTCGATGCGGTGCTGGAGAAAAGTGCGGCTTCCGCCTCGGCAATCGGGTTGGTTTCGCTGTCGACCACGCTCGCCACCAATGCACTGGTCGAAGGGCAGGGCGGGCGTGCCGCCTTGATCATGGTCGGCTTCACCCCGGAGGATCTGACACGGGGCGGGCTTGCCGAGGCGCTCGGAAACGATCCGGTGATCTTCCTGCCCGGAGGCCACGATGTGCATGGCAACGAGACGCCGCTCGACATGGCGGCGATGGAAGCAGCCATGCCGGTGCTGGCGGAGACGGTCTCGTCCTTTGCAGTCGCCGGTTATTTCGCCGTCCGGAATCCGGCTCACGAAATCCGGGTGAGGGATCGGATTCGCACGCTGTCACATCTGCCCGTCACCTGCAGCCATGAGCTTTCGTCGAAACTCGGCGGCCCGCGCCGCGCCCTGACCACGCTTTTGAATGCCCGGCTGGTGTCGATCATCGACCGGCTCGTCGGTTCCTGCGAGGGTTTTCTGACCGAGCGCGGCATCACCGCACCGATGATGGTGGTGCGCGGCGATGGTGCGCTGATCTCTGCTGCAGAGGCGCGGTTGCGGCCGATCGAAACCATCCTTTCCGGCCCCGCCGCAAGCCTTGTCGGCGCGCATTTCCTGACTGGGCTCGACCAGGCGGTGGTCTCCGATATTGGTGGCACGACCACGGATGTCGCGGTTCTCGATGGTGGGCGGCCGAAGCTGGCGGAAGAGGGCGCGGTGGTCGGCGGCCATCGCACCATGGTGGAGGCGGTGGCGCTGCGCACCTACGGGCTCGGCGGCGATTCCGAGATCCATATCGACGACCGTGGCCTCGAAGCGCGGCTGACGCTCGGCCCGCGCCGGCTTTTGCCGCTGAGCCTTGCCGCGATGGCACATGGCGAGATCATTGTGTCGACGCTGGAGAAGCAGTTGCGCGCCAGCCATGCCGGACGGCATGACGGCCGCTTTGCGGTGCGGACCGGCGTGCCGGATGTCCTGGCCCAGGGCCTGCAGCCGCCCGAACAGGCGCTTTTCGCCCGAATCGGTGCGGTGCCGGTTTCGCTCAACGATCTTCTGACCATGAATTCGCAAAGGGCGGTTCTCGACCGGCTGGTCGCAAGAGGGCTGGTGCATCTGTGCGGCATCACCCCTTCCGACGCGCTGCACATTCTTGGCCGGCAGAGCCAATGGTGCAAAGACGCCGCAAGCCTGGGTCTCGAACTTGCCGCCCGGCGCAAGGACGGCGCCGGACGCCAGATCGCCGTCTCGCCGGAAGATCTCGCGGAAAAGATCGTCAGCCGGCTGACACGCCAGTCCTCCGAGGCTGTGCTCGCCGCCTGTCTCGCCGAAGACGGCGCCGAAGCCATCGATCCGGCGGTCTCGCTGGCCGTCGATCGGGCCTTGAAGCGGGTGCCCGGCATAGCCCGGTTTTCCGTAGCCCTTGATCGCCCGCTGATCGGGCTCGGCGCTTCGGCACCCGTCTATTATCCGGCTGTCGCCGATATGCTGGGGGCGCGGCCGGTCATTCCGGCCGATGCGGATGTCGCCAATGCGGTCGGCGCCGTGGTCGGCCAGGTCCGCGCCAGCGTCACTATTGTCGTCACTTCACCGGAAGAAGGCCGCTTCATCCTTTCGGGGGGAGGTGAGCGTCTTGTCATCATAGGCGAAACCGAGGCTCTGGCTGTCGCTCGCGATCACGCGGTCGCCGCTGCCCTGGCGCAGGCGAATGCGGATGGCGCCAGCGATGCGGTGGTGACGGTCTCGGAAGAGCTGGACGCACCCGAAATCGAAGGGTCGCGAAAACTCGTCGAGGCGCGGATAACGGCTGTTGCCGTCGGCAGGCCGAGCATCGCTTTTAACTGAGGCTGGCGGGGCTGCCGCTATGCTTCCGCATCCCCTGCTCGTTCTCGGGGCCTGCTGCCGCACCTTTTAAACGTCTTCAGCAGGGCGTAAATAGAGCGACACTTATTCCAGCGGGGAACAAATCACGGTGATCACCAATCTTGCCGATCTGGAAATCTTCGTCAAAGTCGCGGCCAGCGGAAACATGTCGGCCGCGGCCAAGAGCCTTGGCATTTCCCCGGCGGTGGTCTCGAAGCGCATCAAGCGGCTCGAGGAGCAGCTGGGAACGCGCCTCCTGCAGCGCACGACGCGCCAGATCGGAATGACTGACGCCGGCAAGAGTTTTTACGACAGGATCGCCAACATCCTGACCGGCATTGAGGATGCCGAGCAGTTCGTCTCGGGGCGATCGACGGAGATCGCCGGCAATCTGCGCATCTCGGCGCCGACCTCGTTCGGGCGAATGCACATAGCGCCCCATCTGCCGACCTTCATGCAGGAAAATCCGCATCTGTCGATCGACCTGATCCTGTCGGACGAGTTCACGGATATCATCGCCCAGGGTTTCGACGTGGCGATCCGCATATCCGAATTGAAGGATTCGAGCCTCGTCGCCCGCAAGCTCGTTCAGGTCCGGCGCATCCTCTGCGCCTCGCCATCCTATGTCGAGCGGCATGGCGCGCCTAAAAGCATCGAGGAACTGGCGAACCATCACTGCCTGACGGCCCATAATGGCGAACCCTGGAGGCTCGAAGGTCCCAAAGGCCCGCTGGTCTATCGGCCGGCAGGGATGCTGAACACCAATTCCAGCGAGGTCATCCGCGAAGCGGTGATCGCCGGTCTCGGCATCGCGCTGAGATCCACCTGGGATATCGGCAACGAACTCAAGGACGGGCGCCTGGTGATGGTGATGCCTGGCTACGAGGGTTCGAAGAACGTTTCCGTTTCGGCCGTCTATCCGAGTCGGCAGCATCTCCCTTCCAGGGTCCGCGCGTTTATTGAATATCTCGCCGAACTCTATGGTCCGGTGCCCTATTGGGAGCGGCATTCCCCGGACGCGAGTCGGCGATAGATCATTCGCGAGGATTGTTTCCGATTCGGCACAAGTCATTCAATATTTGTGCAATTGCAATTTTCCCCGCTACCAAAGAGACTTGCCAGCGACTTTAAAATTTGGAGGCACCGATGGCCCGCATCGAAAAAAATGGTCTCGCGCTCGACGAGACGCTCTACGATTTCCTGGTGACGGAAGCGCTGCCGGCCACCGGTGTCGATGCCGACCGGTTCTTTTCCGAGTTTTCGAAGATCGTCCACGACCTTGCGCCGAAGAACCGCGACCTGCTCGCCAAGCGCGACGCCTTCCAGGCAAAGCTTGACGATTGGTACCGCAAGAACGGCGCGCCGACCGATCTGGCCGTCTATGAAGCCTTCCTGCGCGACATCGGCTATCTGCTGCCGGAGGGACCGGATTTCACCGTCTCGACCGACCGGGTCGATCCGGAAATCGCCGAGATCGCCGGCCCGCAGCTCGTCGTTCCGGTGATGAATGCCCGTTATGCGCTGAACGCCGCCAATGCCCGCTGGGGATCGCTCTACGATGCGCTTTATGGCACCGACGCCATTCCCGAGACGGACGGCGCCGAAAAGGGCAAGGGCTACAATCCGGTCCGCGGCGCCAAGGTCATCGCCTGGGCGCGTGACTTCCTCGATCAGTCGGTGCCGCTTTCCGGCGCGAGCTGGACCGACGTCACCTCGTTCGTTGTCACCGGCGGCAAGCTGACGGCCGCAGCCCAGGACGGCAACACGGTCAATCTCGCCGATCCGGCTCAGTTTGTCGGCTATCTCGGTGAGCCGGCGGCACCGACGCATCTGCTTTTGAAGAAGAACGGCCTGCATGTCGAAATCCTGATCGATGCCACGACGGCGACTGGCAAGGGCGATCCGGCCCGGATTTCTGATGTCTGGCTGGAATCGGCGATTACCGCGATCATGGACTGCGAGGACTCGATCGCCGCCGTCGATGCCGAGGACAAGGTCGTCGTCTATCGCAACTGGCTCGGCCTGATGAACGGAGATCTTCAGGAAGAGGTTTCCAAGGGCGGCAAGTCCTTCATCCGCAAGCTGAACCCGGATACCGTCTTCAAGGCGCCGGCCGGCGGCGATGTTACGGTCAAGCGCCGCTCGTTGATGCTGATCCGCAATGTCGGGCACCTGATGACCAATCCCGCGGTGCTGGACCGCGACGGCCGGGAAGTGCCGGAAGGCATCATGGACGCCATCGTGACGGCGCTGATCGCCATCCGCGACATCGGTCCGAACGGGCGCCGCCAGAATTCGCGCACCGGCTCCATGTATGTCGTCAAGCCGAAGATGCACGGGCCGGAAGAGGTCGCCTTCGCCTGCGAAATCTTCACCCGCGTCGAACAGGCGCTCGGACTTGCCTCCAATTCCATGAAGATGGGCATCATGGATGAGGAACGCCGCACCACGATCAATCTCAAGGCCTGCATCCGCGAGGCGCGCGAGCGCGTCGTGTTCATCAATACCGGCTTCCTCGACCGCACCGGCGACGAGATCCACACCTCGATGGAAGCCGGCCCGATGATCCGCAAGGGCGACATGAAACAGGCGGCCTGGATCGCCGCCTACGAGAACTGGAATGTCGATATCGGCCTCGAATGCGGCCTGTCCGGCCATGCACAGATCGGCAAGGGCATGTGGGCCATGCCGGACATGATGGCGGCGATGCTGGAGCAGAAGATCGCCCATCCGAAGGCCGGCGCCAACACCGCCTGGGTTCCGTCGCCGACGGCGGCCACGCTGCATGCCACGCATTATCACAAGGTCGATGTCGCCGCCGTCCAGGCGGGCCTGAAGAGCCGCACGCGGGCAAAACTGTCGGACATCCTCTCCGTGCCGGTCGCCGTGCGGCCAAACTGGACGCCGGAGGAAATCCAGCGCGAACTCGACAACAATGCGCAAGGCATTCTCGGCTATGTCGTGCGCTGGATAGACCAGGGCGTCGGCTGCTCCAAGGTGCCGGACATCAACAATGTCGGCCTGATGGAAGACCGCGCGACGCTGCGCATCTCCGCCCAGCACATGGCGAACTGGCTCTATCACAAGCTGGTTACGGAGGAGCAGATCGTCGAGACGATGAAGCGCATGGCTGCCGTCGTCGACGGCCAGAATGCCGGCGACCCGCTCTATATGCCGATGGCGAAGGATTTCGCCGGTTCCGTCGCCTTCCAGGCGGCGCTCGATCTGGTGCTCAAGGGGCGCGAACAGCCGAACGGTTATACGGAACCGGTCCTGCATCGCCGCCGTCTGGAACTGAAGGCGAAGCTCGCGAGCTAACCTCTGCCCCTCATCCGCCTGCCGGCACCTTCTTCCCGCACGCGGGGAGAAGGACGCAAGACGCGACCTCTCCATCTTTCCCCAACGTTGCATGGTCCACGTCCCCTCGCCCCGCGCGCGGGGAGAGGGTGAGGGGCAAACGCCAAACCAATAGCAAAACGAAAAAGGCCGCCTGGGAATATCCCGGCGGCCTTTTCGTATTCTCGTCGAATTTCGCGATTACTGGATCACGACGACCTTGGTTTCGCGGCCCGGACGGACGCGGCTGTAGAGGTCGATGACGTCCTGGTTGATCAGGCGGATGCAGCCCGAAGAGGCGGCGGTGCCGATGGAATTCCATTCCGGCGTGCCGTGCAGACGGAAGAGGGTGTCCTGGCCCTTTTCGTTGAACAGGTACATGGCGCGTGCGCCGAGCGGATTGCTAAGGCCCGGGCCCATGCCGTCTTCGACATATTTGGCGACGTCAGGACGACGGCCTGCCATTTCCTTCGGCGGATGCCAGGTCGGCCATTCCTGTTTCCAGGCGACGTAAGCCGTGCCGGACCAGGCGAAACCCTGCTTGCCGACGCCGATGCCGTAACGCATCGCCTTGCCGTTCGGCATGATGTAATAGAGATGACGCTCGCGCGTGTTGACGATGATCGTGCCCGGCTTTTCGCTGGTCTGATAGCTGACGATCTGACGGACGAACTGCTTGTCCACCTTGTTGATCGGGATCGCCGGAAGCGTATAACCGGCATCCCGCACCGAACCGTAGGAATCGCTGAAGATCTGGTCGGTATAGGTGACGGAAGCTACCTGGGTGCCGCCACCGGGAGCCGTGGAGGCGCAACCGGCCAAGGCAGCAGTTGCCAACAGGCCGAGTGCGAGCATGCTATTGCGAAAGCGCATGGAAATCTCTTGGGTAAACGAATCGATTGAGACGGGCGGATGACCGCCTTTGATGACGGGTTATTTTCGATTAGATTACGCTTGGCAAGCGCTGCAGCGCATCAAAACAGAGCCGGCGCATGATTGGAAAAAGCCATTGTGTTTTTGCAACATCATTTGACGCGGTATCCGGGATTTCATGACTATACTCAACCTCGCCAGTAACAATCCGTTAATAGATGGGCGGCAGTCGGCCCGCGCCATGATGGTGCGCAAGGGTGTCCAGCTCCTGCTGCACGACATGCGGCACGCGATCCTGCCGGAACTCGTGCTGTCGAGCGGCAGGCGCGCCGACCTGGTGTCGATTTCGGAAAAGGGCGAGATCTGGATCGTCGAGATCAAGACGTCCATCGAGGATTTTCGCGTCGATCGCAAATGGCCGGAATACCGGGACTATTGCGATCGCCTGTTTTTCGCCACGCACAAGGAGGTGCCGCTCGACATCTTCCCGGAAGACTGCGGCCTCTTCCTCTCGGACGGTTATGGCGGGCACCTGCTGCGCGAAGCGCCGGAACACAGGCTGCCGCCCGCCACCCGCAAGTCGATGACGCTGAATTTCTCCCGCGCCGCCGCCCAGCGACTGATGTTGGCGGAATGGGCGACCGGCAGGAGTTTCGACAAGATGTGACTTATTTCGGTGCGCGCTTGGCGAGGATGCGCTGCAGAGTGCGGCGATGCATGTTGAGCCGGCGCGCCGTCTCGGACACGTTGCGTTCGCACATCTCGTAGACCCGCTGGATATGCTCCCAGCGCACCCGATCCGCCGACATCGGGTTCTCCGGCACGTCCGCCCGCTCGCCCGGCCGCTGCGTCAGCGCCCCGAAAATGTCGTCGGCGTCGGCGGGCTTGGCGAGATAATCGAGCGCACCGAGCTTCACGGCCGTCACCGCCGTTGCGATATTGCCGTAGCCCGTCAGCACGATCACCTTGGTATCCTCGCGGCTCTGGCGGATCGCCTCGATCACATCAAGCCCGTTGCCGTCGCCGAGACGCAGGTCGACCACGGCATATTTCGGCGGCCGTGCCTTGGTCTTGGCGATGCCTTCCGCGACGGACTCCGCCGTGTCGACCAGGAAGCCGCGGGTCTCCATGGCGCGGGCAAGACGACGCAGGAACGGTCCGTCGTCATCGACGATCAGCAGCGACGGGTCGGGCCCCAATTCGGGGTCGGCATGAACCTTGGTCGGTTCCGGGTGTGTTTCCATCTCTTTTTCTCCGCGGGTTTTAGAAGGCCCGCTTGCCTTTTCATGATGATCGGCCGGCCGGCCGGCTTATTTCAAGTCCTGTGCGTCCATTACCGAACGCGGCCATTCGATATGAATGCGGGCACCCGGTTCGCCGCTGTCGCGATTGCCGAAGCGGATCGAGGCGCCGGACCGTTCGAGCAGCGTCTTGGCGATGAAGAGGCCAAGCCCGAGGCCGCCTGCCCGTTCGTCTTCCCTGGGTCTCTTCGTCATATAGGGTTCGCCGATCCGGGAGAGAATATCCGGCGCATAACCCTGGCCGTCATCCTCGATGGTGATCGCCACCCGCTCGGCATTGTGCTCGACCGTAACGATCACCTTGCTCCGGGCATAGTCGACTGCGTTTTCGATCAGGTTGCCGAGCCCGTATATAATGCCGGCATTGCGGTTGCCGATGGGCTCGTTACCCCGCCCGTCCTTCTCGACCAGTTCGATCTCGATGCCGAATTGCCGATGCGGCGCCACCACCTCCTCGACCAGGGAGGAAAGCGGCAGCCGGCGCATGTGTTCCTCGCTCTCGGCGGAAAGGGAGGTGAGCCGGCGAAGGATGTCGCGGCAACGTTCGCTCTGGCTTCTCAGCAGCAGCACGTCCTCGCGAAACCGGTCGTCAGCGCCAAGCTCGCGTTCCATCTCCTTGGCGACGACGCTGATCGTTGCGAGCGGCGTGCCAAGCTCATGGGCGGCGGCGGCTGCCAGTCCGTCGAGCTGCGAAAGATGCTTTTCGCGCTCCAGCACCAGTTCGGTCGCCGCCAGCGCATCGGCAAGCAGCGTCGCCTCATGGCTGACGCGATAGGCATAAAAGGCCGCGAACATCATCATCGAGGCGATGGAACACCAGACGCCGAGCTGCATCACCGGCTGGATCCGCAGCGGCTCGCCCTCGTACCAGGGCACCGGATAGGGCGAAAAGGCGAGCACGGTGGTGCAGACCAGCGCAAAGACGATCAGGACCAGCGAATGGCGCAGCGGCTGGGAGGCAAAGGCGATGATGACAGGCACGCAGATCAGCGGCGCGAAGGGATTGGCGAGCCCGCCGGTGATGAACAGCAGCGCCGCCATCTGCAACAGGTCGAAACCGAGCAGCGCCAGTGCCGATTTCGGGCCGAGCCGGTGGGTCGGCGGAAACCAGGCCGACAGCGTGAGATTGGCGATCGCGAGCGCCCCGACCAGAATGCCCGCCTCCTGCAGAGGCAGCGGAAACTGCAGCAGCAGCCCGACGATGACCACGGTGATCGTCTGGCCGGCGACCGCAAGCCAGCGCAGCCGCACCAGCGTCTGAAGCCGGATTCGTCGGCTCGAAGGACCGAATTGTGCAAAACGCACTGAAGGACTGTCTACGCTCAACCGCCTGCTCTTTACCTTGCCACGCGCCCGTCATCTCAGGCCGCCTTCATAAACCGGCTCGACTTCAGGTCGCAGGCGGCATTCTGTCACGTCCCGCGCGGTTTGGCACGTGTCGTCGGCACAGCCTCGGCCGGTTCCTCCGGCCAGGGGTGTTTCGGATAACGGCCGCGCATCTCGGCGCGCACATCCTTCCAGGAACCGGCCCAGAAACCGGGCAGGTCCCGCGTCGTCTGGATCGGCCGGTGCGCCGGCGAGGTGAGTTCGAGAAGCAGCGGCAGCTTGCCGCCGGCGATCGCCGGATGTTTCTTCAGCCCGAACAGTTCCTGCACCCGGATCGCCAGGACCGGTTCCTCGCCGTCGTAGCGGATCGGATGCCGCTCGCCGGTCGGCGCCTCGAAATGCGTCGGGGCCAGCTTGTTGAGATCCTGGGAGACCTCGTGCGGGATGAGCGATCGCAGCCCTTCCGAAAGACTACCGGGATTGATGGAATCGAGGCCCGACGCATTGCCCTGGAACGGAACGAACCAGTCGTCGAGCCGGGCCAGCAACGCCTCGTCGCTCATATCGGGCCAGGGCTCGCCGATCGACCGGTTCAGGAAACCGATCCGGTCACGCAATTGCGCGCCTTCCTTGGAGAACGGCAGAACCTGGAGCCCCAGTTCCCGCAGGCCGTCCGCCAAGGCCTGCGCCGCCCGTTCGCCGCTCGGCCTTGGCAGCGGCCTTTCCTCGAAGACGATGGCGCCGAGCCGCGTCACCTTGCGGGCGCGCACCTGCCGGCTTGCGCGGTCGAAGAAACACTCGTCGCTCTCCCGGATCGCGCCGGAAAGCTCGGCCTCCACATCCGCCCGGCTGATCTCCGCCGCAGCCAGAATGCGCGCCTGCGCCGCCCGCCCGGTCAGGTCGGCGATGACCAGCATCTGCGATGCCGCCAGCCGTTCCGTTTCCTGCAGTTCCGCACCACGCCCGTTCGCCATCACGAAACGCCCGCGCCCGCCGCGTTGCAGGGCGATCCGGTCCGGATAGGCATGCAGGAGAAGCCGGCCGGCCGGAACCGCCTCATTGGATTGCGATCTCTTCGGCAGGTTCGAGAAAATCCGGTCCGCCAGCTTCCGGGCCGCATCGGCCCTCTCGCCGCGTTCGTTGCGGAACCGGCGCAGCCGCTCATCGAGGTCGATATCGCTGCCCCCGAGCCCCTGTTCCGTCAGAAGCACCGCAAGCAGGCAGGCAGGCCTGCCGAAACCTTCCTCGGCCGCCGAGATCGCCATCGCCGAAAGCCGCGGCGGAAGCGCCATTTCGCGCATCAGCCGGCCCTTTTCCGTCAGCCCGCCCTGGGGGACGAGCGCACCGAGCTGGACGAGCAGCACCTTTGCCTCATTGAAGGCCGGCCCGGGCGGCGGATCGAGAAAGGCAAGCGCTGTCGGATCCTGAACGCCCCAATGTGCAAGATCGAGAACCAGGCCGGAAAGATCGCTCGCCAGGATCTGCGGCGGCGTGAACGCCTGCAGTGCCGCCGTCTGGCCCGGATGCCAGAGGCGGATCGCGATGCCCGGCTCGGTTCGCCCGGCGCGGCCCGCCCGCTGGTCGGCCGAGGCGCGGGAAACGCGCACCGTTTCCAGCCGGGTGATCCCGGTCGAGGGCTCGAACACCGGCAGGCGCTGTTGCCCGCTGTCGATGACGATCCTCACTCCATCTATGGTGATCGAGGTTTCGGCGATCGACGTGGCCAGCACGATCTTGCGCTGCCCGGCGGGTGCCGGCCGGATCGCGAGATCCTGTTCTTTCTGGGACAGATTGCCGTAAAGCGGCACGACCACGGTCTCCGGCCCGAACCGGCCCGCAAGCCGCTCGGCGGTCCGCAGGATTTCCGCCTGTCCCGGCAGGAAAGCGAGGATAGAGCCGGTCTCGCTCGCATGCGCCTCGGCGATCGCTCGCGTCGTCGCATCCTCGATCCGCTCGTTCGGCGCACGGTCGCGATGCCGGATGTCGATCGGAAAAGTCCGGCCCTCGCTCCTGATGACCGGCGGCTCGCCGAGCAGTTCCGCGACGCGCTCCACATCCAATGTGGCCGACATCACCAGGATCCTGAGGTCGTCGCGCAGCGCCGATTGCACGTCGAGCGCCAGCGCCAGCCCGAAATCCGCATCGAGCGACCGTTCGTGGAATTCGTCGAAGATCACGGCGGAAACGCCGGAAAGCTCCGGATCGTCAAGAATCATCCGCGCGAAAACGCCCTCGGTCACCACCTCGATCCGGGTTTTCGCCGAGATCCTGTTGTCGAGCCGCATCCGGTAACCGACCCTGTCGCCCACCTGCTCGCCGAGCAGCGACGCCATGCGGGATGCGGCCGCGCGTGCCGCAAGCCGCCGCGGTTCGAGCAGGATGATCTTTCCCGCGCACCACGCCTGGTCGAGCAGCGCGAGCGGCACGAGCGTCGTCTTGCCGGCCCCCGGCGGCGCCGACAGCACGGCACGTGTGCCCTTGGTCAGCGCCTCCATTATATTGCCCAGCACTTCGGTGACGGGAAGCCTTGGCAGGGCTCCGGTGATCGGGCCTGCCTCCTGCACCGTGGTCATCAGCGTCTAACCTGTCCGCTGACATGTCGATAGGCAAGGATTGCTCCGGCAAGATCCTCGAGCGCTGCACCGACTGACTTGAAGAGCGTGATCTCTTCGGGGCTCGTGCGGCCCGGATGCCGTCCATGGGCAAGCTCGGCCAGTTCCGCCCTGATCCCGTCCTTTGCCAGCACGCCGCTCTGCAACGGCAGGACGATATCCCCGCCTTCCTTCATGGCGCCGGCGCGCGTATCGACGAACACCGATGAGCGCCGCACCGCCTCGTCGTCGCTCTCGCGCATGTTCGGCTTGAAGGCGCCGACCAGATCGAGATGTGTGCCCGGCTTCAGCCATTCGCCGCGGATCAGCGGCTCGCTCGACAGCGTCGCACAGGAAATGATGTCCGCCTGCCCGGCCGCAGCGGCGAGGTCCTCGACCGCCACCGCATCGAGACCGAGCGCCCTTGCCTCGCGCGCGGTCTCCTCCGCCTTCTCTATATGACGCCCCCAGATGCGGAAATGCTCGAGCGGCCGGGTGACCGCATGCGCCTGCATGAGATTGAGCGACAGGCGCCCGGTTCCGACCATCAGCATGGTCTGCGCATCCTCGCGCGCAAGATAACTTGCCGCGAGAGCGGAAGTCGCGGCGGTGCGCCGCGCGGTCAGTTCTCCGCCCTCGACGATCGCCAGCATTTCGCCGGTCCTGCCCGATGACAGGAGATAGCTGCCGAAGATGGTGGAGAGGGACCGCAGATGGTTGTCCGGAAACAGATTGAGGATCTTGACGCCGATATGGTCGCCCGGCACCCATGCCGGCATCAGCAGCATGACGGCGCTTGTTTCGCCCGGCACCTCCATCTCATGGTGATGGCGCACCGGCATTACGCATTCGCTTTTGAACATCGCCTCGATCGCGTCGATCAGTTCCGCAAAGGGTAGGGCATCCCGGGTCTGCACCTCGTCCAATACCAGCATGTCACACTCCAGCCGCCAGAAACCGCTTTCACCCTAACAATGGGAAATCGCCGCGTAAAATCGGTTTTTATGGGCAACCAAGCTGCCCTTTCGTTAATCGCTGCTTATTTTCTGGCCGGAAATCGACTGTTTTGGGCGGGTCGCAAGAAAAATGACAGTTTTTTGAAAAAGGCAGTTGACTTGAAACTGGGGAGGGCACTATAACCCCGATCACTGACGAGGGCGGCGGCGCTGCTGGCGACGAACTCCTTCGTTCTG
>NZ_JAVDTC010000009.1:0-230997 GCF_031455615.1 Neorhizobium sp. 2083 | reverse complement strand
TTGCGCGCCGAGCTGTAGGCCAGCGAGAGCTTCGGCTCCAGGCCACGGAAGCCGGGAACGTCGATGCCGATCTTCTGGGTGAAGAACCCATTGCCCGTGATCTCCGGGATCGACGGCTTTTCAGGCGCATTGTTGGGGCGTCCACCCACCGCTGGTTCGGCCGCCGCCATGGCCGACATCGCCTCAGGCTCCAGTGCACCATCGGCATCTTTGGTCTTGGCGGCCGTGCCCGATTGAGCGTCCTCGCCCTCTGGCTTCTCGGCCGGCTTGCCCAGTGCCGTTCCAGGTGCGGTTCCACCAGCCTTTCCGTCAACAGCCCCTGCCCCCAGACTCTTCTCCTGCGGCTTGCCGATCCCAAGCGTCCGGTCCACAGCCCGGTCTTTCGACGACGCGCCAGTTCCCGCCCCGATCGCAGTGCCTGGCTCGAGCGCCTCGGCCCCCGAACCGACGGTCTGGCCTGCCGTTCCACCCGAAGTTGCCTGCCCCGTTCCAGTCCGGCCAGTGGTCCCGCCACCAAGACCAGTGCCGCTGCCAAACCCGCCCGGCTTCGCACCCTGCTCGGCCGCCAGCGCTCCATGCCCCAGCAGCCCGTCTACAACCACCGCTCCGGCCAGACCTCCGGAAAAAACGCAAAGCGATACCGTGGCGGCAAAAGCCGCAAAACAAACCCGACTGCTACGCATGAGCCCCCTCGAAGCGAATCAATTCGTCATCAAAACACGACGCATCCTAACGTCGCACAACCCACACAGCGCAACCACTTTTTGACGCCAACAACAAAAATATGAGAACAAGACACATATATTAGAGATCGCTCGCGCAAGTATCGTGGTAAAGCGTCAGGCCGACGGCACGCCGCCTGTAATTCGACGGGTAGATGGTTCCGCGCGCCGAAATTCTCTGCGTGCCCTCATCCTCGAGGCTACGGCCGGCGCGGTGCAATTCAAGGCTATAATTGCGAAGCCTTGGCGGCTGGGATTGCCAGGCGACGCGGCGGGCAGCATCTGCCCTCGCTCCTATTGCCCCCAAGGCGGCAGCACTTTCGCAGCAAGCCGCGCAGTCAGTTCGCGGAAGATAGCTTGGCGGAGGAGCAGGTTCTTGCCGCATGGATGCGTGTGCGGTTTTGCACACACTCACGGCATAAACCGCACTGCACGTCGCCAGTAAAGATGACCGATAATCTTGCATTATCGGACGTCGCTGACACTCGCGAATGGCCTAGGGTAGATTTCTTAGCAAAGGTAGATTTTGGGAGTCTCTGATGTCACTGAATATCAAAAATCCAGCTACAGTAGCCCTGGTCGATGAGTTGGCGCGCCGCCAAGGGGTCAGCAAGACTGCGGCAATTCATCAAGCGCTCGAAGAGCGGCTGCACCGAATGGGTCACGCCGGCGGTTCTCAGGAGCGCATGCTCAGCGAACTTCAAGCCATCCGGAAAAGGGTAGCACGCCTTCCCGAGCTGGAAAGTCGAACGGACGAGGATATCGTCGGCTTCGATGAGCATGGAATTCCGAACTAATGGTCATCGATACATCCGCGATTGTAGCGATCCTGCGCGGCGACCCACAGGCGGAGCGGCTTGAAAAATCCATCATCACCGACCCAATCCGACTAGTGCCGGCGACATACGTGCTCGAAGCCCGTATGGTCATGGTTAGCCGGGGCGGCGAACATGCGCTAGCCGAGATCGATCTTTGGCTTTCAAAAATCGAAGCTGAGATCATTCCGGTCGACGCTGAGCTGGTCGACCTGGCGACACAGGCCTGGCTGATCTATTGCAAGGGCCGCCATCCCGCGGGATTGAACTTCGCCGATTGTTAGCGGAAGACATCATCGCGATGATCGAGACCCTTGATCGCGGCACGCTGCGCGGTCTGCGCGATCGCGCCATGCTGCTGATCGGTTATGCAGGCGGACTGCGTCGCTCGGAGATTGTTGGTCTTGATCTTAAGTCGGACAAACGGAAGACGGCCGCGGCTGGATCGAGATCCTCGAAAAGGGAATGCTTGTCATATTGGAGGCAAGACCGGATGGCGGGAGGTCGAGGTCGGCCGCGGCTCCGCCGATGCGACCCGCCCGATCGCCGCGATCGAAACCTGGATCAAGTTCGCTAAACTGGCTCATGTTCCTCTTTTTAGCCGGGTGTAGGGGCAAGAATGCCGCGTGATTAAGTGTAATCCCTTAAGCTTTATTATGAGCGAGCGCCCCTGTTAGCGAGACGCGTTCAGCGCGTCGGCAATGGCGGCAAGTTAATTTGGCAACAAGCGAAACTTAGCTCGACCGCCGATGTTAGTGTGGCGAACACGGAGGGCGATCAAAACGCTTCTCCCAGAGCCCTGTTCTCCGTCGTCTTCCGTGTTCTCCATCGAACGTCCCCAAAAAATTGGCCCGCTTCGGCGGGCTTCTTTTTGGCCTGGTTATTTGTGAGATTTCCTATCGCCAACAGCTACGCGGCGTCAGGAACAAAATACTCGGCGCCACGTTTTCGGGTTATTTTCAGCCGGAGAGCCAACAGATGAATCTCAAGCTTGTATTAGGTGTCGCCCTAAGTCTTGCCTGCACTTCGGTGGCCGCGGAAGCGCGGTCGAATTGGCATGTCTATGGCGCGGTTCCCGTGGAAAGCAGCCCGCGACTCATGCAAGCATACAACCGAGCGCTGGCGAGATGTCTGCCCGAAGCTGGTTTAGCAGAGGCTGAGGCGATAGGCGAAACCAGTCTTCATGCGATGCGGCTGCGAGGGTGCCTGTATCGGAATGGCTTCTTGTACCGAGGTGTCTATGCCTATCCAGTCGCTTCGACGACATACCACGTACCGCGCTGAGAAGCACTTGGCAGTATCGCTGCCAATTCGTTTAGTTGCGCCCGCACGAAGTCTGCTCATCTACGGACATGACCAAAGAAGAAATAAAAGCATTTGTAATCGCCATGATCGAGGCCGGGAGCAATATCCAGGCGGTCGGAAAGATCGGCTATGTCCTTGCGGAACCGGTCGATCCGACTGACAAAGAAGCTTACCGCCGGATCGAGCTCGTATCGTCAGCATTCGGTGAGCGAGACCACCTCAAGGAAGACATCATCGCCTACCTTCATGAGATCGGGCGGGTGGTGGAGATTCCGGAGGGGTCAGAGACAAGCTCCGTGTGATCACTGCGCCGGCCCGCAGCCGCTCCATCTGGAGATCGCCGAAGGGCTGGATCGGTCCAGGTCGCCGCGCTGAGTAATTCGCCCTAATTCGGAAGCGATCCGTTCTCTAAACGTCAGGCGTCTTTCTAGGCAGACGTGAAACTCGTCCAGCAACTCGAATGCCGTAGCCGTAGGATGACCATGTTCGATCAAATGCGCCAGAAGTATCCTTTGCCTTTGGATCGCCTGCCTCGCTTGCAGGACGCGCGCGTCCGCTTCCTGCAAACCTTCCAATGAATAGATCATATGCACTAGCCCATGCAGTCGAAGCGGCCGGTTTTTTGGAGGAACCCGCATGTCGACTGACTTGTTCCACGGCTTAGATGCATACAGCGGAGGCACCGCCGCGCGCATCACAGGCTGGTATGGCGCCCTCCAACCATGTGAGCAGCTGATCTACATGAGGCGGGTTGATTTGCGCAAAGATGGGGGAGGGAGTCGCGAGAGCGTGTTCACGGGGAGCGAACAATCGTTTCGAGGGGGACGGGGGATTTGCCCTCGCGACGGCAATAAAACCGCGAGCAGCACAAATAGTTCCAGATCAGAGACTAAGAGCACGTAATTTCTAGACCGCGCGGGTACGAAAAAACGCTAAGTCTGAAGCAAATGCCTCGTCCATCATTGATCTCACACTTGCCCATGCCGGAGGCACACCTTGCCAAACATTTCCAGACGGCAGTGCGCGGAAAACCTGATAGGTAAAGATCGGACTGTTCTGCGGTCTTGTTCGCACGCAAACCCTATAGCTTTTTCCGCAGATGTCTCGCTCAAATATTAGACGTTCCATATCCCATCCCTCTTTCGGCCCAAAGTAGCGCAACTGAGGGGAGCGCAACTTGATCGAAGTCAAGAATGGGGAAATTTTACCAGAGCGACAAACCGCGCCTCCTGTCGTTGATGAACCTTTTGTTCGAGGCTGCGGCCTATGACACCGGAAGGGTGGCAGCATCAGCTTCGCGTTGAAGGCGTTCTTGCAGGGCATCGGCTACGGCCTTCAGGAATTCCTTGCGGCGGTGGTCTAATGTCACTTCAGCATCAAGCGTCAAGGGTCCTCTGATCTTTTCCATGAACCCTGAATGATCGAACCGATCGGAAGCCACATTCACTTCGACCTCATCCATAAAATGAGCAAGAAGAGGCGCCAGATCGATGTCCGGGTCTTTCTGGTATTGGATTGCCATCTGCTGAGCGAGTTTGCGCATCTGTATGTATGGGCCGAATTCCGCTGTCATCTAAATCTCCTGCGATTTGACCTGACGGATCTACATAGGTACGCTCTCGCCTCGCGACGATACCTGGCTGAACCGATCGATCCCGACATGAGGAGCCTTCGCGCGGATTTCGAACCGGGTCTCAGAGGCGTTCAGCGAACGCGGTCATCTAAGGAGGACATCATTGCTTACCTCAATGAGATCGGGCGCGTGGTGGGGATCCGAGAGGAGCCCGACGCGGGCTATAGCGCGGCAATACGAATCTCACCTACATTGCCGCTATGCAGCATTGCGAATGCCCGATCTCGGACGTTGAGCTTTTTGGACAATTCGAGCTCGAGTGCAGTATGGTTTGCTTCGCGCGATAGCCGTTCGAGATTGTCTGCCCCGGAACGTCCGGGATCGGTGGGCTTACCGGGCGATAAGTCGCAGATCCCGCGCCATTGTTCAGGTGTCAGTTCGTAGAGCTTGGACTTCACCATGATAGCTCTCCAGACGGAAAAATCTGGAGGGCTATGAATCACACATCAAAACCGAATTGAATCCTCAATGTCGATTGCTCCTAGGGAATTGGGTGGCGGCTGGATTGGAGCGTCCGCGCGTGTCAACACAGCCAACAATTTCGCGTCTTTCTCGTCCTCCTCCCGCCTTTCCTGGGCAAAGTGTTCATCCCATAGATCATCATCAATATTCCATTCCTTCAGAAGCGCCCGAAGAGACGGGGCGTCATCCTCGGCAAGCTTCTGAACAAACGGCCTGGTGATCGGCCCGGATTGGCGCGCCAACATTCGTGTAGCCAGAAACAGCTTGCCGGCGGGGCCGGGATCCGGGATAGCGGTTTCCTCCTCGCCGCGTCCCAACATTTTCGCGGCCATCACAGCGGATTTGAGGGCGAGGCGATCGCCAGCAATCGAACCATGGCGGGTCGGCGCGGAGCAGATCGTCGAGGGGGTTTCAGCGCCATACCGGCGGCAAAGGCGGCTTCGCGGCCGTGCGGCAGGGGAGGCACGATCGGAGGCGGCGCCCTTCTCTCCCCTCTCATCGCTCATGCCGCAGCGACTGGCGACGGCGCAGCCAGCGGGTAAGCGAGAATCGCGGCCGGCGTGATGGGCTCGGCTCCAGTGTGGACGGCTTGGACGGCAAGATCAATCACCACCCGGAATATCGATGCCGTGGCGCCACCATTGACCTCGACCGGGCGTTTAAGAGGGCTGTCCGTGAAATGGGACGGCGAGCGCAATGGCAACGAAGGCAGAAGGCCTCCTACCAATCCATGGATCGGCATCGTGCCGCCAAGGCGGCAAGCCATAGGGCTCGCAACGGCTGTTGAGAGGGGCGTCGCCGCGCATCGCGTCTCGTGCTGCGTGAGAGACCAGGCAAATGAGCAGGATGCGCAACTCGTTCCCGAGGAAGCGCAGCAGATTGAGCATCCGGCGTTGCTCATGCGGAATATCACTCATCTAGAAGCGGGCGTACGGATTTCGTTTGGGAGCGTCGCAATCTCGATAGTGTAACTCGCCTAACTGAGCCTGGTGCCAACAGGAGGCACCAGATCCATTATTTTCCGGTTGCATCCGCCGAGAAACTCGCGCTTATTTATGGGTGCGCCATTGTACTTCCCGGGTCAACCACAATGAAGAAAGCTCCAAACCAGATCGATATTCATGTGGGTTCGCGTATTCGTCTTGGCCGCACAAAGGCCCGCATGACACAGGAACAATTGGCCGAGGGTCTTGGGATAACTTTTCAGCAGGTCCAGAAATACGAGAAGGGTTCAAACAGAGTTGGCGCGAGCCGCCTTCAGCACATCTCTGAGTTATTGAACCTGCCAATCATCTTCTTCTTCGAGGCGGGGCCGAGCGCACTCGTCATCGACACGGCGGACGATGCCAGCCATCGGTTGTCGGAGTTGATGAACTCAAAAGAAACAATCGCACTGGCGACAGCATTTCATTCCATCGAAGACAAACACGTGCGGCGAAGCCTCCTCAGTCTCGTCCGATCATTGGCCACCTCTCCGCCGGACCCAGAGGAGATCAACGGGTCCGATCATTCAAAAGCCACGCCGATATGACGTTTACCCTTGCGACTTTCGGCAATTGCTGCCTCGAGGACGCGGCCGGGCAAGCTGTCCCTGTTCCGGCGCTATCCCTTGTTATACTGGCCTATCTATACGATGTCGGGCGACCCGTCACACGACGTGAGCTGGCGAGCCTCTTTTGGCCCGGCCCGCGGGAAGCAGCAGCGACCAACCTCCGTTCAACCTTGCGACGGCTTGCAAGAGCAACGTCATCGAACGCCTTGGTCAACAGCGAAGGTTCAAGCCTGTCTATCAACTCCGACATTCTTCGCTGCGACCTTGATCTTAAAACCCAGACCAGCCCGCTGGGGCGATTGCAAACGGCAATACATGCCGTCGCGAGGGAGTTTCTTCCGTCGTACGGAGAAGGCGCAAGCGCTCTCGATATCTGGGTCCGAGATGTCCGCGTACGTCTGGCTGGCCACCTGCGATCCGAATACCTTGCGCTTCGGGCACAATCGACGTCGGACTCCGTGCGGTCGGAACTTACGCGTGCCGCCGTTCTACTCCTTGAGCGAGATCCGCATGATGATGAGGTCAGGAGAGCGCTCCTGCCTCACTCCGAGTACACCCAGGGATCGGGCGGAATTGCAACGAGCGCTCCGTATCGGGTATCGCCGCATGTCGCGGCATCCGAGTCGGACCAACAAACACCAGAATTTCCTGCGCATCATACGCCTCCAAGGATAGCGCTATTGCCGCCAGAGACTTCCCATGAGGCTCAACGCCGGGGATCGATCGCTAATGCCCTCATTGAAGATCTCACGATTGCCATGTGCGCCAGCAAGTCCGTCTCGGTGGTTGCCCCATATACATCCGAACGTATCCGGGCCTCCAAGGACAAGGCTGCAATACTCGCCCATCATTCCGTCCTCTACGCGCTCGACACGAGGCGATCGGATGACCGGTTGTTTGTCCAGCTCATCTATATGCCGACCGATGAGATTGTCTGGGCGAGCCGTTTCCAATTAGATCCCTTGGCCATTTCTCACGGCAAGGCGTCGATTTCAGATGCTATCCAACGAGCAATCATCGACAGGATCAACGAACGGAGATCACTCGTCAGCAGTTTCGATGAGCGGCCGGCGCCATATTTCGCCTATCTGAAAGGCCTGCAAGCCCTTTCCAGTCTCAACTTGCCAGCTGTGAGGAAAGCGCGCAGGTATTTCAAAAATGCTCTGGATGGCGAGGGAGGCTTTGCAGCGGCCCTTGCGGGGGTCTCCCGGACCCTGACCATGGAATGGCTTCTCACGGCGAGGAACGATCCGGAGCTGCTACATCATGCGGAAAGGCACGCTCGTGCGGCAATCAAAGAAAACCGTCAGCTCGCGGGGGCTTTCAAGGAATTGGGTGTCAGCCAGCTTTATATGGGCAAGATCGACGAGAGCCTGCACGCTCTGGGCGAAGCGGAGGCAATCAGCCCTCATTATGCGGACGTCTTGTATAGTCATGCCGATACCCTCGTTCATGCAAGCGACCCTCGATCGGCGCTTGCGAAGATCAGGTCTGCCATCGAACTCAATCCGCTTTCACCTGATGCCTATTTCTGGACGGCTGCCGGTGCCAGCTACTTCCTGGGCGATTACCAGCAGGCGCTTGGTTACATTGGACGCATGCATGACAGCAACCCGGCTTCCCGGCTGGCGGCGGCGAGCTGGGCCATGCTGGGTGAATCTGCGAAGGCGCGCGCATGCCGGGTTCGGGTGCTAAAGAACAATCCTGACTTCGATCTGGAGCGATGGCTCAAAATGATACCGCACAAGGAGCGTTGGCAGACAGAGCTTTATAGGGAAGGCCTTGTGAAGGCCGGTTTTTAACAAAGGAGATAGTAATGGCAGCAGTTGCAGTGATTGGCGTTGCGGGCGAAACGGGCCTGTGGCTTGCGGATTTCAGCTCGGGAACACTCACTCCACTCAGTCAGCCACCGGTCGGCGAACTCGCTACGGCCGCAGCGTTGAGGCAGCAGGGGGCGACCGTGATTAAGGGCGTCGATTTCGGCGTTGTCGTCTCGTCCGCGGCGGAAGTCGCAACAGGACACCATGAACCTTGATCAGTTAAGGATCGGCATCGGTGATTACCGGTCCTGCGGTGCGGCCGAGACCTTTCAGAAGGTCGCCGCCCATCTTGACCGGCTGGGTATCACACGCGTTGCCAGACAAACCGACCTCGACCGAATCGGGATACCTGTCTGGTGCGCTTATACACCCAATGCCAAGGCGATCGTCATCGCCCAGGGAAAAGGTGTCGATGACGACGCTGCGCGGACATCCGCTGTCATGGAAGCCATCGAGCGTTCCGTCGCCAGCGATCCTGCCTGTGACCGGCTCACCGAGTCCATCACCTCCATGCATATGCGCGGCCAATCCCTCGACACGCTTGACAGTCTGCTGGCGGCCAGGGCCGACCTGATCGCGCCCCACGAGCCGGTGACCTGGGCAAATTCACGCGACCTGCTCAAGCAAGACCATCTTTGGGTTCCGTTTGAAGCGGTGCGCCTTGATCGTTCACTTGTTTCACCACGGTATTGGCAATCATCAGATGGGCTGGCCTCCGGCAATACGCCTGAAGAAGCAGTCCTGCACGGTTTGCTGGAACGCGTGGAACGTGACGCCCTCACCCTCTGGCAAGTAACGCCACCGAAAAAGCGCTTCACTCAAAGGGTCGATACGGTGCGCGCCGGTGGCGCCACGCTGCGCGAACTCCTCGACAAGATCGAAGCGGCTGGACTGGTTGTTGCTCTTTTCGACATCACGAGCGACCTTTCCATTCCGTGTATGGTGGCACTCATTGGCCCCAGAAGACGGCATGCTTCGCGAGCCCTGAGGCACGTGGAGATCACCCTTGGTGCCGGGGCGTCTCTTCTACCCGCCGCCGCCGCCATTCGTGCTGTGACCGAAGCTGTCCAATCACGCATGACATTTATCGCGGGAGCGCGCGACGATCTGGTGCCGGACACATTCAGCCGTGCGATCGAGCCTGCTATTCTCGAGGCATTCGACCAGCCCTTCTCGCGACAGCTGGGGGGCACGCAGCCACCTCACCCACAGACCACCGGGGAAGCGCTCACTGTCATTTTGGACCGGCTTCGCGCTGGAGGTATCTCACAGATTTACGCTGTCGATCTGGCGCCCCCCTGGCTCCCGGTGTTTGTCGCGAAAGTGCTGGTTCCCCAGCTTGAAAATCCTGATGGCGATCGGCGCCAACGTTTCGGCGTTCGTGCCATTTCTCGAGCGTTGCAGTGAAGGTCCTGTTTGTCGGACCGAGCCTGCCTGACGCGGAGGCCCTCGCTGGTCACGATATCGAGATCAGAGCCCCGGCGCGTCAAGGTGACGTGATGCAGGCGATCAAGGATGGTGCGACCGCCATCGGTCTCATCGATGGGCAGTTTGAACTGGTAGCTCCCGTCTGGCACAAGGAACTGCTGTTCGCGCTGTCGAAAGGTATCCTCGTTTGCGGTGCGGCCAGCATGGGCGCCTTGCGTGCGGTCGAATGCGCCGCCTTCGGCATGGCAGGTATAGGGCGAATATTCGAGGATTATCGTGTGGGCCGCCGTATCGACGACGGCGATGTTGCCCTGCTTCATGCTCCGGCTGAACTCGCCTATATGCCTCTTACGATACCCATGGTCAGTCTCGACGCGACCGTTGCAGAGGCACGCAGGCTGGAACTTTTGTCCGAAGATCTCTGCATGGAGATCACCAGGATTGCTCGTGGTATCTTTTTCAAGGACCGGACCTGGAAGCGCATCGCCGAAGCAGCGGACATTGAACTCCCGCACCTGCAATCGGTGGTCAGGCGAGCGTGGACGGACCAGAAACGGCTTGATTCCCTTGAATTGCTGGCAGTGCTCGTTAAGGGCGAAATAGGCCTGCCGCCCGTCCTTAAAAGCTGGCAGTTTAACCGAACCTCCCTGTGGCGGACGATGTATCCGACCCCGGAGCAGTAAGGGAAACGGGCAAACGATTCTCGCGTAACTTGTGCAACGATTTTGCAACGCGCGTCGACCGCGATCCTGTGCAAACAATGATCCAGTCCACAGACCACGGGGTTTGGTCATGATACGCAAGGGTGCAAATGTGCAGTTGACGGAGCGTCACGAAGAATTTCTCGCGCTTATTAATATGATCGAATATACGGTCGGCGCGGCGGCATCTCTTGCCGCCGAGTCCGCCGCCAAACATCTGGATATCGCCCGAAAGACGTTGCTGACGGAGCTACAGAGCGAGCTCACGAGCATTCTTTCGACAGAAGAGATTTCTCAGCTGGCGACCCGCGCGGGTCACTGCTGATCATAGACGTGTTTAGGCGCCGAGGGCCAACCGCCCTAAGCTTCGGCCTGCGGGACCACAGCAGGACCGATTGCGCGTGCTCGTCCAGGCCAGCCCAAGCTCAGGCTGGAATAGCAAGCCTCTCCTGACATATCTGGTCGACAAGTTCCTGTAGAACTCCGATCCGCTCGACAATCCAGCCCAGCTCTTCGGTGGTAATCGTGTAGTGCGGCGAGTAGCGCGCATCCACATAAGCTCGGTCGAGCCGCTCAAAGCTGCGCCGTGCGAACTTCGTGTCGCGAGGCCATGCGGGAATGAGGCGCGGGTCTATACCCTCCGCTGCCGACCGGAGCATTTTCAGCCGGTGGGACTTTGGGCTGTAGAGCGTCAGAACAAGCAGAACGCAATGATAGGCCCGTTCTGTGGATTGATGGAGCATGAAAGCGCCGTCGCGCCAGATTCCATCTTGCAGCATAAGCTGCGCTCCGCGAAAGGCTTCCGCCGAAAGCTGATACCACTGATCGTAATAGCCCTGTGCCTCCGCCCTCGCCTCCTCGGCACTTAGGGCCTTTGGCCGTGCCAGCGGGTGGCCGCTTTCCTCGTAAAGGACAATTCCGTCACGCGCGATATCGACAAAAAACGGCTTGCCCCGGGAAAGCTTGTCGTTAACGTCCTGAAGACTGTGGACAATTAAATTGACCGGCGTCTTGATCCGGTTGGTAATGGTGATCTCTCGCAGGAGATGTTCGGAAACCTGATGCCAGACCTCGTGTTCCTCACTCCAGGTCTCTATATTGACCACAACCAGCAGATCGTAATCCGACCGATAACCGCTGCTTCGATCCTCGACCCAGTCGCCCCGGGCATAGGAGCCGAACAGAATGACCTTGAGGATACGCCCAGGCTTCTGCTTGCCGGCTTGAGCCTGCTCAAACTCTTCGAAAACGATCTTGACGGCGCGTGAAAGCTCGGCGCGTTTCCGTTCCGGTAGATGCTCGAGATGATCCAAAAGCGACAACCTTCAACCCCGACTTTCATGGCAGCACCTGACACTGCCTACCAGATCCATCTGAACTGTACATCCTGCAAGTGAAAGATCGCGTCCTGCCGGTTCGCCGACAATGTTACTCAAGCGTTCATTGGTCCCGCACTTGCGTTACTGGAACGGGCATTTTCACGCGGTGCGTGTGTACCAGTTGCTGGCAAAGGCTCCGCAACGGTTGATCACATTTCACGTATATGCTCGTCCAGATAGAATTTTTATTTGACAGATTTATGACGGTCTGTCATGACATGGCTACTCACGCACAACCGAAGCGAAAGCCATGCGAAAACTCTCGCGGCTGTGATGCATTCCCATGAAGATTAAAATGGAGATATGCAGGTGCAAAATGTTCCAGACGAATCAAGTATTTCACCAGCTCTTTCGCATTTCATTGCGGCGCACTCGGAACTTGCGATCAAGGGCGGCCCGGTAGTTATCAGGGAAGGTGCGGTAACGAGCTGGCCCGCAGCAAACCCAAGGCACGTGGCACCCTTGAGGGTTGTCGTCGAGAGCGGCCGGTACCACCGGGTCAATCATCCGATTGTGACAGCTCTCGAGCGCAGCGTCTCTACCTTCGCTTGTGGACGGGAGGTTCGCGCCGTCGGTAGCGGGACGGCCGCAATCCATATCGCCCTGGACTACTTCAGGTCGCGCGGAAACCAGGTCGTCACCGCGGCGCTGAATTGGCCGGGCGCCGTAGGTCCGATTGCGATCGCTGGCCTTGAGCCTGTCTTCGTGGACGTGGAGCTCGGGACTGCGTCGCTTGACCAGGATCTGGCGATTGAGGCCGTCAATCCGGCAACGGGTGCAGTGCTGATCACGCACTTGTTCGGCGGCAACATCCGGTGCCCAAGGTTGCGGCAAAAGGGCCGAGCAAATGGCACTGCGCTCCTCGATGACGTCTGCCAATCCATCGGCGCCCTGCAGCGCATCGACAATGGCCGGCTCCTCGACAGCGACGCGTTGATGCTTTCTGGAAATGGCGCCAAACACCTGGGGGCTGGAGAACTCGGATTTGTCGTTACTGACCATTCCGGTCTGATCGACCATGTCGACAGGGTGTCGCTGACGAGCTCGTCGCGCAACGGCGAACGAGTATTCTCACCGGATACGCTGGGCTTCAATTACAGGCCCAACGTTTTCTCAGCATCGCTTGCCCGCGCCCGCCTGGCAGGAATGGACGAACAATTGTCTGCTCGGCGCAGGAATGCCGCCTTCCTCTGGCCGAAGCTGCGCGAGTGTAGCGGCCTTGTCCCTCTTTTCGATACCACGGACGGCTCGCACTCTTTCCTGAACTTCCCGCTTCGGCTCGACCTCGAGGCGTTGGACCTGCCCCACGGCCCGGCTGCTCGTGACGTTATCGTCGAGGCCCTTCGCGCCGAAGGCGTTCCTGTCTGGGTCTGGTTGACCAAGCCGGTGTTTGACTACCTGCCGGCCTTCAGAGGCAAATGGTCGGCAGCGGAATTTCCAAATACGGTAACTCTGCTGGACACAATGTTCTACGTTTCCGAGATCGCACCCCCGAACGGTCTCGGACTCATGCAGGCCTATGCTGACGCCTTCAGGAAGGTCTGGGCTGCCATGCCTGAGCTTCGCGCCGATATTCGGCAACGAGCCGCCGAGTGACGGGAGGAGCCCATGCGTTCTCAGGTCGAGGGGTTCACATACTACGGCATCGATGCGGTGGTAAAATTTGGCGGCAGCCTGACGCGGGATCTTGCCGCGACGAAGCTGCTGATCGAGGGCATCGCCGCCTGCGCGCAGCTGGGGCACCGCCTGATGGTGATCCCGGGCGGCGGCCGTCCTGACAAGGCGATCGAGGAGATCGACCGTGAACAGCCGCTTGCACCCGAGACCGCCCATCGCGCAACCGCGATGGCGCAGGACCAGACGGGGTTGATCCTCTGTGACCGCGGCTTTTCAGGAAAACTTCGAGCCTGCGAGACGTTACGAGAGTGCGGTATCGCTCTCGACGACGGGTTGGTTCCAGTGATCCTGCCGGCCAGGCTGCTAGCTGATCTCGACCCGGTTGAGATGACATGGGATGTGACCTCGGATGCTATCGCCGCGTGGTTCGCGTGGCTGGTCGACGCGCCGCGGATCGGGATCCTCACAGACGTCGACGGCGTCTACAAACCAGGCTCTGTCGGTATCAAAAGCGAATTGATTGCCAACATCTCGGCGGCAGACCTTCTTGCCATGGGTCACACCTCGGTCGACCGATGTGCCGCTGCATGGATCAGCAGCAGGGATCTGGAAGCCGCTGTCATCAACGGGCGGCACCCCGAGAGGCTCCGGCAGTGGCTTCAGGGAGAGGCTTTCGTCGGGACCCGTGTGTCAAACGGCGCCCATCGCGAGGGCAATTGAACAATGTCTGATGATCCCCTGCAGGCGGCCACCGTTTACGGCCCGGAGGTTATCGTTTCCGGATTGGTGCCGTCTCTCGACGCCTTTATCGTTGCGTCAACCGGGCTCGAGGTGACACGACGGTTTCTCGCGGTGCACGATGCGGCCTCCATAACGGAGTTCTATAGTCTTACGGGATCAACATCCGGACGTCACTGGCCTCTCGTGGTTGATCTGTTTGAGGCGCGCGCGTGCTTTGTGTCGATCTGGAGAGGCGTCGCGGCGCTACCGCGTCTGCAGGCGCTCAAGGGTGCAACGCAACCGTGTTTTGCCGAACCGGGCACCGTCCGGGCCGGCTTCTGGTGCGATAACCCAGTCGCCAATCTGCTGCATGTCAGCGACAACGATGAGATTGCGCGTGAAGAGCTCCGAATTCTTGAGAGCCGGTTGGTTGGCGACACTGTTCCCGGCTCAGTCGACGAACGTCTACGTCTTGCCGAGCAGCCGCTGAATTCTGGTCTCTACCACTTTGCGAACGCGATCAGCAGTTACGCCGAGGCTGGATTGCCGCTGGCGCAGATGGAGCGTGACCGTGATGCAGCCAAAACCGCTGCGATTTTGCTCAATTACCTTCTCGATTTGTCCGAATCCGTATCGCGTCCCCTCCAGCGCCTGACCTACGCGTTTTTGACAGGTGACAGTGACTTCGTCAGAAACAACATTTCCCACCTCGGCGAGATCTCCGCCTGGCAAAGGCTGATGATAGACAGCGCAATGCATTCCAACCCGCTTTGGATGGAGAAGATCAGCACTTCGCCGGCATTCCTTTCGCAGCGAGAAAACCGGAATCGGAGCGCAGGATGACCCTTTCGCGGTTTCAATCGCGGGTGGTTTCGATCCTTGCTGCCAACCGCAGCCCACGGAGTTTCTTCGCCGGTTCAGCGATCCTCGCCGAGCACCTGGGGCGGCGGGTTGGCGATCTCGACATTCATTGCGTTTCCGAACTCGACTACGTCTCATCGATGGAAATGGATCTCGCGACCCTTGAAGAGCACGCTATCGCGGCCGGACCTCAGTCGCGGCAGGAAATGGAAACCGAGATGACAATTGTCCGGGATGGCGAGACGACAGCGATCAACTGGGTAATGAGCGGAGAGCCGCGCATTTGCGCCCCGATCGTGGACCTGCAGTTCGGTTGGCGCGTCTCGCTTGCAGACGTCCTGCTCGAAAAGCTGTTGATGGCTGAAGGGGGCGATCAGATCAAGCATTACGACGATCTGGCAGATTGTGCCAACGCCGGGCTGTTTTCCTTTGATCTTGTTTTGATCGTCGCAGCTTCCAAACGCTCGGGCCGCCTCGTCGATGCCGCCGACACAATTCTGGCGGCGCTCAGCCGCTCCAGGAACCTCAACGCTGCCGCGGCATCGGACATCGTCGCCGCAAGAAATCATTTCATGCGGGTAAGCAATGTCTAACAATTCCCACCAAGGAACGCGCGTGGGTTGGCTGGGGGCCGGATTCGGGTCGATGTCGGCCATTCTGAGCGGTGCAACGGTTCTGGCCGCCAAACAGGCATCGCAGGAGATCGATGGTTTGCTCATGGCAGAGTGGCGCATTGTCATCGGGCTTGCGTGCCTCGGACCTCTGGCTGTTTGGTCCTGCCGGGACGTGCCACCACGCCTTTGCGCCGTGATCATTTCAGTCGGTGCCCTTATCTGCGGCTTGACGCCCTGGTTGATCATGGAGGGCCTCATCCGGACTGATGCCGCAACCACAGTGATTGTGCTTTGCTTCACGCCTGTGCTCACGGTCATCATTGCCAGGCTGCTCGGCCGGGAACGCGGTTCCTTCTCCCGCTGGTTCGGGGCCGCGACAGCTTTTGCCGGCCTTTGCCTGTGTATCTTCTCAACAGATTCCCTGCAGGGCAATGGAAGCGCAGAGCGTGTGATGGGCATCGGAATGCTGACCGCCGCCGCGTGCTCCAGCGCCCTCTATAATGTCTTGGCCCGGCCGATGGTCAGTGGTGCCGGCGCTCTTGCGACGACCTTCTTGACGATGCTTGGCGGCGCTATGATGCTGTCGATCATCATACTCCTCCGCAACCACCACGCTTGGCCAGCAGACCCGTCAATGGCGACGGGGAGGCTTGTACTCTTCGTCGGTGCTGGCGGCGCGGTGCAATCGCTCCTATGGCTTCTGGCGATGCGTCACGCCGAAGCCGGTAAAATCGCCGTCCTTGTGACGTTGAGCCCCTTGTCCACCCAAACTCTCGAGGTTTGGTTTTTCGGTCATACAATCTCCTGGATTACGCTTGTGGGCAGCGCCACGATCATCATCGGCTCATGCTTGGCCTTGCAATCGAACAGTTCACCACCGCGTCCACGACACTCTCACCAGGACGGCCGGCAGATGCGAGCTGCGAGCCTTACGGGCTTCGATAAATCCCCGCCTGCGCCGACGGCTTATTCACGAGTCGTATTATCGAGGCTATATCATCGTTCGATCGAGTCGCGTGACAGGCGAGGAACTCGACTTACATCAGATTCACGTGGTCATAGATGAACTCACAGCGCAGCGTCTTGCCAATGATCAGGGCACATATGCCCCAGTTGCCGATGGCACTACGGCGTATCGGCAAATACATCGTCGAAAATCCGGAGCTGATCGTCAAACAGACCGCTGACCAGGTTGCAACGCTATCGGGAAGCGGCAAGGCGAGCGTTGTCCGTTTTTGCCGGCTGATCGGTTTTGAAGGATTCCAGGATTTCAAGTTTGCCCTTGCTGGAGAGCTGGCAACACGGCCGGTGCAGGCGCCAGACGCTTCTGCGCTCGCCAGCCGGCAGATTTCTGAGACGTTGAGAGGGACGCTCTCCGCAATGCTCCAGGACAATGTATCGCTGCTTAACTACGCCAACGTCGACACACTCGCAGTTCGTCTCGTCGACGCACGACGCGTCGATATCTATGGGGCAGGCATGTCCGGGATATTGGCTACGCTGTTGGCCACCCGGCTCCTGAGGCTGGGGATCATGGCGTTCGCCTTCAGCGACCCGAAGATCGGCGCAGAACTTGCCCACGGGCTTGATGCCACGTCCGTTGCCATCGGTCTGTCCGAGACCGGAATTACCTCCGAGACAGTTCAGGCCCTGAAACGGGCTCGGAGCGCCGGCGTTTTCACAGCGGCAATCACCGCGAGACCAGATAGCCCGATCGTCGCCTCATCTGAAACGGTTCTTCTCGCAGCCGCCGCAGAATCGCCATTGACGGGAGGCGCGCTGACGGTGGCGTTCACTCAGCTCTTCGTGATCGAGGTGCTGGTCTCGGCTGTCGCTATCGAGATCGGCCGCAGGGAAGCGAAGCGCCCGCGCAAAGGCTCGGGTGAAAGGGATCGCCGCTAGTGTCTGGTGCATCAAGCGTATGTCAGTCCTTGATGTCATGGGCGTGCGCGCGAGCGCGCCTCGGTCAGCCGGCTTTGAAGGAGCTCGCCGTTTCGCTCCAGAACCGGGTAAGCGGTCGTGGCAACCAGATGGTCGTTGATTTGCTTGAGGTCCCGCAGGAGGTCTAGATGTAGCGCGCTCGTCTCGGCGGCACCGATATCGCCCTCCCCGAGCCGCCTGAAGTGTTCTTTGGCGAACGCGCGCTCCGCATGGCGGAAAGCGGTTTTTTCATCGGCCAGCAGACGCGCCAGTCGGCCATCCTGGGACATGAAAAGAGCCGAGGCATGTCCAAGATTCTTGATCAACCGGTCCAGGAGCGCCTCGAGCGTCTTCCGTTCACCGTCCGAAAACCCGATCCCTTTGCGAATGCGCTTTTCCAAACGGGGAAGAACGCTCCGATCAAGGATGTCACCGGCGTGTTCCAGTCCAGTCGAGAATCGAAGGATCTGTTCGCGCCGACGGTGCTCGGCCTCGCCGAAGAGATCAAGACCTATCGAAGTGACATAATGCTTTACCGCGCTGTCGAGCCGGTCGAGAACGTCGTCCATCTTTCTCAATCTCGAAACCATCATCCGGTCCGGAACGTGAAGTGCCTGCCTTGCGCCAGCCAGCATTGCTTCCAGCGTATCGACCAGCCGCAGAACCTCACGCGCAGCCGCTTCCAGTGCCACGGCGGGGGTCTCGCGTGCCACAGGTTCGAGATAACGAGGCCGCCCTGCGTCGCTCCCGGCCGGTCGGTCTGGCATTAACCTTGTCAGCATGGTCGCGACCGGCGACAGGAAAGGCAGGAATGCCAGAGAGACAATCAGGTTGAAGGCGGTGTGAAAATTTGCAACAGCGCGCGTCCCATCGCCATCAATCCACATCATAACGGACGTGATGGGATGAAGTGCTGCAAAAGCGACCGCCATCCCCGCGATCCTGGTCAGAAGGTTGCCCACGGGCAGTCGCCTGGAAGAAAGATCAGTCCCGGCCGCTCCCTCGACGACCGGATTGATGGCGGTCCCGAGGTTCGCACCTAAAGTCAGAACAATTGCCTGATAGGCATCGATTACCCCGTTTCCGGCCAGCGACATCACGAGCAGGACGACAGCAACGCTTGAATGAGCAGCCCACGTCAGAGCGGCCGCGAGCAGGAGACTGAGCAATGGCATCGAGGAAAGCATCCTCAGGACCGAACCCAGCTCCGTCGCCCGCGAAGCTTCAGACACGACCGCCAGCAATTGGTGAAGCGCGAGAAGCATAAAGCCAAGGCCGATCAAGACACGGCCGAGGTGATGCATCTCCGGCCTGGTCACGTGCCGAAAGAAGACGAACCCTGTCAGGATCATCGCCGGAGACATTGCTGCCACATCAAAGGAAAAGAGCTGCACGATCAGCGTTGTGCCGACATTGGCGCCGAGCATGATGGCAAAGGCAGGAACCAGTCCGACATAACCACTTGCCGCGAAACCCGACGCAATCATTCCTGTCGCCGTACTGCTTTGCAGGATGGTGGTGGCGACCAACCCCGCCAGAAACGCCCTGAGCCGACTGCGCAGGGCTTCCCCGAGGAACCTCCTCAATTTCGACCCATAGGCACGCTGGATGCCGGTCTGCACCATCCGCGTTCCCCAAAGGAGTAGCGCGACGTGTCCGAAAAGGCTGATTACGGTAATGGCAATGAACATCGTAATTCTCATTTCTGGGCAACACATCCCACTGCCGATTTCTCAGCAGACAAAGACGAGACCGCGTCATGCCCCGCCGCCGGGCGCTTAGAGAGGCGAGCGGGCCGCGTTTGACCTTCCCACCTCCATCGCGCTTGCCCAGGCCGAAGGCGAACCGGCTCGACATGAATTCACTTGGCAGGAGGTCAGCTACTCCAGGCGGAGTGCCATTAGGAACTCATCATGGAAGATCTCTCCGATTTTCAGCGCGCGCGGCTCGCGGCCGTATTCGCGGAAGCCGAGGTCATGGTATAGGCGATAGGCGCCTGGATTCTCGGTGGACACGGTTAACCTGAGATCGCCCACTGTCCCTCTCACGTCGTTGATGAGCGCCGTGAGCATCTTCCGGGCCAAGCCGTGCCCCCGCGCATCGGGTGCCAGATAGATCCCCCAGATCGTGCCTTTGTGGCGCGTTTTTGCAAGGCGCCCCCTCTCCATGGCGGCGATACCCTTCAGGGCATCTCCGTGCCACGCCCCGAAGACGACATGTGTGTCCAGCCGATGCGAGAAGAAGGACAGTGGTTCAGCAGCCTCTTCCTCGAAAGAATACCCAAAAAAATGCGGCGTGCTCTGCAAGGCTTCAAGGCGAATTGACCTGAAGACGGGCGCGTCTTCGGGCGTCAGCCGCCGGATCGTAAACATATCTGCCATCGACAACCTCCAGGTGGACCCGCGCCCGATCGGCGAATTTTTTCGCGATAATCTCGGGAATATCTCATCGCCCATTCCGTCCAATCGCAATCTGTTCCGGGCGGTGGCCTGACAGGAGGCTGGGCATCTCTACATGAACAACAGTCCCATTACGCGTGGCATAGGCACGTTCGCCCATCGCGGATCAATCGATCCGTCATGACGTCTGCAGTTCGGCCAGCCCCCCTAGCACCTCCTGGATAAGGACAGGCCGCCCTTCTTCAATGCTCTTGACGGTAGCTTCGATCATCCCCGTGACGATCAGTCCGTCATAGCCCGTCGCCTCGGGCGTATCGCCCGAGGCGACGCAATCGATGAAGTATTTGATCGGCTCGTATTGAAATCCCCAGGCCTTTCCGTAGCGTGTAAGGGCTTCTGACGAAAAGGGCGTGTGAAAGCGGTCAGTGTAAACCCAGAGATTTGGCTCGTTGCGCAGATCCAGCCCCCCCTCGGTACCATAGAGCGTGAGGCGTTGATCCACCACATTGGAGTAACTCTCCGGCATGATCCAGGAGCTTTCCAGAGTAAAAACGGCGTCATTCTCGAATGTGAACATCGCCTGGATTGTGTCGAAGCAATTGATACCATGGCGTTGCAGCACCCCTCTTGAGCCCTTGGCGTACACCTCTCGCGGTTCGGAATCGACGAGCCATCGGACGATGTCGGTCATGTGCGGCATCAGGAACCATTCCGGTCCCGAGCGCGCGCCCCATCCCAGCATCTTGGTCGGTACCCAAATGGTGTCGCTGAGGCGCGCATAACCCATCACCGGCTTTCCGAGTTTGCCGCTCTCGGCATAGGACTTGGCGCCCATGAACAACGGGTGCCAACGCGCGTGGAAATCAACCATCAGGATGCCGCCACCGGTTTCGGCAGCATCCAGGATTGCTCTAGCGTCGGCGACTGTTGTCGCCAGCGGCTTTTCGATCAGTACGCTTTTGCCTGCGAGCAGCGCAGCAACGGCCGGCTCCCGATGGAGATGGTCCGGCGTGGCAATCGTAACCGCCTCCACATCGGAGGAAAGGACATCTGACAATTGCGTCGACCAATCGCAGCCAAACCGTTCGGCAGCTGCGCGCGCGCGGTTTTCATCCAGATCGCAAATGACCGCCAGTTCAGCAGCCGCGTGTGATTGCAATGCCAAAGCATGGTTGGCACCCCATATCCCGGCGCCGACGATCGCAGTTTTGACGGGCCTCGTCGCTGTCGTCATTCGTTCTGTCTCCCTTGTTCGGTTGAGTGGCCTGCGGAGGGCAGGGGAAAGATGGCTGAAGATGTCGGCAAGTTCGAAGATCACGACGTCTGCGCCTGCCGCCTTCAAAAGGTCGGCATGTCCGGGCCCGCAATGGCTGCCGCCACAAAAACCGATCACCCGCATTCCAGCTCTCACGCCCGCAGTCACGCCCGCGACACTGTCTTCGACCACCACACTGTCTTGAGGCGCAACACCCATCTTCTGGGCGGCATGCAGAAAAATGTCAGGCGCCGGCTTTCCGTTTGGCACCATGGCGGTACTGAAGATGTTCGGATAAAAGAGAGGTAACAACTGGGTCACCTGCAGACCGAGCCGTAGTTTTCGAGGCGTGCTACTGGATGCGACACAAACCATTGTGTCGAGCTGTTCAAGGAGTGACCGCACGCCCGCAATGGGGCGCAACACCGTCCGGAACGCCCCCTCGACCCGTTCCTTAACTTGTTCCTCGAAGCCGGCTGGTATTACAAAATGGTAGTCGGCGCGCAGGATGCGTGACATTTCCCGAAAATTTATTCCGGTAAATCGCCTCGTAACCTCTTCAAGGCTGATGGAGCAGCCAGCGGATTGCAACGCGCTTGCAAGGATTTCGCATCCCAGATCCTCGCTATCGATGAGCACGCCGTCGCAGTCGAAGATGATGAGCTTTGGATTCATGGAGTCGTTCCTCGTGAAGCCTCAGACGCCGGCCGATATCGCCAGGACCTTCCGTTCCTCAGCCTCCACGCGCGTCACTCGAAAGCTGTTTCCGTCGAGCGTTGCGATGTCGAATTGGGGCGTCGTGGCGACAAAACGTGCATTCCGGCTGGAGAAATCTGGCAGGATCTGATGGGCCGTGCCGGCGGAGACTGTGAACGGTATTCCGTCCCATTGTCCCGACATGGAGACATGAACATGCCCGCAAAATATGTGCCTGACACGCCCGTGCGCTTTAAGAAGCGACATGACGGCATCGGGATTGCTGAGGAGCATTCCTTCGAAATGCGGCAAGCCGATGCGGCGGAAGGGGTAGTGCGTGAAGATGGCGACGTCCTTGTCGGCAGCGGCCGTTAGTGTCTCGGCCAACCACGACAGGCGCTTCTCGCAGAGCTTGCCCTCGGTCAAGCCTGGTGCGAGCGTGTCCAGGTAAATCAAACGCAGATCGCCGATGTCGTCAAAGTACTGTATGAACCCGTGCGCATCGGCTGCAGTGTCACGGAAGACCGACCGGAATTCCGCCCGGTCGTCGTGATTGCCGAGCATCAGCCGCGTCTGGATCGGAAAGTTTGTCAATCTTTCGCGAAGCATCATGTAGGCTTCCGCATCGGCGCGATCGGTGAGGTCGCCGCTGATCACGCACAGGCGGACATCCGCATAATCTCGCTGGATTTGAGTAAGTACGCGATCCAGTCGATGCATCGGATCGAGCCCGAACAGTGTCTCCTGCCGTCGAACGAGGTGTGGATCCGTGATATGGGCGATCATCATTGAGATATCCCCCGCCTCACTTCGGAAGCAGCGCGCGCGTCTCGCGCGCCATGGCCGCGAGCACTTCGTCGGCATCGGCTCCGCCGGCGATCCGCGTCATGTTATCGACGAGGTTGCGAGCGATCTTGACGCCGTTAGGGCCCGGCCACGCAGCCCACTTGCGAGCGATGGGAATCTGCCGCGAACTGCTTTCCCAGTTGGGGTTCTGTCTGAAAAAATCACCAAGAAAACCCGGCTCCAGGGCCTTGGTGTTCGCAGGCATGTAACCTGTCGCCTTCGCAACGATTGTCTGGCCGACGGGACCGGTGGCAAACTTGATATATTCCCAGGCCGCTTTCTGTTTTTCTTGATCGGTTGTAATGATCACGGCAGCCATTCCACCGGTCGGCACACCTGCCTTTTGTGGATTGGCGAGCGGCATGGTGGATGTCTGCATCACAAACTTCCCGCCGATCTGCTTTTCAAAGGTGCTGATGATGGACGGGGACGTGAAGTAAATTCCAAGCGTGCCGGCAGCAAATTGCTGTCGTGCGGCGCGCTGTTCGATCGCTTTCTGTCCACCCTCGGTAAAGAAGCGTTTGAAGAGCCGCATTGCGGCCCTGCCCTCTGCGCCGTCAAAGGCGATGTCTTTGCCGTCGGCGCTCATCAAGTCGCCGCCCTGGTTGAAGATCAAATTCTGGAACATCCAGTCATCCGTCCCCACGTCGTAATACATGCCGTCAATGCCGCCGCCCAGCGACGTAATCGAATGCGCAAGGCTAATCAGACCGTCCCAGTCTGTAGGCAGCCTGCCGGGATCACCGCCAGCTGCCTTCACAAGGTCGATGTTGAAGAAGACGATCGGGGTGGAGGTGGCATAGGCGATCCCGTACTGGACATTGTCCATTTGCCCCAGCGAGAGAAGCCGATCCGAGTAACCTAGGCCAGCCAGGTCCTGCCCACCGGTGAAGGGCGTAAGGGGAACCGCGATTTTTCGAGAAACGAGGTCCGGGATTTTCTGCAGCCCTGTTATAAAGACGTCCGGCAGATCATTGGTCATAGACTGGCGCAGCACCGTCTGCAGGGCCTCATCATAGTCGGGTGCGGCGGCGCGGAACGTAATCGTTACGCTGGGGCGGCCCGCCGTGAAGGCGTCGGCGACAGCCTTGTGGAAGGCCTGATGCGATGGATAGGCGTATTGGACCACAAGGTTGGTTTGCGCAAACGTCGGCTGCGCAACAAGTGGCAAGGCAACGGTAGTGATTGCGAGGAAGCGGGAAAGCATATCAAAATACCTCCTGGTTGAGATTATTTTAGGCCGGTGACAGTGAGTCCACGGATGAACTGGGCTTGAGCGAAAAGGAAAGCGATGACGAGCGGCGCGATCACGATCGTGCTGGCTGCCATCAACGCGCCGATATTTCCGCCGGCCTGGCTCGACTGCCGGAACATCATCAGGCCGAGCGGTGGCGTGGCGAGGCTGGGCTCGGTGATCACAATGAGGGGCCAGTAGAGATCGTTCCAGTGCGCGATGATCGAGAAGATTGAAAAGGCCGCGATTGCTGGAAGCGCGGTTGGGAAGACGATGCACCAGACGATCCCGAATTCGGAATAGCCGTCCAGACGCGCTGCCTCGATGATCTCCTGGGGGAAAGTCTTGAAGAACTGGCGCAGCAGGAAGATGCAGAAGACCGATATCGAGAACGGCATGATCAGGGCAGTATAACTGTCGAGCAGGCCGAAATAGGCGAAGGCGATATAAATCGGCAGCGCCGGCACCTGGATGGGGATCATCAACCCGAGAAGCACAGCCGCCATCAAGATGCCGCTTCCGCGGAAGGGAATTTTAGCCAGAGCATATGCGCACGGTGCGGCAACAATTACCTGGACCACCAGGATCGCAAGCGACACCACCGCACCATTCACCATCAATCGCAGCAATGGCGCTTCCGTGAAGGCGGCAATATAGTTCGCCGTTCCGCCCCACTTCGTTGGGAGCAGTTGGAACTCGGCGAGGAAAACCTCATCAGGCGTCTTGAAGGAGGTGACAATCATCCAGAAGAACGGTGTCAGCATGAAGATTGCCCCGCAAAAAAGCGCGAGATGGGCAAGCGTACTGGAGACGGGAGAAGAGCGGCGAACCATTAGTAGTGCACCTTTCGATCTGCTACGCGCATCTGAAGGATGATGAGACTGACAGTGACGAGGAGAAAAACAACGGTCAGCGCAGACGCGTAGCCGGTGCGGAAATATTGAAAGGCTTCCAGGTAGATTGAGTAAAGGATGACTTCGGTCGCCTTGTTCGGGCCGCCTTGAGTGATAACCGCAACCGACTCAAACACCCTCATCGCATTGATTGCGGTTGTGATGGTCACGAACAATGTGGTCGGACCGAGCAGCGGCCAGGTCACGATCATAAACCTGTCGATGCCGCCAGCCGCACCGTCGAGGGCCGCGGCCTCGTCTATCTCCTTCGGAATCGAGCTCAATCCCGCGAGGAACAATACCATGTTGAAACCAATCGACTGCCAGATCCCGATTGCTGCGAGTGAAACAATCGCCCAATCCGGATCAGACAGGAAGCGGATCGGATCGATCCGCAACACTGAGAGCAGATGATTGGCGAGGCCAATGCTGGGATGGAGAATGAACTCCCATACCGTCGCCATAGCGACCAGTGTCGCGGTGACTGGCAGGAAAAACGCGACCTTGTAAAATCTCGCAAGGACGCTCCGACGTTCAATCAGCAGCGCCACCGCAAGGGCAATAAAGATGGAGCCGGGAACGACGAGCGCCACGTATAGCGCTGTGTTGCGAACCGACTGCCAAAAGACCCGATCGGCCAGCATGTCGGAATAATTGGTTATCCCGATATATCTCAGTCCCTCCTTGCCGAGCTCATAGTCGGTAAAAGACAGGACGACGACCAGCGCCGTCGGGATAACAAGAAAGGCAAGCAGGAGCGCGGTCGCAGGGAAGACCAGCAGCCACATCGTCCCGAAATCATATTGCCGTACCGGTCTGTCGATCGTGGACGCCCTTGTCATGCCGCCGCCCTCCGCCGGGGCCGTAACCGCAATCCATCCGGCCCGAACAAAAAAAGCTTCGAAATGTCCAGATTGACGCGGACGAGCTGCTCGCAGGTCAATCGGGTCGCGTGGGCAGGCTCGATCCGAGCGATGATCGGGTGTTCGAGGTGATCCACTGCGATATGTGCGAACGCTTCTGCGCCAAACCTTTCACAGAAGATCACTCTCCCGCTCAAATCTGTTTGGTCGGCTGATGAGACCGCGGTGCAGGCCTCAGGGCGAAACGCGACAGTACATCCCGCGGATCCGCTTGCCATTGCACCGATCTGGCGACCCAGCTGTGTGTTCGCAATGGCAGCAAATGGCATCGTGTTGAGTCCAGGATTGGATATGAAGCTTGCCACCTTCAGGTGGTCCGGATCGTCGTAAACCGCTTCCGGCGTGCCTATCTGAAGGATGTTTCCCGCGAACATTACGGCAATGCGGTTTGACATCGTCATCGCCTCGGCCTGGTCATGGGTTACGTAGATCAGTGTGACCTGCAGGCGACGATGAAGCTGCACAAGCTCGCTACGCATTTGAACGCGTAGTTGCGCGTCAAGATTAGACAGTGGTTCGTCGAGAAGAAAGACGCGAGGCTTTCTGACAATAGCACGACCAAGCGCAACGCGTTGGCGCTGGCCGCCCGAAAGTTGGGCCGGCTTTCGTGATAGCAGCTGCGCAATTCCCAGGGATTGTGCCACCTGCTCCACATCATGATCGATCTCGGCGAGCGCGACCGCGCTCCGCGGTAGCAGCGATCCGACAAACGGCAGGCGCTGAGGCAGCGACAGACGTCGCATGCGAAGCGGCACGGCCATATTCTGAGCGACTGTGAGGTGGGGATAAAGCGCGTAGTTCTGGAACACCATTGCCACGTCGCGTTCTTTCGGCGGATCATCTGTGACAGTTCGACCGGCGATGCTGATCGAGCCTTCCGAAGCCGTTTCGAGACCGGCTATCAAACGTAAGAGCGTCGACTTGCCACACCCCGACGGCCCCACCAGCGTCAGAAATTCCCCCGGCCGCACCGAAAGATCGACAGGCCCAACGACACGGTGGCCGCCAAATTGCTTGACTAATCCTCTGGCATCTATTGCCCCATCGTTGATGTCGATCACTGCTTGCCTCCTCACACACTTGGTCCATAAAGTCCATGTATAGTGGATCATAGTTCCATTTTGATGACAAGTGGCCCGCGGCAGTAAATGCCTGATTCCGATGCAAACTTTGCCCGTGAGGCTCGATAGGGGCACGCAGATGTTCCTGATAAGTTCTCGCAAAACGGCACGATTTTCCCGTAAAAAAAGAAACCGGCGCCCTTAAATTCGGGGAATGCAATTGCAGGTTTCGCGTGAGAAACTCGGAAAAATCTTCGTGGGATTCGCTTGCGATGTTTTATTCGGGGTATGTCGAGGATCATGGCGCCGAAACTTGCGGTATCGTCCAGGATAAAACAGCAACTACCGGTTTTTCCGCCGGCACTCGCTAAGGTCGGAGCCCATGTGGCCTCTTGCCCCGACCTGGTGCTCAGCCAGTCTGTTCGTGAAATTGCTCAGGCCTGCAAGGTGGGATCAGCGACGGTTATCAGGTTCTACCGTGAGATTGGTTTCCAAAGCCTGCTGGAACTCAAGATCGCGCTCGCAAGCGAACTGGAGGCGCAGTCGCTGTTGTCGCAGGAGCAGCCAGGTCCCGTGAAGGTCGGCGACCGATTCCTGCGGGCTCTGGAGGAAAGCCGCTCCTATCTCCGCAAAGAAAACATTTCTAGGCTCGCGCTTGGTTTGCTCGAAGCGTCCCGGATATATGTCCTTGGTGACGGACCGGCTCAGCTTTCGGCTCAGGCTCTTGCTGCGCGACTCGTGGAATACGATCTGCCGGCGTTTGCCGTCTCAACAAGGGGATTCGAAGACGCCCATCATCTTGGCGCGTCCTGCGTTGTCATATGTTACCTGGAACCGGAGGTCGGAGCGGATGTTTTACGGCGCCTGCGCAAAATGCGCAGGCTTGGTGCGTTCATTGCCACGATCCCCTCTCGAATGAGTGCCGGCATTGATAAGGTATCCAATGTTGTCCTGCCAGCGATAACCGAATTGCCAAGTGCCGCGCTTACCCATCAGTTCATTCTCGAGACACTGGTCGCGGAACTATCCACAGCTCGCCGCGTGCATTCTGATTGAGGGCCTTTGGTATAGTCTCAGCAATATTCCCTGAACGCACTGCTGGTATTTTGGAAACGATACCGCTATACGAGCAGAGGGCGGCGGAGCTGCCTGGGGCGTGGAAACCCCGTCAACCGAGGACGTGCTTGTTTGCGCAGCGACCGATGAATTCCCTATGGTCGGGGAGCCTGTAACGTATAGAAGAGGTTCTTTGAACCAAAGGTTACAGGGGCTTGACGGCTTTCCAACTCCCCGATCGCCAGACACGCTGCGACACGGTCGCAGCTTCGCAAGGGGTTCATAATGCGACACCGTCGACAAGCCCGCACAACCGAAACGAACTTTTCCTGCGTCGGTTTATTGGAAACTCGCATACCTGAAGCGTTGGAGATTGACGAAGCGATCGGGCGAAAGATCCGGGCTCGCAGGACCGATCTCGGCCTCTCGCAAGGCTCGCTTGGAGCAAAGGTTGGGCTGTCGTTTCAGCAGATACAGAAATACGAGGCCGGAACCAACCGCGTCAGCTCGTCCATGCTTTTCCAGATGGCTTGCCACCTTGGCATGCCGCTCACCTACTTCTTTTCGGAATTGCCGGATACAATGGGCGAGGGTATGGGTTTGCGCGCCGAAGAAGAGCGAAACTGGGAATATGTCCGATCCCCAGAAGGTCGGTTACTTGTCGAGACTGCGCTTGCACTCCCACGTCAAGTTCGATCAAGGATCGTCGCATTGATGGAAATAATGACAACCGAGGAAGTTTGACCTGCCGAGCCAGGGATCATCTGGTTTGTTCACAGACGTGCCAATGGCGTCGAGGAGACTGGCGAGATAGGAAGGCATTCCCCGCCCTTCCTCAAACCAATGGCCGCTGGAAATTCCGACCTCGAAACACGCCGACCGCGACGTAACCATGTCGCAGGACAGGACCCTTAACCTAGCCGACACGCTCCTCCTCGTCCTCAAGGTCGTGCCAGGCTGTTAGCAGCGGCGGCGAGGCGCCATTGCTGTTGGCGAAGGCGGCCGCCGCTTGAGAGTGACGGAGCCGACGGTGCTCTGCACGCCGGCCCCCCTGCCCGCAAGCGCCTGGACATCTAGAACGCCCAGCAGCCTTGAGCTTCTCGACCGGAGCCGGCGCCTCCGCCCTAACCGCTGGAAAGGCCGAAAGGCTTACGGCCAGGGCGCTTGTCGGACCGCAGACGATGCCTGATCACTTCGTGATCAATAGAGCAGCCCGTCGACGTCGAAATCCTCCCAATCCCGAAGTCTCGATGCGGAATCATCCAAACCGGTGTCCGTTTTTTCCCGCAGATTGCCGCTCTTCTTGATCAACCGCCTCAGCTTTGCCTGATAGGCGGCCCTCCTTCTCTTATCAGCCTTCGCCTCGACATCCTCCACTCGCCACTCATCGACGGCTCCTCGGTCGAGGAGGTCTTCGACCACCTTTGGGTCGAAGACATGGAAGGTGATCTGACGCGCTCGCCCGGCCAACCTCACGGTTCTAGTCCCAATGCTGGGAAGGCGGCCATCCGCAAGCCAGCGATGCCGCTCGCTCGTCTTCATCCCGAGAATATCCTCAATCTCGCGGGGGATGACAGGCAACGTGGGCGCATCCTCCATCGTCGTGGCGACGACTGAGACCGCGGCATTGAAAGCCGCCTTCTGATCGGCTGGCATCGACAGAACCAGATCGGTTCCTTCGAGCGATAGCGCTTTTTTAGAAATTGCAGGCAGCCTCGCCTGGGCTTCCTGAAGGATACCCTTGGCGCGAACGGAAGACCCAATTGTGACCGCGGTCGCCAACGTCCATGTTCTGATCAGTTCGACGTCGTTGTTTTCGGATTTCGGCATGCAGCCTAGATGGTGCGGGCGACAGCAACCGTCAATGCACTACTTCGAAATGTATCCCGCCGGCAAAAGAGTAATATTAGATCAATGATGGATCGGGCATTTGCTTCTCAGACTTAACGTCTTTCCGTACTGATGCTGTCTAAAACCGTCGCCCTCATCCTCCAGCGCGCTGGATGCATTGATCAGGAAGCGTCCTAAAGCCCGCGCCATCTGCGATGTTTTCGTCCGAGCCTTTCCGTGCGTCCGGTCGTACGCTGAAGCGGTGTCAAACCGATCCATGCGGCGAAGTCGCGCCCAGAGCGAAAGGTCTCCGCTTTCACGTCCGGACTTTGTTCTCGCGCGCCGGGGTCAACGAGGTGCGGAGGACAGCACAGAGTGCGCTTGACTTGATGTGACATAACGTCATATTGGGAATTCTACCGAGAGATGTATTTTATGTGGATTTAACAACCGCAACAACGCGGCCCGTACTTTCGAAATCAATCTGCAGCAGAGAAGAAGTCAGTACGTCTATGATCCGTATGGGTGGTTTAGTCGGGATCTTTAGGGACATCGGTTCCCACGGCATTGTTATCTTCACTAGAGACGGCCTCCTCCTAAGACAGAAGAGCCCCTCCAGCGATCTGAATCTAGGAGATATCAACCAGGAATTCGTCAAGCTGTTAACCCAGCTACGAGGGCTCGATGTCCACTTCGGCTTCGTCTCTAGTCAAAGGGGAGCAGATGCCGGCGCTCCAGGAGAGGATAAATTTGCTGAATTGACTAGACTGCTCGACAAGTTGCTTGAGCCTGAGGGCGCTAAACCAGACTTTTGGATTGGGCGAAATCAACCCGCAGAAAAGGAGGAGGCAAAAGCAAACATCGGCGGCGGTTGGAAGCCGATTGATAATGCCAAAACTATCTTGAGGGTGATCAGCTGGTACGGAATAGATAAAAAAGACGCTCTGTTCGTCAGCAGTTCATCTGCGGAGATTTCTGCGGCGAACCGTGTGGACATCATGGGCATTAGATACTCTTGCCGGCAGCACAACAGGCGGTTCGGAGCGCACACACCGCCTTCCGCGTCAGAGTTCACCGAAGTGCAACGCCTTGGCGCGGCGATCCAAGCAAAACTGCGGCTGAATCCTCGCCGGTGGCCCTAACACGGCGATTCGAGCATGACGCCGCTCGCCTATTAACGACTGCGATCCCGATCTTTGTCCTGGGGCGGCCGAAGTTTAATCGACTTCGGCGCCTCACGATCGCGCTGTTGGGCTTTCTGACGTTCGCGAGCCGAACCAACTGTTTCCGGCCGCTCATGCTCGTCGTTGGACCGAGCGATGCGTGATTGATCGACCGAGTGGTTGTTCGAGCTTTTATCGACGATGCCTTGCTCTGCAACGTGATCGCGCCCGGCGACGGACTTCGTCTTCAGGCTGCCAGAGCCGCGTTTATCCTTGTCGACCTCGGCGCGGTCGCGGTTCTTCACGACGCGGGAATCGAGCTGCAGTCCGACGACCTTTCGAATGATCTTCGTCGCTTGCTCGAAGATCAGCCGGTCGGATGGGTTGGCGATTTTTGAGGTAAGGCTCAACGCGGTATTCGCCAGCGTTTCTTTCCCGGCCTTCGCTTGGGACGCGCTGATGGGTGTTGATCTTAGCATGTTTTCTTGGCCTTTCTCTTGTGCGGGGTCCCGGCCGCCGTGGAGGGCTGTCTCAAGCCGCCGGTATTCGCGTTGCAGTCCAATCGAAAGATCTTGGCTCAGCTCACGGGCCGTGCTGGGTGCAGATCGATCCTTCGCAATTCCGTCCAGCATCGTGATTACAAGCCCGACCGATCGGCGGCTCTGCTCGAGCCGTCCCATGGCGTTCTCTAGCCTCGGGGCCGACGGCGTATCGCGTATCTTGGACATCACCTTCTCAACCACGTTGCTCGGGGCGGTTGCTCCTATTCGCCGAAACATTTCCCATTCCCAACGTTTGACCGGCGGTGGGCTAGCTCGCTCAATGCGTTTTTGACGGTCAATCCGAATGCCACGCTCGCGGGCCTTCTCGGCGAAGCGGATCCGCCATTCGGTGAAATCGCGGATGTTTGGATTGAGCGACTTGCCACTGGCATCGCGCAGCGCCACGATCACATGCAGATGCGGATGTTTCTCAAGATCGTTGCGATTGTGGACGGCATAGGCATGGCGATGCCCCGCGAATTGCTCTTTGAGGAAGTCACGGCCGGCCGCGACGAAACGATCGCGGTCGACGTTCGCCGGCCCTGACAACAAGAGATGCATGAAGTCCCGCGGCTGGCGGGTCTGCATGAGAGCGCCGACGATCTTCCCCTCCGCCGTCAGTTGCTTGTGATCCGTGGTGGTTATCTCGCGCCGTTCGGCGCCCTGCAGGTAACGCCCGCTCTTGCCGGGCCGCCCCTCGATGCTTGTTTTCGTGGAAAGCGTCACTTCCCCACCCCTGCGCTGCATGGCGTGCAGCGTCGCAGTCAGGCCCTTCGGACCTGAGGAGAAATCTTCGGGATAGCGCGACATCGGCTTGACGCCCTCTCGCCTTAAAGCTTCATCCAGCCGCGCATCGATTGCATGCACAGCGTCGATCTCCGCCGGAATGCGATTGCGGCTGCTTCGATCAGACCGGTCCTTTTTTTCATGGGCAATCACCAGCGCGAAATCCAGGCGTGTCTGCCCCTTCACGCCCTCGCTGACACTGAATGCATAGGTCCGGCCGGTGTCGCCGGCCTGAAAGAAACCATCTTCGGCGAGCGCATTGATGGCGCGGGCTATGTCGTCCCGGCTGGCGCTTTCGAGCTCGTAGGTCAGTCGAAGAACGTCCCTACTTCCCTTGCGGCTACCGAACTCTCTCTCCCATGAACGTACTGCCTCGTTGATGTCGGACACCTCGCGGTCGTCTTGGTCGCGCGCCTTCTCTTCCCTGCTCTGGTAGGAAAGCACGCGGCGAGCGGCGCTCGCGCCGGCGCCATAGGACAGGACCTTGACGACGACTGCGTTATTCCCGAGCGCGCGGCTAAGTGCCGAGGCAGCGCCGGGATGCCAGGCCGGAGGCTTGCCAGTTGTCGCAAATGACGGCCATTTCCCGCCACCGCCGCCGCCACGCCGCCGCAATTCGTCGTCGATCAGATCGAAATAGCTCGGCAGCCTTCGGCCTTGCAGCCTAGACTTCGAGCGAGGTCTGGACGGCTCGTTCATCACGTTTCCTGATCAAGTCAACGATGTAGGACGACGGCCGGACGAAGGCGGCATCGCGGATTGCATCGAGAGCGCCCATGACCTCGTCGAGCTTGTGCGCGATCGCATTGGTGCTCCCTGCATGTCCGCGCTGCTCGCGGAGAAACGCCTCGTTGCGAAAAGCAAGTTCGCGCAGAAATTGGTGTATGTTTGCCAATTGCCGGTCATGTTCGTCGAGCATCGCCGGAACGTGCATGATCTCCCTCGTGACGATCAGCTTTGCGACGATGTTGACGGAAATCTCGAGCCGTGTGGCAAGAGCCTCGGCATTGCTTAAAACGTGATGGGGCAGGCGAAACATGACGGGAGGCTCTCGCATTTGTTCATAGTCCCCTCGCCGTCAGCGCCTCGACAATGAGCCTGTGCGTCGCCGACGACAGTTGCTCGTGGCGTTCCAACGAGACCCGGAAGATTTTCGTCAGCACGTCGTCGTCGAGATAGAGCGATATGCGCTTTCGCTTCACGTCTGCGCCCGCTGCCGATACGCGTTCCTTCGGCGCCGATCGCTCGCCGCGTTGATGTTTGCTTGGACCTCGGATTTGCGGCGGCCGGGTGTCTGGAAGGATGGTTTCTTCCCGCCCCTGAGGAGCATCATCAGGCATGAGCGTATCGAGGTCGATATTGGTCGGCATGTACGAGGTCGCAGTTTCCGCGACGTCCGTCGTCCGGCCTTCTCTGGATCGGGCAAGGGCGAGAATATTTCCTGCCGGCGTTCTTTCCCTCGACATGATCTCAAGCCGCCTCCGCCTGAAGAAGGCCGATGAACTCGTTGTTGATCCTCTTCACGAGATCGATCGCGTCGAGCACGCTTTCCGACGCTCTGCGCTTGGCCGACGGCGTCAGGGAGGGATTGTTCTCGATGCTGGCAAGCTTGGAATAGAGCGAGCCAAAGCCGGCACCGACGTCACTGAAGTGGTTGCTTTTCCGGACGACTGTCTCGACCATGGGAATCCTACCGCTCGTCAGGATCGCGTGAACCTCGGGTAGCGAGCGGTTGTGCTTGAGGGCGATCATGTCGACATAGTTCCAGATCGCAGCATAAGGGATCGGTCCCCGACCCCGTTTCCTCGAGATCTCGTTCAGAATCGTCGCCACCTTTATAGCCGACGTCGCGGCGGTCGGTTCCGGGATGACCGGTATGAGGATCGCGTCGCACTCGTGGTAGACGTCGATAGCGCGATGGTGCACATAGCCGCCGACATCGTAGATCCGAATATCAGCCTCGGGAGCATTGTCGAGCCGATCCCGAAACCGGTCTGCAGGAGCAACTCGCAAATGCAGCAGCGTCCCATCCGTCGGCAGCAATCCCCGCTTCATGGAAACATTGTACCAGCGCGTGGCTGATTCCTGCTCATCGCAATCGATCAACAGCGTCCTGTGTCCCTGTTGGGCGAACTCTGCTGCAAGATTGACGTTGAGAGTCGATTTCCCGGCGCCGCCCTTGAAGGTCGAAATGGCAAGCGAGAGCGGTTTTGCTGTCATCGAATTCCTCACCGTTTTGGGGAACGAATGTCGGCGCCGCGGCCGGCGGGTCAGAAGACATAAACTACGGCCGACGCCCGTTAAGCGATGGGCGCAAGCTTCTGATCACCACACGCATACGTGCCCGAAATCCTACTTTCAGGCCCGAAGCTTCCGTTAGAGCAGTCCGCGCTGCCGCGCCGCAATCAGCTCGTCGTTCAGTCGCATCGTCTCCCGCTCGCGGGCTGCATCGGCGATCGGATCCCTCCCCGGCCAAAACCCAAGAAGCGGCAGGAAAAGGAGCACAAAGAAGGTCATCGTTGCAGCCTTGAACCAGGAAGACCGGTCATAGAGGTCCGCGGCCCACTGCCACAGCGCCTTTGTCCACTCTGCCGGCAGGAACGCATACGAACATGTCAAGGCAATCGCGTAGCCCACGAAGGCCGCCACCAAAAGGCAAGCCGCCGCAACCAGCAAAAAGTTCGCTATCAAGATCAAGAACCGCGCCGCCTGGAACGGAAACACCCAGGCTCTAAGCCCCTTTCGATGCACCACCATCTGCTTGTCTCCACATGCGAAATCGAGTGTCCAGAAAACGCTAGCTCAACTCTAATGGAATTCCAGACTTGCACTACAGTACAAGTTTGTGCATGATCAAGCAAGTCAACAGATGACGGATGCGAACATGAACAATGGCGCATGGCGACCCACTCGCCCCCACTTTTGGACCCTTGTCGGTTTTTCGATCGCTCTGCCAGTGGCCGCACGGGCCGACTCGATTGCGGAGTTCGTCAGCTCCTATCAGGAGGCCTACCCACGAGGGGAAGATCTCCCCCCTGGGCCTCAGGCGCGAGTAGATACGATGTCGCTTGCAACACGGCTCGATCTGGGAAGAGTGAGCCCGGAGGCCGTGCTGAGCGGCAGCACGTTTCTCGCTGATGATGGCACGGTTGTCAGGCTGGCCGGGGGGCACGGCTGCCTTTCGACCGGCCGAATAGAATTTGCGGGTGTGGTAGCGACATGCTCCATGATCTCGCTTGCCGGGATGACCGCTGTTCTTGGCGAGGCGAAGGCAAGTGCCGGCAATGCGTTCCCCTGCCATGACTTGGGCCGGAACCCCGGCCAGCCGACGTGCGTTTCGCGGAGTGCTTTTTCATGAAGGACGGTGCGGTGCAGTCGCTCTCGGAAGCGCTCATCGCCAAGGGCGTGGCGTTCGCCTCTCGTGACGGTGCGGGCCGACCGGTCTTTCCGGAATATGCGCGCGCTGAAGGCGCCGCACGAAGCTCAAGAGCCGGGATCTGGGCGAACGACCATTTCGCGCATCCCTACGATGAGCGCTTTCGCGCAAATCGAGTAATGCACTGATGCGGATCGGAACCTTCATGCTGCTTTCCACGATCACCGTTTCGGGCCTTTATGCGGGCATCACCATTATGCCGATGTTTGCCGGCGCGGAACTCCTCTCGACGCGGCATGCCTTGCCCCTAGTCCTTCCCGTTCAGGCATCGCAAGCCGAACGCGCGGCAGCCGTTGAGGGGGATCGTGCTCCATCCGAATTCGTGCCATTCCCCGCGGAAGCGCAGTTCGAGACCGGCGATACCTGGGTCTCCGGCGGTAGGCGGTATCGCCTCTATGGTTTGCAGGCATGCCTGCGCGGGACCAGCATTACGCTTTCCGGCGGCGCTGTCCGGGATTGCGGAGAACTCAACGTGATCATGACCCAGGCCATGATCAGGGACGCAAGACCCGTCTGTACGAACATGAAGGACATCGATCGCAATAATCTCGTCGTTGTGTGCCAGACGACCGCAGGGCAGCATCGCTACGATCTGGCGACCTATTTGATCGCTCAGGGCTGGGGATTTGCGGCGGTTGATGGCGCCGGACATTTGATCGTTCCAGGCTACAGGATCGCCGAGAAAAGCGCGCGCGCGGCGCAGGCAGGTCTTTGGGCGTATCCGGACATGCCGCATCCGGTCACCATCCTCACGCAGCAAGTTGGAGCGTCGCGATGAAAGCCGCCGCCCTCACGATGATATTGCTCGCAGTCCCCCAGACGGCATCGCTCGGGCAAGGCCGCCCGACGGATGTGCCGCGCCAGATTTACGGCAAGGCACAGATCATCGACGGCAGAACATTCGAGTTTATCAAGAGCCGTCAGATCGTCCGGCTCGCCGGCTATGAAACCCCTCGCCTGGAGCAGACGGCGACGAGCGAAAGCGTGACGTGGCCGGCCGGGCAGGTGTCACGTGCCTGGATGATCCTTCGAACGCTTGGCCAGAACGTCAACTGCACGCCGATCGGCCGGGACGCCAACCTGGTTCTAATCGCTCATTGCTTTGTCGGTGAGACGAACCTGGCCGCGACGGCGATCGCGGAAGGCATTGGCTACGCCTTCAACTATCGCAATGAACCCCAAGTTCCCGCCTATTTCGATATCGAGCGGAAGGCCCGCGGTTTAGGTTTCGGTGTCTGGTCGTCGCCGGAGCTGCTGCCTCCATGGCTGTACACCGCGTCGACGGCGAATGACGGAGTGTCCGATAGGCTTTCATCGGAATCCGACCGGGTCCTACCGTTGCCCTTACCGGTCACCCCAGACAGTACCGTGACCCTTACGAACACGCATGGAGGTTGAATGAAACGCTTCTCCCGACTCTTCGCCGTGGTGGCGCTTCTGCTAACCGTCGCCCCGCCCGCAATCAGCGCGCAAGACGGCTACACCCAGAAACAGATTGAAGAGCGCGATCCGGACTTTTGCGGAGCGGGCGGCGCTGGCTGCGATCCGCCGAACGTGCAGCAATGGAAAGCGGCCGGCAACAGGCTTGCGGACCTGTCGGCGGCCGACCTAAGCCAATACGCCTACGCCTGCGCGAAACATCCTGAATGGAAGAAGGAGTGCGAAACCGATCCGGTCGCCATCCTGAAGCGTCTTGGAATCGAGGGATATTGATGTCGTCGATGAGAACGCTCAGCAAAGGAGCACTGATCTCCGCCGCGCCGGCTTTCATCATTGGAACGGCCGGCGAATACGCCATCAACGAACTCGGTCGACGCGGTGGCCGCGACGGCGCTAGGATCACGGCGTCTCGGCAGCTTTCTTCTTTTTTAGGCGTGTTTTCCAGACCGCAATCAGCGGGAGATCGGCTTCCGTGACCTTGAGCAAATTCTCCCCATCGACGTTCCACGCTCGCTGCATCTTGTCGAGGGTCGACAGCTTGACGTCACCCATCGCGCGAGCCAGGCGCGATATGTATGCCTCATCCACGCCGAGCTGCTCTGCCAGCACCCTGTTCTTCACGTCACGCTCAGCCTTCAACCGCTCGATGCCGATCGCGAGCCTTTCCTGGAACGTCAGTGCCTCCAATGAGGCCATATCGACGGGTTCGACCGGAATGTCGCGTTTCATACGAGGCATTGAACACCTTCCTTGGCCGCGGATACTGCTGATCCACGACAGACGGACATGCCAACAAGATGACGACAGAGCACACCTCGTCTTTGGAGCCGCAATATCCTCGACAGCCTCTTGCTCATTCAATACTCGATATCGACTGGTAACCTCTACGACTAAGCGTAAACCGATTGTTGCCCATCTCTCACGTTGGGCAGTTTACAACTTCGTTACGCCTCTTACACCTACACCGCTACGATCAGCCGGTGCAAGAGCACTGGTGACGGCTTGCTGTCCGCATGGCGGCCGCCAAGCAGCCGGCCCCTGAGATGGCATGCGTGGGGTCGGGCGACAGATTGACGTCACGTCGCTGCCACGAGACCACGTCGGCCGTCCTTTCGCTCCGTCGCGATCCTATCTGGTGATGACGAAGACGGCGTCCGGCATCCAGCTGATGCAGCATTCCTCGCCTTCCTTGATGATCACCACATCGGCGCCGAGGACCCTGACGCGCACCGGAATATCTCCTGCCCGACCGATCACGAGTGCATTGTCGCCGTAGTTGACGATCGTCTCGACGACCATGCGAACATTCTTGCGGCCGTCGATCGGGTTGCGCGACAGCTTGATATATTCCGGCCGGATCAGCAGCGTCACCTTCTGGCCGTCGGCAAGAACGTCGGTGCTCGCATAGTCGACAGCACCCAGTGTGGGACTTTCAGCCGTTCCGGCCGCCGCGCTGGCGATGGTCGCCGGGATCAGGTTGCTCTCACCGATAAAGGCGGCGACGAAGGATGTCTGCGGGCGATGATAGATATCCAGTGGTGCTGCGGCCTGTTCGATCCCGCCTTTCTCGAATACCACGATGCGATCGGACATCGACATGGCTTCCGACTGGTCGTGGGTCACAAAGATTGTCGTCACGCCGAGGCTGCGCTGGATGCGCTTGATTTCGATCTGCATCTGCTCGCGCAGGTTCTTGTCGAGCGCACCGAGCGGCTCGTCGAGCAGAAGCAGCGAGGGCTCGAAGACCAGTGCGCGGGCGAGCGCCACCCGCTGCTGCTGGCCGCCGGACAATTCCTTCGGATGACGATGGCCGAAACCCTTGAGGCCGACGAGCGACAGCATGTCTTCTGCCTGCCGCAGACCTTGAGAACGGCTGATACCGCGCATCTGCAGCGGGAAATAGACGTTTTCGACCGCCGTCTTGTGCGGAAACAAGGCGTAGTTCTGGAACACGATTCCGATATTGCGCTCATGCGGAGCCAATTGGGAGATCGACTGCCCGCCGACCTCGACCGTGCCACCGCTCGCCTTTTCAAAACCGGCAATGATCATCAGCGTGGTCGTCTTGCCCGAGCCGCTCGGCCCAAGGAAGGTTACGAACTCCCCCTTATCGACCGACAGGCTGACATCGTCGAGCGCCGTGAAATGCCCATAGGTCTTGGTGATGTTGGAGAGTTGCAGGTAGTTCGTCATCGGAAGTCCTTGGGGAGCCCTTCGGGGGTGTTCAATGTGCGCCGGCCGGCCGGCTCGGCTTGGGAGCGCGGCTGCGCAGCGCGCTGGCGAAATAGGGAGCCGCTATGCCGACCAGCACCACGAAGAAGAGCAGCGTCGAGATGACGGCGATCACCGGATCGGCCTCCTGACGGATGCTGTCGAACATCTTGCGCGGCAGGGTCTCGGCATCGCGGCCCGAAATGAAGATCGCCACCACGGTTTCGTCGAAGGACTGGATGAAGGCGAAAAGCGAGCTGATCACCAGTCCCGGCCGCAGGATCGGCAAAGTCACGTGCAGGAACGTTTTTGCCGGGCTGGCGCCGAGGCTCTGCGCAGCCCGTTCAAGGTTTCGGTCGAAGCCCTTGAGATTGGCAGAAAGGACGAGGAAGGCGATCGGTACCGACAGGCAGGTATGTGCCAGAATGACGCCGAGATGGCTGTGAACCAGCCCGAGATCGCCGAAATAGGAATAATAACCGACCGCCATGACGATATGCGGCACCGCCATCGGCATCAGCATCATCAGATCCGCGAACCCCTTGCCGCGAAACCGATGGCGCACGAGCGCGAAGGTCGCCGGCACCACCAGGACCATGGTGAGGATGGTCGTGGCGGTCGCGATGAGAATGCTGTTCCAGGTCGGGATCAGCCAGTCCACGCTGGTGAAATAGGCGCGATAATAACCGAGCCAGTAGCCGGGGGGCGGGAACTGCAGCGAACTCGCATTCGAAAACGACATCGGCACGACGATGACGAGCGGGGCGGCAATGAAGAGCACGACGATGAAGCCGGCCCAGCGCATGAACCTATTCATGTTCGGTCACCCCCAGAGTTTGTCGAGGCCGAAACGGCGGTGATAGATGGTGAGGATGATCAGCGTCACCACGAGCAGTATCATCGCCATGGCGGAGCCCAGGCCGAAGGCCAGGAATTCCTCGATCTGATGGCCGATCAAGCCGGCGATCATCTGCTCGCGCGGACTGCCAAGCAGCACCGGCGTCACGTAGAACCCAAGGCAGATGACGAAGACGAGCACCGAGCCGTTGGCGATGCCGGGCGCCGTCAGCGGCAGGTAGACGTGCCGGAACAGCGACCAGCCCCTGGCGCCGAGGCTTTCCGCCGACCGGATCAGCGCCGGATCGATCTTTTTCATGACCGTGTAGATGTTCATGATCATGTAAGGCGCCAGGATATGGACCATGGCGAGCGTCGAGGAGAACCGGGTGAAGAGAAGCTGCGGCGGTTTGTCGAACCCGATCATCTGCAGGAAGGCGATCAGCGGGCCGTTATTGCCGAGCAGAACCATCCACGCATAGGTGCGGACGAGAAAACTGGTCCAGAAACTCATGGTGACGAGGAGCAGGATCAGCATCGCCGTCCGGGGTTTGGAATGCGCCATCAGATAAGCCAGCGGATAACCGACCAGAAGGCAGCAGAGCGTCACGAAGGCCGCCGTCATGAACGTGTTCAGGAAGACGCGCTGATAAAGTGCCCCGGTCAGGACCTTCTGGTAGTTCGCAAGCGAGACCTTCGGTTCGGTGAAGCTCATGATTGCCACTTCGGCGAGCGGCACGACGAAGAAGACGAGCATGTAGATGCCGAGCGGCGCGAGCAGCAACCAGGGCCAGATATTCGTCTTTTCCGTCAGTTTTGAAAGGCTGATGCCCATTGCCGTTCCCCTTTTTATGGCAGGCAAGGTCGTTGCGGCATCGCGCGGGGCACCCGCGCGATGCCGGCCAACAGGTCGGCTGATCGAGGAGAGCGGATCAGCTGGCGACCCACTCTTCGAAACGTTCGGCGAGTTCTGCCGGATCGATGCCGAAATTGACCATGTCCTGCTCGAAGGTCTGTTTGTAGTTGTCCGGCGAGGTCGGCATGCGCTTGGCATCGGCCGCAGCAACGAACTGGTTGGAAGCCGGGTTCAGCGCGCCGTAATCCGCAGCCTTGGAGAAGCCGGCGAGCGGCTTGGCACTGGTGGCGAATTCCACGAATTTCCTGGCGTTTTCAAGGTTCGGGGTCTTCTTGGCGACGACCCAGTAGGCCCGCTCGATCTCGCCCTGGTTCCAGGTCATGGCAACCGGAGCGCCAGCCTTCTCGGCCTCGAAATACCGGCCGTGCCAGATGCCGATCATGTCGATCTCCCCGTCACGCAGGATTTGGGTCGACTGGGCGCCGGCGGTCCACCAGACGCGGATATGCGGCTTGATCCTGTCGAGCGACTTGAAGGCCCGGTCCACGTCGAGCGGATAGAGGTCCTTGACCGCCACGCCGTCTGCGAGGAGCGCGATCGGGATGACGCGCGACGCATACCGCTGCAGCGAACGTCCGCCGGGAAACTTCTCGACGTTCCAGAAGTCGGCCCAGGTCTTGGGGCTGTCCTTATATTTGTCGGTGCGCCAGGCCATCACGGTCGCGAACGCATGCGAAGCGACGCCGTTTTCGAAGAGACCGCCCTTATAGGGCTCCTTCAGCTCTTCAATGATGCCGGCCTGGTTGGCGCGCACCAGTTCACCGCCGCCAAGCGTGGTGACGTCGAACTCGTAGGTGCCGGTCTTGACCTGCTGGGCAAGCTTGGCGAAGGAGACCGGGGAAACGGTCTTCACCTGGATGCCGGTTTCGGCGGTGAACGGATCGATCAGATGCGTCTTCGCGGCAGCCTCCCACGGCCCGCCCCAGGTATTCACATAGAGGATCTTTTCCTGAGCGCGAACCACATAGGGAGCGGCGAGCGAAGCGGTGATCGCGGCACCGGCCGTCTTCAGGAAACGGCGGCGGTCAGGCATGAGAAAGGTCTTCATTCCAGTCATTGCAGTTCTCCTCTTTTATGATTTTCTGAACGTGGCTTCGTAGAGCCGCAGCCAGTTCCCGTGCGTGATCTTCGCGACTTCTTCCTTCGAGAAGCCCACGGCGCTGAGGCCGTCGGGGATCACCCTGATGTCCTCGACCTTCTGGAACCATTCCGGAGGTGCGGCCTTGAGCGGCTTGCCGGCAGCGCTCGCACCATAGTCCTCGCCGCGCGTCCAGCGGCCCTTGCGCATCCACGCATAGTCGGGGGCGGTGAAATTATGGCTCTTGTCGGTGCCGATCGCGACGGAATCGATGCCGGCGATATCGACCGTGCGGGCAACCATCGTGCACCAGGCCTCGATCGAGGCGCAGAATTCGTCGCCGGTAATGTTGCGATAGGCGGCGCAGCCGATTACCCCGCCGGTGTCCTTCAGCGCCTTGATGACGTCGTCCGACTTGTTGCGCTTGTGCATGAAAAGCGATTGGGCATTGGCGTGGGTGACCGCGATCGGCTTTTCCGACACCTTGATGGCATCGAGTGTCGTGCGGTCGCCGACATGGCTGCAATCGACCAGAATGCCGGCCGCGTTCATCTCGCGGACCACTTCCCTGCCGAAGCGCGACAGGCCGGAATCCTCCGCCTCGTAGCAGGAGCCACCGAGTTCGTTCTGGTTGTTGTAGGTGAGCTGCACCACGCGCACGCCAAGTTCGGCGAACATCTCCACGAAGCGGACCCGGCCCTCGAAAAGGTTGCTGTTCTGGAAGCCCATGATGATCGCCAGCTTGCCCGCATCGGAAATGCGGGTGATGTCGCCCGCCGAAAGAGCGATCTCGGCGATGTCGGCATTCTCGCGAACGAGATCGCGCCAGCGGCCGATCGAATCGAGCGATTCCACCGTGCCTTCCCAGAAGCCGCAGGTGTTGACGACGCCGCCAACCGTTCCCTTGAGCAGCGTTTCAAAGGCGGCGCGATCGAAATGCCCGCATTGCAAACCGTCGATGATCATGATCGCGCACTTTCCTTTTTGCGTTCGGCCTTTTCGCGTTCCGACAATCTGGACGACAGGAACGTCACGTCGGTCTCGTCGTCATTGTCCTTGCGGCCGATGACAGTGCCATCTTCGTTGACGATCATCGGGCCGGCGTGGCGGCGCGAAACGATGCTGTCGGTGGCAAGCGCCTGTTTTGCCAGGTGATAGATGCGCCACCAGAGATCGCTCTCGATCTCTGCGCCCTCTTCCAGAAGCGACCAGAGCAGAGGATCGTCTTTGGGGACGTCGCCGGTGACGGCTGCGGGAACAGCCTTCAGCACATTGCCCGACATGGAGATCGCAAGCCCCGATCGACCGCCGAAACGCGTGGCGATTGCAAGCTCGTCGGCATCCGTCGCACCAAGTACCGTCAGTTCCGCCGATCCGAACCGGGCCGCAAGCTCGCCGAGCAGATCGAGGGCGGTCGGCAGCACGAACCAGGCATGTTCGCCCGCGGCATCGAGCGTGATGCGGTGCCCCTCCTCCGAGGCGATCGCGATACGGGCGACGGCCGCCGACCTGAAGCTCACGAACCGCTTTTCGAACAGCTGGAAACCACCGAGGCCAAGCTTTTGCGAATACATCGGAAAGTCGCCGACCGTCAGGAAGAAACCCTTGGGCAGGCTGCTGAGCGAAAAGATCCGCTCGGACATCAGCCGCATCTCGCGAGGCATGACGCGCATGGAAGGAAATGAATTCAGGGAGGTCATAGGACAGGTTCCGCCGGATAGTACCAAGTGCCGGTGTAGCCGGCGCGCAGATCGTCTGGGGTCGGTGCGCCGTGATAAAGCACGCCGCGAAGGTTGCGGCTGAGGAAGTCGCGGGTCTTGTCGATGCCGTGAATGCCGACATTCATCAACCGCACGAGGTCGATCGGCACGAAAGCCTCGGCGTTGATATTAGCGCGTGGCGTGTGATAGCCCTGCCCGCGCAGGCTCTGAATGCGCGCCACCATGTAGCGATGTTCGGGATACTTCATCAGGAAGCGGGCGACGGTAAGCGAACTTTCGGCGCTGCCGAGATCGGCAAACAGGGTCTGGATGCCGCCGCAGACATCAAGGCCGAGATCGAGCGCCTCGGGCACTTCCTCGCGGGAGCCGCGGCGGGGCTCTTCTGCCGTCTCGGATTTGTACCAGACATATTTATAGGCGTCGGGGCCTGCCATGTCGGTGTCGAGCGCCCACCGATATTCGTCCCGGACGAGCGCCATCAGGTCTTCCACTGTCTCGGCCGGCGAGACGGTGAACTCGTCGGGACCGTCAACGGCCGCCAACAGCGCGTCGGCCTCTTCCGGCACCAGTTCGATCAGCAACGACAGAAACGTCTCATAGGCTTCCGGCACGATCTCGACCTCGAACTCGAAGGCGAGGATATCGAGCGGATAATCCGCCTTGCGGCCAAGCACCGTGCCGCTCCTGCGAAACTCTTCCAACGCCGCAACCACCTTTTCAAGATCGGCGGCCACTTCGGCGCTGGACGCAAATGTCTCGTAGACCATCTGGTCCTGGCGGCGGAAGACGATTGCCTGACGGACGAAGTCGAGCAGCTTTGCGACGCGGGCATCCGACGCATCGAGCTTCAGCGCGCGCGCCGCCGCAATCGCGCCTTCGCGTGCGGCGAGAAGCCCGTTGATCAGGCGCGGATGTTTGTGGACGAAGAAGATGAGGCCGAGCGCGGATCCATTGCCGACACCGATATAGCGGCGTAGCCGCGGGTCGAGGCGTATGGCCTTGTCCGATTTCTTCGCGGCGAGATGTTCGACGAGATCGCAGGAGAATTCCCGCATCAGGTAGGCCGTCAGCAACTGCGCCTCGAGAACGCCACCAAGCGCATGGCGCGCTCCAAGCGATGGAAAGGAGCGCGTCCCGAACGTGCCGTTACCGTCGAGGCCGGTATTGCGCATCAGGTAGCAGACCTTGGAAAGATCGGCGACGGAGGGTTGGCGGCCCTCGGCCAGCGCTTCGAGCGTCTGGTCGAAGACCCGCATCGAGCGGTTCGAGCGGCACCAGATCAGCGTGCCGGCGGTCGCCCGGCCGGTATAGAGCTTTGGAATTTCCCGCCGCGCCGTTTCGATCTCCGCCTCGGTCGCCGGTCCTTCAATCAGCGCGCCCATCATGTCCCAGGCCTGGCCGATGATGCGGCCGGTGCGCGCGGTGCGGCTTGGGGGGCGGGAAAAGCCGATGAACGAGAATTCCTGGTCCGGCGCCTTGATGGAATAGACGACGGTGCCTTCGGCGTTTTCATCCACGTCGAACAGGACGTTGGAAATGTCCCAGCGCTCGCGGATCATCTTGTTCATGAAGGCGCGCGTACCGCTAAGCCGGCTCGGCTGGATTGCCGCCAGCCGCGAGATTTTCATCACCTCGTGGCCTGGGCGCGGCTGTGGCATCGCCACCTGTTCGGAAGTCGCGGTCATGACCGTCAACGTTCTCCCTGCTGCATTTTCGTGATGGTGCGGGCGGTTTCGAGAAGCGGCTCGCGAAAACTTTCCAGATCGAAGCGCATCTGCGGCATGACCAGCGAGATCGTCGATGTGCACTTTCCGTGGAGATCGAAGATCGGCGCGGCAATCGCCACGACCCCGCTATGGGTATAACCGCTCGACAGCGCGTAGCCATTGGCGCGGGCCTCGCCCAGAAGTTCTTCCGAAGCCAACGGTTCGCCACTTTCCTTGAGGCGGGCGAGCGTCACCTCGTCCGCGAAGGCGGTCAGGATGCGGCCGGACGCGGAGCCTTCGAGCGACATGGTCGTACCGATCTTCTGTTCGGCACGCAGCACGCTTTCGGATTCCACGCGCGAGACAATGCAGGGAAGGCCGCGGTCGAGCACCGCCAGCGAAGCCGTTTCCTTCACCCGATGGACCAGCATCTCGATGATCGGCTGGACCCGCGTTCCCAGATTTGCCTGCTCCATGGCCGCAGCCGCAAGCCGACAGGCATGCATCGAGAGACGGTAGCGCATCTCGTGATCCTGCTCGACCCAGCCGGCTTCGATCAACGTCAGCAGCCGCTGATAGGCCGTCGGCCGTGAGAGTTCCATGGCCAACGCGATCTCCGGCAGCTTCATGCCGCGGGCGCTCGAGGCCAGCACGTCCAGCACCGCCATCGTCTTCAGAACCGTCGAGAGGGGGCGGACGCCGCCATTTTCCTCTTGTATTCTATGTGAATATGATGTATCCATGTTGAATATAATCTCCCCGTCATTGACGTATGTCAACCGCGAGGGCGCGCAATCGTGCGCAAATTCCAGGCCTTCATCGCTAAGACCTTCACCGAGTTTGGATTTTTCTGCGCTGAACTGGCTTGCTTCAATCGAAGGAACGGTGCGATCGGGCGTGTAAACGGTCTGCCCTATCTTCCGGCGCGAGGCGGGCGCTTCTTCCGTTGGCTGCGCCCGCGCCTGTCATCCCCCGGAGGCTCATGGGCGGCCGCGACCGCCCTGAGTAAAATATTCGCATTTGCCGGTTTTATTCGCGGTTTTCTTTCAATCGCGCCGTCCTATTTTCTGTCATCTAGTCGCCAGCAAGCACTGCTGAAAGGATGACCTAAATGTTCCGGTTGAAAACCATCGTCGCGGCGGCCCTCATTCAAGCCGCAGCCCTCACCCCTTCTCTCGCCGGCGAAAATCTCGCCGCCATCAAATCCGCAGGCATCTTCAAGATCGGCACCGAGGGCACCTATGCGCCCTTCACCTATCATGACGCCACCGGCAAACTTGCCGGTTTCGATGTCGAGATTGGGCAGGCCGTTGCTGCGAAACTCGGGGTCAAGGCCGAATTCGTCGAAGGCAAGTGGGACGGCCTCATCGCGGGCCTCGATGCCAAGCGCTACGATACCGTCATCAACCAGGTCGGCATTACCGAAGCCCGCAAGCAGAAATACGATTTCTCCGATCCCTACATCGCATCCAAGGCGGTGCTGATCGTTCGCCAGGACAACAGCGACATCAAGGGCTTCGCGGATCTCAAGGGCAAGAAGTCGGCCCAGTCCCTGACCAGCAATTTCGGCAAAATCGCCGAGCAGGCGGGCGCGGAACTCGTGGCCACCGATGGTTTCGACCAGTCGATCCAGCTCGTGCTGACGCGCCGCGCCGAGGCGACGATCAACGACAGCCTCTCCTTCCTCGATTTCAAGAAGCAGAAGCCCGACGCGCCGGTGAAGATCGCCGCGCAGCAGGACAATGCCGATTATTCCGGCATCATCATCCGCAAGGGCGAGCCGGAACTCCTCGCCGCCATCAACAAGGCCCTGGCCGACATCAAGGCCGACGGTACCTACCAGAAGATTTCCGACAAATATTTCGGACAGGACGTCTCGAAGTAAGCTGCCGGTTCATTCCTGAATGCGTGAATACCCCGTCCGGCGCCCGCGCCGGACGCGTCATTTTTTGAGGATCACATCGTGCCGCACTGGCTTCAATTGATGTCGGATTCCCTTCCGACCCTCCTATGGGCGGGCATCCGCTTCACGGTTCCGCTGACATTGCTGTCCTTCCTGCTGGGGCTCATCCTTGGCCTGATCACGGCGGTCACGCGGCTGTTCGGCCCCGCGCCGCTGGCGCTGGTCGCACGATTTTACGTCTGGGTGATCCGCGGCACACCGCTTCTCGTACAGCTTTTCGTTATCTTCTACGGCCTGCCGAGCATCAACATCCTGCTCGACGCCTTTCCCGCCGCGTTGATCGGCTTTACCCTGAATATCGGCGCCTACAGTTCGGAAATCATCCGCGCCGTCATTTCCTCGGTGCCGAAAGGGCAGTGGGAAGCAGCCTATTCGATCGGCATGTCATGGCGCCAGGCGATGAGCCGCACCATTTTGCCGCAGGCTGCGCGCGTCGCAGTGCCGCCGCTTTCGAACACCTTCATCTCGCTGGTCAAGGATACCTCGCTCGCCGCGGCGATCACGGTGCCGGAACTCTTCCAGGCCGCCCAGCGGATCGTCGCGACCACCTACGAGCCGCTCATCCTCTATATCGAGGCTGCCCTGATCTATCTCGTCCTGAGTTCGGTGCTGTCGTCGCTGCAGAACAAGCTGGAGAAGCGCTTCGCCCGTTATGGCGGCATGCTGGAGTCACATCGATGATCGAGCTTTCCAACATCGAAAAGCGCTTCGGCGATGCCGTGATCCTCAAGGACATCAGCCTCAGCATTCCCGAAGGAAGCGTGACTGCGCTCATCGGCCCGTCGGGCGGCGGCAAGAGTACGCTGCTCCGCTGCATCAATCTCCTGGAAATCCCGACGGCCGGCTCCGTCCGCATCGGCGATGAAAGGCTCGACTTCGAACCGGGCAAGAAGATCGGCTGGAAATCGATCCAGAAGATTCGCCGCCAGACCGGCATGGTCTTCCAGAACTTCCAGCTCTTTCCCCATCGCACCGCGATCGAAAACGTCATGGAAGGGCTGACGACGGTCCTCAAATGGCCGCGGGAAAAAGCCCACCGCCGCGCCAGCGAACTGCTCACCAAAGTGGGAATGGCGCATAAAACGGATGCCTGGCCGTCCGAGCTTTCCGGCGGACAACAACAGCGCGTCGCGATCGCCCGGGCGCTTGCGCCCTCGCCGCGGGTTCTGCTCTGCGACGAACCGACTTCGGCGCTCGATCCCGAACTTTCGGCCGAGGTCATCGATGTGCTTGGCCGGCTTGCGGCCGAAGGAACGACGATGGTGATGGCGACGCACGACCTGCGGCTTGCATCGCGAATCGCCCATCATGTCGTTTTTCTCGAAAGCGGCAAGGTGATCGAATCCGGCAGGGCGGAGACGATCTTCGGCGATCCGAAACAGGACCGCACGAAAAGCTTCATCTCGTCCATCAACGCGGCCCAGACGATCCACATCTAGGCCGTCCTCCGCGCATGAAGATCGGAGAGCGGCAGCCCTGACGGCTGCCGCGGCGATGTCATCCTTCTAGAAACGATATCCTACGCCCAGCATGGCGAAAGGCTGAATGTCATCCTTGACGATCGGGCTGTCCTTGGCATCCCCGAGCAGGAAACCGGCGCCGGCCGCTCCCGTGACACTCCAGGTCTCGGTCACTATGTAGGTGATGGAGCCCTTGAGATCGACGCGCTTGATCCCCGACTTCGCCTCATACTCCGCCAGGCCGGAACGGGCTGACTGGATCGATGTCACCCCGAAATAGGCTTCCATGTGATTGTCGTCGGCCCAGGTGCCGGACACATCGGTGGAGAAGATGAACCGTTCGTAGCGATGCGAAACCTTCGCGCCGAACGTGCCGGTCAGGCCTTCGCTGCCGCCTATGGTCTTGTCCAACTTGGCGTAAACGCCGAATGGACCCGTCTCGTAGCTGACAATCCCTCCGACGACGCCGCCCATGTCGATATCGCCAAGACCGCGCAGGTAGTCCGAGTCATCCTCCTTGCGGCCCATCTCGACGCCGCCCGTAATGCCTATCCGGAAACCGTTGGTCTCGAACAGATCGACGGTGAGGCCGCCGGTATCAAGATGCACGCGCTCACCGAACTGGGCGGAAATCACCGGAAACGGCTGCACCTTGAACTCGTCGGATCCTTCGTATTCGGGGAGATAGATCGCCCCGACGCCGATCGTCACCTTCCAGTCATGCAGCTTGCCGCGAATGCCGCCATAGCGTCCGGTATCGAACTGTTCGGGAGGGGCAATCGCCGCATCGGCTGCGTCGAGGTCTGCCGCAAGTGCCGCGGCCGGAAGCAGTGCCGAGGCTGCAGCCAATACCGCCATCGACGCCCTTGCCGTCCACCTTCTTATTATGATGTCGGAAGCCCCAACTCCGCTTGAGACCGTGTTGCGGTGCCGGCCTTCCGGATGATGTTGATCATGCTGGCTCACCAAAATAACTCCTGATTATAAAAGCTAAAGAAACCCGGGGATGGTTTCAGAAAGAAACTGCGGTTGAAGAATTGCCGCAGCATTACAGGCCCGGATGAAAATCGGCCGCCGATATGGGGGGCCGAACGAGGGGGTGGTGGGCATCCTGCTTGCGAATGCCGGCAAGCAGCGGACGAACGGAACAGGGCCTTGGGGGTGCTGGCCATTGCTCCGTCCGTCCATGCCGCCTTACGGAACCGGCCGGTCGCTGGAGGGGCCGACCGCCGTTCCTCCGTAAAAAGCGCAGCGGCTTGCGCGACGCTCCAGGCCAGCCGGGGCGTAGAGCATGTCAGTGTGTCACGAGGGGTTTGGGTTTCTTGTCGGTCCATTCCGGCGGTGCACCGTATTTGGCCGCGACGACACCGACCAATCCGGGCGCCCGGCCGAATGCGTCGCAAGCCGCGTATTTCGGCTTGCCGCCGAGCCAGGACTTTATCCTCTGCCGCGAGGGAAGAGAGAGGTTGAGCCCTTTCGGCTCCTTGCCGGAAATGAGCATGGCCGAAAAATCGCTCGCAAACTTGGAAGCGAGGCCATAGGCGTCCCCGACCTCGGAAATACGGGGTTTGTCCTGGATCGAGTTCGCGCCGCGGGCCCATACCATCGCCGCGCTCTGAATGCCGCCGCCGTCGACGGCCTCTGCTTCGACTGCCAATCCTCCGAGACCGAAGGGCAGGCGCGGCACGCTGACCGGCAGGACAAAACCGGTGCCGACGGTGACCGCGGTCGCGACCCCGGCCACGGCCTGGTTCGTCGAGACGATATCGGTGACGACGGATCGGACCGTCAGATCCGCCGGTTGGCCGGCCGGGACCATCTGGTACTTGTCGCTGAGCGCAACGCAGAGCGCCCGGTCCAGCGCGTTCGACACCAGCGAGCGGTCGGCTTCCGTTTTGATCCGGGATGCGGCGCTGAAGGAGAAAGTCGTCGGCACGATCGTGACGGTTCTCACCGTGGCCAGATGTTGCCCGTCGACATAGAGGCGCCTCTTGCCCAACGTCCCTTTTTGCGCGCCAAGATTGCGGTAGGAGGTCAGGGTGCCTGCTTCCTTCAGAGGCACCGAGGCGCATCCGGTAACCGCAAGGATCAGAGGGATGGTGAAACACAAGGACCTGAAGGCAAATATGGGTGGAGGCCCCAAAAATCGGAGAAATGATTCAATGGATCGATTGCTGCACACGCCTTCTGGCCTCCGTCACGGATGTTCTGGGGCGACAGTGCGGTGCAAGGATTGCCGCAGAATTACAAACCGTTTCGGCAGCGGCTGCCGTTAAGGCAATGATCAACGGGACAGACTTTATGGCACCCAGTCGGCGCGCTCGTCAGCTCGGACAACGGCACGGCGATATGTCAGCGCCTTGGCAACACCCCGCTTTGCGGATTTCGGGCCCGCCTCTGGCGAGTTTGCCAAGTGCACAGGAACACCCTTCCTGACCGAAAGGGCAGGATACCAACTCAAATCCTACCCCTCGCCCGCCGGATCAGCTCTTCCATAAACGCCCGGTTTGCCGATGGGCTGCCTAAAGGTTATTATGCCGAGCAGGGTAAGCGGTCTGCACGCCTGTTTTCCGAACGGAGATGGTCTCCTATCTGAGCCGGTCGGCCGAAAAGGAAGCCTTGCAACTGATTGGGCATCTTGTCGATGAGGCGGTGGTATTGCGTCTCCGTCTCGACCCCCTCTACGACAACCGCCAGTCCAAGCACCTTGCCGAGGGCCAAGGCACAGTCAATGCTAACCTCCGCGACCGGATCATCTTCAAGCGCAGCAACATAACTGCGGTCGATTTTGACCTTGTGGAATGGATAGCGCCTGAGGTTGGTCATCGAGGCGTAACCGCTGCCATAGTCGTCCATCACAAGCTTCACGCCGAGTGCATCCAGCGTATCCAGGCAATGAGCAACATCGGTGCTATCTTCGAGCAGCGAAGTCTCAGTGATCTCCAGTTCCAGCCTCTCCGGAGGAAGGCCGCTGGCAGAAAGCGCGGTTGCTACATGATCGACGAGATCGGAAGAATACAACTGGCGGACCGAAACGTTGATGGCGACGAACTGATTGCCATCCCACGACGATGCTTCCCGGCACGCCTTGTCGAGAACCCATTTTCCGATCTCAACGATGCTCCCGCTCTCCTCCGCAGCTTCGATGAACACTGCCGGTGACAAAACGCCGAGCGTGGGGTGGCGCCAGCGCAAGAGAGCCTCATAACCCTTGTGTTCCCGCGTCACGGTCTCGACGATCGGCTGGTAGAGCAAGAACAGCTCACCCTTGTTGACTGCGCCCCGCAATTCATCCTCCAACCGTCTCCGCTTTTGGAGTTGCTGGTCAAGGAAACGGTCGAACGCGCATATTCTCCCTCTTCCTTGGGATTTGGCACGATAGAGCGCGGCGTCGGCATTGTTCTGCAGCTGCTTGAGATCAGCCCCGTGTTCCGGGAACGTGGCCACACCTACGCTCACTCCCAACGCACCCGCCTTCTCGTGGGTCTCGAACTGGGATCTGAACTTTCCTATAAGTACTGACGCGGACTGGTGCGCCGCGAGCCCATCTAGTCCGGGCAACAGAACCGAAAATTCATCTCCGCCTATCCTGCCCACCAGCGCGCTTCCCTCAAACGACGAATTCAAGACATCGGCGACCTGCTGCAGAATAAGATCGCCGGTGGCATGGCCGTGAACATCGTTGATGGACTTGAAGCGGTCGAGATCAAGCGTGAGCAGCGAGAACGCTTTTCCACCGGCGACCGCGTCAGCGATCACTTCTTCTGAGCGGCTGTTAAACGCCCGTCTGTTCAAGAGGCCCGTCAGTGGGTCATGGGCAGCAAGATGCATCAGCTGGCGGTTCGCCTCGAGGCGCTCACTGATGTCCCGCAAGCCGAACACCGAGGTCTCGCGGCCCTTGTACTCGATCACGCCCTCGACAATCTCGACGTGGATAGGGCCGCAAGGAGAATTCAGCAGACCTCTCGATCCTTGCCTTTCGAACATAAAATCAGAGAGCGAGGCCGACTTCAGTTCGGCGATCGGCTTTCCGGTCAGGCTCGTGAAACGCTCATTGGCATGGACAATTTGCCCTGCTCGCGTCAGCACAACGGCTTCAGAGGTCGCGTTCGCAAGACCTTTTACGTCGGTCAGGTGCCGGTCGAAGAAGAGCGCTGCGACACCTGTCGCGATCAACAGGCTCGAGACGATGCAGACGCCGGTCGCGATACCGACGCGGTCAAGGAATGTCAGAGCATCGACAGGGCCCGGATATAACGGGACGATAGCGAGTCCGGTCATGGAAACCATATGATGGCTGCAGACTGCGAGGACGATGAAAAAGCTGGCGAGGATCAGCCTCAAGCCATTCATCTCCCGGTAGAAAAGGAGCGTAGCGCTGATCGAGAAACCGCCGCCCAATAGCCATGCCATGACAGCCGTGGCGGTATCATTTTCAATATAGACCGAGCTGATGGCGCTCAGCCCAATGGCGTGCATCACCGCAATCGCCAGGCCGAGAAACATACCGGCTGCAACCGCACCCTGCCGCCCCGGAAGATGAAGGAGGGTATACGTCGCAAGACAGGCTATCGCGATTGCGGCGACTATGGATATCCCTGTCTCCGCGATTTGGTAGTTCACGGGGATGCTGTACGCCAGCATGGCGATGAAGTGGGTCGCCCAGATCGTACCGCCAAGAACCACACCCGCGACCGCAAGCCAGAGATCGCGGTGCGCCTTGGCGCACTGATGCGCACGCGACAACATGAACACCCCCGCCAGGTTGCCGACGGCACAAACACAGGCGGCGACCAGCAGAAGCGGCCAGTGGTGCTGTTCAGTGATACATGAAACCAGTCGGGTCATTGACACCTCCGACCGGTACCCTTTCATGTCAGGTCTGATGCAGAGGTTAGGGAAGTCCGTACAGTTTTAACGACTGCCCAAAAAGCGGTGGATCTAAATCTCAGCCTGGATCTGGGGGTCCGGATGCCGTTGTCGTTCTAGAGACAATGTCTCCCGCTCCTCGTCGCTCGCACAAAAGTTTCGTATCAGCGGAAGCTGACCTCAAGATGTTGGCGATCCTGGGCTATAACGCGGCAGGCGCTTTCAAAGCCCTCCGCCTGGACCGCCAAGGTGAAATGTGGAGGGATGCCCGCAGTGCTGGAAACAACGATACTAGCACCGTCTGCACCAAGAGAGCGGATCGTGCAGTCGAAGGTAGAGCGTCTGTCATTGAAGATGATGGCGCCGGCCTTCAGCACTCGTCGGCGCTCGCTTGCGCCCGAGCCTTCTGCAGAAGTCCATGCCGTGCATCGGTCACGGCCTGCCTGCTTTGCGCGATACATGGCGGCATCCGCCTGCGCCAGAAGAGTATCGATGTCTTTCGCGACGATAGACATCGAGGTGGCACCAAAACTTGCCGTCACCTGGACGGTGTCTGCTCCGAATGCGAGGGCTTGTGAGGCCAAAGCCCGGCGCAGTTTCTCCGCGACGCCAAGACCAGCCTCCCGATCAACATGGGGCAGCAGGATCGCGAACTCCTCACCACCTAACCGGCCAAGGAGATCACCCGCTCGAAGGTGTTCGCGGCAGGTGGCCGCGACGAGCTTCAGCACTTCGTCACCGGCCGCATGTCCGTAGGTGTCGTTCACACTCTTGAAATGATCGACATCCAATACAATGCAGGAAACGTCATGATTGTGGCGGCTTGCCTGCGACAATAGCCGAGCAGACTCTTCCTTAAATGCACGGCGCGTCATGGCTCCCGTGAGGCCATCCGTAGCCCCCGACCTCAGGAGTTCGATCCGATCCATGGCGACGGCGGCCAGTTCCTGCAGGATGACGAGGTCGCGGCTGCTGAACGAGCGGGGTCTTCTGTCGATGGCGCAGACGGTACCGACAGTATGGCCGTCTGCTGTCTTCAGCGGCACACCTGCGTAGAAGCGGACGTGAGCCTCCCCCGTCACAGCAGGATTGGCAGAAAAACGAGGATCGCGAGTTGCGTCTTGAACCACAACGGGTTCATCGCATTCAACGACATGCCGGCAAAAGGTATCATTGCGAGGCATCTCATCCGCCGGAAGGCCAGAACATGCCTTGTACCACTGGCGATGGGCGTCGATGAAGGAGACGATACCGATATCGACCGCGAATATCTCCTTGATTAGACGGACCACCCTTTCGAAGCCCGGATCCCGGGGAGAATCTAGAATGTCGAGCTGGTCCAGAGCCGCGAGGCGTTCCATCTCGCGCCGTGCTGCCTCTACAGAGGATTTCCCGAATGGACGGAGAACAGCCATGAGCACCTCCTTATCTGACAGAATTATGCCCAGACTTCGTAAACAGGTCGTTGTCGGAATCCGCACCCATGCGGCCTCGAGGAACGGCAACAGCACCAACCGCGGTGTTCGGCCCGCGTTTCATTGCCGGATGAACATTGCACCTCAGCATCCCAGTTGGGTTATGGATTGTTGTGAAATAGCAGTTAGACAATATGCTTCGTTTTATCCCAATGTGACAATGGACCTGGAGGAATTGCGGCTTGTAGACCGTCGCAATGCGATGGAGGAATCGTCATGACTTTCGATTAGCTGAATTTCGGGGCTTGATAAGTGTCAAATTTTACCGCAGTCCGGGGATGCCTCACGGAGCGGGCGGCCCCTCCTACGATGACTTCGATTTCTTCTCGCCGCTCGTTGACTGGGTGGAAAAAGGCGTGACTCCACAATCCGTCCGGCCGGCGTTACCGAAAAGAACGCCCAAGCGAAATCGTTGACAGGCACCCGATATGTTTACTGCCCATATCCGCAAGTAGCCCGAGGCAGTGCAACGGATCGAGGCATAACATGCCAATAGGCAAGCGCTGCTCGGGAACCCGGTTCCCGACGCCGCGTCGCGGGAGGCCTTGACGAAAGAGCGCGGAACCTCCCATCAACGCTTCTTGCCTAACAGGAGCATCAGGCAGGGTGCGCCTATAAGAGCTGAGACGAGCCCAGCCGGGATCTGATAGGGAGCCGCGATGGTGCGGCCGAGAAAATCAGCGGCAATCATCAGACCACCACCGATCAGCGCGGCACCGATCATCTGCGGCAGAGCGCGTGTCAGCCCTAATTCCCTCGCAAAATGCGGTCCCATCAGGCCGACGAAGGATAGTGGACCAACAGTCAATGTCGCGGCTGCCGTCATGAGACCGGCAAGGCCGAACAGGGCCAATCTCGAACCCGCCAACGGTATGCCGACGGCAGCCGAAGGGGCCGGCCCGAGCGGCAGGATGTCCAGCCAATGCCGCGCCGCCAAGGAAATCGCGACCAACGCGGCGCCGAGTGCCACTTCCGACATGGCGATTGTGCCGTTCACGAGATAGGTGGATCCGCTCATCCAGCGCATGAGCAGAGCCGCCCTTGGATCGCCCGTCGAACTCAGCACACCGACAACGGCATCGACCATCGCACTGAGTGCGATGCCGGCAAGCAGGACACGTTCCGGTGCGAAGTTGGAGCGTCGCGAACCGAGAAGGATGATGGCGAGAACCGAAATGGCACCGCCGACAGCGAAGGCAAATTCACCGGGAAAACCCGGCGCGATGGCGAAAAGAGCGATGGCAACGCCAAAGGTCGCGCCGGCGCTGATCCCGAGAACCTCGGGGCTTGCCATTTCATTACCGGTCAGTCTCTGCAGGATCGAACCCGCAACGCCAAGCATCGCGCCGGATGCCAGCGCCGCGAAGACCTTCGGTGCGCGAAGCGCAAGGATATCGTCGAAGAATTCGCCAGAAAGGACAGCCCAGCCGCCAGGTCCACGCCCGACAAACAGGCTGACAGCCACGAGGCCGAGGACACTCACGACCGCGATAATGAGCGGAACACCGGCGCTCCGGCGGCGCGACCTCCGAGGCAACTCCGCCTGCTGAATGCGGTGACGGACTTTCAATCGCGGCAGGAGGGCCAGAAGCAGCGGTGAGCCAAAAATGGCGGTGACCGCACCGGTCGGCAAGAAGCTTCCGAGCCCGCCTGCCGAGAGTTGCAGGACGGAATCGGCGAAAAAGAGAAGTGCTGCGCCGATCAGCGGAGACCAGAAGATCAACTGAACCGGCCGCCGCGCTCCGGAAAGCCGTGCAAGTGTCGGCGCAACCAACCCAATGAAACCGATTACCCCGACGGCACTGGTGACGATGGCGGCGAGCGTCACCGCGCAAGCAATGACTACGATGCGAAGGCGAGCCAGCCTCACGCCGAGCGCAGCCGAACCGGCTTCCCCAAGGTCAAGCAGCGAGAGCGGCCTCATCACCAGCGCGCAGACCATGGCGACGATCGTCATTTTCCACGCGAGCGACAAAGGGATGGTCCAGCTCTGCTGCGCGAGCGAACCAGCTCCCCAGATGAACAAGCTCGCCAGGTATCGCTGGTTCAGATAGATGAGGATGGCCGCCAGTCCCCCACACCAGAGGCTTAGGACCAGCCCTGAGAGGACGAGCGAATAGGGAGAGAAGCCGCGGCGCGCACCAAGCCCGATGACGATCGCGGCGGCAACCGCGCTTCCGGCAAGAGCGACGACGTCACGGCCTGCACCGAGAAGACCCGGCACGAAAAGCGATACCACCACCAGCGCGAGATTGGCCCCGGCCGAGACGCCGAGCGTGGTCGAATCGGCCAGCGGGTTCCGCAGGATGTGCTGGAACAGGGCGCCGGACATTGCGAGAGCCGCACCGGCCAGCAATGCCGTGACCAGCCGCGGCAGCGTCGAATAATAGAGTACCATGCGCTGAGTGTCGTAACCCTGCCCGGCCACAACGGAGAGCGCCGGTTCGATGAGAAACCAGGCCGCGACACCGCCACCGCAGAGCAGTGCGAGACATACGAGCGCAGGCCCGAGGTTATCGCTGCGAGTTGGGCTCATGAGTCTTGTTCCAGGAGTTCGGTCACCAGACCGGCAAAACGCACGGCTTCGTTGAGCATGCCGAACATCAGGGCCGGAGCGACGACGGAAAGATGGCCCGGCCGCGAGAATGGGAGCGCCTGCCAAAGCGGACTGTCCTTGAGTTTCGGCAGCACGTCAGGGGGAACGGGATCAAAGGCTAGCAGCCGTGCGTCCGGATCGGTAATGCCGGAGAGTTCCTCGATGCCGATCGTCTCGAAACCCCAATAATTCGATTGCCGTGTCCAGGCATTGCGCACACCGATGCGCTCGAGTGCATTGTGAAACAAGCCCGGAGCTGAATAGATGCGAGCGTGACGGGCATCCATGAAACTCACCAGAGCGACCGGCGGAATGATCCGGCCGGCCAACCGCTGGCGGCATTCATGGAAAAACGCTTCGGATCGCTCGACGAAGAGTTCCGCTTCAGCCTCACGGCCGAGTTCGGCCGCCAGTCTGCGCGTCGCCGCGATCGCCGATGGGAGAATGGGGCCGGATTCCGGAGTGAAGATTTCAAGACGTAGAACCTTGGCGATCGGCCGAAGCTTGGGCAGGAGTTCGTCGAGATAAGGTGTCGTCAGGATGACTTCCGGCTTGAGTTGAATGAGGGTCTCAAAATCGACTTCAAAGGCACTGCCGATATCGACAACCGATCGAGGCATTGCCGGCTCGACGACCCATCGACCCCAATCGGCGAGATCCGATATTCCGACGGGAGGCAATCCAAGCGACAGAAGCGTGGACGCCAATCCGTAGTCGAGGCTTACGACCCTTTGCCCGGCCACCTCCGCGAACAACGGCGTCGGGATGGAAGCGGCTGCGGCTGTGTAGCGAAGAAATGTGCGCCGTGAAATTTCCATCCGCGGGCGGGTCTCAGCAGGCATAGGCAAGCGGATGCGAAAGGGTCGGAACGGAAATTACATCCATGACGATCCCATAAATGGCGTGCAGCGTGGCCGGCACCAGAATTTCGCCCGGCGTGCCGCTGGCGACCACCCTCCCCCCTTTCAGCGCATGGATGCGATCGCAGAAGCGTGCCGCCATGTTGATGTCGTGAAGAACTATGACCACGCTCCGGCCGCCTTCGTGCGCCAACCGCCGCACGAGAGAAAGGACCTCGACCTGGTGCGCGATATCCAGCGCCCCGGTCGGCTCGTCGAGGAGGAGGCAGTGCGCATCCTGGGCGATCAGCATGGCGATCCATGCACGTTGCCGCTCGCCACCGGAGAGCGTGCCCACAACGCGCTCTGCAAATGTCTCGATATGGGTTGCCGCTATGGCTGCCTCGACCTTTTGCTTGTCGATCTCCGAGAAACGACCAAGCGCCCCGTGCCACGGATAGCGGCCGCAACCGACAAGCTCGCGGATCGTCATGTCCGAGCCCGTGTTCAAATCCTGCGGCAAATAGGCGACGGATCGCGCGAAGTCGCGGGCCTGATATTGCTTGAGATCACGGCCACCATAAGCGGCAGTTCCGGAAGTCGGGGTCAGTTGCCGCGCCAGAATCTTCAGGAGGCTGGATTTGCCCGAACCGTTATGGCCAACCAGGGCAACGACCTCTCCCGCCGGAAATTCAAGGCTGACATCCGATAGGATCGCATTGCCGTCGATTGAAAGCCCGATCCTGTCGATCTCAAAGACTTTCGTTGTTTCGGGCGCGTTCTGCGCGAGTTGTTCCGAGGTCACGTCACCTCCCGTTACAGTCTGAAAATTTAACGTTGGGGCTGAGGCGCAGGTATCCGTCATATGCCCTGCGCTACTCCACTTTCAAAGGCAATGCTCACGGCACGGTTGACGGCCGGTCCGAGCACGGACATGTGGGTCTGCCCTGCAAAAAGCTCGAACTGCGTCCGGATTCCGGTCTCGGGGCCGTTCAGTCGGATTGCCATTTCCTGCGCCAATGCGGCAGTCCGCTCGGTTTTCCTCTTCTCAAGACGAGATGCGGCATCGTCGTTGCGGTACTGGAAGGGCGCAAGCCTATCCCCCTCATACTCGCCGGCCGACAGATGGAGGAAGGCTGCGGGGCCTGCGATGCGTTTCCGGCTGGCCTCATTGTTCAGGATTTCACTGCCTTCCCAATAGATGGTCGGGCTGGCGGCGATCCAATTGGCAAAAAGGCCCGGGCGCTCAAAAAGGGCGTAGAGGGTAAAAAGCCCGCCGAAGGAATGCCCGAAAAGCGACCGGCGCGTCGCATCCGTCCGAACCATTTCGTCAAGCCGCGGAAAGAGTTGGCTCTCGATAAAGTCGAGCAGATCGCCTGTCCCGCCGATACGAACAGGAGGCCCACCTTCAAAATAGGGCGGATAGGATTTGATTGGCGGAGGCCCCAGGTCCCAGGCCCTCCGCAATGCATCATAGGGTTCGTCGGAGGGGTAGCCGATCGCGGCAATGACGCCCCAATCCACATTGGTGCCGGTTGGGTACGGCGCTTGTGTCACCATGCTGGCGAACGCAAAAGGAAAGGTCGCGTTACCGTCGGTCATGACCAAAAGAGGCCATCCGGCGGCGGGCAGCTCTCCTTTTGGGGTGAACAGGAAGATGCGATAGGGTTCCCCACCGGCAACCGGGGCCAGGTCAAAATAAACAGTTCCGGGCAATGCGTAGGCTTTTTCAGTCATGGTTGTTCCGCTGGAAATACAGGGGCGATATTCGCTTCGCTTATGGCCCGGGTGGGCCGAGAAGTGGTTGCAGGACGACCAGGTCCTGGATCTGTCGCGACGAGCTTCAACACCGTTACCACTTATATTTCAGCGAGCCGACGACCGCCCTACCTTGGCCGAAATAGCAATAGCCGCCGTTGCAGACCTGCTCTTCGCGGTTGGCAAGATTGGTGGCACTGACCGTCAGCGACAGGCCCTTGAGATCGGGCGACTTGGCGCCAAAATCATAAGACAGCGACGCATCGAGGTAGGCGACACCCGCATTCTTGGTTGTATTGGAATCGTCGGTAAAGGATTCGCTGGTTACACGAATGCCGCCGCCAATGCTGAGGCCGGCGATGGCGGTATCTTCGGGCGCGGCATAATTCACCCACAGGGAAGCGACATGCTTGGGTGTCGTCGTCGGCGTGTTCCCGATAATGGCGCTGTCAAGATTACGCGTGATTTCGCCGTGGGTGTAGGTGTAGGCGGCGATCAGGCTGATGCCGTTGTCGAAAGTCTTCCGGCCTTCGGCCTCGAAGCCTGTAAACGTATTTTCGCCCGAGTTCTCGTAGAAGAGCGGCGCGCTCGCATATTGCGGCTTGCCCGTTTCAACCAGGCGATAGACCGCGGTGCTGAGTGAAAGGTCTTCGCCTTCCGGCTGGTACTTTATCCCGGCCTCGATCTGCCGGCCTTTGGTTGGGTTGAGCACCGCACCCGAAGCGGAAAGCTGGGTCGAGGGGACGAAGGAGGTTCCGTAGCTTACATACGGCGCAAGGCCGTTGTCGAAGAGGTAGAGGAGCCCGACTTGCCCGGACAGAGCCCCGTCGATCTTCTCATCAGCGGTACCAGCGACCTTATCTCTCTTGGTCTGATCCAGCCAATCGTACCGCAAGCCGCCCACGAAACGCCAGTTTTCGAATTCCGCCTGCTCCTGCGCATATAGACCCGTCTGACGCAGATTGTTGCCGGTAAAACCGGTAAGGGCTGGCGTGGGAGCGCTGCTGCGGGCACTCGGCGACATGGAGCCAGAGCCTAGAGCAAAATCAGAGTTGACGGCGGTGAAATCCAGCCCCGCGAGGATCGTATGGGATACAGCGCCGGTTTCGAATTTGGCTTGGAACTGGTTGTCGATCTGATACGCACGCATCTCGTCGGTGACTGCCGTGGTGGACCATGGAGCGGCAGGCGCACTGAACATCGTCATCCGGTTATTGTAGCGGGCCTTGAGGTGCAGGTCGCTCACCCGCGCGTTCTGCCGGAAAGTCAGGCCGTTCCCGAAATCGTGTTCGAGCTGGTACCCCGCCTGGTACTGCCGGATCTTCTGGTAATCATAATCCGGATCGCTGACGCGATGGATCTGGCCGCCGTTTTGGAAGGTCCAGGCGCTCGACTCTGTTTCAGTATTCTGGGCCAGCCCGTAAATGGTTATTTTGGTGCTGTCCGTCGCCTCCCAAGTGAAAGAGGGCTGCAGAAGGTAGCGGTCGTCCTGGATGTCATAATTGGTCTCTCCTTCTCGGACGAGGCCCACAAGCCGGTAGAACATGTCGTTGCTGTCGCCGACCGATCCTCCGATATCGAAAGCGGCCTGCTTGCGTCCGATCGTGCCGTATTGAAGCTCGACCTCATGGTGGGCTTCTTCCAGGGGCAGTTTGGAAATCTTGTTGACGATACCGGCGGCGCTCGCCGCGCCATACATGACCGATGTGGGTCCCTTCAATATTTCGACGCGATCGAGCGTGTATATCTCGGTCGTGAGGGTCCCGTAATTCATCACCGGCTGACGCAAACCATCGCGGAAATCGCCGCCCGTGGTCGTCTCGATACCGCGGATGTAAATCTGATCGAAGCGAGGGTCATAACCAAAGCCGCCTGTTGTAACGCCGGAGCTATAGCGCGTTGCCTGGATCATGTCGGTGACGGAACGCTGCTCCATCTCCTCGCGGGTCACGACGGAAACCGAACGCGGTGTCTCGACGAGCGGCGTATCCGTCTTCAAAGCGGAAACCGCCCGCTTCGGAATGATCGTATCGTTGTCTTCACGAATGGTTTGGGCGCTGGAGTTCCTGAGAATGATCGGCTCAAGTTGCGTCGCGCTGCCGGCAGCGTCCTGCGCAACCGCCACAGCGGGCGAGAGTGCTGCGGTCATCGCGCCAGCCATAATAGTGGAGCTGATGAGACGGCGATATGTGGAGAGCGATCTGGAGGAGAACGTCATTGCCCGATCCTTTCGGCAAGCGGCAAACTGCGATGAGTGATCGAAGAGATCACGGATGCTAACGGCGCGGAAAATGCGCCTTGCGAGATGCCTCGCGGTTCGCAGCTATAAGAGCCGAAGTAGGGGTGATCAATGAAATATGATTATTGTACTCATGTTTTTTCTGAAGCGATGCCATGTTTGCAACACCGATCCATTTCGCTCGTATGGTGTATCCGAGCAGTGATGATGCGGCACAGCACATCTGGGCTATTGCCGGCGACCAATACGGTAACCGGTCGCTGCGGCTCAGTCCGCCGCCTGAGCAGAAGCGCAGGCCGGAACCGGACCTGCGTCGACGTCTGCCATTAAAATGCGTCTTGAAAATTTCGAGATATCGTTCTCCCGTTAGATATCGTCCTCCGGTTGAAGCCAAATCTCCCGTCGTTCGCGAGAGGCCGGCCACCTCTCCCGACCAGCCCCCGCGGAAAGTCTTGTCAGTGCGCTTCGTCCTTGATTGGATTGTGCAGGATTCCCAGTCCGTCGATCTCGATCTCGACGACGTCGCCCGGCTTCATCCAGAGCGGCGGCGTGCGCTTTGCGCCGACGCCGCCTGGCGTGCCGCTGACGATAACGTCGCCGGCTTCCAGACGCGTGAAGGTCGAGCAATATTCGATTTGCCGCGCGATATCGAAAATCATCTGGGCGAAAGTCGCTTCCTGCACCACCTGGCCGTTCAGCCGGGTCTGGAGACGCAAGTCATCCAGGGGACCAAGCTCGTCAGGCGTCATCATCCATGGGCCGAAGGCGCCTGTATCCGGGAAGTTCTTGCCCGGCGTGAACTGATGGGTGTGATACTGGAAGTCGCGAACGCTGCCGTCGTTGTAGCAGGCATAACCTGCGACATGGTCCATCGCCTCGGCGCGCGGGATGTAACGGCCCGGCTTGCCGATGATGACCGCGAGTTCGCCCTCGAAGTCGAGATTGACGGAAACCCTTGGGCGCACGATCGGCGCCAGATGGCCGGTCTGGCTATTGGCATAGCGCGAAAAGATCGTCGGGTTCTCGACTTCGCTGCGGCCGGTTTCCTTGCGGTGCGTTTCGTAGTTCAGGCCGACGCAGAGGATCTTGTCGGGATTGGGCACGACCGGCAACCATTCGACCTCTGCAAGCGGGATAGCAGCGGCCGAGGCGGCGGCGTCGTTCACGCCGGCGAACCCGGCGGTGATGGCAGCCTTGAGATCCGGGTAACGCGATGCAAGCACCGCGCCGGCGTCGCGGAAGTTATCGCCTTCGATGACGCCCCAGGTGGCGCGGCCGGCGATCTTGACGGTGGACAATCTCATAGAGGGCTTCTCCTGTATCGGAACAGTTCTCGATGGACAGCGCGTCACGCAAGGCGGACGCGCAAGTCCGCAATTTGCTGGCGAAGGGCATCGATGTTTTCAGCCGCGCCAAAGACGTAGTGGTCGGGACGCACCAGCGCGGCGATCACGCCGTGGCGGTCGAACCAGGCGGAAAGCACGTCATCCTTTTCACGCAGGACGGCGGGATCCTGCGTCGCGTGATTGGCGCCGACGACGCTGCGGACCACCAGTCCGCTGTCTTCCCCGGCAAGTGCTTCGCCTTCGGCTACCCCGATCCGGCGGCCGTCGAGTACGAGCCGCCATGTCGGCCCGGTGAAAGCGTCCAGCAATCGCGACGAAACGCCATCAGCAATGGCGGGCTGGGGGAAAAGCACCCCCCTTGCCGGGGTGCCTTCTGCAGCGATGAGCCCCTCTTCGATGGGCGGCACGATTTCCTGGCGCGTAATGATCAGCGGCTTGCCGCCACCCTCCGAAAGAATACGGGCGTCTCGCGCGGCAGCGGCTTGCGGGTCTCGCTCGCAGATCGCCTGACCGATCGCCTTGATCTTGCCGGTCAGCGTCTGGACGTGGCGCTTGCGTTCGGTCGTGTAGGTCTCGAAAAGCGCCTGCGAAGACTGTCCCTTCAAGACGCGATCGAGTCGCCAGATGAGATTGGAGACGTCGCGCAGGCCCTGGCACATGCCTTGCCCGATGAATGGCGGCTGCTGATGGGCCGCATCGCCGGCGATCATCACCCGGCCGCGACGCCATTCATCGGCAACCAGCGCATGGAAACGATAGGCCGCCGCGCGCCACAGATCGCCTTCTTCCGGTGTGAGCCAAGGCGACAGGAGGCGCCAGACATTTTCGGACTTTTCCATCTCGCGCGGGTCTTCCCCGGGCAAGAGCATGATCTCCCAGCGCCGATGGTTCTTCGGCCCCATGATATAGCTTGTCGGCCGCGCCGGATCGCAATACTGCGCAGAAGTCTGCGGCAGGTTGCCGAGTGCGTCGTCGTGAACCTGAACGTCCACCACCAGCCACGGCTCGTCGAATACCAGATCCTCCAGTTTCATGCCGGAAAGTTCGCGCACCCTGCTCCACGCACCGTCGCAGCCGATGACGTATTTCGCGGCAACTTGTCGCGATGCACCGGCAGCGTCCTTCAGCGTTACCACCACCTCGTCGGCGCGCGGATCAAGATCCAGCATTTCCGTTCCAAGCTCGACCGTCACGTTGTCAAAGCTTCTGGCGTGGCGTCTCAGCACGGCCTCGACCGGCGGCTGGGTGAAGACCATGCTCGGCGTGTAACCAAGAGGAAAAGGCGCGGGCACCATATCGATGCGACGGATAAGCTGCCCCTGCGCCCCGAAATGCTGGGATGCCGTAAAGGGTTCGATATAGGGCATGACCTGGTCGACAATGCCCATATTGTCAAAATGACGCAGAATCTCATGGTCGATCGCGATCGCACGCGGCTTGTCGTAAATGTCGGTCAGGCGATCGACGACAAGCGTCGAATGCCCACGTGCACCGAGCATTCCGGCGGCCACGGCGCCTGCCGGGCCAAAGCCGACGACCAGCACGTCATACGTATTCGAAATCTCGTTCTTCACGGGAATGCCTCTGCAAACTGAACGGCGGCTTCACGCGCCGGAAAATCCGATAGAAATCTGCGCCTTCTTGCAGGCGTCGCTCTTGGGAGGGGCAATACCCCAGTGATCGGTGCGGCCGGGCGGCCAGACCCATTCGTCCGGACCGCGGAAACGATAGGTCTGGTCGACCTGCAGAACCTCGGCGGTGTATTCCACCACGACGCCCTGGGGATCGATGAAATAGGCAAAGACGTTGTCACCCGGCCCGTGCCGGCCGACTCCCCAGCCGATGGGATGTCCGTGATCGACAACCTGGCCCGATCCGCGCATGACGGATTCGAGGTCGGGCATCAGAAAGGCGACATGGTTGAGGCCATTCGCCCGGGCTTCGGCCAGAACCACCGCATGGTGGTCGTCGTTGCAGCGCAGGAAGGCCATCAGCTTCGACCGGTCAGTGAGCTGGAAACCGAGAACATCCCGGTAGAAAGCGGAAAGGCTTTCGATATCCGCGGTATTGATGTTCACATGGGCAAGACGTTCGGGCCTGTTGGCAACGGCACTGCCGGCCTTGCGGCGATCACCGTGCACGAATTCCAGAACCGAGCCCTGCGGCTCGCGAATGACGAAACGTTCGCCGCTGGAAGGCGCATCGGCAGGACCCGGTTCGCGCATTACCGTGCAGCCTGAGGCGACCGTCCTTGCAAAAAGCGCCGCCAGCTCCTCCGCGGAACCGACACGGAAGGTGATCTTGCGCAATTCGGACCGGTCGCTTTGCTTCAGTTCCAGGACATGGAAATCGTTGCCGGTGGCCGCCAGGAAGACCTTGTCGCATGCTTCCGCGACGACCTCCAATCCCCACACGCGGGTATAGAAATCGACGGAGCCTGCGAGATCGGGCGTGCCCAGTTCGACGCTTCGCAATGCGGTGACAGGAAATACAGTCATATCAAACCTCGTCCAAACCCAGGAAGGCGATCGCATTGGCAAACGTCAGACGCTCCAGCAGGGAGGCGTCCGCGAATGCTTCCTTGATGCGCGCGACGGGCTCCTTCTCGCGAAAATTGAATGGATAATCCGTGCCGAGCAGCACGCGGTCCTCGCCGAAAATGGCGACCAGCCGGCGTAGGGTCTCAGCATCGAAAACCAGTGAATCCACGTAGAGACGCCGCGCCTGAGCCGACGGCGGCTCGGGCATGATGTCCTTCACGGCCGGAAAAGCTAAATAGCCCTGCTCCAGCCGCGGCAGCAGCGAAGCGAATGTTCCGGCACCATGACTGAAGGCAATCCGCAGCTTCGGAAACGTCTGCAACAATCCTCCGGTAATGACCGACGCCGCGGCGAGCCCCACATCGGTCGGATAACCTAGCACCTGCTGAAGCGGCGCCGGCCCGACGAGCCGGTCCATGCCCGCCGGGCGCACGGCATGAACGAAGACGGCTGCGCCGAGCTTCTCGGCTTCGGCAAAGAACGGATGAAAGCGGGGATCGCCGATCACCACACCATTGATGTTGCTGCCGATTTCCACGCCGCTGAAGCCGAGTTCCCCGACAATCCGGTGCAACTCCTTGATGGACAGCTCAATATCCTGCAGCGGCAGGCCGCCGAGACCGACAAATCGGCCCCGACCTTCCGCCACGAGTGTGGCGATTGAATCGTTGACGTAGCGCACCAGATCGCAGGCGGCATCCGTCTCAATCCAGTAGCCGAACAGTTCCGGCATGGGAGACAGCGCCTGGATCTGAATTCCGGCCCTGTCCATCTCCGCCAGCCGCCGCTCGGCAACCCAGCAGGCGTTGTTCACCGTCCGATAGGGTTTGTCGTCGATCACCACGGTCGCGTGGCAGTCATCCGCAGCGATCATCGAAGGCCAACCGCAAACGCTGTGACCACCGGCGACCTCAGGGAAGCGAGCGGGAACGACGTGGCAATGCACATCGATGCCACGGCAATTGCAGCCGCTTCTGAACGAGCTCGCCCGGATATCCTCTCCGCTCACATTTTCCTCCTGTGTTAACGGTGGAATATTATACAAACTTGCGGCCGTAAAGTCAGAATTTATAAATTTTGCGATCTCGAATAATTGTGTATATAAAACGGCGGTTTGAAACGAGAGGAACGCATGGACGTCGATGCCTTGAACAAAGGGGCGGAAAGCCCGGCCACGCTGGCGACAAGCATCTACGAGCGCCTGAAGGCCGATATCCTCTCCGCGCGGCTCGAGCCGGGCAGAAAGCTGCAGCTTCGTTTTCTGATGGAGCACTACGAAGCGGGACAGACACCACTTCGCGAGGCATTGAATCGGTTGACCACGGAAGACCTCGTGATCGGCAGAGAGCAGCGCGGTTTTTTCGTCAAGCCGATAAGCCTGAAAGAACTCGGCGAGCTGACAAAGACGCGATGCTGGGTGGAAGGTCTGGCGCTCCGTGAATCCATGGGCAATGCGACGCCGGCCTGGGAGGAAGCCCTGCTGGTGGCGCATCATCGGCTGGAGCGGGCGCCGAGATCGCTGAACCCCGACCGTTTCGAGAGCAATCCGGAATGGGAACGCCTTCATCGTGCGTTCCACGCAGTGCTGATCAACGGCTGCGGTTCGCGACCGCTGATCGGCTTTTGCGAACAGCTTGCCGATCGACTAAATCGCTATCGGGCACTTTCGAGCCGCAAGGCTTTCCGTGTGCGCAAGGTCACACAGGAACATGCCGACATCCTCAAGGCGGTGATGGATCGCAATACCTACGAGGCCGTGAGACTTCTGCAGCAACACTACGAACAGACCGCGGAGTTCATACGCGCTGATCTCGAAACCAACGAAGCCGGCGACGCCACGGCACCGGCCTGAGGTTTCAAAGAACTGCCGCTATTCAGCAGCGTTTATTCCTTTGACCGTATCCGGCCCCAGCTTTTGTCGAAGGCACTGACGCCAGCTTCAAGGTTACCGGTAGAACAGGGCCGCCTCCAAGGCGGCCCTGCGACCTTCAATTGGCTCTTGGCTCAGATCGGATAATGCCCCGGCAGAGTTTCGACCGTGATCCAGCGCAGGTCCGTGAACTCGGCGATACCTGCCTGACCGCCGAAACGGCCATAGCCCGAGCCCTTCACGCCACCGAACGGCATCTGCGCCTCGTCGTGGACCGTCGGTCCGTTGACGTGGCAAATCCCCGAATTGATACGGCGCGCCACGCGCAGGCCACGGGCTGCATCGCCGGTGAAGACGGAGGCCGAAAGGCCGTATTCACTGTCATTGGCCAGTTCGATCGCATGGTCTTCATCACGCGCGCGCAGAATAGCCACGACAGGTCCGAAGCTCTCCTCGCTGTAGAGGCGCATGTCCCTGGTCACGCCGTCGACGACCGTCGCCGGCATCAGGACCCCTTCCGCAAGGCCACCCGTTGCGAGCCTTGCGCCCATGGAGACAGCGTCACTCACCAGCTCCTGGACCTTTCCCACGATCTCGATGCCGATCACGGCCCCGAGCGGCGCTTTTCCTTCCGCCGGATTGCCCGCAACGAGCGTGCCGGCTTTTACCCGGAACTTCTCGACAAATGCGTCGGCAATGGCATCGACCACAATGATGCGTTCAGTCGACATGCAGATCTGCCCCTGGTTGAAGAATGCTCCGAAGGCTGCTGCCGCGACGGCCTCGTCCAGATTGGCATCATCCAGAACCAGGAACGGGGCCTTGCCACCCAGCTCCAGCAGGACCGGCTTCAGGTGCTCCGCCGCACGCCGCGCGATGACTTTGCCGACTTCGGTCGAACCGGTGAAATTGATCCGGCGCACGGCCGGATGATCGATCAGGGCGTTGACGACTTCTGCCGCGTCTTCGGGAGCATTGGTAACAACATTCACGACGCCTTCCGGAAACCCGGCGGACTGGAAGCAGTCTACGATCAGGCTATGGACGGCCGGGCACTTTTCGGAGGCCTTGAGGACCACCGTGTTCCCGCAGGCGAGCGCAGTGGCGATAGCCCGAACGCCGAGAATGATCGGCGCGTTCCAGGGCGCAATGCCGAGGCAGACGCCCGATGCCTGACGAACCGACATGGCATGGCAGCCGGGCTTGTCCGACGGAATGACTTCGCCCTTGATCTGCGTCGTCAGTGACGCAGATTCCAGGATCATGCTCGCCGCAAGCATCACGTTGAAGCCAGCCCAGCTTGCTGTCGCTCCGGTTTCGGCCTGCATCAGCGCGATGAACTCGTCCTTCCTGGACGCAAGCGCCTGTGACGCCTTCATAAGCAATTGACGTCTGGCATTTGGTCCTGTTTCCGACCAGGCAGGAAAGGCGACCGCGGCCTTGTCGGCCGCCGCATTCGCTTCTGCCGACTTTCCCGCCTGCGCCTTGCTGGCGATCTCTCCGGTCATGGGGTTGAGGCGAACAAATTCGCCCGGAGGCGCGGAATTGGATATGGTTTGCTGCATTGGAAAATTCCTCACTTCAGTCAACGAGCTTCGGGGCAGCACGAAAGCCGGCCTTTTCGATGCCCACGATGGCGCATAGTTCATCGTTGTCGCCGATGTCACCCGAAATGCCCACTGCTCCGATGACAATGCCGGCATTGTCGAGGATCAGTACGCCGCCCGGCGACGGCACCATTCGGCCGGCACTCACGGAGGCGAGGACGGTGATGAATGCCGGGTTCTTGGCGGCGCGTTCCGTCAGCTCGCGGGTACCGAAACCCATGCCGAGCGAGCCCCAGGCCTTTCCGAAGGCGATGTCGAAGCGAACGATGCCTGCGCCGTCTTCGCGCTTGTACGCCACCAGGTGGCCGCCGGCATCGAGGACCGCGACAGCCAGCGGCGCGAGCGAACGGACGCGGCCTTCAGCCAGCGCAGCGTCGATGATCGTGGAGGCGTCGGAAAGTTTGAGCATGACAATATCCCGTCTGTTTGAGTTGAATTAGCGGCTGCTCGCCTGCCAGCGCAGCAGGCGTCGTTCGGCGACCGACAGCAGACGGCTGCCGAAAAGGCCGATAGCCCCGAGAATGACGATACCGGCGAAAAGATCGGGCGAACGGAAACTGCGGCTCGCCGCCAGAATGCTCTGGCCAAGCCCCTCCCGGCTTGCAAGCATCTCGCCGACGACAGCCAAAATGAGGGAAATGGTGAGACCGAGCCGCAGGCTGGCGAGGATCATCGGCATCGCGCTCGGCAATGCGAGTTTCCAGATCACTTGCGCGCGGTTGAGGCCAAGCACTTCGCTGACCTCATAGAGACGCGGCTCCATGGCGGCAAAACCATGAATGGTCGCGAGCAGCATCGGCCAGAGGGCGCCGAATGCGATGACCACCAGGACCATGTTGTCGGAGAAGCCCAGGAACGCGATCGCGACCGGTATCATGGCAGAGGCCGGGAGCGGCCGCAGCAGCTCAAGTGTCGGGGCAATAAACGTTCGCGCCCGTTTCGATACGCCGACCAGCGCGCCGAAAAGGATGCCGACGAAAGAAGCAAGAAGCCAGCCGAGCAACATGCGTTTCACCGTCTCGAACGTCTGCGAGAGAAGCGGTCCTCCGGAGAGCCCTTTCACGAGCGCCGCATATGTCCGTTCTGGGCCAGGAAAGAAGACGGGCGAGACGAGCTTGGCGTCAGTGACGAGCTTCCAGAGCAATATGAAGGCTGCCAGCCCCCCGACACCCAGTACCAGCTTGCGCAGAGGGAGTGCCATCATCGGCCCTCCCCGTTGACGAATGCCGGAAAGAAAGTGCGCTGGGCCGCATTCAAAAGAACGCTGATGAGCCAGCCGACGGCACCGATCCAGATCAGATAGGCGAACATTTCCGCCGGCCTCAGCGCCTGCTGCGCCATCATGATGCCGTAACCCAATCCAAGCGGGTTGGCGGTGATCTCGACAGTGACGGCGACGACCAGCGCATACCCGGCCGCGAGCTTCAGTGACATGAAAAGCTGCGGCAGGATGGCCGGCAGCACGATTTTCCACACCCGTGCCGCGAAACCGAGCTGGAGCACGTTCGATACTTCCATCAATCGCGGCTCGACCTCCTTGACCGCCGCGCGTGCGAGTACAACGGAGGGCCACAGCATGCCGAGCGCGATGATGACGATTTCCATCTCCGCGCCGAAGCCGAGCAGCATCATGACAACCGGGATCAGCGCAACGACGGGGACCGGACGCAACAGTTCGATGGTAAGATCGAGCACGTCATCGGCGATCCGAAAAAGTCCGAGTACGATACCAAGCAGCGACCCGGCTCCGACGCCCAGAAGACAACCCGCGGCGGCCGCTTTCAACGTATCGGCCGTCGCCTTGAGCAGCGTGCCGTCGCCCATCACGGAGACGAAAGCCTTTGCGATGTCGACCGGGCTTGCCAGGCTGTCGCTTTCCAGCTGCGTGACGGTTGCCGCCACTTGCGCCAGGACGATGAGCGCGACCGGCAGCGCCGCCGCGCGACAGCCGTTCTTCAGCACGGCAGCCGCGCTCATTGGTGGTCGTCCTTGATGAGATCGTAAAGCTCGCGGCGCAGGCGCAGGAATTCCGGATCCTCGCGCGTCAGAAGCTGGTCGCGCGGTCGTGCCAGCGATACGTCGACGATACGGCCGACGCGGCCCGGATTGGGTTGGAGGCAGACGATCCGGTCACCGAGATAGATCGCCTCCTCGAGATCGTGGGTGACAAACACCATGGTCGCGCCGGTCGTGGCGACCAGCCCAAGCACCTCATCCTGCAGCGCCTGCCGGGTCATCGCATCGAGCGCGCCGAAAGGCTCGTCCATCAAAAGCACTTTCGGCTCCTGCGCCAGACAGCGGGCAATTTGCAGGCGCTGCTGCATGCCCCCGGACATTTCGCGCGGATATTTCTCGGCATGCTGGCCGAGGCCGATCTTTCCCAGAAGATCGCGGACAATCGCCGAACGTTCCTTCGCCGGGCAGCCACGCGCCTCGAGCGCCAGCGATACGTTTCCGGCCGCCGTGCGCCAGGGCAACAGCGCCTTTCCATAATCCTGGAAGACGATCGCGACGGAGCGATTTGGCCCGCCGAGAACCGACCCCTCGAGTTCGACGCCGCCGGATGTCGGTCTGGCGAGGCCGGCGAGCATGCGCAGCAAGGTGGTCTTGCCGCAGCCGGACGGCCCGATGACAGATATCGTCTCGCCGGGTGCGATATCGAGGCTGATCCCGCCGATGATCTGCAGCGAGCCATAGGAGAGCGTGACGTCGCGGATGCGAATTCGCGGCTCGCCGGATCGCGGGGCCGAATGGCCGGCGCCAAGCCGTGGACGGGTGGAAAGCTGGGTCACGACCACATCACGCTCCTTTCACCAGCGCGGCATGAGGGCCGCCACCCGCACCCTTCTGGAAACCGTAGGCATTCATTTTTGCGAAATAGGGCATGCTCGGATGGGCCTCGAAACGGACGTGGCAGTCTATAACCGCCGGCAGGCCGGAAGCGATAGCGCGTTCGAGCGCGGGGCCAATCTCGTCCACGCTGGCAACGCGTTCGCCGTGGCAGCCGAAGCCGCGGGCCACGTCCGCATAATCGATGCCATCGAGATCCGCACCGAACGAGAAGTCGTAGCTCTTCTGCTGCCCCATCTTGATGACGCCCCAGGAAGCGTTGTTGTGGATGATGTTAATGATCGGCAGGCCGTAACGCCGCGCCGTATCCAGTTCCGAAAGCGTGAAGCCGAAAGCACCGTCTCCGCAGATGTTGAAAACCGGCCGATCCGGGTGAAGCAACTTGAGCGCCACCGCATAGGGAGTGCCGAATCCGAGCTGGCACATGCCCGGCTCATGGAAGCGGGTTCGCTCGACGGTCGCCGGCGTCAGATCGTTGCTCCAGAAGGACGTATGCCCGCCGTCGTAGGCGATCAGCGCATCCGCCGGCAGGAGTTTTCCGAGTGCCGTGCCGAGACGGGCTGGATGCATGATCGCCCCGTCGTCCTTGGCCATTCGCTCGAGCTTACCGCGATAGCCTGCATAGATGCCGCGCAGGCGGTCGAGCCATTCCGACCGCTGCGGCATGGCGCGGCCCCTGAGGGCCGCTAGGAGGTCGGCGAGGGCGCTTTTCGCATCGGCCCAGATACCCAGGGCGTGCGCCGCATTCGCGCCGAGGCTCATCGCGTCGATATTGATATTGATGAGGCGCGCGTCACCCTTGGCGAGAGCCCCGCCCTCATCCCAGAGCCAGGACGAGAAGCGGCAGCCCACCGCCAGCACGACGTCCGCCTCCGCGAACGCCGCGGGAATGGCGTCTCCGCCGATAATGCCGCCGTGGCCGATGAAGAAGGGGGAATCCGACGGGACCGTTCCGATCCCCATTTGCGTCGCGAACGCGGGCGCCTTCATTTCAGCGACGAGCTCGCGGAACAGGACGCCGCCATTCGCGGAGACGACGCCGCCGCCCGCCACCAGAACCGGGCGTTTCGCGGCAGCCAGCATCTCCGCCGCTCGGGCGATCTGTGCCGCAGACGCGCGGGGGCCTTCAACGGCGCGATAGCCCTCCGGGGTTACGGAAAGCGCTTCTTCATCGAAATCGAACCGAGAGGTGAAGATTTCCTGCGGCACGTCGAGATGGACAGGTCCGCGTCGCCCCGTCAGTGCCTGGCGGAATGCGTCGCGGACGAGATCCGGCAAGCGGCGCCCGTCATGGACGACAGCGCTCCACTTGGTAAGCGGCTTCAGCAGCGCGTGCGTATCGAGATCCATGAACATGCCGCGGTTCGGATAGGATGCGGCCTGGTGGTTGTTCGAGGTGACGAGCAGAAGCGGCAGGTTGTTGTTGAAGGCCGTGCCGAGGCCGCCGACCAGGTTGGAAGAACCCGGCCCCATCTCGCCGAGCGCCACGCAGATCCGCCCGCTGGCCGCCGCGACGGCTGCCCCCATCAGGGGACCGCATGCCTCGTGGCGCACGCCGAGATAGCGGATCGACGGCTCGCGGGAAATCGCATGGAGAAGTGGGTTCAATTTGCCGCCAGCGATGCCGAAGACAAACGGAACGGCTTCCGGAACGAGCAAACGGGTCAGCGCCTCGGCGCCGGTCATCTGGACCATGATGTCACCTGTAAAAACTGGAAGCATGGCCGGGGAACATCACCGTGCACCCCGGCCCTTTCGGCTCAGGGCGCGATCAGCCCGGCGGTATCGATCTTGCCGGTCAACATGCCGCCTTCGCGCATGGCCTTGTCGAAATAGTCGAGGGCGGCCTTGCTCGGTACCGTCTTGCATTCCGGCAGTTCGATCTTGTTCAGGACCTCCACCGGCAGGCGGGTATATTTGGACACGATTTCGCGGGTTTTGCCCTGGTTCGCCGCCACATAGCCTACCGCCTCGGCGAAGGCCGTGCGGAAGGACTTGATCGTACCGGCATTCGCCTTCGCCCATTCCCGGGTGGCGACGAAAGTCGTATAGGGCAGGTTTTCCGGGATTTCCGACATGTAGTTGAAGGCGACCTTGCCGTTCGACTGGCTGACGGCGCGGCCGAGCGAAGGCTCGCCGGCGATGATCGCATCGATCGTGCCGCCCTTCAGGACGTCGGCCGTGTTCGGAATCGGCACCTCGATGAAGGTAATGCTCTTTTCCGGCACGTTCTTCTGCTTCAGCCACTGGCGGAAAAGAATGTCCAGAGTACCGCCGATGCTCGGCGTGCCGACCTTCTTGCCCTTGATATCCTCGGGCTTGCTGATCTCGACGCCGCCGCGCACTGCAAGGCCGACATTGGTTGCCGTGCGGGGAGCGGTGACGCCGCAATTTGCGACGACGACGAGATCGATGCCGCTGTCGACCGCCTGCAGCAGCACGGTCGGCGAGACGGCGACGATCTGGTGCGAGCCGGCCACCAGCGCCGCCACCAGCGTCTGGTTGGAGCCGGTCGGCAGGAACTCCACATTCAGGCCGTTCTTCTCGAACATGCCCTCGTCCTTCGCCACGAACGCGGCTTCCACTTCGGCGATCGGCGGCGTGCCGACGGCGATCCTGGTCTGGGCCCAGGACGGGGCCGCTCCGGCCATGGCGACACTGGCAATGAGAATTGCGCGTTTGAGCATGAATACCTCCTCGAATATGGCTCCTCAACCCATCGCGACTATTCCAACTGCGTACCTCTTCATCAATAGACAGGATGGCAGTTCAGATATAACCTGAAATGCATATCTCATCGGAACGGGAGGCGAGACGATGAACCTCCGGAAGTGGGAGTATTTTCTGAAGGCCGCCGAATTCGGCAACCTTTCGCGCGTCGCGGAAAAGCTGGATATCTCGCAACCGGCGCTGAGCCGCCAGATCGCCGCACTCGAGCAGGAAATAGGCACGGCGCTCTTCCAGCGCACCGGCCGCGGCCTGACGTTGACGCCGGCCGGCGAGATCTTCCGGGTCAGGGCCGAAGCGATCATGGAAGAGATCGAACGCGTTCCGGAAGAAGTAATGCATGCGGCCGACACGCCATCGGGCCGGCTCGCCTTCGGAGCGCCGCCGTTCATGGGGCGGGTGCTGACTGGCGAACTGGTGGCGAGTTATGTCGAAGCCTTTCCGCATGTGCGACTGCGCGTGCGGGGTGCCCATTCCTTCCAGCTACGCGAGGCGATCTTCTTCCGCGACATCGATATCGGTATCCTGGCCGCGCCGCTGACCGAGCCGGACCTGCACACCGAACCTCTCCTGCAGGAACAGCTCTACCTGGTCGGACCAGCCGGCAGCGACCTGACGCCCGACCGGCCGATCACGCTGGACATGGTGGCCGACCGGCCGCTGATCCTGACGCCGCGTCCGGACGGCCTGCGAACCCTGATCGAAACGGAGTTCGCGCGCATCGGTCGCCGCGCAAGGGTGGCAGTGGAAACCGAATATGCACCGATGGACGACCTCATCCGCCGCCGGGTGGGCTTTACGATCATGCCTTTCTGCGGGATGGTCAACTCGCCGCTGACCAGACTTGCCTGGGCGCCGATAGAGGGGCTTTCCGTCACCTGGCTGATCGCGCTGCTGCAGAATTCGGAGCGGTCGCTGGCAGCCAGGCGCTTCGTGGAAATGCTGCTGGCCTCCACGAAGGAGAACATCAGGTCGGGCCGGTGGGAAGCGACGTTTCTCGGCAAATGACTTCGGGCTCAGCCTGACCCAGGCGTAGTTGTCGCCGCCGGCCCCAGGCTATAACAGGTTCTGAAAACCGAGCTGCCTATCTGGATATCATGGATCTCGAACCGCGACTGCTTCGCTATCTGCTTGCCATAGACCGCGCAGGGTCTTTCCAGAAGGCCGCGGAGGCGCTTGGCATCTCGCAGCCGGCGCTGTCCGTCAGCATCGCGCGGCTCGAAGACATCACCCGCATGCATCTCGTCGACCGCGGCCGGTTCGGCGCCATCCTGACCGATACGGGCAGGATCCTGATCCGCCACGCCGAAAGCATCGAGGCCATTCTTCAGCTTGCCCAAAAGGAACTCGAAGCGCGGCGGCGCGGAGCCGAAGGCCCTTTGCGCGTCGGCGGAACCCCTCTTGCGACGGGCAGCATCCTGCCCCGGGTCATCGCCCAAGTCCTCAGGGAGAGCGGTAGCGCTGCGGTGACAGTCACCGAGGGCACCGACGAAGAACTCATGGCGCGGCTTCTCACGCATGAACTCGATCTGGTCATCTCCAATGTCGGGCAGAGGCCGACACCTGAAGGCGTGGAAGAGATCCCGCTTTTCACCGCACGCTCCGTCATCGTGGTCAGGGCGGGGCATCCGCTGGCGGGCAGGGACAGGGTTTCGCTTGTCGATCTGGCCGGCTCCACCTGGGTCATGCCGCCACCAGGCGGCGCCTTCCGCAAGCAGATCGAAGCCCTGTTCACGACCAATGGGATCCCCTTCCCCGCCAATCTCGTCGAGGCGGCGCCTTTCAGTGTGCTGAAGGCGATCGTCGAGCGATCCGACGGCGTCAGCATTCTTTCGGATCAGTTTCTGCGCGACGAAATCCGGCGCGGCATACTCACCGCAATTCCGCTCGCGGAACATATCGCCACGCGACAGTTCGCGATGCAGAAAATTGCCGGCCGGCAGCTTAATCTGCTCGGACAGCGTTTCGTATCTGCCGCGCGGGATCTGGCCACGGAAACCGATGCGGAGTGAAATGCCAGTCCACGCGCTGGCTCCGGGACCGCGAAAGCAGCCGCAATATCCATAAGCTCAGATTATAATCATCGTTAATTCCATTATTTGACGAATGGAATGTTGCGACGATAGGGTTCTGCCTGGATTTCAGGAGGAGGGAGCGACATTGATTTCCAAATTGCTTCTCGCAGCGACCACCGCCACGGCACTCTGCATCGCAGCATCCGCGAGCGCACAGGAGGTGAAGGGCGAAGTGATCCACCAATGGACCTCGGCGGCCGAATCCGCCGGCGTCAAGGTTCTGGCCCAGAAATTCACCGAACTCGGCGGAACATGGGTGGACAATGCCATTTCGGGGGGCCCGAACGCCCGTTCGACGGCCGTCAACCGCGTCGTCGGCGGCAATCCGCCAGCCGCCATGCTGTTCAACACCGGCGCCCAATTCGTGGAACTGCAGAACAACGCACTGCTGCGCGATCTGACGGCGACCGCAAAGGCTGACAACTGGCAGAACAAAATGCCGGCGGCCCTCCTGAACTCGGGCATCGTCGATGGCGAGATCTGGGCGCTTCCGATCTCCGGCAACGGCGCCAACTGGTTCTGGTTCAACAAGCCGATCCTCGACAAGATCGGGGTCGCGAAACCCAAGACCTGGGACGAGGTTTTCGCCGCGCTCGACAAGGCCAAGGCTGCTGGTCTCACGCCGTTCACGCCATCCGGCGAGCCGCGCTGGCAGCGGCTGATGTTCAATGCCGTCGTTCTGGGGGTCGCAGGGCGAGAGACCTATGACGCCGTCATCTACAAGCGCGACGCCTCCGCCGTTCGTGGCGAGAAATTCAAAGCCGCCGTCAAGGTCTTCGAAAAGCTCAGGGATTACGCCGATGCCGGCACCCCGGGACGTTCCTGGCCGGATTCGACCAATCTGGTGATTTCCGGCAAGGCCCTGATGACGCAGGGCGGCACCTGGCTGAACGGTGCCTTTGCGGCCGCTGGAAAGACGGCCGGCACGGACTACGAATGCGCCATCATCAACCCCGATCAGGGCATGGTGATTTCAGGTGACGTGTTCCTCTTCCCGGAACCGAAGAATGCGGCGATGACCAAGGCGCAGGACCTGCTCCTCAAGGCCTTTGCTGACGTTCCGACCCAAACGGCCTTCGCAGTCGCCAACGGCACGATCCCGATCCTCAAGGGCGCAGATACGTCCAAGCTCAACCCGTGCATTGCGGAAGCATCCCGCTTTTTCAACGATCCCAAGCTGTCCACCGGCAGTGACCAGATGATGTTCACGCCAGCGATCGTCGGTGCCGTCGAAGATGCGATCACCCGCTTCTCGACCAGGGGCGGTCTGACCGCCGAGCAGTTCATCGAGGCCTATGCAAAGGGGCTCTCCGCGAGCTGATCCCAACGATCGGGGGAGCGCGTCTCGGCGCCTCCCCCGAATGACCAGATATTCGGAGTCCCATCGTGTTCGTGAGGTCGCCTTCAAGCAGTCGCCTTCAGGCGACCCTGACGCTTGTCCCCGTCGCATTCGTCGTCCTGTCCGTTTATGTCGGCGGCGTTCTTTGGGCGGCGGGTATATCCTTCACCCGGTCCTCGATGCTGCCGAACTACAGGTTCGCGGGCCTTGCGCAGTATATCAATCTGTTCTCGAATGCCCGCTGGCAGGTCTCGCTCGGCAACATGGTGCTGTTCGCGTCGATCTTCATTCCGGTCACCCTGCTCATCGGCTATTCGATGGCCGCGATGATCAACCGCGGCGTGCGCGGTGAAAATGCCCTCCGGACGATCTACCTCTATCCGTTCGCCATGTCCTTCATAGTCACCGGCCTCGTCTGGCGCTGGCTGCTCGATCCGAATTTCGGTATTGCCGACGTGGCGCGCAAGCTCGGTTTCGAGAACGCCTCGTTCGACTGGATCGTCAATGCGGACATGGCGATCTTCACCATCATCATCGCGGCGGTCTGGCATTCGGCCGGCCTCGTCATGGTCGTCCTGCTCGCGGGCCTTCGCGGCGTCGACGACGACCTGTGGAAGGCGATCCGGATCGAGGGCATACCCGTCTGGAAGGCGCATCTCTACATCATCGTGCCGAGTATCGGCACAAGCATTGCGACAGCCTTGGTGCTGATGTCGCTCACGGTCGTGCGCCTGTTCGATGTCGTCGTCGCCATGACCGGCGGCGGTCCGGGCATCGCCACGGACGTGCCGGCCAAATTCATCATCGACCACATGTTCGAACGCCAGCAGGTCGGCCTCGCCTCTGCCGCCGCCACGACGCTGCTTCTTCTCGTCCTCGCCGTCGCCGTGCCGCTTCTCATTCTCAAGAACCGCCGCAAGGGAGGCGCACGATGAAGCCCGCAAACGCTCTCATCCGCCGCAAGACGCTTTCAGCGCCGCTTTCCCGCGTGCTGGTCTACCTGCTGCTGATCGTCATCGCGGTCGTGGTACTCCTGCCGCTCTATGTGATGATCGTCACGGCGTTCAAGTCGATGGAGGAGATCCGTTCAGGCACTCTTCTCTCCCTGCCGCATGCTTTCGGCTTCGAGCACTGGTGGAAGGCGTGGAATTCGGCCTGCACGGGCCTGCGCTGCGAAGGTCTGAAGGTCGGTTTCGTGAATTCCTTCCTGATCACCGTTCCAAGCTTGGTACTGGCGATCGCCGCCGGCGCGGTGACCGGTTACGCGCTGAGTTTCTGGCGGGTGCGTTTCGCCAACGTGCTGTTCACGGTCATGCTGATCGGAGGGTTCTTCCCTTACCAGGTGCTGATCTATCCGCTTGTCCGCATCACCTCGACTGTCGGCCTGTTCAATTCGCTCGCCGGCGTGATCTTCGTGCATGTCGTATTCGCGCTGCCGGTCGTGACGCTGCTGTTCCGCAATTATTTCGCGTCCATTCCGATCGATCTCTTCAAGGCCGCTCGCGTCGATGGCGCGGGTTACTGGCGGTTCTTCTTCTCCATCCTGCTGCCGATGTCGGTTCCGATGATCGCCGTCGCCGGCATACTGCAGGTCACCTTCATCTGGAACGACTACATCGTCGGTCTCGTGTTCGGCGGCATCAACTATGCGCCGATGACCGTCCAGCTCAACAATATCGTGCACTCCACCTACGGTGAACGGGAATACAACGTCGAGATGGCGGCGACGCTTCTCACCTCGATCATCCCCCTTCTCGTCTACTTCACGTCGGGCCGCTGGTTTGTTCGCGGCGTGGCATCCGGCGCCGTGAAAGGCTAATCATGACAGGCGTACAGGTTCGAAACCTCGGGATCCGCTACGGGCAGGTCGAGGTCCTGAAAGGCATTGACCTCGACATTCCCGCATCGGAATTCATCGTGCTGCTCGGCCCTTCCGGCTGCGGCAAGTCCACGCTCCTGAACGCGATCGCCGGCCTCCAGGATGTCGCCGAAGGGCAGATCCTGATCGGCGGCCACGACATGACCAATGTCGAACCGAAAAACCGCGGCATCGCCATGGTCTTCCAGTCTTATGCACTTTATCCCCGCATGAGCGTGCGCGGCAATCTCAGCTTCGGCCTGAAGGTGGCCAAGATTGCAAAGCCGGAGATCGAAAAGCGCGTCGCACATGTCGCGAAAATGCTGCAGATCGAGCCTTTGCTCGACCGCAAGCCGGCCGAACTGTCCGGCGGCCAGCGGCAGCGCGTCGCGATCGGCCGTGCCGTGGTGCGCGATGCGGGCGTCTTCCTGTTCGACGAGCCGCTCTCCAACCTCGACGCCCAGCTCCGTTCGGACCTGCGCGTCGAGATCAAACGGCTTCACCAGCGCCTCAAGTCCACCATGGTCTACGTTACCCATGACCAGATCGAGGCGATGACGCTGGCCGACCGCATCGTGGTGATGAAGGACCGGATCATCCAGCAGCAGGGCACGCCCGACGAAATCTACAACAGGCCGGCGAACACGTTCGTCGCCCGCTTCGTTGGTTCGCCCGCGATGAATTTCCTGGACGGCACGATCGGCGGCGGTCATGCGATCATCGATGGACAGGCCGTCCCTATTGCCGCAGCCATCTCCGCGCCGCTCTCCGACGGTCGGCCGGTGATTGTCGGCATTCGCCCCGAGGACATGACAATCCATACCGATGACAGCGGCTCCGGCCTGGCGGTCGAGATCGACGTCGTCGAGCCGATGGGTCCGGAAAAGCTCGTCTGGTGCAAGCGGAGCGATATCGGCCTTTCGGTAAAGGCGCCCTCCTCCATCAGCGTGATGCCGGGCGACCGGGTGCGGCTCCGCCTCGCAGAGGAAAAGCTTCACATCTTCGACAAGGAAACTGGAAAGCGCATATGATGACCGGACATATTGTAAAGAAGCTTGCGGGTCATCCCTTCCATCTGGATGACGAAGGCGTTGCCTGGGTCCAGTCGACATTCGACACATTGTCGCTGGACGAAAAGCTTGGCCAGATCGTGCTGCCGCTCTGCCGCGACCTCTCTCCTGAAAGTCTGTCCGTCCCGCTTTCGCGCCATGTCGGTGGCGTCCACCGCATGCCATCGCGTTCCGAGCAGGAACTTCGGGCAAGCGCGGAATTCCTGCAGTCGCGCACTGCGATCCCGCTGCTGATGACCTGCGACATCGAGTTTTCCGAAAAGAGCAGCGTCGCAGCGGGAACCCCCTATCCTAACCAGATGACCATCGCCGCCACGGGCGATCCCGAACAGGCCCGCCGCATGGGCGTGGTCGCGGGCAGCGAGGGGGGGTACCTCGGCTTCAACGCCTCCTGGACACCGGTTGCGGATCTCGCCGTCAATTTTCGCTCGAACGTGGTCAATACCCGCTCGTTCGGATCGGACGTTGCGACCGTCATGGCGATGACGGCGGCCTACCAGGAAGGCGCACGTTCGGCGGGATTTGCGAGCTGCGTCAAGCACTGGCCGGGCGACGGCCTCGACGACCGCGACCAGCATTTCGCGACGACCCACAACACGATGTCGATGGCCGAATGGCGCGACACGTTCGGCAAGATCTACGCCGATGCCATCGCCAGGGGCGTCCAGGTGGTCATGGCCGGCCACATCACGCTTCCCGCCTATACCGCCGAGCTCGGCGCGGCCGCTCGCAGCCCCGCCCATATGCCGGCAACGCTCAACTTCGATCTCTGCACCACCCTGCTTCGGGACGAATTGGGCTTTAATGGTCTCGTTGTTTCAGACGCGTCCGGCATGGTCGGTTTCAATGCCCGCGGCGCTCGACGTGAACTCGTGCCGCTCTGCATCGCAGCCGGTTGCGATATCCTCCTCTTTCCCGACGATCTCGACGAAGACCTTGGCCACCTGAAATCAGGCCTCCAAAACGGCTCCCTGAGCGAGTCGCGTGTCGACGAGGCCGTCCTGCGCGTCCTCGCCCTCAAGGCATCGCTGAAGCTGCACCGGACGGGTGGCCATCTGCCGTCCGAGGCGGATCGCTCCCGTTTCCTGGGCGGCTCCGAACATGCCGGATGGTCGATGGCGGCGGCCGAAGCCGGAATCACGCTGGTCAAGGATACGCAGGCGCTGCTGCCCCTCGACCCGGGCCGCCACAAACGCATTCTGCTGGCGCAGCTCGACAGCCGGATGAGCCCGTCCGGTCCCCTGCCGCAGCTCCAGTTCGCCGACCTCATGCGCGAACGCGGCTTCGACGTGACCCTTTACAGAAAAGGCGACGAGATCGATGCAGCCGCCCACGACATCGGCATGTATCTGCTGGCCGAGGAAGGCGTGTCCGCCAAGGAAAACCTCGGACCGCACTGGGAAGACCTTCACGGTCTTTTCCCGCATTCGATGGACCGGCTCTGGGATTATCTCCCGACGCTCTATGTTTCGCTCGGCACGCCTTTCCTTCTCTACCACATGCCGGAATGTAAGACCTTCGTAAACGGCTACGCCGCGGTGCCGCCGGTCCAGAAAGCGCTGGTGGCGGCGCTACTCGGCTATATTCCCTTCGCCGGAAAGAGCCCGGTCGATCCGACATGCGGCTTGGCCGAGGCTCTTCTTTGAGTCGCTTTTGACGAGGCAATTCATCTCGTTGGGGCGATGGGCGGAGCTGGGTGCGGCGCCTATCGCGGTGAGCCGATTACACTTCCCGCCACGCGAAACGGGCTGGAGACCACAGTACCGGCTGCGCCAAACACAAAGGCACCGACATCAGCGGCACTCGATCGCCGGCCGGTTTCGAAGTTGGCAAGCTGGGCTCCAAACTTGGCGAGGGATGCGTAGCGGTCATGACCCAATCCATCCGAGCCTGGGACCGAGGTAATGTCGATGACCCGCAGCCCCCCTTTCAAGGCGGCCTCCCGGATAATGGGATCGTCGATATCGACACGTCCGACGCGCGGTCGCTCCCCCGCTATAAAACTCGAAGCCACAAGGGCGCGGTCGTCCTTCGAAACGAGAAGAGAGATAGGGGTCGTCATTCTGCCGATGTCATTCAGTTGAGACCGGAATACATCGACATCGATATCAGGGGCAGCGAGTATGACCGTGAGCTTGTCGAGGACATCGTCGCGGTGCTGCAGTTTGAGCTCGCGTACCGTTTCCATGACCAGGAACCCGCCCATGCTGTGTCCGAAAAGAACGATGCGCTTCACCTTGCCGGGAGCCGACAGCGATTTTACGAGGGAATCGAGCTCGCCGCGCGAGTACAAGGCTGCGTCTCTATCGGCGACATATCCGGCGACCGCCGCCGCCGAAGGCCAGGAGAACAGGATCGGAGCAGCCGGCATTTTCGCATCGGCGGCTATTTGCGCCGTCCTGAACAGGGCTTCCTGATAGCTGTAGTTGTAACCGTGCACGAAAATTCCGACCGTGCCGTCAAACTGCGCCGAACGGATCGCCTCCTGCACGAACCCATCTTTCTGAAGCTGCTTTCGCCGGGTCACCAGAAACTGTCGCTCAGGGTTCGGTTTCGATGTCGGATAGGTGATGATCGTGCTTTTTCTATCGAGAGGAACAGAAAAGGCATATTGCTCGTATGTCATGTCCTCCGCCCAGGTGCTCCCGAATCCGCCTTGCGCGGCATCTCCTTTTCTGTTTGTCGCGGTCAAAATGGTGACCGCCTGCGAGGTGCCTTGATCTACATGAACCGGATTCAAGACATCGGGGGATGGCCTACTGGCGCAACCCGCCAGGAAAACCATGCCCACTGCAATCATGATGTAGGGCTTCGTTTTTGAAAAACGCTTTGTCATGAATTCTCACTTCAGTGAAGCCAAGGGGATTGGCTGTTTCGAGGCATTCCGTCGCCCTGATGGAGGTCGGCGATACAGCGCTGATATCCCGCCGTGCAAATCCCCTCATCGATACCGTCTGAAACAACGGTTGCGAGCACATCACCGATGCGGGCGATGGCTGAAGATAAGATCGCGATCGCTGTCACGACGGCCGGATGACATAGTCTTCGCGGCGGTTATCCTTGTGTCACCGCACCACTGTCGGTCCGAACGCCTTCATCCCTGGGAATCCGGAACCATGCGACATAGAGCGCGGGCAGGAAGAGGAGCGTCAGAGCCGTGCCGACGACGATGCCTCCCATCATGGCATAGGCCATCGGGCCCCAGAAGATCTCGCGGGAGATCGGGATCAGCGCGAGCGTGGCGGCGGCGGCAGTGAGCATGATCGGACGCATGCGATGCTCGGTCGCTTCGATGACCGCCCGCCATGCCGGTACGCCCTCGTTTCGGAGCGTCTCGATCTGGACAACCAGGATGACCGAGTTTCGGATCAGGATTCCGATCAGCGCAAGAACGCCAAGGATCGCAACAAAGCCCATCGGAGCATTGGAGAGAAGCAGCGCGGCGACCACGCCAATGAGTGCCGTCGGCGCGACCGCAAACACCAGGAACAGCCGGCTGAAACTCTGCAGCTGGATCATGAGGATCGTCGCCATGGCGAACAACATCATCGGGGCGACCGCAACGATCGGTCCCTGGGCGTCCGCGCTCGATTCCACCGAGCCGCCTATCTCCACGGTATATCCGACCGGAAGCCGTTTCTGGAATGCCTCAACCTGCGGCCGCAGCTGCTCGACGATCGTGGCGGGTTGGGTCGGACCGACGACGGCTGCCTTGAGGGTGATGGTCGGGATCCGGTCGCGGCGCCAGATGGTCGGCTGCTCGAGCTCGTAGCGGAAGTTGGCGACCGCCGACAGCGGCACGGATTTTCCGTTGGACCCCGGCAGTTGCAGGTTCTGCAGTGTTTCGATGGACCCGCGCTCGGACGCAGCCGCCCGGCCGATCACGTCGATCAGATAGATGTTGTCACGCACCTGCGTGGCAGAGGCCCCTTCCACGATGCTGTTCAGCACCGTTGCGATATCCTCCGAGGAAACACCAAGCTGGCGCGCCTTGTCCTGGAGGACATCGACCTTGACCACCCTCGACGGCTCGTTCCAGTCGAAGACCATGTTGGAAAGGAGCGGATGGCTGCCGAGGATCGATGCGAACTGCTGGGAGAGTTCGCGGAGCTTCTGGATGTCCGGCCCGCTGACACGGTATTGTACAGGCTTTCCGACAGGCGGGCCGATGTCCAGCAGCTTCACGAAGGCATCGCTTCCCGGAAAGGTCTTGGTCAGATAGTCCTGCAGCTCTGCCCGCACCTTGTCGCGGACGTCCAGGCCTTTCGTGACGATGACCGTCTGACCGAACGTGACGTCAGGGGTCTGAACGTCGAAGGACAGGATGAAGCGAGGCGCGCCTTGTCCCACATAGCTTGTCCAGTGATCAATATCCTGGTTCTTGGCCAACATCTCCTGTTCGAACTTGGCCATCTGTCGGTTGGTTTCGGCGATCGAGCCGTTCTGCGGAAGGTTCCAGTCGACGATTAATTCCACACGGTCGGATGCCGGGAAGAACTGCTGTTGCACCAGTCCCAGCCCGCCAACAGATCCACCAAACACGGCAATGGTGAGTACGATCGTGGCCCATCGCCACCGCATGGCCAATCTTAGAAGCCAGGAGAATGCCGAGGCGAAACGGCCTTTTTCCTCGTGGTGGGATTTCATGGTTTTAGGGAGGATCGACACGCCGAGAAGAGGCGTAAACAGGACCGCCACGATCCACGATACGATGAGCGATACGGCAATGACGACAAATAGCGTGAAGGTGAACTCGCCTGCCGCACTGTTGTTCAGGCCGACGGGAATAAAACCGGCAACGGTCACCAAAGTCCCCGTCAGCATTGGAAAGGCCGTCGAGGTGTACACATGGGTGGCCGCTTTTCTGAGATCGTCGCCTGCCTCCAGGCGCGCGACCATCATCTCGACCGCGATCATGGCATCGTCGACGAGAAGGCCAAGGGCGATGATCAGCGCACCGAGCGAAATGCGCTGCAGCGAGATGCCGGAATATTCCATGTAGACGAACGTTATGGCGAGCACGAGCGGAATGGAGATCGCCACGACCATGCCGGCCCGAAGCCCGAGGCTGATGAAACTGATGACGAGAACGATGGCGATTGCCTCGAACAGGGCGCGCGTGAAACCCGAAACCGCCTCGTCGACGACTGCCGGCTGGTCTGATACCCGGCTGACGTCCACGCCGATGGGGAGGTCCGCCACGATCCGCTGCATCTGGGCATCGAGCGCTTCGCCGAACTCAAGAAGGTTGGCGCCGGCCTTCATGCCGATGGCCAATCCGATTGCCGGCTGGCCGTTGAACCGGAACAGCGCCGAAGGCGGGTCCACATAACCGCGCCTGATCGTGGCGACGTCCGTCAATGGGAAGAAGCGGTCGTTGACCCGCAGGTTGATCGCCTTCAGGCTCTCCTCCGATGTGAATTGCCCCCCGACGCGCAGGGCGATCCGCTCCGGCCCCGCATTGACAAAACCGGACTGTGTCACCGCGTTCTGGGCCTGAAGCGTTTGAATGACGGCTTGGCGATCAATTCCGAGAGCTGCGATCTGGCGCGTCGAGAATTCGAGATAGATGGCCTCGTCCTGTGCCCCGATTATGTCTACCTTCCCGACATTTTCGATCGTCAGCACCTTGGCGCGAGCATCCTCGACCAGATCGCGGAGTTGCCGTTGTGTCAGGCCGTCGCTGGTGAAGGCGTAGATATTGCCAAAGACATCGCCAAAGCGGTCGTTAAAAAATGGTCCGACCACTCCGGTTGGAAAATCGCCCTTGATATCTCCGATCATGTTGCGAACGCGCACCCATGTGGGGTTGACGTCCCGTGCTTTGGTCGTGGGAAGCAATTCCACAAAGATGGTGGTCTGGCCGGCAACGGTTTGGCTCCGGACGTAGTCGAGATTGTCCAGCTCCTCGAGCTTCTTCTCGATCCTGTCGGTGATCTGACGCGCGACTTCCTCCGCCGGCGCGCCCGGCCACCGTGCATTGATCACCATCGTCTTGATGGTGAAGTTGGGGTCTTCCTCTCGTCCAAGATTGAGATAGGAGAACGTTCCGGCAAGAACGAAGACGAGCATGAAATACCAGACGAGCGAGCGATGCTCGAGCGCCCAGTCCGAGAGGTTGAACTTCTTCACTCGCTGACCTCCTGGTCAATCCTGATGGTTTGGCCATCTTTCAATTTGTGGATCCCGGCAACAACGATGCGATCTCCAGGAGCAACGCCTTCCGTCACCTGTGCCGTACCGCCCTCGACGATCTCGCCCTCGACCTTCACCGGCCGCAGCGTCACCTTTCTCGCGGCCGTGTCGACGAACCATACGCTCGTGGCGCCATCGCTCTGCAATAGGGCCGAAGCCGGGAGAAGAATCTGTGGTTTTGCGGAGATTATCGCCGCGGCCGTGATGACCGACCCCAGCCGGAATGCGGTCGGCGGTGCCGTGAGGGTGATCCTGGTCCTGCTCGTGCGCGTCGCCGTCTCAGCCTCTGGAGCGATCTCCCGTACCACACCGCTTGTCCGGATCGTCGGATCAAGCTGCAGGGTCACATCGAAGGGAGCTCCGGGCTTCAGGCGTTCAGCCGTGCCCTGGGGAACGTCGACGACGGCGTCGCGCTCGTCCGGACGCGCGATCGTCACGATAGCCTGCCCGGCGGACACGACCTGGCCGACTTCCGCGGACGTGGCGGTAACCACGCCGTCGAAATCTGCGCGCAGCTGGGTGTAGCCCAATTGCTCTTCTGCCTTGTTCAGGTTGGCCTGGGCTCTCGCAACGCTGGCGGTCGCGCTTCTTCGCCCCTGCTCGGCCTCTTCCAGCGCCGCTTCGGTTCCGGAGCGGGCTTCGGTCAAGGTGCGCTGGCGCTGTTCCGTAGTGCTGGCATTGAGGAGTTGCGCTTGCGCATTCGAAAGATCTGACTGCGCGCTGCGAACCGCAAGCTCGAGTGCCAACGGATCGATCGCCGCAACGACGTCCCCTTTTTTCACAAGATCTCCGACACCGACATTGCGAGCTATGACCCGGCCGAGTACCCGAAAGCCAAGCTCCGTTTTTATTTTCGGTTCAACCATACCGGTCAAGCGAAGCGAGGCAGCCGGTGTCTGCCGGGCGATGACGGACAGCACAGGGCGAGGAGCCTCCTGCGCGGCTTCCTCCTGTTTCTGACATGAGGCAAGGACCGTTGCGCCAAGCAGCAGAGCGGTCATTTTGATGCTGATGCTCATTTCGTGGCCCCTTTGTCGAAGGAAACGATCTCACCCGGCCTCAAAAACTTGGTCCCGTCCGAGACGACGATATCTCCCGACGACACGCCCGATTCTATCGTGAAACTGTGCGTCTCGTATCCTTTGACCTGGATCTGTCGCAGCGTGGTCTTGGAAGACGTGGGATCCACCACCCAGACTGCCGGCGCTCCGCCTTTCGAGGCCATCGCCGACCAGGGGAGTTCGATCATGTCGAGGGGCTTGTATCGGAAGGACCCGGCGACAGGAGCACCGAGTGGCATGGATGTGTCTCCGTTCAGGCCGAGCTTGACCTTGATCGTGCCTGTGGAGGAATCGATCGTCGGGGAGATTTCCCGTACCTTGGCTTCGACTTTCCGGGATGGATCGGAGAGCAGGTTGACTGTCACGGATGGATCGATCTCGCGTCCCAGGAAGAGTGTTTCGACGACATCGAAGACGGCGTCGCGGGGGCCGCTATGCGCGAGCGTGAAGATCACCTGGGCAGCCTGGGCTACCTGGCCGATCTCGACATTACGGGCGGTGATGATGCCCTCGGCATCGGCACGGAGTTCTGTAAAGGACAGCGCATCCTTCGCGGTTTCCAACTGCGCCTGCGCCGACTTGGCGCTGCCCTGCGCCGTCAGCAGGGCTTCCTGGGCCTGGTCGAGCGCGGCGCGGGTGGTGACCTGTGTCTGGAACAGGTTCCGTTGACGATCAAAGGCGAGCTGGGCCTGGGTCTGTTGCGCCTCGGTGGCCTGCAGGTTCGCGATGGCTACCTCGAGGTCGGCCCTCTGCTCTTCGGCATCGATACGGGCAAGGAGTTGTCCGGCCTTGACCGACGCTCCAACATCCACCAGGCGCTCGACGATCTTGCCGCTCACCCGGAAAGAGAGGTCGCTTCGCACGCGCGCCTGCACCTCGCCGGTGATCGTTCCGCCCTGCACCAGCGGCTGCTTCGAGGCGACGACCACCGCAACGCGTTTGGGTGTAGTCTCCTCCGCCTCCTGTCGGTCGCTGCATGATGATAATAAAGCGATGCCGATGAACATCGTTGAGGCAAGAATGCGTTTCATGGGATTACCCCTTGCTGTCCTTGGTCTCGTCCATATAATTGACTGACGCATTAGTCAATGAAACTTTTCGCCTCTGGAAATCAGGGATGCGCATGATGGAGTGTAGTAGAGATGCCTAATCTTAGAAAGCTGACTCGCGCGGAGCAGAAGGCGCAGAGGCCGTTACAAATCCTTGAAGCCGCCTTTGAGGAATTCGTCAGGAAGGGCTATGCGGCATCCAGGGTGGAAGACATAGCCGAGCGGATCGGCGTGACGAAGGGTACGATTTACGTATATTTCGAGACCAAGGAAAAACTCTTCGAGTCCACGGTCGAATACATATCGGCGCCCTTCCAGGAAGCGCTCAGGAATTACCCCCGCGGCATCGGAGACCCGGTGGAAGAGCTGCGGTCTTTTCTTGAATTTCTATTCGACCGGCTGGTCGACGACAGGAAGATGCGCGAGCTTTTCAGGTTTGTCGTCGCTGAAGGTCCAAAATTCCCGGAGCTGATTGATCGCCACCATGATGTCTTCATGGAGCCCGTTATATCGAGGATAGACGAGATACTCGAGGAAGGCGTCGCCCAGGGGCGTTTCCGGGCCAAACTCGCCGAGCTTGCAAAAGTTGTTATCTCGCCTCTTGCCGGGACGCTGGTCTTTCGGTTGATTTTCGACGACCGGCGGCTCATCGACAAGCGCACCATCCTCAATACCCACCTCGAGCTGATACTGCATGGCCTGCTGAAACAATGAAGCGTTGGCTCGCCCCTCTGATGCGCGGTCACGGCAAAAATCGGCAGCGCGATTGTGTGCATTTGGGGCTCAGGCAACTATCGGAGCTCGATCGCGACCTGCGTTCCGGTCGAACCGCTTTTGAGGCTGACTTGCCCCCGATGGTTTGCGACGATCTGTTTCACCAGGCTCAGACCGAGGCCTGTACCCCTGCTTTTCGGGGTGACGCGATAGAAGGGTTCGAAAACCAGGTCCTGATGTTCGGCCGGTATGCCGGGTCCTTCGTCGGCCACGTTGATGCGCCCGCCTGCCGAAACCGTAATAGTAATCATCCCGCGATTGCCGCCGTGATCGATCGCGTTGCGCACCAGGTTGCTGATCGCTCTCGGCAGGGCGGAGGGGCTGCCGCGGCGTTCGAGGTTTTCCACCTCGCTTTCAAACGAAATCTGGTAGCCCGCCGCAATCGCCAGGGGCGCAAGGTCGGCAACCACCGTTCGGGCGAGATCGACGAGATCGACCGTCCCGTCGACATCCGTCGCCTGATCGTTGCGCTCAAAATCGAGGAGCTGTTCGGCCGTCTCGGCCAGGCGTGCAACGTCGCTCAACAATCGCCTGCGTTCCTGGCCCTCGGCCATCCCATCGATCCGCGTCTGCATGATGGCGATCGGCGTGCGGAGCTCATGCGCCGCGTCGATCAGGAAGCGCTGGCGTTTCCTGAACTCGTTCTCCAGCCGGTCGAGCGTTCCGTTGAACGCGATCACCAGCGGAGCGACTTCCTTGGGAATACCCTCGACCGGCAGGCGCGCTCCATGCTGGCGGGGTTCGATCTGCGACGCTTTGTCGGCGACATCGCTCACCCTTGCGAGCGCGCGCCGCACGATTCGGGGAACGGTAAGGAAGATCGCAGGCAGGGCCACGACGATCAAAGTAATATAAATCGGGTAAGTGCCGCCCAGAAGGGTGAGAACGGGCCAGCCTTTGTCCGCAAAACCGCCGGACAGAATGCGGACTTCCCCCACCGCAGTTTCTACGCGTTCGATCGACGCAACCTCGTTTGTACCCGCCGATCCCCGTATGTCCGCGTCCTGGAACAGGTGCGCCACAGGAGCAATCCCGGCATAGGGCGCAGGTATGGCGCCATAGGATACCGAAGCACCGTCCGTCGTGGCTGCGACATACCAAAGCCCCTTGTTCTGCATTTTAAGCGATAGCAGTTCCGGCGTATCGCGCAGTTGGAACTTTCCCTGCGGATCGCGTTTCACTGCCGTCGCCACCGCGGCACTGATTTTGTCCTCCACGAAAATGTTCGGCGACATTCTCGTGGTAGCCCATACGCAAAGCCCGATGATCACGACAGCAACCACGGCGACGATCACGAGGCTAAGCCGCCAACTCAGCCTCCACCAAAGCGACGGGTTCGACTTGTTCGCCTCGTGCATCATTCCTCCTTCAGGAGATATCCGACGCCGCGGATATTGTGGACCGCGACACCGGCACCGGCATCCGTCAGCCGTTTGCGCAGCCTGGAAATATGCGCATCGAGCGCGTTCGACTGGATCTCTTCTTCATAATTATAGACCGCCGCCTCAAGCGTCGACCGAAGGACGGTCTTGTCCTTGCGCTTGGCGAGCGCCGCCAGAACGAGAAGTTCGCGTCTGGGCAGGTCGAGCGGGGCCGATCCGACGGTCACGCTAAGATGCAGGGGATCGATCACCATCCGGCCGACCGTGATCTGAAGTTCCGTCAGACTTGGCGGCCGTCGCAGAACTGCCCGCAATCGAGCCATCAGCTCGTCGACAAGAAACGGCTTGCCCAGATAATCGTCCGCGCCGACATCCAAACCCTCGACACGCTCCAAGGGCTCATTGCGCGCCGTCAGCACGATGATCGGCGTGTCGGTGCCCGACCGCCTCAGCATCGGAATGAAGCTCAGCCCTTCGCCATCAGGCAAACGCCGATCCAGCAGGATCGCATCGTAGGTGTTCTGGCGCGTCAGCTCGAAAGCGTCGGCAAGATGCATGGTGTGATCGGTGACGATGCCATGCTTGCTCAGCGCCGCCGACAGCGCGTCCGCCAGTTCCCTCTCGTCCTCAATCAACAGAAGTCTCATCGCCGCTTTGTTCTCCGGTCTCCTCCTTCTCCGCCCCGAAGATTGCGGCAGCATTGCGAGGACAGGAGAACCGGCAGGTAATGCTGCTGCAATTGTCGAAGCCTAGCAACTGCAACCATCCAGTCGCGAATGCGACACGCCGCCCGTGGGCGGCCGTGCTTCACATCCAGGGAATGTCGCTTATGGCTTTGAAATGGACAATGAGATTGACCCAGGCGGGGCTGCTTCTGGGAGGCGTCTATGTCGCTGTCGTGTTTATCGATCCCGCACGCGGAACGATCGATGCGAATGAGCGGGTGAAAGAGGTCGTGCAGGCGGTGACGGCGGGCCAGATCGATAAACCGCTGGAACTGGCCCCTTCGGAGATTGCTGACATCCGGCCGACGTCCATGGCGGAGCGACTGCGGGTGAGCGGGGACCTCGAGCCGATCAATCGTGCCGTCCTGCATGCCAAGGACGGAGGGAGGATCGTGGAGGTTCACGCCGTTGCGGGACAGGCGGTCAAGGCGGGAGACGTGCTGGTCCGTTTCGAGACGGACGATCTCCGCTCGATCCTCAGACAGCGTGAAGGGGATCGCGATGTCGCCATGGCGGAAATGCTGCTTGCCATGCAGTCGCTCAACCGGATCGAACAGCTCGCGGTGAAGAACATCGCGAGCCAGGAGCAGCTCGACAAGGCGCGAAGCGAGGTTGCCGCCACGACGGCCAGGCTGAAGAGCCTTTCGGCCCAGGCGGACATCGCACGCACCGGCTTGCGGGACGCGGAAATCCTGGCGCCGTTCGACGGCGTGATCTCAAAGCGGGCGATCGATCCGGGCTCCCGTGTCGCCGCCGGCGCCGAGCTTTTCACGATCGTCGATACAAGCGTTCTCGAAGCCGAAGTCCTGGTCTCGACGCGCGATGTGCCCCGCATCGCCATCGGTCAACGGGCAGAACTCCGCATAGACGGACTGAACGGGCAAACCGCTATCGGACGCGTGGATCGTATCGGCCCCGTCGCCGATCACGGTACACGGTTCATCCCGGTCTACATCCGGCTTTCCGACAATGACGCCCGTCTGCGGGGCGGAATGTTCGCGACCGGCTCGATCCTGATCCGGCAAAATGAAGACGCGATCGTGATCCCGGCGATCTCGCTGCGCAGGGACGAGACGGGAGACTACGTCCTCAAGCTGAAAAGAGGCCGTCTCGTTCGCCAGCCCGTGACCGTTGGATCGGGCTGGGGCGGGAAGGACGGTGTCGAGATTTCCAGGGGCCTGGTTTACGGCGATACGATCGTGACCGTGCCGCTGCCTCGCCTGAAGCCGGACGTCGCCGTTACGATCCCGAAGGCGGGCTGACATGTTTCTCACGCGCATTTCCGTCACCCATGCCGTCTTCGCCACCATGATGATGGTGGTACTGCTTGTGCTCGGCGCCTTTTCCTACGGGCGCCTCCGCATCGACCAATTCCCGAATGTCGACGTCCCGGTTGTCGTGGTCACGACGACCTACCCGGGCGCTACGCCCGAAACCGTCGAGACTGAGGTGACCAGACCAATCGAGGAGGCACTCAATACGATCAGCGGCCTCGATGAAATAACATCGACCTCCTACGAAGGACGCTCGGTGGTCATTGCCCAATTCAAGCTGGAGGTCGAAAGCACGACCGCAGCGCAGGATGTCCGCGACAAGATAGCGGCACTCGAGGCGGATCTTCCGGAAGATGCCGACAAGCCTGTCGTGGCGCGGTTCAACCCATCCGACGAGCCGATACTTTCGGTGGCGGTCAGTTCGCCCTCCCTCGGGATGCCGGAGCTCACCGCTGTCGCCGAGCAGCGCGTGCTGCGCCAGCTGACGGCGGTGTCCGGCGTCGGGCAGGCGACGCTGATCGGCGGTCAGAAGCGGCAGGTTGATATCAGCATCGACGAGACGTGGCTGCATGCCCTTGGCATCGGCATTGACGAGGTCGTCAAGGCGCTGCGAACCACCAACCGGAACAGGCCCGCCGGCAGCGTCATCAGCGGTATTTCTGAACGTACCATTCAGGTGCAGGGTCGGATTGCGGAACCGCGCGACTTTCTGGACATGATTGTCGCCCGCCGTGGCGGCGGGCCCATCTATCTCCGCGATGTCGCCACCGTGAAGGATGGCGCGGCAGACCCTGAAAGCCGGGCGATCTACAACGGCGAAACGGCGCTCGCCATTGCCGTCGTCAAGGTCCGGGACGCCAATACCGTCCAGGTGGTGGGCGATGTCCGCCGGCGGCTCGATCAACTGAACGCCGAATTGAGCGCCCAGGATGTGCGGCTCCAGATCATCACGGATGCCTCGATGCCCATTCAGGAGTCGCTCGCTCAGGTGCAGTCGTCCCTAGTCGAGGGAGCGGCGCTGGCGGTCGTCATCGTCTTCCTGTTCCTCAACTCGTGGCGAAGCGCGGTGATCACGGGGCTGACGCTTCCGATCGCCATGATCGGCACGCTCGCCGTCATCGATTTTCTTGGCTTCACGCTCAACATGCTCAGCCTGCTGGCATTGACGCTTTCGATCGGAATTCTCATCGATGATGCGATCGTCGTGCGCGAGAACATCACGCGCCATCTTCATATGGGCAAGTCACATCTCAGGGCGGCTCTCGACGGCACGAACGAGATCGGGCTGGCGGTGACGGCGACGACCGCCACGATCGTCGCGGTCTTCCTTCCTGTCGCGTTCATGGAAGGCATGGTCGGCCGCTTCTTCTATGAGTTCGGGGTTACGGTTTCCGCTGCCGTGCTGATCTCGCTCTTCGTCGCCTTCACGCTCGACCCGATGCTCTCCAGCGTCTGGCACGATCCCGGTGCGGAGCCCGATGCAAGACGCGGCCCGATCGGACGGCTGATTGCCCGCTTCGATGCCGGGTTCGAAAGGCTCACCGTGCATTATCGAAAGATCATCCGCTGGACGCTGCGACATCGCCTGATCACGCTCGTGACGACTGGCGGCATTTTCGCCGGCAGCATCCTGATGGTTCCTCTGGTGGGCGTCGAATTCATCCCCGATGCGGACGAAGGACGATTCCAGATCCACGTGACGACGCCGGCCGGTTCCTCGCTGGATTACACCCGCACCAAGGTCGGGCAGATCGAGAAGGCGCTGCGTGAGTTTCCGGAGGTCGCTTCGATCTACTCGACAATCAATACCGGCAGCACCATGGGCAAACACAAAGCCGCCATTCTCGTCAGCCTCGTGCCGCTGGAAAAACGCAAACGAACGCCTGCCACCATCGCGGATCCTATCCGCGAGCGCCTTTCCGTCATAGCGGGCATCGAGATCGCCATCATCCAGGAGGGCCTAGGTGGCGGCGCCAGTCCAATCCAGCTCAGCGTTCTGGGAGACGACCGGGCGGTGCTGGAAAAGATCGCCGCGGATCTGATCGCTGGCATGCGCCGGGTCCCCGGCCTGGTGGACGTCAATGCGACCGCCGGCGATACGAAGCCGATCCTTTCCGTTCGGCTCAAGCGTGAGCAGGCAAGCGATCTGGGTGTCGGCATCTCCGAACTGGCCGGCATGCTCTCGCCGCTGATCGGCGGCGAAAACGTCTCCACCTGGACCGACGCAGATGGACAAACCTACGATGTCGTCGTCCGGCTTCCACAGGACCAACGCACAGATGCTGCCGCCATCGGGGAACTGATGCTGAAAGCTTCAGGCGATGAGGCGAGCGGCAGCCCGCATATGATCCGGCTCGATCAGGTCGCTGACATTACGGTCGTCCCGGCCGCCTCCGAAATCCGGCGTCTCGACATGTCGAGAGAGGTGCTGATCTCGGCTGCTGTGTCCGGTAGAGCCGTAGGGGATGTCACGGTCGAACTGGAGGCCATGATTGCCAGGCAGGATCTTCCTGCGGGCTATCGCATAAAGTTCGGAGGCGATGCCGAAGACATCGCGGACGCCACAGGCAACATGTTCAGGGCGCTGATCATGGCGGTGGTCTTCATCTATGTCGTGCTGGCTTCCCAGTTCGGAAGCTTTACCCAGCCGATCGCCATCATGGCTGCGCTTCCGCTGTCGCTGGTGGGCGTGGTCATTGGCCTCCTGGTGGCGGGAAGCACCATCAACATGTTCTCGATGATCGGCTTCATCATGCTGATGGGGCTCGTTACCAAGAACGGCATCCTGCTGGTCGACTTCGCCAACCGGGAGCGCCGGCGCGGTCTTTCGCTCTCCGAGGCACTGGTCAATGCGGGTGCAACCCGATTCCGCCCGATCATGATGACGACGCTTGCAATGATATTTGGCATGATCCCCCTTGCGATGGCAGCCTCCGGCGGCGGCGCGCAACGCGCTCCAATGGCACATGCGGTCATTGGCGGTCTCGTCAGTTCCACCCTTCTTGCCCTGGTCGTGGTGCCCGTGATCCTGTCTTATCTGGACGGCCTGACGCGCCGGGTCTTCCCAAGTGCCGCCAAAGCAGCAGAGAGGCGGGAGGATGCCGGGATCGGGGCCATCGGGAACAATTCCGGACGACCCCATCCGGGATCGAATGCCGAACACGGCGCGGGCCTGCCGACACAATGACCTCGGTCCGAGCCATTTTCCGCGTCCTCGCCAGATATATCCTTTCAGCCGTCATCTTGGGTGCGCTGGTCGGAGGGCCGCTCCTCATTCTCCTGCTCAAATAGCCGGTGATATGTGCAGATATCCGGAGGTAGCGAAACCGACACTGGCATAGCGCCGGGAAGCCGAATTCTCACCGCCGTTGGGGTCTGGGCACAGCCACATTTCAGGACTTCAAATAGGACGCGCACTTGACGGAGTCGTCCCGCCTTTGGACTCGTCCGTGCCCGGGCCTTATTATCCGGGCGAAGCAGATTTCGATTGTCTGCGGCATGGTTACGAGAAAACCAAGCCCAATAGGCCCGCGCCACATGTGCGGTTTTGACTGAAAAAACTCGCCAAACCGCACCGATTGTCGACCAAAAAAAGCTGGAAAGTCCGGCAAAAACGTCGGCGCCACACCGAGACCAGATCGAGAAGCGCTTAGAGGCTCTGGGCCGGCCATCTGGCGGGGGATTTTTTCGTTTCATCCGCCCGCTCGTCCTGTTCTTCTGATCTGTCCGGCCAGAGTCGTCAACCCGTGACGGGCCCGAATATCATCCAGACGAGCGACCTTAGCCCTCCCCTCTCCGCCTCCGACTGCCGAACTTGGGTGAACCTCAAACGATCCCACGAAACCCGCCCGCCGATGCGGCTCGGCCGGGGACGAAAGCAGGCTTCAATCTAAAAACTATCGCGCAACGGCCGACCGATTGTTTCGTCCTTCGCCGAGGAAGACCACCGCCCTGTCCATGAAGGACGCGCAGCGGTGTGTGGTGCGAATGAGCAGCGTCGTCCCCCAAGCGCGAGCAAGGGCTTTCATCCGCATGAGTGAAGACTCGATTTCCGCCATACGCCATCGGTTCGGCTGTTCATCCATCCGCTGATCACGACGAGCGACTCCGTTGCTCTTGCCGTTCCGCCCATCGGTCGGGTTTATGAAAATCGCTAGGGCTACCCCAACCACCATGAACAGACGAAACCACCCGCATGCTTGCTGGCCCTCTACTGAGTGACTCGGGACGCTCCCGATCCCCTTCATGATCGAGCCTTCGATCGCAACAGCAGCCACAATGAAATTCGAGCCCCACGGCACCCCGATCGAGCAGCAATCTATCTGCGGATAGCCGCTTCTCGCGAACGGGTGATTGCCTCTGGTCCATCCCCATAGCCAGACGGCCGTCTCACCTTCGTGGTAACGATTGGTTAACTAGCAGCCAACGCTGCCGCACGTTCTCCAATAATGACACTCCCGTCCGTAGGTCATCTATCGAGCATTCACGGTTCGCCCATAATTCGTCGAAGATCGAAGATCTTACTCGCCCATGCTCGCTACGCGGAATGAAGTGAGGCTTTCGCTTTATACGCCGGTGGCTCTTCAGCCTGCCGCATGCACCGCATCGCTGGCATCAGAACTGCCGGATCGAGTCAAGCACCCAACTGCCTGCCTCCGGGCCGTTTTGTTCTCAATTATTTTGCGCCGTGGTTTGCGTTAAAAGTTGACCGCGGCACCGACCGCCGAAATCGATGTCCCGCAAGTTAGTCCCCCGTCCCCACAACCGGCCGAACCAACGCCGCGATGTGATGGCGCTGCCCGCGGCATTCGTTTGGCGCATGTGTCGGCCGCTCCGGTTGGCCCACCGCCTCGATCATGCGGCCGGCGGACAGTCCCGCAGAAGCGGCCGCTTGCCGGCTGCCCCGCGGCTCACCTCCGCGCAGCAATGCCTTGCCGAACCGGACGATGTGTGGAACCAACGCATCGATGCCATCAATCAGGTCGTGCCAGGCGCCATAGTGAGAAAGGGCATCAGAAACTCGAAATGTGTCGGAACTCTGCTCTGCTCGGTGAGTGCTAACGAAATGAAGCCCCTCCCCTAGCAACCGTTATTTGTTCGCGAAGCGAACGAGGCAGATCGAATGAACCGCGCCAACGCGGCACAATAGAGCGCCGTCAAGATGACGCCCCGGCTCACATGCTTGCCACGCCAATGGATCCGCCCCAATTCCGAACCCATCGCGAAGGCCGGCGGGGGAAACCGGAACGTCCGACTCATCGTCAGATGAGCAGGGCAAGGCGTTCCTGGAGATCGCCGCCCACCCGACCTTAAGACATCGCGGTAGTCCGCGGACTACCTTACCCGAAGAGAGAGATAGACGCGGACACACCCGCTCCTTTGGCCTACCACATAGTCACCATATCACGAGTAGTCCGCGGACTACTCGTCTCGATCAGAATCGTCCGGCTCGGGGGATAAGCGGCCGGAATTCAGAGAACAAGAACCGCCCCAAAAGCCGCGCTTCGGCAGAATTTGCGGCCAAAATGACCGTTTGGTTAAGCGTTTGTAAATCGGTAACGAATCGGCGCATAATATAACTGCGCAGTTAGAGCGCTTTCTGTAAAAATTGCGCAGTTAAACGGGAAACCAACCAATGCAGCCGAGTCTCGTTATCCAGGACGATCAAGAGCATCTTCCTTCACTTCTGGCAACAGACGCGCAGGAACTGTCCTATCAGCTCCAGCAGCATCAAGCGAAAATCTTCCCACCGCTTTCTCAAAAGACGATGCGGTTCTTCTCCCCTGCCGAAGCCGCAGGGTTCATAGGCATCGGCGAAGGTTATCTTCGCCAGGTTGCCGCCGAAGGCCACGGACCCGATCCTCTGGCGAACGGGCGCCGCCTCTATAGCGCCGACGACATGGACCGCATCCGCCGGGTGCTCGACGAGCGGAACGGAACCCCGAAATATGTACCGGGCCGAAGAGGCGCCGACAAGCTCCAGATCGTCTCGGTCATGAACTTCAAGGGCGGATCGGGAAAGACGACCACAGCGGCCCACCTGGCGCAATATCTGGCCTTGAGGGGCTACCGCGTCCTGGCGGTCGATCTCGATCCTCAGGCCTCTCTTTCCGCGCTTTTCGGTCATCAGCCGGAACTGGATGTCGGAGAGGGCGAGACGCTCTACGGCGCTATCCGCTATGAGGATCCCCGGCCGATCTCCGATATCGTGCGGGCAACCTACACGCCCAATCTGCATCTGATCCCCGGAAATCTCGAACTCATGGAGTTCGAGCACGAGACCCCCAAGGCCATGGCATCCGGCACGGCTGAGACGATGTTCTTCGCTCGCATCGGCGAGGCGTTGACCGAGATCGAAAGCCTCTACGATGTCGTGGTGGTCGATTGCCCGCCACAGCTCGGATTCTTGACGATGTCGGCGCTTTGCGCCGCGACATCCGTCTTGATCACCGTACATCCGCAAATGCTCGACGTCATGTCGATGTCGCAGTTCCTGACCATGACGAGCGAGCTCATGTCCGTCGTCGAACGGGCGGGGGGCAGGACCAGCTATGACTGGATGCGGTATCTCGTGACGCGGTTTGAACCCAATGACGGTCCGCAGAGCCAGATGACGGGCTTCATGCGCGCAATCTTTGGAAACCGGATGCTTCACAACGCGATGTTGAAATCGACAGCAGTTGCCGATGCCGGCGTGACCAAGCAGACGCTTTATGAAGTGGAACGGTCGCTCTTCGTGCGCGGCACTTACGATCGGGCCTGGGAGTCGCTCAATCTCGTGAATTCGGAGATCGAGGCCCATATCCGTTCCACATGGGGAAGGAAGTAGTTAGATGGCCCGAAAGAATCTCATCGAGATCTCCTCTTCACCCTCGGCCCGCCTCGAGCCGTCATCCCCGAGGGACAACCGCCCAATCGCAGGTTTCGTGCCGCAGACCCGTAATCCGGCCCCGGTTGGCGGGATCACCAAGACGCTTGGCAACATCACCGAGAAAGTCGAGCGGGCGAACGATCTTGAGCGACAGCTCGCCAAGGGGCAGATCGTCGTCGAAATCGAGCCCGGCCTTATCGACGCTTCCTTCGTCGAAGATCGCCTGGAGATCGACCCTGTTCAGCTGAATGAACTGGTGGAGCAGATCCGCGAACATGGCCAGCAGGTGCCTATCCTGGTGCGCCCGCATCCGCAGACGAAAGGGCGGTACCAGGTCGCCTACGGCCATCGGCGGCTCGCCGCCGTCAAAAGGCTCGGCATCAGCGTTCGGGCTGTCGTCCGCGAACTGACAGACGACCAGCTGGTGGTCAGCCAGGGCCAGGAAAACAGCGCTCGGACCAATCTGTCCTATATCGAGCGGGCTCTTTTCGCCCAGCGATTGGAGCAGCGCGGATTCACCCGGGATATCATCATGGCATCCTTGGGGGTGGACAAGGCCGCACTTTCCAAGATGTTGATCGTGACACGGCAGGTGCCAATCACCCTGATCACAGCCATCGGAGCGGCGCCGGAGATCGGGCGCAGGCGCTGGCTGGAATTGGGCGAGCGCCTCGAAAGCGTCGAGCCCGGCCTCATTCTGGCAGAGTTGTCCGCGGACAACTCCCGGGAGCTGTCGAGCGATGAGCGGTTTCACCGGGCGCTTGCGCTTGCCTCGAAAAGGCCTGTTGCGCCAAAAGCTCCGACTCCGAAGGGGCAGATCTCCGGCGTTCCGGTTCAGTTCAAGAAGAACGCATCCAGCGCGACCTTTGTTTTCGACAACAAGGCAGCGCCCGGTTTCGACCAGTTTGTGCAGGAGAGGCTTGAAAGCCTCTTTGCAGAATTCAAGCAAAACAAAGGAGCGTAAACCGCAAAAGAAAAAGGCCCCCAAGCGACATAGTCGTGGAAGCCCTTCTCAGATCTTAGCAAATCTAGAATCGCATTTCCTCGAATCACTGTCAAGAGTTTAGGCGCCGTTTGGGCGAGCGGATTTCTTTTGCCTTAGCGAAAGTGAAGGCAAATGGAGAGTGGATATGTGACGACGCCCTTTGGGCGGCGGGCGATGTCGCTTGGCATGTTGGCAAATCAACAGCTCGCCGGGACGATCGAGCCTGGAACTACCCGCAACAAGTGGAAACTGTTCAGAGCGGTCTGCGAGGCGCGCCCCTTGCTGGGTATGACCGATCGCGCGCTGACCGTGCTCGACGCGCTCCTGACGTTTTATCCCGACGATGAGCTTTCGCAGGCGAGGGGACTGGTCGTCTTTCCCTCCAACGCTCAGCTTTCCCTTCGGGCTCGGGGCATGACGGCCGCGACCCTGAGGCGGCACCTTGCCGTTCTCGTGAATGCCGGCCTGATCCTGCGCAAGGATAGCCCCAACGGCAAGCGTTATGCCCGCCGCGACAGGGTAGGGGAGATCGACGAGGCTTTCGGTTTCAGCCTCGCGCCGCTTCTGGCTCGGGCCAACGAGATCGAAAGCCTGGCCGCCCAGGTGATCGCCGAAAGGCATCTGTTGCGCATTACCCGCGACCGGCTGACCATCTGCCGTCGTGACGTCGCCAAGCTGATTGCTGCAGCCTTCGAAGAAGCGGTCCCCGGAGATTGGGGAGCGATCATGGACATGTACAGAGCGCTGGTCGGGCGGATTCCCCGTGTCGTGACCGTTCAAAACCTCTCACCGATCCTGGAAGAGATGACCATGCTGCGCTCGGAGATCATCAACCTGTTGGAAATGCGCGTAAAAACACAAAAAATAGACGCCAGTGAGTCCCAGAATGAGCGCCACAAACAGAATTCGAATCCTAACTACAATTATGAATCTGAACCGCGTGTTGAAACGCCGCTGGTGGCCTGCTTGCCAAATCGTCCGGAATTGCCCAGCGAGCCGGCCAAAGCACTCCAGTTCCGGAAAACCTTCTACCACGAACATCCCCCGATGACAAAACCGCTGCAATCTTTCCCGCTCGCGCTCGTCCTGCAGGCCTGCCCGCAAATCGCCGATTACGGTCCAGGCGGCAGGATCGATAGCTGGCGCGACCTAATGGCCGCCGCTGTCGTGGTTCGAATGATGCTCGGAGTAAGCCAGTCGGCCCACGAGGAGGCGTCTATGGCCATGGGGCCGGAGAATGCTGCCACCGTCATCGCCTGCATTCTCGAGAGGGGAGGACAAATCAACTCGGCTGGCGGCTATCTGCGCGATCTGACGCGGCGAACCGTGCGAGGTGAATTCGCAATAGGTCCGATGCTGATGGCGCTTGCGAGGGTGCGCGCGCCTGATGGGCGACAGGCAGGCTAGAAACGATGAAGGATAAGCCAAAACTCCCATTTTCAGCGCCGACAGGGCGTGCGGTTTCATGCATGAAATCCCTATGAAACCGCTCGGATGGAATGGATGACTTTGCCGGCCGTCAGGTCGTCGGGGCTTCGATCCGGTTCGTACCTGCCCTGCGCAGATTGAAAAGGTTACCCGCCAGGATCAGTCCGGCACCGACGGCTGTGAAGTTGTCGATGCCTTCCGCATAGAGCAGGTAGCCAAGGAGAGCCGAGAGCGGGACCCGAAGATAGTCCATCGGCATCACCACGGTTGCGTCGGCATGGAACAGGGCTTTGGCAATGCAGTAATGCGCGAACGTGCCTGAAAAGGCGATAAGGAGTATCCATGGCCAGAGCGCGGGAGACGGCCAGACCCACACTCTCAAGGCTGGTACCAGGCCGACCACGGATTGGATGATGAGCATCCAGAAGATAATTTTGGTCGCACTGTCCGAACGGGTCAGGAATTTTGTCGCGATGAAGGATATGGCGAAGACAAAGGCTGCTCCCAGCACGATGATGTGGCCGGGGTTGAGTGCTGCCGAGCCCGGGCGCAGGATCAGCACGACGCCGGCAAGGCCGAACAGGATTGCCACGCCCTTGCGCCATGTCAGCCGCTCTCCCAGAAAGGCCGCGGCCATCAAGGCCGCCCAGATCGGAGCGGTGAACTCGATGGCGATCACCTGCGCCATGGGGATCAGCGTGAGGCCCATCAGCCAGGCGAACTGCCCGATATAGTGGGCAAGGTTGCGGCCTATATGCGCCGGTAGAATGCCGGTGCGCATGGACTTGAAGCCGCCTTCGCGACGGACGAGCGGCAGGAGCATGAAAAAGGCGATGACGGAGCGCATCTCCATCACCTGAAAGACGTCGATTTCGCGGGTTAGCGAGCGGCCCGCGACGGCCATCAGCAGGAGCAGCGCAATGGACGCCATCATCCAGGCCGCCGCCCTTATATTCGATTGGGTATTTTCCACTTGTGCCTTTTCCTCTGGACGCACAGCAGGGGATCACAGCGAGTGGTCAGCTATGCTCCGGTGCGTCATCTCCCGAACGGGGTGGATACGACGGAAGACCCACCATTGTGAATAGGCCAATGAGCAACGAGCGCAGACATGACGGCTTCCAGTTGATCTTGCCCACCTCGACGGAGATCGCATCGATATCAGCCCGAACGCGGAAAACAACCAGGCTCCGATGACCTGAGCACACCGCCGGGTCTGTCACTGTGAACCGTAGAGACCTTTGCGCACGAACTGCGCGATGGAAGCCCTGCACCGTTCGTTGGGCATGCGAATGCGTAGCCACCGACCATCACATCAATCTTCCCCAGGCAGGATCCCACTGAACCCCTTCGGAAAGTTCTACGAAGATTGGCCGCCGGTCCGGCCCACGGTTCTTGTTTTCAGCCATCCTGAAGGCCGCTTCAGGCTCCATCTCCTCGCCGGGAAAAATTGCGTCGTCTTCGGAGGCGTCGGCAACCCGGCGGATGAAGCCTCTTACTTGGTCGCCGGAATGGTAAAACTTGATGATCAGGACACCGGGGGCAGGCGCCGCGCCGAGATAGCGGTAATAGGTATTCATGGTTTTCCTCCATCGTCAGAGCTGTCTACCTGACGCCTGGAGCGCAGAAAGGTTCCCCGCGCCGGGAGCGCCGCTGACGGCGATGTCGCATCAGCTTCTTCTGCCGGTCGGCCGACGCGGCGTCTTGTTCCAGAAGAACGGTTTCGAGCACAGCTCGATCACCGCCCGCCAGGCGGCGGCGCGGGTTGCTGTCACACTTGCCTTGTCCTACACGCAGGATCGGCATCGCACAGGCATCAGCGCGCGTGTCAAATTCGCTAGCAGCGCATCTGAATAGTCCACTTTCCCATTGGATCCGAGGGCAGACGTTACGGCAACATTCCAGCTATTTGAACCATGAAGATAACCAGACCAATCCATTTGGACGCTGTCCAGAAAAGTGCCGCCTTTTCTTCCATAGGAAGACGCACCACAGGAAGCCAACGATCAATGGACTCGCAATCACCAGTACCCCAAGCAGATGCCGTTGGATTGTCTCCAGCATATTAGGCTCCCGAACCAAGCAACTGTGAAATAGGTCAATGGCCACGATCTTCTAGTACGGAATTTTTCCGACCCGAAATTAGGAGGTGGTACTTGTCACGATGACGGCCAGCAGTCGCGACATCCTTTGCATCAGATGAAGTCTACCTTTTTAAGGGCAGCCTCGAGATCCTGCTCATTGTGAATTCCGCTTTGGAAAAGCTGCAATAGAGTCGCCGCCAGCCCTTCAGCCTGCCTACTTTTCTTTTGAATGCCTGCCTCGACGCACGCGACATCGAACACCCGCTGCAACATATCCAGCTCTTCAGGTTGTAGCGGGTCAGGATACGGAAAGCTGGCGTGCTCAGTGATCATGGGACGATCTCCTCGTACGGTACAGTATTCCAAGGAAGTACCAACGAATAGTCCACGGAAGCTGAAACGCCTTGAGGAAAAGAAGGCTCGACCGTTTTCCCGCTCGAGCCTTTAGCAGTCTGTTGATAGTTCGATGCAAGCACGGTTGAAGTTCCGTCAATGGCACGCCGAGAGTGTGATGATCGCGTATCGGCGTTATTTGTACTTCTTGCCCACGATGGGTGTCATCGACCGGAACAACTGCGTGTAGTTCGGAGGTTGATCCCAGCCATCGTCGTCGGTGCAGTTTTGGCAAGGCAATCCCGCGCCACCACAGCCGCATCCCCTCTTTCCGCTCCATGGCTTGTTTAGGTGCCTTTCGCAGACCCAACCTGTGTCATCGCATTGCTTACATTGACGCATACTCTGCCTTTCGGTTTTGTACGGCAGACATGGAGTCGTATTCCGCTGGGTCAACGAGTTCGAGGGAGAATATCCATCGATATCCGAACAGGCCGATTGATCGAGAAGAAATGGGGTGGCGCAGCTCAGCGGCGGGAGCAGAACGATATCCAAGATGCCATCAAGGGAACCTAAACACGCTATCGCCGGGCGGATTTCACTGAACGAAGAGTGCGCGCTCTTTGCCGGACAGCATCCATCGTGGCCGCAATAATAGCGGTTCAGGATAAACTGCTTGCACCGAGGCGACCTGTTGATAAAACGGATAGGCGTTCCACGGCGGGGCTTTTTACCCTGAGGCAGATACGCCAGCCGTAAGTGCTGTTTGGCGGCCCATAGGAAGCGCTGAGATACATACAAATGACTCTTCGCGGGGAGGCCGCGCGCTGTACTGGAACGGGATCGATGCGTGCTGTGCATCGCTCTGATGCAAGACCCACCGAGAGCGAGCATGAACCCAGCTCATCTCCGCTTGGGGCGAGCAGCGAAGCCGGTTGCATTCTTGAGCACACTCCAATCACGGAGCCGGATTAATTTAGCGATTTCGGAATCTTCGGAGGGAACTGACTCGCGCGATGGTCATTGAATTGTCGTCGCGAGGGCAATCCCCGTCCCCCCTCGAAACGATTGTTCGTTCCCCGCGAACACGCTCTCGCGACGCCCATGTCCAGTCCGCCACGGCTAATTAGCTTCGCCTTATGGAAAAGGGGCCTATTCCGGCCCCCGCGATGCGCTGCTGGATACTCTCCTCTCCACTCGCCGCCCCCCCCGGCGCAGGGATCACATCAGGTCTGTGCCGGACTCCTCTGGGATCTCAACCACGCGACCGATCTCATGGAGGTAGGCGATGATTTGGTCTTTGAGGTGGTCTCGTTCGCCAAATGCCGAGGAAACAAGCTCGATCCGACGGTAAGCTTCTTTGTCAGTCGGATCGACGGGCTCTGCGAGGACATATCCGATATTTCCGATGGCCTGGATGTTGCTTCCGGCCTCGATCATGGCGATGACAAATGCTGAGACTTCGTCTTTGGTCATGATTGCAGTTGAGCAGATTTGGTGATTGGCACAACTAAAAAAACCATTAGTGCGCGCCGCGTAGTCGATCCCGACTCAATTGCCACTGATATCAAGATCGGCTTCCTCAGCCGCCCGGAGGAACGCGGCCCGCGCTTCGGCAACTGGGCGGCTACCTCTCATCACGTCGAGGAAGATCTCGCTAGCTCGAAGAAACTCTTCTCCGGAATTTGCGGGCCAAGAGGAATTCAGGATCTCTGAAGCCTGTTCAGTGCTGCTGACTTTGCATCGTAGGCCATTTTCATCTTCGTAGACCACTGGTCGACGCCAACGTTTAGGATCAAACATTCTCCAACTCCGCCACTCTGCGCCAGACAACATTCAGCATCCACATGCGCTCCCGATTCTGGCATAGCGCAGGCGCTATCGGCGCTTCAAATCGAGTTCGGTGGTTACGATCTGCTCTCCAGAACTAGGATCCTTGTCCACGGTCTTGATACGCAGGCCGGTTTCGCCGACCTTTTGAATTATCATGGTAGCCTTGCGATCCCCGTAAATTTCATTGGCCCACGTCACGTCGAGGTTGATCGTGTTGCCGTCGCGACTTCCCGCGAGGGCCGAAGCCTTACCCGACACCCCCACGTAAGTACCCGAATAGGAGTTGCCGGACGTATTGACCTTGGCTTTGAAGCCCCGCGTAAGGACGACCAGCGCGCGGCACGACCCATCCATGGAGAAGCTCGATGCATCGGCCTCGGATTTCATATTGCACGAGACGTTGACGTTCTCACCGCCGAGTTTTCGGAGCACCTTGCCTCCGCCCGTCCAGTTACCCTCGATAGATTTCAGGAAATCTTCCTCGGCTGCACTCGCGCTGAAGGGGATAACCGAACCTGCGATCAACGCAGCAATCGAGAAAATGCGCATTGTGAGCCTCCTTGTTCTTGACGCGTCACAACCGCGGTGTGTCAGCTATGGTTCCGATGCCGCGGCGACAACGCGATCGGACTTTACTCTGCTTCTTCCTTCCGCAGTCAAAGACGCTCCGCTCTGCGGCGGCTCCGTGCACGGCCGTGCGGCGTAGCTGGTAATTCCACATCACGACCTGATACCAATCACGTCTCTCCAGATTCCTCGCCTCAGGTAGTGGGGAGGCAGATCGTGTCGCGCTAACCTGCAATTCTAGCAAGATGCCGCAGGTGCTCGGACTGCATGTGCTGGAACATGTCCAAAAGATCCTCAGCGGCGATTGTCGACGCACCCCGATTTTTCAGACGCTGGATCAGCTCACGCTGCTGCAAGATAATTGCCTCGCCACGACGTACGTGGCGTCGGACCATGTCAAGTTCGGTTTCGAACGGGGCGTCCATTCCGACAGAATACGTCGCGTTGAACGGAGAGGCAAATCCTTAGCCGAGGCTCTTTCCTTCGGAGCCGTCTCGGGCAATGGCGGAACAAGGATGGATGATCTGAGTTTGAGCCATGAAATTTAAGGAAACAGCATGCCCAGATATTACTTCCATATTCGCAAAGATGGTATCCTTGAGAAAGACTTGGAAGGTACTGAATTCGCTACCCTCGACGCAGCCGAAGAGGACGCCGTTCAAGCTGTCCGGGAGATACTTGCGGAGAAAGTATTGGCCGCTGACATCATCGACGGCGACCAATTTGAGATCGCCACCGCGGAAGGAACCGTCCTCAGAGCGGTTCCTTTCAGATCTGTTCTCAGGCTCCAGTAACCCGAGAGCTCGTGTCTTTGGTAGTGGTGCGTGAAGGGGAAACTGGGGGTCGGGGGTGGACTTCCTCAACAACCGCCCCATATTTCTGCACATCGTCAGCAACCGAAAAGGTAGGCGCTGACGGCTGAGGGTTACCATGTGCTCCCGCCTGCCAAGCCGGAGCAACGCTTTGCCCAAAAAATCATACGAAATAGCCTTATCGAGCTCAAAGGAGGCAATCACTGCCTCGTACGCGCTGCTCAGATCACGGAGAACCTTGTGGCATGGCGCCGCGCAGTCCAAGGACCTCCTGCGAGACCCGTTCCCAATTCGGCGCCGGAGAGAAACGATGGTGCCACTGCAGGCGACTCTCGTGAAGCAGAGCTCTCAACAGAATCCTCTGCGTCCCGGTAGCCGCGTCCGTCAGAGCTGAATTCAGCGTGAATCGACCTACTTGTCTTCGTCATCCCATTGGAGAGGTTTGGGAAAACTTGAGGCCACGCGGATAATCTCAGTACTCTTTTGGTAGGCTGGGGTGGCCGAAATCCACTCTCGCCTTATGTGAATTGTATCGCCGACCGCTCGGCGGCTGGGAGATGATCGCGCTCTCGCAGGTTTGCGGAGAACATCATGGCCAGCACTACTCCTTACGAACGTGAGATGGGGATTATCTACGACGTCTTGACGAAGAGCGTCATCGTCACTTTTCGAGGGGGAATCGATATGCTCGGACCTTTTACCGATAAAAGAAGCGCTATCGAAGCTGCCGAGGACTTCTGCCGGAAGCTCGGGTGGGCAGGGTAGGTTAGCCTCTTCGACAATCTCGAAGTGCCGGGCAGGCTTCGGAGCCTTTAGTGCCGCGATCGTTTCCTGATCGTCCGCGTCGCAGATGAGCTTGATGTCGAGCAGGGAGGGCGGCCAGTCGAGCCGCACGAGGCTGGCGATCAGCTGCTCCGCCACTGCCGCCTCGCGGTAGAGCGCCACCATCACCGTATAACAGGGAAGGCCATCCTCCGGAGGCCGAGGGGCCGCCGGGCCCGGACCTGCGAATTGCTGTCGGGTGAAGGCGGCGAAACGCAGCCCGAGCGACGCGAAATAGATCAGCGACAGGAGAATATGCAGGACGAGCAGCGTCTCGACGGGCATGACGATCAGTGCCGAGACGAGGGCGGCAAACCAGAGCCCGGCATAAAATCCCTAGTGGGCGGAAAGCACGATGCGGGCCGAAAAAGCAGGGTGACGGTCGAACAGTACGCTGATCGTCTCGCGCACGCGTCGCATCCCCCCGGTCTGCCAGACTGCCCGGCGGATCGCGGAAGGGGTCGTGATCGCAAGGCCCTGTCCGAGCTGCGGCATGGTGGAAAGGCTCGCCCGGAGATCGGAAAGCCTTGTCGCTTCGGGCACGATCGCCACTTGTGGCGGCAGGAAGCGGTGGTTGATCCGGATCTGGATCGGACGTGGCTATCCAGCCCTGGCATGTCGTTGATCGAGGCCGGATCGATCTCAGCCATGAAGGGCAGGCGGAGGTAGCGAGCCATCGCTCCATAATAGGCTACCTAGTCGATCTGGCCGCAGTGAAGCAGCTCGCTTTCGATGCTGGTGCCGTTGTGCCGCGACCTCTCGGAGAGCGCCGCAAGCAGCGGTTTCGAGAAGCCCAGCGCGGCAAGGGCTGCGAATTCGGGATCCTCGGCAACGGCGCCAGGATCCGCCGACGGTTTTCCGAACGAGGCCGGATTGATCAGCGCTTCGCCTTGCACCGACAGCGCTGCTGGCGGATATTCCCCTAAGCGCATGATTCTGCTACACCGCCCGCAAGCGAACGCCCCAACCTGTCCCGATCTGGATCATAGAGATGCATCCCATGATTGCATCCCCGAAAATCAAGGGGTTTCTCAACCTTCTGCAGCTTTGCCTTGTGGCGGGGGGGATTTTTTCCGCCGCCCTGCCAGCCCAGGCTGGGGAAGGCGACAGCCCGCTGCCGCTGATGTTCGATGCCAAGGAGCGGCTTGCCCGCCCGGATCTCTCCACCATTGTCCGGGTGCGGATCCTGACCAGCGTCGATTTCCCGCCGTTCAATTTTGCCGACCAGACCGGCCGGCTTGCAGGCTTCAATGTCGATCTTGCGCGCGAGATCTGCGCCGAACTGAAGATCGAAGCAAAGTGCCAGATCCAGGCACTGCCCTTCGGCGAACTGGAAAAAGCCCTTGAAGGCGGTGCCGGCGAGGCGGTGATGGCCGGCATCGCAGCCACGCCGGAGCGGCGCCAGCGGTTCGCCTTCTCACGGCCATATCTCGGCGTGCCGGCCCGTTTTGTCCGCAACCTCAAGGCCAGGATCGACGGTGATACGGCGGCGGCGCTTTCCGGAAAGCCGGTCGGCATCGTCAGGGGTACCGCCCACGAACTGATGCTGAAGGCGTTTTTCCCGAAGGTCGCCGCCACGCCCTTCGACACCTACGAGGCGATGCTGGAAGCGTTGAAGGCGGGCAAGGTGGATGCCGTCTTTTCCGACGGGCTGAGGCTGCCCTTCTGGGTCGCAGGCGAAAGCTCGGCAAAATGCTGCGCGCTCTTCGACGGTCCCTATCTGTCCGAAAAATTCCTCGGCGAAGGTCTTTCGGTCATGCTGCGCAAGAACGATCCGCTCCTGACCGCGGCCTTCGACCAGGCGCTGAGCGTCCTGTCGCGCAACGGCCGGCTGCAGGATATCTACCTGCGTTATTTTCCGAACGGGCTTTATTGATCGGCCGCCGGTAGGAGCAATTTCCTACCGGCTATGCGTGCTCACTGGCTCGCCCAGATGATCCGCGCGATCCATTCCACATCGGAAAGATCGAAGGTGCGGTTCGGGTGGTCGGGATTGAGCGACAGGAGCTCGACCGTCCGGGCGCTCTGGCGGGCGAGCACTTTTGCCATCACCTCGCCTTCCCTGGTCTTGAGAACCACGCGGTCGCCGCGGCGCACCTGCGCGCCGGGCTCGACGATCAGCACGTCGCCGTCGCGGTAGAGCGGCATCATCGATTCGCCCTGGACTTCCAGCGCATAGACGCCGGCCTTGCGGGAAGGATCGACCGGGAATTCCACAACATCCCAGCCCTGGCCTGCCGGAAAGCCGCCATCGTCAAAAAAGCCGCCGGCGCCGGCCTGCGCGAACCCGAGCAGCGGGATGGAGCCGCTCTGCGGCGGGAAATTGCCTTCGGGCATCGAGGAGCGGCCGGGAACCGCCGGCAGGTAGCTCATGAACTGGTCGATCGTCGCGCCCGTCGCTTCCAGCACCTTGGCGATCGATTCGGTCGAAGGCCAGCGCAGCCGCCCGTCCGGGCCGAGCCGTTTCGACTTGTTGAACGAGGTGGGGTCGAGCCCGGCGCGCCGCGCCAGCCCGGAAGGCGTCAGCTGGTGGCGTTGGGCGAGCGTATCGATCGCGCTCCAGATCGTATCATGTGACAGCATCGTCGTCCGTACCCGTGACCGGTGCGCGAGACAAAGCCGGACAAGCCAGCGCTCTGCGAACCTCTCGATCAGAACCCCTCCCGATCAGACTTTTGTCGACCGGATTCTTGAACGCTCCGTCCCGGCGGTTGCCAGCTCGCGCGCACGCCCCGGATTTTACCGGAACCGCAGCCTCGCGTAAAGGGATGAGAGGAATAAAATCCTGTTCCCGTGGCGGCCCGTGTCAGGCCACCAGCGCCATGTTGATCTTGCCGAGCTTGATCACCGCCTGGGTGCGGCTATCGACGTTGAGCTTCAAGAGGATGGCCGAGACATGCGCCTTGATGGTCGCCTCGGAGACGCCGAGCTCATAGGCGATCTGCTTGTTGAGCAGCCCCTCGCCGAGCATGGAGAGCACACGGTTCTGCTGCGGCGTCAGCGTCCGCAGCCGCTCGATGATCTCGATGAGGCCCGGATCTTCTTCCGGTCCCGCCAGATCGCCCTTCGGCGCCCAGATGTCGCCTTCCAGCACCGCCTGGATGCCGGCGCGGATATCGTCGAGCCCGGAGGATTTGGAGATGAAGCCGGAGGCACCGAGTTCCAGCGCCCGGCGGATGGTGGCGCAATCGTCGCTCGCCGAGACGATGACGATCGGCAGGCCGGAAAATTCGGCCCTGAGCGACATCAGGCCTGAAAAGCCGCTGACGCCCGGCATCGAAAGGTCGAGCAGCATCAGGTCGGTATCGGGATTGTTTTCGGCCGCCCGCCGCGCCGCATCGAAATCACCGGCCTCGATGATGACGAGTTGTTCGGCGATACCGCGCACCGAATGGCTGAGCGCGCCGCGAAACAGAGGGTGGTCGTCTGCGATGATGATCGTGAGTGTCTGCATTTCCACGCCCCCTCCCAAGAGCATAGTCGTGCTTTGAATCTTAGGAAGTTGTAAACCTCTCGCAGACCCGAAACAAGTGCGGGAAATCACGTACGATCGGGTTGTGGCTTATTGGCCTCCCGTTCGTCTGCGAATTCGCCGACGATCGCCATGAAGCGCCGCATGAACTTCTCCATGATCGACAGCGAACGGTCGACCTCCGCATCGCTCGGCAGCGCCTTCAAGGCGTCCGGCGGCGTGTGGCTGAGCCGCTCCTCGAGTGCGGTGACGCGTTTCGCCAGCCGGTCGAGTTCCTGTTCGTACGCCGCCCTTTCGTCGGGCTGCATCCGGCAAGTGAGCGTGCCGTTCTCGTCGCGGCAGAGCGTCATCGCGCCGGTTTCGGTATCGAGCCGGACGATGCCGGTTTCGGTGCGCTGAAGCTGGAACCGGTTGGTTTGCGGTTGCTGCGCCGAGGCGGCGAGCGGCAAGAGCAGCGTGCAAGTCGTCAATGCGAGCGTTCTCATGTTGTGGTCCTCCTGCTGTAACGGTGGACAAGCGCCGGGCTTTGCGGCAAACGGTCGGAGAATAGCAGGTCCCCGAGAGTTGATGATGACGGATATAGTGTACAAGATCGTGCCGGAAACGCTTTGGCGCCAGGCGAAGCAAAAAGGTGTCTTCGAAGGCGCCGAAATCGACCTGAAGGACGGCTATATCCATTTCTCGACCGGCGCCCAGGCGAAGGAGACCGCCAGGCTGTATTTTGCCGGCATGGCCGGTTTGATGCTGATCGCGGTCAATGCACCGCAGCTCGGCGAGGCGCTGAAATATGAACCTTCGCGCGGCGGCGATCTTTTCCCGCATCTCTACGGCACGCTGCCGATATCCTCGGTGCTCTGGGAAATGCCGCTTTTGATCGGCGCCGATGGCCTGCACGCTTTTCCGGAGAAGATGCCATGATCGGCCCCTTTGCCGGGCTTGCCTCGCGCAGCCTTTTCGTTTTCGATCCGGAAACCGCCCACGGCCTGTCGATATCAGCTCTGAAGACCGGCCTCGTGCCTGCCTGCCGGCTGCCCGCAGATCCGCGGCTTGCCCAGACGGTTGCCGGCATCCGCTTTGCGAACCCGATCGGGCTTGCCGCCGGTTACGACAAGAATGCCGAAGTGCCGGATGCGATGCTGAAGCTCGGTTTCGGCTTCACCGAGATCGGCACCGTCACTCCAAAGCCGCAGGCGGGCAACGACAAGCCGCGCATCTTCCGCCTTGTGGAGGACCGCGGCGTCGTCAACCGGCTCGGTTTCAACAACGAGGGCCATGAAGCCGCCTTTGCGCGCCTGACCGCGCGGCGCAACGCGTCCGGCATCGTCGGCGTCAATATCGGCGCCAACAAGGATGCGGCCGACCGTGTCGCCGACTATGTCGCCGGCATCCGCAAATTCTATGCGCTCGCCACCTATTTCACGGTCAACATCTCCTCGCCCAATACGCCGGGCCTGCGCGACCTGCAGGCGCGCGACAGCCTGAAGGCGCTGCTCGAAGCGGTGCTCGCCGCCCGTGCCGAAGAGGCGCTGCTCCACGGCCGCACAGTGCCGGTCTTCCTGAAGATCGCTCCCGATCTCACCGAGGAGGGCCTCGACGATATCGCGGCCGAAGCTGCGGCCCATCCGCTCGACGGCCTGATCGTCTCCAACACCACGCTTTCCCGCGACGGGCTGAAGGACCAGGTCCGGGCGAAGGAGGCGGGCGGCTTGTCCGGCGTGCCGCTCTTCAGGCGCTCGACCGCCATTCTCGCCAAGGTTCGCAAGCGTGTCGGCCCGGATCTGCCGGTGATCGGGGTCGGCGGTGTTTCGAGCGCGGCCGACGCGCTCGAAAAAATCCGCGCCGGTGCCGATCTCGTGCAGCTTTATTCCTGCATGGTCTATGAAGGCCCCGGCCTGCCGGCCACGATCGTCAAGGGCCTGTCGGGCTTTCTCGACCGGGAAAAGGTTACCTCCATCCGTGAGCTGCGCGATACCCGCCTCGATCAATGGGCCGAGACGAAGCTCTGACGCGCCTTGCGCGGCACCATCGCCGCCAGGAAGAAGCCGCGCATCAGAAGGAACAGGTTGAGCGACAGCCAGAGCCCGTGATTGCCCATCGGTGGCACGAGTACGGCAAGCCCGATGCAATAACCGGCAAATGAGATGAGCATCATGTTGCGCATCTCGCGAGACCAGGTGGCGCCGATGAACACGCCGTCCATCTGGAAGGCAAGCGCCCCGGTGAGCCCTGTCACGGCCGCCCAGCCGAGATAGGTATAGGCTGCCTGCCGCACGTCTTGCGAGGTGGTCAGCAGCTCGATGATCGGCTGGCCGAAGGCGATGAAGAACAGCCCGACCGCCCCCGCCATCACGAAGGACCACAGCCCGGTCAGCTTGAGCGCCCGGTCGAAGGACGGCCGGTATTGCGCCCCGACCGCCCGGCCGGCGAGCTGTTCGGCGGCGCCAGCCAGTCCGTCGAGGAAAAAGGCCGACAGCATGAAGATATTCATCAGCACGGCATTGGCGGCCAGCGTCACCGCCCCGAAACTCGAACCGACGCGGGTGAGCACCGCAAAGGCGCCGTTCAATATCAGCGAGCGGATCAGGATATCGGCATTGAGCTGGAAGAGCTGCCGCAGCTTGGCGGTATCGAAGATGTCCTCACGCGTCGGCCTGTAGGCGGCGGAAAACTGCCGGCTGACAATGACGAGGCCGATCGCCACGGCGGTCACTTCCGCCGCAGCCGTCGCCCAGGCGACCCCTGCCACGCCCCAGCCAAGCACGAGGCCGAACAGGATGGCGAGCACGATGTTGGTGCCGTTGAGGATGATCTGCAGCATGAGGCCCAGCATGCCCTGGCCGCGCCCGAGCACGAAGCCGAGAATCGCGAAATTGGCAAAGGTCGCCGGGCTCGTCAGCACCCGGATGCCGAAATATTGCCGTGTCACGCCGGCGACGGCGGGATCGCTGGTCATCAGGTCCGGCGCGAACCGGAGGATCAGCGGCGAGAGCGACAGCATGATCACCCCGAGGCCGATCGCGCTCAGGAATGCCCGCCAGAACACCGCCTGCTGCTCGCGCCGGTCGCCGCGGCCGAAGGCCTGGGCCACCAACCCGGTGGTCGAGGTGCGGAAAAAGCTGAGGCTGCCATAAATGAGATCGAAAAGGATGGCGCCGATCGCCAGCCCGGCCAGCGCTTCCGCCTTGCCGAGTTGCCCGACCACCGCGGTATCGGTGAGCCCGAGCAGCGGCGTCGTGAGAAACCCGAGCGTCATCGGGATGGCGATGCCGAGCACCAGCCGGTGCGTCACGTCGAACGGCCTGACTGCCTCAGCCTCGCGATGGTGCCCCGCTTCCCCGCTTTCCATCGGTCAGCCGGAGAGAACCATGGCCCAATAGGGCCGGGCGCCCGCCGAGGTTCGCGCCATGGCGACGCCGAGCCCCTTATAGGATCCGAGCATGTTTTCGAGATGTTTCGGCGAATCGATCCAGGCCTGTACCGCCGCCGCGACCGTATCCTGTCCGCTGGCGATGTTCTCGGCCGCCGGCAACGCCACGTCGCTACTCTTCATCCGGGCGCCAAAATCGTCGTCGAAGCCGATCAGGTGCTTCATCTCGTTGGCCTTGGCCATGCGAACGGCCTGGCGGGCCGCCGCTTTGCGGGCCGGCATGTCGAGTGTAAGCGCCGCGAGGCCGCGGCTTTGGCGCAGCTTGTTGACCATGGGAAGTGCTGCCTGGGTCTCGTCCTCGGCACCTGCCGTCGGAGTCAGCACGGCCGGGGTGGAGCAGCCGGCCAGCACCAGCGCCATGCCGGAAAAGACGAGAAAGTTCCGCCGCGAGGGTTCGATCAGTGAGGTCATGTCAGCGGCGATAGCTTATGAGGCGCAGGAGGACGAAGATCGGGATGACGATGATCGCGCCGAGAACGAGATAGTTGCCGACCCGTCCGAGCGCCCGGAAGCCGTTGTACCAGAGGTCCAGGAACCAGTAGCGGATTTCGCCGACGATATTGTCGGGCGTGAAGCCGAAGAACGCCAGCACGAAACCCACGACCAGGCACACCACGATCAGCTTGACGATCGTGCGACCCGGTGTATCGCCCAGGAACCTGTTGACCCCGTCCGCCATCCTTGTCCTTCTCCGAATTGCTTGAAAGGCATAACCGCGGCTCTGTCGCGCCGCAAGCGTCTCCCCTCAGATAGAACTTGAGTTTTTTTGTGGCTTCGGCAAAGAACCACCACCTTCGAGGACCTTGCATGACGCCCAAGCCCGTTTCAACAGGCCAATTTTCGTCCGGCGATGCCACCGCCGACCGCCGCGCCGACTACGCCCGCATGCTGGCGGAAGGCGCGGATTTTCTAGCCGCCGCGGAACTGATCGAACAGGCGCTCGAGCTGGTGCCCGGCTGGGCCGCGGGCTGGTTCCGGCTCGGAGAATATCGCGAAAAGGCCGGCCTCGGCACCGCGATAGAAGCCTATCGGCAGGCTCTGGCCCTGCAGCCGGACGACGTCTTCGGCGCCCGCCTGAAGCTTGCATTGCTGGGTGCGGAGGAAACGCCCGCCCGGCCGCCGAGCCGTTATGTCGAAGGCCTGTTCGATGACTATGCCGACCGTTTTGATAGGGCGCTTGTCGAGAAGCTCGGTTATTCCGTGCCCGCCAAGCTGGCCGCCCTGGTCGCGCCGCACGGACCTTTCCGAAATACGATCGACCTCGGCTGCGGCACCGGCCTGTTCGGCGCCGAAATCCGGGGCAGGACCGAGCGTCTCGAAGGCTTCGATCTGTCGGCCAACATGCTGGCCAAGGCGCAGGCCAAAGGCCTCTACGATCATCTCGGCCAGTCCGATCTTAGCCTCGCGCGGGAGGCTTCCGGCCTGTTCGGCGAACTTCCGCTCCATCGCGGCGATCTGGTTTCCGCGGCCGACGTGCTGATGTATCTGGGCTCGCTCGAAACCGTCTTCCCGCTGGTGCAGGACCTGCTTTCACCCGGCGGCTTTTTTGCATTCTCGGTGGAGGATGCGGGCGAGGGGGAGGTTTTCGTGCTGCGGGATTCCCTGCGTTATGCCCATTCGGAAACCTATATCCGGACGTTGCTTTCCACCTTCGGCTTCGATCTCATGAAGGTCGAAACCGCCGTCATTCGCATGGATGCCGGGAAACCTGTCCAGGGCATTCTGTTTCTGTCGCGAAAGCCCGGCTGAACCTGCCGTTTCTTGCTTTTTCATGGCGAGGCCACCGATGACTTGAAGCCCCTTGCCGATGGTTTTATTGCAGTGCAATATCATCGCAGATCCAAGGGGTTCAAATTGGCTGAACAGCAGAGGCGCGGTCTCGGATTTTACAGCGCCGATCCGTCGCAGCATACGCTGCTGGAGGACGCGCAGGGCCTTTTTATCGGCGCCATGGTGTCGGCGCTCGGTTTCTATTTCCTCAATCGGGTCGGGCTTCTGACTGGCGGCACCGCCGGCGTCGCCTTCCTGCTGCACTATGCGTTCGGGATCTCGTTCGGCCTGCTGTTCTTCATCGTCAACCTGCCGTTCTACTACCTGTCGTTCAGGCGGCTGGGTTGGGCTTTCTCGCTGAAGACCTTCATTGCCATCGCGCTGGTCTCGGTCATTACCGAGGTGGAGAGCCGTTTCTTCCTGATCCAGTATCTGCACCCGTTCTGGGCAGCTCTTCTCGGCGGCCTGGTGCTGGGTTACGGCCTGCTCGGGCTTTATCGCCATCGCGCCTCGCTCGGTGGCGTCGGCATCCTGGCGATCTATATACAGGAGCGGTTCGGCGTGCAGGCGGGCCTCATCCAGCTCGCCTTCGATCTCTGCGTCATGCTTTGCGCCTTCGTGGTCGTTTCGCCCATCACCGTCGCGTGGTCGGTGCTGGGCGCTGTCGTGCTCAATCTCGTGCTGGCCATCAATCACCGCTCCGACAGGTATATCGTCGCGCGGTGATCGAGGGCAGGCCGAGGCGGGTTCAGGCGGCCTTGGTGGCCGGCTTGTCGACCGGATGCTGGTTGCGGAAGCCGACGGCAAGCCGGTTCCAGGTATTGATGGCGCCGAGAGCGACGGTGATCTTGACCATCTCCTCTTCGGTGAAATGCGCCTTCAGCGTGTCGAATGCGCTGTCCGGAATGCCGGTATCGGCGATGCGCGTGACGGCATCGACCCAGCCGAGCAGGGCGCGTTCCTTGTCGTCATAGACCGGCGATTCCCACCAGACGCACATCATGTTGATCCATTGTTCCGAAAGGCCGTCATGGCGTGATTCCTTCACATGCATGTCGACGCAATAGGCGCAGCCGTTGATCTGCGACGCACGCAGCTTGATGAGGTGGATGAAGCGGCGCTCCAGGCCGGAAGCCTGGACGTAGTTTTCGAGCGCGGTCACGGCCTTGATGGCTTCCGGGGCGGCTTTCATCATGTTGAGACGGGGATGCATGGTCTTCTCCTTGGGTTGTCAGCCGTTCCGGCTGGTTCTGCGTTCGTTGAGTTCGAGGAAGGCGCAGCCGCGGGCGGCGATGCCGCCATCGTCGGCTGCGCTGAGGTCCGCCAGGATGTCGGCGATCGTCACCTTGGCGAGTTCGGCGCGATAGGCTTTTTCGGCCTTCAGCATCGCGGCGTTGATGCCGCAGGGTTTTGTGAAATAGCGGCCCGGCAGCGGGTTTGGCCCGCGCTGGCGGATTTCGGCGCAGCGGAAGGCAGGAGCCGGCCCTTCGACCGCGAGCACGATATCGAGAAGCGTGATTTCCGCCGGCTTTTTCGCCAGCCGATATCCGCCTTTCGGACCCGGCACCGTTTCCACCAGTCTGGCGCCCGACAACGCCTGGAGATGTTTCAGCAGATAGCTGGTCGAAACACCGTGAAATTCTGCCAGCGCCGCGGCCGACAGGACCCCGCCTTCGGAAAGGCTGGACATCATGCTGATGCTGTGGATCGCCTGTTCGACGCCGTCGCCGAGTTTCATGGGGTATCTCCTAATCGTGGATAAAATTTATCTATGATTGTCGCAGGCGTCAAGCCCCTTCTTTTTCGCCCGCTTTCTCTTAACTTAACGGCGTGGATATCATCGAAACCCATTCCTCCGGCCGTGACGCCGCGCTTCTGCCCCGGCCGTTCCAGAAATGGTTCGCGGAGAAGGGCTGGCAGCCGCGCGCCCACCAGCTGGAATTGCTGTCGCGCGCCACGTCCGGCGAAAACATGCTGCTGATCGCGCCGACCGGCGCGGGCAAGACGCTTGCGGGATTCCTGCCCTCGCTGACCGATCTCACACGCCGCGGCAAGATGCCGCCCGGCTCGGCCTTCACCGGCATCCACACGCTCTACATTTCGCCGCTGAAGGCGCTCGCCGTCGATATCGAGCGCAACCTGATGACGCCCGTCTCCGAAATGGGCCTCGATATCTCGATCGAGAACCGCACCGGCGACACGCCGCAGGCCAAGCGACAGCGCCAGAAGCTCAATCCGCCGGACATCCTGCTGACCACTCCCGAACAGGTGGCCCTGCTGCTCGCCAACAAGGAGGCCGAACGTTTCTTCAAGGACCTGAAATACGTGGTCCTCGACGAGCTGCATTCGCTGGTCACCTCCAAGCGCGGCCATCTCCTCTCGCTCGGCCTTGCCCGTATCCGCCGGCATGCGCCGCACATGCGCACCATCGGCCTCTCGGCCACCGTGTCGGATCCGATGGACCTGCAGCGCTGGCTGGTCCCGCAAAACGCCCCGGAGGGCGCGCATCCGGCCCGGCCCGCCGGCCTCGTGCATGTCACCGGCGGTGCTGCGCCCGACATCACCATCATGCGCACCGAGGACCGTATTCCCTGGTCCGGCCACGTCTCCACCTATGCGATCCCGGAGGTCTACGAGGAGATCAAGCGGCACAAGACGACGCTGATCTTCGTCAACACCCGCTTCCAGGCCGAACTGCTGTTCCAGACGCTGTGGACCATCAACGAGGACAACCTGCCGATCGCCCTGCATCACGGCTCGCTCGATGCCGGCCAGCGCCGCAAGGTCGAGGCAGCCATGGCTGCCAACAAGCTCCGGGCGGTCGTCGCCACCTCGACGCTCGATCTCGGCATGGACTGGGGCGATGTCGATCTGGTCGTGCATGTCGGCGCGCCGAAAGGCGCTTCGCGGCTCGCCCAGCGTATCGGCCGCTCCAACCACCGCATGGACGAACCGTCAAAGGCGATCCTGGTACCCGCCAACCGTTTCGAGGTGATGGAATGCCAGGCGGCGCTCGACGCCAATTATCTCGGCGCCCAGGATACGCCGCCGGTCGGCGAGGGGGCGCTCGACGTGCTCGCCCAGCACGTGCTCGGCATGGCCTGCGCCGAGCCCTTCGACCCGGTCGAGCTCTACGACGAGATCACGTCCGCCTCACCCTATGCAAATCTCTCCTGGGAAATGTTCGAGCGCGTCGTCGATTTCGTCGCGACCGGGGGTTATGCGCTGCGCTCCTACGAGCGTTACGCCAAGATCCGCAAGACCAAGGAAGGCCGCTGGCGGGTCTCCAACCCGGCTGTTGCCCAGCAATATCGCCTGAACCTCGGCACGATCGTCGAGGCGACGGAACTCAATGTCCGGCTGGTCAAGCGCAATGCCCAAGGGCTGGCAAAGGGCACGGTCGGCCGCGGTGGCATGTCTCTCGGCAAGGTCGAGGAATATTTCCTCGAACAGCTCGTCCAGGGCGATACCTTTCTCTTCGCCGGCAAGGTCCTGCGGTTCGAGGGCATCCGCGAGAACGAATGTCTCGTCTCGAACGCCTTCTCGCTCGATCCGAAAATCCCGGCCTATGCCGGCGGCAAATTTCCGCTCTCGACCTATTTGGCCGACCAGGTGCGCGGCATGCTCGCCGATCCCGACCGCTGGGGCGTGCTGCCGGATCAGGTGCGCGACTGGCTGAACATCCAGCTCGAACGCTCCATGCTGCCGAAGAAGGACGAGCTGCTGATCGAGACTTTTCCGCGCGGCAAGCGGTTCTTCATGATCGCCTATTGTTTCGAGGGGCGTTTGGCGCACCAGACGCTCGGCATGCTCCTGACCCGCCGGCTGGAGCGAGCAGGCAGCCATCCCCTCGGCTTTGTCGCCACCGATTATTCGCTCGCCGTCTGGGGTCTTAACGATATCGGCGCGATGATCCGCACTGGTCGCCTCAGCCTCTCGGACCTCTTCGACGAGGACATGCTCGGCGACGATCTCGAGGCCTGGCTTGATGAATCCTATATGCTCAAGCGCACCTTCCGCAATTGCGCCGTGATTTCCGGCCTGATCGAGCGCCGCCATCCGGGCAAGGAAAAGACCGGCCGCCAGGTCACCGTTTCCACCGATCTCATTTACGACGTGCTGCGCAGCCACGAGCCGGACCACATCCTCCTGGAGGCGACGCGGCGGGATGCGGCATCCGGTCTTTTGGATCTTGCCCGATTAGGCGATATGCTGGCGCGAATCAGGGGGCACATCACCCACCGCGATCTCGACCGCGTTTCGCCGCTCGCCGTTCCCATCATGCTGGAGATCGGCAAGGAGCCGGTGCCGGGCGAGGCCCATGACGCGGTGCTGCAGGAAGCCGCCGACGAACTGATCGCGGAGGCTCTAGGCTGATGCGGTACGCTGGACTGGAAGACATTGAATTGATGCACCGCCTCGCCTTGGCGCGAACGATTTCAGGGGAAACGGCCGCAACCGGTGCGGAAGAGATCGTCGTGAACGGCGTTCTCGCCGTCTGCGATCCGCTCGGCGGCCTCTACCTGCCGGAAACCGGCGTGCTCGTCGTCTCGGACCTGCATCTGGAAAAAGGCGCTGCTTTTGCTCGCCGCGGCATGATGCTGCCGCCCTACGATACGATCGCGACGCTCAATATCCTCTCGGCCGTCATCACCCGCTACGACCCGAAAGTGGTCGTTTCGCTCGGCGACAATTTCCATGATCGCAAGGGTTCGCAACATCTTGCCCCCGACCTGCGCGCGCTGATCACCGCGATGGCGCGCGGGCGCGACTGGATCTGGATAAACGGCAATCACGATCCGGACGGCACGGTGGATCTGCCGGGCACCTGCACCGACGAACTCTTTTATGGCGACCTCGTCTTCCGCCACGAACCCAGCCTGATCTCCGGCAAAGGCGAGATCGCCGGCCATCTTCATCCGTCGGCGACCGTCCGGCGCCGCGAAAAATCGGTCCGCCGTCCCTGCTTTGCCAGCGACGGCACCCGCCTCCTCATGCCGGCTTTCGGCGTGCTTGCGGGCGGCCTCGACCTGCGCCACCGGGCCATGCACGGCCTGTTCGACCGCGAGGCCCTGGTCGCGCACCTTCTCGGCCGCGACCGTATTTATTCCGTCCGTTACGCCAATCTGATCGGCTGATTAATCATAAAGACGCGCTGCAGCGCCTGGACTGTTCTCATCGCTCGATCGCGTGCATCGGGCGCGTGGCCGAGCGCCATATGCTCACTTTCGATCTCCATGAGAAAGTCAGCGACCTGATTTTGTGGCCGCCCGGCGCGCAACATTCTGCGCGCTTGCAGGAGATAGCTGTCATATTCATCGGCCGCGCCCTCCGGTGGCCCGGTGTCAGTATTGAGGCTGATCGGGTCCCATATGGACCAGCCGATGTCCCGCAGTTCCGCCAGTTCGTTGCTCATCGATGCTTTAAAGCGCACTCGCGGGCGGGAGGCAATGCTATCACCGATAGACCAGCACCGGCGTCTTGGAATGGGCCAGCACCTTCATCGTCACGCTGCCGAGCATGAAGGCCTTGAACCCCGAACGGCCATGCGAGGCCATGGCGATGACGTCGCAATTGTAGGTGCCGGCGGTCTCGATGATCGTGGTGGCCGGATCGATGCTCCCGAGCTTCACCGTTTCGCAGGCGACAAGCCGCTGTTTCGCCGCTTCCTTCGCGTCGGCCAAAATACCGTCGGCCGCCTCGTTGTTCTGGCGGTTGTATTCCGCATAGGCGATTTCCATGCCGCTCGGGTTGAGCGTGAACACTTGCAGCGGTTCCATCACCACCAGAACCGTGGCCTCGGCACCGATTTCATGCGCGAAATCGAGCGCCTTTTCGAGCGCGCTGGTCGAAAGCGGCGAGCCGTCAGTTGGAATGAGAACGTGTTTGAACATCTGTGCCTCCTTTTAACCTGGCGACATCATCGCCAGCTGCACGAGACCGCTCATTGATCCAGCGCAAGCCGCAAGGCCAGGCGTTTACAGCGGCAGCACGTGTGCCGGCCAGGGATTGATGCCGTCCCGCAGCCAGCTGACGCTGTCGCGCCAAAAACCTTCCCTGTGCCGGGAGTGGAACAGGCTGAAATGCCCGATCTCCGGCAGGCCATAGTCCTCCGGCTCCAGAAGAACCTGCTGCACCCCGGCATTGCGGTAATAATCGAGCGTGCGCCGGATCGCCGCCACCGTGCCGATGTCGTCGTCCGCCATGGTGACCGCCAGTATCGGCGCCGTCACCGCCTCGAACCGGCGCAGCACGTCGCTCCGCTCCGCTGCCGGATGGGTGCGCTCCATCCTAGCGCGTCGAAAACTCCATTCGTTCGCAACCCCCGCCGGCAGGTCTTCCAGCCAGCCGAGGCGCTTGCCGGGAAAATAACCGAACATTGCGGTGAGCGCCGGCATCGCCACATGCCATTTGAGGAACAGCCGCAAGCGGTGGCCGCTGGCATAGTCGGGCCAGTAGGCATATTGCGCTCCCATGGTCAGCATCCGGTCGATGCGGCCGGCTTTCGGCGAAAGCCCGGGCAGGTATCCGCCGATGCTGTGGCCGACGACATGGAGCGGCAGCCCCGGGCGGGCGGCATCCATATGCCGGAGTGCCGCGTCGAAATCCTGCTCGCCCCATTCCCGCCAGCGATAACCGCAACCTCTCAGGCTTTCGGGGCGCGAAAGTCCGATGCCGCGATAGTCGTAGGTCAGCACGTCGAAACCTTGGCCGGCCAGGAAATCGGCGTAATAATGATAATAGCGGGCAAGCACTCCGGTCGCCGGATTGATGATGACGCTGCCGACCGCCGCAGTTCGGGCCGGCCAGGTATGGCCATGCAGAACGATGCCGTCCCGACAGGCCAAGCTGACGGGCTGCCCGGTGGGACGCGACGATCCGGCGCTGCCGTCGCTCACCCCGCGCGCGGGCGCTTCGAATTGCGTTTCGGTCATCATCCTTCTCCCTGGAGGGGCGACCATATATTGCGGCCCATGAGGCGCAATTAGCCGAAGGGAGGAGGCGGATCAGATCTCGCCGGAAACCTCGCGTCGCCGCCGGTCGAGTTCTTCCGCGTAGCGCCGCAGGGTATGGCTTTCGCTGAGCTGCCCGACGACCTTGCGCTCGATCTGGTTGTTGACGACGGCAAGTGCTTCCGCCTCCAGCCTGTCGAAGATCGCCGCCGCCTGCTTGGCGTTCATGGACCGCAGCAGCACGTCGTTCCTGTATTTCACGAAGGAGGCGAGTGTCGGTTTTTCCTTCGCATCCTCGGTTGGTGCCGCATAGATGTCCGGCAAAAGCACCATGCCCGCATATTTCTCCGCCTCGTCGAGCAGGATCACCCGCTGCGTCGAACCGAGCGGGAATTGGTTGCGGAATTCCTCGATGCTCATCGAAATCGGCGCAGTGCGGATGTCGGGGCGCATCATCCGCTCGACGGTCAGATTGCGGATCCAGCCGATATCGTGGGCGCTGCGGATGCTTTCGCCGCGAAGATGGAAGCGCCATGTGGCGAACGAATAGCCGAACGTGCTGCGCACGGTGAGCGACGAGGTGATCACGGCGGCAAGCGCCAGTACCGTGATCGGAAAATCGCCGGTGATTTCGAGAGCCAGGAATGTCATGGTCAGCGGGCCCCCGATCACCGCCACCGCCATCGCGCTCATGCCGACGACCGCATAGATGACCGGCGTCAGCGTTGCCTGGGCGAAGATATAAGGCGCCGAATAGGCGAAGATCTTGCCGAGCAGGGCGCCCATGAACAGCGATGCGAAGAACAGGCCGCCACGAAAGCCGGAGCCGATCGATACGGCCGATGCCAGCGATTTCAACGCCAGGATGGCGAGCAGCGCCGGGATCGTCAGGTTCTGGCCGAGATTGAGATGCAGCGCCCCATGACCGGCCGACATCACCTGCTGGTCGACAAGTGCCAGCAGCCCGATCAGTATCCCGCCCATCGCCGGCCGGAAGGCGGGTGAAAGCGAGCTCTTGCGCGCCGTCTCCTCGACGAAGGTGACGCCTTTCATCAGCAGGATGCCGCCGCCGGCACAAAAGGCCCCGAGCAGGATCGCCGGCAGATAGTCGGCCGGCCCGACGGCGCCGAAATTTCCAACGTCGATCAGGAATTCCTCGCCGAAAAACAATCGGGTCACGATCGTCGCGACCAGCGCCGAGACGACCACCGGGGTGAGGCTCATGATCGTATAGGTGCCGATGATCAGCTCGAAGGCATAAAAGGCGCCCGTCAGCGGCGCGTTGAAGGCGGCGGCAATGGCGCCCGACGCGCCGCAGCCGACCAGGATGCGCAGATCCGACCGGCGCAATTGCAGCAGCAGGCCGATCTTCGAAGCGATCCCGGCAGAAAGCTGCGTATAACCGGCCTCCAGGCCGACAGAGGCGCCAAAACCGTTGGAAATCAGGTTCTGGACGGCGACGAGAATGCTGTCGGTCAAGGACAGCCGTCCGCCATGCAGGGCGTTCGCCTCGATCGGATCGACCATCGGCTTTTTGCGCCAGCGCCGGAGGATCAGGAACAACAGGCCGAGAATGATGCCGCCGACGATCGGGGCGAGCAGGATCGTCAGCCTGTCCGTACCGGTCGCGGAACTCAGCCTTTCGTCGCCGCTCAATCCGAAGATGAACCGGTGCATTTCCTGGGAGATGAAGCTCATGCCGGCGATCGCGAGCCCCGACAAAACGCCGACCAGGGCTGCAACGGCGATGAGCCCGAATTCGCTGCGCCGGACAAGTACCCGCAACTGGCCCGGATTGAGAAGAACCCGGGCGAAGGGCTGGAGAGAAGGGAACCGGCTGAACATGGCGTCTTACAAGGAACGAGGTGGCGCGTTCCTAACGGAAATATCCCTTGCGGCCAATAATCAATCCCGCCGGTTCTTCTCGATGTCGAAAAAGTTACGCGGCCTTGCCGACCGAATAGGTGAGGATCACCGCACCATTGGCCGCGGTGCTGGAACTGACCAGCTTGAGCGCGGTCTGTTCGCTCGCCTTCTTGAAAAGCGGATTGCCGGCCCCCAGAAGCACCGGTACGATGCAGAGCCGATATTCATCGACGAGGCCCTGGCTCATCAGCGAAGCCACCAGTTCGGCGCTGCCGAAGATGAAGATCGTCTTGCCGTCCTCGCCCTTCAGCTTGGCGAGCTCGGAGACCGGATCGCTGACGACCCGCGTATTGTTCCACGGCGCGTCCTTCAGCGTCCTGGAGACCGCGATCTTGGCGATGTTGTTCATATAGTCCTTGACCTTGCCGCCTTCCTCGGCGGTCGGCCAATAGGCGGCCATGCCCTCGTAGGTCTTGCGGCCGAACACCAGAAGGTCACCCTCTTCGCCGAATTGTTCGGAGAGTTTTTCCAGTTCGGGTCCCCAGGCATGGTTGTGAAAGGAGAGGTCCCACGGTTTCTCTCCCTCGAAATAGCCATCGAGCGTCATCAGGTTCCAGACCACCAGCTTTCTCATGTCATCCTCCATCGCGTTAAAACCAGTTGCAAAAAGCAAGCAGTTGAAAGCTAGCCAAACTGATTGTAGAATGCAAGTGGTCTTGGAGAAAAAAATGACGGAAACACATCGGTCGGGTTGCCCGATCAATCTGACGCTGGAAGTTCTGGGCGATCGCTGGAGCCTAATCGTCATCCGCGACATCATGTTCGGCAATCGCCGCCACTTCCGCGAACTGCTGCAGAATTCCGAGGAGGGGATCGCCTCCAACATCCTCGCCGACCGGCTGAAGCGCCTGGTGGAACGAGGACTGCTCTCCCGCGAGGACGATCCGAGCCACAAGCAGAAGGGCATCTACAGCCTCACGGAAATGTCGATCCGGCTGGTGCCGATATTTGCGGAAATGGGCGCCTGGGGCCGTCGCTTCATGCCGGTTTCGGAAGAGCTTTCCATCCGTGCGCAGCTGCTGGAGGAAGGCGGACGGCCGCTCTGGGACGATTTCATGGACGAGCTGCGCGTCCTGCATCTGCATGCCCCGCGCGATCCGGCCAAGCCATCCGTCTTCGACCGGCTGCGCGCGGCCTATCTTGAAATCGTCGCCCGCAACGCCGCAGCCGAGGCCGCCGAGTAGTCCGGCGCCATCCCTGCATCCGATGGGCGGTCCCGTCGCGTCGCGTATTGCTTCTGCCGCCTGGTTTCAGTACGCATCTGCCGAAGGTGTGGAGATGCCGATCGTCGATCCGCGACGGGGCATGGGCGTTGGTTTATGGTGCGGCAGGTCGCGGCGACCGGTTCCAAACAATGGATGGCACATATGGCAGGATCGAACGGGCACGCTCCGAATGACGAAGCGGATATCATTCCGCGCGACATCCGCTTCGGGATATTGGGCAACGCGACGCGCCACTGGTATGGCGGCGACATCCACAAGACCTTGATGGCCGACGGTCTGTCGATCTTCCTGCCGGAGGGCGAGCGCTATTTCATCCGCTCGCTGAAGCACTACGCATCCAAGCTCGGCGACCGGGAGCTGGCGGAAGAGATCAACGGTTATTCCGTACAGGAAGCCTACCACACGCGCGAGCATGAAGACTACAACCGCGCCATGGCCTCGCTCGGATACGATGTCGAAGAGATGGAAAAGCCGGTCAAGGCTGCGCTGGGTGTTACCAAGAACCCCCTGCACCGGCTGGCGGTGACCTGCGCGATCGAGCACCTAACCGCCACATTGTCGTCGGTGACGCTGCGCCGGCCGGAGATTTTCGATGGCGCGGCGGCGCCCTACCGGCGCCTGTGGATGTGGCATGCGCTGGAGGAACTGGAGCACAAGGCCGTGGCGCTCGACGTGCTGAAGGCGGTGACGCCGAACCTGGCAGGCTGGAAACGCTATCTGCTGCGGGTGTCGGCCATGAATGCCACGATCGTCCCGTTCCTGTTCATCTTCCTCAGAAACACGCGACTTTATGCCCATACCGACGGGGTGAAGACCGGACCGCGCTTCTGGCTCCGCTTCCTGTGGGTCGTGGCCGTCGCTCCCGGCTTCTGGCGGCGCTGCTTTCCGCTCTTCCTCAGCTACTACCTTCCCGGTTTCGATCCGAAAAACAGCGATGATGCCGAACTGGTGCGCAAGGGGCGCGCATGGCTGGAACAGGAAATGCCGCCGGGTTCGGGGCCCGTGCCTTCCGGCTCTGCCGGCTGAAGGGGCTGATCATGTCGCGCAACATATTTTCCAGCGTCCTCGATGCGGTCGAACGCGGCGCGTTTCCGCGCACGCAGAAATGGGCTTGGCGCGGCCTCTACAGCATCCTGTCGCGGTTCTGGCGCGATAACGACTGGCGTTTCATGAACTACGGCTTCGTGGCGGACGGCGCGCCATTTCCGCTGAAGGCCGAGGACGAGAACGAACGGGCTTTCATCGGCCTTTACCATCAGGCGCTGGAAGACCTGCCGGTCGCCGGCGCACGCGTCCTGGAGATCGGCTCCGGCCGCGGCGGCGGATCGCGCTATATCGCCCGTTATTACCAACCCGCATCGGTGGTCGGCCTCGATTATTCTCCCGAGACGGTGCGCCTGGCGCGAAAGTTGAACGGCGACGCCCCGGCGCTTTCCTTCCAGACCGGCGATGCCGAGAGGCTGCCGTTTGCCGACGGATCCTTCGACGTGGTCGTCAACATCGAGTCCTCGCATTGTTATGCGGATGTCCCGGCCTTCGCGCGGGAAGTCTCGCGGGTCCTGGCCCCCGGCGGCTGGTTCACCTTCGCCGACATGCGCTCCAGGGGAAAACTCGCCGAACTCGACCGTCAGCTCGACGCTTCCGGGCTTGAACGCGTAGCCGGGCACGAGCTGTCGCCGGGGGTCATCAAGGCGCTCGATGCGGCAGAAACGCGCAAGCGCCAGCGCATCGACCGGGCGTGGTTCATGCGGCGCTTCATGTCCGAATTTGCCGGCGCCAAGGGTTCGATCCTCTACAAGGGGCTGAAAAGCGGCAGCGTCGTCTACGTGGCGCGCCGGTTCCGCAAATCGGCCTGAGAACGGACCGTCAGTCCTTGCGCAAGACGATGCTGGCGCCCCAGCCGGTGATCACGGCGATCAGCACGCAGAGGAGGCCGTAGGCGAGCGGCCGGTCGTGGGCGGCGTCGGTGATCGCCTGCTCGATGCCGGTCTTGACGACGCGCAGCGGCATTTCCCGCTGGGTGATCAGCTGGCCGCTCTTGAACAGGTAGGCCCGCACCATGTGCATTCCGTCCGGTATATTGGCCGGCAGTTTCAGCGAGGCGCGGAACAGGCTGGACGAGACGAAGCGCACGCCGCTCGTATCGCGCTGGTAGAGCCCGTTTGTCAGCTTGAGGCGCCGATAGGCGTCTCGGAACTCGCCGATCATGCCGGAATCGGGGATGTAGCCGACCGGGTTCAGCGCCAGGTGGTCGATGCCGACGCCGATATTGTTGAGGCTCGGCGCCTCGTCGATACTGTCGATCATCCTTGTGCTGGCCAGCGAATAGCTTTCCGGCACCTGTTCGAAGGTCATGCTTTCGGTATTCATCCAGATCCCGAAGACGCGCTCCTTCTTGCGCACCGTCGCGTAGTCCTTCGGGCCTTCGAGCGTCACCACCATGTCATACTGGCCGATCGCCAGAAACAGCTCGTCGGCATTGGTGAGTGCCCCGAAGATCGTCAGATCCGCGCCGCGGAAATCCGAGGTGATGGCGATCTCGCTGGTCGAAGCGCCGATCTCCAGTCCTTCCTTCACCCCCGACGCCTCCCCGAAGGGGACCTGCGCCACGGCTGGCGAACCAAGCGCCAGGAACGGCATGAGGAGGATGGTTTGGAGAAGCCGGCGCATCAGTAGGACATCCCTCCGGCCGCGACCGAATAGACGTCGTCCGGCGTGACGATCAGCCCGATCGCCAGACGGATGCCGACGGCGAGGACCAGCAGCGCCAGAAGCGCGCGCAGCTGCTCGCCGCGCAGTTTCTGCCCGACCCGCACGCCATATTGCGCGCCGATCACGCCGGCCACCATCAGGATCGAGGCGAGCACGATATCGACGGAATAGTTGGTCGCTGCCTGCACCATGGTCGTGTAGGCGGTGACGAAGATGATCTGGAACAGCGACGTGCCGACGACCACGTTGGTCGGGATGCGCAGCAGATAGATCATCGCCGGCACCATGATGAAGCCGCCGCCGACGCCCATGATCGAGGTCAGCACGCCGATGCCGAATCCAAGCCCGACGATCGGGATGGCGGACAGATAGATCTTCGATTTCTTGAACCGCATCTTCAGCGGCAGCCGGTGCACCCAGTTGTGCTGGCCGGGCCGCTTCAGGGGCAAGGGCTGGTTGTTCTTCGCGCGCCGCATGGCGCGCACGCTCTCCTGCAGCATCAGCGTGCCGATCGAGCCGAGCAGCACGACGTAGAGGACCGAGATGAACAGGTCGAGCTGGCCGATGCGCCGCAGCCAAGAGAACACCCAGACGCCCGCGGTGGCGCCCGCCAGACCCCCGACAAGCAGGACGGAGCCGAGCTTCATGTCGAGCGTGCCCCGCCTGAAATGGGTGATCGCGCCCGAGATCGAGGAGGCGACGACCTGATTGGCGCCGGTGGCGACCGCCACGACCGGCGGGATGTTGTAGAAGATCAGAAGCGGCGTGATCAGGAAGCCGCCGCCGACACCGAACATGCCGGAGAGGAAGCCCACGGCCGCGCCCATGCCCAGAATGATGAAGATGTTCACCGACAGCTCTGCGATCGGCAGGTAGACAGTCACGGCAGAACCTCGACACGGCAAAAAGCGATGCCCTCGCGGGCGGTTCGCGATGAGTTATCCGCCCGGCGCGGGTATGGGAACGTGATCTCACATGCCATGTGAACAGGGCATGAAGGACCTCATCCGTCATGCGCCCGGGCGTACCGCGAAGTCAATTCGCAAGTGCCGGATAATGCGGCAATTTCGCCGTTTTTCTGGGGGCGTGATTAATATCCCCCAACTCGCCTAGATCGGTCGGGTAAGTAGACTTAACGATCGGGCAGATAGACTTACTTGTTCTTGGCGAGCAGTTCCTTGACCAGCGCGTCGGTGATCTTGCCGGTCGGCTCCTGGCCGACCGAGGTCTGGAAGGCCTTGATCGCCGTTACCGTCTTTGCACCCATCTTGCCGTCGGCGGTGCCGGCGTCGAAACCGCTCTTGTTCAGGATCGCCTGGATGTTGCGGATCGCCTTTTCCATATCGACCGAAGCGGTGGTCAGCGGCTTGCCGGAAGCCCATTCGTCCGGCAGGTTGACGGCATTGGCCTTCGGGTCGAGCGGCTTCACCTTCCACTGCTCCGCCTTGGCCTTGGCGCTTTCCAGCTGTTCCTTGCGCATGGCCTTGCCCACCTCGTCGCGCTTCTGGGCGGCGTCCTTGTCGCCTTCCTTGGCGGCGGCGGCAAACCACTTGTAGGATTCTTCGAGATCCTGCTTCACGCCGTTGCCGCGTGCCAGGAGGATGGCGAGGTTGAACTGGCTGTCGGCAATGCCGAAATCGGCAGCCTTGGCGAACCAGGAAACGGCTGCGGCATAATCCGGCTGGCCGGCGGCGCCCGAGGCGTAGAGCACGGCGAGATTGTGCATGGCGCTGGCATTGCCGGCGTCTGCGGCCTGCTTGTAATAGGTCATCGCCTTTGAAAGGTCGCGGGAAACGCCCGTGCCCTTTTCGAAGAGATTGGCGAGCCGGTACTGCGCCGGCGCCAGGCCGCGGTCGGCGGCGAGCTTGTACCAGTTGGCGGCTTCCGACAGATCGGTCTTGACGCCCTTTCCGTCGGTGAAGCGGGCGCCGATTTCGAAGAGCGCGTTCGCGTCGCCGGCAGCGGCAGCGTCGGCAAGCGATTTCGGTTCGATGCCGACGGGCACCACGATCGTGGCCGGAGCCGTTGCCTTGGGAGCGGCCGCGAACGTGTTCGAAGCCGTCGGCGCGGTGCCGGGCTGTTCCATGATCGACGGCGCGCCCGATGCGGGCCGCGGATCGGTGAGGTAGTTGGCGGTGATCGCCGGCGCCGGCGCCTGCTCGACGGGTTGCGTCGGAGCCGCTGCGACGGTCGTGTCGCTTTCGGCGCCGTCGGTCGCGGCCTGGTCCTCGATCGTCGGGATTTCGGCGGCGCCGTTCATGTTGGCGGGCGCGGCCGGCCGGGCCGGAGCCTCGATCGTCGGTGCAGGTGCCTCGGGGGCCTTGGTGCCGCTGGTCAGCGTCTTGGCGAGCGGCATCGCCATCAGCACCAGGAGCACGGCGCCGACGGCCATCAGGATCGGGCGGCGATGCTGCGAGATGACAGCGCCGAAACCCTTGGCTCCGGCAGCCTTGGCGGCCTTGCGCATGTCCTTGGAGGGCGAGCCGCCTTGCGAGGGATCGGTTTCCTGGGCTGCGGCCTTGGCGGCGCGGCGGGCGGCGGCGATATAATCGGCGCGTTCCGCGGCACTCGTCCGGTCGGTTTCGAATTCGCCGGCGGCCTGGCTGGCGCGAACCCGCTCGAGGATTTTCTTGACGTCGGGCGCGCCCGAGCCCGGCTCGAGAAGGTCGTTTTCGCGATCTGCCGGCAGCACGTCGGACGGATCGATTGACGGCGTCGGATCGATCACGGTGCGGCCGCCCTTCGGGGCCTCGGCCTTGCCGCCGGGCAGGAAGCGGCGGGAAAGCTCGGTCAGCAGGCTGGTCCTTGCGGCTTTCTCCTTGGCGACGCTTTCCTTGGCGGCGACTTTGGTGTCGGCATAGTCGGCGCGCAGCACCGTTTCGTCGGAAGTAACCTCCTGAGGCACTTTGGTCCGCGTTCCGAAGGTCGCGGGCGGCTGCTCGCCTGCTTCGGCCTCGGCTTCCGCCAGCTCGTAGCTCATCAGCTCTTCGGCGGCGGCGACGGAAAGCTGCGCGACCGCCGGCATGGCCGGGGCGGCGCGGGTTTCGTGGCGCGCCGGTTCCTCGTAATACCGATCCCGCTCCGCATGAGCGGAGCCGGCAAGCCGTTCTTCCATTCCGTCCAGGCGGTCGGCGATCTGCACCAGCGTGCCGTGCAGCGCCTCGAAGGTCTGGTGGGTGCGGTCGTCCGAATGGCGGGTCAGGTCTTCGAGATGGCGAAGGTCCTCGGCAAGCGCGGAAAGGGCCGCCATATCGGCAGCGGCCACGGGCGCGCCTGCGGCACCGTTGCGGGAATAGGCTTCCACCACCGTTTCGGCAGCCTGTCGGGCGGCCTCGATGATGTATTCGTCATTGGTCGCCATATAGCTTTCGAGCGCCGTCATGCGGCTCTCGAATTCGGCGGGAAGGGCGCCTGCAGCCTGCTGCGGCTGGCTGATCAGCACCGAAAGATGGGCGATCTGGTCTTCGAGATTGCGAAGCGCGCCGTCATCGCTGCGCGGTGCTGCGGTTGCCTCGTCGAGCCGCGCCGCGATGTCGGTCAGCCGGTCTTCGAGCCGTTCGAAGGCCTGCCCGTCCATCGCCGACTGGGCGTGCGGCTGATAGCCGATTTCCTCGATCCGGCGGGCGAGATAGTCGAGCCGTTCGGCAAGCGCGTCGTTGACCGAACCCTGCTCCAGTCCGTCGATCTTGCGGGAGATGTCGGCCAGATAAGCGGAAAGCTCGGGATCCTGCGAAGGTTTCTGGGCCTGTTCCAGGATCAGCGAAAGCTGCTCCAGACGCTCTTCCAGGCGCATGGCCGCCTGTTCGTCGGTAAGCTCCTCGATCCGGCCCGTCAGCGCCTCGATGCGGGCGGAGAGCGCTTCGGTCGGATCGACCTGGGCATGGGCCGCGTGGCTGATCGCATCGATCTGGTCGGCCAGCGCGCTGATCCGGCCGTCCAGGCGCTGCAGGAAGGACTGGTCGATCGAGGCGGCTGCCGAGGCGCGGCTGCCGGCAGCGATCGCGCGGCTGATTTCGTCCAGCCGCTCGTCCAATGTCGCGAACTGTTCTGCAATGACCGCATCGTTCGGCTGCATGCGCGAGCCAAGCTGTTCCATGGCACTCGCCACCGTGATCAGCTTCTGTTCGAGCGCGCGGATGACCGGGCTGTCGCTCATGGCGCCGAGCTGGCCCTTGATGTCGTCGATGCGGTAGGCGAGCGAGACGAGCTCTTCGCGCAGCGCCGCCGAGTCGAGATCGTGCATGCGATCTTCGAGACCCTGCCAGCGGGTTTCCATCCGCCGCACGGAATCTTCGCGGGCGAGCCCGTCCATGACGGCGCGCAGCTCCTCGAATTCGCTGCGCAGGCCGGCAGCCTCCGGCGTTGCCTGGTAACCGAGCTGGTTGATGCCGTCGGCAAGCCGGGCAAGGTCGCCGCGCAGGTCCTCGGTGAAATTCTGGTCCTGGGCAATGGACTTGATCGAGCGGATTTCGGAACGCAGCGCCGTCATCTCGCGGCCGACGCTCTCGGAAATATCCTGCTTCAGTTCCTGGCGCAGGCTGACCAGCGCCTGCGCGATGTCGCGCATGCCGTTCTCGGCCGGCTGCTGCGGCTGCGGTGCAGGCATGCGCGGCTGGGCCGCCATGCGGCGGGGCTCCTCACGGCGCGGTGCGGGCGCGATCGGGCGCTGTTCGGCATAACGGGGCGCTTCCGTGCGAACGGGGGCCTGCCGTACTGGCGGACGATAGGCTTCCGGCGGGCGCAGTTCGGTACGGCGCGGTTCGGCGTAACGGGGTTCTTCGCGGCGAGGCTCCGGAGCGCGAGGACGCTCGGTCCTTGCACGGTCGCGGCCGGCGTCGAGCATGCGCTGGCGTTCGCGGATCTCGGCAAGCGGATCGCTGGAGAGTTGCGGTTCGCGATAGGCGGCGGCCGGAGCCGGCCGGCGCTGCTCGCGCGGATCGGCCGCTTTCGGCGCACGACCGTCACGCGCCGTGCCCGACATCAACCCCTCGATACGCGCCTCCAGCCCTTCGATGGTGCGGTTCAACGCATCCAGGGAAGAGCGGTCGCCGGGACGGGAAGGGGTCGATCGTGATCCGTTCATGTGCTCGCTCGTTTCGACGTTGTACCTGCCGGCTTTCGCAATAGGCCTTGTTCAGGGACAGGAAATTCCCGCCGAATAGCCGTATATTAGAAATGCCTTTCGCAGGACTTGCCATTTCAGCGGACGCGGTACGTCTGGTGGTAAATGCACTGCGTCGCCTGAGTGCCCACTATTTCCCGAAACGTGGTAAACAAGTCGTTAACCCGGACGAAAATTTTAACCTTTTCGACGTGTTCCAGGTCCCTCGCGGGGATGAGGTTCCGCCTGCCGGCCCTATTTCCCCGCTTTCCCATCCAGCCTCGCAACTGCTCGGCCCGTTAAGACTATGCCGGGGACGAGGAATGGCGACGGGGAGACCGTGGAAGTTCCGCACGCACGCAATTGACGTTTACGCGAACGTCAATTATTTGTGGTAGAAAGAATGCGGATCCTGCCGTGAGCCGAAGGCCCGCAGCGATCCTTGGACGAGGATTTGGAGGAAGCTCGACTATGCCAGTGTACAAGGCCCCGGTAAACGACACGCTTTTCATTCTCAACGACGTGCTCGGCCTTGAGCGCTACGGCAACCTGCCGGGCTTTGCCGATGCCACGCCGGACATGCTGGAGGCGATCATCGGGGAAGCCGCCAAGGTTGCCGAGGACGTGCTTTTCCCCTTGAACCTCTCCGGCGACCAGGAAGGCTGCACCCGTCACGACAACGGCACGGTCTCGGTGCCGAAGGGCTTCAAGCAGGCCTATGACCAATATTGCCAGGCCGGCTGGATCGGCCTTGCCGTGCCGGAGGAATTCGGCGGCCAGGGCCTGCCCTACACGCTGCATGCCGCCGTCGGCGAATACATGTCGTCCGCCAACATGTCGCTGATGATGTATCCGGGCCTGACCCAGGGCGCGATCGCCGCGATCCTCGTGCACGGTTCCGACGAGCAGAAAAAGACCTACCTGCCGAACATGGTCGCTGGCACCTGGTCGGGCACGATGAACCTGACCGAACCCCATTGCGGCACCGATCTCGGCCTGCTGCGTTCGAAGGCGGTGCCGCAGGCCGACGGGTCCTACAAGATTTCCGGCCAGAAGATCTTCATCTCCGCCGGCGAGCACGGCATGACCGACAACATCGTGCACCTGGTGCTTGCTCGTATCGAAGGCGCGCCCGAGGGCACCAAGGGGATCTCGCTCTTCATCGTCCCGAAGTTCATGGTCAACAGGGACGGATCGCTCGGCAAGCGCAACGGCGTTTCCTGCGGCGCGATCGAGGAGAAGATGGGCATTCACGGCAATGCCACCTGCGTCATGAACTACGACGAGGCGACCGGTTTCCTGATTGGGGCGGAGAACAAGGGCCTCGCCGCCATGTTCGTGATGATGAACGAGGCCCGCCTCGGCGTCGGCCTGCAGGGTCTCTCGATCGCCGAGACGGCCTATCAGAATGCGGTCGCCTATGCCCGCGAGCGCATCCAGGGCCGTTCGCTCTCCGGCACCAAGGCGCCGGACAAAAAGGCTGATCCGATCATCGTCCATCCAGATATCCGCCGCTCGCTGATGACCATCCGCGCCTTCAACGAAGCCGGCCGCGCCTTCCTGCTCTGGACGGCTCTCAAGTCGGACATCGCCCATCGTTCGCCCGATGCCGCCGAACGCCAGAACGCCGACGACCTTCTCGGTCTCGCCACCCCGATCCTCAAGGGCGTGATGACCGACAAGGGTTTTGAGCACGCGGTGATGGCCCAGCAGGTCTTCGGCGGCCACGGTTATATCGAGGAACACGGCATGAGCCAGTATGTCCGCGATGCCCGCATCACCATGATCTACGAAGGCGCCAACGGCATCCAGGCGCTCGACCTCGTCGGCCGCAAGCTGGCGCTGAACGGCGGTCGCGCGGTCATGGCGATGTTCAAGGAGATCGGCGATTTCTGCGAGGAAAACCGCGCCGACGAAAACATGGCCCCCTTCACCAAGGGCCTCAAGAAGGGCTTGAACGACCTGCAGGCGTCCACCATGTGGTTCATGCAGAACGCCATGGCCAAGCCCGACAATGCCGGCGCCGGCTCGACCGACTACATGCACCTCTTCGGCCTGGTGACGCTCGGCTACATGTGGGCCAAGATCGCCAAGGCGGCACAGGCCGGCCTTGCCGCCGGCGACGCCCGCGCCGACTACCTGAAGAACAAGCTCACCACGGCAAAATTCTTCATGGAAAAGATCCTGCCGGAAACCGCGATGCGGAAGGTCCGCATCGAAGCCGGCGCCGACAGCGTGATGGAACTGGCCGCCGAGGCGTTTTGATTTTGCGCCGACGGTCCCTCCCCCTTGCGGGGAGGGCTGGGGAGGGGTCTTCTCTCCCATGTCCGAGATTTGAGGCAATATAAATTGCCACCCAGGGAGATGACACCATGACCGAAGTCTTCATTTACGACCACGTCCGCACGCCGCGCGGCCGCGGCAAGAAGGATGGGGCGCTGCACGAAGTGCCGTCCGTGCGCCTCGCCGCCAAGACGCTCCAAGCGATCCGCGACCGCAATGGCCTTGATACGTCTTATGTCGACGACATCATCATGGGCTGCGTCGATCCGGTCATGGACGCCGGCGCCGTCATCCCCAAGGCCGCTGCCTTTGAGGCCGGGTATTCGACCAAGGCTCCCGGCATGCAGATCTCCCGCTTCTGCGCCTCCGGCCTCGATGCCGTCAACTTCGCGGCCGGCAAGGTCGCAGCCGGATCCGACGACATCGTCATCGCCGGCGGCGTCGAGTCGATGTCGCGCGTCGGCATGGGCATGTCCGGTGGCGCCTGGTACATGGACCCCTCGGTCAACTTCCCGGCCTATTTCATGCCGCAGGGCGTCTCCGCCGACCTGATCGCCACCAAATACGGTTTCAGCCGCGACGACGTCGATGCCTATGCCGTCGAAAGCCAGAAGCGGGCCGGCAAGGCCTGGGAGGCCGGCTACTTCAAGAACTCCGTCATCCCCGTCAAGGACCAGAACGGCCTCGTTATCCTCGACCGCGACGAGCACATGCGCCCGACCACCGACATGCAGTCGCTTGGCCAGCTGAACCCGTCCTTCCAGATGCCGGGCGAGATGGGCGGTTTCGAAGCCGTCGGCATCCAGGCCCATCCGGAAATCGAGCGCATCAACTACGTCCACCACGCCGGCAATTCCTCCGGCATCGTCGATGGCGCCGCGGCCGTCCTGATCGGCTCCAGGGCCGGCGGGGAGAGCATGAACCTCAAGCCTCGCGCCCGCATCCGCCACTTCGCCAATATCGGCTCCGACCCGGCGCTGATGCTGACCGGCCCGGTTGACGTCACCGAGAAGCTGCTTGCGCGCTCCGGCATGAAGATCTCCGATATCGACCTGTTCGAGCTCAACGAAGCCTTCGCCGCCGTGGTTCTCCGCTACATGCAGGCCTTCGACATCAGTCACGACAAGATCAACGTCAACGGCGGCGCTATCGCCATGGGCCACCCGCTCGGCGCCACCGGCGCGATGATTTTGGGCACCGTTCTGGACGAGCTGGAGCGCCGCGACTTGAACACCGCGCTGGTCACGCTCTGCATCGGCGCCGGCATGGGCACGGCCACGATCATCGAACGGGTTTGAGACCGTGAAAGCCCCTCACCCCGCCTCCGCTGCGCTCGGCGCACCCTCTCCCCGTGAACGGGGCGAGGGGGAACGGCCACGGCGCGGCATATGTCTTCTCCCCGCTGGCGGGGAGAAGGTGCCGGCAGGCGGATGAGGGGCCGTTCGGCGCTATTATAGAATTCAAGGGAAGAGGAATCCCATCATGAGCACCTACAGGAACTTCACCGTCGAAACCGACGCGGACGGCATCGCTCTCGTCACCTGGGACATGCCGGAAAAGTCGATGAACGTCTTCACCATGGAAGTGATGGACGAGATCGACGCGATCGTCGATGCGACTGTTGCAGATGCGGCCGTCAAGGGCGTCGTCTTTACCTCCGGCAAGTCGTCCTTCTCCGGCGGCGCCGATCTCACCATGATCAAGTCGATGTTCTCGATGCTTGCCGAGGAGCAGGCGAAGGACCCGGCGACCGCCGCGCAAAAACTTTTCGATGCCGCCGGCCGCATGTCCTGGCTGTGGCGCAAGGTCGAGACGAACGGCAAGCCCTGGGTGTCGGCGATCAACGGCACCTGCATGGGCGGCGCGTTCGAACTGTCGCTCGCCTGCCACGGCCGCGTCGCCGCCAATTCCAAGTCGGTGAAGATAGCGCTGCCGGAAGTCAAGGTCGGCATCTTCCCGGGCGCCGGCGGCACCCAGCGCGTGCCGCGGCTGGCCAACGCCCAGGACGCCCTGCAGATGATGACGACCGGCTCGTCGCTGACCGCCCAGCGCGCCAAGGCCATGGGCCTCGTGCACCAGGTCGTCGAGCCCGCCGAGCTCATCAACGCCGCAAAACAGATGATCAAGGACGGCCTCAAACCCGTCGCCCCGTGGGACGAAAAGGGTTTCAAGGTCCCCGGCGGCGGCATCTGGACGCCGGCCGCGGCTCAGCTCTGGCCGGCCGCCCCCGCCATCCTGCGTCGTGAGAGCGCCGGCAATTATCCGGGCGCGCTCGCCATCCTCAAATGCGTCTATGAGGGCCTGCAGCTTCCCTTCGATACGGGCCTCAAGGTCGAGCAGCGGTATTTCACCGAGATCCTGCGCACCACCGAAGCGTTTTCGATGATCCGCTCGCTGTTCGTTTCCATGCAGGAACTCGGCAAGGGCGCCCGCCGCCCGGCCGGCCAGCCGAAGACGGAGTTCTCCAAGGTCGGAGTCGTCGGTGCCGGTTTCATGGGCGCCTCGATCGCCTATGTGACGGCTGCCGCCGGCATTCCCGTCACCCTCATCGACCGCGACCAGGAGGCTGCGAATAAGGGCAAGGCCGTCTCCGAAAAGCTGGTGGCGGACAGCGTCGGCAAGGGCCGGATGACCAAGGAGGAGGGCGAAAAGCTGCTCTCGCTGATCACCCCCACCCCGGACTACAAGGCGCTGTCGGATGCAAGCTTCGTCGTCGAGGCTGTCTTCGAGGACCGCGCGGTCAAGAAGGCGGTGATCGAGCAGGTCGAAGCGGTGATCCCCGAAACCACCATCTTCGCCTCCAACACCTCGACCCTGCCGATCACCGGCCTGGCGCAGAATTCGAAGCGTTCCGACCAGTTCATCGGCGTGCATTTCTTCTCGCCGGTCGAAAAGATGATGCTGACCGAGGTGATCCTCGGCGAAAAATCGGGAGACAAGGCGCTCGCCGTGGCGCTCGATTTCGTCGCCGCGATCAAGAAGACCCCGATCGTCGTCAACGATACCCGCGGCTTTTACGTCAACCGCTGCGTCTTCCGTTATATCAACGAAGCCTATGACATGCTGATCGAAGGCGTGCCGGCTGTCATGATCGAAAATGCCGCAAAAATGGCCGGCATGCCGGTCGGCCCGCTGTCGCTCAACGACGAGGTCGCCGTCGATCTCTCCCAGAAGATCATGAAGGCCTCGATCGCCGATCTCGGCCCCAATGCCGTCAAGGCGGAGCATATGGCGCTGGTCGACCAGATGGTCGACGTCTTCGACCGCCGCGGCCGCAAGAACCTGAAGGGCTTTTACGAATACCCGGCCAAGCCCGCCAAGAAATTCCTCTGGCCCGAGCTGAAGACCCTCTACCCGCAGAAGCGCGCCGACGAGGTGGATGTCACCGTCCTCAAACAGCGCCTGCTGGTCACGATCGCGCTCGAAGCCGCCCGCACCGTGGAAGAAGGCATCGTCACCGACCCGCGCGAAGCCGACGTCGGCTCCATCCTCGGCTTCGGCTTCGCCCCCTATACCGGCGGCACGCTCTCCTACATCGACGGCATGGGCGTGAAGAACTTTGTCGCGGTCTGCGAAAAGCTTGCCGCGAGCTACGGGGCGCATTTCAAGCCGACGCCGTTGTTGAAGGACATGGCGGCGAAGGGCGAGACGTTTTATGGGCGGTTTGACCCGTATGGGAAGGTGGGGGCGGCGGCGTGAGCCGCCTTTTCATTTGAAGTATGAGTGGCCTTAGGGTTTACAATTCGGTCGATCTAATTTGGGCGCGAATGATTTACTATGTTGGAATTGGTTTCTGGGTGGTGGGAGGCCAAAAAAGAACACTGGCGATATAGGTATTTTCCGCAGGTTTTAGATTGGCTCATTGATACCTCAAATTCAGTCAGAGTGACGGAAATTCAGAAGAAGGGTGCAGGCCGCATTCTGATAGATAATTCTGTTATTGGACATGGAGTTGTTCAGGAAACCGGTTGGATAAACACCGGAAAAAAGATGTGGGGCGATATCTAAATAGATACTGGCTATGCGGCTAGGATTCCCGTTTTCCATGACAATGATGAATATGACATAGCAAAGTCTGTCAGATATTTGCCAGCAATAGCCAGGCTCGCTCATAGAGAAAAAATTCAGCTTTTCTCTTCGAGTGAGTTGCGGGATGAAACGTGGAGCCAGCCCTTCGGACGTTATGGCGGGTACGAAAGCTACGACTATAGCCTTTTCTCGAAAATAAAAATCGAGGAGATTATAGATAGCGATTACATGATGGTAATGGCTCCCTCATATATGGGATTGCCGTCATTGAGTGATCAAAGAAAACAGCGAATGTCGGGAAAAACGGATGAGCTTTTTCTCAGTCTTGTTGACACTTTGGGCCAATCTAGCAATCACGATTGCTACCATATTACCGTCGCCGAGAGGGAACGGTATGTATTGCTTTTTAACGATGGATTTTAAGCTCCTTCGAAATCTACACGGACGCCGCAAGCATGCGGTAGTTGCAAGCTTAAAGACGAAGATTTTATCGCCGTATAACTTTGGAACTCAGTTTAAGTTAATGCCGGCATCGACGCGGTTATTTAGCCATCATAATGCGTCATTCCCGGTTGCTTGGTGGGAGAGCTGGCCAAAATCTGGTCGGAAACCCCGAAAAAAGGGACCCAAAAAAGATCGGAGATAGGGTGGCGTGAAGGTGCAAAGCGACGATGAGAGTGTCTTATCGGTGCTGTTTCGCACCCCGGCACCCCCTTCAATGCCGTCATCCTCACCCTCGGTTTAACCCGAGGGTGACCCGAGGATCCACCTTAGTTCCCGCCAGAACACCTGCTCGCCGGCTGCCTAAGCCAAGCCCCGGATTTAGCCTGCCACGCTTCCCGAACACCGATTTCCCTTCTATGTTGCCCCCATTCGTCAAGCTGGGGTTGCAGGAGGGGTCATGTCCGCGGAAGTAAAATACCGTCTGGGTGGCTTGCTGGTCCTCATCGTCGGGGCGGTCGTGGCATGGTCCGCCATATGGCAGCCGCTTCAACAGGCGGAATTGGGCGTCGATACGGTGGCGTGGATGCCGCGTATCGTCGTTCTGCTGGCGGTCTGCGCGGTGTTCGGCCTCTATTTTCTCCTGACCGGAAACCGTTATCCCTATCGCGATGTTGAGCGCAGCACGTTGACTGTCGCCGGGTGGCTCCTGTTTGCGATCACCGCCGTGGCGGCGCTCGGTGGTTTCTTCTGGATGGACATGACGCTGAAATCGCTCGGCTACCGCTGAGCCAATCAGGCGGCTCCATCAGAGCAGGTTTTGCGGGCCGCTCTAATGACCTCAACGACTTAACTCCTTCCTCATCCCCGCCCTCCGAACCCATGCCTACAATCCCCTCGCTTCCGTCGCCGGAGTGTTTCGCGAGACGTTCGCGGGCAGGCGGGGGCCGGCGCCCTCATTGGAACCGTAACGTGCGGGGAAGGTGAGGGAGGTGAAAGCCATGGGAGAGGCGTCTCAAGACAAATCTTCCTATCAAGCCTCCCCCTGGCCGCCAGGCCGGGTTCGGATTAGCCGTGCAAGTGGCAAGGTTTCCCGAAAGGAAGCCGTGAACACAGCCACGCAGTGGGGCGAGGTGATCACCTGTAGGGGCCGGAAGCCCTGAAAAGACGCCGAAGGCCACGCGAATGCGGAGCCACACTTACTAAACAAAATGAGGTTCCGCATTCGTGTGGGCTCTCCCCAAGTAGTCAATGACACGGGCCGCGGACGGCCGCGTGAACGAAGAAGCATGCGCGCCGAAAAGGAGGGCGAGCGATGGCCTTGAGCGAGGCGGAATGGAAACGCAGGCAGGAAAAGGAAGATGCCGAACCTCATTACTTCGGAATGACCTGGGGCGAGTTTCGCCGGCTGCCGGAGCGAAAGCAGCAGGAAACGCGCCAGAGGCTCACGCAGTTCGGCGCCACTCATGTCGGCTTCTGGAAGGATTGCACGCTCGGCAAATGCCGCCGCGCCAGGCGCTGCATCGGGGTTTCTCTCCGAGGCGCAATACAAGGCCGGCTACAATGCGGCCTATCCACCCTGCGCGCGCGGCGAAGAGCCCCGTCGCGCGAAAATCTATTATGACGGGATCTGCAAGCTCTTTCCCGTAGGCGACGACCAACAGAAATACGACGGGCGCCGGCAAACCGGAGAGGGAGACGAATGACGCCTCCGATATCAGGGTGGCTCCGGTTGCGGCCTTCCGGCCCCTCACGCCCTATCGAGCGCGATCGTCAGGTCGGCGATCAGGTCGTCCGGGTGCTCGATGCCGATCGACAGCCGGATCGTCGAATCGAGCACGCCGATCCTCTGGCGCACCTCGGCCGGCACGCCGGAATGGGTCATGGTCGCCGGGTGGCTGGCAAGCGATTCCGTGCCGCCGAGGCTGACGGCCAGCTTGAAGATCGAGAGCGCGTTCAGGAACCGGAACGAGGCTGGCTGGCCGCCCTTGATGTCGAAGGAGAAGGTCGAGCCGCCGCCGGTGCATTGCGCCGCAAACACTTGTCCCACCGGCGAGGACGGGTCGTGATAGGGCAGGTAATGGATTTTCTCCACATTCGGGTGCCCGCGCAGGAAGTCGGCGACCGCCTTGGCATTGGTATTGGCCTTTTCCATGCGGATCGAAAGCGTCTCCAGGCTGCGGCCGAGCATCCAGCAGGAATGCGGATCGAGCTGGGTGCCGATCGCCCCGCGCAGCGCCTTCACCTGTTTCATCACCGCCTTGGACCCGAGTGCCGCACCGGCGATCAGGTCCGAATGGCCGCCGACATATTTGGTCAGCGAATAGAGCGAGATATCCGCCCCGTGCTCGATCGGCCGCTGGAAGACCGGCCCGAGCAGCGTGTTGTCGCAGGCGATCACCGGCGTATGGCCCTGTTTTGCGCCGATCGCCTCCGCCACCCGGCGGATCATCGCCACGTCCACCAGGCTGTTGGTCGGGTTGGCGGGCGTCTCGATCAGGATCACCGAGACGCGGCCCCTGGCCATCGCCTCCTCGGCCGCCGCCGTCACCGACTGCTCGTTCACCCCGTCGGCAAAGCCGACTGCCGCGACTCCCATATTGAGGAAGGTTTTGGCAAGCAGCGTCTCGGTGCCGCCATAAAGCGGCTGCGAATGTAGCACGCTGTCGCCGGGCCGCACGAACGCCAAAAGGGTCGTCGCGATCGCCGACATGCCGGAGGAGAAAAGCGCGCAGCTTTCGGTGCGCTCGTAGACCGCCAGCCGATCCTCGACGATCTCGCTGTTGGGGTGGTTGAAGCGCGAATAGACCAGGCCCGCGCCCGTCCCCGCCGGCGGCTCGCGGCGGCCGGAGACGAAATCGAAGAAGTCGCGGCCTTCCTCCGCCGATTTGAACACGAAGGTGGAGGTGAGGAAAACCGGCGGCTTCACGGCGCCCTCGGAAAGCTCCGGGTCGTAGCCGTAGTTCAGCATCTGCGTTTCGGGATGGAGCTTGTGATTGCCGATATGCGTCTTCGAGGGATGCGGGGCGGTCATGACGGATCTCCTGGCGTAAGAAAAGCGGCGGCCATGAGCGGAGATAATATCGCAAAAGGCGGCGCCAAGGGGCGCCATCCGCGAAAGCCGGATTGTTCAGCGCGTTGCGACCGGAGCCGGCCGCGCCGCCGCTGGAACCGGGCGTCCTGCGGGCGAGCCCGGATGCGTCGCCGGGGCCTCGGCGGCGGGCATGCCCGGCTCTCCCCAGGCCGAGATCGGCTGGCCGCCCTTGGTCGTCACGCGCATGTCGTAGAGCGCAAGCGACGCCTGGACCTGCCGCATGTCGGCGCAGCGGTTGATGATGCCGCCGATATACTGCACGCAGTCGCTGGTGCTGCCCTGCACCGAACCGGTCGCCCAGTCCTTGACGATACCGTCTGGGCCGACCAGGAAATAGGAAAGCCGGTTGTTCTGCGACACGGTCGAGCGGCCGACCAGCCCGCCGAAGCTCGAGCCGGACTCGGTCTTGGCGGCGGGCGCGATGTGACGGTAGACGGTCATCCCGTTTTTCAGCTGGGTCGATCCGATCATCGGCCCGAACGTCGCCTCGGCGCCGGAAAGCCGCGCCAGCGGCGACTGGTTGACATTGGCGACCTCGGCATAGGGGCGGTCCATTGCATAACTCGTGAAGGACCGGTTGGCGGCGTTTTCCGCCTTCTCCGCCACCTGAGAGCAGCCGGCCAGAGCCAGGGCGAATGCTATCGAAAGAACTGCCTGCAAACGCATGAATGCCCCCTTGCCCGCAACATCCCGCACCAAAGACCCGGCCGGTTTCCGGCCGATCGGCGGATGTGCCGGCCGCTCCCGCGGCCGATGGTTAGTCACTATCAGATTTTGCATGTTTTGAAAGCGCCGCCCGGGGCGGAGCCACGCAATTTTCCACGCCTTTCGAGCCGGAAATCTCTGGCTTTCCGTCGGCCGGATGTCCAGAGTAGGGCGTTGACCCGTGCGTTCGCGCGGGGCTTCACTGCTCGCGTCAATAAGGGAGGATGCCCGCGAACATTCCGGGTGTCATGATCAAAGAAATGCCACGCCTTTCCGCCTCCGCCAAGCTTCCCGCCCATGTGAACGTCCCCGGTTATGACCGGGCGCTTCTGAAACCCGGCATCCTGCATATCGGCCTCGGCGCATTCCACCGCGCCCATCAGGCGGTTTATACGGATGCGGCGCTGGAGGCGGAGTTCGGCGATTGGGGCATTGTCGGCGTCAGCTTACGTTCCGTAGATATCGTCCATGATCTCGCAACGCAGGACGGGCTTTATTCGGTGGTGGCGCGCAGCGCTGCCGGCGATGACGCCCAGGTGGTCGGCTCGGTGGTCAGGGGCCTCTCGGGCACCGGGAACCAGGCGGAAATCCTGGCGCTGCTGGCCGATCCGGCGATCAGGGTCGTCACCATCACCGTCACCGAAAAGGCCTATGGCCTCGATCCGCTCACCGGCGGGCTCGACCGCAATCATCCGTCCGTCAAGGCCGATCTTGCCGATCCGACATCGCCGAGCGGTGTGATCGGCTACCTGGTCGAAGGTTTTTCCCGCCGCCACGCCGCCGGGCTTCCGCCCTTTACCGTGCTGTGCTGCGACAACCTGCCGACCAATGGCCGCATCGTCCGGCGACTCACGATCGAGATGGCGGGAGCCCGCGATCCGGCGCTTGCCAACTGGATCGCCGGCCATGGCGCCTTTCCGTCCAGCATGGTCGACCGCATCGTGCCGGCCGCGACCGACGAGACGCGGGCGCTTGCCGAAACCCTGATCGGCGCCGAGGACAGGCTGGCGCTCAGCACCGAACCCTTCATGCAATGGGTGATCGAGGACCATTTCCTTGCCGGTCGGCCGAAATGGGAAGCCGGCGGTGCGCTTTTCGTCGACGATGTCGAGCCTTATGAGAAGATGAAGCTCAGGCTGCTCAACGGCGCCCATTCGCTGATCGCCTATCTCGGCCAGCTGAAGGGGCTCGAATTCGTCCGCGATGTCATGGCCGTTCCGGAATATCGGGCGCTGGTTCGCCGCCACATGGCGGAAGCGGTGAAGACGCTCGATCCGGTGCCGGGCATCGATCTTGGCCGCTACATGGACGAGCTGATCGAGCGCTTCGAAAACCCGACGATCGCCCACAAGACGCAGCAGATCGCCATGGACGGCACCCAGAAACTGCCGCAGCGCATCTTTGCGGGCGCGATGGAGAGCCTGGCGAGCGGCGGTGATGCGTCGTCCGCGGCTTACGTTGTCGCGTTGTGGATCGCCTATGCCCGCAAGACTGCCGAGATCAACGATCCGCGTGCGGCCGAGCTCAAGGCGGCGGCTACGGAGATGACGGCGGACGACCCGTCTGCACCCTTCTTTGCCATTCCCGGCCTGTTCCCCCAGGCTCTCATGGAGAATAGCGCATGGCGTGCACAGGTGAATGCGGAGCTTGAAAAAATCAACGCCGGCTGATGCCGGCGTCCTCGTGGGCGGGCTTTGTATCAGCCCTTGAACGTATAATCCGCGATAGATTGCGGTTTCATCTCGATCGAGAAGCCCGGCAGCGTCGGCGGCATATAGGCCGCATTCTCGATCACGCACGGATCGACGAAATGCTCGTGCAGATGGTCGACATATTCGATCACCCGGCCTTCCTTGGTGCCGGAGACGGCGATGTAGTCGATCATCGACAGATGCTGGACGTATTCGCAAAGCCCGACGCCGCCCGCATGCGGCCAGACGGGCAGGTTATATTTCGCGGCGACCAGCAGCACCGCCAGCACCTCGTTCAGCCCGCCCATGCGGCATGAATCGATCTGCACGATGTCGATCGCGCCTTCCGCGATGAATTGCTTGAACATGATGCGGTTCTGGCACATCTCGCCGGTCGCGACCTTCACGGGACCGATCGCCTCGCGGATTTTTCGATGGCCGGCAATGTCGTCCGGGCTGGTCGGCTCTTCGATGAAGAAGGGTTTGGCGAAGGCGAGTTTTTTCACCCATTCGATCGCCTGGCCGACCTCCCAGACCTGATTGGCGTCGATCATCAGGTAGCGCTCGGGGCCGATCACCTCGCGGGCGATGGTCAGGCGCCGGATATCGTCGTCGAGATCGCGCCCGACCTTCATCTTCACATGATTGAAGCCGGCATCGACGGCTTCCTTGCAGAGGCGGCGCAGCTTGTCTTCGGGATAACCGAGCCAGCCGGCCGATGTCGTGTAGCAGGCATAACCCTCGCGCTTGAGGGTGGCGATGCGCTCCGCCTTGCCCGCTTCCGCCCGCTTCAGGATCGCCAGCGCGTCCTCGCGTGACAGCACGTCGGTCAGGTAGCGATAGTCGACGATATCTGCGATCTCTTCGGCCGACATTTCCGAAACGAGCTGCCAGACGGGTTTGCCGCGCTTCTTGGCGAGAAGGTCCCAGAAGGCGTTGACCACCGCGCCGGTGGCGAGGTGGATGGCGCCCTTGTCCGGGCCGATCCAGCGCAGCTGGCTGTCGCTGGTCAGATGCCGCCAGAATTTTCCGGGCGCCTTGGCGAAGGTTTCGAGCTCCTGCCCGACCACCAGATGCCGCATCGCCTTGATCGCCATGCAGCAGATGTCGTTGCCCCGGCCGATCGTGAAGGTCAGGCCGTGGCCGGCAAGATCTCCGCTATCGGTATCGAGAATGACATAGGCCGCCGAATAGTCCGGATCCGGGTTCATCGCATCGGAGCCGTCGAGGCTCTGCGATGTGGGAAAACGGAGATCGAAGACGCGGAGATCGGTGATGCGGGTCATTGGTTTCTCGTGTTCGTTCAGATGGTCCAGCCGCCGTCAATCGCGTAAGCCTGGCCTGACGTATAGGTGGCGCCGGCGAGGTAGAGGGCGAGTTCGGCGATTTCTTCCGGCGTGCCTAGCCGGCCCATCGGCTGGCGGGCGATGAAGGCGGCGCGGGCGTCGTCGTAATTGCCCTGCGCCCGCATGCGATCCTGCAGCGAAGGGCTTTCGACGGTGCCCGGGCAGATGGCGTTGCAGCGGATGCCGTCCGTTACATAATCGGCGGCGACCGATTTGGTGAGCCCGATCACGGCCGCCTTGGTGACGCCATAGGCGAAACGGTTCGGGACGCCCTTGATGCTCGAGGCGACGGAAGACATGTTGATGATCGCGCCGTCCTTTTGCGCCAGCATGCCCGGCAGCACCGCCCGAATGGTGCGGATCATCGCCCTGACGTTGAGGTCGAGGGCGAAGTCGAAATCGCTGTCCTTCATCTCGAGAATGGAGCCTGCATGAACGAAGCCGGCGCAGTTGAAGAGGATATCGACCGTGCCGATGTTCGAGACGCAGGCCGCGATTGCTTCATTGTTCAGCACGTCGAGCTTCGCGGTCTTCAGGTTGCCGAGTTTCGGCAGGGCGGAGAGCAGGCCCTCGTTGATATCCGTGGCGTGGACCGTCGCGCCGGCTTCGGCGAAGGCGAGCGCCGTCGCCCGGCCGATGCCCTGACCCGCAGCGGTCACGAGTGCGGTTTTTCCATCAAGTCTGATCATGTCTTATCCTCGAAATGTCCGGTCGGCCGTCAGTCTGATTGAGGAAATTCTCAATCCAGATGAAAGACCTCTTCCATCATCGCCCACCACTCGCCTTCCTTGCGGCTATCGAGGGGTCTCTGGCAAGGGATGGTGAACGACCACCATTCCTGGTTCTTCGGATCGGCGGCAATTTTTGCCATGTCGGCTTCGAAATCCGTGCCGTGATATTCCCAGGTGCCGAACAGCAGGTTTTCCGGCTCGCGCAGGAAGATCGTATAATTCCTGATGTTGGCGCGGCTGATCAGCTCCAGCACTTCCGGCCAGACGGCGGCGTGCAAGCGCTTGTATTCGCCGATCATCTGCGGCTCGACGCCGATCACCATGCCCATGCGCTGCATCACCATCTCCTTAGATCTCCACCAATGCCTTGACGACGCCGGCGGCGGGATCGGTCAGTCCCGGAAACCGCTCCGGCACCTCCGACAGCATCATTCTATGGGTGATGAGCGCCGCGGGGATCCTGCCGTCGCGCATTGCCTGCATCACCCGCGCGAAATCCGCAGCGGTCGCGTTGCGGCTGCCGAGCAGCGCCGTCTCGCGCTTGTGGAATTCCGGATCGGAAAAGGTGATGTCGCTCGAAACGATCGAGACCAGCACGTAGGTGCCGCCATGGGCGACGAAACCGAAGCCGCGCTCGATCGCCTTCGGATTGCCGGTCGCATCGAAGACCGTATCGAAGAAGTCGCCGGCGGTAATGGCGGAAAGCTGCCCGTGGTCGTCCGGGCCAAGCTGAACCGTGGATGCCAGCCCCAGATTCCGCCGGGCGAAATCCAGCCTGTCGGCGCGGCCGTCAAGAAGCGTCACCGCGCCGCCATCGAGCGTGGCGAAGATCGCGACCGCAAGACCGATCGGCCCGGCGCCGGTGACCAGCACGTTCTGCCCCGGCTCGATCCCGGCGCGGGCAACCGCATGGGCGCCGATCGCCAGGAACTCCACCATCGCCGCCTGGTCGAGCGACAGGCCCTCCGCCTTCAGCACGAATTCCTGCGGCAGGCTCAGATATTCGGTCATGCCGCCGTCGCGATGCACGCCGAGGACGCCGAGGTTGCGGCAGCAATTGGTGCGGCCCTTGAGGCAGGCGTGGCAGTGGCCGCAGGAGATATAGGGCATGATCGAGACGGTATCACCGACCTCAAGCGCGCTGCCGGCGGGCGCCTCCTCGACCGTGCCGGCAAGCTCATGGCCCATGACGCGCGGATAGGAGAGATAGGGCTGGTTGCCGGTGAAGATATGCAGGTCCGTGCCGCAGACGCCGATGCGGCGCAGCTTCACCAGCACTTCGCCTTCGCCACGAAGAGGCTTGGGGCGGTCTATGGCGCTGAGTTTTCCCGGTGCGTCGCAGATGATCGTCAGCATAGGGTTACGCTCCGAGTCGGTAGAAGTGTTGGGCATTGCCGCCGAAGACATCGGCATGATCGCTGTCCGGCACAATGTCGAGGCATTGATCGAGCCAGGCACGATAGTCGCCGGCAAGCCTCAGCACCGGCCAGTCGCTGCCCCAGATCACCCGTTTCGGGCCGAACAGGTCGAAAATGGTTTCCGCATAGGGCCGCACCGCCTGGGGCTTCTGGTCGCCGGCTTCGGTGAGCAGGCCGGAGAGCTTGCAACGGACGTTCGGAAGTTCGGCGAGCACTTTCATGCGTGCGTACCAGCCGATGAACCGGCCTTCCGCGATCGGCGGCTTGGCGCCATGGTCGATGACGATGGGGAGATCGGTGTGCCGGCGGGCGAAATTCGTCAGCGGTTCGAGATGGCGCGGCAGTACCAGCGCGTCGAACACGAGGTGATGGTCAACCATCGCGGCCACGGCGGTGTCGAGCGCGGCATCGTCGATCCAGCCGTCGTCGGCGATATCCTGCAGCATCGGCCGAAGACCTTTGAGCTTTGGATGACGGGCCAGCCGCGCGATGTTCGCCGGTGCGTCGGGAGCCTTCATATCCGTCCAGCCCACCACGCCGAGGATGAAAGGCGTCCTGTCCGCGAGATCGAGCATGAAGGCGGTATCCGCCTCGCTCTCCATGGTCTGCACCAGCACGGTGCCGTCGATGCCGGTTTCGCGCAGCATCGGAGAAAGATCGTCGGGCAGGAAATCCCGGTGGATCGCCTGCAATTCGGCCGGCGGCCATTGGCCCACCCGGTCCGCGATCCGCCAGAAATGCTGGTGCGCGTCGATCCGCATCGCTCAGGCTCCCTGGCCCGGCAGCGGTGCGCCCTCGGCGACCAGCCCGCGGGTTTTCAGCCGCGACCAGAAGGAGGCGGGGATCTCTTCGCCGAACCAGTCGACATTCGATCTGATCTGCTCGGCGGTGCGTGCGCCGGAAACGATGGTGACTACGGCCGGATGGGCGAGGGGGAATTGCAGGGCAGCCGCCTGCAGGCTGACGCCCTCTTCCTCGCAGGCAGCGCGCAGCACATCGACCCGTGCGAGGATATCGGCCGGCGCGTCTGTATAGTTGAACTTGCGATTGCCGGCGAGCAGGCCGGAATTGAACGGGCCGGCCACCACAATACCGACGCCCTGGCTTGCGCAATCGTCCATGAAGGCGAGGCTCTGCTGTTCGAGCAGCGTATAACGGCCGGCGAGCATGGCGATGTCGATATCGAAGACCTGCATCGCGTCGCGGATGATTTCCCACTCGTTGACGCCGAGGCCGACGGCCTTGGTAAGTCCTTCCTCACGCAACTTCTTCAGCGCCCGGAAACCGCCGCCGGCGGTGAGCTGGTACCAGTAGTGCTGGTGTTTGTCGCCATGGGTCATGCTGCCGATATCGTGGATGTAGAGGATATCGGGCTTGAGGATGCCGAGCCGCTGCTGGCTCGCCTCGAAGGACCACATGATGCCGTCATAGCTGTAGTCGAAGACCGGCCGGAAGGGCAGCGGCTCGACATACCCGTCCTCGTCCGGCCCGACCGTCTCGTCCGGCTGCATCACCCGGCCGACCTTTGTGCTGAGCACGAAGTCGCCGCGCGGCAGGTCGGTCAGCATCGTGCCGAGCCGGCGTTCCGAGCGGGTATAACCGTAGAAGGGCGCCGTATCGTAATAACGGATACCGGTTTCCCAGGCGGCTTTGAAGGCGCCCGCCGATTCCTCGTAGGAGGTCTTGCGGTAGAGGTTGCCCATCTGGGCGCAGCCGAGACCCATGACGGTGAGTTCGACGGGGGCATTGGGCAGCTTGCGGCGCTCGGCGACATTCATGGGACAGTCCGAAGTTCATGGGGGCGAGGATCACGGACGCGCACCATTCGCGATGCGCGCCCGCTGGGGTAAGGCTTAGTAGAGAACGTTCTTGGCTTCCGGCTTGTCGATATTGTCCTTGGTGACGACGACGACGCCGGTGTCGACGAACTTTTCGACCTTCTCCTTGTTGAGCGACTGGAGCACGGTCTTGACGCCGAGTTCGCCCATCTGGAACGAGCCCTGCACCGCGATGGCCGACAGCGTGCCGTCTTTCACGAATTCCTGCAGGTCCTGGTTTCCGTCAAAGCCGATCGCGACCACCTTGCCGGCCTTGCCGGACTGTTTCAGAGCGCGGCCCATGCCGATCGCGGTCGGCTCGTTGGCGCCGAAAATGCCCTTCAGGTCGGAATTGGCGGCCAGAACGTCGGTCGTCTGGTTGAGTGCGGTGGCCATCTGGGACTGCGAGTAGAACGGCCCGACGATCTGAAGCTTCGAGTTCGCCTTGATATAGTCGGTGAAGCCGCCGACGCGGCCGATCTCGGAGCCGGCGCCCGCCACGTAGGACATCACGGCGATCTTGCCTTCCTTGCCGACCTTGTCGATCAGCGCCTTGGCGGCGAGTTCGCCGGCCTTCTTGTTATCGGTGGCCAGGAACGACTGGTAGTACTGCTCGGAGCCCTTGGCGAGCAGCGAGTCGACGATCACGACCGGGATGCGGGCTTCCCAGGCCTTCTTGACGGCTGGAACCAGCGCGTCCGGATCGGACGGCGCCAGCACGATGCCCGAAACCTTCCGGTTGACGGCGTTTTCGACCATGTTGACCTGGTCGGCGATCGCCGATTCCGCGGCCGGTCCCTGGAAGGTCATGGTGTTGCTACCGCCGCCGGCCTTCATGGCGGCATCGGCACCCTTCTGGACATTCTGCCAGAAGGTGGAATTGACGGTCTTCACGATGACGGCGATTTCGCCGGCCTGGGCAGAGAATGCGGTAAGCGCGATTGCGGTTGTCAGCAGCGCGGCAGCAAGCTTCTTCATGTCTTCCTCCTCTTGATGGCCTTGTCGGCCGGTTTCCCGAGAGCTCCTCACTCTCCGAAGTTCTCGCGGGTAAAGGTCCGCGTGCCCTTTCCATCGCATCGACCCGAAAATCGAAGATTTTCGGAAAGTGCGATGCGTAGATTCAATAACTTAGAGCGTCCTTTATGCGCCCAACAGGCGCATGGCGCTCTAACGGCGGTTGCGCAGCTGGTCGATCCATACGGTGACCAGAATGACGAGGCCGATGATGATCTGCTGTGTGAAGGCGGAGACGCCGTTCATGTTGAGGCCGTTGCGAAGGATGCCGATCACGAAGGCGCCGATCGCGGTTCCGGAAATCGTGCCGACCCCGCCGATCAGCGAGGTGCCGCCGATAACCGCGCTGGCGATCGCGTCGAGTTCGTACATCACGCCCTCGTTCGGCTGGGCGGTGACGAGGCGCGACATCAGCACGCAGCCGGTGAGGCCAGCGAGCGTGCCGGACAGCACATAGGTGAAGCTGACGATACGGGTGACGTTGACGCCGGAAAGCCTTGCTGCCTCCATGTTCGATCCGACCGCATAGATATGCCGGCCGAGCACCGAGCGGTTGAGCATGTAGGACACGGCAAGCGCGATGACGATCATCAGGATGACCGGATAGGGGATGCCCGGAAAGATGATGGTCGGAAAGCCGTCGTCGCCGATCTTGACGATGCGCAGGAGCGAGCCGTTGCCGAGTTCGCCGAAGGATTCACCAAGCCCCGAAACGGCCCGCGCCCCGGTGATCTGCAACGCGACGCCGCGGGCGATCATCATCATGCCGAGCGTGGCGATGAAGGGCGGCAGCCGCATGCCGGTAACGAGAATGCCGTTGATGAAACCGCAGACCGAGCCGGTCAGGATGCCGGAGATCATGCCGAGCCAGACGGGCGCCCCGAAATCCTTGACCGCGAGTGCCGCGACGACGCCGGAAAGCGCCAGGACCGAGCCGACCGACAGATCGATGCCGCCGGTGATGATGACGCAGGTGGCGCCGATGCCGAGAAAGGCGATCGAGGTCACCTGCAGCGCCACCGTCATGCCGTTGTCGATGGTGAAGAAGGCGCTGCTGGTTGCCGAGAAGACGCCGATCAGCACGAACAGGCTGCCGAGTGCGGCGAATTTCTGGATGATGTCCTTCTGCCGGTCGCTGAATGCGCCGCTCTTCTGTTTCGAGACTTCGGTGATCTCAGCCATGTGCATTCCTCGCCGCACCTGCCGGGCCGTAGCCGGAGGCGTATCGCATGATCTCTTCCTGATCGGTTTTCGCGGTCTCCAGCACGCCGGTGATGCGGCCCTGGTGGAAGACCGCGACGCGGTCGGTCATGCCGAGAATTTCCGGAAGCTCGGAGCTGATCAGCACGACGCCGATGCCGTTTGCCGCAAGCTCGTCCATGATCCGGTAGATCGCGAGCTTCGCGCCGACATCGATGCCGCGTGTCGGTTCGTCGAAGAACAGCAGCTTCGATTTGCGGAACAGCCACTTGCCGATGATGATCTTCTGTTGGTTGCCGCCCGAGAGAAGGCGAACCGGCTGCTTGATCGAGGGCGTGCGGATGTTGAGCAGATCGACATATTGCCTGGTGGCCTTCGCATGCCTGGCGAAATCGATCACGCCGAAGCGGTTAGAGACCGCCTCCATGTTGGCAAGCGTCATGTTCGCATCGACCGTCATCTTGACCGCCAGCCCCTGCGCCTTCCGGTCTTCGGACAGGTAGGCGAGGCCGGCGGCGATGGCGTCGCGCGGCGAGCTGATAGTGAGCGTCCGGCCATGCAGGGTGACGGTGCCGGCATCGAGCGGGTCGGCGCCGAAGATGGCCCGGGCGACTTCCGTGCGTCCGGCGCCCATCAGCCCGGCAAAGCCGAGGATCTCGCCGCGGCGGAGCGTGAACGAGACGTCGCGGAAGACGCCGGCGCGCGAAAGGCCTTGCGCCGAGAAGATGATCTCGTCGCTCGGGACGGACGTGCGGTCCGGAAACTTTTCCTCCAGCGACCGGCCGACCATTTTCGAGACGATCGCGTCGATGCTGGTGGCGGCAAAATCGTCGGTGGAGATATAGCGGCCGTCGCGCAGCACCGTGACGCGATCGACGATCTCGGACATTTCGTCCAGCCGGTGCGAGATATAGACGATGCCGACGCCCGATGCCTTCAGGTCGCGGATCACCTTGAACAGCAGCCGGGTCTCCTGCTCGGTGAGCGACGACGTCGGCTCGTCCATGATCAGCACTTCGGCGTCGAGCGACAATGCCTTGGCGATCTCGACCATCTGGCACTGGGCGACGGAGAGGCCCCGCACCGGCCGGTCCGGATCGATGTCGACGCCCAGTCGGTCGAGGCAACGCTTGGCGTCGGCGCGCAGCTTCTTTCGGTCGACCAGGAAACCTCCGCCGAAAAAGCCGCGGCGCGGCTCGCGGGCGAGATAGATGTTCTCTGCCACCGTCAGATGCGGCACGAGATTGAGTTCCTGGTGAATGATGGCGATGCCGGCGGCTTCCGATTCCCGCGTCGAGGAGAAATGCCGTTCCTCGCCCTTGTAGGTGATCGTGCCGGAGCTCGGCTGGTAGACGCCGCTGACGATCTTCATCAGCGTCGACTTGCCGGCGCCGTTTTCGCCGCAGACGGCATGAACCTCGCCGCGGCGGAGATCGAAATGGACGTTGGAGAGCGCTTTGACGCCGGGAAAGTCCTTGCTGATATTGTCGAGGCGGAGCAGCGCTCCGGTGGCCGGGGCCGGCGCGACGCGGCCCGGCAGCATGGCGGCGCCATGCGCAGTCTGCCCAAGCTCGGCCGGACGGTTTTCCACATTTGCCTCCCTGGGCCACCAGGCCCATTCGCCGGCGGCTCCTCCCTCCGGCGTCACCAATGGGTAAACCCGAGCTCAGAACTGGTCAAGCCAATTTTTTGGACGGCCTGCCGCTTGCCTTTTGAAGGTCAGCGCGAAATGCTGGAAACCTACGGAAATTCAATGGAGAAAATTTGTTTGTTGCTCTCTGGGAACTGCCTGATATGGTAAGGCCACATTGTCCGGGATGACCAAATCCATGAATGGATCCATCAAAGCTCCAGAACCAAGACGTCTGTATCAGCAGGTTGCCGACCAGATCCGGCTGCTCATCCAGGGTGGCCAGTTTCCGGCTGGGGCGCGGCTGCCGGCGGAGCGGGAGCTTGCCCAGCAGCTCGGCGTCTCGCGGCCATCCCTGCGCGAAGCGCTGATCGCGCTTGAAATTGACGGAAGCGTCGAGATCCGCATGGGCTCGGGCATCTATGTCACGGCCGAGCCGGACCGCCGGGCCTGGCAGAGCGGTTCCATGGGCGAAAGCCCGCTGGAGCTGATGCAGGCGCGCGCCGCCGTCGAAGGCGCGGTCATCCTGCTCGCGGCGGCAAGGATCACCCCGGAAATGCTGCGGTCGCTGCGCCAGACGCTCGACCAGATGCGCACCGAGATCGCCGAAGGCCGCAAGGCGCTCGATCTCGACCGGCTTTTCCATCTGACCATTGCGGGGCAGTCGGGCAATTCGGTGCTGGCCCATATCGTCGGCGACCTGTTCGACGAACGGCACAGCCCGATGTCTGCGCAGATCCGCGCGCGGTTCGAATCCCCGGAAACCTGGGGTGCAGCGCTCGTCGAACACGAGGCGATCTATGCGGCGCTGGAGGCGCGCAATCCGCTTCTTGCGCAGGCGATGATGCATGCACATCTGGAAGAATCGAAACAACGCTGGATGAACCACGAGACGCGGTGATATGCCTGCGGCTGTTTCGGGAGGAAACGAAAATGGATATTGCGGCTTCACCCATCATCATCTTGAACCCGATCGACGACGTCGGCGTCGCAAGGCAGCCGATGCGGGCCGGTGGACCGACCGGTTACGGCGATCTCATGGCCCGCGAACTGATCGGCCGCGGCCACAAGGTGGCGATCCGGGCGATCCCGGCGGGTGGCGAGGTGAAGAAATACGGCCAGGTGATCGGCATTGCGACCGAGGACATCGCGCCCGGCAGCCATGTCCATCTCCATAACCTCGCCATGCTGCCTTCCGAACACGAACATCAGTTCAGCGTCGATATCGAGGAAAAGGGCATGCTGCCGGAAGCCGAGCGGCGCACCTTTCTCGGTTACGACCGGGGCACCGGCGGCGCCGGCACCCGCAACTATATCGGCGTCATCTCCTCGGTGAACTGTTCCGCCACGGTGTCGCGTTACATCGCCGACTATTTCAACCGCATGGGCGGGCTCGAAGGCTTCGACAATGTCGACGGCGTCGTGGCGCTCACCCATGGCGGCGGCTGCGCGCTCAACAACAAGTCGGAAGGTTACCGGCTGCTGATCCGCACCATCCAGGGTTATGCCCGCCATCCGAATTTCGGCGGCATCCTGATGATCGGCCTCGGTTGCGAAACCAATCAGATCGCTCCGATCCTCGAGCATTACCGCATGGAAGAGGGCGACCGGCTGCGCACCATGAACATCCAGCAGCATGGGGGCACGAAAAAGACCATCGACGCGGCGATCGCGATCATCAAGGAGATGCTGCCGGCCGTGAATGCCGCGACGCGCACCCCCCAGCCGCTCTCGAAACTGAAACTGGCGCTGGAATGCGGCGGTTCGGACGGTTATTCCGGCATTTCGGCCAATCCGGCGCTCGGTTATGCCTCGGACCTCATCGTCCGCAACGGGGGTACGACGGTGCTCTCCGAAACCCCGGAGATCTACGGCGCCGAACATCTGCTCACCCGCCGTGCCGTGACGCCGGACGTGGCGAAGAAACTTCTGCAGCGGATCGACTGGTGGCGGGATTATACCGCCCGCAACGGCGACGAGCTCAACAACAACCCGTCTCACGGCAACAAGCTGGGTGGCCTGACCACCATCCTGGAAAAGTCGCTCGGCGCCGTCGCCAAGGGCGGCTCGATGCCGTTGAAGGCCGTCTACGAGTTTGCCGAGACCGTCACCGAACCCGGTTTCGTGTTCATGGATACGCCCGGCTACGATCCGGTCGCGGTGACGGGCCAGGTGGCGGGCGGCTGCAATGTCATCTGTTTCACCACCGGCCGGGGTTCTGTCTCCGGCTTCAAGCCGTCCCCCTGCATCAAGATCGCCACCAATTCCGAAATGTACGAGCACATGAAGGAAGACATGGACCTCAACTGCGGCGGCATCGTCACCGGTGAGGAGACGATCGAAGAGGCGGGCCTGCGGATCTTCGAGGACGTGATCGCGGTGGCTTCGGGCAAGAAGACGCTGAGCGAGATCTATGACTACGGCGACAACGAATTCGTGCCGTGGCAGGTCGGGGCGGTCACGTGAAAGGGCGATGGCTCCGGGGCTGTCTCGGAAAAGCGGCGCTCCGCTCCGCCGCCCCACCCACCGTCATCCTCGGCCTTGAGCCGAGGATCCACGAGGCTGGCTGTGCGGATGGTGGATCCTCGGCTTAAGGCCGAGGATGACGGTGCATATGTTGCGATGTGTTGAAACGCAAAGGGCAGTGGCTTACGCCAATGCCCTTATTTCGTTCTGACCTTTATCGCTCACCGAATGACCATCTGCTGCGGTGCGCCGGGTTTTGCCGGCTGCTGCACCTTGACCGGGGCCGGTTCCGCTGTGCCGAACAGCTTGTCGCGTTCGCGCCACAGGGCCGGTAGCGACAGCAGCGCGATCGAGACCAGCGCAATCGCGGTCTTGGTGAACTCGTTGAGTTCAGGCGTCCGCCCGTCGAAATAATAGACGAAGTAGACGATCGCGACGTGCCACACATAGACATAGAGCGAGTGGCGGCCGAGCAGCTGCAGGTACTTGATCGAGAACACCCAGGTGATCGCACCGGCGATGCGGCGCACCCCCTCGTCCTTGTGCTTCGGACCCGCGACGATCAGCCAGGTGACCAGCATGGCGACGGCGGCGAAGTTGAGGAGATAGACCGGGCCGAAATCGGCGCGGATTTCCATCGAGGCGAACTTGCCGATCATGTGCGGCGGCATCAGTTCATGCGCGGTGATCAGGCGCAGCGGCAGGAAGAACAGCACCATCAGCAGCGCCACCTTCGGGATGAAGGTATTGTCCGGCGACAGGATATTGCTCCATTTGATCTTGCCGGCCGAAGTCAGCGCGCCGAGCACGAGGCCCGAATAGAACACGACCTGCCAGCCGAGCAGGTTGAAGGACACGCGAATGCCCTGGTCGTCGGCGCCCATGACGAGGTCGTTGAGCGGCGTCGTGGCGATCTGCTGCAGGCCGAGCTGGGCTGCCATCCACAGAATGACCGAACCGGCCACGACATAATGCCACTTGTCCTCCAGCACCAGCTTCACCAGCATCGGGGCAAACAGCATGTAGACGATATACTGGGGCAGGATGTCCATGAAGGTCGGCTGGTACAGGAAGGTCGCGATCGCGGCGAGGCGCAGCGGGTCGTCGAAGGTCGTGTAACCCAGCCAGTTGAACCAGATCGAATAGGCGCCCGGCAGCAGCATCTGGGCGACCAGCACAACCAGCACGATGCCCATCGCATAACGATAAAGTTCGAAGGCGCGGTTGTAGATCGCGGTGCGGCCGGCGGCATAGCCGTTCTTCAGCATCTTCTTGGCGTAAACCATGCCGATCAGCAGGCCGGACAGGAAGACGAAGCCCTGGGCGTCTTCGACAAAGGCGAGCTGGTTGTGGTTGATCTTCACCAGAAGATAGCCGCCAGCAAAGATCAGATGATTGAGTACCATGAAAACGAGGAAATATCCTCGCATACCATCAATAATATCAAAGCGTTTCATCGGTCGCGGTCTCCGTCTCTGCCGGTTCCGACGGCTGTCGCCTTTCGGTCCGTAAGGCCTCTGCGGGCCAGGATGTACGCGGCTAAACGCGGCAAAAAGCCGGACAGTTCCAGCCCTATTTGGCCGTTTAGACCTGAACTACCGTAAACTGTGCGTGATGACTCCGCGATGAACGCTGGGTTGGGTAAGGTTCACACTATTCCGCCGCGACGCGCTTGAGACCTGCAACCTGCGTGAGGTAGGCGCGCATGGCGGCCGGTTTCACCGGCTTGTGCTGGACGCCGATATCGTGACGCTCCGCTTCGGCGCGGACTTCCGGTGTACGGTCGGCGGTGATGATCAGTGCCGGGATGTCCGCCTGGTATTTCTGGCGCAACTTGAGAACGGCCTCGATGCCGTTGCCGTCGTCGAGATGATAGTCGGCGATGATGATTTCCGGCGGCGGTTCGTGGCGGGCGACGATCTCGTCGAGGGCGGCAAGCGAATCCGCCTGGCCGACCGTGCAGCCCCAGCCGGTGATCAGCAGCGCCATGCCTTCGAGGATACGCGGTTCGTTGTCGATGCAGAGAACCCTGAGCCCGTTCAGCGGCTGCGAGCGCTTGCGGCGCTCCGCCTGGTCGGCGCGGATCGTCTGCGATGCGGTGAGGTCCATGGGAACCTGCACCCGGAAGGTCGTGCCGCGGCCGGGCGTCGAGGCGAGCTGGACCGGATGGTTGAGCACCCTTGAAATGCGGTCGACGATCGACAAGCCGAGCCCGAGGCCTGCCGCGGTCTTTGCACCTTCGTCGAGCCGGGCGAATTCCTTGAACACCGTGCGGAATTTCGAGGGCGGGATGCCGATGCCGGAATCGAGCACCTCGATGATCACCTGGCCGCCCCGGCGGCGGGCCCCGATCAGCACCTTGCCGTCGATCGTGTACTTGATCGCATTGGACACGAGGTTCTGCACCAGCCGGCGCAGCAGGTTGGCATCCGAGCGCACCTTCAGCGAGGTCGGCATGACCACGAATTCCAGGTCCTTCTCGCGGGCCATCGGAGCGTAATCGGTTTCGATACGCTTCAGGAGGTCCTCGAGCGGCACGGAGGTGAAACGCGGCTTCATGGCGCCGGTATCGAGCCTCGATATGTCGAGCACCGCGCCGAGGATCGCCTCGACCGATTCCAGCGCCGAATCGATATTGCGGACCAGCGAGCCATTGTTGTCCGACGCACCGAGCCGTTCGACCAGCGCCGAGGAATAGAGCCGGGCGGCGTTGAGCGGCTGCAGGATGTCGTGGCCGGCGGCGGCAAAGAACCGGGTCTTGCCGATATTGGCCTCGTCGGCTGATGCCTGGGCGTCGGCAAGCTCCTTGTTGACGCGGGTAAGCTCGGCGGTGCGTTCGCCGACCCGCTGTTCCAGCGTCTCATTTGCCTGTTTCAGCGCCTGGTCTGCGGCGACGCGCTCGGAAATGTCGGTGAAGGTCGCGACGATGCCCTTGTCGGGCATGGCATTGGAGCGCACTTCGATGATTCGCTCGCCGCCATTCAGCACGAGCGAGAAGGGGGCGTCGAGGGTCTGGAACTGGCGGATCACCTCGGCCTGATGGGACGCCTCCACATCGCCGCGCTCGGAGAGAATGGCGACCATGTCGGCGAGCGGAAAGCCGACCTGGCCGACCTGTTCCGGCAGGTCGAGCAGATTGCGGAAACGGCGGTTCCAGATCGTCAGGCGCTCCGAGCTGTCGAAGACGGCGATACCCTGGTCCATCTGCGAAAGGGCGGTCTGCAGCATGTCCTGGTTATATTGCAGCGCCTCGCTTGCCTGGTCGAGCAGCCAAGCGGTGTCGGAATTGGTATCCTCGGCCTTCTGCAGAATGAGGGAAAGCACCAGCCTGGCGGAAGACGAGCCGATCGCGCTGCCGAGCAGCTGTTCGGAGAAATGGATCATCGCCATGTCGGCGGGCTGGTCGTCGCTGAACGTGCGGCCGGCGGTCTTCTCGTAATTGGAGAAGGAGCGCCGCATGCGTTCCTCGCCGAGATAGCGGGCGATCGCCGCCTTCAAGTCGCCGACGCTCACGCGGGTCTTCCAGCCACGGGTGGCGAATTGCGAGCGCAGATGGCGTTTCACGAAGATGCCGGCCTGGATGCGCTCGACCGGCCGCGGATTGCGTGACAGCGACCCGAGCACGAAGGCGAGCGTGTTGAGCGTCAGGGCAAAGATGGTCACGTTGACCAGCGGATCGGTCTGCGGGCCGGAGAAGATGCCGGTGCCCGGAAACAGGAAATTGAGGACCGCCGCCGCCACGTGGGAATTGTCGGGCCCGCCGAAGCTCGGCACGAACAGCAGATAGGCCCAGGCGAGGAAGCCGAAGGACATGCCGAGGATCGCGCCGCGGGCGTTGGCGCGGCGCCAGATGAGGCCGCCGAACAGGGCGGGCGCCACCTGCGCGATCGCCGCGAATGCCAGCAGCCCGATCGAGGCGAGGCCGGACTGGCTGTCGGCCATGCGGTAATAGGCATAGCCGAGGATCAGGACCCCGAAGATCGCCACGCGGCGGATGTGCAGAAGCGTACGGGTGAAGTCGGTCCGCTGGCCGGAGCGCGCGGCCATCAGCCGCTGCCTGAGGAAGATCGGAATAATGATGTCGTTCGACACCATGATCGAGAGTGCGACGGATTCGACGATCACCATGGCGGTGGCGGCGGAGAAGCCTCCGATGAAGGCGATCAGCGACACCACCTTCAGCTCGCCGGCAAGCGGCAGGGTCAGCACGTAGAGATCGGCATCGCCGGTGCCGCCGAAGGTGATCAGGCCGGCCATGCCGACCGGAAGCACGAAGATATTGATGGCGACGAGGTAGAGCGGCAGAAGCGCGCCCGCCACCTTGCGCTCCTTCGTGGTGCGGTTTTCGACCACGGTCACGTGGAACTGCCGCGGCAGCATGATGATCGCGAACGCCGACAGTGCGATCAGGATCAGCCAGCGGCTGATCGGCGTCTCGTAGGCGAGCGCCGAACCGACCAGCATGTTTTCCGATGCCTTGGCGAGCAGGTCGGACGGCCCGTCGAACAGGATGAAGAAGACCGAAAAGCCGACCGTCGCAAAGGCGAGCAGCTTGACGACCGATTCCATCGCCACCGCGAGGATCAGCCCGTCCTGATGCTCGGTCGCATCCGTGTGGCGGGTGCCGAAGATGACCGCGAACGAAGCCATCATCAGCGTGACGATCAGCGCCAGGTCGATGAAATAGAGATTGCCGCTGCCGATGCCGTAATCCGACGGATTGACCATGGCGGCGACCGAGCTCGACACCGCCTTCAGCTGCAGCGCGATATAGGGAACGGCGCCGACCAGCGCGATGATCGCCACGATCATCGCGACGGTGGAATTCTTGCCATAGCGGGCGGCGATGAAATCCGCGACCGACGTCAGCTTCTCGGCCTTGGCAAGCTCGACGATGCGCCGGATGATCGGCATGCCAAGCGTGAAGGCGAGGATCGGGCCGATATAGATGCCGGTGAATTCCAGGCCCTTTTGCGACGCAAGCCCGACGCCGCCGAAATAGGTCCAGGAGGTGCAGTAGATCGCCAGGCTCAGCGCGTAAACGACCGGCCTTCCGTTCTTCGGCACGCCGAAGATACGGCTCCGCCTGTCGCCATAGCTCGCCACCGCAAACAGCAGCAGCACATAGGCGAAAGCCGAAACAAAAATGATCCAGCCTGGAAGCATCGGTCCTCCCCGCAGGGAATTGCGGCAGTTCGAACATTAGGGGAAAAGCAATCGCTTGGGAATCAGGGGGCTTCTCGGCAAAAAGTCCAATAGACAGTCGCATTTAGGCGTTCGGCGAAGCCATCTGTTCAGGCGCGGCGAAAGCGCTATGTTGGAGATCATTCCATCTCGAACGCCATGGGGGAAAGTGGCCATGTCAATGATTAGCGAATTCCGTTCCTTTATCGCCAAGGGCAATGTCATCGATCTCGCGGTCGGTATCATCATCGGCGCCGCTTTCACGGGCATCGTCAAATCGCTGGTCGATGACATCGTCATGCCGATCGTCGGCGCCATCACCGGAGGCGGCTTCGATTTCTCGAATTATTTCCTGCCACTGTCCAAGGCGGTCACGGCGCCGTCGCTCGCCGCTGCCCGCGAACAGGGCGCAGTTTTTGCCTACGGCAATTTCATCACCGTTCTCATCAATTTCGTGATCCTTGCCTTCATCATCTTCCTGATGGTGAAGGCGGTGAACCGCATGCGGCTCGCAGACGAAAAGAAGCCGGTCGACGAAAAGCCCGCTCCGCCGCCGGCCGATATCCAGCTCCTGACCGAAATACGGGATCTGCTGAAGACAAAGTGATCTTTTGATCACGCGGCGGCAAATCATCATCGGAATCGATTCCCGCCTCACGGATTATCATGGGATTCCTTAGGCTTCCTGCGCTAAAGAAGTGGGAAAACCAGCCGAGGGAATTCCATGTCGATCATTTCCAGTCTCAGCCCCCGTGCCGTCGCGGCCCCCGAAAGCGGCATCGTCGAGGTCATCACCTATGCGCGCGGACGGGAAGGATTGATCCCGCTCTGGGCCGGTGAAGGCGACCTGCCGAGCCCGGATTTCATCAATCGCGCCGCAACCGAGGCGCTTCTGGGCGGCGAGACCTTCTACACCTGGCAGCGCGGCATCCCGGAACTGCGCCAGGCGCTTTCGGACTACTACGCGCGGCATTTTTCCGTTTCGTTGCCGGTCGAGCATTTTTATGTCACCGGCTCGGGCATGCACGCGATCATGCTGGCGGTGCAGGCCGTGACCTCGCCCGGCGACGAGATGATCTATCTGTCGCCGACCTGGCCGAACATCATATCGGCGATCGAGATCTCTGGCGCCCATTCCGTCGGCCTGCCGCTCGATTTCGTCGGCGGCCGCTGGTCGCTCGATCTCGCCAAGCTGGAAGGCAAGATCACCCCGAAGACGAAGGGCCTGTTCATCAATACCCCGGCCAACCCGACCGGCTGGACCGCGACGCTCGAGGATCTGAAGAGCATCCTGGCGCTCGCCCGCAAGCGCGGCATCTGGATCATCGCCGACGAGATCTACGCGCGCTATTATTACGGCGGTGCTGCCCGTGCTGCGTCCTTCCTCGACATCATGGAAGAGGGCGACCGGATCATCTTTGCCAATTCCTTCTCCAAGAACTGGTCGATGACCGGCTGGCGCGTCGGCTGGATCGTCGCCCCGCCGGAAATGGGACAGGTGATCGAGAACCTGGTGCAGTATTCGAATTCCGGCGTGGCGCAGTTCCTGCAGCGCGGTGCCGTCGTCGCGCTCAACCAGGGCGACGATTTCGTCAATGCCAATATTGCCCGGGCGACCGAGGCGCGGGACATCCTGTGCGACGCGCTGATCGCCACCAACCGGGTCGAGACCCTGAAGCCGGACGGCGCGCTCTACGCCTTCGTCAAGGTGGACGGCATCACCGACAGCCGCCGCGCGGCGCTCGATATCGTCGACAAGATCGGCGTGGCGCTGGCGCCGGGTTCGGCTTTCGGCAAGGGCGGTGAGCTTTTCCTGCGTGCCTGCTTCCTGCGTGACCCGAAGCAGATCGAGGAGGCGGCCGGACGCCTTTCCGACTATATCAAGCGTCTTTGAGCCGTCCCGGCACGAAGACGATAAAATTTGAGCGATCCGCTCAAGAGTCTGTTTGCCCTGGGCCCAGATAAACCCGGCGCGACCTGCGCCGGGTAAGCATTGTTGAAGACCGCCCATGTTTTTGTCCTGCCAACGATAAGAAAGCAGGGAAGTATAAACATGGCAGTTCTGGTGACAGGCGGCGCGGGTTACATCGGCAGCCACATGGCGTGGGCTTTGCTCGACGCGGGCGAGGAAGTTGTCGTTCTTGACCGGCTCTCGACCGGTTTTCGCTGGGCCGTACCGGCCGAGGCGCGGTTCTATCTGGGCGATGTCGGCGACCGGGCCATTCTGGCGCAGATCTTCGCCGAAAACGATATCGACGCGATCCTGCATTTCGCAGGCTCGATCGTCGTGCCGCAATCGGTCGCCAACCCGCTGGATTATTACGAGAACAATACGGGCAACACCCGCCTGCTCGCCGCCGCCGCGGTCGAAGCGGGCATCCGCCATTTCGTCTTCTCGTCGACAGCGGCCGTCTACGGCGACCAGAAAGACGATGCGCCGGTGCTGGAAAGCGCGCCGCTGCAGCCGAAGAACCCCTATGGCCAATCGAAGCTGATGTCGGAAATGATGCTGCGCGACGCTGCGGCCGCCCACGACTTCCGTTTCGTCGCGCTACGCTACTTCAACGTCGCCGGCGCCGATCCGCTCGGGCGAACCGGCCTGTCTACCGAGGGGGCAACCCACCTCATCAAGATCGCCTGCGAGGCCGAGCTTGCCAAGCGCCGCGGCGTCGATGTCTACGGAACCGACTATGCGACGCCGGACGGCACGGGCATCCGCGACTACATCCACGTCACCGACCTGGTCGACGCCCATCTGAAGGCCTTGAGCTACCTGCGCCGCGGCGGCGAGCCGCTGATCGCCAATTGCGGCTACGGCCGCGGTTATTCGGTGCTTGAGGTTCTGGATGCCGTGATGCGCGTCGGCGGCCGCAAGTTCGAGATCCGCTACGGGCCGCGCCGGCCGGGCGATGCGGCAAGCGTAGTCGCCAATTCGACGCTGGCGCGCCGGCTGCTCGACTGGAAACCGCGCCATGACGATCTCGATCTCATCGTCGAGACAGCGATTTCCTGGGAGAAGGGCCTCGCTTCCCGCAAGGCCGAAGATCTCAAGTCGCTGCAGAGCAGGCTGGCATCCGCACGCTTCTAAGCTCCCGGCCCATCGGCAAATATTTAAATGGAACATCCTCCGTTTTCTGCGGTTTGACCTGCGTAAGCAAATCGAATCCGCCGGTTCTGCCGGTGTGTCAACGGAGGAAACCCATGACTTTGAAGCTGATTACCGTATCGATCCTTTCCCTCGGCCTCGCAGCAGGCGGCGCGCTTGCCCAGACGAGCGGCAAGGGCAATGCAAGTTCCACCGGAACCTCGGCCAGCGATAGCAGCGACGGCACGAAGAAGATCGACCCGAACGCCACCAACAGCACCAGCGGCGCCATGGGTAATGCAGCCGGCACCAAGGATACCCGCACCAATTGCGCTCCGAACCTTCAGACCAAGGGCTCGGCGACCACTCCCGATACGACCGGGACAGCGTCGGTTCCTTCGGGTCAGGCTGGCACCAACACCAACGGCCAGGCTTCGAACTGCTGACGCCGAACACGTTTTCGCGAAAAAGGCCGGCATCGCCCGGCCTTTTTTGTTGCCCGGATATTCCACCGCATGGCGTCCTCAAGGCTTGTGCGATAAACAGGCGCGTTTCCCGAGATTGGTATCCGCCATGCGACGCGCCCTGCTTACCACTGTCCTCCTGCTCCTGCCTTTGACGGCGAGCGCACAAAATCTGCCGCCGAAGCAGGTTACAAACCAGCCAGCGGCCCAGAACGCAGCACACGCTCCCAAACTGGTCGAGCCGCAGCTGCATGTCTCGCGTTCGGGCAATGCCGTTCGCCCTCGGGTGGCGCTGACCTTCGATGCCTGCATGGGCCAGGCCGACGAGCGCATATTGTCGACGCTTGTCCGGGAACGCATTCCTGCGACCATTTTCGTCACCGCCCGCTGGCTGAAAAAGAACCCGCAGTCGGTCGCAATCTTTCTGAACAACCTCGATCTGTTCGAATTGGAAAACCATGGCCAGAACCACGTGCCGGCCGTCGATGTGCCGGTGTCGATCTACGGCATCGCCGCGGCCGGATCGCCGGAGGCCGTTCGCCAGGAAGTGGCCGGGGGCGCGGATGCCATGCTGGCGGCCGGGCTTGCGCCGCCGCACTGGTTCCGCGGCTCGACCGCCAAATACGATCCTTCCGCGATCCGCCAGATCCGCGAGATGGGATACCGGATCGCCGGTTATTCGCTGAACGGCGACGGCGGCTCTCTCCTTGGGGCCACCGTCGCCGAAAAACGCATTGCAGCAGCCAAGGATGGCGATGTCGTCCTCGCGCATATCAACCAGCCGACCCATGCGGCCGGGGAGGGGGTCGCACGCGCGCTGCTCGCCCTGAAACGACGAGGCGTCGAATTCGTGCGTCTTTCGGACGTCGATGGCATGGGCGACGACAACACGACGCAATGAGCGTGCAGGCTGTCGGACCGGTGGCCTTTGAATGCAGATCGGGGAGAGACGGAATTCCGTCTCTCCCCGATCTGGTTTCGGCAATAGTCGGGTTTAGCGGACAACCTGGACGACGGTCCGGGTCTGCGGATCGACGATGACGCGCTGTTCGTTCACCACCGCATAGGCATATTTCGGGCTGTCCGGAACCGGAGTGAGCACGACGGTCTCCGGAATCGGCTTGCCGACGACGATCTTCTCCTTGATGACGACCGGCGATGCCGGGGCAGGGGCCTGTTCGACATAGGTGACGACACGCTGCGGCGGCGGATCGATGGCGGTGCCGGCAACCGCGCCGGCGACGCCGCCGACGGCTGCGCCGACCGGGCCGCCGATGATCGCACCGGTGACCGCGCCGCCGGCGGCACCGTTGACGGTGCCCTGCTGGGCGGAGGCCGCCGGCGCAAGGATGCCGAGAACTGCGGCGGAAAGAACGATGATCTTGGTTTTCATGATATTTCTCCTTTCAGGTCTCATAGGGCGGGCAGTTGGTTGGCGCCGCGCCCTTGGAATACAATCGAGGCCGTTCATTTCGTGACCGGCGCCGGCGCCTCGATCTTCGGCAGGGTCACATTGATGCCGACGGTACGGTTTCCGAGGTACCCGCCTTCAAAGAGCAAGAGTCCGCCGGTGATGGCGACGACCAGGAGGACGATGGCGACGGCCCAGCCGCCGCGACCGCCCGAACGGATTCCTGTCGGTTCTCGCTCACTCATGATTTCCTCCCCTGTTCGGCACTCAGCCGACCAGGATGTAGACGATCTTGTGGCTCGAAGGCTCGACGATGATGATCCTGCCATCCGCCAGGACGAAATATTCGTAACCGCGATAGGCGGGCACGATCTCGACGATGCGCGGCGGCAGCGGATGCAATCTCACCGTCCTCGGAATGGCGACGCCGACATTGACCTCGACATCCACGTTGACCGGCTCGACCTTGTTCTGGACGAGGATATTGCGGACTTCCGTTTTCTGTTCCGTCGAAATGTTGATGCTGCCGGTGGTTTCGTTGGATGGCTTGTCGGTGGTGGCAGCCTGGTTAGAGCTTGGTTGCTGCGCGCCGTTGTTCTGCCGGGCGGTGTCGTCGGTTGCCGGCTTGCGGGCATCCGTTCCCGTTCCGGAGCTGGAATTGGCGGTCGTGGAACCGTCGTTCTGGCCGGCAGGTTTCTGCTGCGCGGTATTATCCTTGGCGGCCGGCTGGCTATCGTTGGCCTGCGCCTTCTTCGGATCGGCGGGTTTATCCTGAGCTGCGGTGTCGCCCTTCTTCAGGCGCTGCTGATCGTCGGCCTTGCCTTGGGCGGTGGTCGAGCTGCTGTCTGAGGTGGCACCCTTCGGTTGTTGTGTCGCGGCACCCATATCCTGCTTCGGCTGTGCCTGCTTGTCGCCGGCTGCGCCATCCGAGCCTGGGGGAAGCTTGCGCGGCAGAACAGTGGAACCGCCGTCCTGACTATTTGCGGGAGCCTGAGTCTGAGCGATGGCCGGAACCACCGAAAGCGTCGATCCGGCGAGAAGCGCCATCGCGAACGTCTGTTTCAATGAGAGTTTCATGATGTTTCCTCTACCTCTGTTCTCTGTGCATTTGTCTCGGTTGCTGGCCTCTGCATGAGGCCGCAATCGCCCGTCCAACTCCGTCTGCCATGGGTCGTTCCGATGTTTGGGCTTCAGTCGGGCCGGACGGGACTTCAGGCCGAAGATGTCTTGGGCCTTTGGTCCGATGAGGCGGGGCAAAGGTCCAGCGGGGGCTGAAATTCAGGAATCGCGCTGTTAAAGTATCGTTGGTCCTGAAGGTTTTTCAGGAGGTTCCGTCATGGACGACAGCGTTTTGCAGGCCAGGTGGCTATTGATCCCCATCGCGAGGCTGTTCGTCTCTATCGTCACATGAGGAGCGCTTTCTCCCTGACGGATTGCAGATGCGGTTCCTGCGCGATCATCGGTCCTTTTCAGCGCAGAACCTTGCCCGCCGGCTGCCATGCGGCGGTCGGCGGGCATTTTGACCGGTAGGACGGGCGACGGAACCATAAGGGCGGGTGCCCGGTTTAAACTTTGCCGCCGCGTGCACCAGATACATGTCTCACGTAGGAGATGACCACGCCCGAGGGAGCGAGAGATGCCGACGCGTAGAACACTTGTCTTGAGCGGGGTGATCACCACAGTCATCGCAGCCATGCTGCCTTTGAAGGTCGTGGCCGGTTCGGACGGTCTGCTTGACGTTGCCCTGTCGACGGCCACTGCTCAGGAAGGCAATGGCAATGGGGGCAATGGCGGAGGCGGCGGGAATGGCGGTGGTGGCGGCAACGGCAGCGAGAGCTCCGGCAGCGGTAACGGTAACGGTAACGGGAACAGCAGCGACAACGGAGGCAGCGGCAGCAGCGGCGGTTCCGGCAATAACGGAAATGGTGCCGGCAGCGGCAATAGCGGCGGCGGCACCGGCAGCGCAACCGGATCCGATACGGAGACCGGCGCTGCAGGCGGATCCGGTAAGGGGCCGGGGGCCGGATCGGCTCCATCGGCTCCGGGAGGCGGAACGGCAAATCCCACTGGTGCGCCCGGCCCTGCTGCAGCTCCCGCCCGGCCGGCAACGCCGGCGGCGCCCGCCAAGGCCGGCGCCGAGGTCGATGTCCGTGGCACTTCGATAACCGTCCGCCACCACAATGGCGCCACGGAGCGGATTTCCCAGGGTCGCTACGAGATGCGGGATTCGCGTTCCCGCACCATCGTCAACCGGACCGCGACCCCTTCGGATGCTTCGCGACTACAGTCGTTCGGCCGCTGACTGCTGATCGGTCGCGTCGCGAAGAGCGAGCGCCGCCTCCGTCCGGTTGGTCACTTTCAGCTTGGCAAGGATGCGGGTCATATGATGCTTCACGGTCTTCTCGTGAAGATCCAGCTGTCGCGCCACCCGCTTGTTGCTGAGCCCCGAGGCGACCAGCCTCAGGACTTCCTGTTCGCGGCCGGTCAGTTCCGACATGGGGTCGGGCTTGGCCGGTACATCGCCGGGGGCTGAAAGGCCGGCGATCAGGCGTGCCGAAAGGGCGGGAGAAACGTAGCTCTCTCCGGATGCGACGGTTCTGACCACGTCTGCCAGACCTCTCGAACCGACGCCTTTCAGAACATAGCCTTTGGCTCCCAGTTTGAGCGCCGTGGCGATGTCTTCGCTTGCCTCCGAAACGGTCAGCATGACGATCTTGAGATCCGGACAATGGTCGAGCGCCTCTGCTATGGCTTCGAGGCCGTTGCCGGGCATGGAAATGTCCATCAGCATCACATCCGGGCATAGTTCCCGTACGATCCGCAATGCGTCATCCCGCGAACCGCCTTCACCGACCATTTCGAAGTCCTCGATCTCGCCGAAACTGCGCGTCACTCCCTCCCGGAACAACGGATGATCGTCGACGACCGCTATCTTTATTCCTGCCATCATGCCTGCTCCATTTCATGCACGTTCAGGGACATCCGGACCGTGGTCCCGTCTTTCGATGTGGAGATCGCGAATGTGCCGCCAAGGCTTTCTATCCGCTCTCTCAGACCCGCAAGCCCGAGACCCTCCGGGCGGATGCGATGAGGGTCGAAGCCCGGGCCCCGGTCGGCGACCTCGATGACCACGTTACCGTCATCGAAACTCTGGCGGACGCTCTGGCCTTTGCCGCCGCCGTGCCGGTAGCCGTTGTTGAGCGCTTCCTGCACGAACCGGTAGATGCAGATCTTGGCCGAGGGCGAAAGCGGCCGGGACCCGCTCGACATCGACAACGCGACATCGAGGCCGGTTCGTTGCCGGTGTGCGTTGACGGCGCGCCGCAGAACGTCCGGCAATTCCGCGGTCTCGATCTGCGGCAGGACGAGGCCGCTGCAGATGCTGCGGATCTCGTCCATAGCCTCGTCCAGCCGGGCCTTGATGGTGGTGACCTCTTCCTCGCGCGCTTTTGGCGGCGTGGCGGGATCGGTCAGCAGCCGGCTGTCGACCCGGAGTGCCGCATAGGCGACCAGCTGGGCCGGTCCGTCATGCAGATCGGCGCCGAGCCGGCGCAGATAGCTCTCGTTGAGTGCGGTGGCGCGGCGTGAAGCCCGCTGCGCCCGCGCGTGAAGCGCCTTGTTCTGCGAAAGCAGGTCGGACAGTTCCGCGACCCGCTGCGTCAGCGCCTGCCGCTGATTGTCGATCGTGCGGCTGCCGCGCAGAACGATTGCCGAAAGGATCAGGAAGAAGAAGAAGGTGACGCCGGCGACCGCCGCCCAGCTGCGAAGCTGAGCCTGATAGAGGCTGCGCTCGAAATCGCCGGCCACCTCGTAGAATTCCGAGACCGCGACGACCTCACCCGACCAGGGCTGCAGGATGGGATTGTAGATTTCGAGAAGCGGCATGCCGGTCGATCGTTCAAGCTTGCTTTCGGGGTCTTCGGCAAGCCCGAACCGCGCCACCATCTGCCCGGAAAACGCGGTCTTTAACCCCTCGCTCGGCCCGTATTTCTGCCCCACCATGCTCTTGTCGGTCGCATAGAGCACCGTGCCGTCTCGGCGCCATAGCTTGAAGGATATGACCTGGCCGCCGAGCGCGCCCTGGCCGAAGGTCTCGTCGAGGGCGCGGGTGGTGACGTCGTCAAGCGTCTGGTTGGTCTTCATGTCGGGAAGCAGCGGGGCGATGATGCTGTCGACGTAAAGCGCCGTGGAGGCGGCCGAATTGCGGGTAACGGCCGCCTGGATGAGGCTCGTCACATAGGCGCCGACCAGAAGCATGGCCGCAAACGCAACCAGCCCGCCCGCCAGCAGAAATTGCCTGGCCAGAGACTGGTCGTTCCACCGATCAAGAATTGCGCCGAGCCGCATCAGCCTGCCGTTTCGATGACCCGCACCATGCGAGCCGATGGCCCGCAACGCGCAAGGGGGCCGATGCGTTGCATTCGGGGGTGGATTATTGGGGGATCATCACTAGGCTTGATGCAACCCGAGCGGCGAGTCTGCTTTTACCGTGGGAGTTGGAATAAATCGGAGTAACTCGGACTACGAGGCATCGGCTGGCCTGATTTTGGGCCGGAAGTTGGTCGTTGACGACGCGGTGGACTTTCATCTCCATGTGGATGTAAGTACTGCCGCCGGAAGGGTAGGATGTGGCTAAGGCATCTACACGGGTGATACGGACCATGGATCTTTGAATTGATAAACGCAGGCTTCGTATCGGCGGCACCCCACGGGGAAATTTGGTCGCGCCAGTTTCCGTTGTTCGTGCCGGAGTGGGATGGGGTACGTTTCTCCCTCGCCTGGGACGGGCAGGAATGTGACGTGTTGTTCGTCTACGACGTGCTGCCGAAGCCTCTACCTGTCGTCAAAGCGGCGTATCGCGTCTTTGTTGCTTCGGAACCCAGCACGGTTAAAACGTATATTCCCGGATTTTTATCCCAGTTTGACCTTGTTTTGACGACGGATACCGGTACGCGGCATCCGAATGCCAGGTTCTCACAAGTTGGGCTGCCATGGCATGTCGGCGTTTGGGACAAGCCGGGGCAGCTGAAATCACGAGGCGTCGGCTGGTCCGAGTTCGAAACCTTCCGCCCGGCCAAGACGAAACAGGTTTCCATCGTCTCGTCGAACAAGGCCTATACGCAAGGGCATCGCGAGCGACTTGCATTCGTCGATCGCATAAAGGCCTATTTCGGTAATGAGGTCGATGTCTTCGGGCGGGGGATCAACGACTTTACCGACAAGATGGATGTGCTTTCGGATTATCGCTACCACATCGCGATCGAGAATTCGACATTTGACCATTACTGGACGGAAAAGCTTGCCGATCCGTTTCTGACGCTTACCTATCCGATCTATCACGGCAGCAGGAACATACTCGAATATTTCCCCGAGGAGGCCCTGACGAGGATCGACATCCTCGATCATGAGAACGCCATTCGGGCGATCAAGCACGTGATCGAATCCGACACGGCAGAACGCGCCTTGCCCTATCTGGAGGAATCACGTCGCCGGGTTCTCAACGAGCACAATCTGTTTGCAATCCTGTCGGGAATTGCCAAGGAAGTCGCCGGGCAACGTAATGGAGCCGCACCTGTCAGGATATCGTCGCTGAAGCCCGAAAAATCGTTTCGGCCGAAGGGGCTGAAGCTCCGGAACTCGATCCGGAAACGATTTCAACAGCTCGCCGGCCTGTTCAGGTAACTGTATCGGCCTGCTGACCGACCGTGAGCCATTCTCGACGCAATGGGCCACAGCAGCATGATGCATTGACAACGATATGCGCCGAAAGCAGAAAGCTAACCTGAAATCGCAACGGGTGGCTGGTATATGGCAGAAGACAATGCGCTAGAAATCGTCGTCGTCAATCTTGAGCGCTCCGCCGACCGTCGCGCCAAAATGATCGAGACGCTTGCGCCCTTCGGCCTGCCATACAGCTTTTTCAATGCCGTGGAGGGTCGGAATGGGCATCCGCTTTTTGAAAAATTCGATCCGCGGCTTGCAGAGATCAGGCGTGGTTTCATCCTGAATGCCGGCGAGCTGGGTTGTTATGCCAGCCATTACCTGCTCTGGGAACGGAGTGTCAGGGACAACAAGGCTCTGCTGATCTTCGAGGACGATGTCTCCATCAACGGAAACTTCCTCGAGGCATACCGATATGCTGCGGACAAAATCGGGACATACGGGCTCATTCGTTTTTCCGGGCACAAGCAGCGCAGTTTCCGTGTCTGTGAAACATCCGAGTCCGGCACGGATATTATCCGGTTCAAGATCGGGCCGCATGGCACCTCCTGTTACGCGGTGTCCCCGAAGGCGGCTGCTAAGCTGCTGGCAAAGGCCAACGTGTGGTTCGAGCCGGTGGATTGCCACCTGGACCGCTTCTGGACGCATGGTGTCGGCAGCTACGGCATTTCACCCTTGCCGGTGACGCACACGGCAGAAACTGCCGAGCAATCGGAAATCTGGCAAGGCGCCAAACGCGAACGCAAGTCGCGACGCTTCCGCAAGCTGAGGGCTCTCTACCGCGCCGGGGACGATATCGGTCGCTTTGTCTGCAATTTACCCAACATCGGGCGATGGCAGAACCGGGCTTGAACCAAGTTCCAGTTTCCTTGTGGCACGCAAGTGCCGAGATGCGAAAGGACAGCCTGTGATCATCACGCGTATCCTCGGCGGCCTGGGTAACCAGATGTTTCAGTATGCTGCCGGCCGTGCCCTAGCGATCGCCAATGAGTCGGAACTGAAGCTGGATCTCATCGAGATGGGCGCCTACAAGCTGCGGCCCTTCGCCCTTGATCAGTTCAACATACAGGCGGCGATCGCGCAGCCTCATGAGGTCCCCGCCAAGCCAAAAAGGGGCCTCCTGCGCAAGTTTACGTCGGCCTTCAAGCCCGACCGCTCAAGCTGCAAGCGGATCGTCGAGAACGGTCTCAGATTCGATAGCAGGGTACCCGCGTTGCGCGGATCGCTGCATCTTTCCGGCTATTGGCAGAGCGAGCAATATTTCGCATCGTCGGCTGACGCCGTGCGGAGCGACTTCAGCCTGAGGTCTCCATTAAGCCCGGCGCGGCAGGATGTCCTCGCCCGGATCCGCGCCGCCACCACGCCGGTTTCCATTCATGTCCGTCGGGGGGACTACGTCAGCAACCCTTCGGCAAACGCAGTCCACGGCACATGCGAGCCGCCCTGGTACCACGAGGCGATGCGCCGCATGCTCGACCGTGCCGGTGACGCCTCATTCTTCGTCTTTTCGGACGAACCGCAATGGGCACGGGACAATCTGCAATCATCGCGCCCGATGGTTTTCATCAAACCTCAAAACGATGGGCGGGATGGTGAAGACATGCACCTGATGGCCGCGTGCCACGCCCACATCATCGCCAATAGTTCGTTCAGTTGGTGGGGCGCGTGGCTCAACCCCCGCCCGGACAAACAGGTGATTGCCCCGAGGCAATGGTTCCGCGCACCGGACAAGGATGACAGGGATATCGTCCCGGTGAGTTGGGAACGTTTGTGAACCCGGCATGCGGGCCGGGCTAATCGGACAATTGTCTGCCACGCGAAGCGACGAGAGGCGTTGTCGCTCCAGCTCACTCCACGACAGGCGTATCAGACGATTGCAGGTTGTTCAGACGGGCATAGAGGCCGTCCTTGCTTTTTGCGAGTTCCTCGTGCGTACCTTCTTCGACCGCACGACCTTCATGCATGACAATGATCTTGTCGGCATTGACGACCGTCGACAGGCGATGGGCGATGACAACGACGGTCCGTCCCCGCATGGTCGAATCGAGCGCTCTTTGCACGGCAGCTTCGGATTCATTGTCGAGTGCGGAGGTCGCTTCATCGAGAAGGAGGATAGGGGCGTTGCGGACCAGTGCGCGGGCGATGGAAAGCCGCTGCCGCTGGCCGCCAGAAAGCGTCATGCCGTTTTCGCCGACTGGCGTGTCGTAACCCATCGGCTGCGCAAGGATAAAGTCATGCGCATAGGCCTGTCGCGCGGCCTCCTCGACTTCCGCATCGGTGGCCTCCGGCCGGCCGTAGCGGATGTTGTCGCGGATCGTCCCTTCGAACAGATAGGGCTGTTGCGTCACATAGGCGAGGGCATGTCGCAGCGACGCCTTGGTAACATCGGTTATATCCTGTCCGTCGATCAGAATCTGACCTTCGATGGGATCGTAGAAACGCGGTATCAGCGAGATGATCGTGGACTTTCCGGCACCCGACGGACCCACAAGCGCAGTCGTCTTGCCGCCTTCCGCGATCAGGCTCACGCCACGCAGGATAGGTGCGCCGTTTCCGTAGGCGAAAGCGACGTCTTTCAGTTCGATTTGCGCATTGGTGATGACGAGATCCGGTGCGTTCGGCTTTTCCCGCTGCAATGGCTGCATATCGAGCAAGTTGTAGATCATCCTCGCGTTGACGACAGCGCGCTCGATCTGAACCTGCATTCTGGCGAGCCGGCGCGCAGGATCGTAAGCCATCAGAAGCGCCGTGATGAAGGCAAAGAAGGCGCCGGGCGGAACGTTATCATAGATCGAGCGGAAGGCGGCGTAGGCGATCACGCTCGAAATCGCCACGCCGGCAAACGTCTCGGTAAGCGGCGCGGTGCGTTCGGAGAGTCGGGCAATACGGTTGCTCTGCCTTTCGGAGGACTCGATGATGCGCCGAACCTTCTGTTCCAGCTGCTGCTCCATCGTGAACGCCTTGACCACGGTGATACCTTGGATCGTTTCCTGCATGGCGCCAAGCACCTTGCTGCCCACCTCGACCGCTTCACGCGTCACGCTACGCAGCCGCTGCGACACGTAGCGGAGCGCAAAGATCAGAGGGGGGGCCACGGCAAATACGATCAGCGACAGCACCCAGTCCTTCGAAACCATGACGACGATCAGTGAGACGAGTGTCAGCAGATCGCGGGCGGTCGATGTGATTATGAGGTTGAGAACATCCCTAATGCCACCGATGTTCTGGCTGACCTGTGCGGCAAGATGCGCAGAACGCGCCTCCGCGAAAAAGCCCACCGAGAGCTTCATGAGATGCGAGAACAGGCGCTGTTGATAACGGGCAACGATATTATTGCCTATCTTAGAAAGCGTCACAGCCTGACCGTAGGTCGCGAGGCCGCGAAGCACGAAGGCTGCAAAAATCGCCCCGCAGATCCCCAGGACCATATCGGCACGCTTGTTGGCGAACGCCTCGTTGACAACAGACTCCATGATCCACGCCGTAAAGGCGGTGGACATGGCTGTCGCGACAAGACAGAAGATCGCAAAGACGTAGCCGCGGACATGATCCTTGCCATTTTCGGCAATCACCCGCTTGAGGACGCTGGCTACGGTACCCGAGTCCAGGTGGTGCTTTTTACTTTTCTTGGCGTTCAATAGGGTTTCCCGCTTCGGCATCTCACCGGAAGTTTGCGCACTTGCGGGGTATTAAACGCTTGCCGTTGATTTTGCCACCTTTGTAAACAAGATTCGGAGTGCCTGTTGCATTCCCGCAAGTGCGAAGGCGGCGACCGGAGCCTCTGCCGGTCACCCCGTCGAGCCAAAGAGGGCTTGTGCCCTCCTTCGACAAGGCAAGCAACTTCCGACCGCTAAACACCTTGGAAGGAGAGGTGAAGGTGGGACCACACAGAATGTGCTGGTGTGCTGGAGGATGCATGACTTCCCAGCTCTAGCACTTTGAGCACCAGAGCTGGGAAGCCAATGTGTCTAAGCCATGTGAACTACGCCGTCACTGGCGCACCCCTTAAACAGCGCCAATGAAACGGCTTAGTTGGATCGTTCACAATCTGGGGCAGTTGAAATTCGAACGCCGTCGGGACGCCCGCGTTTGCTGCCACGCTTCCCATAGCCGTCGATATCATAAAAGGCGCGGTTTACCGACCTTATGCGCGGATCGTCGATATATCTCGAAGCGGCGGCCAAAGCCTGGCGAGGGCTGCAACCGGGTTGAGCATATCTGCGCTCATATCGCCGATCTTCTCGATAATATCGCCTGTCGTCGTCGCGATAATATCGCCTGTCATCGTCCGGCCTCACGATACGAACGCCGCCGTCGCGCAGGTCGAATTCCATCTGGGCCCCTGCCGGTTCAGGCAGGATGCTCGTCCCCAAAAGCAAGACCGACATGCCCGCCAGCACAGCAAATTGTTTCGCTTTCATTTTTTCCTCCAATGTTGGACCCCACTTATAGCGCTGGCAAGATGAACGGGAGCACAACAAATTCCGTCTAATCCCAGGACATTTGCCTAGGGAGAAACTAGGGCGATCTATGCAATGTTCCACCGGGGGAAATACCCAGGCTCCGCATCAAAACCAGCAGCTTCGATCTTGTTGCCTAGAACTACTGTCGGCACCGAATGGAAGCGGAATGATTTCCTCCCAGATCGGACGTCACGCTAACGATCTGCCTGCCAGGCGAGCGCGAAATCGACGGAGCTTACGCCCGTATTTCATACGCCCCAGAGCAAGCGGATAAAGCAGCAGGTAGCCGATCCGAAACGATGTCGGCCCGAGAGATAGGAATTGGCGCAGCATGGTGCGTTCGAATATGGACGCACGTTTCTCTTTGAGCGTGCCCGGCGGACGTGGAGGCGATGACCTTTTGAACAGGCGAGTGGGACCCCCAAAAACGATCGGCACACGACCGAGGCACTCGGTCAGCATCATCACATCGCCGGGGGCGCCGTTGACTGAAAAGGTTCTGAGGCTTTCCTCGGTAACCGCACTTCTTGGGAAAATGCCATAAATTACATTTGCCTTTCCAAGGTTTGCGGGTTCGATGGCATATGCTAGTCGTCGCCACCATGCCGGGCCGATAAATTGCATCTCCCGCCCATTGGCTTGATGAGCCAAATTCTGGCCGTCATAGGTCGCCATTTGCAGATGGCCGAAAACGATAGCGTGTTGGGCCTTTGCGACAGGCACCAGGACAGAAAGCCAATCCACATCGATCCAATCATCATGGGCCATCCATTTGAACAACGGAGCGGCTGCCTGATCAAAAACAAAACGGAAATTGTTGGCGACGCCGATGTTCTCTGTCTGCCTGAAGTACCTTATTCTGTTGTCGCGAGTCGCAAATTCCCGACAGATCTGTTCTGTTGCATCGGTTGATGCGTTGTCGGAGATAATGAGTTCGAAATCCGAAAAGTTCTGCTTTAAAATAGAGTCAATAGCCAGCCGGAGATGATGCTCTCCATTATAAACAGGCATCCCGATGCTAATTTCTGGCACTCTAACCTCCGTCACCACACACAGGCGTCCTGCTGGTCGGCTTGTGTCATGGTGTTGACCCGTGGTCAACGACGCGCTGAAAGGCCCATCGAGGGGAAAATTCGGCCACACATGCTTGTTGGGGCCTTCACTTAAAAGCCTGTATCACTGAAATTCGGATAGCTCGGATTCCGGAATCTCCCTGTGTCTCCAGGCACATCCTATCAAAAGGGTATTGGAAATCGATCGAGATCAGGTCTTCCTATACCAGGCATCGAACCTAGACCATTTGCGGTACACCCGCTCATAGCCTTTCCGAAACATGATCTCGTCAAGTTTCACATTTGCCTCTGTATAGTTGTGTTCGATGCAGAAAAGACGAACTGCATACCGGTCGAAGTCGAAGGAGGACACGATGTCGGGCTCATTTCCTTCGGTATCCATGCTGATGAAATCGATTGTCTCAGGAGCATGGTATTTTTCAAGGAGATCATTGAGGCTGATAGTGTTCTGCGTGATTTCCACGCTTCCTTTGCGCCTGATGTTTGTGGTCTGGTCGCCGTCAGGCTCTCGCGCGTAACGTCGTCGACGAAATTCAGGACCCGGAAGCGTCTGCCTGGAAAAAATCCTCTCTTGACTTTTCAGTAAGAAAAATCATTTATGCATTCATTGCCTAGTCCGGTGAGAAGCTTGCAACCGTTAATCCTGAGAGAGCGTGTTGAAGGGGATCACATAGGTGTCGCGCCAGTTATGGCCTAACAAGGCTGGTTGCTGCACCCGGCGAGAGATTACGTAGTAGTCTATTCCGTGGCAGGTGCTCAGGAAAAATTTAGCTTAACGGCACTATAAGCGGGTTACGGCAACGTACCCCGCTTTTACTTTTCTGGGAGTAAAAAGTCGTTTGGGAATATGTTGATATATTCCCTCTTTTCAGGCTTCATTGCTCGCTCGTTACCACTGCTGTCGACTAAGACGCTTTGAAGGGTTTTCGCCTTGGACGGGCGAACATCATAGTGAAATCCAGGATACAGAGCCACGCCGAAGCGGAAGCGCCCACCGAGAAAGGCTGGGGCAACCGATCCCGTTGGATGAGCTTTGCCGTGGCACTCCGTATCTTTCGCGGGAGCAAAGAGGAGATTGCGGTCGTCTTCGTAGTGGCTGTGGCCCTCATTCCGTCGCTGCTTGTGGAGGACGGTGTTTTTTTGGATCACCTTTTTAATCTCGTCCACTTTGAGGTCGCGGTACCACATGCGCTGTAGTGACGAAGTGACCGGAGACCTGAAGTTTTCCAATGGCAACGTGAAGGGGGACGTTTTCCTACTTGCGAAAACGGAGGACGAAATCTCGTGCAGAACGGGAGTTAACCCCTGAATTCGCGTCTCGATATATGTTCGAGTAGGACCGTCTTTATCCCTTAGCTGTGATGGAATGAACTCAATCCACGCAGATTTTCCAAAAGACTTCCATACAACCTCTAATTCCCTTTCGTTCAGCGGAGAGAACGACCAAACTGAAAAACGTGCGGGTTCTGAATGTGACGCCGCTTTTCCTAGTGAACCATACGCCATTTCTAAGGCCGCACTCACAGCAGCGTCAGTCAAGCCGCGTGCCGATTTAGGCATAGCCGGTGCAACCACAATAAGGTCTTTGACCCGCTTTATTAAGCGGTTCAACTCCGATGACAGCGAAGGGGTGGCTCCGATAAATACGAGATAGTGAGTCGTTGTCATTTAGCCGCGATGAGCTTCAGTAGAATATCCATGGGAATAACCACGCGAGATTGCTCCTCTTGCGACAGGCGAGAAAACAAGGCCTCCAGCATACTACTGCTCGAAGAGCGTAGAGGATGGTTGTTCCTGACCTTCAAAAAATGGGTTCGCTCGATCTCGTGGCGTGACAGCCATTCATCAATTTTTTGGTGAGTGGTCCTGACTTTTTCTGGGATCGGTGTTCCGGGTGGATGAACGATTATATCGTTGTCCGTCAGCTCCCAGGTCTTGGCCATACTGTCCGGAGGGTACTTCTCAGACACAACGATATTTTCATCAAGGTCTAGGGAAATATACCGCTTATCTTCCATTTTGCGTGTGAAGGCGTCCCAAAATGCATTCTCGTAAACTGGCCCTTTGCTGATGTTATCAGAACGGGATTGAAAAGCAGCAGTGATGTCTGCCGGAAGTTTAGCATCAAGGGGGACCAACCCGGCTTTCTCCGGGACGCCTGGGAATTCAACTTGTACTACGGAAGGCCATTCCCGAACGTAATTTTTGATTCCTTTGGGCATCACCGATAAATAATTCGGGAAAGCTCTTTTGATCTCATACCCTAGCCGACTTAGGAGGTACGCCGTTCCAGTGTTCGCCCAGTGATAAGAAACTTTCTCAACAATGAAAGCTTGGATTTTTTCTTCTAATTCGTGAGGGGCGGTCATCTTACTCTTTGCGGGATTGGATTGTTGGCGGAGAGTTGGACGCGATTTTCAAGGAGTCAAGCAGTCAACTGTTGGTAAAAAACATTATTCCAGCGTTGGAAGAAAATACAGCGGGATTGTTAACATATAACGAGGCTGATTTATATACGCTTGTTGCCAATACGTTTGGCGGCGCGTGCGTCGATGTTCAGTGACTTATCATAAGCACAATGCAGCCGACGTCGTTCCGGCCTGCTTTGCCGCGCGTCTGCGGCCTGTGTGTTTGAATCTTGCGTCCTCTGTTGCGATCATTCTCTTGACCGCCACAGAGACATGGACATGCAGCCCGCCGCCGCACAACTCGAAAGAGAAAAACAACGCAAGCGCCGCCGCGCCGCAGAACGCTGGCAACGCCACCTTGCAGAACTCCGCCGTCGCCGCGAACAGGCTGACCGCGACCGCAGAAAGCGGCTGCTCTGGCTGATAATGCTGTGGCTGACGATCCTCGAATCGATCCCCACGCCGACATTTTTCCCTGTCGCTTTTGCCGAGGCGGATCCGCCCCAGCAAAAGCGACAGCCGAAACCGCCAAGGAAATCTCAGAAAAAAGACGAGTTCGACAACCGCGACGATCCGCGTAGCGAAGACGACCGCAGATATCTCTCGGACTACTCACCGCGTTACGGAGAAGAGAGTCAGGAAGTTTACGACGGCCTGACTTGGAATGATATAATTGCGTACAACAAGGTTCATCGACCTTGGCTTTTCCCGGCGTCCGTTCCGGTCCCCGGTACGCCGAAGCGGTACATTGACGAGCCGTTGCACGTCTGGACGCTTCTCGACCACCTCAAGCATGATTTCCTTCGTAAAGATGCAATTACGGCATTGAAACTCCTTGTTGACGGAGACGCGCATCCTTGGATCGACGCATGTGCGGCGACTACAAACGGCTGGAAACAGCTTTGTTATTGTCGTGGGCGAACACCAGACATGACGATAGCCGCATTTCCACGCGCGGCGGCTTTGTGGAGAGAGGAGCAGCGCCGGGAAGGGGAGGAACGTAAGCGCGAAGCCAAGGAAACGCCGGAAAATAATGGACCGAAGCCACCCGGCGGAGACTAAGGAAATCGCAGAATATAATTGTTGATGCAGGAAATTGCCAAATATTAATCTCGCCGAATTCGCATAAGTCTTTTATATACATTTCCTTGTCAATATAACTTCGAATTTGTCATGAAAATATCTGCGTTGCTTTTCGGATTTTGGGGTGATTTATTGTGATGGCATTAAACAGGAGAGAGCGATGAACCTATATTTTTCCCGCAACGTGAACAATTATTCCATGATCGACCTGACAGGGGCGATCAAAATGTATTTCGAGGAAGTTGAGAAAGGGACCACCCCGATCATGGCGAGACATGAGGGCGAGCAATTTAGCGTCTTCGCAACGCCGAGCCGAGACGAGTCGCCGAACGCGGTCTATGACCTGTTCATAGTAGCCAGCGAAGACGAAGCGCAAAGCGATGGCGTGATCGAGTTTTTCAAGTTCGACCGTGAATTTTTGCAGAAGCTAATTTCATCATACGCGAACCCGATCAGGCTTCCAACTCGGGGCGGAGCGGCTGCCCGCCTGCAATAGATTGAGAGATGATCCGGCGGTCAATTTCGTGACTGCCCGATCATCTCCAGCCTGCCAGATAGCCAGTCCGCCAGGCTGCTCAACGACGATTGTGACCAACACAGTCTGCGACCGCCCCGCGCCATCGGAAATCGCGACGGAAAAATCATAAGTTCCCGCGACGGATATCCGGCCACGGACCAAGCCGCTGGATATATCCAGCGTGAGGAATGACGGCAGGTCAGGACTCGAAAAAGAATAATCCCGTTTTCGAGCTACCGGTCGAGCAGATTGGGCTTATGGACAGGTTGGTGCCGGATCGTACTCGCGTCGTCCCGTAAGATGTTCCGAAGTCCGCAGCGGGGGCGGGACCGACTTCAAGCTCTGGAGGCGGCGGCTCCGATATTCTCAACACTCCAGCCGTTGGCGCTCTCCAGACAATTTGACCGGCGGAAACCGGAGAGACGAGAGCAAGAGCAAGAAGGAGAGTGGTGGAGGTTGGCATTGTGACGGGTCTCAGCAAGTGATGGAGGCATGAGATTACGCCACCTTGCAAGCAACCCATCATTTCCGATCCTTCCGCGCGACCGGGCGCAAGGTCATCATCATCGCCGGACCCGGCGCTGCAAATTCCTGCCGCTTTTCAGGCGGTAGGAAGGAAAGTGCGCGATCACGTTCAAGCTGCATCTTCAGTGCCGCATCCCTTGCCCGTTCGGCATCCCGTGCAGCTTCGTGGGCTTTGCGTTCAGCCTCGTGACGACGCTTTTCCTCGGTCTTCAATCGTTCCTGAACGGACTTGGCGAAGGCATGGACACGGGCGATCTCGGCGGCAAATTCTTGTCCAATTTTCCTTGCTATCTTGGATTCCCCAAGGGCGTCCCACAAGGCCCTCAAGCCGCCGCCGAGGCCGGAATACCGCTCAGCTTGTGTAATGGTCTCTGCGGCAGCTTCTTGCGCTTTCTGAGCCCGCCTCTCCGCAGCCAGGGCAGCCTGCGCCGCCCTGGCCGCTTCCTGCTTTTCTTTATTGGCGGCGGTGCGGATCGTCTCGGCCTCGGCCTTCGTTCGCTGAATGAAATCTTCTCCTGAAGATTTGACCTGCCGTGCACGTTCAAGGGTCGTTTGCAGAGCTTGCGCCTGTACTTGTTCACGCTGCCATTCGGCGCGGGTCAAGCGACGGCGTTGTGGACCGAGGCGCGTCAAACCCGATGGGATAGCGACGGCTTCATGATAGTTATCCTGCCACTCTCGCATTGCCTGTTTGTAGGCGGCATCCGCTTTTTTTGAGAGCGCCTTCTTGTCCTCACCTTCCTTGCCGCTGTCCATGACGGCACGCTTCGCCATGGTGCCAGGATGGTACTTGAGCGCGGACATCCCCGGTTCGTTGAGCAGTACGACGTATGCGTGAATGTGAAAAAATTCCTCGTCTTCGTGCCTAATCACGGACTTGAGGTCCTGCCCGTATTGTGTCTGAAGCCATGCAATGGTTCGCTTTTCCCACTCTTCCGCTTCCGCTCGTTTAGCCGGATCGGCGCGGATTTCATCCATGGTCGCTGGATACGAGGCGACCACCGTATGTAGCGTCTTTTTGTCCTTCGCCACCTTTCGAACGTGCCCACCTTTGACGGCGATGGTCGCAGCGGCGGCAGCGGCATCGTGCATTTCCTGCATTGCCTCGACGCTGACGCCGTAGACAACGACGGGCGGCAAAGGGGTGGAAACATGAACGGACGCCTCTGGCTTGCGCGACGCCTCCGAAAATATGAAATCCGTAGAACGACCGTTAGCATCAGCTTTGCGGCTGTACGACTCCAAATGCACAAATTGATAGCCCACTCTCTGATCTCCCTTCCTCTGGAAAAGATTTCAGCGCAGTCATGCAAACTACCAGGCCGGAATTCGCTGCTTCCGGTTAAGGGCAGTGTAACTGTGTTGCCGGTATGCATTCTAGGTTGTATGCGATTGGGGAAATAGGTCTTGCCTAAGGATGACGATTTAGATTGGACAGATAACGAACTTCGTTCGGCCGTTCGAGCATATTTCCAGATGTTGGATTTAGAGCTTCGTGAAGAACCATACGTAAAGGCGGAGTTCAGACGTCAGTTGATCGGCCGAGAACTTTTAAATAGGACGGACGGCTCGGTCGAGTTCCGGATGCAAAACATCTCGTCGGTCCTACAGAAGCTAGGGGAGCCTTGGATCAAAGGGTATAAACCAGCCGAGCACGTTGGGCCGAGCGTGGAGGAAAGCCTCCTGAGGATCATACAAGAAGAGCGAACTAAAGGTCAGCCACAGAAACTGTTATTGCAAGACATATGCCCCAGCTTGGAAATGGTCCAAGGCGTCAAGGCGGTCTTCGGCTCCCTGTCCTCATATGTCCTTTGTTTCGCTGGCCGGGGCGAGCCGAATTCTTCGAGCTTCGACTATCAAGCAGCAAATGCGGCGAAGGCCGCTGTCGAACGGCCGTTCATCATTGCCATTGGGGGTGGAGATGAGGTTGAGTCCGCTGCTGATGGGTGCGTCGTCAGCATCGCGCGAGTTGGAACTGTCTTTGGTCCCACCAGCCTGCTTCTACAAGATGAAGACGAAGTTAGACGGCTCGCTCGCTGGCCGGTATCGGTAAATCTCCTGGAGGTTTGGCACCTAAATGGGAAGCCCCATCTCGTGCGTGATCTACTGATGCCCGATAAGACGATTTTAGGTGGTTCTCAGGATGGTATCATCCGCCCAGCCGCGAAGATTTCGCTTCTATGGGAGAGCTTACGAAATTGGCCGGTCACCCTCGCCAAATTGCCGCCACCCGCAAACTTCTACGACAGCGGCAAGCCGCGACGCGTAGGGACGAGACTCCCGTTTATTTCGGCAAAACAGAAAGAGGAAGGAGACCGGGTCTGGAAGTTTCAACAGGAGGCCGAGAGAGATGCTGGGTTACGCGTCGCCGCCAAGCGGGATAATTTCCATCGTCATGGAAACTACACCTGTGAGGCCTGCAATTTGACCAGCTCCGATAGCGCGATGTTCGATGCCCATCACATCACCCCTTTGCTTGTGGGAAAGAGGATCACGCGGGTCGAGCACCTACTGATCCTATGCCCCACCTGCCATCGACGTGCGCACAGATCGCCGGACAAGTTGAGGCCATACAGTTTGGTGGAGCTTCGGTCGTGGATTGGTGCCGGTAGGCCATGACCGGCCCTGAGGAGTAAACATGTCTTCTTAGCATATTGACCAGGAGCGTGGGACCGTATCAAGCACTACCGCTGGGGGCTCCATGGCAAAAATGGGCCGGGCGGCTTTTGCGGCTTTGCGCCAATGGCGGACATGTCGAGCGTCTTTTGATGCTCTATAACACGCATTATTGAAAGGAGATTTTTCATGCGGTCACGGCCATCTTCCCGAATACTGGTCATCGACCAATTCGGTTGCGTTCTGCTTTTCAAATTTTCTCATGCCTCGGGCCCGTTGATTGGTAAAACATACTGGGCAACGCCGGGTGGTGCCGTCGACGAGGGCGAAACTTTTGAGGCGGCGGCATTGCGTGAGTTGGAAGAGGAAACTGGCCTTGTTGGTCTCGATTTAACCGGCGAGGTTGGCCGACGCTCCTTTGAACTTCCTCTGACGAGCGGCGAGATTGTTTGGGCGGAGGAGAGGTTCTTTGGCGTCCGAGCCAAACGCGGTCCCATCTCCGACACGGGTTGGACCGAAAATGAGCGAGAAGTGATGGCCGATCATCGCTGGTGGTCTGAGCAAGAGCTTCGAGAGACAAGCGACACCGTTTTTCCTGACGGCCTCATAGACTTGCTGAGCAAGGTATGACCGCAACGGGGCCGAAAGCAGACAGGCTCTTTCATGAGCGATTATGCACATCGGTACTCGTGCGCCGCATCCGCCGCTTTTTCTTTCCAGTGGGCTCGAAGGCGTCAAACAGGAAATCGACCCCTTGCACGAATGAAGAGACCAATTGCACGCGGCTGAGAAATTCGTCATCGCTCATGTGCTCGTGCCCGCCGTTATGGTCGGTACGATCCTGCGAAAAGGCGGAATAACGCTCGCGTCTCTCCCAGATCACAGCGTACCAAGAAGTTGGCAGGCGGATCACCTTCAACGCGGCCTTGGCTGGAAGGCCTTGATTGATGATGGTAATTGGCCGTTCGTATTCTTGCATTGTATCGCTCTCAAAAGGAAAACCCTCCTTTTATTGTTGGAGCAAAAGCGCTCGGCGGATAGCGAAAAAGGGCACCCGAAACAAATTAGTAGTGACCGACTACTGATTGCAAGCAATCGTCGGCCATTCCATGGAGGCAACTCCGTTGAGGGTCTGCCGACTGCCCCCTCCGTGACCGGGGTGGTCACATACGGACGGGCTATGCTGCCATCCGAAGAAGAACGGCACTCTCGTCGTCCGGCAGCCAGCGACCCGGCATGATCGCCTCGATCTCGCGCATCCAGTCCTGCGCGGCATTCGCGGCCCGCAGAGCATCGGCTTCAGCGATCTGCACCCCGTAGCTCTCCGCCAGCTCGTCAACGATGTCCGCCACCACCGCTCGCTGCCCCATCGCGTTGGCGCGTTGCCGGATGCGTTCACCTGCGATCTGCTCGACGTTCTCGGCTGTTGCCGTCATATCGAACCGATGTTGACATGCTCTCGCCGCTTCACGTTCGCGCCGAACTGCCTCCCGCCACTCAACGGCCTCCTGTTCGATGCGCTTCAGCCGCCCTATGGTTTCACCGTCGCGTTCGACGTCGAGCCGAGCCAGCAGCTCGGCGACGGTTTCATTCTCTTTCCGTTCCCTGCCGATCATGTCCGAATCGTTGTTCGTCCGCTTGACAGCATCGGAAAACCCGGCTTCACCACCGCATTCGACGCGCAGAAGGAAAGTGCTGGCCAGCCCGTGGCGCATCCAGCGCTTCCACAGCGGAGCGACGACACGACCGACGACACCGTCGTTTTCGAGATACGCTTGTTCGTCGCCGCCTTCCTCACTGTCCGACACGATCCCCAGCTTTTTGTAAAGCGCGGCACTGCGCACGCACGACCGCTTGCCGGGCATGACGGACATGTACTCTCTCCAGCGGGCGTACATATACTTGTCGCCATCTGCGGCAAGGTTGGCGATATCCCAGGGCGTCAGCGAGCTTTCACCCTTAGTCTCGTCCTTATATCCCCCGGCAACTTCCCAGGCCATAGACCCCTTGGCCGTGTAATTGCTGGCGTCTTCGGCATCGTGAGCGACACGGACCTTGCAGCCGTGCTTGTCGTCGACTACACCGCCCGCGCAACGAATTTTTTCCTTGTAAGCTTCAGCCAGCCAGTCACCTGCGGCCTGCGTGCGCTCGGCGACCATCTCCTTAAGCTTCTCAGCATTGCCGTTTGCGGCAATCCTCTCAAAAGCGTCAGGACCGTCAACGAGAACAGAAAGATGCTGGTGATAGTGCCAGCCGTTTTTGATGCTATAAGTAACTTCTTGTCCGCAAATAACGCCAAGTATCTGATATTTCTCCTTTGCTTTATGCCATGCACGGGTCTTGCGAGCATCGCTCGACGCGGTTTTTATAAAGCTCTCGACAAATTCCAACGTCATCTTCGCGCTGTGCGAAGCAGTGAGCACCACGAGAGCACAATTCCCGCCCCGCTTAAAAGTCGCGTCAGCCGCTTCCTGGACTTTCTCAGCTCGCTCCAGAGCCTTACGCGGAGCGCAGGTCGGGCAAAGCCAAGGCGAACCGCAACGGAGAACTCCTGACACACCAGCACGAAGCTGGCCGGTATGCTCGCCCTGATGAAGATGAATATTGACGTCCGATACGCCGTCGGCAGGCATACCGCAGGCGCAGACGGCAGGGCCTCGTTCATCTTCACGCTCTGGTTTGCAAAGCCTCTGAATTTTAGGAAGGAGCGACCATCTACGGACCGTTGACGATCCTCCGAATTGATTGGGCTCGGAAAAAGGAAGAGAAGAAAGAGGAAGTGGAGGAGCTACGTTCCCGCTATGCGGAACCGTAGCTCCTCCACTTCCGAGGGCCGCTGCTTCGGGCGTCCTCTGCGCGGCCTGCGGCCTTGCGGAACCGGCGTTTGTACGAGCGGAAACCGCAGCACGAACGCGCCGCTCACCATGCGCATACGGATCGATGGCAGGCGCATTTGCTGGATCGGCGAATAGGAGTTTGAAGGAAGTTTTATTTTTCGCCTTGGCACTACCTGAAGGCGAACTATGTTGACATTTTTTTGTGACAGAATGCGGCGTTTGCTCGGCTGGGATATCTCCCAACGCCGGGGTCACTCAATTGTCAATGGGAGCTTTACAGTAAGCATAAGATCGTTCATCTTTACTAAACAATGGTTGAAAAGACGCCGGAGGGGTTCCAGCCCCGAAGATGGCGTCTTTTTCAATGCTCATCGAAGAATGGATCGGCGTCAACCGGTCAAAATTCAATGCCGTCATCGTCGACGTCGTCTTCGTCATTGTAGACATCGTCATAGCTGCTAATCGGGCTCTCAATCGCCGACTTCACATCGTCAATGTCTTCGACATCTTCAAAGACGAAAAGCTTGGCATCACGATTATAAAAACTCACATCGTCGTCATAAAGTTGCTTGAAGAAAGGGTTCCCCTGGAGGTTTCTTGATTTGATCTTCAGCCCGAATTGTCTGTCGCCCTCAAATGCGAGGAGCCAGTTCGCCCCCAGCATAGGTCGTTCACCCAGTCGATCAAGCAGCGCTTCCTTAGGGACTTTGTATGTTGCCTTCGTGCTCGCATGGACATCGAGCGCCAGTAGGCAATTAAATGGACCGCAACGACGAAGAACAAGCTCGAAAGCTTGTGCTTCCAGTGGTTCCCTCAACTCTTTTAAAAGCCATAGAGCCCACGCGATCTCAGAATCGTGGCCTGAATCACCATTCTGCTTAATCGCGCGGTGAACGACATTGCCCCACAGTGCCTTATCGACGGTCTTCACTTTGTTGCGCCAGGCCACTACTCGCGCGACATAATCCCAGCAGTGGGGGAAACTAATGGCTACGCGAACGAGAAATGGTTCGAGCAGCTCCCAGTACGTAGACCAAACCTCAAGTTCATCGATCTTTCTAACGGCGAATTTGACAATTCCTTCGTCCCTTTGATCGGAGGCCTGCCTCAGGATTTGATCCAAAAAATGGATGAAGTCTCCTTTCCTCTGCCCCTTCTTCGTCCCACCCTCCGCATAGCGTTCGATTTCTCGGCGCACCTCTACCGGCCAGTAAGGTTCCAAATCGGCGCTTGAACTCAGTATGACGGTTTTCGCCTCGTTAATGTCGAGTTCAAAGGACCGGATCGCGTCACGAATTCCACTCAAGTATCTCTGAGCTTCATCGAGGTTGTCGCTGCCAATATAGATATCGTCAACCATCCGCAGCATTGGGATTTCGTGCCCGTAAACTGCTCGGAAATTTTTGTCGATTGCTGATCCGATGATTTCCGAGATTATTCGTGAAAAATCCGGGCCTACCGGAATCCCCACCGTCTGGCCGTCCTGAGCCTGTCTGACCAGCCAATCGAGCCGATTTCCGAATATGGTTGTGGATTCGAATTTCCGATCCTTTTTCGACTCGGATTTTCCATGGAGCGCCCACGGCAGGGCATGCGTATATATAGAATGGTAGAACCGGGAAATATCCGTGCGGACCGTATATCTCGACAAGGCTAAATCGCGTCGACGGCGCTTATGGAACTCTGGGAAGGTCGAAATTGAGATCGGACGACCCTCAGCCTCCGAAAATATGGGGTAGGAACTTGAGTCGGTTGAAACCTGAAGATGCTCATCAATTTCATTTTTGCGACTTATGAAGAACGTAGCCGCGTCGACCATGAAGATTGGATTTGGCATCGTAAAAACGCGGCGCTGACCACCTCGTTTTGAGACGTTATAACGGCAGCCTTCTGTCGGTTTGTCTGTAATGTACTCGCCAGATTTCAGCGGTTTTATTGCTGCCTCATGCAAATTTGTTATCGCGAAGACGGGCGGAATGTTCTCAGGGAAATACCCATGCTCAAGCATTCTCTCGGCGAAGAGAGTGTCATTATTACCAGTAAAAGCAGCCATAAAGTGCCCCGAGGATCGAACAACGGAACACTACGCTTTTCGGTTGCATCCGCAAGTCTCCCAATTCCTCAGCGTCCAAGCTGCCCGGGAATATTGGCGGCCGCTTCATGAACGGGAGGACAGATTATCGCGATCTCCCAAAATCGCATTTTACTTCTACAATCATTGTCTGTGGGCGGAAACGGAACAAAACAAGAACTTGATAAGCTGGGGAGAGCACGGAAATCAGAAAACAACCATGTTACTGTAGAGTGGTCATGTGAATCGCTGGAGACCACGACCATTTATCTGCCCGCACCCGAACCCGAGGCCGTCGAGCCAGCACAGGATAACAAGCCGCGTCCCAAAATCCTGTATTTCTGCGACGAGAGCAGCCAGGACGGCGACACATACATGGCTGTGGCCGGTATTGCGGTAGCGAGAGAGGCGATCCCTGTTATCGTCGGCCAGATGAAGGAAATCCGGGAGAAATTCGGGAAAAAGGGCGAGGTCAAGTGGAAGAACGCCAAGAGCAGATCAGGTATCGTTCACGAAGCTTATATCAGGCTCCTGTTCGCCCTGGTCGACGAAGGTCGTCTCCATTTCCATGTGCGCTTTTCGCGAATGGATGAATACGATCACAAGCGATCTGGTCCTCGCAGGAAGATCGACACCGTCAGCAAGGCATTCTTCCAGCTGCTATTACACCGGCCCGTCGCGTTCTATGGTGCCGACGCTGACCTGTATATCCACCCTGACGACGGCGATTGCACGAGCGAGCTGGTCAATCAGATGGGCGCGTTGAATTTCGTCGGCCGCAGGATGTGCAAAGCGTCCGATATCGTGAAGCTGGTTCAACCGCGATCCTCAGAGCGAGAGCCAATGCTGCAGCTACTCGATTGCACCTTGGGAGCCCTGGCGGCTTACCGGAACGGCAGGCACGAGAAAGAGGGCATCAGCGACACCAAGAAAAAGCTGGCTGAACTGGCGTTCGAAATGACCGGCTGGCCGGATATCACGGGCAACTGCTGGCAAAAGAAGAAGCTCAACCGCTGGAACGCGGTGCCAAAGTTCAAGAAGGGCTAAGAGCGCGACCGAAGGGGCTAGTCTGTGGTTTACGGACGGGCTGGTTGAAGACCCAGGGCTTCGCCCACATCGGTAATAAAACGGTAGAGTGATGTTGCGGGATTCGCAACTGGTGAACCCCCATAGACACGATATGTGTTTGTTTTAGGCTAGCTAAATATTATCCCGCCGCAGTGGATCGCGCTGCGATCAAAGCTTCACCGATCTCACGCTTCTTAGCGTCGAGCGCAGCCATCTTACCTTTAACGCTTTCGATATCGACACGGCTGTTCGCAATCTGCTCCGCCACCAATGCCAAAACCTTGTACTGCTCTGCAATGATGGGATTTATGATGTCGTCCTTCAAACCGGCAGCACTCAGCGCATCCTCGTCATCGTAGTTGTCGATCATCTCACGGATCATTTGACCAATCTGAAGATCAAGGTTGAGGATTTCGCGATAGTATTCGCCATGGAGACGGATTTCGAGCTTTTTGAGGCTGTCGATGCCGTAGTTTTTGATGCCGAGTTCCATGAGGCATGCGGCGTTCAGCAGACCCATGATGTAGCGCTGCAGGACAAGACCCTTCCAATGCTCCCGTGGAACCGCCTGGAGAAAGTCTAGCTCAGCCACGAGATGTGCCCACACGTCGGGAGAGCTGATCTCGTTGGTGCACCGGAAGATATCTGTCCATCCTTCTTCGAGCAGGACGATCTTAAGCAATTTTGCTCTCTGACCCTGCCAGGTCTTTTCACCGGCAATCTCATCGAGCTGGATCGAGAACATCGAGCGCCAGTGGTCGAGCAGAGAAACGCCTCTTTTGCCTACCATCGTGGCCGCCGCCTCGTACATCGCCTCTGGGAGGGGAGGCTTGGTCAGATGATGCGCCACCATGGCGTGAAGCTCGGCCGACGTGAATGGCCGCTTGAGCATGCGTTTCAAGAATGACATGGGACCCAGCTCTCAACTTACGATAAATTTCCGGTCAGATACATGACAGGAAGTCTGGGTCAGTGCCATTCTTCATACAGGCCTACGAACGGTCCTTATTCAAGCATTGTCATGTGACCGTCAGTAACCATGGAATACATTCTAAAAGCCGCCGAGGGCTCTAGCCCGAAAGGCGGCTTTTTGTATGCTCATGGCAGGCGGAACAGGCGTCAAGACTAAGCGCGTGGAATTGATCGCAGCATCTGGTCTATAATCTTGAGCTTAGCATCGGCTCGCCGAAGCTCTGACGGAAACCTGCTTAGCTCTGCTACTGTACTTGCATCCAGGGTCGGTGCGTCCTTTACCCTATCAAACCAAGCCACAGCGGCGTCCTTCCGACTTTGAATCTCCTGCCGCGCCGAATGGAGGTCGTGTTCCTCGATGCTCAGAACTTCAATCTCGGCTCTTACGATCTCGCTATCGAGAGCCAACCTTTCGCGTTCATCCAACAGTGCCAGGTAGGGTTCGCAAGGCACCTTGATATCGAAATTCGTTTGACGCTCGATTTCTCCCATCCTGCCGAAAATATCGAGGAGCCTGTGAGGATACATTTCCAGCTCCACACGGCATTTTTCGATCCGTTTTTGGCGAAGACGCTTACGAAGCAAATGGTTCATTGAGCAGTCCCCTTGTTGACGACTGGCGCACTCTCAGGAACGCGAAACCCATTCTTTGCCAGGGCGGTGTATCCCTCCGCAGCAAGGAACTCCCAGTCTTTCGTAAGTAAATTGCGCCGGAATGCTGTACCTTCTACCAGGTACTCAGCCATAAACTTAAGCGTCGCGATCTCGGCTGTCGTGCGGCACACGCTGCTCGGCGAACCGCTGTTTTCCTCCTGAAGCCGATACTGATCGCGGATGAGCCCATTGAGCCGCAGCGCGATATCAAATGCAAGATCGCGATCTAGTGGCAGGGATTTTTTGAGGTCGACAGTAATCTCATTTTTAAGGTCGGTCATAAGGCGTCTTTCTATATTTGGCAAAGCTTCGGCGTTCTTCCCAAGCGAAAGCAAAATTGCCGGATTGTTAGGAGGGGTGTTTTCCGCTCAGTGAGCGGAAAGGAATTCTTGGCGCTGCTTTCTGATGGCGATGATATCGGCGTCAGTCAGATTGTCGGTTCTATGAACAGAGGCAAGCTGCTGGTCTATTCGACTTCAAGTACAGCCGAAATTTCGGCGGCGCGAAACAGTTCTTTCGCGAGAGGACCATGCCCGAAGAAATCCACCACCCGGTCAACATCTTCACAAACGCAGGCCTCATATTCGTTTTGAACGTTACTCCAAGAGTTACGTTCGACGCGCTGGCAGACATATTTGCCGCCCTTCATTCGATAAAGTCGCAATTCAGTCCAGGAATTTCCAGAGTTTGAGTAGACAAGGCTATCGATATTATCAGCCTCGGCCAAAAGTTCGCCGATAAACTTAATATCGCGGTCACCGTCGCGTTTAACTATAGTCTGCTTAACGTATGTTCCGGTCATTACGGAATCCTTTCAAAGTAACGTGGGCGAAGGTCGGAGGGCGCAGTTCAGCGCCCTCCGACAGCTTGCGAAATGCAAGGGAGGGTGATCATCGACAGTGATGACCGAAAACTTTCGGCGGACCGAAAGCAGAGCCGCTTATGCAGCGGAGACTCCCGGAGGAGCTGTTCAGAGCCACCTGTTCGGCGGTTAAGAAACTTGCGGCATGTGTGTCGCAAATCATTTTCAGAGCCGCTTGTTCAGCGGACCATTGGGAATCCCCAACCCCGGAGGGCCGGGTAATCCTCTTTCCGGCCATTAGCCGCCGAAGCAGGTAATGAGCGGTTGCGGACTTACAGACGTCATGTCTACCGCGCCCCCTGCGTTTGCAGGGCAATCAGCTTCCGGCGGCCCGTGTGCTGATGGAGGTAAGATGAAGCAACTTCTGGCATTGTTCAATACATGGCGCTGAAAATTTAATATCGTGTGCACGTTCTAAGGTGGCGAAAATGTCAACATTACTCGCAACAGACAGAAAATCGTTCCGTTAAATGCCGAAAAATTCCGTCTTGTTAGAAAATCTATCGAAGGCCATTCAGAGCACATAACGGAAATTAAAGTTTCCGCAAGAGTATCGAAAACCTATAAGTTTTAACCTGTCATTTGTTGTGATCGTTTGACCTATCTTGTCGTCCCGAGAGGGGTAGTCTCGCTCCTTTCCACGAGGAACTAAGGAGGCTCTGCCTCCTCGCGACGCTTCGCTCTGCTACCCTCTGATCGGCATGATCCGACTGATCTAGTCCGGAGCAGGGCATTACGGCCTTTGGCCTCCTTGTCCTGCTCCGGTGCGTTAGGATTGGGTCGCTCCGTCGCGTCAAGAAAAATAGACACGACCGTGTCGCTTCGCTCCCGCACTACTCGCGTCGATTTTTCCTGACCCGCCTCCCGCTCTGTCCACGCACAAAATCACGGACGATCCCTTCCCAAACTTATTAAAATCCGACCACTTCCGTTTACGGACACCATCCCATATCCGACATTTTTCCTGCCGCAAGGATTCTCATAAATCCCCATTTCTGTTATAAATTTCTCAATGAAATCAGATAGAAATGAGGATTTTCGATGAGGCGGACAATCACTAGAATCCGAGGTTTGACGGTTAATATCGAGGTTGTTGAGGTCTGCCAGACGGATCAAAACGGGGGCGTTCTCTGCTACGTCGCAGCGATCTATACCCAAGCGCATGGAAGCACAGAGAAGACATTGGTTCGCAAGAGTCGATTGCCCGGGGCGGCGGCGGAACTGAAAAAGGAAATCCAGCGGGATGGCATCCGCGCCTTTGACCGGATCACAGGCGGCGACCGGTGATCAACCCGCCGTCAGGTCTTTCCGCGCTGCGAATAGGCGCGAGAAATCGAGGCCGTCGTACTCAAGCTTGTCCATCTCTTCCTTGAGCAACCGGACTCGCACCATACCTGTGCCGTACCGGTCCGCCATGCCCCCATCCGAGTGGCCTTGCAGCGCATTGATGAATTCCAGCGGAATCCTGCTGTTCTTGCAGGCATCTTCAAATGAATGTCGGAAGCTGTGAAACGAGACCTTTCCAGTCTTCACCTCAATGCTCTCAAGGAACCGCTTGAAACGCGGGCTGTATGCTGTCGAGTAGTAACCGTCAGCCGCTTTCGGGAAATCAGGGAACAGTCGCTGTCCTTTTCTCCGCTGGCGCTCGACAAATGCTGCGAAGCCTAACTGTTCCAACGTCGGATGAACGGGGATCGTCCGCGCGGAGGAGTCGGTTTTGATCCCTTGTTTCAGATCGGTCTTTTTCCGTTCGCCGTCATCCTTGATGTCGAAGTATCGAATTCCAGCTTCTGACTTCACGTCGTCACACAGAAGCTGAATTATCTCACCTGATCGCGCACCAGTGAAAAGGCCGATCAAAGGTACCCAATAAATACCTTCGTCAGACGGTATGTGAGAACCGGACCTGATATAGGATTTTCCTGACTTGCATCCGATGTACAACGGCGCGGTGAAAATTGCCTGAAGCTGCTCGGATGAGAATGGATCGCGTTCGTCACGAGCTTTGGTTCTGATACGCAGGTTCATCTTGCCGAACGGATTGCTTGGAACATCGCCATATTGGCCCTCGGCCCAGTTCCAGAACGCGCGAACGAAGCCAAGAATTTTGTTTACATTGCGGTCGGACATCCGTTCGATTTCGGTATTCTTTGCTTTCTCTGCTGCTTTAACAAAGTCTAGTTTTTTGAAGTCTTCCTTCTGAAGGAAGTTTGGAGGAAGCGACATAATCGCCTCTTTAAATTTCCTGGCGTCGGCCTTTTTGTATTCATGGAGGGGCTTGTCCCCGACAAGTTCCTGAAAACGACGCGCCCAAAGTTCGTTCGACGCTGCGCTGCTATCGACCCAATCGCCATCTTTGCGGGTTTTCTCCTTGACCCACGCGGCAATCGCGACGGACAACGTAATTTCATCAGGTGAGTTGCCTGAGGTGACCTTCCGAACCAAGAGGTCGGGAAAGCGCTCAAGCTCTGGATGCTTTTCGTAGTTACTCCGCTGCATTCTATACAGTTGCTCGCGAGCGATACGCATTGCGGCAACAACTTCATTGCGAAAACGAGACATGGTCTGCTCATTAAGCCGCATGCCACGTCGGAGCAGAAAATCAGCAATAAGCCGGTCATTGCGTCGAGCGTCATCCGAGAACTTTTTGATGAGCGTCGCCTGTTCATCACTCGGCTCGCCCACAATGTCTGCCGCTGATCGCTTTCCATCAGCGTAGAGCGAGAAAAAGAGTGCAAGCTCATGCCCCGGTGTGTGCGCCGGATTCTCCTCATGTTCTGCAATAAACTCTCGACAGAGTTCGCCCGACAGCGCGACGATCTGCTTATGAGAAAGCGGCCGTTCACCGGCCCTCAGACCCGCCCACTGTTCTTCAAGTTCAGCATTCAGCTTTGCGAACCGGATACGGGCTTCGCCACGGTCGCGGGTATCAAGCGATCTTTTCCATTCTGTTACGCCGACAGCGCCACGGAGGTCGAGCGGCACCTTTTTGCGGAGCCACCAAACGCTGCCATTCAAGTAGGGGCGGGCCATTCTCAGAACCATGCTAGTGTACCGGTCTGGTGTACCAAAAGAACGGTGCAAAAAGCCTTAAGCTCAAAAAATGAGTGTTTTCCGGGGGGTGGAATGGTGCTGCTAGAGAGATTTGAACTCTCGGCCTCTCCCTTACCAAGGGAGTGCTCTACCCCTGAGCTATAGCAGCGTCAGCCGGCGCGATAGATCCGCGTCGTCGGCAGCGGCCTATTGCCATAGGTTCACCGGCAGTGCAAGCCGCAAATTCCAAGTTCTTTGTCGAGGAATGGGGAAAACGTCGCTTCCGCTTCCAAGAATCCCGGTTTTTGGGTATGGAGAGCCATGGCGAATGACGAAGAACGGCATGATCTAGAAGGTGGGGATACCGGCGAAGGCCGCGGCGAGCGGCACCGCAGGGCGGTTCAGGCCCGCGAGGCGCAGCGCAAGGCGAAGGCCGCGGCCAAGCTTCGCGAGAATCTGATGCGCCGCAAGACGCAGGCCCGCGCCCGCCGGGCGGGCGAAGAGGATTCGACACAAGGGCTGCCTGCCGCAAAAACGGACGAATCATTGTAACTTATGCGCCAAGACAGCCTGACAGTCAGGCCATTCCGGCAGACCATTTTAGCAATCATTGAAGCAGCGGCGGATTTCGTCTAAGGACGCCTCCTTTCGCGCTCTCAGAAGGAAGAGTTACAACTTATGGATCGCATCAGAATTTTGGGCGGCAATGAACTCAAGGGCACCATTCCGATCTCGGGAGCGAAAAATGCCGCCCTGCCGCTGATGATCGCTTCCCTTTTGACGAGCGATACGCTGACGCTCGAAAACGTGCCGCATCTGGCCGACGTGGAACAGCTGCTGCGCATCCTCGGCAATCATGGGGTCGATGTCGCCGTCAACGGCCGACGCGAGCGTCAGGAGGAAAGCTATTCCCGCACCATCAATTTCACCTGCCGCACCATCGTCGATACGACCGCCCCTTACGAGCTGGTCTCGAAGATGCGCGCCAGCTTCTGGGTCATCGGCCCGCTGCTGGCCCGCGAAGGCCAGGCGCGGGTTTCGCTGCCGGGCGGCTGCGCGATCGGCACGCGTCCGGTCGATCTCTTCCTGGAAGGCCTCCAGGCGCTCGGCGCCACGCTCGAGGTCGATGGCGGTTACGTGAACGCGACGGCCCCGAAGGGCGGCCTGATCGGCGCCACCTACGTCTTCCCGAAAGTCTCGGTCGGGGCCACCCACGTGATGATGATGGCGGCGACGCTTGCCCGTGGCACCACGGTGATCGAAAACGCCGCGCGTGAGCCGGAGGTCGTCGACCTCGCAAAATGCCTCACCGCCATGGGCGCCAAGATTTCGGGCGCCGGCACCAAGACCATCACCGTCGAGGGCGTCACCTCGCTCTCCGGCGCCCGCCACCGCGTCCTGCCCGATCGTATCGAGACCGGCACCTATGCCATGGCGGTCGCCATGGCCGGCGGCGATGTCGTGCTCGAAGGCACCGAAGCCGCGCTGCTCGACAACGCGCTCGATACGCTGCGGCTGGCCGGCGCTCATATCACCGAGACGAAGAGCGGCCTGCGCGTGGTGCGCAACGGCAACGGCATCCAGCCGGTCGACGTCACCACCGAGCCTTTCCCGGGGTTCCCGACCGACCTGCAGGCGCAGTTCATGGCGCTGATGACCCGGTCTTCCGGCGTCTCGAACATCACCGAGACGATTTTCGAAAACCGCTTCATGCACGTGCAGGAACTCGCGCGCCTCGGCGCCAGGATCTCGCTGTCCGGCCAGAAGGCCCGTGTCGAAGGGGTGCCGCGGCTGAAGGGGGCTCCGGTCATGGCGACCGATCTGCGCGCCTCCGTTTCGCTGGTCATCGCCGGCCTGGCCGCCGAAGGCGAAACCATGGTCAGCCGCGTCTATCACCTCGATCGCGGTTTCGAGCGGCTGGAAGAGAAGCTCACCCGCTGCGGTGCGGTGGTCGAACGCGTCAGCGACTGATCGAGCCTTAAAGCTGATATTTCGCAAGGGACGGCGGGGGAATTGCCCTTGCCGTCCCTTTTTGCATTTCTATCTTTTGCATGCGCCCACCTTTGATCCCGCCTCACATTGTTTGATCCGGCATCCACGGAGATTTTCCCATGACCGATATTCAATCCCCCGTCTGGTTCATCACCGGCTGCTCCACAGGCTTCGGCCGCGAGCTCGCCAAACTGACGATCGAGCGCGGCTGGCCGACCGTGGTAACCGCCCGCGGCCGGGATCGCGTTGCCGATCTCGCCGACGGCAAGGATCATGTTCTGGCGCTCGATCTCGACGTGACGGACCTGAAACAGGTTTCCGATGCGGTCGCGGCCGCCGAAGAGACGTTCGGCCGCATCGACGTGCTGGTCAACAATGCCGGTTACGGTTACCAGGCCTCGATCGAGGAAGGCGAGGAGGGCGAGATCCGGGCGATGTTCGATGCCAATGTCTTCGGGCTGTTCGCCATGACCCGCGCCGTGCTGCCGGGCATGCGGGCGCGGCGCAAGGGCCATATCCTCAACATCACCTCCATGGCCGGCTTCATGGGGCTTCCGAGTTCCGGCTATTATGCGGCGAGCAAGCATGCGGTGGAAGGTTTTTCAGATGCGCTCAGCCTCGAGGGCGCGCCTCTTGGCATCAAGGTCACCTGCGTGGAGCCAGGCCCCTTCCGCACCGACTGGGCCGGCCGCTCGCTGAAGCAGACGCCGAGCCGGATCGAGGACTATGCCGAAACTGCCGCCGCCCGCATGGGCGCGACTTCCGGCTATAGCGGCAGGCAGCCGGGGGATCCGGTGCGGGCCGGCGAGGCGATGATCGCCGCCACCGAGGCGACCGAGGCGCCCCGCCATCTCGTGCTCGGCGCTATCGCCTATAACGCTGTCACGCAAAAGCTGAAGGAGCGGCTTGGCCAGATCGAACTCTGGGAGGAGATCAGCCTCTCGGCCGATTTTCCGAGCTGAAGAGAATGGCGGGGCGGGGCTCCCGCCTCCTTGGCGGTCATGGCAGCATCCGATAGATGCGTTCATCGCGCAGGCCAGGTTTACGATAGCAAGGCTCGACGAGCACCGGGGCCGGACGGCCCCGACATCCCGGGCTCCTTCATGCTGGTCGCCCATGAGGTGGCGGCAGGCGTCGCGATTGCAGCGACATGCCGCGGCCCGAAACCTCCGAAATCTACAAGCCGAGGCCAGAACGACAGCCGGCGGCGCTTCAGGCCCGCACTTCGAATATCATGTTGAATGGCGTCTCGCTCGCCCGCCGGAAATGCGAATAGCCGGCGTCGAGGGCCACTTTGCGAAGCTTCATCTCCCCGGCCTGCGCTCCGAGGCCAAGGCCCACTTCCTGAGCCATCGAGGCGGGAGTGCAGATCATGGTCGAGGCGCCATAATAAACACGGCCGACCGGGTTGAGATTGTCCTTCAGGCCGTCATGTGCGAAAGGTTCGACGATCATCCAGGTGCCGTCCTTCGCCATCGTCTCGCGGATATGACGACCGGCGCCGACCGGATCGCCCATATCGTGGAGGCAGTCGAACATGGCGACGAGATCGTAGTTGCCTGCAGGGAATTCCTTCGCCGAAGCCTGGTGGAAGGTAACCCGGTCGTCCACACCCGCCTCCTGCGCCGCGCGCTTTGCGCGCTCAATGGAAGGGACGTGGTAGTCGAACCCGTGGAAATGCGAATTCGGAAAGGCCTTGGCCATGAGGATGGTCGAGGCGCCATGGCCACAGCCTACGTCGGCCACTTCCGCTCCGCGTTCCAGCTTTTCATGGACGCCCTGGAGGGCGGGGATCCATTCATCGACCAGATGGCTGTTGTAGCCGGGTCGGAAGAAACGTTCCGTGCCCCGGAACAGACAGGTGCTGTGCTCATGCCATCCGAGGCCGCGGCCCGTGCGAAAGGCTTCTTCCACCTTGGGTTCGTCCATCCACATCGACTGGATGATTTCAAAAGCGCCCCCGAAAAAGGCGGAGCTGTCTTCACTGGCAAACACCATGGTCTGCTCGGGCGTCATGGCGAACTTGTTCGAATCCTCATGATAGGAAATGTAATCGGCGGCGGCCATGGCGGCGAGCCATTCGCGCACGTTGCGTTCGGTAAGCCCCGTCGTTTCCGCCAGCTCCATCGAGGATCGCGGCCGGCCGTCCATCATCGCCCGAAACAGGCCGAGATGATCGCCAAGCACGACGAGAACGCCGGAGACGCCGGCGCCGAGATCGCCGACCAGACGGCCGACGAGTGCATCGAGTTTCTGCATGTCAGGTTCCTGCATGGCATCCTCCATAGCTACGCCGCCCCAGCCCGATATCTCACCCGCCGCGATTCTACGCCGGGGCCGCACACCGTCAATGAAGCATTCGGACTAGGCGACCGATCGGAAGGCTTAGCTTTCCGTCGAACGACAGTCCGGTTCAGGGTCCCGACTGTCCGATGACAGCGCGAATGCCGACAGGAGCCTCTGTCTCCGCCAGAGAGAGAGGCCGCAGCCCGGACGGTCCATTGCGCGCGATCCTTCGCGCGCGGGGATGAAATACAGTTGATCGGCATTTACTTCCGTGTTCCGTCAAGCACTTGGCGGATTTCTTATCCGCCGGCATCCCCGCAGCCAGGGCGCCGGCAATAATAGCCGCATCATCGGATGGGAACCGGGTTCGCGAACCGGCTGCCTTCACCAAGGTTCGAAAGTGCCCGGTTCCGGTGATGGTCGTCGAGGCGGTGAGGAGGGCCTGGAAATCCTCCGCAACCGAAAAGGCGATCGGGGCAGGCGGAAACCTACCTCACATCATTACCCATGCCCCTGCCTGCCCCATTCCCCTTCTCGAACCGTGCCGCGCGTCAGTCGGCGCGGATAAAGCTGCGTTCCGTCCTGCACGCCGCCGTTGCTTCTTGGCCCGCCGCATCCTATCTCAAGTCCCAGGAACATCCGCGTGAACGCGCGCCTCTTAACGGATATTGGAAGCGATGACCGACTTGAAACTGCTTGCCCTCGACACCGTCGATCTGGGCGTCATTTCCGCCCATATGCAGGATGCCGTCTTCAAGGTGGGCGATGTGCGCTGGTCGCAGCCCGGGCAGAACTTCTCACTCGCCGCCAACCGCTTTGTCTGGGAAAACGCCGCGGCCAGGCAGCGCAAGGGTTTCGAACGCCGCCGCGCGGCGATCGTCTTCAAGCGCGTCCAAGCGGTGCGCTCGACCGGCATCAACCGCGGCCGCAAGGACGAAGTCCAGTCGCTGCTCGCGATCACCTTCTCGCAGAAGGGGAACGGTCCGGAGGGCACGATCGAACTGATCCTTTCCGGCAAATCGACGATTGCGCTCGATGTCGAATGCATCGAAGTTGCTCTTGCGGATGTCGGCGGCGCATGGGAAACGGCATCCAAGCCCCGTCATCCCTGATCTGGCCCCTTTGCCCGAACGGCCCGACCGGGATAACATCGTTTTTTGAGCTGGAAGGGATATCCGCTTGGCAATCTGGTTGGATCAGGCGTCGCAGGATTTTGAGGCGAAGTTTTCCGCATTTCTCTCGACCAAGCGGGAGGTCTCGGAAGATGTGAATGCCGTGGTGCGCGCCATCATCGACGACGTGCGCGCCCGCGGCGACCAGGCGCTGATCGATTATTCCCGCCGTTTCGACGGCATCGACCTCGCCAAGGTCGGGATAAGGGTCACCGAAGCCGAGATCGACGCCGCCTTTGCGGAGACCGATCGGAAGGTCATCGATGCCCTGAAGCTCGCCGCCGAACGCATCGAGCGCCACCATGCCCGGCAGATGCCGAAGGACGATATCTACGAGGACGCGATCGGCGTCGGCCTCGGCTCCCGCTGGACGGCGATCGAAGCGGTCGGGCTCTATGTTCCGGGCGGTACCGCGAGTTATCCGAGCTCGGTGCTGATGAATGCGGTGCCGGCAAGGGTCGCCGGCGTGCCGCGCGTCGTCATGGTCGTGCCGGCAGGCGGCGGCAAGATCAATCCGGCCGTGCTCGCCGCCGCCCGTATTGCCGGCGTCACAGAGATCTACCGCATCGGCGGCGCCCAGGCCGTGGCGGCGCTCGCCTATGGCACTCAGACGATCGCCCCGGTCGCCAAGATCGTCGGCCCCGGCAATGCCTATGTGGCGGCCGCCAAGCGGCATGTCTTCGGCACGGTCGGCATCGACATGATTGCCGGCCCGTCCGAGGTCCTGGTCATCGCCGATAGCGAGAACGATCCGGACTGGCTGGCCGCCGACCTGCTTGCCCAGGCCGAACACGATGCCGGCGCCCAGTCCATCCTCGTCACCGACGATGCCGAATTCGGCCGCGCGGTGGAAGCGGCCGTCGAGCGCCAGCTGAAGACCCTGTCGCGCTCGGAAACCGCCGCCGCGAGCTGGCGCGATTTCGGCGCCGTCATCCTGGTGCCGGACCTGAAGGCCTCGCTGCCGCTCGCCAACCGCATCGCCGCCGAGCATCTGGAGCTGGCGGTTGCGGATCCCGACGCGCTTTTGCCCGGCATCCGCAATGCCGGTGCGATCTTCATCGGCCGCCATACGCCGGAGGTGATCGGCGATTATGTCGGCGGCTCCAACCACGTGCTGCCGACCGCCCGTTCGGCCCGTTTCTCCTCCGGCCTTTCGGTGCTCGATTTCGTCAAGCGCACCTCGATCCTGCGGCTCGGCCCGGACCAGCTCCGTCAGCTCGCCCCGGCGGCGATCACGCTTGCCCATTCCGAAGGGCTCGATGCCCATGCCCGTTCCGTCGCCATCCGCCTGAACGGCTTAGCCCTCGATGACGAGGGTTGAGGGATGGGGGCGGCGGTCTACCGGCTCTACGACGTCGTTCTGGACGACTCGATCGGGCGTTCCACGCCCGATGTGGAGCACGAGCGGGCGGTCGCCATCTTCGATCTGGTCGAGGAAAATACGTTCGAGCCGCTCGGCCATGCCGGTGGCCCCTATAAGCTGAAACTCTCGCTCGTCGATGCCAAGCTGGTGCTCGGCATCACCACCGAAAAGGACGAGCAGGTCGCGACCCATATCTTGTCGCTCACACCCTTCCGGCGGATCATCAAGGACTACTTCATGATCTGCGAAAGTTATTACGAGGCGATCCGCTCCTCGACCCCCAGCCGCATCGAGGCGATCGACATGGGTCGGCGCGGCGTCCACAACGAGGGTTCGCAGACGCTGATGGACCGCCTCGACGGCAAGATCCGCGTCGATTTCGACACCGCCCGGCGGCTCTTCACGCTGGTCTGCGTGCTCTATTGGCGCGGCTGAGCATGGAGGCAGAACGCGCCCCTCAGACGACGATCGAGACGCACGCCAAGCGACCGGGCGCCATCCTATTCATGTGCGGATTCAACGCCATCCGCTCGCCGCTTGCCGAGGCCATTGCAAAGCGGCTGCTGCCACCCGATATCTACATCCAGTCGGCCGGCGTGCGCTCCGGCGAGCGGGATCCCTTCGTGGATGCGGTGCTGGAGGAGGTCGGGCTTTCGATCGGCCGCCACCAGCCACGGACGCTCGAAGAACTCGAGGACGATTTTTTCGACCTGATCGTCACGCTGACGCCGGAAGCCCACCATGCCGCGCTGGAACTGACCCGCGCCAATGCCGTGGACGTGGTCTACTGGCCGACCATGGATCCGACCGCCGCGACCGGGACCCGCGACCAGATGCTCGATGCCTATCGCGAGGTTCGCGATCATCTCTGGCGGCTGATCGAGGAGCGTCTTTCGGGCATTCGCCGGCATCCGGCCGAGACCGCCTGAAAGCCCTTGCCGGGGACGGCTTGAAACGACATTGAGAATAGCGCGCAAGCGAGGTTCACAAAGCGGACATGATTGTGTAGTTTCCGCGCAAATTTCCGGGCGGGCGCCAGAAAGCGCTGCCGGCCCAAACCCAACACAGGAAGAAAACCTATAGATGGCTAAAGAAGAAGTCCTCGAATTTCCGGGCGTCGTGACCGAACTCCTGCCCAACGCAACGTTCCGCGTGAAGCTCGAAAACGAACACGAGATCATTGCCCATACCGCCGGGCGCATGCGCAAGAACCGCATCCGCGTTCTCGCCGGCGACAAGGTGCTCGTCGAAATGACGCCCTATGACCTCACCAAGGGCCGCATCACCTACCGCTTCAAGTAATTCCTATCATCCGCGGCGGGCTCTCATGGCGCTGGAACAAAAGCTGATACTGGCCTCGGGTTCTCCGCGCCGTCTCGACCTCCTCAACCAGGCCGGCATCGCGCCGGCGCGGCTGATGCCGATGGATATCGACGAGACACCGAAGAAATCCGAACACCCGCGCTCGCTCGCCCGCAGGCTTTCCACCGAAAAGGCCGAGGCGGCGCTCAACGCCATCCGCAACGATCCGGCCTGGCGGCACAGCTATATCCTTTCGGCCGACACGGTCGTCGCGGTCGGCCGCCGCATTCTCGAAAAGACCGAATATACGCAGGAAGCCTCGTCGGCGCTGCACCTGCTCTCCGGGCGCGGCCACTGGGTCTATACCGGCATCTGCCTGATCACCCCCGGCGGCCAGTTCCGCCAGAAGGTCGTGCAGACCAAGGTGCGCTTCAAAAGGCTTTCCACCCGCGAGATCGAAAACTACATCGCGTCGGGGCAGTGGCGCGGCAAGGCGGGCGCCTATGCGATCCAGGGTATTGCCGGATCCTTCGTCCAGAAACTCGTCGGCTCCTACACCAATGTCGTCGGCCTGCCGCTGTTCGAGGTGACCGGGCTCCTGGCGGGCGAAGGTTTTGACGTGGCTGCGGCCTGGCCCGAGGGCTGACTGCCCGATTGCAGGCTGAGGAGGCGCTGCAGGCCGTATGGGCCGCATTGGCGGCCTATCGGCATTATTCCGCCATGGGATGCGCCGGGCGCAAACTAAGGAGTATTTCAAACATGACATCCGAACCGATCAAGACTGGCGGCAAGGTCGAGCCTCTGCGGAAAACGAGGCCCTGCCCTGAATGCGGCAAGCCGTCATCGCGCGAACACTACCCGTTCTGCTCCGACCGTTGCCGGACGCTCGACCTGTCGCGATGGCTGAATGGCTCCTACGCCATTCCCGTTTCGGAAGACCAGACGAAGGCTGACGGCACGGAGGACTGAGCCGGGCGAGGCCGTACCTGTTTTTGTTGAGGAAATTACGATTTTCGCAAACCTGTCAAAAAAGTGGGTTCTGGCGCTGGACATGGCCGAACAAGATGTTATAACCCCGCTCGCTCCGGGGGAAACGCCCCCGCCGGCCTCGGCCGGAAGGCTCTAGAGGCCTCGATGCCCGGATAGCTCAGTTGGTAGAGCAGCGGATTGAAAATCCGCGTGTCGGTGGTTCAAATCCGCCTCCGGGCACCATTCTAATGCATTGTCGCGCCTAGTTTATTAGCAACTTTTTCTTTGCGCAGCTTTTTCCCTCTAGACAGTTATATTGCGCTTTCTAAACGGCGTTGGTTTTCCTTCTGTTCGCTTCTGTCTCGAGATCGCCTAAAGTTTCGGCCATCTTTTTGGACATGTTCGCTCTACGCGAATAGTGCTTGGCCATCGCCTCAGTCTTTTGACCAAGCCTGTCTGCGATGGTGGAATATTCCTTGCCCATCTCACGAGGATCATTGCAACGGTATGCCTCAGTTCTTTGAGCGTGAGATCGGGCTGCACCTTTCCTTCCTCCTCCAGCTTCATGCGTATCGGCCGCCATGAGGCCCGGAATCCGGAAACGGTCCACGGCCTTCCGAAGCTATTTGTGCAAAGTGTAAGTGTGGCCGCTGGATGTTTCGGTTCGCCTGCCAAGGCATCAATACCGGGCGCCGGGGGTGGTACCGACATGGGCACGTCAGCCCTTGCCTTTTTACCGTGGCTTTCGGCGCCGATCACTTCAAGTTCGGCGAAGAACTCGGGGGTGCCAAACTCTGATTTGAACCGGCGTCCAGTCTTGCGGGAATAGGGAAGCTGGGCCCGTCTATCGCGCTGGCCTCGACGGAAATGCTGGTCGGCCGAATGCTGTTGACGATGCGGTTAGAGAAATCATTAATTATCGAGCGATGCCGGCTTTAATATCTTCCCGAGCATCGAAACATGATGTCGTTACTCATTGGCGCGCTGTTTAGCCGCATTTAGTTCATGTAGCCGCTGATGCGAGCTGAACGGCTGCCTTAGACCAATCTGACATGACAGGCCACAAGCTTCGCCAAGTCGACAACCGTATCGTAAACCTGCTGGCGGGCGCGGTCTTCCGGTTATATATCCTTAACGGATCAAACTGAGGATGATGATTTGCGGGCATTCAGGCACTGGTTTGCGAGCAGTGTTTAGCAAGGATACGGCACGACGAATGGATACGAGCGGCGGCGTGACTGAAAACGAAGACTTGCACCATCTTCCGGAGCGAAAGCGTCGGGAGCTTTTCCGCGCCTTGAAGATCATTTTTGAGGAGTTTGATGCCGCGCAGCAGTCCAAACTATCGGAAAAACAAAAGGCCGGCCGGATCCTTAAGGTGATCTTGTTCGGTTCGTATAGCCGCGGCGGCTGGGTTGAGGATCACAAGAGCGGTTACCGCTCCGACTACGATATTTTAGTCGTCGTCAATATACACAGTGTCGGAGAGGAAAACGAGCTGTGGCATGACGTTTCCGATCACTTCCTGCGTGAACTGCTGGTGACGAAGACGATCGAGACGCCGGTCAATGTCATTGTCCACGCGCTGCAGGAGGTAAACGACCAGCTGGCACGAGGAAGGCCGTTCTTTATTGACATCATCCGTGACGGCATAATGCTCTATGAGAAAGAAGGGCATCCGTTTGTGACGCCGAAGCCGCTCGATGAGCAAGCGGCGCGGGAAGAGGCAATGAGCTACTACGAGCGGTGGTTTCCAAACGCTTTGAAGTTCGTGAAAGGGGCGAAATTCTACCTCGCCGAGGACGACCGAAATCAAGCTTCGTTTCTTCTCCATCAAGCTTCGGAGTGTTTCTATCATTGCGTCCTGCTCGTGCTCACCCTCTACAGCCCGAAATCGCATCGGCTGAAATCACTGCGCTCATCCGCGGAAAGACTAGAGCCCCGCCTTATCGAGGCATGGCCACGGGACACGAAGTTCACGCGCCGCTGCTTTGAGCGCCTCGACCGCGCATATGTGGATGCGCGATATTCACCGCACTACGAAATTACTGAGGAAGAGCTCCGCTGGCTGGTCGAACGGATCCAGGTGCTCCAAAACCTTGTCGAGCAGATCTGCAGGGAAAAGCTCGAAGGATAGGCATCCAACCACGCGGCGTGTTGCCTGGTTTGAAAGCCTCGCGCCCGGCAGCAAAACATCACTAAAATGAATCGGTTGTGCCCCACCGATTCAAAACCGTCGATGACGTTCTCTCTCCCTCTGACGACTCTCTCCACATGCTCGCTCAGCCCTACGTTGAACGGCTATCGGCAAAGGCCAAATGCACGGTGCTCCATTAGAACGTGCGGAGGAGACCACCGTTGACGGCACGGCATGTGCATACTACACCTGCTACTGGGGGAGCCTGCACAACGCGGTCACGATAACACGGAACTGCGCCGGAATAACATCCAGCCGCTCGTAGGCGCGGCGGGTGTTGACGGACGTGGCAGCCTCCACATAACCCCGCGCGCGATCGGTGAGATCCTGCAGATGGCCGGCTCGGCAGGCTGGGCGCCGGCAGCGGGGCAGGGGAGAGGGCTTCGACACCGGAAGGGAGGGAGACATCCGACGCCTCCGGTTGCGTCGTCGCGCGGATCATGCTTACGCCTCCCATGGATTGACCACTACCGCATCCGTGTCTTCAAAATCGCGGACGTTGCGGGTGACCAGGATCAGGTCATGGACTATTGCGGTCGCGGCGATCAAGCCGCCAATGCGCGGGCGGACAGCGGCAATGCGGCCCCATTCCACCGCTATCTCGTCAGTCACGGGCAGAATTCGATCGCGATGGTCATGGCGCAGCTTGCGCAGCCATTCGGTGAGGTGCGCTGCGGTCTTGTGATCCGACTTTTGCTTCAGAGCGATTCCGCGCATGATTTCGCCAAGCGTCAATGCGCTGAGATGCATGCTGAACGGATCGACCGAGAGCAACCAGGCAGCGGCCTGCGGTGTGCCGCGCCGGGCCTCCGAGACGATGTTGGTGTCGACGAGACACATCAGAAAGCTACATCGCGGCTGGAGGTATTGGTGCGCGCATCGACCGCCTCGGCAAACGCGTCGTCCCAGGCTGGTCCGCCGAGCAGATCGTCGACCAGTGTTGGTCGGCCGGCGCCCAAGGGGTCATAGTCACGGGCGGGCAGGACGACCGCGGTGCGCTCGCCGCGGACAGTAATCGCCTGCGGCCCCTCGTGTCTCGCCTTCTGCACCACTTTAGAGAACTGGTTCTTTGCGTCCTGCAGCTGCCGTTCCATCCGTTGGCTCCAAACTGGCTAGGCTGTCTAGGGATATAGTCACGTCGAGTGAAAGCCCAAATTCCACCGTTTGAGCGGGTTTGTTTCGCGGTTTGCACCGCTTTTTCTATTGTGGACCTAACGTCCGATAATGCAAGATTATCGGACGTTCTAGGTGACTGACGTGCTGTGCGGTTTAAGCTGAAATGCTCGTCGTAAACCGCGCATCTCCATTATGCTCGACCGAATGGATTCGCTCCCCACGCCAACCAACAACGTCTGTCTGGCCACCGCGCTTGCCAAGCTGGGCGCGCCCGCGAACTCACGAGATCAGCAAACCCGATGCTGCCTTTGCCGCCGGTATCGCAAGCTCACGCACCGCCTCGAAACTCTCGAGCCGATCGAAAAGGCGGTTGGCTGCCCAGCGCGATAGATCACAACCCGGCGCCAAGGCTGCGATCGCATCCTCGTTCAGAAGCTTACGTATCACCGGCTCGGCGCCCATGGTTCGCAGTCTCGGCGCCACGGCGAGCAGATGAGCTGCCCGCCTATCGATCTCACCACATCGCAGCGCCATCTCGACGCCGTCGACCAGCGCCAGGCGATCGCTTTCGGATAAGCCGGCTCGCCCGGTCGAACCCCACCGCGGCCACCGATGATGCGGAAGGCAGACCCGAAACGCTCGGGCAGCAGCGGCACGGGTTTTGGCTATTTCAGCTTCTGCGCCAGCACCACCTCGGCGAGACCTAGGGCCATCGCCTCGGCGTCCGGGCGAACGGCAGAGATCGCCGTTATCAGGTCCGCCACCGCGAAGGGTGCTGCTCGCCCGGACTGAATAACTGTATCGACCACATCGGGGACCGGCGCAAGGCCGTCGTCCCAGCGAATTCCAAATAGGTCGGCAAGCTCCTTGACGACGGGCGTGGGAACTGTCCCCCTTCGCCGCGTCAGCATTCGTGTGGCGAAAAACAGCTTACCGGCCTGGCCGAGATCGTCGTCCGCTATCGTCAGAAGGATGGCTTCACGCAACACGCGTTCGCCCTCACTGCGGCCGATCATTTTGGCGGCAACGGCGGCCGATTTAAAGGCAAGGCGATCGCGCCAGTAGCCGAGCCACGGCGGCTCGGCGCGGATCAAATCATCAAGGGATTTCCGTACTGCGAGACCGCCCCTATGAGTTGGTGTCGGTCGCCGGCGGCTGGCAGCATCCCACCCGACCGCGGTTCGCCGGGACGATTCGCGCTCTTCGGCGCCGACAAGGGGAGGGGCAGCGGCACTCTCCGAGTTCGAGGCGATGGTGCTGATGGCGGGGATACTTGCAGCCGGTCAACCGCAGCGAACTGTCGAAGATTTTTGGCAAACGAGGTTAGCCGTGACACGATCGCCGCACCTCGACGGGCGGGTTTTACAGGCTCCGGACCGAGCAGCCCGACGCCCGGCGCAATCTTATGCCTATGTGGCGACACCACATTTCCTCTCGGCCTTCGGCATGGAGAACGCTGCGCGACCTTCCGAACATTGAAGCGCTCGAAGATGCGGGCCTGCTCAGCCGACATGCAGTTCAAAAATAAATCGCCGCTTCGGAAGGCGGCGACAGCGAAACGGGCGAAGAACTGTCGTTCGGCGAATGATACTGGCTGTTCGACCCTCTGGAATGAAGTGTAGACCCTGGCGTTACGACCCGGTTCGATCATAATCTAGGCGTCGCACCCAATCTGTTGTTTACTAGTGCAGGGTCAACCGTCTCTGCATCTGCGCGATCGTTTCGCCGCCCGTATACTCTTCGACCAAACGCATCGCGATTTCCCGACCGTCTTTACTTGTCGGTTGGATGCCACGCTCGGCACATATCTGTTTTACCGCTGCGGATAGAGCGGCAATCTGTTCAGGCGTAAAGGCTTGTCTTGCACTCATAGCAGTGTCCTCCGGTTGGTCTTGCGTATGCTGGAACAACCGTATGTCGTTCTTGCCGTCGGCACAACGCACTTTCTATACGGTAGAGCATTTCGGAACGATCAGCGTCTTGACCTGTTCGCCGGTGCCCGAAGCGCTTCCCTCGACCCTCCCTTAGATGCTTCGGGATACTGGGAGGCTCGCTGATCCACTAACGGGTCTCTCTTTTTCCACCCATATAAAAAGCCCGGCCAGTGCTGACGGGACATAAGTCGGTGGTACAGTTGGCACCGCGGCTCAGGATCACCGTTGAACCATGAGTTCAGCTGTAGGATTTGCCTACCCACAAATCCCACAATCACCGCGACGGGCCAAGCTACGATAATAAGCCTCTATCGATTTGGTCTCGGCCTCCTGCATTAGGATAGTCTACGTTCATTCTATCCGATGGTCATCGGGATGCAATCTAGGATGGATGAATTCTGACCTACCGGACTGTTGGGACATTACTCGCTTTGGCTACGAGGGCTACTGTGCCGCCTTACACAGAATTTCCGAGAAAAGGTTCGTTGCGCCCAATCGTCGCGAGATTTCCTAGATGTCTGTATCGAAACGAGAGCGGCACTGTTCTACCCGTAAGTTGATGCCGTATTCGTTGCGCGACGAACGTTCCCTGCTGTTTGGCCGCCGGGGCGATAGCTGGCACCGTCGTGCCATCTTTCCACTGGACTGATGCGGTATCACCGATGACGTAGATATTTGGCGCGTCCTGGATCGTTAGATCGGACTGAACGATGGCTCGCCCCGCGCGGTCAGCAGGCGTTTCTAGCCATGCAGCGGCGTCTGAGGCTTTGACGCCCGCTGCCCAAATGATCGTGTTGCATGCTAGCGCACGCGCGCATCGCTTGCTGCTCAAGTCTATCGTGCGCCTGAGTTCCTGATCCTCGACGAACCCACCAACAACCTCGATCGCGACGGCCGGGCTGCTGTGATCGAGCTTCTTGATGGATGGCGACAGGGCGCGATCATTGTCAGCCACGATCGCGAATTGCTGGAAACGGTGGACAGCATTGCCGAACTCACCTCCCTTAGTATCAGCCGCTATGGCGGCAACTGGAGCCATTACCGCGAACGCAAAGCGTTAGAACTTGCCGGTGCCCAGCATGATCTGGACGAGGCGGAGAAACGCCTGGGTGTGATTGGGCGCAAGGCGCAAGAGACGGCCGAGCGGCAGGCTCGTCGCGATGGCGCAGGCAAAAAGAAGGCGGCAGCGGGAGGAATGCCACGGATCGCGGCCGGGGGGCGTGCCATCCGTGCCGAGCAGACAGGCGGCGAAAATGCCGCCACCGCACGTCGAATGACGGAGGAGGCCAAGGCGGGCGTGGCGGAGGCACAGCGCCGTATCGAGGTTCTCGAACCATTCAAGCTATCCCTGCCGTCCACCGGACTCGTGGCATCGAAGATAGTTTTACGGCTTGAACAGATTACAGCAGGTTACGAACGCGATGCGCCGGTCCTGTCCGATCTGTCGCTTACAATAACGGGGCCGGAACGGATTGCGCTGGCAGGGCCGAACGGATCGGGCAAGAACGCTACTCTCCGTCATTACCGGGACCCTCGCGCCATTTTCAGGATCGGTCCGGGTTGAGGTCGCATACGCGTTCCTCGACCAGAAGGTCAGCCTGCTTCGACCTGAACTTTCCATCCGTGACAATTTCATGCGCCTCAATTCTGGATCCGGTGAGAATGCCTGTCAGGCTGCCCTCGCGCGTTTTCTGTTTCGGGGCGATGCCGGTTTGCGGGAGGTGCAGCATCTGTCGGGGGGCGAGATGCTGCGCGCGGGCCTTGCTTGCGTCCTCGGAAGCCAGGATCCGCCGCAGCTTCTTATTCTCGACGAACCGACCAATCACCTCGATGTTGATTCCATCGCGATCGTGGAGGCCGGGCTGAGAGCCTATGACGGCGCAATGCTCGTCGTCAGCCATGACGAGGCCTTTCTGGAGGGGATCGGTATCAGCCGGCGTCTCGATCTGCGCGAACAGAACCGGACATACGAAAGGCCGCGCTTGTCAGGCGCGGCCTTCTGCGAAATCAACGGTCGAAACGCGCTATCGTGAGAGGGCCTTTGCAGCCTTTTCTATGACGTCTGCGACCCTCTCCGGCTGGGAGGCGAAGACAGCGTGGCTTGCGGCGATCTCGCTCACGTCGCTGTTGGCGCGCTTTGCCATGTCCCGTTCGAGATCGGGATTGATCGACCGGTCATGAGTGGCGACGATGGCCCAGCTCTTCTTTGTCTTCCATGCGGGATCGGTGATCTTTGCCGCAAAGGCTTGCTTGGCGGCAAAGACCTGCGACCTCGCCATGAAGCGGGTCTCTTCTTTCGGAAGGTCGCCAGCAAAGTCATTTGCGAACGCGGCCGGGTCGAGATAGAGATATTTCCCGTCCTTGGTCTCTCGGATGTCCATGCTGCCGGCGGGCTTGGAGCTTGCAAGATCCAACAGGCTTTCACCCGCCTGGGGCTGAAACGCTGCGACATAGACGAGGCCCGCGACATGAGGATTGTTGCCGGCCTCGGTGATGACCATCCCGCCATAGCTGTGGCCGACAAGAAGCGACGGGCCATCCTGCAGGTCGATGACGCGATTGGTGGCGGCAACATCATCGGCAAGCGAAGTGATCGGCTCCTGCACGATGGTGACGTTATATCCTCGGCCTTCGAGGATCTCGGTTGCCTTGCGCCAGCCGGAGCCATCGGCGAGCGCGCCATGCACGATGACGATGTTCTTCACCTCCGCGGCCTGCGCGGCGAAGGCAATGGTGCTGGTGGCGAAGGCAATTGCTGCTAGCGAAATAAGACAGCGGTTCATGTCATGCTCCTAGTGGTTTTGGATGTTTGGGGGCTAAGGTTTCAGCCGAAGGTGAAGGCATAGGCCTGCACGCCCGGATCGAAAAAGCGGATCGTGAAGGTCTTATCCTGGACACCGCCCGACTGGCGGACGAGCTGGTAAAGTCGGGTGGAGGTGACCGTGCCATTACCGTCGGCATCGGTATCCGTCCCATGATCGGGACCGGGTGATTGGCCGTCAATTGTTACTTGGAAGCGGACTGGCTTGCCGGAACTATCCGGCCCAAGAACGAGATGCAGGTCGCGGGCTTTGAAGCGGTATGTGATGCTGCCATCGCTCTTGTCGAGCGTTGCTTCTTCCGGACCGACCGTCCATGTCCCGCTAAGACCCCATTGATTCAAAGAGGGCTTGTCGACGGAATAGGTACGGGACGTGTCGGCACCGAGGCTTTCCTTCGAGGCGAAGCCTGTCGACTGCTTGTACCCAACGTAAGTCTCGCCGGAACCGATGTCCTTCAGGTCTGCACTGGCTTCTGCACCTTTCGCATCAGGATTGACCAGGGTGGTTGCTGCTATGTCGCTGCCGGCTTCACGAAGGAGATCCTGTATCGCTTGTTCGGTTTGGCCATAGTTGCCTTCGCCGAAATGGTGGTAGCGGATATTGCCCTTGGCATCGATCAGGTAGCTGGCAGGCCAGTAGCTGTTATCGAAGGCACGCCAGATCCTGTAGTCGTTGTCGATGGCGACGGGATAGTCGATCTTGAAATCGCCGACCGCCTTTTTGACATTATCGATCTTCTTCTCGAAGGCGAATTCCGGCGAATGGACGCCGATCACGACAAGACCTTGATCCTTGTACTTCTCCGCCCATGCCCGGACATACGGAATGGTCCTGATGCAGTTGATGCAGGAATAGGTCCAGAAGTCGACAAGCACGACCTTACCGCGCAGCTGCTCGGTCGCCAGGGGCGGGGAGTTCAGCCACTCCACCGCGCCAGTCAGCGAAGGCGCCGTTCCTTCGACGGGAAGATCGGCGCGATAGGGCTTGCCGCTGCCGGCGGGAAGAGACTTGTCCGCACTTGCGACTTCCATGCCGCCTTCAGTCGGCCGGACGTTGAGGCGATCGAGAACGGCCTGTTCGAAGGAGGCGGTGCTGGTATAGGAAAGTTGGGCGAGCGCGCCAGTATCGAGGCCAAGCGCGATGACGCCTACACCTGCAATGACGGTGGCGCCTGCAAACTGACGAACACGTTCGCTGATCCCCAGAGACCGCTTCATCATTGTAAAGAGCCGGCCCCCGACACAAAGTGTAAGGGCAAGCGAGGTTGCTGCTCCAGCAGCATAGGCACCGAGCAAAACTGTCGTCTGCAGATTGGCGCCCTGCAATGCAGCACCGGTCAGCACGAGACCGAGGATCGGACCGGCACATGGCGCCCAGAGCAGGCCGGTCGCAATGCCCAGAAGGAGAGAACCCGCGGCGGATGGGGCACTGCCAGGCTTGCCAGCTGCATTCATCAGGCGGTTGCCCAACCCGACCACGGGTTGGCTCAGCGTGTTGGCAATGCGGGGGGAAATGAGGCTAAGGCCGAACAGCGCAAGCAGCAGCAGAGCGGCGAGCCGGCCGAATTCGTTGGCCTGGATGGCCCAGCTTCCACCGATCGTAGCCAGGGTGGCAACCAAAGCAAATGTAACGGCCATCCCCGCCAGCATAGGCAGGGTACTGCGCAAGAATGGCTGTCCTGCGCGGGCAAAGACAAACGGAAGGATCGGCAGGATGCAGGGGCTAAGGATGGTGAGCGCCCCTCCGAGATAGGCAATGACGAGAAGCGTCATGAACATGTCCTCTGAAGCCCGGGATGTGGAGTGGGTGCGCCGACGCGGGCTCGGCCGGCAACTGCGCCAATCTGATTGCGCGCAAGTGTCGTGGATGTGTCCGGCTGCAGGGAGAAATGTAACGGAGTGTAGAGAAACCCCCGCTCGCTACAGAGAGATTCAATCGGACCGGGTCGATTGCCGGGCCGGAGGCCTTTGCGGGAGCGGACCAGTGACTTTTGTATCAGAGTGTATCTGTAGCCACTTCTGCTACATCGCCATGCAATTGAACAGGATGCAGGACATATAGAGGATACAAGCGCAGCGTTTTCTTGGTTTAGTCATCAACACGGACCGGAGAAAAACAATGAGCGAAAAGTTTCAACTTCAGCGCCGCCACTTCTTTGGCTTGGCAGCCATGACCGCTGCCGCCGTCGAGCTCGGTGCCACCTCGCTGGCCAATGCTCAATCGACCGCTGCGGCGGCCGGATCATCCGGCGATACGGCAAAAAAGTCGGGCCATACGCAATTTGCTGCCCTGAGGCAGATTCACGCCGGCGTCCTGAATGTCGGCTATGCGGAAGCCGGCCCGGCAAACGGTCCCGTCGTCCTGCTTCTGCATGGCTGGCCATACGACATTCACAGCTATGTCGACGTAGCACCGATCCTGGCGGATGCCGGCTACCGGGTCATCATTCCCTATCTGCGGGGCTACGGCACGACGCGGTTTCTCTCGTCCAAGACTCCGCGTAACGGTCAGCAGGCCGCTCTGGCGGTCGATATGATCGCACTGATGGATGCGTTGAAGATCGAGACTGCGATCGTGGCCGGTTACGATTGGGGTGCGCGGACGGCGGACATCTTGGCCGTGCTTTGGCCTCAGCGTTTCAAGGCGCTCGTGTCGGTCAGCGGCTACCTGATCGGCAGTCAGGCCGCAAACCGCGCGCCGCTTCCGCCCAAGGCAGAACTTGCCTGGTGGTATCAATTCTACTTTGCGACTGAACGCGGCCGCGCCGGTTACGCTGCCAATACCCATGATTTTGCGCGGCTCATCTGGCAGACCGCATCGCCGACCTGGAAGTTCGACGACGAAACGTTCAACCGCTCCGCCACGGCCTTCGACAATCCCGACCATGTGGACATCACCATCCATAATTATCGATGGAGGCTTGGACTGGCCGAAGGCGAGGCAAAATACGATGCATATGAGGCGCGCCTTGCCAAGGCGCCTGTCGTGACCATTCCCACCATCACCATGGAGGGCGATGCCAACGGCGCCCCGCATCCGGATCCGTCCGCCTATGCGTCCAAATTCACGGGACACTACGAGCACCGCACGATTGGCGGCGGTATCGGCCATAACCTGCCTCAGGAAGCGCCGGCGGAGTTCGCGCGGGCCGTACTCGACGTCGCGAAATTCTAAGAGCGACCAAATTCGGTATCAGGCTGCCGCGAAGCATTTCTCGGCTTCGCGGCGATTGCATCAAGCGCTAAACGATGATGGTTCGACACGCAGAAACAGAGGATGCGAGGACCCGACATGGAGCATATCGATCATGTCCTGATCGTTGATGACGATCGCGAGATCCGCGAACTGGTGTCGGCTTATCTGAAGAAGAACGGTCTTCGCACGAGCACCGCCGCCGACGGCCGCCAGATGCGCAGTTTTCTGGATGCCAATGTGGTAGATTTGATCGTGCTCGACGTGATGATGCCCGGCGATGACGGTCTGGTTCTCTGTCGAGAATTGCGATCCGGCAAGCACAAGGCAACGCCCATCCTCATGCTCACCGCACGCGATGATGAGATGGATCGCGTTATCGGGCTCGAAATGGGTGCCGACGATTATCTGGCAAAGCCTTTTGCCGCACGCGAGCTTCTGGCCCGAATCAAGGCCGTCCTGCGCCGTACCAGAATGCTGCCACCGAATTTGCAGATCAGCGAAGCAGGTCAGATCCTTTCCTTTGGAACATGGCGGCTGGACACAGTGGGCCGGCATCTTCTTGACGCCGACGGCACTGAGATTGCTCTGAGCGGAGCGGAGTATCGCCTCCTGCGTGTCTTCATCGATCATCCGCAGCGGGTTCTCAATCGCGACCAGTTGTTGAATCTGACCCAGGGGCGTGATGCCGAAGTGTTCGACCGCTCGATCGATCTTCTCGTTAGCCGTCTGCGCCAACGACTTGGCGACGACGCACGCGAACCGACCTATATCAAGACGGTTCGAGCTGAGGGTTATGTTTTCGCCGTGCCCGTGGAAATTTCGGAGCCAAGGATATGAAGAACCTGGCAGCGCACAGAGTGAGCCAGCGTTTCAGTTTCTGGCCAAGTACGCTGCGCGCGCGCCTCTTTCTCATCCTGTTTTTGGGCCTTGTGATCGCATACGGCCTTTCCTTCAGCATCCTGTTTTTCGAGCGTTACACCTCGGCCAAGGCCGTTATGCTGGGTACCCTCGAGAGCGATTTGGCAACCTCGATTGCGGTCATCGACCGATTGCCGGCGGCCGAGCGGCCGGCGTGGCTCGATCGCCTCAGTCGCGGCAATTATCGTCTGGAGCTCGGGCCAGGAATTCCCGGCATTCCCGACATGTCGGGACACGGACCCGAGATTGCTGCCCGGATCGAGGAGGCGGTGGGGCATCAATTTCCGCTGACGGTCGAGGCCATTCCCGGCGGGAACGGCAGATTACAGGGGCATCTGACACTCTCCGATGGATCACCGCTGACGATCGACGTGACTCCGCGGGGCGTGATGCCGCTGGCGAGCTGGCTGCCTTATGTCTTTGCGGTCCAGATGCTGCTGCTTGTGGCCTGCACTTGGCTTGTCGTGCGGCAGGCATTTCGCCCCCTTGGCGATCTCGCCGCGGCCGCCGATGCGCTTGATCCCAATGCCAAGAGCGAGCCGATCAGCGAGAGCGGTCCCCGGGAGGTCGCCCATGCGGCGCGGGCCTTCAACGCCATGCGCGACCGCATCGCCCATCATCTTGAGGAACGGGTGCAAATCCTTGCGGCTATCTCCCATGACCTGCAGACACCGATTGCGCGCATGCGGCTGCGTGTCGAGATGGCGGAGGAAAGTCCGGAACGCGACAAACTGGTCAGTGACCTGCGCGAAATCGAAATGTTGGTGAAGGATGGGATTGCCTATGCGCGCAGTTCGCACGGCAATGGCGAGAAGACCTCGCGCATCGACCTCTCGTCATTCATCGACAGCATTGCCTATGATTACCAAGATATCGGCAAGGCGGTGTCGGTCATCGGCCCTGTGCATGGCACCCTCTCGACGAAGCCGCATGCACTGAGGCGCATTCTGACAAATGCCATAGACAACGCGATCAAGTTTGCCGGCGCGGCGGAGTTGAGCGTCGAGCGCAAGGAGGATGGCGAAACGGTCTTAACCGTTCTTGATCGCGGTCCGGGGATCCCCGATGAGATGCTGGAGGCCGCCATGCAGCCGTTCGTGCGGCTGGAACAATCCCGCAATCGCGAGACTGGCGGCACAGGGTTGGGCCTTGCCATCGCACAGCAGCTTGCCGCTGCTCTTGGCGGCAAGGTCAGGCTCTACAACCGTGATGGCGGCGGGCTTGCCGTGGAACTGACATTGCGTTGATGGCGATAGCGGGGTCGCTCCTGCCAAGTCTGCCAGAGCGTTCCTACCTTTTGATACACTTCACCGGCTTTTTTGAAACAGTGGAGATACTCCAGCGGGCGAAAAACCTCCCTGTCAGCGAATAACGCTGGCCCTAGCACAAGGAGCATCTCATGCCCAATATCGACAATGTTCTCTACACCGGGCGGACCCACACCACGGGCGGCCGAGACGGTTTTGCGCGCAGCGACGATGCTGCACTGGAGGTAAAGCTTTCTCCTCCGGGAAGCGGAGGGGCCGGAACGAACCCGGAGCAGTTGTTCGCCGCCGGCTGGTCGGCCTGCTTCATCGGCGCCATGACCCGAGCTGCCGGGAAGCGGCAGTTGCGTCTGCCTGCGGACACTTCAGTCTATGCAGAAGTGGATCTCGGAACGACCGAAAACCAGTTCTTTCTTCAGGCCCGTCTGAATGTCAGCATTCCCGGCGTGGACAGGGACACCGCGCAGGCGATCGTCGACGAGGCCCATCAGATATGCCCTTACTCGAAGGCGACGCGCGGGAATATCAATGTGGAACTCCGCGCGATCTAGGAGCATCGAAATGCGGTTTCTCCTGGTTCTATTCACAAGCGTGTCGCTATTTGCAGCCCCTTGCGTTTATGACTCGACATCGAGTGAACCCTCGGCACTCGCCGGGCTTGTCGGCGTGATGACCCCGCGGTGAATTCCACTATGGGACGGCCTGGTGGCCGTTCCACCTCAGGCTTGAATGGCTCTTATAGCGAATCGTTGGAAGCGCTTGTCGGCGGAGCCGCTAAGATACTAAAGAACCGGAGGCGCTGGCACCCATCCGCGCAGCTTTGATCGCTGTGTTTGATTTACAGTGTCCTTGGCCCGCTCGATGATTATCGACGCCTCCGAACTCTAGGTCCTGCAACCGCATGCGTGGCGAATCTTCGGCGGGTTATGAATATTATTGACTGATCGGTCCATAATTGATAGATCGTATTCATGGCAAGACCGAGAGAATTCGACCGCGATGCGGCGCTGCAAAAAGCTCTGAGGCTGTTCTGGGCGAAAGGTTTCGCGGCGACATCCACCGACGATCTGCGAGAAGCAATGGGAATTGGCCGTCAGAGCCTTTACGGGGCATTTGGCGACAAGCGAAAGCTATATCTTGAGGCGCTTAATACGTACCAGCGAAGGACGACATCCGGACATCTTAGGAGGTTGTCCGAGGGTGATCCGATAGAAGGAATTGAAAGCCTGCTTGCCGGAGTCGTTGCGGAAGACGATGAAGAGCGAGCGCTTGGATGCATGGGCGTCGGATCCGTCGGCGAGTTTGGCGTGACGGATGCTGAGCTCAATGAACGCAGAAAGGTCTTCGGCGAGCTGCTTTCCCGAGGAATCACAGCCAGGATTCGAGAAGGGCAGCAGCAGGGAAGCATAGCCCAGACCCTTGATCCAGGCGAGGCCGCGGCATTCGTGCTTATGATGATGAGCGGTCTCCAAGTTGCAGCGCGCGGCGGAGCGTCGAGCGCGCACCTCAAAGCGATGGCCCGCTTCGCGACGGAACGGCTCAAGAACTAAAGGGCCCGCTCACAGGGCGGGTTTTCATTTGTTTAATTATGGACTGATCTGTCAAAAAAGGAGATAATCATGACGATCAATGAACGGAAGACCGCCCTTGTATTCGGAGGCGCGCGCGGCATTGGTGCGGCGTCTGTACGCAGGTTAGCCGAGGACGGCTTTGACGTTGCGTTTACTTACGTGTCACGGCCCGATAGCGCGTCCGAGCTGGCTTCCTCGATCCAGAAGGTAGGACGCAAGGTTCTCCCGATCCAGGCTGACAGTGCTGATCCCGAGGCCATTACTGAGGCCGTCCGCAACGCGGTGGATGAACTCGGCGCACTCGACGTCGTCGTGGTGAACGCCGGCATCCTGCGCATCAATAAAGTGGAGGCGGTTGCTCTTGAAGAACTCGATCTCATGATCGACGTTAATATCCGCGGGGTCTTCCTTGCGATCCAGGCTGCGGTTGCACAGATGAAAGACGGTGGCCGCGTGATCACGATCGGTTCCAATACGGCTGAGAGAACCGGCTTCCAGGGCAGCAGCGTCTATCAGTTCACGAAGGCTGCGGTCGCCGCCATGGTAAAGGGACTGGCGCTCGATCTCGCTCCGAGACAGATCACCGTCAACAACGTCCAGCCCGGACCGACGAATACAGATATGAACGCCGGGACGATCGAATTTCTCAGCGACCGCAGTCCCTTGAAGAGGGTCGCCGATCCGGCAGAGATCGCCGAACTCGTGTCTTATCTCGCTGGCCCACGATCTTCCTACATGACCGGGTCGAGCCTGACGATCGATGGAGGATGGGTTCTGTAATCGTTCCCAGGTGGACGAGTTCGACATGCTTTTTACGCAGCCGTCGTTGCCTGGCGGCTGCAATGCCAGGTCCACATCAGCGAATGGGAATATCCAGCCTCGCCGACCGGAAGGCTTACTAGGCTGAGCTTGATTCGCTGTCATTAAACACGAATTGCAGCGAGTCCAATCACTCTGCAATTCGGCATTCAGATGAGAATTAGTTCGATTCCCGTCAAGGCGAAAGCCACCTTGGACATTGCTCCAAAGAGCACAATGTCGTATATGTAGGTACTTTTCTACAAGGAGGCATTCTATGAGTGTGACAAGTTTGTCCAGTCGGGAGTTGAACCATGACGTCGGTAGAGCAAAGAAGGCTGCCCAGAAAGGACCCGTCGTCATCACAGATCGCGGGAAGCCATCCCATGTTTTGATGACGTATAGCGAATTTGAGCGCCTCACCGGCAGGCGCGGGAATCTCGTGGATGCTCTTTCAATGCCTGGTTTGTCGGGGATCGAATTGGATCCACCGAGAGCCGAAATTGCATCCCGCGAGGTCGATCTATCTTGAAGTACCTGCTAGACACGAACGTTGTCTCCGAGCTTCGCAAAGTTGGAGACGGTAAAGCAGATGCCAATGTGACGAAGTGGGTTAGTGGCCAAAATTCTAATGATTTGTTCATTTCCGCGATTACGATCCTGGAAATAGAGCGCGGAATATTAAGCATCCAGCGACGCGATGCTGCCCAAGGGTCTCGTTTGCGAGGTTGGATGGATAGCCGCGTTCGCCCCGAATTCGCCGAGCGAATTTTACCAGTCGATGACGCGGTAGCGACGCGTTGTGCCCACTTACATATTCCAGACCGCCGCAACGAGGCTGATGCCTTGATCGCCGCCACCGCGCTGGTCCACGGCTTAACTGTGGTCACTCATAACATTCAAGACTTCTATGATACCGGTGCGATCGTCCTTGACCCGTGGCAAGAATGAAATCAAGCGAGGGCACCGTGATGTCCACTTCCCGAAGTACTCACACCAACGCAGCACATTTTGAGATCGTATGGCCGTAGGTTCAGATCTTTTTAAGGCGACCATCGCTCAAATTTCACAAAGGCACTCAATCACAGAGGGAACATTAGCTGGCTGAGCGTCAGCTTTGCGCCTTCAATTCGGTCGTTCGCAACAGCCGTTGAAGCTCCTGAAGACAGTCCTTTCGCTTCGCTGTTTTATCACCTCCTGAACGGATCGAAGCGGAGCTGCGGCATCTCGCATGCGCTGCCACGGACGACAAGTAGACGTCATGAACTACGGTGATGATCAGTGCGGCTTTATATCGATGGCAACCTTCTTGATCGTTCCTGCGAACTGGTCCGGCTTATCGTAGCTAAGATCAACGGGAGTCCCGGTGTCTACTCTGATGTCGAATGTTTCGACGCTCATCGTGAACCGCACCGCGATCGTGTGTTCGATCCGACGGATATCGCACCGACGCCCGCCCCAGAAACCAGAAACTGTCCCTCAAGTGCCTGCGAGTAATGTTCACACTGTTCGTCTGACGCGGTCACCAGGCTTTCTCGGGATTAGCGACGGAGCGACAACCTTACAGTCATGGCCCAGCGACTTGATGAGCCGGTGGAGGCCGTAACCCGTGGGGCCGGCCTCGTAACAGAAATGCACGTGATCAAACTTTCCGGCTATACGCTCGATAATGCGGCGCATGCTGGCATCCGTTGCCTGCCTCCACCCTCCACCTCGCAGATATAACGGATCTCTACGTTCCGGCCAGATTCGCAATCGCAAACGCATTCTTCAGCTTGGCAACATCGATTCCGACAAAAGCTTCTCTATAATCTGCCACGGCTCGTCCTCCTGTCGTGAGGATCGGCTCGGCCTATCCGAGCAACCCTCGGAAGACCAGTGTAGGGCGAGCCACCTCAGCCACGAAGAAGGACATACGGACTTATCATTCAGACAGATCTTCGCCCGTTGATGCGTAAGCGCGTGAACCTCCAGTCTTTCTGTCAGGCACGTCCGGCCTACGATCCGCAGATCCCTGCTCTCCTACGAAAATATTCGTCCGTTGAATTAATCCACGCTCTTATGATCGGTTCAAAGTTCGCGTAAGCTTTAAGCTCTATCCCTCTCCACCAGAAGCAGACCCGAGAACTGCCGCCACAATGAAGGCGCCAGCTTGCGAGCCGTCATCTCGCCTCGTCGCGCGCGTAAAAAAGTCCTTCCTGAGAAATTCGGCGGAGATGTTTCACCGCCCATGAGCCGCAAAGTTTGAAGTGCTTGGCGATGGCTGACTTCGAGTCCTCTGAAAGGCCCCAGCTCAGCGGAGGCATGCGCCCGTCAAAGGTCGGTTTCTTAATCAAACGTGTCGCTTCCTTCTTGAACGAAGCCTCCATTTGTTGCCTTGAGAGCTTGCTGAGCTCTTCTTCTGACGCGCCGCTCTGTTGCAACTCGATGTACTTTCTCAGCTCCGCGAAGGTGTCCTCTGAACCAAATTGAGGAAGCTCGAGGAGTGGTCCCAAACCGAAATGGAAATAGCTGAAATTCAGCGGATGGTCACCCTTCGCGAATATTCCATGTGTACGCGACTGCCTGTCGTTCAGGTCGATGGAATGCACATGTTCCTTAAGCCTTTTAGCTAGATCAATTCCGGCGAGAGAACGGGTGTTCATGAGTGTCAACAGAGGAGAGACGAGGTCGGGTGCGTCCGATATTACGCTGTCGATTCCTGGATCTATCTCCAGCGGCATGTCACATTTGCCTGGAATAAGTGGATCGGACGTTATCTGGACCACCGCGTATCTGACAAACCTCTTCGTTTGCAGGATCTGCCAGCACGGCTGCTTATGCAGTTCCGAATCTTGATCCTGAAGCATATCGCACTGGATCTCATCTAGCTGACCGATAAGGGCCAAGAGCGAAGCCGCTCCATAGTTATCAATATACCCACCATCCACCAGCGTGTCGAAATACCTGTAGTCAAATTTCTTGTCCGACTTCGCTGCCTCACTTGGCGATACAGGGACGTCGCGCCCCTCATATTTTGTCCACGGCAGGACATATCGGCCGCCTGGCGTAATGCCGGGAAACCTTGCTGAATTCACGACTGCCGTACTTACCCTCGTGGTTGGCTGCCCAACATTGAAAATCTGACCGTCACCGTCGATGTCGCCCAAGTTTGATGTAGATGCAATTCGGCCCCTATAGACCATTGTCGCATTGAGTATTAGAGCGGGCCAAGGTTCTTTCGGCCATAATCCGCTGAGGGAGGTTCCGAAAAGGTTTGAACCGTAGGCATTTTCCCAGTTGCGTTCGAGGCTCCGTTCAAGCGCAACACCCCGGTCATCAAGGTATCCGGTGATAGGGAAAGCGACGGAACTGATTACATCGGAGGTCAGCGCAGACAGGATGACCGGCCCAAGAATCTCTCCGTCCAACATATCCCGCGCGCATGGTGACAATCCGCCTTCTTGGCTTGGACGGCAATCTCCTCTTCGCTGGCGCTCCGTTATTTCACCCAGATAGACAGATGCTCCCAACGATCCACCCGAGACAGCCGAGATTGCAAAAAGTTTCTTCGAAAAGTCCGGGACTTGTCGGTCAAGCTCGGAGAGCACCGTTGCCGTCCATTCTGCCGCGCGGACGCCCCCTCCTGCCGCTCCAACCAAATACATCGTCGCTCGGCCACCTTTGTCCTTGTTCGCATCCAGCCAGCATTTGAAGGTCCGTTCCACCAGCATTAGGCCAGCAGGTGCAGCGGCATCGACGCAATCTATGGCTACGGGACTAGAATATAGAGTTTTGTCGGGGAGTTCCCGGATAGGTGAAGAACGATAGAAGACGAAACCAACTACGGTGAAGAGAGCGATCGCCCACGTAATAGTTTTCCGGTGCGATATGCTAGCGATAGCGGTGGTGACAACGGCCAGAATCATGCCGACCACCATCAACGAGGATATTGGGCCCAAAGTTCTTCCGATTGGAAAGGCGAATATGCCTACGATTAGATAGACTGACGCCGCGGCTGCTAAAATTTTGAGCGGAGAACTTCGGAAACGACCAAGAAGCGCGGGCAGAGGAAATGGCCGCAAGTTCCGAAACCACGGAACGAGTGCGCCGAAGATCAACGCCAGCCCCGCCAAGAATTGCCACTCTCCGCCCGTCTGAAAACACGCAACAATCACAAGGGCAAGAAAGCCACTTGTTACTATCCTGCTTGCCAATGAATTCCATTCTGCCTTCGCCAGCGCTTCCAGACACACAAAGGCAACCGCTGCGAGAAGAACGACGCCAGTGATAGTGGATAGGGCACCCGCCCCCGTGGAGGCGCTCACAAGTAAAGCTTCTTGCCCGAGGTCGGTATTCATCATGACCCCAATAGCGGCTAGTACGATTATAATGATGGCCATTTCCCCTCACAAAAGCTCACGCCGTGTCAAAGGCCTCCAACGAGAGACATTCGCCGGCATACCATGGTCGGGATCAGTTTCCCTCTGCTGCTGATCCCACAGATGCTGCGCGACAAATTTCAGGAGCAGTGCTTCGGTCGCCGGCCAGGGCAGAGAGTGGTCGATCGCGCCCAATCCCCAGGCTTCGAGATAGGCGAGATCCGAGGTCAGTGCTCTCAGCGTGTTGGCGCCCATGCCCTGGTTGACTAGGTGGCGTAGCGTCTCGATATCCCGGTCGGCCAGCAGCTCCGCGAGTTCGTCGCGACGGTCGATCGGCAGGACAGATGCGATCGTATCGAGTTCAACGGCACGTCGCTCCACACCGGATAAACTGGCTGATTTCTTAGGGCTACCATTATTCGATCTCGACATGCGGCGGCGGATGATCTCAACAATATCCGGATAGGACAGCGTCTCTTCCCGCGCGATGAGGGTATGGACGTTGATCATGACATACAAGCTAACATGCTCTCAAATCCCGTAAATGGAGATCGTACCGGACCCGCCTCCTCGCGAGAGACGTTAAATGAGCTTCCGCGCCGGTCGTCATCACACGATCAGTCAATTGCAAGATCGCCTCTGACCAATGCGATTAAGGCGCCGGTTTCTCTACGCAAGTGCAGGTTCCAAATTGCCCTTTGCCCAGCACTGCGAGCAAACCACGCTCAACCCCGTCCCTGGTCTCAGGATAGACTGCGATGCATCCTGCCTTCTTGAGGGTTTCCTGGATTATGTCGATGTAGTCGCCAATATTCTTCGAGGTTGGCGTATTGTCATGGAACATGTCAATCAGCACCGAACATTGACCCCTTGGAGGTGCGGACAAAATCTTGGACTGTTTATGCTGCAATTCCAAGGTTCCGGCGGTATTCCGTGGGACTTACGCCGCCCAGTGAGATTTTTATACGGTGCTGATTATACCA
>NZ_JAVDTC010000008.1:0-240557 GCF_031455615.1 Neorhizobium sp. 2083 | reverse complement strand
GGCGCCCAGATATCGCTCTCGATCGGTCTGGTCGGCGTCTTCATGTCGTTGCTGCTCGGCATCGTTCTCGGCGGCATCTCCGGCTATTACGGAGGAAAGATCGATTTCGTCATGCAGCGCGTCATCGACTTCGTGCTGTCGCTGCCGACCATTCCGATCTGGCTGGCGCTGGCCGCCGCTCTGCCGCAGGGCTGGCCGGCGACGCTGCAATATATGATGATCACCATCATCCTGTCGTTTACCGGCTGGGCGCAGCTTGCCCGCGTTGTCCGCGGCCGCTTCCTGTCGCTGCGCACGGAGGAGTTCGTGGCCGCGGCCCGCCTCGACGGGGTGCCGGAAGGGCGCATCATCTTCCGTCATATGCTGCCGAGCTTCTCCAGCCATATCATCGCGTCAATGACATTGGCCGTGCCGGCGATGATTCTGGCGGAAACCTCGCTCTCGTTCCTCGGTCTCGGTCTTCAACCGCCGACCATCTCCTGGGGCGTGCTGCTGCGTGAAGCGCAGAACATCCGCTCCATCGCAACCGCTCCCTGGCTCTTCATGCCGGGGCTGGCGGTCGTCGTTGCCGTCATGGCGCTCAACCTTTTCGGCGACGGCCTGCGCGACGCGGCCGATCCCTACAACAAGTGAGGCGTCGATGACCGACATCCTGTCCATCGCCCCCCGTTCTTCGATCGCGCCGGGCAAGCCGCTGCTCGAAGTCAGGAACCTGGTGACGGAGTTTCCGCTCCGCACCGGCGTCTTCAGGGCCGTGAACGATCTCTCCTTCTCGATCGAGCCCGGCAAGACACTGTGCGTGGTCGGTGAGAGCGGCTCGGGGAAATCCGTCACCGCTCGCTCCATCCTGCAAATCATCGACTCGCCTGGTCAGATCGCCTCGGGATCGATTTTACTGCATCGCCCGGACGGCACTTCGCTCGACCTTGCCAAGCTCGACCCGCGCAGCCGTGCGATCCGCTCGGTGCGCGGCCGCGACATCGCGATGATTTTCCAGGAGCCGATGTCGTCGCTGTCGCCGGTACACACGGTCGGCGACCAGATTACCGAAGTGCTCCGCCTGCATCTGAATATGAGCAAGGCGCAGGCAAGGACGGAGGCGGTCTCGCTGCTGCGGCAGGTGGAGATACCCAACCCCGAACAGGCGCTGGATCGCTACGCCTTCCAGTATTCCGGCGGCATGCGCCAGCGCGCCATGATCGCCATGGCGCTTGCCTGCAAACCGCAGCTGCTGATCGCCGACGAGCCGACGACGGCGCTCGACGTCACGACCCAGGCCGAGATCCTCGACCTGATCAAGCGGCTGCAGCAATCGACCGGCATGGCCGTGCTGTTCATCACTCACGACATGGGCGTCGTTGCCCAGATCGCCGACGACGTGCTGGTGATGCATCACGGCGTTGCCAAGGAATACGGACCGGTGGAGCAGATCTTCCATGCGCCGCAGGATCCCTATACGCGCATGCTGATCGGTTCGGTGCTGAAGCTCGAGCAGAAGGCGGAGATCCGGCTGGCCCGGCCGCCGCTCGACACTTCCGCCGAACCCATCCTCGACATCCGCAATCTCTCGATGCATTTCGGCGACATGAAGGCGCTGAACGACGTCTCGATCGCGCTGCTTCCCGGCGAAACGCTCGGTATCGTGGGAGAGAGCGGCTCAGGCAAGACGACGATGGGCCGCTCGATCATGCGGCTCTACGATCCGACGGGCGGCGAGATGATCTATCGCCGCGCCGACGGCAAGGTCGTCGATCTGGCAAAACTCGAGGGTGCGGAGCTGAAGGCCGCGCGGCGCGAACTGCGCATGGTCTTCCAGGACCCGTTCGGCTCGCTCAACCCGCGCATGACCGTCGCGCAGGTGATCGGCGAACCGCTGCTGGTCAACGGCATCGCCCGCGGCAGGGAGCTCGACGAGCGGGTCTGCCACCTGATGGATCAGGTCGGCCTCGATCCCGCCGGGCGCGAGCGTTACCCGCACGCGTTTTCGGGCGGCCAGCGCCAGCGCATCGGCATCGCCCGGGCGATTACGCTCAACCCGCGCATCATCGTGGCCGACGAGGCGACTTCGGCGCTCGACGTTTCGGTGCGATTCCAGGTGCTCGATCTTCTGATGCGGCTGCAGGACGAGCTCGGCCTCGCCTATATCTTCATCAGCCATGACATCGGCGTCATTCGCTACATGTGTGACCGGGTGGGTGTCATGTATCGCGGCAAGCTCGTCGAAATGGGTGAGGCGGACAAGGTCTGCAATGCGCCGGACCACCCCTATACCCAGGCGCTCATCTCGGCCATTCCCCGCCCGGATCCCCGCGACCGCGATCGCTCCAGGCGCTTCCGCTATACCGAACCCAGCCCCTATACCGAAGCCGGCAATGTCAAGAACGGAAGTACCGCACGATGAAGATTACGGGAATACGGACCTTCCTCATGCATGCGGGTCCGCCGCGCCCCTCCAAATGGGCGCCGCCCCAAAAGCGCGAGGGCACGCGCAACTGGCTGTTCCTGAAGATCGACACGGACGAAGGCATCACCGGCATCGGTGAATGCTCCGGCTGGCCGCGTGTCGTCGAGACCGCGATCAAGGATCTCGCGCCCCTTCTGGTCGGAGAGGATCCGACCCATATCGAAAAGCTGTGGCAGAAAATGGCGATCGCCATGATGGGTCATGGCATGCTGGGCACGGTCGGCGGCGGCGCCATGACCGGCATCGACATGGCGCTGTGGGACATCAAGGGCAAGGTGCTCGGCGTACCGGTCTGGAACCTGCTCGGCGGCAAGCTGCGCGACCGTATCCCGATCTATTCGCATGCCAACACGGTCGAGCAGGCGCTTTCCCTCAAGGCCCGCGGTATCAAGGCGTTGAAATGCAGTGGCGTGTCCGATCCTGTACGGAAGGTGGACATGCTGTGCGAGGCCGTGGGGGACGACATGGACATAGCTATCGACCTGCATGGACCGCCGTGGATGACCCCTGCCGACGCCTGCCGCGTGGTGCGCCGGCTCGAGCCCTATGAACTGCTCTGGGTCGAGGATCCGATTGCCCCGGACAATGTCGAAGGTTATCGCCGTATTCGCGACGCGGCCCATGTTCCGCTGGCAGCCGGCGAGCGTGCCGCCACGATCTTCGGCGAGCGCCAGTTGATCGAAGAGGAACTGGTCGACGTCATCCAGCCGGATACCGGGCGCGCGGGCGGCATTACCCAGATGAAGAAGATCGCCGCGATGGCGGAAGCGCATCACATCCAGATGGCACCGCATTCCGGCTCGCTCGGTCCGGTCGCGGAATACGCGGCATTGCATCTGCTCGCCGCGATCCCCAACGCGCTCGTCCTCGAACGGATCGACGACGACTGGGACGGCCGCTCCAGCGTGATCGTCCCGCATCCGGTCCAGGAAGGCGGATCGCTGGCCGTGCCGGAAGCACCGGGCCTCGGCTGCGACATCGACGAGGAATTCGTCGCCCGCTTTCCGAGCGAAGGCAATCTTTCGGTGCCGGTGGAAGAAAGCGCCAACGTCTACGCGCCGGGCACCTATGGCGAACGGCTGTATGTGCAGACGCGTCTGTCGCGCCGGCACTACTTCAATACTTGAGGGTTTGCCGAAGACGGAAATCCATGGGTGCGGTTCTTATGGCGCGCGACCGAGATCACGTCACTGTTGCGTTCCGTTCCCGAGCTCGCGATGTAACGCAGTTGGCAGGTTGCGACCGGAACCCTCAAGAGGTCGTGACGACCAGCCGCCCCTCGCTCACGGTCAGCGCCTGCAGCTTTGACGACAGCAGGAACTTGTTGTCGAGGTAGAGCGCCATTAGCGCTTCCTGGGATTCGGGCTGCGAAGGCAGGGGCGGATTGCGTTTCCGCTTTCGTCCGGCTTTCCAGGCCCCTTCCCAGATCCGGGCGAGCGTCAAGGAACCGTCGAAAATGCAATTGACGGTATCCTCACCCAGGGCCTCCCACATTTTTTTCGTCCTGCTGCGGCCGGCGCTGTCGTTGTAGACCTTGATCACCCGCTCCGGCGGCAAGCGGGTGACCGTGCGGCGCATCAATTCCACGGCCGCCACCGCTGCATCATGCCCCGTCTCGCATCTGATCTCCGGCCCGGCCCAGGTGGCTCGCGTCTCGGCAAGCCCTGCAATCAGCTCGTCGGCAAACTGGTTGAGCATCGCGGTTTCATAGGTCGAGTGCACGTCCTCTTCCGCCTCCGACGAGCCGTGGTGCAGCTTGGAGACGTGCAGCGGCTGGCAGGCGTCACCGATATAATGCGCGAGCAGACCTGCGGCGCAAACGAACTCCGTGATCTGGCCGGCGGCTGCGAAGTCGATCATGGCATCGAATATCTGCCAGGCCCTGAAGGGCAGGGCTCCCCGCTTGCTGGCCCCAATGGATTGATAGAACGAATTCCAGATATCCGGGTTCACGTTCTCCGGCCTGTCCTGTGTCAGGTCCAGCAGTGACTTGCCCGAGAATTCTCCGCTGTCGGCCACTTCGTCGATGTCTGCAAAGTGGTTGTTGTCGTCTGCGCGGCGAATGCTGCGCCAGACGAAATCGGCCACGTCTGCCAAAGGCACGAATTTCGTCCTCGGATGAGGCCCCAGGCCATGTTGCAACGACGCGTCATCATATCCGATGTTGCGCTGATTGAGCATGAACAGCCGGCCGAGCCAATCGTCTTCCAGCAATTCGCAGGCCAGCGCGCCAACCTTGAAATGGCCGACGGCGCCCCATGTCTCCGGGTGTCCTATATTCCAATCCGCGATCACCTCGATGTCGAGTTCTCGCGATATCGTCGAAAGGCAGGTCGCCAAGGCAAACGTTCCGCTGAGCTCGGCGCCGGGCGCGGTCAGAGCCTGGCCGCCCCATTGCATCGCGAACGGCCGAAGCCGAGGTGCGCGCCCATCGCCGGCAGGGGCAGGGGCCGAACCCTCAACGGCTTCAAGGAACCAAAGAGACCCGGAATCACCCGGCTGTGTGCCGATGCTCGTTTCGCCGCGGCGCGCACCGATCAGGAAATCGCTCACGTAGTCGATGCCGCCCACGGATCGATAGCGGAAGAAAAAAGCCTGTATCCGGCCCTTCAAGAGCCCGCCGGCCGCGCCATAGGCCCTGACCTGGGTGTCGATCAGGTCCAGGTCGAACGTATCGACATGCAGATCGATGACGGGGCCGATCTCCCCGATGCCATAGACCTGGGCGGTCCAGCGCGTGACGTCGTCGATCCTTATCAGGCCGGCGTCCAAATTCAGCATCTGCCGGCTGCCGGACCATCCCGGATAGGCGTCGGGAAACGGCACTTTGCCGATGTCCCGGCCCGAACTGACGCCAATTCTCTGGCGCGTGTCGGCGACCACGGCGTAGACCTCGCGCCCCGCCTCGCCCGTCACGTGACGGTTTGTCAGCACGAAAACCTGATCGCCGTCCGTCACGAGACAGCCCATCGTGCTCATGCGCCGGCGCCCCTGAACGACTTGCAGGGCAGGGAACCCGCCGCCCAGCAACCCGGTCGGAAATACGGTATCGAGCTGCGAACCCTCGGACCGCGGCGCAGATTTGGCATAGACCACGCAAGTCGGAATGACGCGCCCGTCCGGCAGATAGAGATATTGCGGGACCATGGCCTCGGGCTTCGCCGAAAGGGCAGCGCGATCCTCCCAGACGTCGACAAAGACCAGAACGCACGGCCAGGACCATTTCTGGACATGGGAGTTGTAAAGTGTGCGTGCTCCGCTGGCGCCGCGCGGCGCCGCTTCATCCGCACTTCTGGAGTCCGGGTCCTTGTCGCGGATCAGATAACGGCCGATTGCCGTTGCAAATACATTGTCCAGGTTTGCGAGATGGACGTGATAAGCCTCACGCGCATCGAGAAGATCCCGAATTGAAAGGGAAGAAAAATTGCGTTCCTTGATCCAATCGCCCATGCCCGCGCCCCCACGACAGGCGAATAGTGCAGCACAGTTGCTTGCGATAAGCAATACCACCGGGAATTGTTGACGGCTCCCGGCAGCCTAATGACCTGCGACGAAGGTCGCTGAGTTCCGGGGCCGAGCGCGGCCCCGGAAATTTCACACGTGACGCTCTCTTCAATCCTGAAGGGGAGGGGTACTTCCCGCCTTGAGCTTGACCTCGATGACCGGCACCACGACCTTGGGGCGACGCACCGGCAGCACGAATGTCAGTTCGTCCTCGGCCACCGGGAACTGCGTGTTTGTCCACAACGTGTTGGCGGAGGGGCGCAGCCAAGTCACTTCGCTGGCGTCGTGCAGGAACTGTGCATATTCGATTTTCCCCGCCAGGGCATCGAAATGCAGGTGGCGGTAGGGCCAGTTGAAGAGGTGGATATAGAGGCGATCGCCGTTCTGCGTCAGGCGGCAATCGGGTGGAGCGGTGAAGCCGGACTGGGTGCAGCCGACGATGCTGCGCTCGTGCAGCGTCATCCATTCCTCGTAGGCGCCAAGGGCGGCGATCGCGCGGTGGTCGAGCGTGCCGCGAGCCGTCGGCCCGACATTCATCAGCAGATTACCGCCCATGGCGACGCTGCCGACCAATATCTGCACCAGTTGCTCCGTGCTTTTCCAGGTGTCCTCGTCGCGGTGGTAGCCCCAGGAACCGCTGAGCGTATGGCAGGCTTCCCAGACGACGCGTCTGCCGTCGCGTTTCGGCCAGGCGCGGGGCACATATTGTTCCGGGGTCACGATGTCAGCCTGCAGGCCTGCGAGATCGAGCCGGTTGTTGATGATGATGTCCGGAGCGAGTTCGCGCACAAGGCGCACGAGTTTCTCGCTTTCCCAATCCTGATTGCCCTTGCCGACCAGTTCTCCAAGTTTCCACTGCGGATAGCTGAAGTCGAACCACATGATGTCGATCTGTCCGAATTCGGTCAGCAGTTCGCGCACCTGCTCGCGCATGAAGGCCGCGTACCGCCGCATGTCCCGGCCTTCATTGATCTTCGCTGCATCGGGATGGTTGCGCTGTGGGTGGCGCGGATCGACGGTGAAGTCGGGATGATGCCAGTCGATCAGCGAATAATAGAAGCCGATCCTCAGGCCCTCCGCACGGAAGGCCTCGACGAACGGGCGCAGCAGGTCCTTTCCGTAGGGCGTGTTGGTCACCTTGAAGTCGGTGGCCTTGGTATCCCAGAGGCAGAAGCCCTCATGGTGCTTGGTCGTCAGCACCACGTATTTCATGCCCGCGGCCTTGGCGCGTCTTGCCCACTCGCGCGGGTCGTAGAGATCGGGATCGAAGTGATCGAAATATTTCTGGTAGTCGGCGTCGTTCAGCTCTTCGCGGCTCTTGACCCATTCATGGCGGGCAGGCAGCGCGTAAAGCCCCCAATGCACGAACATGCCGAAACGCTCGTGAACGAACCACTTCTTCTTCTCCTCGGGCAAGGCCAGTGACTGCAAGTTGCCGGCGTCCATGGATATCCTCCTCTTGATCTTGATGTTCAGGTCGTCTCGCGGATGATGAGTTCGGGGACGATCACGATGCCATGCTGACGTTTTTTGGTGGCGATGCGGCTCAGCAGTAGCCGTACGGCTTCCTCCCCCATTTCCCGCTTCTGCACGCGCAGCGTAGTGAGCGCCGGCGAGAGCAGTTCGGCGGTCGGGATGTCGTCGAAGCCGACCAGCGCGATTTGTTCGGGAATGGAAATGCCGGCCGCGCGGCAGGCCTTCATGGCGCCGATCGCGTTGAGGTCGTTGTAGCAGACCATGGCGTCGATGCCGGGGGCTTCCGCCAGCAATTGCGCCGCCGCCGCCTGTCCGCCGGCGGCGGTCGGATCGCAATAAACGATCGCCTGTGCCTCGAGACCGTGGGCGGCGAATGTCTTGCGGAAACCAACCAGGCGGCTCTTGCCGCCGAACGAACTGCGCGGCCCGGCGATGATCGCGATTCTGCGGCGTCCGCGTTCGACGAGATGGTCGATGGCTCGCGATGCGCCGATCTCGTAATCCGTCACGATGGTTCCCGCGATTTCGTTCGGGGCTTCGCGGTTGATGAGCACGGCGGCGCGGTGGGGCGCCAGTACCTTGTGCAGCGTTGCGTCGGGAAGTCGCGAGCTGCAGACGATGATCCCGTCGACCCGATGCCGCAGCAGCGCCTCGATCAGTTCCTCCTCCCGTTTGCTGTTTTCGACGACATTCGACAAGAGCAGGTTGTAGCCGGCAACGCTTGCGGCATCTTCCGCTCCGCGGATGACTTCCGGGAAGAATGGGTTGGTGATGTCGGGAACGAGGAGACCGATGGTCCTTGATCGGTCCGATCGCAGTCCGCGCGCAAAAGGATTGGGTCGGTAGTTCAGCTCGTTCGCCGCCAGAAGAATGCGTTGCGTGGTTTCCGCACTGGCGCCGCCCTGGTCGTTGAGTACGCGCGACACGGTCATCGGCGACACGCCGGCGGCGCGGGCGACGTCCGCGATGGTGATTTTCGATTCTGGGTCTTTAGGTCGGTTCAACGGGATATCTTTCAGGCGCGGTCGCTTCACTTACGGTAACGATAACTATCATAATCCTCGGAAAATCCAAGGCTATTTGGGATATCGGCACGGCAATAGAATCTTTTTGACAAAAATAAACGGTAACGATAACGTAAAAAGATGAGGAGAATACGTTAACGATAACCTAGAGCGAGATCCTTGGGAGGGGAACATGCATCAGGTCAGAACTCTACGGCGGCAGGTCGTCTCGACCGTAGCCGCGACGATCCTTATCGGCGCTGGCTGGGCCGGTGCTGCGCTAGGCTTTCAGGAGGCCCCCGAACTCAAGGCGCTGGCCGCTGCCGGCAAGTTGCCGCCGGTGGAAAAGCGACTGCCCAGGGAGCCGCTGGTTCTCAAGCCGCTTGAATCGGTCGGCACCTATGGCGGCACCTGGCGAACGGCGACTTTCGGAGGCGGCGACAGCGAGATCGAACGGTCGATCGGCTATACAAGGCTGGTCCGCTGGAACCCGGAATGGACCGAAGTGATCCCCGACATCGCCAAGAGCGTCGAGGTCAACGACAATGCCACCGAATATACGTTTACCCTGCGGGAAGGCACGCGCTGGTCGGACGGCGCGCCCTTTAACGCCGACGATCTGGTCTGGTGGAATGAGAACGTGCTGCGTAACACCAAGATCACGCCCGCAGCGCCGGACTGGCTGACCGCCGGCGGCAAGCCCGTCGTGGTCGATAAGATCGACGACTACAAGGTCGTCTTCAAGTTTGCCGCGCCGAATGGTCTGTTCCTGATGAACATGGCGACGGTGCGCGGCTCCGACATCCTGGCGGCCGCACCGGCGCACTACCTCAAGCAGTTCCACAAGGATTTCAACCCTGATGGCATCGATGCGCTGGTGAAGGCAGCTGGCGCAACCGACTGGGCCCAGCTCTTCAACAACAAGATCGGTTTTCCCGGCCGCTGGCGCGACCTTGGCCGCCCGACGCTCGACGCATGGGTTCTGACCGCGCCATACAATGGCACGACCCAGGTCGCCGCCGAGCGCAATCCTTACTACGCCAAGGTGGATACATCCGGAAATCAGCTGCCGTATTTCGACCGCGTGACCATCGATGTGATGCAGGATACCCAGGCGATCATCCTGAAGGCGATCAGCGGCGAAATCGACATGCAGAACCGCTTCATCGAGACGACGGACGCCCGCGCCGTGATCGTGCAGAACCAGCAGAAGGGCGGCTACGGGCTGTTCATCGCGCGACCGGCCTGGTCGAACGCTTTGCTGATCACTCTGAACCAGACCCACAAGAACCCGGCGCTGCGCGCCGTCTTCTCGAACAAGGATTTCCGCATCGGTCTGAGTTACGCCATCAATCGCGAAGAGCTGAACCAGCTGATCTATGCCGGGCAGGCCAAGCCCTATCAGGCGGCCCCGCGCGAAGGCACCGCGCTCTACGACGAGAAGATGGCGACGCAATATCTCGAATATAATGTCAAGCTCGCCAATCAGCATCTCGACAAGGCGGGCCTGACCAAGCGCGACGCCGAAGGTTTCCGCCTCGGCCAGGACGGCAAGCGCATCACCTTCGCGATCGACGCGCTGACCGGAAGCCCGATCCAGGTCGACGCCCTCGAGCTGATCCAGCGTTATTGGAAGGCGGTCGGCATCGACATGCAGCCGCGCCCGGCGGAGCGGTCGCTGATCTTCTCCCGCCTGCAGAACAACGACAATGACGGCCTGGCATGGGTTGGCGGCGGCGGCTACGACTTCCTCGGCCTGCTCGATCCCAAATGGTATTTCCCGCACGAATATGAATCGAGCTTCGCCACCGCCTGGGGGCTCTATTACCAGAACCCCAAGGATCCGAACGCCCAGGAACCGAGCGCCGCCGCCAAAAAGCAGATGGATCTCTACCAGCAGGTGCAGAAAGCGCCGACCCTCGCAAAACAGCTCGAAGCGATGAAGGAACTGCTGGCGATCACGCGTGACGAATTCTACGTCATCGGCACCAACCTGGAGCCGGACCGGGTCGGCATCGTCAAGACCAATATGCACAATGTCCCCAAGGTCATCCCCAGCACGTCGTTCTACATGACGCCGGGACCGGCGAAGCCGGAAACCTTCTACTACAAATAGTCGATCGCGCCCGATCGAGGGAATGGCGTCGGCTGGCGCCATTCCACCCCCAGCCCCGCCCCATCACCCAGTCCGATCGGCTTTGCCGGTTGAAGGAGCTTGAACATGGTCGGCTTCATCATCAGACGTCTGCTTTACATGATCCCGATGATGTTCGCGATCTCGGTCGTGACCTTCATCATCATCCAGCTGCCGCCCGGCGATTTCCTGACCGCGATGACCGCGCGCCTGGCTTCGCAGAGCGAGACCATCGACCCTGGCGTCATCGCCGGCCTGCGCGAACGCTACGGGCTCGACCAGCCCTGGGCCGTCCAATACTGGAAATGGATCAGCGGCATCCTGCTGCGCGGCGATTTCGGCCAATCCTTCGATTGGAACAAACCCGTCAGCGAGCTGATCTGGGCGCGCATGAGCCTGACGATGGTGGTTTCGGTCACCACGCTGCTTTTCGTCTGGGCGGTGGCCTTTCCGATCGGGATCTATTCGGCGGTGCGGCAATATTCGGTGGGCGATTATTTCGCCACCTTCTTCGGGTTCCTTGGCCTTGCCATTCCGAACTTCCTGCTGGCGCTTGTGCTGATGTTCGTCTCGGCCCAGTATTTCGGCCAGAGCGTCGGCGGCCTGTTCTCGCCCCTTTATATCAACGCGGCCTGGAGCTGGGCCAAGCTCGGCGATCTGATCTCGCATATGTGGATCCCCGTCATCGTGCTCGGCACGGGCGCCACGGCGGCCTTGATCCGCATCATGCGGGCCAATCTCCTTGACGAGCTCAACAAGCCCTATGTCGACATGGCCCGCGCTCGGGGTCTGAGCGAAACCCGGCTGCTGCTGAAATATCCGGTGCGGGTGGCGCTCAACCCGTTCGTGTCGACCGTCGGCTGGGTGCTGCCGCACCTGGTTTCGGGTTCGGTGGTGGTTTCCATCGTCCTCAGCCTGCCGATTACGGGCCCGCTTCTGCTCAACGCCCTTTTTGCCCAGGACATGTATCTGGCCGGCACCTTCATCCTGCTGATGAGCATGTTGACCCTCATCGGCACGCTGATTTCCGACCTGCTGCTCGCCTGGCTCGATCCACGTATTCGCAACGGCTGAGGGACGATAACCATGACCGACCAAGTCATCGCGCTGGCGCCGGAAGCCGTTCGCAATTCCGATGCCGTCGCCGGGCAGTGGAAACTGATCTGGCGCCGCTTCTGTCGCCATCGGCTGGCGCTGGCGGCAGGCGTCGTCATCCTCCTGATTTATCTGGTCGCCCTGTTTGCCGAGGTTCTCGCCCCGGTCTCATCGCAGACCTACGATCCGCGCTACACCTACGCGCCGCCACAACAGCTGAAGATCGCCGGTTATGACGCCGCGGGGCAGTTTTATCCGCTCTATGTGAACGGCTATTCGATGAAGATCGATCCGATTGCGCTCAACCGCAATTATGCCGCCGATCCGGCCGTGCTCATTCCCGTCGGCTTCTTCGTCAAAGGCGAACCCTATCGGCTCTGGGGGCTGTTCGATCTGGACCGGCATCTCATTGGCCCGACCGAACCGGGCAAGCCGTTCTATCTGTTCGGGGCCGACCGCCTGGGCCGGGACGTCTTCAGCCGGACGGTACACGGTACCCGCGTTTCCATGTCTGTGGGCCTCATCGGAGTGGCGATCAGTCTCGCTCTCGGCATCATCCTGGGCGGCATCTCCGGCCTCTACGGTGGATGGGTCGACGATGTGATCCAGCGTTCCATCGAACTCATCAACTCGATCCCGACGATCCCGTTGTGGATGGGCCTTGCGGCGGCCGTGCCGATCAGCGCCGATCCGGTTCTCGTCTATCTCTGGATCACGGTCATCTTGTCGCTGATCGGCTGGACCGATCTGGCGCGGGTGGTGCGCGGCCGCTTCCTGTCGCTGAAGACTGAGGACTTCGTGATCGCCGCGGGCCTCGATGGCTGCTCGCGGATGCGCATCATCTGGCGGCACATGGTTCCCTCCTTCATGAGCCATATCATCGCCTCGGTCACGCTTGCCATCCCGACGATGATCCTCGCCGAAACCGCGCTCTCCTTCCTCGGCATCGGCCTGCGTCCCCCCGTGGTGAGCTGGGGCGTTCTGCTCCAGGAGGCGCAGAACATTCTCGCCGTATCGAGCGCGCCCTGGCTGTTTCTTCCAGGCCTGGCGGTCATCGTCACGGTGCTCGCCCTCAACTTTCTCGGTGATGGACTCCGCGATGCTGCAGATCCCTATGAATACTGATCCCGATTTCGCCATGGCCGGCGGAAGGCTCCCGGACCGCGACCTGCTGATCGAAGTCGACGATCTCAGGACCCATTTCTTCGGTGGAGCGGGTTCCATCAGGGCGGTCGACGGCGTTTCGTTTTCCATCCCGCGGGGCAAGACGGTCTGCGTCGTCGGCGAATCCGGCTCCGGCAAGAGCATTACCGGCCGCTCGATCCTCAACCAGGTCCCGCGCGGCGGACGCATCGTCTCCGGCGCCATCCGCTATCGGCCCGATCCGGCGGCGCCCGCCATCGATCTCGCCTCGCTTGATCCGCGCGGACGCGACATGCGGGCGATCCGCGGCGCCCAGATCGGCCTGATCAGCCAGGAGCCGATGGCGGCGCTTTCGCCCGTCCATACGATCGGCAACCAGATGATGGAAGTGATCCGCCTGCATCTGAAGATGGGAAAGAAGGAAGCGCGCGAACATGCGATCGAAACGCTTGCTCTGGTCGGCATTCCCCGGCCGGCAGAGCGGATGGACAGTTATGCCTTCCAGTTTTCCGGCGGCATGCGCCAGCGCGTCTGCATCGCGCTGGCGCTCGCTTGCCGGCCGAAGCTCCTGATCGCCGACGAGCCGACCACGGCGCTCGATGTCACCACCCAGGCCAATATCCTGGATCTCCTCGGCTCGCTGCAGGCCGAATTCGGGCTCTCGGTGCTCTTCGTGACCCACGATCTCGGTGTCGTGGCCGAGATCGCCGACGAGGTCGTCGTCATGTATGTCGGCCGGGTGGTGGAGGCAGGCGATGTCGATACGATCTTCCATGCGCCGGCCCATCCATACACCAAGGCGCTGCTGCAATCCGTGCCGCGCATGCATGGGCAACCCACGGAACGGTTGGCGATCATCGAGGGCATGGTGCCCTCGCGTTTCGCCCGGCCTCAGGGCTGCAGCTTTCATCCCAGGTGCAAGCAGGCCAGGGCAGGCCTTTGCGATCAAAGGGATCCCCAATCCGTCGGTGTCGGCGACGGGCATGTCGTCAGCTGTCTGCTTTACGAGGGAGGACAATAATGGCCGTTTCCCAGACCCCGCGCAGCCCGCTGCTGGAGCTCAATGATCTGCGGATGCATTTCCCCATCCGCAAGGGCGCGTTCCGTCACGTCGTGGGGCACGTCAAAGCCGTGGACGGCGTCTCGCTCCGCGTCGAAGATGGCGAGACGCTCGGCATCGTCGGGGAATCCGGCTGCGGCAAGTCCACGCTTGCCCGGACGGTGCTGCGCATCTACAAGCCGACCAGCGGCGAAATCCGCTATCGCGACCGCAGCGGCGGCACCGTCGATCTCGCGGCGCTGTCCGGTCCGGCGCTCGACGAAATCCACCGCGACCTGCGCATGGTCTTTCAGGATCCTCAATCCTCACTCAATCCGCGCCTTCCCGTCATCGACATCATCGGCGAAGTGCTGAGCGTCAACGGTATCGTCAAGGGCCGGGAGCTTGAGCATCGGGTTGCCGATCTCATGCTGAGCGTTGGCCTGCGGCCCGAATATATGCGCCGGTACCCGCATGCTTTTTCGGGCGGGGAGCGGCAACGTATCGGTATTGCGCGGGCGCTGGCCTCCAATCCGCGCCTTGTCATCGCCGACGAAGCCGTTTCGGCGCTGGATGTCAGTGTGCAGGCGCAAACCATCAACCTGCTGCAGGACCTGCAGGAGCAATTCGGCCTCACCTATCTCTTCGTCGCCCACGATCTCTCGGTCGTCCGGCATATCTCGGACAATATCGCCGTCATGTATGTCGGAAGGGTCGTCGAAAAGGCGCCGACCGAGCTGATCTTCTCGCGCCCGCTCCATCCCTATACCGAAGCGTTGCTCTCGGCCGTTCCGATCGCCGATCCCCGGCTGCGGCGCCACGGCACGCGCATCCGGCTCGCGGGCGAGGTCGCCGATCCTGCGCATCCGCCTCCCGGCTGCCCATTTCATCCGCGCTGCCGCTACGCCACCGAGCTTTGCAGGCAGGAGCTGCCGGTCTTGCGCACCATTACGGCCGATGGGCACGCGGCGGCCTGCCATCACGCCGAATCCTTGTCGCTTAATCCCTTTGCCGACCGCACCGTTCCGGAGTTCAATTGATGCCCGAATTTATTCCACGCTCCGAGCAGCGCCCCATCGTGGACGCCTCCTCCGGGACGCTCGATCTTATCTACTTCGACCTCGTGACGCTTGCTGCCGATGGCGAGGACAGCCGGCGGCTGCCCTTGCACGAAAGCCTCTATGTCGTGCTCTCAGGTCAGGTGGATATCGAGGTCGATGACACCAGGTTCGAAGCCGTGGGCCGGCGAACGGATATCTGGGGAGGCGATGCGGATTCGGTTTACGCACCCGTCGATGCGAACGTCCGGCTATCGGCCCGCGGCGGCCCGGCGGAAGTTGCGATCGCCGGCGGCCTTTGCGACACGCGCTATGCCCCGTTTCGGGTGAGGCCTGATGAGGTCGATGCGGTCGAGGTCGGTTCGCCCGACACCCACAGTCAGCGGCGGATCGTCCACCTTCTCGGCCAGCGGCAGAACGGACGCTGCGGCAATCTTCTGGTCAGCGAGCTCTATGCCGGCGAGGGCTGCTGGTCGGGCTACCCTCCCCACAAGCACGATACGGAGGACGGCGATGCCGAGACGCTTCACGAAGAACTCTACCACTACCGTTTCCAGCCCGAGACCGGCTTCGGCAGCCAGATCACCTATGACGAGAACGGTCCGGTCAAGATCTTGATGACCCGCAACGGCGACACCTTTCTGCTCGATCGGGGATACCATCCGACGGTCACCTCGCCGGGCCATCGCGGCTACATCTTCACCATCCTCGTCGGCAAGCATCGCCGGGGGCTGATCCAGCGCTTCGATCCTGCCCATCAGCATCTGACGAAGACCATACCCGGCATCGATGCGATGCGCGACAAGTTCAAATAATCGCCTTCAACCTTCCGCGCCGGCTCCATGGCGCGCCGTCAGCCTTCCGCTCAAGGAGAACGACCATGCGTGAACGTACACGATTGATCATCGATGCCAGCGAAACGGTGCGCCCTTTCGACCGTTTCTGGCGCGGCACCGGCTTTTCGCCCGCCGAACTGCTGCTCGAACCCGAGATGCGCCAGATGCTTGCCTATATCGGCGGCCTGCCCAACGAGGGCATCCGCTATCTGCGCGTGCATTATCTTTACAATCTGCTGCGTACGGCCGGCAATGCGGACGTCTATGACTGGTCGCTGCTCGACCGCGCGCTCGACGTGATGATCGAGCACCGCCTGAAGCCGTTCTTCGAGCTGATGGGCAATCCGTCGGGCCTGTTCACGGACTATGAGGACATGGACCAGGTCAGGCGCTGGCGCGATCTGGTAACCGCGACGGCAGACCGCTATGGCGCGCGCTACGGCATGGACGAATTGCGCACATGGTATTTCGAAACGACCAACGAGGCCGATTCCGGCTGGTGGACCTACGGGATCAAGGGCTACACCAATTATTACGACGCCTGCGTCGCAGGGCTCGATGCTGTCGACCCGTCCCTTCCGATGGGCGGCCCCGGGACCGCCCGCACGCTTTCGCCGATTTTTCGCGCCCTGATGGCCCATTGCGACAGCGGCACGAGCTGCTTGAGCGGTGATGGCCCGCCGCGCCTTGACTATATCTCGATCCATGAAAAGGGCGTCAACGGCAGCAAGGACGACCTCACCCCGAAAACCAACGGCATCGTCGATCGCACGTTGCTCGTGGTCGACTATCTCAGGGAGCACCATCCGCGCCTTGCGGGCCTGCCGATCGTCAACGATGAATGCGATCCGCAGCTCGGCTGGAGCGATCATCACAGCTGGCACGGCAAGGCTTACTATGCCGGCATCATCGCCCGCATCATCGAACAGCACGACCGGCGCATCATCGCCCCCAAAGCGGCGAACTTCTCCTTCCTCAGCAATGACCACGCCTTTATCGGCGGCTGGAGCCAGCGCACGATCTTTGCCTATTTCGGCTCCCGCAATTTCACCAAGGCGCAATGGGAGCACAAGACCGATCTCGACAAGCTCGTTACCGACATCGACAGTGCCCCGCCCTTCGACATCATCAAGAAGCCCGGTCTGACCTCGATGGAATTGCTGGCAACGCTCGGCGACTCCGTCTGCAAGGTGACGGCCGAACCGCCGCTTTCTCCCGATCAGGACGGGCTCGCGATCCTGCCGACGCGACTGCCGGGCGGCGGTGTTTCCGTAAGCCTTATCCATAGCGTCGATGCCATCAACCGCTCGGGCCGGACTGCCGTCCGCCTTGAAGTGGGCGGACTGGTTTCCGGCCGTCACGCGCTCTGCCTGCTGCGCATCGACGACGAATTCACCAATCCGATGGAAGTCTGGGAGGCCCAGCGCGACGAAAGCAATCCGCGTGGCCTCTTCGAGCCGGTCGGCGCGCCGTCTGCACCGACGCAAGCGCAGTTCGAGGAAATGCGTCGCGCCCAGGAACCAGCCCTGCTGCATCCGATCAGCGTCTTCGCCTGTGACGAGGGGCGGATCAGCGTCGATCTCGACGTGCCGTTACCGTCGCTGACACAGGTGCTCGTCGTTCCCGACGCCGGCAGGCGTCCGGCCGCACCGGTCGGGCTTGTCGTCGAGCGTTACCTCGGTCTCGGCGGTCGGGAAGAGCGCATGCTGTTCTGGGGGGCCGGGGATACCAGCCCTGCGATCTTCTACGACGTCCTGATCAGCACGGATGGGGAAACCTTTGAGAAGGTCAGCCCCGCGCCACTGATCTCGACGGCGTTCCTCCATATGTCGCCGCCGGAGGGCGTGCGTTATGCGGTGCGCGCCTGCGACGCATTCGGCCGCCGCAGCGAGCTTTGCGTCTATCCTTGATCGCCACCGGTTCGCTTGGCGCCGTCGGCTGCGCGGGCGGCGCCTTGCCCGATTTCGAAGCAATGGAGGCGTTTCACGATGGTTACGGATAGTCAGCACCAACTTGGGGAGCGGGTTTTGTCAAAGGGTATTGAACTGTTCGATCTGTCCGGCAAGCGGGCCCTGATCACCGGATCGAGCCAGGGCATCGGGTTGAGCCTGGCGAAGAGCCTGGCCGCGGCGGGTGCCGAAATTGTGCTCAACGGCCGGGATCGCAGAAGGCTTGCCGCTGCGGCCGAGAGCATGAGCGGTGCCGGCGCAACGGTGCGGACGCTGTTGTTCGACGCCATCGACGTCAGGGCTGTGCGCGCCGCCATCGATGGGTTCGAGCAATCCACCGGGCCGATCGATATTCTGGTCAACAATGCCGGCATGCAGCATCGCGCCCCGCTGGAGGAGTTCGATCCCGACATGTTCGAACTGCTGATGCGAACCAATGTCTCAAGTGCCTTCAATGTGGGGCAGACGGTCGCGCGCCACATGATCGCGCGCGGGCGCGGCAAGATCATCAACATCGCTTCGATACAGACCGCGCTCGCACGGCCGGGAATTGCGCCCTACACCGCAAGCAAGGGCGCACTCGGCAATCTCACCAAAGGCATGGCGACCGATTGGGCCCGCCATGGGCTCGCGGTCAATGCCATCGCGCCCGGCTATTTCAATACTCCACTCAATGCGGCACTTGTCGCCGATGCCGAGTTTTCCAGGTGGATCGAGCGGCGCACGCCGGCGGGCCGCTGGGGCAGGCTGGAGGAATTGACCGGCGCATGCATCTTTCTCGCCTCGGACGCTTCCAGCTATGTCAACGGCCACATATTGTACGTGGATGGAGGTATGTCGGCATGTCTGTGAAGGCCACCGGATACCGTCGACGACCGGGCCGGCATGGCCCCAACTGATCCCATCTCAATCCAGCCGTGCCGGTTCAGGCATCGCGTCGAGGCGGCTGCAGGTATCAAAGCCCCATCGTCCGTCGCTTCTCAAAACATGTCGGGCGTGATGCCCGCCTTGTCGAGCAGATAGTCGCGGCTGGCCTCCAGTTCCGCCCTCAGCCTGGCGATGTCGTGACCGAGCAGCGAGCCTTGCCACTTGCGGACCCTTCCGGCGCAAAGGACGGTCGAGACGTTCGAGCGCTCCATCAGCGTGACGACCGCGCCCGGCACATGGTTCAGCGGGGCGACGTTGATGGCATTGGCATCGAGCAGGATGATGTCGGCTTCCTTGCCGGGCGTCAGGGTGCCCGTCTTGTGGTCGAGCTTCAGGCCGCGCGCGCCCTCGATGGTCGCGAAGCGGATGACATCCATCGCCGACAGCAGTTTCGGGTATTCCTCGCCGCGCAGCGCCTTGTCGTTGGCGAGCATGCGCTGAAGCGTGATTGCCGAACGCATCTGGGTGAACATGTCGGCAGTCATGGTGCATTCCACGTCCGTCGACAGGGAGGGTTGAAGACCAAGATCGAGCGCCTGTTGCAGCGGCGGATTGCCGTGCCGCATCTGCATCTCGATCGGCACGGAGAGCGAGACGTGCGCACCGGCATCCGCCGCCCGTTTCCAGGCCATGTCGCTCATGCCCGTCATGTGGATGAAGATGTTGTCCGGCCCGAATTTTCCCGCCTCGGCCAGCTGGTCGAAGATCGGCTGCATGCCGAACGTGCCGACCACATGCAATGCGATCGGAATGTCGAGCTCCCGCCCCAGTGCCCAGGCCTCTTCATGGAAGGGCAGGTAGATTTCGCCGCCCATCACCATGGTCAGCAGTTGATCGTCGCTGGAGAAGTACTCGGCCTTGATGCGCCGCGCGTCCCCCGGATACTTTGAGGCCTCGCCCCATCCTTCGAAATAACCGAAGACTGCGCGCCGTCCCGCATCCCGGAGTGCCGCGACCGCCGCATCGGAATGGTCCGGTGAATGGTGGATCTGGCTGACGTCCATGACGGTCGTGACGCCAGCGTCGATCTGCGAAAGCCCACCGAACAGCTCCGAAATATAGACGTCCTGCGGCCGGTAAAGAACCGAGAACTTCTGCAAGATCCATTCGTAATAGTTGATGGCGCTTTCCGGCCGCCCGTCGTTGATGAGGATCGCGTCGGCGAGCAGGCCGCGCAGTGCGGTCTCGAATTGGTGATGATGGGTGTCGATGAAGCCGGGCATGACGATCATGCCCGCAGCGTCGATGACGGCAGCCTCCGGCGCGGAGATCGAAGCGGCGACCTCAACGATCCGCGACCCGCGGATCAGGACGTCGCCCCTGACGAAATTGCCGACCGCGTCGTCCATGGAAAGAACCGCACCGCCGCGGATGAGCGTCAGACGGTCGGCATCACCGATCCCGGCAGGCATGCCGGCCGGGACGATGCCGGACTTGCCGGCGCCGATGCCGGTACCGATTTCCGCCGGCGCATGTGTCCGGTTGCCGCAGAATTTGCACATCGCTTTCCTCCCGATCCCTGTGCCCAACGCGTCGAGCCTTCCGTCTTCGAAGTGGGCGGAAGGCCTATGCAAACGAAACGATCAGCGCGCCGCCGCCTGCCACAGCGCCACCGACGGATAGTCCTTGCCGGTCCAGTGCTGCAATTTTTCGGCAAACTCCCGCTGGAAGGAGAGCGGGCCGCTCTTCGCCATATAGTCCCCGTCATAGATGGCGATGAAGATCGTCAGCGACAGAAAGAAATGGGCGCCCATCTCGAACAACGCGACATAGTCGTGGTCGATCAGCGCCTCACGCTCCGCATCCGTCAGGAAATTGACGGTCGAAAGCTCCGCGTCGTTCAGCTTCGGGCCGATCGACTGCTCCCAGCTGGCGACGAGCGAGCGTGGATCTTCCTTGTAGCGGCGCAGGAGTTCCGGGTCCCTGTCGACGGTAAAGAGGAACTTGTTCACATAATATTTGCTCATGCGGCTGCTCCTTCCGGATACCAGGTGAAATATGCCTCCATCGTGTGGAAGAGGTCCAGGTTATCGTGATAGGCGGTCGGGATCGGCCCGGCGATGCCCATCATCAGGATCAGGTCCATGAAGCCGTGGGTCGCGTTGCCGCTCTTCGTCATGCTCTCATGAGTGACGTTTTCAAGGATCGCGCCGATATTGCCGGTCGACAGCCATTCGATCGCCTTGCGGTCGAATTCGGGGTCGGGCCCCGTTTCCTTGAACTGACGCGGTCCACCGAGTTCGAGCGACAGGTGCCCGCTGCCGACGGCGGCGATGCGTTTGTCGGATGGAAACTCGTCGATGATCTCGCGGATGGCGCGGCCGAGATCCCAGAAACGCTTCGGGGAAGGGAGCGGCGGTACGAATATGTTGGTGTAGATCGGCACAACCGGCAGATCGGCGTCCGGCCGCGTGGTGATGATCGGGCAGATGATCGAATGGTCGAGCTTCAGTTCATGGCTGAAGGCGAAGTCGAAGCCGCGCTCCATCAGCCCTTCATGCATGAAGTTCGAAAGTTCCTCATGGCCCTCCAGCACATATTTCGGGATGCCGAACTCGCGTTCCTCGTTGTAGAAGGTGGCGTCGTAGCGCGGCGCCTTGCCGATCAGGAATTGCGGATAGTTGTCGAGGAAGAACTGGTGGAAATGGTCGGCGCCGACCATGACCAGGATATCGGGTTTCGCGCGGGTCAGCGTCTCTCGATAGGCCTCGACCTTGCGCTTCCATTCCGCCGCCTGCGGCATCTGCTGCTCCGGCGGCATGGTCGTCGCCTTCAGGTAAAAGGGGTGATGGGTGGTCGCAAGGACCGCTGCCAGGGTTGCCATGTCTCTCCTCCAGATCCGCTGTGTTCCATATATCGAATTATCGTGCGTCGGCGTCCGGTTTCAGCGCCGGCCATGCATCGGGATTGCTTTCGAGTGCCGAGCGGATCTCGGCGCTGTGCTGATCGACGATCGGCGCGGCCCGTACGTTGGTCGCGTGCTTGCCATCGAAGGAATAGGCCGGGCGGATCGTCTGCCGGGCACCCTCGATCCGGTCGGCGACGGGGACGAACATGTCCAGATGCCTCGCCTGCGGATCGTCCACCACGTCGGGGATCGTGTTGATCGGCGCCGCCGGCACGTCGAACCCGGCGAAACGCTTCACCCAATCCTCCCGCGTCTTCGTCGCGAAGATCGCGTTCAGCTCGGCATTCAGCGCCTCGTAATTGTCGATACGCTTGAGCCGCTGCGAGAAACGTTCGTCGTTTGCGAGCGCCTGCCCTTCGATCGCCTCGACCAGCGCGTCCCAAAATTTGTCGAGCGAGGAGAGGTGGAAAGCGAAGAGCTTGTCGTCCTTGCAGCGGACGATGAAGGCTTGTGCAAGCCGCGGGCGATCCACGCCGCTCGGCTCCTCCCCGAGCGCGAAATAGCCCATGAACGGCTCGACGGCGAAGTGCATCATCGCTTCGATCATCGAGATGTCGATACGCTTGCCCTGGCCGGTGCGGTTGCGCTCGACAAGAGCTGCGGAAATGCCGAGTGAGGCATAGATGCCGGTGATCGCATCGGCGAGCGCCGGGCCGATGAATCGCGGCTGTTCCGGGTCGATGGAGACGCTCAGAAAACCGCTGACGGCCTGGGCGACCGAATCGTAGACCGGCCGCTGCGCATAAGGGCCATCGGGACCGAAACCGCTGATCGAGCAATAGATGAGCTTCGGATTGACCTTCGACAGCGTTTCGTAGTCGGCGCCGATGCGGCCGGCGGCGCCCGGGCGGAAATTCTGGATATAGACATCTGCCTGGGCGATGAGCTGATAGAAGACCTCCCGGTCCTTCTCGCTCTTGAGGTCGAGACCGATCGCCCTTTTATTGCGGTTGTAAGCCTGGAAATGGGCGCTGTAGAAACCGGTCTTGAAGCTGCGATAGGGGTCGCCGGTGCCGGCCGACTCGATCTTGATGACGTCGGCACCGAGATCCGCGAGCATCATGCCTGCGCAGGGACCGGTGATGAACGTGCCCTGTTCGACGACACGGATATGGTTCAAAGCAGTCAGCATTTCCGGATCCTAGTTTTCATTCGCGACGAAGCCCTCGGGGGCGGGGCCGTCATATTCGATGGCCCCGGCGGCGGCGTGGGACATGATGAAGCCGATCGGGCGGGTCTGTTCTTCCAGCAGATGGCCGATCAGCCCCGCGGTGCGGGCAAGAAGCGGTACGCCCTTTAGCGCCAGGAGCGGGTAGCCGGCATCGAGCAGCACGCAGGGAATGGCGCTCGATACGTTCATCACGAGCGGCTTGCCTATGATCCCGGGGATCAGCCTCTCGACCGTCTTGGCGATTTCGCAGTGAACGCCGGCGAGGCCGAGTTCGCGGGCGATCGCCAGCAGCCGTTCGGCGCGCGGGTCGTGCCCCTTGTGCAGCGGATGGCCGTAGCCGGGCACCGCCTTTTTCTGCTCCTTGTATTGGCGCAGCAGTTTTTCGGCCGCCGCCTCGGTCGTGCTTCCGTCGGCTTCCTTTTGTTCTCGCACATCGCGGAAGAAAGCGCCGGACGTCTCCGACGCACCGAGGATGACCGAGCCGCAGCCGAGAAGACCCGCGGCGACGGCTCCCTGCACCGCCTCGGGGGAAGCGGCAAGCGTCATGCGGGCCGCCTGCACGCTCGGCACCAGCCCATGCTCGGCGATCGCCACCAGCGTGGCGTCCAGCATGCGGCGCTGGTTTTCGTTCGGCAGCGAACCGGTGACGAGAAGCCAGGTGTAGTCCGTGAAGGAAATCGAGCCGACGAGGTTTTCGACGAGGTCATGGCCTCTTACGATGATCCTGTCCGGATTGGAGGTGCATATCGCCTGATAGGGGGCGGACTGCTTTCCGATTTTCATGTTCAAGTCCTTGGGTTTGGGTCAGGCCGGGGTGCTCGTCTTGCCGGCGAAGCGGCTGGCCCAACGGTCGAACTGATCCATGAATTGCTGCAGGAACAGGCGGGTCTCCTCATTGGTCACGTCGCCTTCCGGGGTGATGAGGCCGGGAGTGAGATGGATGAAGGCCTCCGGCAGTCCCATCACAGCCACGTCAAGGCAGCCGAGAATGGCCCGCAGGTGCTGCTGCGCGGCGGCCGTACCGATCCGCCCATAGGAGGCACCGGTGATCGCCGCCGGCTTGCCGGCCCAGACGCTGGCGTCCCTCGGCCTTGATCCCCAGTCGATGGCGTTTTTCAGCATCGCCGAGATCGAGCGATTGTGCTCCGGAGTGACGAAAAGCAGGGCATCGGCCTGACTTATCTGATCTTTCAGCCGCTGGACCTGCGGCGGGGTGCCCGCATCCAGCACCTCCTGGTCGAAGATCGGCAGGTCGCGGATGGTGATCCAGTCGAACCCGATATCGGGTTTTGCGAGCTTTGTCAGGGCGAGCGCCAGCAGCCGGTTGAGTGACGCCTGGCGTGCACTGCCGACAATGACCGCGACGGTCAATCGCGCCATGAAGAATCCTCCCGTCAGCATTAAATATTCGTCTAGCGAATTTATATTCGTATAATGAATTCGCAAAATGGCCGGGGTGTCAAGCCCTCGTCAGGGCCCGCAGGAAAATTTCGGGGAAGCCGAAGGTTAGCGGACCGCAGCCGTCGTCGGTCCCAACGAATGCAGCAGCGCCGGGAAACGGGTGAAGAGTTGCGAGAGGCGGTTTGCGGCAAGCCGCATTTCCGGCAGGCGCTGTTCAATCAACTCTTCGGGCGTCAGCCGCGGCGTGTAGCCGGAGCTGTTGATCGAACAGACCACGCGACCGGTGTTGTCCTTCACCGGCACCGCGATCGCGGTAATGCCGTAGTCGAGTTGGTCGACGGTGATCGAATAACCCTTGGTCCGGGTTTCGAGAAGGATCTCCCGCAGTTCGGGCTCACCGGTCACGGTATAGTCCGTAAGCTTGACGGGTGCGTAGGTCTCGAAATAACGGTCGATCTCATCCTCCGCCAAGGCGCAGAGCAGCACGCGCCCCATCGAGGTGGCGTAGGCCGGATAGGTGACGCCGAGACTGGCGTTGCGGCGCACGCCGCGGCTTTCCGAAAGATGGGCAATGTAGAGCACGTTGGTGCCGTCGAGCACCGCCATGTTGGCGGCATCGCCGAATTGCGAGGTGATCCGGTGGAGTTCGGGTGTCACCGCTTCCTCGACATTGAAGGCGTTGAGATAGGCCGACCCGAGGGTAAGGACGCGAGGCGCGAGCAGGAAATGCTTGTTGTGGCGGCGGATGAAGCCCAGCGCTTCCAATGTCAGCACGTTGCGGCGGACGGTGGCGATCGACATTCCGACTTTGCGCGAAAGCTCGGCGAGCGTCATCTCGGGGTCCCGGGAATCGAAAGCTTCCAGAACGGACAGCCCCCTTGCCAAAGCCTCTACGAACTCGGGTGAATTGCTGTCGATCATCGAATTCTCCTGCGCTTCCGTTTTTCGTTCGCACACGGGATTGACAAGCGCAAGGCCCACTGCCTATCGTTATGCGAATATTTATTCGTCTAGCGAATTTTCTTTGGGAGGGAAAGTTATGAAGACAAGACGTCAGTTTCACAAGCTCGCGGCCGCCACGGCTGCAAGTCTCGTTGCGCCTGCGATCCTCGGAAACAAGGTGTTTGCGCAGGACAAGCCGATCCGGATCGGCGCCAGCGTTTCGCTAACTGGTCCGCTGGCCAGCACCAAGAACGGCCTCATCGGCTACGAACTGTGGCGCGACGACGTCAACGCGGCGGGCGGTCTTCTCGGCCGGAAGGTCGAACTGGTCACTTATGACGACCAGAGCAGCGCCGCGAACGTGCCGGCGATCTATTCGAAGCTAGTCGATGTCGATGCCTGCGATGTACTGTTTTCACCCTATGGCGCCAATCTGTCGGCGCCGGTCATGCCGTTCATCAAGCAGCGCGATCTGTTCATGGTCGGCATGTTCGGGCTTGCCGGAAACGATGTCGCCAAGCACGACAAGTTCTTCCATAGCGGTCCCTGGGGACCGAATTCCGGTCGCGACTGGGCCCGCGGTTTCTTCGACCTCGCCAAGGCGCAAGGGGTGAAGAAGATCGCCATCATCAATGCGGATCTGGAGTTTTCCAAAAACGCGGCGAAGGGCGGTGCGGAAGTCGCCAAGGAATACGGTATGGAGATCGTCTTCAACCAGAGCTATCCGCCGAACACCTCCGACTTCTCGGCGATGATCCGCAACATCAATGCCGGCGATCCCGAAGCGATCTTCATTGCCTCATATCCGGCCGACAGCACCGCGATCATCCGCGGCGTCAAGGAAATCGGCATTTCCGACAAGGTGAAGCTCTTTGGCGGCGCCATGATCGGACCGCAATACGGCGCGCTCCTGAGCTCTCTCGGCCCGGAACTGAACGGTCTCGTTAATTCGCATACCTTCGTTCCCGAGCCGACCATGCAGACCCCCGCGATCAAGGGCTTCTTCGATCGTTACACGCCGATCGCGGTCAAGCAGGGCGTCGATCCGCTCGGCTACTACATCCCGCCCTTCTATTATGTTGCAGGCCAGATCGCCGCGGCCGCCATTACCGGTTCAAAATCGGTCGATCCCGCCAAGATGGCGGCTTTTCTGCACGCCAACGCGGTCGATACGATCGCCGGCAAGATCGCCTTCAACGAGATCGGCGACTGGAAGGAGCGGCGCGTGCTGATGGTGCAGCTGCGGGGCATCAAGGGCAACGACCTCGAACAGTTCCGCAGCCCGGGCCGCCAGGTCATCCTCGATCCGCCGTCGCTGAAGACAGGCGATCTCGCCGCTCCCTACAACAAGGCGCGCGCCAGCTAATCCCGTCAACCGATCCAGAGAGCCGGCGGGTCGCCGGCTCAAGGACCCTTTATATGTTCTCGATCGACATTCTGCTGAACGCCATTGTGACGGGCATTCTGCTGGGCAGCGTTTATGCATCGCTTGCCCTGGGGCTCGCCATCACTTTCGGCATCCTTCACATTCCCAATATCGCGCATCCGACGCTGGTCGTCGCCGGTGCCTTCTTCGTCTATACGCTGGCGCAATGGGGGCTCGATCCGATCGTTGCCGCCGTGATCGGCCTGGTTCCCTTCTATGTGCTCGGCCTCGCGCTTTACCTCTTCTATTCGCGGGTCTTCGAGCGACGCGGCGGCGCCAATGTGCTTCAGAGCCTGACGCTGTTCTTCGGGCTGTCGCTTGTGGTCGAAATCCTTCTGGTGCTGAGCTTTGGTTCCGAACTCAAGTCCGTGAACGTCTCCTATATCGGCTCGAGCCTGAAGTTCGGCGCCTTGACGATTCCCTACCGGCTGCTGATCCCCGCGCTGCTCGGCCCGGTGATGATTGCCGCTGTCTGGCTCTATCTGAGCCGCACCAATTCCGGCACCGCTATCCGCGCCGTCGCCCATGAGGAGCGGGCGCTGTCGATTGCCGGCCTGGATCCGGCAGCCGTCAAGCGGCACGCTTTCGGCATTGCCACGGCGACGGCGGTCGTGGCCGGCGCCGCATTGATCATGATCGGCCCGGTCGAGCCCTTTGGCGGACGGTTCCAGATCGGGCGAGTGTTCGCCATCGTCGTCCTGGCCGGCATGGGCTCCATCCCCGGCAACCTCGTGATCGCCATCGTCATCGGCGTCGCCGAGGCCCTGGTTGCAAGCTATCTCAATCCCTCCTGGTCCCCGGGCGTCGCCTTCGCGATCCTGCTTCTGGGCCTTGCATTTCGCCCGCAGGGCCTGTTCGGAGCGGCGCGATGAGAAAGAACTCCTTCCCGTTTCTCGCGGCCGTGGGCATCGTGCTCGCGCTCGGCTTTCTTCTGCCCTGGACGGTCCGCAATCCGTTCTATTTCTTCGTCGGCTATGTCGTCCTTCAATATGTGACGATCGCCACTGGCTGGAATATCCTCGGTGGCTATGCGGGTTATATCAATTTCGGCGCCGCGGGCTTCTTCGGGTCGGGCGTCTATCTCTCGGCCTTCCTGTTCACCACCCTCGGTTTGCCGCTGCCGCTCTGCATCCTCGCTGCGGCGATTTTCGGAGCCCTCCTCGGCGTATTGACGGGATATCTGACGCTGCGCATCCAGGGCGTCTATTTCGCCATCGCCACACTCGGCCTCGTCGTCGTGCTGGAGACGATCGTGCACAACATCTCCGCCCTCGGCGGGGCAAGCGGCATGGCCGTCTACGGTCCGCGCCCGCCAGCCTGGAGCCCCGGTCCGTCGCAATATAACTTCACCGTCATGCTGATCATCGCGGTTGCGAGCGTGGCGCTTGCCCGCTTTGTCGAAATCTCCTGGATCGGCCGTGGTCTGCGTGCGGTCAAGGCCAGCGAGGATGCGGCGGAATGCTCAGGCGTGCCGACGCTGCGCCTCAAGCTGCTTGCCTGCGCCCTGAGTGGAGCGGTGCTGGCGGCGGCCGGCGCGCCTTATCCCTTCTACACGTCCTATGTGGAGCCGGTCACGGCTTTCAGCCTGATCATCGGCCTCAATGCCATCGCCATGCCGCTGATCGGCGGCACGAAGAGCTGGTCGGGTCCGGTTCTCGGCGCGCTGCTGCTCGCTTCGGTGCAGCAGATAGCGACCGTCACGATTTCGTCGGAGCTCAATATCCTGTTCGTCGGACTGGTGCTGATCGCCTTCGTCGCCTTCGCGCCTGGCGGGCTTGCCGATCTCTTCGGCCGCAAGTCGTCCGGAGGAGCGAAGCCATGAGCGAGATTGTTCTTTCGATGAAGGGCGTCGAAAAGGTGTTCGGCGCGTTTCGGGCGCTCGGGCCCCTCGATCTCGACCTGCGGGCCGGCGAACGGCTCGGCATCATCGGCCCGAACGGATCCGGCAAGACGACGCTGATCAACTGTATCACCGGCGTCTACCGTCCCGACAAAGGCTCGATACATTTCCAGGGGCAGGATATTTCCCATTTCGAGGCCCATAGGCGGGCCCGGCTCGGCATATCCCGCAGCTTCCAGATCCCGCGGCCCTTTACCGGCATGACGGTGCTGGAAAACCTGCTCGTGCCGCTGGACTACTGCCATATCGACGGCAGCAAGGAGGAGCGGGCGCGCTCGGTGCTGGCAAGCGTCGGCCTCGCCGGTCGCATCTCCCATCCCTCCGAAAGCCTGTCGCAGCTCGAACTGCGCAAGCTCGAACTTGCCCGGGCGCTTGTCGGGGACCCGAAGGTGCTGATCGCCGACGAGGCGATGGCGGGGCTTTCGGAAGGGGAGATTGACGAGGTTCTGGCAATATTGCTTGCGCTCAACCGGTCCGGCGTCGCGGTGATCATGATCGAGCATATCATGCATGCCGTCATGCGCTTTTCGGAGCGGATCGTCTGTTTCGAGACAGGCAGGTTGATCGCATCCGGCACCTCGGCCGAGATCGCGGAAAATCCACTGGTTCGGAGGGTGTATTTCGGTGAATAGGCTGATTGTCGAAAATCTGTCCGCCGGCTACGGCGCCGTCTCCGTGCTCCGCAATGTCTCGCTGGAAGTGAACGAAAACGAGATGGTCGCGCTGCTTGGCATGAACGGCAACGGCAAGAGCACCCTGCTCAACTGCGTGCTGGGTTTCGTGCGCGCGAGCGCCGGCCGCATCCTGCTCGAATGGGATGGCAAGGTCAGCGATCTTACGAAGCTTCCGCCGCACGAAATCGTCCGGCTGGGCCTGTCGATCGTGCCGGAAGGGCGGCGGCTGGTGCCGAATATTTCCGTGGAGGACAATCTCAGGCTCGCCGGCAGCAATCCGCTGGTCAGCGGCCGGATGAAGGAAAACGTTGCCTCCTGTTTCGAGACCTTCCCGCTGCTTCTGGAACGCCGCAGGCAGATCGCCGCGACGATGAGCGGCGGCCAGCAGCAGCTCCTGGCGATCGCCCGTTCGCTGATGACCGCGCCGAAGATCATGGTCATCGACGAACCGTCGGTAGGGCTGGCGCCGATCGTTGTGCGCGACGTCCTGAACGCCATCACGCAGCTTCGCGAAAGGAGCAGCATGACGATCCTCATGGCGGAGCAGAGCTTCTTCCAGGCAGTCGACGTATCCTCGCGCGCCTATGTGCTGGCGCATGGCAGCATTCACCGGGAGTTCAAACGCTCGGACGGCGGGATCGCCAATGAGGAAATCCGCCAGGCGATGCTCGGAACGACCCACTGACGAGGATGTTGCGCGTCCGGTGGCCAGCGCATGTCAGGTCGACCGGCCATCCGCCGACGTGAACGGCACTGGGTCATATCCCCATGGACCATGGCGCGAATTTAGGCCAAGTTGCTCCCATCAAGGAGAAGTATAGCCGCCCTTCGCCGGCCGGAGAACAAGAGGCGCGAAAAAGCCCTGCCCAGCCATCGATCGGCCGTTATCGACAACGGTTGGAGGATGAATGGCCGGTCGTCTGGATGGAAAGGTCGCGCTCATCAGTGGTGGCGCGGGTGGATGCGGGCTTGCCGCGAGCGAGTTGTTTGCCAGAGAAGGCGCAGCGGTCGGGATTGTCGATCTCCCGCAGAGCCAGGGGGCCGCCGTCGCCGCCCGGTTGCGCGAAGAAGGCCTGAGGGTCGCATTCGCGCCCGCTGACGTTTCCGACGAATTGCAGGTGAAACAGGCGGTAGACGCGATCTCCGACGAACTCGGGCCGATAACGGTACTGTTCAATCATGCCGGAACGATCATCGTCCGGCCGTTCCTCGAAACCACGGCGGAAGACTGGGATCGGCTGATGGCCATCAACGTCCGCAGCATGTTCCTGATGACGCGGGCCGTGCTGCCGCAGATGATCGAGGCGGGCGGCGGGTCCATCGTCTGCACGTCGTCGATCTCGGCGGTCGCCGCGACGCCGATGGAGGTCCTCTACGATACCACCAAGGGTGCGTGCCACATGTTTGCCCGGGCAATCGCGGTCGAGTTTCGCGACCGCAACATCCGCTGCAACGCGGTCTGCCCCGGATTCATCCAGACGCCGCATGGCAGGAGGGAGGTCGAGGAACTGACCCGCTACGGGGTCGACGTCTCGGATGCCGCCATCGCGGCCCAGCAGGGCAGGATGTGCCGGCCGGACGAGGTCGCCAAGGCGGCACTTTACCTCGCGAGCGACGACGCCAGCTTCGTCAGCGGTACCCATCTGTTTGTCGACAATTGTTTTACAGCGATGTGAGGTGAAACATGGCTCTGGAAAAAGGCGGCCTGTGGCGCAACTGGGTCGGCAATCAATATTGCGTTTCACAATTCAAGGCTTCGCCGGAGACGGAAGCCGAGGTGGCGGAGCTCGTCCACGAGGCCGACAGGCGTGACCTGGCCGTCCGCGTGTCGGGCTCGGGACATTCCTTTACGCCGGTGGTCGGCACCAACGGGCTGTTGCTGTCGCTCGCAAATCTGCGCGGCGTGCAGAACATCGACCGGGAGCGGAAACAGATCACGGTGGCAGGGGGAACGCGCATCAACGAGGTCGGCAGGACGTTGAAGGAACACGGCCTTTCTCTGACCAACCAGGGCGACATCGACAGCCAAGCCGTTGCCGGTGCGTTTACGACCGGAACCCACGGAACGGGGATCAAGCTCGGAAACCTGGCCTCATCGATTGCCGGCATGCGTATCGTCACCGCGAGCGGGGATGTTCTCGATATCGACGGTCGCGACAGCGACAGGCTGCATGCAGCCCAGGTTTCGGTGGGAACGCTCGGGGTCATTTCCTCGCTGACGCTCAACGTGATGGACGCCTATAACCTGCATGAGCGCCTGTGGCGGGACGATTTCGAGACCTGCATGGAGCGCCACGACGAACTGGCCGCCAGTCACCGCCACTTCGGCTTTTTCTGGTGCCCGACGCCGGAAAGCCGACATCTGTACTGCCTTGCCGACACGTCCGCGGTATCGAGCACGAACAAGCTGGCCGACGTCTGCGAGATGAAGGTGATGGACATCACCGACGCCGCTCCGATGGAAAGCGAATTTGAAAAGATCGCCTATAGTTCCGACGTCTACCCGATCGAATACGTGCCGAATTTCGTCGAACTGGAATATGCGGTTCCCCTCGAACACGGCAAGGCGGCGATAAGGGCCGTCCGGGATCTGATGCTGAACAAGCACACCAACTGCATCTACCCGATCGAATACCGCTTTACCGCCGGCGATCCGGCATGGATGAGCCCATTTCACCACCAGGACAGCATCACCCTATCGGTGTCGGGCGGTCCGGGTATCGACTACTGGCCCTTCCTGAAGGACGTCGATCACATTCTACGCGGGTACAATTCCCGCCCGCATTGGGGGAAGATGCATTTCCTCGACACCGACGACGTCACAAAACTCTACCCTCGTGCCGGGGAGTTTCGAGCGCTGAGACGGGAATTGGACCCGAAGGACCGGTTCCTGAACGACCATCTGAAGATGTTGTTTGGATAAGCATCCAGCCAGCCGAGCTTCGACATGACGGCTTAGCCTCAGGAGCCGACCGATGTGGCGAAGGGAGTCCGCATCTTAGGAGTTCCTTATCAGGCACTTCATGCCGATGATCTTGGCACTAGTCTGCCCGGCAGGAGCACCATTTTGGCGGCGCGCTTGCCCGTGATCATCGCGACCATGATATCGACCATCTTCTCGTTGGGCTGTTCATAGCTGGTCAGCCCGTAGGCGGGAAACCCGCCGGGTTCGATATTGTCAAAACCGACAACCGCGAGGTCCTCCGGAACCCGAAGGCCGAATTCGCTCCTGACCACATCCATGGCTCCAAGCGCCAGAATGTCGTTCTCGCACATCAACACGTCGATGCGCGATGCGGGCGAGCTGCTATTCAGATAGGCCCGCGCCGCCTCTGCCCCGGCCTCAGCGCTATATCTGCCCGCAGCCAGTTCCACGACGCCTTCAATGCCCTTCCGGCGCCAGAAATTCGCATAGTGATGGCGTCTGCCGAGCGCGGTCGACAGGGTTCTCGCTCCGGTCATGAACCCGGGACGACGGTAGCCTTTGTCGAATAGATAATCGACAATTTCGCCGAGAGCGCGTTCGGCGTCGCAGGCAATGGCGGGCACGCCGGGGATTTGGCTGCCTCTGGCAAGGACGAACATCGGCGGAAAACCTGGTTCAAGCCGGCGGTCACCCAGCGTCTCCTCGCGAAAGGCCGTACCGAACAGGATCACGGCGTCGAATTGCCGTTGGCCTGCATTGATCAATGCGTGAACGTGATCGAAATGGCGGTTGATGTTGATCAGTACCGTCAGCAGGCCCTCCGCTTGGAGACGTTCGCTCAACAGTTCCAGAACCGGAAGTTTGTGCGGGTTGGCAAAGTCGTCGACGAATACTGCGACCTGATGCGTGGTATTCGTAGCAAGGCTGCGAGCGAGCAGGTTGGGGGAATAGTTCAGCGTTTCAGCCGCCTGCAGCACTTTCTGCCGGCTGGCGTCCGTAATGGATGCGCCGGGCGTGAACGCCCGAATGACGGTCCATTTCGATACGCCGGCGGCTTCCGCCACTTCCTTCGCCGTCGCCCTTTTGCGCATCGCCTGCTCCCAAAAAAATTGGAATGAACATTCCATCAAAATATATATTTGGAATGCCGCTTGATTTTTACCGACAATAAAGTAGATTTGCGAAGCTTGCTACCGGTAGCAAGAGGAGTTGCAACCGGTGACATGGGAAAGTTCGCAACCGTGCGGACTGTTTTGGGAGGGTAAGATGAAATTCGGTCTGAAATCGCTTCTCGGCTGCGCAGCCATGGCTGCCGCGCTCCTGTCTTCGTCGGCGATCGCCAATGCCGCTGACGTTCGAATTGTCGCCGTCACCCACGGCCAAGCCAATGATCCTTTCTGGTCCGTCGTGAAGAACGGCGTCACTGCCGCAGCGAAAGACATGGGTATCAGCGTCGATTACCGCGCGCCGGAAACCTTCGACATGGTGTCGATGGGGCAACTCATCGATGCGGCGGTCAATCAGAAGCCTGCCGGGCTTATCGTTTCCATCCCGGATGCCTCGGCGCTCGGTCCGTCGATCAAGAAGGCTGTCGCCGCCGGCATTCCGGTTATTTCGATCAATTCCGGGTCCGACGTTTCAAAACAGCTGGGAGCGCTTCTGCACGTCGGCCAGGACGAATACACGGCCGGCAAGGCCGCAGGCGCGAAGCTGCATGATCTGGGTGGCAAGGAAGGCCTCTGCGTGAACCAGGAGGTCGGCAACGTTGCGCTCGATCTGCGCTGCAAGGGATTTGCCGACGGTTTCGGCGGCAAGGTCACGGTTCTGCCTGTCAGCAACGATCCCGCCGACGTCCGCGCAAAGGTCAAGGCGGCGCTGAGCTCCAATTCAGCCGTCGACACCGTCATGGCGCTTGGTGCCGGCACGGCGGGCGAACCGGCTCTGGCAGCAGTCGGAGATGTCGGAATGACCGGCAAGATCAAGGTTGCGACATTCGACCTTTCCGCCGATTTCCTGAAGGCCGTGGCCGACGGCAAGGCAGCCTTCGCGATCGACCAGCAGCAGTTCCTGCAGGGCTATCTGCCGGTCGTGTTCTTGGCCAACTACGCCAAATACGGACTTATCCCGGGTGGCAATGTTCCGTCCGGCCCGAACCTCATCACCAAGGAAAAGGCCGCCCAGGTCGTGGATCTTTCCGCCAAGGGCATTCGCTGACCGGATTTGCCGAAAGGCATTCTCCCAGAATCTCCTCCCCTTAACGGGGAGGGGGTTTGGCCGACAGAGCGCGCCACCGGCAGCGTCGTCGCTATCTTAGATAACAACCCGTGGGAGGAGTTATGGCTTCGCTTGAGCAGAAAACGGCCGCTGCACCGAAGGCCGACGAGCGCGTCAAACAAGTGGGTTTTGTGACGCATATGATGCGGCGCCCCGAGCTTGGTGCCGTGGCCGGCCTCGTTCTCGTCATCGTCTTCTTCTTTCTCACCGCAGATTCGACGATGTTTTCCCTTTCCGGCCTGATGACCATCATGGCGCCTGCGTCGCAATTGGGTATTCTTGCCATCGCGGCGGCACTGCTGATGATCGGCGGCGAGTTCGATCTCTCGATCGGCTCGATGGTGGCCTTCGCCGGGCTGATCTTTGGCGTCATCCTCACGAATTTCGGTCAGCCGCTTTCGGTTGCCATCGTCATGACCATGCTTTTTGCGGCGTTCATGGGAGCGATCAACGGGCAGATCGTCATTCACACGCGCCTTCCTTCCTTCATCGTGACATTGGCGTTTCTGTTCATCCTGCGCGGCCTGACGCTCGTTGGCCTGAAATGGGCGACGGGTGGTTCGACACAGCTTCGCGGCATCGGGGACCGCGTTAAGGACAGTCCGCTGCTCGGGCTCTTCTCCGGCGATGCGTTCAAGGGCGCTTTTGTCTGGCTCGCGGATCACGATTTGATCGACAAATTTCCGAATGGCATGCCGAAGGTCACGGGCATTCCCGTATCGGTCCTGTGGTTCGTCGTCCTTGCCCTGGCTGCAACCTGGGTGCTCCTGCGTACCCGCATGGGCAACTGGATCTTTGCAGCCGGAGGCGACCCGAACGCGGCACGAAATTCCGGTGTCCCCGTTCATCGGGTGAAGACCGGCCTGTTTGCCCTGACGGCATGCGCGGCTGCTCTGGTCGCCATTATCACCGTGCTCGATGCCGGTTCGACCGACGCCCGGCGCGGCTTTCAGAAGGAATTCGAGGCGATCATCGCCGCCGTCATTGGCGGGTGCCTGCTGACGGGCGGCTACGGCTCGGCGATCGGCGCCTTCTTCGGCGCAATCATCTTCGGCTCGGTCTCCATCGGCCTGACCTATACAAAGTTCGACTCCGACTGGTTCCAGGTCTTCCTCGGTTCGATGCTGCTTCTGGCTGTTCTCTTCAACAATTTTATCCGCCGCAAGGTTACCGGGGAGCGCTGATCATGCCAGATGTCAACAATCGAGCCCCGATCATCGAAGTAACCGATATCATCAAGCACTACGGCTCCGTGATCGCCCTCAACGGCGTATCGATGCAGGTGTCGGCCGGAGAGGTGCTTTGTCTCCTCGGGGACAATGGTGCGGGCAAATCGACCCTGATCAAGACGCTTTCCGGTGTCGTCCGGCCGAGCGGCGGCGTATTCCGGGTGGAAGGCAAGCAGGTCGATTTCCGCAGCCCGCGCGATGCGCTCGATGCGGGGATCGCGACGGTCTATCAGGATCTCGCAATGATCCCGCTGATGTCGATCACCCGTAACTTCTTCATGGGCCGGGAGCCCCGCAAAGGCATTTTCCCTTTCCGTCACCTCGACCTCACGCACTGCAATAACGTGACGCGTGAGGAAATGCGCAAGATCGGCATCGATATCCGCGATCCTAACCAGGCGGTGGGGACGCTTTCCGGGGGCGAACGCCAATGTGTTGCGATTGCGCGCGCCGTTTATTTCGGCGCGAAAATCCTCATCCTCGATGAGCCGACTTCGGCGCTCGGCGTGGCGCAAACCTCGATGGTGCTAAAATATATCCACCAGGTCCGGCAGAACGGGCTGGGCGTCATTTTCATCACCCACAATGTCCGCCATGCCTATGCCGTGGCGGACCGCTTCACCATCCTCAATCGCGGCCAGACGCTCGGCACCTTTGCCAAGGCCGACATAGCCATGGACGAGCTTCAGAACCTCATGGCCGGCGGCAAGGAACTGCAGCAATTGTCGGCAGAACTCGGCGGCACAATCTAGCCCGGCTGTCCGGATGCGGCGCGCCTTTCAAAGGCTGCCGCAGCCACTCAATCATCAAACATGGAATACGGTCATGAACGACGGTCCGTCGCATACTTCATCCCCCTTCACGCTCGCAGTCTGCGCCGAGATGGTTTTCAAGTCGCTTCCTGTTGTCGACAGGCTGAAGCGTATCACCGAGCTCGGTTTTCAGGCCGAGATCTGGGACTGGACGAAACATGACATTGCTGCCCTTGCGAGATCCGGAGCGGCCTTTTCGTCAATGACGGGCTATGTGACCGGCACGCTCGCCGACGACGAAGGCGCAGAAGAGCTGCTGCTAACCGCCAGGCAATCGATCCCGGTTGCCAGGGAACTCAATTGCCCGCGCCTCAACCTGCACGGGACCGGTCTCGACGGCCAGGGTCTGCCGGTGGTCAAGGCCGACAAGGTGACAGGTGCGATGTGGCTGAAGGCGCGCGATACGCTTAACCGCATCGCCGATCTCGGAGAGCAAGAGGGGGTCACCTTCGTGCTCGAAAACCTCAACGAAGCGGTCGATCACCCCAGGACGCCGTTTGCGAAGGCCGAGGATACGCTTGCGCTCGTTTCGTCGGTGAACCGACCGGCGTTGAAGCTCAACCTCGACCTCTATCACGCCCAGATCGGCGAGGGGAACCTGATCGAACTGTGCCGGCGCGCGCTGCAATATATCGGCGAAATCCAGGTGGCTGATGTCCCCGGTCGCATGGAGCCGGGCACCGGCGAGATCAACTACAAGGCGGTTGCCCGTGCGCTCAAGGATATGGGGTATCACGGCACGATCGGCATGGAGGCCTGGGCTTCGGGCGATGACGAGACGGCGCTTGCCCGCTTCCGTGACGCCTTCACGGTTTGAAGACTTCGATAGCAAACGCTTACATATCATGGAGCAAAAGAGATGATCAGGTTTGGATTGATCGGTGCCGGCCGGATAGGCAAAGTGCACGCCGCGACCATCGCGGCGAACCCGAAGGCGAAGCTCGCCTATGTGGCGGATGCCTTCCAGGCATCGGCAGAGGCGCTTGCCGCGCAGACGGGCGCCGAGGTCGCGGACGCTGAGGATGTCATCAAATCTGCGAATGTCGATGCGATCCTCATCGCGACGCCGACCGCCAGCCACGCCGACCTCATCGAGGCGGCCTCGAGGGCCGGCAAGGCGATCCTGTGCGAAAAGCCGGTATCCCTGTCGGTCGAGCGTATCAATGCCTGCCTCGATGTGGTCGAGAAGAACAGGTCGACACTGATGATCGGCTTCAATCGCCGGTTCGACCCGAACTTCGCCAGCGTGGAAGCGCGGTTGCGTCGCGGCGATATCGGCGAAATCGAAATGGTGACGATCACCAGCCGGGATCCCGCGCCGCCGCCGGCCGAGTATGTCAAATCCTCCGGCGGTCTGTTCCGCGACATGATGATCCACGATTTCGATATGGCCCGCTTTCTCATGGGAGAGGAATTCGTCGTCGTAAACGCACTGGGATCGTCGCTCGTCGATAAGGCGATCGGTGCGGAGGGTGATGTGGATACCGCCGCCGTGCAGATGCAGACGGCTTCCGGGCGCATTGCAGTGATCACCAATTCGCGCCGGGCGACATACGGTTATGACCAGCGCATCGAGGTCCATGGAGCTGCCGGCATGCTTGCGGCAAAGAATATCCATGCCACCAGCGTCGAGCTTTCCAACGCGAACGGTGTCAGCGGCGATCCCGTTCAATATTTCTTCCTCGAACGCTATGCGCAGGCATACGCCAACGAAATCAGTGCCTTCATCGACGCGGTCGACAGCGGCAACCGCTCGCCGAAGCCTGATGGATCGGATGGGCTTCAGGCTCAGAAGTTGGCGGAGGCTGCTACCGCGAGCTGGCAGACGGGCAGACCAGTGCAGATCGATTGACGAGGTGCCGGTGGACTGCGGCCGTGTGTTGACATGGTCGCAGTCCACCGGATGGAAGGCTTTGTTACCCACAGAGCGACCCCGATCTTTTTCAGGCCGCTCCAGGCTGTCCCGCCACTTCATGGCGCGCCCGGCTCAGGCTGACCAGGCCGGCTGCCGCCGCGCAACCGGCTGCAATTAAAACCGCGAGCTCAAGTGCCGTGGACAACGGCAATGTTGCGAAAAGCACGGACGCGGAGATCCCGCCCAGGGTTTGGCCGAGAAGCCGGGCGGTCCCCTGCATGGCGCCCGCCGCACCGTTTCTTTCCTTGGGTGCTGACAGAAGGAGAATTCGGTTGTTCGGTGTCTGGAACAGTCCGAAGCCGAGACCGGAGATCGCGGTGCCGACGAGGAATGCGAGACCTCTGGGATCGACCGGCGCAAGGCCTGCTACCAGAAGGCCAAGGGCCAGCAGCGCGCCGCCGAAAGCGCAGAGCCATGCCGTCTTGACGCGGTTTGCCAGACGGCCCGAAACGGGCGCGATGAAGGCGGTCGCAACAGGCCAGGCCATCATGTAGAGGCCAGCCACAACCGGCGTCATGTGCAAGGTGCGTTGGAGGTAGAAGGGCAGGGCGATGTAGCTCAGCATCTGGCCGCAGAAGCAGCATATCGAGGCGATGACCGATACCCGGAACGCAGGCGCCGCTAACAGATCCGTCGGCACGAGGGGCGCGTCGCTGTTCCGTTCGAGGCGCAGCAGGATCAGAAGGCAGGCCAGCGAGGCGGCAATGAGAACCGCGCCCCTGACCGGCGCAGTCGCCATTTGGTCGGCGCCGCAGAAGAACAGGATGAACATCAGCGTGTTGGCCAGAAGCGCCCCGGTGTTCAGCTTCCGCTTCGCGTTCCCGATTTCACCCAGCAGACCGCCCCCGGCGAGCACGATGACGCCGAGCGGTATGTTGATCGCAAAGAGCCATGGCCATGTCGTGAAGGAAAGGATGGCGCCCGCGATCCCCGGCCCGGCAGCCGAGGAAATCGCGATGACCATGGCGTTGAAGCCGATGATCGGTCCGAGCATATGTTGCGGCAAGGCCTGACGCAGGTTCATCATCGCCAGCGCCATGATCGCGCCGGCGCCAAGCCCTTGCGCGAAACGGGCAAGGACCAGCAAGGGGAGGTTGCCCGCAAAGGCGCAGGCCGCTGACGCCACGGTAAACAGCACGACGCCAATCAGGAAAACCCGCCGCGCTCCATAGATTTCGCCAAGGGCGCCACATGGAAGGATGGCGACGAGCACGGCCAGCTGATAGGCGGACACGACCCATACGGTGCTGCCTGCCTCCGCTTGCAGCGAGAGTGCGATCGAGGGCAGGGCTACATTGGCGATCGCGCCGTCGAGAACCACCAGCACAACCGCCAACAGAAGGACGGCGACGGCCAGATATCGTCGAGGCGGCGCCAGACCGTCATGAAACGTGGTTTGGGTATGGGAAAGCGACATCGATGCCTCCGTCGTTGTGGAAATCTGACGGAAGGTAAAATTTCCCCAGTGCGGGCGCCAGGCGCAACAAAGTAAAGACATGGTTGCGCATGGCGCCATGCCTTGGTAAAACTGGCCATGTCGGATCTTGACCTTAATCTCTTGCCTGCACTCGATGCCTTGCTGCAGGAACAGAGCGTGACGGCGGCCGCGCGCCGGCTTGGCCTCAGCACGTCAGCCATGAGCCGAACGCTGTCGCGGTTGAGAGCCGCGGTTGGCGATCCGATCCTTGTGCCGGCGGGACGCGGCATGGTCGCGACGCCGCATGCCCTGGCGATCGCCGAGGAGGTGCGCTTCCTGCAGGAAGCGGTGAAAACGGTGCTCAGTCCGCCGGCCACCGTGAATATTCGGGACGCACGACGCGACTTCACGATCCGGGCGAATGAGGCATTCGTTCTCCTCTATGCGGCACGCCTGAGCGCCGCTGTCGCGAACACGGCACCCGGCATAAGGCTCCGTTTTGCGCCGCGATCGGACAAGGACGTCCAGTCTTTGAGAGAAGCGGCCATAGACCTGGACATCGGTGTCCTCCCGTCGGAGAGCGGGGAACTGCGTTGTCAAACCCTCTTTGAAGACCGATATGTGGGGATCGCAAGGGTCGGGCATCCCATCTTTGAAGCGGATCCGATCACGGTTGCATCCTATGTCGCCTGGGGCCATGTCGTCTTTTCGCCCCATCCGGATTTTTTTGGTCCGATCGACAGGGCGCTCGCCGGGATTGGCCATGCCCGTGATGTGAGACTGATCGTGCCAAGCTTCCCTGCCGTAATCGCGGTTGCGGCAGCATCGGATTTGATCGGTTCCGTTCCGAGATCTTACTGCAAGTCCGGCGCAGTCACGGAAATCGATACCTTCGAGTTGCCAGTTACGGTATCGGGGTTTGGCGTCGTACAGGCCTGGCATCCACGCATGGATGCGGATCCTGTTCATCGGTGGCTAAGGGCCCTTATTTTCGAGTCTTTCCGCTCGATGGACTAGCTGTTTCCAAGAAGGACCGTTCATGACTGAAAACCAACGCCCCATTACCTCGGACCTGTTCTACCATGGCACCCGGGCGGACCTGAATCCGGGCGATTTCATCAGCGTCGGCTACATGTCCAACCATACGGGAAGAGCGCTGTCATGGGTCTATTTTAGCGCAACGGTAGAGGCTGCCACCTGGGGGGCAGAGCTTGCGGCGGGCGAAGGTCGCCAGAGGATTTATATCGTCGAGCCGACAGGGCCGTATGTCGACGACCCGAACCTCACCGACAAGAAGTTCCCCGGCAATCCGACGAAGTCTTATCGCTCCCGCGATCCGCTGCGCATCGTCGGCGAACTCACGGAATGGCAAGGCCACACTGCGGAACAGCTAAAGGCCATGAAGGACGGTCTCGCACGCCTCAAGGCGGAGGGCAGGGATACGATCGAGGATTGAATTGCCCGTCGCGTCGCTCATTGCTGTGCCATTTTACAGCTGATTTGCGGCACGGCGGAGCGCGAGGCTCGGCAGCAGCCGGCTCGGCTGCCCGGGCTAGTCGATCAGGCGCTGAGCGGTGAACTTGTCGGTCACCAGCGTGTCGATGACGCCAACTCTCAACGCGCCTGCGATCGCATCGGTTTTCTTTGCGCCACCCGCCAGCGCGATCACCCTGTCGACACGTGCTAAATCCTCAAGAGGGAGGCCGATGACGCGCTCGTCCAGCGGCGTCTTCACAGGCTTCCCGTCTTTGTCGAAGAACCTCAGCGAGATGTCTCCGACGGCGCCGGCCTCGGCGAGGTCGGCGAGTTCCCGCGACGAAAAGATGTTCCCCGATCTCGCCAGCAGCTCGGACGGCTCGACGGCGCCGATCCCGACGATCGCAAGCGAGATGCTGCCAAACAGGTCCAAGGTCTCGCGGACAAACGGATCGGTCTGCATCAGCAGTTTGGCTTCCCGCGACGACGTTACACCCTGTACAGGAAGCAGCTTCGGTTCCGCACCCGTAAGTCGCGCCAGTCGAGTGGTCAGCTGCGTTGCATGGGTCTGCACCGACGGGTCTCCCATGCCGCCAAGCGTCTGCACGACATACTTGGCCTGGGCGCTCTTCTGCGGATGGATGTTCTCCACCATCTTGAAGATGGTCTGGCTCCAGCTCGAAACACCGATGATCTCGCCGGGCGCGAGCGTGACCTCAAGCAAATGGGCCGCAGCCTCACCGATGCGGGCCATGATCGCTCCGTCGCGATCTTCGGTGCATTCCACGACGATGGCTTCGGGCAGGCCGTATTTTCCGCGAAGCGCGCCTTCGAGCTCGCTATAGGTCCCTACGGGGGGAATGACGCTCGTGCGGACGATGTCCTCGACCTCGGCGCGCTTCAACATCCGGGAAACGGTTGCCTGAGACAACCTGAGATGCTGGGCGATATCCGCCTGGCGCTTGCCCTCGATATGATACATCTGGGCAACCCGTGAAATAAGTCGGAGTTCGTTCAGACGAGACATCGTAGGTTCCGGTGTGAATTTTTATTCACCTTTAGCCGGTGTTTGGCACAACGTCGAGCGCTCCAACGCATCATTCCAGCTATTCAGAAGCGTTGTGCGGTCCACAGGTTCGGGGGCAATGATCTGTGTACTTCTGGGCAGTTCCGCGATGACGTCGATATCCCGCCACAGGCCGAGCGAGAGGCCGGCCAGATATGCGGCACCCAGCGCCGATGCTTCGGGCGCCTCGCACTGGATGACCTCGTGCTCGACAAGATTCGACACGCACTGCATCAGGAAGCGGTTCTGGCTGGGGCCGCCGTCGACATAAAGGGCGCCGAGCTCGCCGCCACTCTGTGCCCGCATGGCCGCGATCACGTCATGGACCTGGAAGGCGATCGAGTCCGTCACGGAGCGCGCCATCTGCGCCCGCGTGGTACTGAAATTGATCTGCGAGAACAGGGCGCGTGCGTCGGAGTTCCAGTACGGCGCGCCCAGCCCGACGAAGGCGGGCACGAAGCCTGGTCCTCCAGGTTCGGCGGTCGCCGCCAGCTCGACGAGGGCGGCCACATCAGGCAGGCCGAGAATGTCCGCCATCCACGGGAGGCTTGCGGCGGAAACGAGAATGTTGCCTTCGAAAGCGAATGTCGGCTTTCCGTTGAGGCGCCATGCGACGGTAGTCGTGACACCGTTGCGCGGCGCGATGAACCGGGGAAGCGTCGACATCACCGAGGAGCCCGTACCGAAGGTTACCTTGCCGTCGCCCGATTTGAACGCTCCGTGACCGAACAGGGCGGCATGGCTGTCGCCGATGGCGGCCCGGATAGGCGTGCCGTCTGGTACGCCCGGAAGTCCCCGTGTCGCGCCGAAATCGGCAGAGCTGTCGAGCACCTCCGGGAGAAGTGCGGTATCGACGCCGAAAATCTCTCCGAGTTCCTCACTCCATATCTGCTCCTGGAGGTCGAACAACTGGCTTCTGGCGGCGTTCGAGGCGTCGCAGACGTGCCGCTTTCCGCCGGTCAGGCAGTGCACGAGCCAACTGTCGATCGTTCCAAGCCGGACCTGCCGGCCTTTCGGCACCCGATCGAGCAGCCATCGGAATTTGGAGCCGGGGAACATTGGGTCCAACGGGAGGCCGGTGAGCGCCTGCACGCGCTCGAGGCGGCCTTCGGCACGCAGATGCTCGCAATCCGGCGCCGTCCGTCGGCACTGCCAGCTCAGCACCGGGCCCAGCGCGTCTCCCGTTTCGGCGTCCCAGGCGGTGACCGATTCGCGCTGATTGGAAATCGCCACGGCTTCGATGGTCACATCGGGCGCGGCTTTCAAGCAGGCGTCGATTGCCTCGCACACCGAGGCGTAGAGCCGGCGCGGATCCTGTTCGACCCAACCGGGCTTCGGATAGGAGATGCCGACCGGCGCCGAGCCTCTGGCGACGACATCTCCCTTCTCGCCCACGAGAACCGCCTTGGAATTGGTCGTGCCCTGGTCGATCGCCAGAATAGCCCGCATCGTATCCTCCCAGATCATAGGGGTGGGGCGGCGGAGTGCGCCCCGGCTTGATTACGCGCCACCGGTTTATTTGCGCTTGATCAGCGATTGCGCCGCGTCGGCGATTGCCGACGGCGCCATGCCGAACTCGTCGAGCAGGAACTCCGCCGATCCGGTCGGAGCATAGATGCCGGGAACGCCGAGACGCTTCATCGGGACGGGAGCGTTGTCGACCACCACTTCGGCGACCGCCGAGCCGAGCCCGCCAAAGATCGAATGCTCTTCGGCCGTGATGATCGCGCCGGTTTCCAGGGCCGCGGCGATGATGGCGTCCTCATCGATCGGGCGAACCGTCGCGAGGTTGAGTACTCTGGCGCTGATGCCGCGTTCCGCGAGAAGTTCCGCAGCCGTTACCATGCGATGGGTCAGAGTTCCGTTGGCGATGAGCGTGACGTCGGAACCTTGGCGCAGGAGGTTTGCCTTGCCAAGCTCGAACTTGTGACCTTCCGGAAGAAGGTCGGGCACGCCCACGCGCGAAAGGCGCAGGAAACAGGGACCGTTATAGGCGGCTGCCCATTCGACGGCCGCGGCGGTTTCGATCCTGTCGCAAGGCGCGATCACCGGAAGATTGGGCAGGACGCGCGTCCAGGCGAAATCCTCGATCGAATGATGGGTGGGACCGAGTTCGCCATAGGCCATGCCGGAAGAAATGCCGACCAGCTTGACGTTGGCATTGGAGTAAGAGATGTCGGCCTTGATCTGTTCGAGCGACCGTCCCGTCAGGAACGGAGAGGCGCCACAGACGTATGGCAGGTGCCCGCCGTTGGCCAGGCCTGCTCCAACGCCGACCATGTTCTGTTCCGCGATGCCGACATTGACGAGGCGCTCGGGAAACTTGGACTTGAATCCGCCGAGCTTCGAGGAGCCTACGGAGTCGTTACAGACCGCGACGATCGTTTCGTTCTCGGCTGCCAGGCGCTCGATCGTCGCGGCGAACGCGTCGCGGCAGTCGTAGAGCTTGGGTGTGCTTGCAGGCGCGTTCATCACAGTGCCTCCGACAGTTCTGCAATAGCGGTTTCGTACTGTTCCTTGCTCGGAACCTTGTGGTGCCAGTCGACACGGTCCTGCATGAACGAAATTCCGTGGCCCTTGTTGGTGTGGGCCACGATGCAATGCGGCCGTGAGCCGCGATGTTCGAGAGCGGAGACGACCTCGCTCATATCGTTTCCGTTGATCTCGGTGACTTCCCAGTCGAAAGCCTCGAGCTTCGGACGGAGAGGGGCGAGATCATTGGTGTCGGAAAGAGAGGCGCCCTGCTGGAACCTGTTATGGTCGATGACCAGGGTGAGGTTGTCCAGCTTAAACTGCGCGGCCGCCATGATGGCTTCCCAGTTCGAGCCTTCCTGCATCTCCCCGTCTCCGGTCACGACATATGTATGATACTTGGCGCCGGAGAGCTTGGCGGCCTTCGCCATGCCGACCGAGACCGGCAGGCCGTGGCCAAGCGGCCCCGTATTGGTTTCGACACCCGGAACCTTGTTGCAGTTCGGGTGGCCGTTCAATCTGGAATGCGGCTTCAGAAAGGTCGAGATTTCATCCTCGGGGATGAAGCCGCGCTTTGCCAGGGTGACGTAGAGCGCACAGGCCGTATGGCCTTTGGAAAGCACGAACCTGTCTCGTTCCGGGTTCTTGGGCTGGTCCGGCCAGACCCTCAATACGCGGAAATAAAGGGCCGTCAGGATGTCGATGACCGACATCTCGCCGCCGATGTGTCCGGCGCCCGCTTCGAAAACGGCCTGAAGATCACGCAGTCGGATCTCGCGAGCGAGACGCTCGAGTTCTTTGATATCCATGGATTTTCTCGCGAATATTTATTCATATATCAATATTTTTGCACAAATTGGCTTTCAGTCAAGCCCCTGCGGACAAGATAAGCTGAGCGGGGAGGGTCCAAATCCTGTTGACACCCGTGTGGCAACTTGTTAATGAATTTTCCAGCACGTATGCATAAATATTCTTGCTTGAACAGCTATTGGCTACCGACCTAGCCTTGGGAGGAAAGATGGTGGCGCTCGACATCAAGGAACAGAAACTTTCGTCCGGCCATTGGCTCGGCAAGCTCAAGGGCGCCACCGGTCCGCTCGTGGGCCTGCTCGCTCTCTGCGTCTTTCTGAGCTTCAGCACGGACGCGTTTCTTTCCGTTCGAAACGGGCTGAACATTCTCGACCAGATCACCGTTCTCGGCATCATGGCGGTCGGGATGACCTTCGTCATTCTGATCGGCGGCATCGATTTGTCGGTCGGCTCGGTGCTTGCGCTCGCCATGATGGTCATGGGCTGGAGCGCAAACGTGGCCGGCCTTCCGCTGGCCGTCGGCATCGTGTTCGGGCTGGTCGCTGCGGCTGTGTCGGGCCTGATCGTCGGGATCCTCGTGACGCAGTTCAGGGTGCCGGCGTTCATCGCCACTCTCGCCATGATGTCCGCAGCGCGCGGCGTGGCGAACATGATCACCGACGGCCAGCAGATCGTCGGCTTCCCGGACTGGTTCATGATGCTGGCGATCGACCGGCATTTCGGCATCCTGACGGCCACCGTCTTCCTCATGCTCGTCGTCGTCCTCGTGGCCTGGCTGTTCCTGCATTTCCGTTCCGAAGGCCGGATGCTCTACGCGGTGGGCGGCAATCCTGAAGTCGCTCGTCTCGCCGGCATCAACGCCCGGCTGGTGACGATCGGCGTCTATGTCGTCAGCGCCGTCCTTGCGGGGCTTGCCGGGATAGTGCTGGCCGCCCGTCTCGACTCCGTGCAGCCGTCCAGCGGCTTTGGCTATGAGCTCGACACCATCGCCGCTGTCGTGATTGGCGGCACCTCGCTCTCCGGAGGCGCGGGCGGCATCGGCGGAACGCTCATCGGCGTGCTGATCATCGGTGTCCTGCGCAACGGTCTCAACCTGCTTAACGTCTCGCCGTTCCTGCAGCAGGTGATCATCGGCATCGTCATCGTTCTTGCGGTGGGTGCGGAGACCATCCGTCGGCGTCGCAACTGAGGATCGGGTCCGCCGCTTGGCGGACCTCCAGGAATTCCGCTCCGAATTCTCGGAGCGGATCTATACCCCGAGGGGAGGACCTGCTCGAGGGTTTCATCTAACAACGGAGGAACTACGATGAAAATTGCGCGCATCATGCTCGCGTCCGCTGCTCTGCTCGGTCTCACCCTTGGACCGGTCCACGCCGCGGAACTGAAAAAGCTCGGCCTGGCCGTCGCGAACCTTCAGGCCAACTTCTTCAACCAGATCAAGCAGTCGGTCGAAGCCGAAGCCAAGAAGCGCGGCATCGAAGTCGTGACGGTCGATGCCAAGGGCGACGGTCCGACGCAGGTCAACCAGATCCAGGACCTTCTCACGCAGAAAATCGACGCCCTGATCTACATTCCCGCCGGCGCGGCCGCTGCGACCGTTCCGGTCAAGCTTGCGAAGAACGCCGGTATTCCGGTCGTGAACGTCGACCGCAACGCCGAAGGCGCCCCAGGCGACACCTTCCTCGCAACGGATTCCGTCGCGTCTGCAAAGAGCGTCTGCGACTACATCCTGAAGCAGGCCGGTGGCAAGGGCAAGATGGTCATCATTCACGGCCAGAAGGGCACGACGCCCGAGGTCGACCGCTCCAAGGGCTGCGGTGAATCGATCAAGGCCAATCCGGGCGTGAAGGTCGTCGCCGAGCAGTATTCCAACATCTGGAGCCAGGACGAAGGCTTCCAGATCATGCAGAACATGCTGCAGGCGAACCCGGACGTGTCGATCGTCTTCGCCCAGGCAGACGCACTCGCACTTGGCGCCGCACAGGCCATCAAGGTCGCCAATCCCTCGCAGAAGATCGTTGTCGGCGGCTTCGACGGCGATACCGCGGCCCTCGAAGCGCTCAGCAAGGGCGTGTTCGATGTGACTGCCACGCAGCAGACGCAGAAGATGGGCCGGGACGCGGTCGCCAACGCTGCGAAGCTCGTCGCTGGCGAGAAAGTGCCGGCGGTGCAGCTCATGGACGCGACGCTGACAACCAAGGAAAACGTGGCGGGCTTCATCGCCAACCATCCATAATAACGTCAAGGTCTTGAGGAGGCGTGCCGTGACGGATCCGGTTCTTTCCCTGAGGGGCATATCGAAGTGGTATGGGCCGCTTCAGGTTGTCAAGGATGTCAGCCTGGACGTCTATCCGGGCGAAGTGGTCGCACTTCTGGGTGAGAACGGTGCGGGCAAGTCGACGCTCTCCGGCATCATCGCCGGGTCACGCACGCCTTCCGAGGGATCGATGACATGGCTGGGACAGCCTTATGCCCCAGCCTCTCCGAGGGAGGCTATCGACAAGGGCGTGGTCCTGATCCACCAGGAACTGCAGCTCCTGCCGCAGCTCTCCATCGCAGAAAACGTCTTCATCGGACGCTGGCCCGTGAGAAACGGTGTCTTGGATCGCGCGCAGATGGTCCGTCGCGCTCAGGAGCAGCTCGCCCGCCTCAACCTGCACATTCCCGCTTCCCGCAAGGTTGAGGGCCTGTCGACCGCCAACCAGCAGCTCATCGAGATCGCCAAGGCCTTGGCTCTCGATGCGAAGCTTCTGATCCTCGACGAGCCGACCGCGGCCCTTGGCGGCGCGGAGACGGAGGCTTTGTTCGAGCAAGTCCGCAAGCTGCGGTCCGAGGGCGTCGGCATCATCTACATTTCCCACCGCATGGAGGAGATCAAAAAGATCACCGACCGCATCGTCGTGCTGCGCGACGGCGAACGCGTCCAGGAATTCGCCGACAGCGCGACGCCGGTGCGGACGATCGTCGAAAGCATGGTCGGACGCTCGCTCGAGCGCATGTTTCCGGCACTGCCCGTTCCCACGGATCGGCCGGTGCTGGAAGTCTGCGGACTGAGCTCTCCAGCCAATTCGTTCCGCGACGTCACTTTCGACGTGAAGGCCGGCGAGATTCTCGGAATAGCCGGGCTGGTCGGCGCCGGCCGAACGGAACTCGTGCGCGCCATCACCGGAGCGGATCAGATCAGCGCCGGTTCGGTCAAGCTCGAAGGCAGGGAGCTCAAGCTTCGCGACCCGGCCGATGCGATCGCCCGGGGTATCGTCATGGTCCCCGAGGACCGCAAGGACCAGGGACTGGTCGTCGACCACCGCATCGGCGACAACATCGTCTATGCCAATCTCGACAAGCTCGGAGGAGGGTGGATTTCCCCGAGCGTCAAGCGCTCGTTCGCGCAGAAGGCGGTCGCCAAATTCGGCGTGAAGGGTCGTCCTGAGCAGCTCGCCTCCGACCTCTCCGGCGGCAACCAGCAGAAGGTGGTCATCGCCAAGTGGTTGATGCGCGATCCGAAGGTCGTGGTGCTGGACGAGCCGACGCGCGGCATCGACGTCGGCGCGAGGGCCGGCATCTACGACATCATCGTCAATCTCGCCAAGCAGGGCGTGGCCGTCATCGTCGTCAGCTCCGATCTCGAAGAGGTTCTCGGAGTGTCAAACCGAATTCTGGTTCTGGCTCAAGGGAAGCAGGCGGGCATCCTCAACCGTGACGAGGCCAACGACGTCTCCGTCATGGAGCTGGCGACAATCTAAACAACTATGGAAAGGAAGAGAGCGATGTCCGACATCACTCTGAACGCCCCGAAGCTTTTCGATCTCAGCGGCCAAGTGGCCATCGTCACCGGAGCCGGAAGCGGGATTGGCCAGCGTATCGCCATCGGTCTCGCCCAATGCGGCGCCAGCGTCGCCCTGCTCGATCGCCGCACGGACGACGGGCTTGCCAACACCGCAAAGCATATCGAGGCCGCCGGCCAACGCTCGATCCGGATCGCGGCTGACGTCACGAGCAAATCCTCTCTGGCGGACGCCGTAGCCCGCACCGAGGCCGAGCTCGGCCCGCTGACCCTTGCCGTCAACGCGGCCGGCATCGCCAACGCGAACCCGGCGGAGGATATGGAGGAGGACCAGTATCAGACGCTGATGGACATCAATCTGAAGGGGGTCTTCCTTTCCTGCCAGGCAGAAGCCCGCGCCATGCTGAAGAACGGTCGAGGCTCGATCGTCAATATCGCATCCATGTCGGGCGTCATCGTCAACCGGGGCCTGAGCCAGGCTCATTACAATGCATCCAAGGCGGGCGTGATCCATATGTCGAAGTCGATGGCGATGGAGTGGGTCGACCGCGGCGTCCGCGTGAACACCATCTCTCCCGGCTATACTGCGACGCCGATGAACACGCGTCCGGAAATGGTCCATCAGACCAGGCTTTTCGAAGAGCAGACCCCGATGCAGCGCATGGCGAACGTCAATGAGATGGTTGGCCCCGCCGTGTTTCTGCTTTCGGACGCCTCGAGCTTCGTGACGGGCGTCGACCTGCTCGTCGACGGCGGCTTCTGCTGCTGGTGATGTCATGCGCAAGCTGATCGCAGGGAACTGGAAAATGAACGGTCTCGCCTCCTCCCTGGCAGAGATCGCGGCGCTGAAGGGGCTAACGGGCACGGCGACGTGCGATATCGTCGTCTGCCCGCCCTTCACGCTGATCGAAAAGGCCGTGGCCGAATCCAGGGGTTCGGCCATTCTCGTCGGCGCACAGGATTGCCATGCGCAGTCCACAGGCGCCTATACCGGTGATGTGTCCGCCGACATGCTCGCCGAAATCGGTGCGCATTTCGTCATCCTGGGACATTCCGAACGGCGCTCCGCCTACCGTGAGGCGGATGCAGCGGTTGCAGCCAAGGCCACGGCGGCCCACAAGGCCGGGCTGACGAGCATCGTCTGCCTCGGTGAAACGCGCGAGGAGCGCGAGGACGGCAGGGCGATCGACGTCGTCCGCGCCCAGCTCGAAGGATCGGTCCCGGAGGGCGCGACCAGTTCAAACACGACCATCGCCTACGAGCCCGTCTGGGCTATCGGCACCGGACTGGTTCCGACGATCGAGCAGATCGAGGAGACCCATGCGGCGATCCGGCAGGCGCTCGAAGGGCGGATGGGCTACGATGGTCGCCATGTCAGGATCCTCTACGGCGGTTCGGTCAAGGCCTCGAACGCGGCGGCGATCTTCGCCGTCCCCAACGTCGAGGGAGCCCTCGTGGGAGGCGCGTCGCTGAAGGCGTCGGAGTTCGCCGGCATCATTTCCGCAGCAGTCTGAACTTCGAGCGGGTGGTCGGGTCGCATCGGCGCCGCACCCGCCAGCGCCGTGAAAGGAAAAGAGAATGCAACGCTTCACAAACAAGACGGTCGTCATTACCGGCGCAAGCCGGGGCATCGGCGCCGCAATCGCCAGACGGTTCGCGCGCGAAGGTGCCAACCTGATGGTCTCCGCCAATGAAGAGAGCGTGCACGACGTCGCCGGACAGATCAGGGCCGAAGGCGGCAAAGCTGCCGGCTTTGTCGGCGACGTTACGGACAAGGCCAGCGTCAAGGCCCTTTATGACGCGGCCGAACAGGCCTTCGGCACTGTCGACGCCTCCATCCAGAATGCCGGCGTCATCACCATTGCCCGCATCGAGGATATGACCGAAGGGGAGTGGGACAAGGTCATGGCGGTCAACACCAAGGGCGTGTTCCTCTGCGCCCAGGAAGCGATCGCCCGCATGCGCAAGCATGGTCGCGGCGGCCGTATCATCAATACCGCCTCCGGCCAGGCGCGCGACGGCTTCATCTATACGCCGCACTACGCCGCTTCCAAGATGGGCGTCGTCGGCATTACCCAGAGCCTAGCCAAGGAAGTCGCGACCGATGGCATTACCGTCAACGCCTTCTGCCCGGGCATCATCGAAACGGACATGTGGGCCTATAACGACCAGGCATGGGGAAAGCTGCTCGGCAATTACGGCCCAGGCGAACTGATGAAAGAGTGGGTCGACGGTATTCCGATGAAGCGGGCCGGATCGGGTGAGGATGTCGCGGGCCTCGTCACTTTCCTTGCCAGCGATGATGCGGCCTATATCACCGGCCAGACGATCAATGTCGATGGCGGCCTGATCATGTCCTAGCTTTGTTCGACAATAGGCAACTGTGCTTTCACCCAATGAAGCATTTGCCGGGCCGAGATCTGTATCCAACCTCTTGCGGAACAAGGCCTTCGTCATCTATCTAAGTAATGTTCTCAGGGCGGGGTGTAATTCCCCACCGGCGGTATCGAGGCAACTCGGAGCCCGCGAGCGCCTTCGTGAGATCGAAGGGTCAGCAGATCCGGTGAGATGCCGGAGCCGACGGTCACAGTCCGGATGGAAGAGAGCAACGCAGAGGGCGCCGCTCGGCAAGCGGCGTTCGCTATGCTTGTTCGCCCAAGGGAAAATGGTGGCTTTTGACAGGCCATGTATGCCGCGCACGCGGCTAACCCTTGAAAGGCAGAGAAATGGCAATATCCAAAATCGAAGATGCGGTCGCCGCGATCAGGCGTGGCGAGATCGTTGTCGTCGTCGACGACCGCGATCGTGAAAACGAGGGCGACCTCGTCATCGCATCCGAGGCGATCACCCCGCAGGCGATCGCCTTCATGATGAATTACGCCCGCGGCCTCATCTGTGTGGCCATGGAGGGTGAGCGGCTTGATAAGCTCGACATTCCACTGATGGTGCCGCGAAACACCGAGGTGCTCAAGACGGCCTTCACCGTGTCGGTCGATTCCATTCGGAATACGACGACAGGGATTTCGGCCGCCGATCGGGCCGAGACGGTTCGCGCTCTCGTGAGCGACGGCTCCAGACCGGATGATTTTGCCCGGCCCGGGCACATCTTCCCGCTGCGCGCCCATCCCAACGGCGTTCTGTCGCGCCCCGGGCATACCGAGGCGGCGGTTGATCTTGCCAGGCTTGCCGGTCTTTTTCCTTCAGGCGTGATCTGCGAGGTGGCCAACGATGACGGGACCATGGCGCGTCTGCCAGAACTCGAGGTGTTCGCCGAACGGCACGGCCTTCATCTGATCACGATCGAAGACCTCATCGCCTACAGGGTGGAGAACCTGCCCGTCAAGGCTGCTTGATCGAACCAGCACAAGCGTCTGCGGATGCTTGTGCTCCAGCGTGGTGGCGCCGAATACGAAGTCATTCTCTCCGCGCCACCAATGCTACGTTTGCTGTCCATCACGCTTGTTTCAGATCCGGCCAAAGGAGAGCCTGATCGAACCTGGCCGGGAAATCGGCGCTGGCGGAAATGTCAGAGCATATGATGCGGCGACAGAACCGCGGGCAGATCACCGTCAGGCAGCCAGCTGCCCGCCCCGCCGTCCTGCATGGGGGTGCGTTGCCCCTGTCGCATCGAGGAGGTTGAACCGGGAAACGAGTTCGCGAAGCTTGGCTGCTTCCTCGGCCAGATGGGCGGATGCGGCGGTGGATTGCTCCACCATCGCCGCGTTCTGCTGGGTCACCTGATCCATGGCATTGACGGCGGTGTTGACCTCGGCAAGTCCGGTAGACTGCTCTCTTGCCGACACGGCGATTGCATCCATGTGCTGGTTGATGCGGGCGATCTGTTCGCTGATCGCCTTCAGGACCTGGCTGGTGTCGAGAACCAGTTTGACGCCGCCTTCCACTTCCGCCGACGATTTCTGGATGTGGCCTTTGATTTCCTTGGCCGCCTGAGCCGATCGCTGGGCGAGTTCGCGGACCTCCTGGGCTACCACCGCAAATCCCTTGCCTGCCTCTCCGGCGCGCGCCGCTTCGACGCCGGCGTTCAGCGCCAGCAGGTTGGTCTGGAACGCGATCTCGTCGATGACGCCGATAATGCTGGAGATCTGCTCGGAGGAGGCTTCGATGCGGCGCATGGCTTCTTCGGCATGCGAGACAACCTCGGCGGATTTCGCGGCGTTTCGATTTGCATCAGTCGCTTCCGCGCGCGCCTCGTCCGTCCGCTTGCTTGAATTCGAGACATTGGCGGTGATCTGGTCGAGCGCTGCGGCGGTTTCTTCGAGAGAGGCGGCCTGTTGTTCGGTCCGCTTCGACAGGTCGCCGGCCCCTGATGCGATTTCGCGCGTGCCTTCGTCGATCGCGGCAATGGCGTCCCTGATGGCGCTGAGCGTCCGGTCGAGTTGCCTGATCGACATGTTGAAATCATGCCGGAGGCCCTCGAAATCGGCGGCGAAGGGCTCTTCGATCTGGAAGGCGAGATCGCCGGATGCCAGTCTCTTCAGACCCATGGCGAGGCCGGCCGTCGCGGCCCGCAGACGTTCGGCGGCATCGTCGTCGGCTTGCTTGCGGGCCATGACCCGCTCCGCTTCACCCTGCAACCGGGCTTCCTCGGCGTCCTGCTCGAGTTGCCTGTTGGCAATGGCCGCCTGGCGAAAGACCTCGACGGCCGATGCCATCGTCCCGATTTCGTCGGCGCGGCCGATGCCGTTGCAGGCGATGGCTGTGTCACCTCCGGCGAGCCGCTGCATATCGTTGGAAAGAGCCAGGATCGGTTTGCTGACGGTCCTGCGGGTCAGGAAATAAAGGCCTGTGGCGAATATCGCGGCGGCGGCGAGAAGTGCTTTCAGAACGATGTCGACCGATGCTTTTATATCGGCACTCCGTTGGAAAATATCCTCGGAGGTCTGCGTGATCTGATCCCCCGCCTGTTCCATGGCCGTTTCCAGCACGGAGAATTGCCCCATGAAGTCGGGCAAACCCGTCAATGCCGCCGAAGGCTCCTCGCTCGCAAGATCCACCAGCTTTGTGGCGCTTTCGATATAGGTCAAAAGCGGACGTTCGACGCCGGCAAGGACCTTTTTTGTCTTTTCGTCGGTGGCAAGAGCCTTGTTGGCGTCGATCATTTCCCGGAAGGACGCTACGTGCTCGGCCAGGTCCGCCTTTACGGCATCGATGGTGACGCCTGCAGCCGGATTGGATGCCAGCAATGATGCCAGCACGTCCGCGCGCAGCGCGTCATGCATCATGTCGGCCTGCATGTGGTTGCGCAGAATTTGCGCCGACCGGGCAACATCGGCGCTGTTGGCGGAAAGGACGGACGCCGACCAGATGCCGACGCCTGTGGCGCCGCCCGCCAGGCCGAAAATCGCGATGCTCGCAATGATGATCTTATGCTGGATCGACGCCATGACACGGGCTCTCGTTAATTAGAACGTGAGAATACCCGCACGTACTTAACGATTTATCCCAATATTGTTGGAACTCTCCGATTCATCGATGTCGCGCCCAAAACGCATTTCTCGTCCATATGCTGTGGGTGCTGCTAGAGCAGATCGTAGCGCCTCAGGATTTCCCTTATTTTCTCGTCCTGGGCCTCGTCCGGGAGCAGGGCGGGCTGGCGGCTTGCCCCTACCGATTTGTCCTGAAGGTAGAGCGAGCGCTTGACCATCGCAGGTGCAAAACCCAGCGCATAAAGCTCGGTGCGGAACGCGGTATAGATCTTTTGCTGGCGCTCGGCTTCGGCAATGTCGCCGGAGTTGTAGGCGTTGAGGATGCCGGAAAGGACATGGGGCAGGGCATTTCCGAGCCCGGAAATGCAGCCCGCCGCGCCGTTCTGCAACGACCACAGGACCAGGTGATCGGGGCCGGAATAGACCTCGAAGCCCGGGTTTTCCTTTGAGACCTGAAGATAAGCCGCCAGCGTTTCCTGCGCGCCGCCCGAATCCTTGATGCCGGCGATATTGCCGTGTCCGGCAAGTTTTGCGGCGGTGGCAGGCTCGATGTGGTTCTGGGTCCGCGCCGGGATGTCGTAGAGATAGACCGGCGTCTTGACCGCATCCGCGACCGTGGAGAAGTGGCGGACCAGTCCGTCCTGGGTGCAGGCGATGAAGAAGGGGGTGATGACGGCGATGCCGTCGACGCCGATCCGGTCGAATTCCTTGGCAAGCTGCACCGTTTCGAACGTGGCCGGCATGCCGGCATTGACGATGACCTTGGCTCGGCCCGCCACCTCGTCGACCACGTGCTCCGTCAGGCGGATCTTCTCTTCGTGGGTAAGGGCCGTGAAGTCGCCGTTGGTGCCGGCGCACATGATGTTGTTGCCGGCGGCCACCTGCCGGCGCACCTGCGCGCGGGTCGCCTCGTAGTTGATCGTCTCATCGTCGTTGAAACAGGTCACGAGTGCGACAAAGGCATGTCTGGTCATTCAATCAACTCCGCTATGCGCCGGTCGGCGCTATGTCATGCACGTTTGAGACGGGCTGCCCGGTGTTCGGCCTGTACATCCGGATCCGGATCGAGGCTCGCCGCTAGGAGCGCCTGCGTATAGGGTTCGCGGGGCGTCTCGAAGACCTCCCGAACCGTACCCAGTTCCACCACTTCGCCCTTCTGCATGACCATGACGTAGTCGGCAAAATCGCGGACCACGGGCAGGTCATGGGCGATGAATATGAAGGAAATTCCCATGTCCCGGCGCAGCCTGTCGAGAAGCGCGATGACCTGGGCCTGGACCGACACATCGAGCGCCGACACCGCCTCGTCGCAGACGATCAGCTGTGGTTCGAGCGCCAGCGCGCGGGCGATCGCGATCCTCTGCCGCTGGCCGCCGGAAAACTGGTGCGGATAACGGCTCATATGCTCGGCCGAAAGGCCCACCTGCACCAGCAACTCCGCGACCCGTTGCCGCCACTGGCGTTTCGGCAGGATATCGGGATGGATGGCCCATGCTTCGGATACGAGCTGGAACACCGTCATGCGCGGATTGAGCGACTGAGTGGGGTCCTGGAACACCATCTGAAGGTCGCGCCGGAGCTTGTAGAGTTCCGATGGCGAAAGCTTGAAGAGATCGCGCCCCTTCCAGTGCGCGGTGCCGTCATCCGGTTCATCCAGCCGCAGAAGAACGCGCGCGAGGGTCGATTTGCCGGAGCCGCTCTCCCCGACGATCGCCATGGTCTCGCCGGCCTTGAGATTGAACGAGACACCCTTCAGCGCCTCGAAGGAGCCGTAGCGCTTGCGGACGTCTCGGACGCTGAGCAGTGGCTCGCCCGCTTCCCGGGCGATGTGCATCTCGCCCTTTCCGGGCGCGGCGCCGATCAGCTTTTTGGTATAGGGATGGCTCGGGTTCCTGTAGACGTCGCGAACCGTACCGGTCTCGACCAGTTCGCCCTTTTCCATGACCACGACCCGATCGGCGATTTCGGCAACCACGCCGAGATCATGGGTGATGATCAGTACGCCCATTCCGGTTTCGCGCTGCAATGCCTTCAAGAGCGCCAGCACCTCGGCCTGCACCGTCACGTCGAGCGCAGTCGTCGGTTCGTCGGCGATCAGCAGATCGGGACGCAGCGCGAGCGCCATGGCGATCATGACCCGTTGACGCTGGCCGCCCGAAAACTCGTGCGGATATTTGCCCATCGCATGTTCGGGGTCGGGAATGCCGACCCGCGTCAACAGGCGCACGGCTTCGCTCCGGGCTGGTCCGGGCTGCAGGCCGTGGGTCGTCATGGCCTCGCGGATCTGCCATCCGACGGTGTAGACCGGGTTCAGGTGGCTCAGCGGGTCCTGGAAGATCATGGCGATCCGCCGTCCGTTCGCCTCGCGGCGCGCCTGGGGCGGCATGGTCAGTAGATCCTCGCCGTCGAGCAGGATCTGGCCGGACGTGATCCGCCCCGGCGGCATGTCGATGAGGTTCATGATCGCCGCTGACGAAACCGACTTGCCGGATCCGCTTTCGCCGAGGATCGCCAGCGTCTCGCCGCGGTCGAGGTGATAGGAGATGTTTTTCACCGCCTGCACCACGCCGGCGGCCGTGTGGAACTCGACCGAGAGGTTGCGAACTTCCAGCAGATGCTCAGCCATTCTTGCGGCCTTTCATTTCCAGGCGCCAGCGCTGGACCGGATCGAGCGCGATGCGCAGCCAGTTCGACAGCAGGTTCAGCGACAGGGTCGTCATGATGATCGCAAGCCCCGGCCAGAACGACAGCCACCAGGCGTTGGTCAGGTATTGGCGGCCCTGCGAAATCATCAGGCCCCAGGTGATCTCGGGCGGCTGGATGCCGATGCCGAGGAAGGAGAGTGCGCTTTCGGCCAGCATGACATAGGCGAAATCGAGCGTGGCCAGCGTGGTCAGCGTCGGCAGGACGACCGGCAGGATGTGGCGGAAGAGGATGCGGTTCTGCGAGGCACCCATCACGCGCGCCGCCTGCACGAACATCCGTTCGCGGATCTCCAGCACCTCGGCACGGGTCGTGCGAAGGTAGACGGGGATACGGGTGATCGACAGGACCGCGACGAGGTTGAGGATCGAGGATCCGAGAAGGTAGAGCACGATCACCGCGATCAGCAGCGAGGGGAAGGACATGATCACGTCGGCAAGGCGCATGATCGCCTGCCCGAGCCTCGGGGACGAGAAGCCGGCGACCAGGCCAAGCAGCGTCCCGATCAGCGACGACAGGAAAACTGCCCCGGCGGCAACCATCATGGTGTTCTGGGTGGCGACGATGATGCGGGCGAGCAGGGGACGGCCAAGGGCGTCGGCTCCCATCCACCACACCCATTCGCGGCTCCAGTCGAATGGCGCGAGGTTGCGGCCGCGAAGGTTCTGCTTGGTGGCAAGATCGCCGAGCCAGGACGGTCCTATGAGGGCAAGCACCACGACCAGGAGCAGGAAGATCGCGGCGCAGAGCGCAAATTTGTCGGCCAGAAGCATTCGCGCCATGCGCAGCGGGAAGGACGGTTCCTGCGCAATCGCCGTATCTGAGGTGGAAACACTCATCTCTGGGCTCCTCAATGCCGGATACGCGGATCGAGCAGCGCATAGGCGAGATCGATCAGCAGGTTCATGAGGAAGATCGCCAGCGCGGTGACCAGGATTGCGGCGAGAACGACATTGAAATCCCGCTGCAGGATCGAGTCGATCATCAGCTTGCCGACGCCGGGAAAGCCGAAGATGGTCTCGACCACCACAGCGCCGTTAAGCAGGCTCGCCGCCTGGTCTCCGATGACGGTGATGACGGGAAGCATGGCATTGCGCAGGGCGTGGACGAAGATGATCGGCCCGGCCTTGACCCCTTTGGCGCGGGCTGTCTTCACATAGGCGGAAGACAGCGCGCTGATCATCGAGCCGCGCACCACCTGGACGATGATGCCGAAGGGCCGGACGAACAGCACGCCGATCGGCAGGATCCAGTGCAGGATCGACCCCGTGCCGGACGTCGGCAGCCATGCCAGGTTCACGGAGAATACGACGATCGCCACGATGGCCAGCCAAAAATCGGGTACCGACGCGCCGATGAGCGAAATCATCGACGAGAGCCGGTCGAAGAAGCCGCCGGAGCGGAACGCTGCAAGCGAACCGACGACGATTGCGGCGGTGGTGACGAGCGACATGGTGATCACGGCCAGCCAAAGCGTCCATACGAAGGCTTCTGTGACCACGTCCAGCGCCGGCCGAGCCTTGCGAAGGGATTCACCGAGGTTCCCGGTCAACACGTCGCCGACATAGCGTCCGAACTGCACCATCAACGGATCGTTCAACCCGTGAAGCTCGCGAAATTGCTGTTTCATTTCGGCGGAAGCTTCCACCGGCAGGAAGAGAGCGGCCGGATCACCCGTCAGGCGGGACAGGAAGAATACCAGCACGAGCAGACCGACCAGTGAGATCAAGCTCGCCACGGAGCGCTTACGAATGAAACTGAGCATGTCGCCCTCAACTATTGTGGCGGCGGGTAAGGACCCGCCGCCCTTGGATCGTGACGGGATATCGTAGCCGATATCCTGAGCTTATTTGATGCCGATCTCGGAGAGCTGCAGCATCGAGTTGGTGGCGATCGTCGGCTTGAAGTCGATGCGCGGCGAAACGCGAGAGAAGCCGACCATGTGGAACAGGAGGCCATCGGCGACCACGTCGTCATGCAGGTAGGCAATCAGCTGCGACCAGAGTTTCGCACGTTCGTCGCCGACGGCCGCAGATGCGCGCTTGATCAGGTCGTCCACCTTGGGATCCGAAAAGCCCGACTGGGTCCCCTGCGATGCATATTTGAAGAACATGGTGAAGGACGGGTCGCCCTTGGAGTTGTCATGCATGGCAGCGACGATAATCGGGCCGCGGCCTTCCTTGAACGGCTTGGAGTAGTAGCTTTCGTGCTCGGCCACTTCGACGAACTTCAGATCGATCTTGAAGCCGACTTCCTGAAGCTGCGACTGCACGGCTTCCATGATCTCGGTGACGTTCGGGAAGTTCGCCGTGCGGGCGATCAGCGTGATCGGGGTATCGACCTTCACGCCGGCGGCCTTGGCCTCGGCGAGAAGCTTCTTGGCGCCTGCCGGATCATAGGGGAACACCTTGACGTCCGGGTTCCAGCCGAGAGTGGTCGGCGGAACGAGCGCCGTCGCGAGCACCGCGCCGTCCGGCACCAGCGTGCCGATGAAGGCCTGGCGGTCGATGGCAAGGTTGAGAGCCTTGCGCACTCGCACGTCGTTCAGCGGCTGGATGTTATGGTCCAGACGCAGATAGACCGTCTCGCTGTCGAGATAGGAGAAATCGGTCTTCGGATCGGTGGCATCGAGCTGCGAGATCGACGGAGAAAGATCCGCTTCGCCGGCCTTTACCATTGCCGCACGAACGGCGGGATCGGCGCGGAAGACATAGGTCGCTTCGGTGACCTGCGGCTTGGCGCCCCAGTAATCGCTGCGTGCGGCGAGCACGATCTGCTGGCCCGGTGTCCAGTTCTTCAGCGCATAGGGACCGGTTCCGATCGGTTCGCGGATGAACTGCAGCGGCGTTTCTTCCGGCACGATCGTGACGAGCGACATCAGCAGCGGCAGGATCGGCTGGGCCGGGTCGGCCTTGAAATCGATCGTATTGTCGTCGACGACATTGGCGCTGATCTTCATGCCGCCGAAATAGCGACGGGATTCGCAGGCGTTCTTGTCGCTCATGACACGATCGAAGCTGTGCTTGACGTCCTTGGCGTCGAACGTGGTGCCGTTGGAGAACTTGACACCCTTGCGCAGATAAAACCGCCAGCTGCCGTCCGGGGTCTGCTCCCATTTCTCGGCGAGGCGCGGCATGACGCCCTTCTTGCCGCGAACGTCGAGCTCGGTCAGCGTCTCGCTGACATTCTCCATGATGATACGGCCGATATTGGAGCGGGTCGCCATGCAGGGCTCCAGCAGGTCGGCTTCCTCGGGCAGCACGATCTTGATCGGGCCGGACCCTGCGTAAGCCGGCGGAAGCGCCGATCCCAGGATCAACGCGGTCATCATCAGCATCTTCTTCATGTGGTTTCACCTCCCAAGTGAATATAATGTGGTCGAACACGTTCCGGTCGACCTGCCGTTTGCCTATGGCGCCCAGCGGCGGCCGACTGTTCTGGTGATTGGCGAGCTGTTCCGTTAACGGAAGGCCGGCGGCGATTTCCGAGGCCCTGTCTGTGGGTGTTCGACCCTTCGATCGAATTCCCCGCTGAGGGTTCTCACATTTCGCTGCACTGCGATCGCCGCACTCCTCCTGTGCTATTCTGTTTCAGACCATCTTCCGTTGCGAGCAGTTTGTCAAATTATTTCGTAATGTTATTTTCCAGAAAAATTTATGTCTGAAAATTATACATATATATCAAATAATTAATAAGGATGATTGGGCGGATGTCGGCAATTCAATAACATTATAAAACTTGACAACTTTGTGTTTCTGGTAATCCTTTGGGCCAAAAGGAGAGCTTTATGAGCCCTGATGAAATAGCGGCAGCAATGACCGGCGCCGTCCGGATGGTCGCTGCCAACCGGCGCGAAGCCTTCCTGCCTTCGCCCATGGTGCAGAACCATGCGAGCTTCCTGCACGTCTCAGGCGATGGTGCATTGACCTGCGCCTGGTTCGGCGGCTCGCTCGAAGGCAAGTCCGACATATCCATATTTGCGTCCGTTTTAGTGTCCGGATCGGATGCCTGGGGTCCGCCGCAGAGGCTGAGCTTCGATGACGCGCATTCCGAGCAGAATCCGGTCCTGTTTACCGCGCCCGATGGCAGGCTCTGGCTTTTCCATACGTCGCAACCTTCCGGCAATCAGGACGAATGCCGCATCCGCATGGCGGAGATCCGGCGTGATCCAAGCGATCCGGCACGGTTGACGTCGGAGGACGGCCGGTATCTCGATCTGCCCCGAGGGTGTTTCATTCGGGCGCCGCTGACGGTGCGGGATGATGGCGCCTGGCTTCTGCCGATCTTCCGCTGCGTTCAGCGGCCCGGCCAGAAATGGAACGGGAGCCATGACACGGCGGCGATCGGGATATCGACGGATGCCGGGAAAACCTGGCGGCTCGAAGAACTGCCGCAATCGACCGGCTGCGTCCACATGAGCCCCGTCGCGCTGCCGAAGGGAGGCCATGCGGCATTTTTCCGCCGCAGGCAGGCTGACTTCGTCTATCGGACCGAAAGCGCAGATGGTGGCCGGTCCTGGTCGGTGCCGGCAGCGACCGATGTACCGAACAACAATTCCTCGATCGCGGTTATACGGCTGAGGGATGGACGGCTTGCGATGATCTGCAACCCGGTCAGTGCTGCCCAGTCCGGCGATCGCCGTGCCTCGCTTTATGACGAACTCGGCGAAAACGACGACAGGCCCGATGCCGATCCGGCGGGCGGTTGCGTGCCTGTCTGGGGCGTGCCGCGCGCACCGGTCTCGCTATGCATCTCGGACGATGGCGGGCTGAGTTTCCCCGTGCGCATCCTCGTCGAAGACGGGCCGGGCACATGTCTGTCGAACGATTCCACGGATGGCCGCAACAAGGAAATGTCCTATCCATGGCTTCTGGAAACGCCCGACGGGGCCTTGCACATCGCTTATACATATCACAGGCGGGCAATCAAATACGTGAGCCTGGCTTCGGGCTGGGCGGACGCGACTGACGGGAGAGTTTGATGAGCAATATCATTGGCATCACCATGGGAGACCCCTGTGGCGTTGGGCCGGAGATAACGGTCAAGGCCCTGGCCGAGATGTCAACCGCGGACCGCTCCGCGACGCGTGTCTACGGTAACCTTGCGACGCTTGAGGCGGCCCGCGATGCTGTAGGGATCGCGCTCGACCTCGCGCCCTACGTCGTCGACCTTCCGGTCGAGGGAGCGCCTCTGCCCTGGGGCCAGTTGTCCGCGATCGCCGGCGATGCGGCGTTCCGCTTCATCGAACGTGCCGTGCGCGATGCCGAAGCCGGCTCGATCGGCTGTATCGTCACCGCACCGATCAACAAGGAGGCGCTCAACCTCGCCGGCCATCACTATGACGGCCATACCGGCATGTTGCGTAGCCTCACCGGTTCGGCAGCGGCATACATGCTTCTGGCCTCCGACCGTCTGAAAGTGATCCACGTCTCCACTCACGTTTCCCTGCAGGAGGCTATCCGGCGCGCCACGACGGAAAGGGTGCTGGCGACCATCCGCGCCGGCGACGCGCATCTGAAACGCATCGGCTACGAACATCCGCGCATCGCGGTCGCGGGCATCAATCCCCATTGCGGCGAGAATGGCCTCTTCGGCACGGAAGACGACGACCAGATCGCCCCCGCGGTTGCGGCCGCGCGCGCCGAAGGCATCGAGGTTCACGGCCCGATCTCGGCCGACACGGTTTTCCACCGGGCCTATTCAGGCGCGTTCGATCTGGTTGTCGCGCAGTATCACGATCAGGGCCATATCCCGATCAAGCTCGTAGCCTTCGATACGGCTGTCAACGTTTCCGTCGACCTGCCCATCGATCGTACCTCCGTCGACCACGGCACGGCGTTCGATATCGCCGGCAAGGGTATCGCCAATCACGGCAACATGAACTCCGCCATCGCCTACGCGCGCAAGCTCGTGGCGGGGCGTGCCTGATAAGGACAAGCGCCATGGCCATTGCGCCGATCACACTTCATCAGCCGCTGCGGCTCGCCGTCGGCGCAGGCACGGTCAGCCAGGTCGGCCCCTGGGCCGGCGATGTCGCCTCGACCTTGGTCATCGCAACGCCGATCACGGCGGGCTTTGTCGATCGTCTTCAACTGTCCGGCCGGTTCTCGGTATTCGACGCCATTCCGGGCGAGCCGGATACCGCAACGCTGAACGCCGCGCTGGAGGCAGCCCGCAACGTCCGCCCGCAGGTGATCGTCGGGCTTGGCGGCGGGTCCGTATTGGATGTCGCCAAGCTGGTCGCTGTCCTCTGGGATTCCGAGCAGACCCTCGAGGACGTTGCCGGTCCCAACCGCGTCGCCGGTCGTCGCACGCGGCTTGCCCAGGTCGCGACCACCGCCGGTACCGGCTCGGAAGCCGGAATCCGCTCGCTCATCACCGATCCGGTAAAGCGGACGAAGATCGCGGTGGAAAGTCCGCACATGATCGCCGATTTCGCGGTGCTCGATCCCGAGTTGACCTATTCGGTGCCTCCCGCCGTGACCGCCGCGACGGGCGTCGACGCCATGGCGCATTGCGTCGAAGCCTTTACCAGCCGCCGCTCTCACCCGATGATCGATGGCTTTGCCCGCATGGGTTTCGGGTTGGCCGGCCGGTATCTGGCGCGTGCGGTGAAGGACGGGCACGATACGGAGGCTCGCGAAGGGCTGATGCTCGCTTCCTATTACGGAGGAATCTGCCTTGGGCCGGTCAACACGGCCGCCGGTCACGCCATCGCCTATCCGCTGGGCACGCGCCTCAACCTGCCGCACGGTCTGGCGAATGCCATCGTCTTTCCGCATGTTCTGGCTTTCAACCAGCCGGTCGTGGCTGCGAAGACGGCAGAAGTGGCTGCTGCGCTGGGTCTTGGTGCGGAACTCTCGTCGGATGAACTGCGCTCGTCGGCCTTCGAGTTCTGCAGGGGGCTCGGCATTCAGATGTCGCTTGCGGCCCATGGGGCGAAGCGGGACGAACTCTCCCTCTACGCTTCGGAGGCGCATGCCATCCGTCGGCTGATGGATAACAACCCGGCGGAAATGACCGTTGGTGACGTGCAGGGGATCTACGAGGCGGCGTTTTGAACGCCCATCATCCGGCGCGACCATGCCGGATGCCCCCTATTTCCTGATGACCATACGGTTTTCATCGGTTCGAGGATTGAAACAGCCGTTCCCGTGACCCCTTCAGGTGGTCCAGCATCAATTGCCGGGCTGCCTCCTGGTCCGCGCGAGCGATTGCATCGGCAATCGCCTCGTGCTCGCCGAAGACCTTCGCCAGCCCGGTAGCCTCTCTTTTCACGGAGGCTCCGTGGAACTTCATCCCCACGGCGATGTGATCCTTCAAGGCTTCCATCGCCGTCGAAAAGTAGGTGTTCTGCGCCGCCCGTGCGATGGCCAGATGGAACTGGTAGTCTGCATCTTCGCGATGGGCCTGACGGTTGGTGGCGTCGCGCAGCAATTCCAGGGCCCGCTTTATGGCCCCCAGGCTTTCCTTGTCATGACGTGCAGCCGCAGCGGCCGCAGCGGCCGGTTCGAGGGTCATGCGAAACTCGTAACAGTTGAGGAGATCGGCGACGTTCTCCAACTGGCCAAAGCCAAGCGGCTCGCGTAGCCCGAGCGCACGCACGAAGCTGCCCGCCCCACGCCTCGAATAGATCAGTCCCTGTTCGCGCAGCCGCCTCAGTGCTTCGCGAATGACCGGCCGCGACACCTCGAATTCCGTTGCAAGATCGTGTTCGGTCGGCAGCCGTTCATCCGGCTTGTACGCTCCCGACTTGATCGCGCGCAACATCCGCTCGAAGACGATATCGGGGAGGCCCTTGCGGGCGGTGCCGCTCTCCAGCCCCATCGTTCAATCCTTCTCGCCCATGGTTGCTCTCGCGATCTCACATAAGGTGCTCGGCGTGCCGAATCCCCCGGATTTGGCGATGATGCATTGGCCATCGATATAAGCCAAGCCGAGGCCCGGAAGACATTCGCCGAGAAGTTGAAAACTGGACACGTTCATCGCCTTGAGGACCGCCTCGGCGGTCGCTCCGCCGGATAGAAGCAGAGTGGCGACTGGCGCGGTCATGTCCGGCACGACGCCTTCCGCAAGCCTCTCCGATACCAGAAGCGGCGGATCGTCCTTTTCACCCGGCGTTGCCTGGACGAGCGTCACGAGATGCTGCGGCCGCACGACGCGTTCCGGGCACCCGTTCGGCGCGGCGATATGGTCAGGGGCCACCCGGCGCCGCAGTTCCTCGATCTGTGCCAGCGTGATGGGATCTCTCGATCCGATGACAAAAAGGGCAGGGCCGGGTTTGGGCAGGGCCGGCTCGGCCGTCCGGCGACCGGTCACATGGCATGCCAATGCCTCGGCGAGGCCCCTGGCGCCGATCAAAAGGTCGGCACCGGCTTCCCGGCCGGCCGCCAGGGCGTCGAACATGCTCGCCTGGGAAAGGGTGTCGGGAATGATCGCGCGCTCCGCATGAACGCCCAACGCATCGGCAACCTTCAGCGGTTTGTCCAGGCCGAAACCTTCGACATGTCCCGACCGGACGATCCTGCCGAAATCAGGTATTGCGGGAGCGACCAGCGCCAGATGAAAAGGTGTCGCGTCGAGCTCGGCGGCGATATTCCCTTTGAGGCGGGAATCGACCTTCTTAAACAGAAGGACGTCGGGCGGTAGGGCCGACAGGACTGCCGCAGTCGCCTGCCGCGCCGCTTCGGCGTCGATTTCTCGAGATCCAAGATTGATCGACAGAACCGCTGGCGCGGCTTGCAGGGCCGCCTCGACGGACTTTGGGCTCAACGCGATTTCAGTATGCAGACCTCTGCCGGCAAACGGTGCAGCGCAATCAAGCGCGCCGGTCAGGTCGTCGGCGAGAATAACCAGCATATCGGACCACATAATCTGTTGTTATCTTTATGAGCAGAAATTACCATATATTGTCAATCATGTAACGTCCGCATTTAACAAATTACGATGTCGTTTGGGATTGCCGGAGAGATCGCCGGAGTGTCGTGATTTGCGTGGATTGCAGCTTTCTGCCCCCTGCGGAATTCGGGGTGCCCAAGACGGATTGCAGGCAGGATAGGTCACGCATCGCGTCCCGCCCGCTCGTCGGCCGGGTTGATGCGAGGGGCAGCCGAAAGCATCTCGGCTCGGAAGATCGGCAATGGTTTTTGCACGGTGGGGGCAGGCGTGAGGACGATTTCATCGTCTTCCACGAAGATTCAGGCATCGCGAAAAATCGATGCCGATCCTCTTTGCGGTGCCTGGCCTGAACCGCTGAAGATTCATTCGGAAGGGGAGCGATCGATCACCACAGCCGCGGTGATGAACCGTTACACCGAGCTTGAGAGGCATTCGCCTCATTGAGGCATCGGTGGATACGCAAGCGGGGCCGGGGCCAACAACGTCAGGCCCAGCCTCGCTATTTATCAAATAGATCCGCCGAACCGCGCCGGATTGTGCAGGCCCGAGCCTCAATAACCAGGCGGTATTCGGCGAATGAGGGCTTCAAATCGTTCTGACGTTTTCGGCTTTTGATTTTCCGGTCTTGCGATCCTGGCCGATCTCATAGGAGACCTTCTGTCCGTCCTGGAGCGGTCCCGCCCCCTGCAGCGCAGATATGTGGACGAACACATCGGCTCCGCCGGTTTCGGGGGTGATGAAGCCGAAGCCCTTGTCCTGATTGAAAAACTTGACGGTACCGGTGGCCATGCTTATTCCTCGGATTGAATAGTCTCAAGCCGATACTCTTATCCAGCAACCCGCCTTCACGCAACAGACGTCGGCTGCGGTTGAGCGATATAAGCGCCGTTTCCGCGAGGGCTCTTCCCGTCCGGGCGCCGTGTCGCAGCCGATTCACCTCTGCCGGCTTCTTTACCTTGCCCCTGAAACATTCCGGTTGCATTGAAGTTTAGACCTTCTCCTCGCCATAACGACCAAAGGTTTTCTCCTTGCAGCAATCCGAGTTCGTCCCTTTCCCGAGCATGACGGCGCCCTGTTTCGTCGCTGTTCCGTCCAAGGTTCCGGCCGGTGGCGTAGTCCTGTCAGCTTTGGTGAGACATCGGCCGGCTTGATGTTGCGTCCGCCTTAGAAAGGGCATGGAAATCATGAAACGCGCAGAACTCGACGATCTGGCTTGCAGACACGGTGTTGGCCTGACCAGACCGAGCCCGGATAATGAGGAGGTGCCCATCTCCGATGCGACCAAGAGAAAAGTTCTGACTGCGCTCGGCGTTGAACTCGACCCGGGAGCGGACCCGCCCGGGAGGCGCCGGAAGCCGACCTCTGCCAAGAGGAAGAATCCCAAATCATACGTACCGAATTTCCTCGAGGCCAGCCGGGTGTGGGGAGTGAGCCTGCAACTGTATGAGCTTCGATCCGCGCGCAACTGGGGGATCGGCGACTTCGAAGACCTTTTGGCGATGGTCGACCTCGCGGGATCACTGGGCGCTGATTTTATTGGGCTCAATCCGCTGCATGCACCCTTTCTCGCCGATCCCGACCGCTGCAGCCCCTATGAGCCGTCGAACCGCCAACAGCTCAACCCGCTCTATATCGCTGTCGACAAGGTGCCGGGCTTTGTGAGCGCTCCCAAACTCGAAAACCGGTTGGAAGAGCTGCGGCGAACCGACCTCGTCGATTATGTGCGGGTAGCGGAAACCAAGCTCGGGGTGCTTCGTGATCTTTGGCAGGCGTGGCGAAACGCGGGAGACGATGATCGGCGTGCTTTCGAAGCTTTTGTCAAGGAACGCGGTGACCCGCTGCGGCGTCATGCACTTTTCGAGACTATCTCGGCATCAATGGCAAAACGCGGCGCCGGCGCCGGCTGGCTTGCCTGGCCGGAGGAATTTCAGCGCCCGGACAGTGCCGCTGTCGCCGACTTTGCCGGGGAGCATGCCGACGAAGTGCGCTTCCACATGTGGCTGCAATGGCTTGCTCACCGGCAGCTGACGCAGGCCGCAGACCGCGCCCGGAATGCCGGTCTTCGGATCGGGCTCTATCTGGACCTCGCCGTCGGCGAGGCCATGGACGGTTCGGCCACCTGGAGCGAGCAGGGCACCTATATCGCGAAAGCGACCATCGGGAGCCCGCCGGACCCGTTCGCCACGCAGGGCCAGGACTGGCATCTGGCCGCCTTCCATCCCTCGGCGATCGCTTGCGGGAAAGAACCTCCCTATCGGCAGATGCTACGTGCCGCAATGCGTTACGCGGGAGCCATTCGGATCGATCACGCCGCCGCACTGAGGCGTCTGTTCCTGGTGCCGCTGGAGAGCCGGCCTGACGGCGGTGCTTACGTCGATTATCCGCAGCAAGACCTCCTGCGGATAATCGCGGAAGCTTCCGCCGAATATCAGTGCCTGGTGATCGGCGAGGATCTGGGGATCCTGCCGGAGGGACTGCAGGACGACCTGGCGCAGGCGCAGATCCTCTCTTACCGTATCCTTTCCTATGAGCGCGACGGGGACAGTTTCAAGCCGGCGCAGGACTATCCGGTCCTGGCGCTGGCATGCATCTCAACCCACGATCACCAGACGCTTGCGGGCTGGTGGCGAGGCGCCGACATCAAGGTTCGCGCCGAGCATGGCATCGTTCCACCCGACGTCACGGAACGACATATCGAAGAGCGGAAACACGAGCGCGCGGACCTGAAGGAAGTGCTGCAACAGGCAGGAATGGCGTCTCCCCAACAATCTCGGCATGACACCAAGGAAAAGCTGGAGAGCCTGGTGATCAGCGCGCACCGCTTCATTGCCAGGACACCGTCGCTCCTGGCCGCTGTCCGCCTGGCCGACCTGACGAGCGAGAAGAAGCCGACAAACGTGCCGGGTACCAGTGATGGCTATCCGAACTGGAAACCGAAGCTCTCGGTTTCGATCGAGGCTCTGAAGGAGGTGCCGCTTCTTCAGGCGATTGCCGAGGTGATGCGGGAAGAGCGCCCCCGCGGTTGATCTTTCAATTACCTTCGCCCCACGCCAAAGCCCCTGCCGCTGCGGCAGAACCGCATTCCTTATGCTTGTGCCTCCGATCGCTTTGTATCCAGGCTTGGGCGTGGTCCGCAGCGTGCCTCGCGGCTCGTCGAGGTGATCCTGCTACTGCGCTGGATTAGCGGAGTTTTTCAACTTCGACGCATTTTGGGCGCCGCTCGGATCGGGGCAAAACGGCCTCGGCTGATGCGTGAGGCAGCGCGTGCCCGACCAGTAGTCTTTTCGGAATCGTGCACTAGATTAAACGGCATTTCCAGGCAGGGGGTTGCGGTGAGTAGACAGGGTCATGATGTTCAGCGTAGCGGTCCGGAATCAGGGGACCTGTCGGAGATAGATGTCGGGGCGATGGCGGCAGAGGATTCTCGTGCCTTGCTGGAAGCGCTCCTGGCGATGAAACGGGGAGACTTTTCGGTCCGGATGCGGTCCGATCTGACTGGCGTCACCGGAAAAATTGCGGACACGTTGAATGATATCATCGCCGCCAACCAGAAGATGGCAGCCCAGCTGGAAAATGTCGGCCAGGTGGTCGGACGCGATGGCCGCACCAGCACACGCGTCAGATTTGGACTGTCCGATGGCGCCTGGGCGGACATGGAAGGATCGATCAATACCCTGATCGACGATTTGTTGTGGCCGACGACAGCCGTTACCCGGACGATCACCGCGGTCGCCAAAGGCGACCTCCTGCAGACGGTGCCGCTGGATGTCGACGGGAGACCCCTGAAAGGCGAATTCCTGCGTTCGGCCGAGATCGTCAACACGATGATCAAGCAGCTCAGCGTATTCACATCCGAAGTGACGCGTGTCGCCCGTGAGGTGGGCACGGACGGCAAGCTGGGTGGCCAGGCTCAGGTCCCGGAAGTGACCGGCGTCTGGAAAGACTTGACCGAGAGCGTCAACTCGATGGCTTCGAACCTGACCGCTCAGGTCCGCAATATCGCCGACGTCACCATCGCAGTCGCTAACGGCGACCTTTCCAAAAAGATCACCGTCGATGTTCGCGGCGAGATCCTGCAGCTGAAGGAAGCCATCAACACGATGGTCGACCAGCTCCGCTCCTTTGCGTCGGAAGTGACGCGCGTGGCCCGGGAGGTCGGGACGGAAGGAAAGCTCGGCGGCCAGGCGCTCGTCCCGGGTGTCGCGGGCACATGGAAAGACCTGACCGACTCGGTCAACGCAATGTGCGGCAACCTGACGGCGCAGGTGCGAAACATCGCCCAGGTCACGACCGCCGTTGCCCGAGGCGACCTTTCACGCAAGATCACCGTCGACGTATCGGGCGAAATCCTCGAACTGAAGGAAACCATCAACACGATGGTGGACCAGCTCAACGGCTTTGCCGGCGAGGTGACGCGTGTCGCCCGCGAGGTCGGCACCGAAGGTCGCCTTGGAGGCCAGGCCCAGGTGCCGGGCGTCGCCGGAACCTGGAAGGACTTGACCGACAACGTCAACTCCATGGCGTCCAACCTGACGGCGCAGGTGCGCAACATCGCCGAAGTGTCGACGGCGATCGCCAATGGCGACTTGTCGAAGAAGATCACGGTTACGGTCTCGGGTGAAATCCTGGAACTGAAGGAAACCATCAACACGATGGTCGATCAGTTGAACGCCTTCGCGTCCGAAGTGACGCGTGTCGCCCGTGAAGTGGGAACGGAAGGTCGGCTTGGCGGTCAGGCAAACGTACGGGGTGTCGCCGGCACCTGGAAGGACCTGACCGAAAACGTCAACTCCATGGCCGGGAATCTCACGGCGCAGGTGCGCAACATCGCCGAGGTATCCACGGCGATCGCCAACGGCGACTTGTCCAAGAAGATCACCGTCGACGTGAAGGGCGAAATCCTGGAGCTGAAGGAAACCATCAACACGATGGTCGATCAGCTCAACGCATTCGCCTCGGAAGTGACGCGCGTGGCGCGCGAAGTGGGGACGGAAGGCCGGCTTGGCGGCCAGGCGAATGTGCGCGGTGTCGCGGGAACGTGGAAGGACCTGACCGACTCGGTCAACTCCATGGCGTCAAATCTCACGGGCCAGGTGCGAAACATCGCCGAAGTTGCGACCGCCGTCGCCCAGGGCGACCTGTCGAAGAAGATCACCGTGACGGTTTCCGGCGAAATCTTGGAACTGAAGGAAACCATCAACACGATGGTCGACCAGCTCAACGGTTTCGCCGGGGAAGTGACGCGTGTCGCCCGCGAGGTCGGGACGGAAGGGCGGCTCGGCGGACAGGCGAACGTTCTGGGCGTTGCCGGGACCTGGAAGGATTTGACGGACAGCGTCAACTCCATGGCGGGCAATCTGACGGCTCAGGTCCGCAACATCGCGGAAGTATCGACCGCGATCGCCAATGGTGATTTGTCGCGCAAGATCACCGTCGACGTGAAGGGTGAAATTCTGCAGCTCAAGGAAACCCTCAACACGATGGTGGACCAACTCAACCGGTTCGCCTCGGAAGTGACGCGCGTGGCGCGTGAAGTGGGCACCGAAGGCAAGCTCGGCGGTCAGGCGCAGGTTCCGGGTGTCGCAGGCACCTGGAAGGATTTGACCGAGAACGTCAACTCGATGGCGTCCAACCTCACCGGTCAGGTGCGAAACATTGCGGAAGTAACGACCGCTGTGGCGCGAGGAGACCTGTCGCGCAAGATCACCGTCGACGTGAAGGGGGAAATCCTGGAGCTGAAAAATACCATCAACACGATGGTGGACCAGCTCAACGCATTCGCCGGCGAAGTGACGCGCGTGGCACGCGAGGTCGGCACCGAAGGCAAGCTCGGCGGACAGGCCCAGGTTTCCGGTGTTGCCGGCACCTGGAAGGACCTGACCGACAGCGTCAACTCGATGGCCGGCAACCTGACGGCCCAGGTCCGCAATATTGCCGAGGTCGCAACCGCGATCGCCAATGGCGACTTGTCGCGCAAGATCACCGTCGACGTGCGCGGCGAGATCCTGCTCCTGAAGGACACCCTCAACACGATGGTGGACCAGCTTCGGTCGTTTGCGGGCGAAGTCACCCGTGTGGCGCGCGAGGTCGGCACAGACGGCCGGCTCGGCGGCCAGGCCGTTGTGCCGGGCGTTGCCGGTACCTGGAAGGACCTGACCGACAACGTCAACCTGCTTGCCGCAAACCTGACCACGCAGGTCCGCAACATCGCCGAAGTAACGACCGCCGTCGCGCGAGGCGACCTGTCGCGCAAGATCACCGTCGACGTAAAGGGCGAAATTCTCGAGCTGAAGAACACCATCAACACGATGGTGGACCAGCTCAACGCCTTTGCAGGCGAAGTGACGCGCGTGGCGCGCGAGGTCGGCACCGAAGGCAAGCTCGGCGGCCAGGCGCAGGTGCCCGGGGTCGCCGGGACTTGGAAGGATCTAACCGATACGGTCAACGTCATGGCCGCCAACCTGACCGAACAGGTGCGCGGTATCGTCAAGGTGGTGACGGCCGTCGCCAACGGCGACCTCAAGCAGAACCTCACCGTGGCGTCCAAGGGCGAGGTCGCAGCACTCGCGGAAACCATCAACAACATGACCAATACGCTCGCGACCTTCGCCGACCAGGTCACGACGGTTGCTCGCGAAGTGGGCGTCGAAGGCCGGCTCGGCGGGCAGGCGAACGTGCCGGGTACCGCCGGTACCTGGAAAGACCTGACGGGTAACGTCAATCTGCTGGCCGCCAACCTGACCACCCAGGTGCGAGCCATCGCGGAGGTCGCGACGGCGGTGACCAAGGGCGACCTGACGCGGTCGATCCAGGTGGAAGCGCGCGGCGAAGTCGCCGAGCTCAAGGACAACATCAATACGATGATCGGCAACCTGCGCCTGACGACGGAACAGAACACCGAACAGGACTGGCTGAAGACGAACCTGGCGAAATTCACGAACATGCTCCAGGGACAGCGAGACCTGACCCTGGTCGGCAAGATGCTGCTTTCGGAACTCGCGCCTCTCGTCGGGGCTCACCAAGGCGTGATCTATCAGGTGGATGCCGCGGATGGCCAGGCGACGCTGTCGCTGCTGTCAAGCTATGCGGGCGGGGTCGATGCCGGACATCCGCAGCGTCTGGAATTCGGCCAGGGGCTGGTCGGCCAGTGCGCCATTGATGCCCGCCGGATTCTCGTGACCAATCTTCCCGACAATGTCGTTCCTATCAGCTCGGGGGTTTTCGCGACCCTTCCGAAGAGCGCCATCGTTCTGCCAGTCCACTTCGAAGGGCAAGTCAAGGCGGTGATCGAACTTGCGTCGGCAGGTGAGTTCACCGAACTTCAGCTTTCCTTCCTGGATCAGTTGACGACGTCGATCGGCATCGTTCTCAACTCGATTGAAGCGACCATGCAGACGGAAGGCCTGCTGAAACAGTCCCAACAGCTTGCGACCGAGCTTCAGACGCAGCAGAGAGAGTTGCAACAGACCAACGAACAGCTCGAGCAGAAGGCGCAACAGCTCGAAGAACGAAACGTCGAGGTCGAGGCGAAGAACCAGGAAATCGAGCAGGCCCGTCGCGCGCTGGAAGAGAAGGCGACCGAACTTGCGCTGACGTCGAAATACAAGTCCGAGTTCCTCGCCAACATGTCGCACGAGCTGCGGACGCCGCTCAACTCGATCCTCATTCTCGGCCAGCAGCTGGGAGAAAATCCGGACGGCAACCTGTCCGGCAAGCAGGTGGAGTTCGCAAAGACGATCCACGGGGCCGGAACCGATCTCCTCAACCTGATCAGCGACATCCTCGATCTCTCCAAGATCGAATCCGGGACGGTGTCGGTCGATGCCGAGGAGATATTCATCGCCAATCTCCTGGAGATGATGTCGAGGCCGTTCCGGCACGAGGCGGAAAATCGGGATCTGACCTACATGGTCGAGATCGGCGAGGACGTACCGAGGAGCATCATCACCGACTCCAAGCGGCTGCAGCAGATCCTCAAGAACCTGTTGTCCAACGCATTCAAGTTCACCGCGCAGGGCGGCGTCACGTTGAAGGTCGTTCCGGTGACGGAAGGCTGGTCTTCGGATCATTCGTCTCTCAAACATGCTCCATCCGTGATTGCCTTCGAGGTCACCGATACGGGGATCGGCATACCGCCGGAAAAACAGCGCATCATATTCGAGGCGTTCCAGCAGGCGGATGCTTCGACCAGCCGGAAATACGGAGGCACGGGCCTCGGCCTCGCGATCAGCCGTGAACTTGCCAACCTCCTTGGCGGCGAGATCCAGCTGCGCAGCACGCCCGGCGTCGGCAGCACGTTCGTGCTCTACCTGCCGATGACATATGTGGGTGCCTCCCCCGCCTCGAAGCCGCTGCCGGCACAAACCAACGTCGTGCAACTCGCCGAGGCCGCCGCCGCACGGCGGGCCGACAAATCCGCGGAACAGGTCGAAGACGATCGCGGCGACATAATGCCCGGGGATGCGGTTCTGCTGATTGTCGAGGACGATCCTCACTACGCCCGCGTGCTTGTCGATCTGGCCCATGACAGCGGGTTCAAGGTTCTGGTGGCCACCCGCGGCAGCGAAGCGCTGAATTTCGCGCAGGAATACAAGCCTGCCGCCATCTCCCTCGACATCTTCCTGCCCGACATGCTTGGCTGGACAGTGCTGAGCCAGCTCAAGCAGAGTGCGGCGACGCGGCATATTCCCGTCCAGATCATCAGCCTGGATGAGGACCGCCAGCATGGTCTCACGCGCGGCGCCTTTGCCTTCATGAGCAAGCCCACGACCACGGACAGTCTGGGCAAGGCGTTCCTGCGGCTGAAGAACTATGCCGAACCGCGCCGCAAGCGGCTTTTGCTGGTCGAGGACAGCGAGGCGGAGCGCGTGAGCGTGACCGCTCTGCTCAGCCATGACGACATCGACATCGACAGCGTAGGTTCCGGGGCGGAAGCGTTGGCCGCCCTGAAACAGGATCCGGCCGACTGCGTCGTTCTCGATCTGACCCTGCCCGACATGTCGGGTTTCGAGGTTCTGGAAAAGATGCGGGACGACACCGATATCGCCGAGGTTCCGGTCGTGGTGTTCACCGGGCGCGAGCTCTCGCCGGAGGAGGACGCCCAGCTCCACACGATGGCGCGCAGCGTCGTCGTCAAGGGCGTCGAATCGCCCGAGCGTCTCCTGGATGAAACCGCGCTGTTCCTCCATCGGGTGGTGTCCGATATGCCGCCCGCCAAGCAGGCGTTGCTTGAGGAGCTTCACAGTTCCGACGAGGATCTGATCGGCGAGACCGTTCTGCTGGTGGACGACGATGCTCGCAATATCTTCGCTCTCAGCAGCGTTCTGGAACGCCGCGGGATGAGGGTTCTGACTGCGACGACCGGCAGCGAGGCGATCGATGTCATCCAGAAGGAACAGGCGGTCGCAATCGTCCTGATGGACATCATGATGCCCGGAATGGACGGTTACGAAACGATGCAGGTGATCCGCTCGGATCCCAAATTCCGCCGCCTGCCTATCCTGGCGCTGACCGCAAAGGCGATGAAGGGAGACCGCGAAAAGTGCCTGGAAGCGGGCGCGTCGGATTATCTGGCAAAACCGGTCAACACGGAGCAATTGCTTTCCGCGCTCCGTATGTGGCTGCATCGCTAGGAACATGGCCATGAACCCTGTGAATATCCTTCTCGTGGATGATCAGCCGGCAAAACTCCTAAGCTATGAGGTCGTGCTTCAGGAACTGGGCGAAAATCTCATAAAGGCCCAGTCCGGCCGGGAGGCGCTGGAACACCTCCTGCGCAACGAGATCGCCGTCATTCTCGTGGATGTCTGCATGCCGGAGCAGGACGGCTTCGAGCTCGTCAGCATGATCCGGGAGCATCCGCGCTATCAGCATACGGCGATCATTTTCGTCTCGGCCGTGATGATGGCGGAGCCGGACCGCTTGCGCGGGTACGCGGCAGGCGCGGTCGACTATGTCTCCGTTCCCATCGTTCCGGATGTTCTGCGTGCCAAGGTCCGGGTATTTGCGGACTTGTACCGGAAGACCAGGGAGCTTGAGCGGCTGAATGCCGACCTAGAGGACAGGGTTCGGGAAAGAACCGCCGAGCTCGAAGCATCCTCGAAGCAGCTGCGTCAGCTCAATGAAGAACTCGAGGAGCGGATCGAACAGCGGACGCGTGAGCGGGAAGAAGCGCTCGCTCAACTGTTCGAGGCGCAAAAGCTCGATACCATCGGCCAGCTGACCGGCGGCGTCGCCCACGACTTCAACAACCTGCTGATGGCGGTGCTGGGCAGCTTGAACCTCCTGAAGAAACGGCTTCCCGCCGACGACAAGAGCGAGCGCTTGGTCGCCAATGCTATTCAGGCGGCAGAGCGCGGCGCCGCCTTGACCCAGCGGCTGCTGGCATTCGCGCGCCGCCAGGAATTGAAGCCGCAGGCCGTCGATTTTGCCGAGCTTTTCGAGAACATTCAGGACCTCCTGAACAAGGCGTTGGGACCTGGCGTCGATATCAGAAAACATATCCCGCCACGGCTTCCGCCTCTGTTGGTCGACAGCAATCAGCTTGAGCTTGCGCTCCTCAATCTGTTTGTGAACGCGCGGGACGCCATGCCGGGGGGCGGGACGGTCATGGTGTCCGCAGAGGAGAAAGACGTCTCGCGGCCCGGCGGTCTGACTGCCGGTCGCTACGTGCGGATATCGGTTTCCGATACCGGTGAAGGCATGGACGAAGCGACCGTGACGCGCGCTGCCGAACCATTCTTCACGACGAAGGGGCCGGGAAAGGGAACGGGTCTCGGCCTTTCCATGGTCCACGGCCTTGCGGCGCAATCAGGCGGCATTCTGGACCTGTCGAGCATCAAGGGGGAGGGGACGACGGTGTCTCTGTGGTTGCCGGTGGCCGAAAACATCGCGGCGGCCCCGCCGGCACCGGAAACCATACCGCAGGACCCTGCCCCCAGCCTGCCGCACGCACTGAACGTGCTCGTGGTTGATGACGATCCGCTCGTCAGCCTGGGAACGTCGGCAATGCTGGAGGATCTCGGCCATCTCACCACGGAGGCGTCCTCGGCGGCCGCCGCACTTGAGATCCTCGGCTCGCCTCAGAGGTTCGACCTGGTCATCACGGATCATTCCATGCCGGGCATGACGGGCGCGGAACTGGCGCGGTTGATCATTTCGGCCTATCCGGGTCTGCCGGTAATCCTCGCTTCGGGATATGCCGAACTGCCAGAAGATCACGGGCTCTCGGAACTCTTGCGGATGACAAAACCGTTCACCCAGGAACAGCTGCAGACGGCAGTCCACCGCGCGGTCGCCGAGCGGGCTACAGCCGCCTGAACCGGCGGCCGATAATCGCCGGTCATCAAGGCCTCGTCGATCAGCCAGGCAGCCAGCCCGCGTCCAGGGGATGATCGGCCGAAAGCGGCAAGCGCACGACCTTTCCTTCCCTAGCGGATGCGTAGATTGCCGTCACCAGTTCGATCGAGTGATGGCTTTCCTGGAGCGATGGGAGATAGAGATCCTGTTTGCCTGTGAGCCGGGCATGGACATCGGCGAATAGTCCCGGAAACCGTGGAAGAACCTCCGGCAAGTCTCGAGTTGCCGCATCGATCTCTGCCTGTCGCGAAGGGTTGGTGGCTTCGAATTTCCACGGACCGGCCCCTATCTGATAGGGTTCGGTGCCCGACGTGATGGTGACATGCTCGAAACACATCCTCAGCCGCGAACTGTTTCCGGCCGCGCCCAAGGTGACCGAGGACGTGATCAAGCCACCTTTCTCGGTGCGCATGGAAAGCGCTGCGCAATCTTCCGTCTCGATGGGATTGACGCGTGTGTCGAGGAATGCGGCGACCTCCACGACATCTCCGACGAGATGAGTCATCAGGTTGTGGATGTGACATGCATGGCTGACAAGCACCCCGCCGAGTTCACCTTTCCAGGTGCCCCGCCAGCGCTCGGCATAATAGGCTGCTCCCCGTTGCCAATGCGTCTCCAGCGCTACCACATAAGGCCTGCCGAGCAGCCCGCGGACCTTCAGTTCATGTGCAGCCCGGTAGCCGGCGCCATAGCGATACTGGAACACAGGAAAGACCTGCCGCCCCGTTCGTGCGGAACGGTCGGCAATCTGGCGCACCTGCGCGATTGAACCGGCCAGAGGTTTCTCGCAGACGACGTGCTTTCCTGCTTCGAGGGCCGCAAGCGTCATGGCCGCATGCAGTTGAGGCGGCAGGCAGATATCGACCAGATCCACCAGAGGGTCGGCGAAAACCTCTTTTATATCGGGAACAGCCCGACTGCCCGGCGCCTGTTGCGCCGCCTCTTCGGCTCGAGGAAGATTGAGGTCGCAGACGTAACGGACGTCGAACAGATCGGCCAATTCCGCATAGGCGGCGATATGGGCCTTGCCTATGCCCGCGCCGATGACGGCGACACGGATGCGCTCGGTCATCGCGCTGCTTTCTCCTCCGCGATGAGTTGCGCCTGCAGCGCCAGCCGGGTGGCGAGGAACGCATGGGACTGGGCCATGGCCGTTTCGGTTCGCCTTTCCACATCGGCCGCCAGTCGGGCGAAGAAGGGTTTTCCGGCACCTTTGGCTTCGAACCGCTGCACGCCCGTCCTGTCGGCCACGAACACATGGTCCTGGCCGTCGTGGCCGGCGATATCGATGTATTTGCGAAGTTCGATGTAACCTTCCGTCCCCAGAATGGTGATCCTGCCATCGCCCCAGACGGGAAGGCCCGCCGGCGTCAGCCAGTCGACCCGGGCATAACCGCGCCCGCCATTGCCCTCCAGCAGAACCTCGCCGAAATCCTGAAATGCCGGCCGATCCGGATTTGCGACATTGGCCACATGGGCGGAAACCACGCTCGCCTCGGTCGATCCGGTGAAATGCAGGAACTGGTCGAATTGGTGGGCGCAGATATCGGCGAGAATCCCACCGCAGCGTGCCCTGTCCCAGAACCATGCCGGCCTGAGATGGGCATTCATGCGATGCGGCCCGAGACCAACCGTCTGAACCACCTTGCCGATCCGGCCCTGCGCAATCAACTGATCCGCAAGGGTGGCGCTCTCGACGGAGACGCGTTCGGAAAACGACACGACCCAGCGTTGCCCGGTTTCGCCGACGGTGCGTTGGATGTCCGCCAACTGTTCCAGGCTGGTACAGCCGGGTTTGTCGACTAGAACATCCTTGCCGTGCGACATCGCCGCCACCGCGACATCGGCGCGCTCGCTGTTGATCCCGGACGACAGGACAAGAACGATGCTTTCATCGTCGAGGATGGCCTGCATCGACCGGGCCGGCAGATCCGGATAGGTTTCCTGGAATGTCTTGCGAACGGCTTCCGGGGTCTCCTCGCCCGTTGTCCACGCAACGAGTGTGGCGCCGGCATCCAGCATGCCGTTGATCATGCCGTAGATGTGCCCATGGTCTATGCCGATGACGCCGATGCGAAGGTTAAAAGCCATGGGACTACCTGTTAAGGTGGATGCCGCGCGCGCGAAGCATGGATTGGATGTTCACCAACGAGCCTGTGTCTATCGACGCGTTGGCGGCGATGCCGGTGAGGATGGACCAGGCGCCAGCGACATGGTCGGAAGCTCGGCCATAAGGGTCGGGCTGCATGCTTTCGGGATCAAAGATATAACCCAGCATGACCGGATCCGCGCCGCCGTGATCCCCCGTCGCTTTCGGAACCGCGAGCTGGCGCGCAGGCTCGCCGGCCAGATGGAGCTCCGTCGTGATTGCATCTTCGTCCGCATGGGCACGTTTACCGCCGAACACCCCGTGGACCTCGACATGGCGATGGGTAATGTCGCCCTTAGTGCCCTGGAACTTGATCTCCAGTCCTTCCCAGGGCGAATAGGCCGTCAGCGTGTAATTGGCAGTGACGCCCGAGGCGTAGCGGATATGCGCCTGCATCGTATCCTCGATGCCGATCTCTTCGTCGAACACGCAGAGATCGCGGAAATAACCGTCTTCGTGCTCGGCCTCCACATAGAGTTTGCGCAGGTTCTCGTCGGCCGCGAGGTCGAGGCGGAAATCGCATTTATGGGCGACGGGACAGTCGCTGCAGCGTGGGCCGCGGCCGGCGAGACCGAGCTCCACCGCCATTTCGGGGCGATAGAAGACACGGCGGCCGGAGGCCAGGACTTCCGTCGGCACCGTTCCCAGCCACCAGTTGAGAAGATCGAAATGGTGGGTCGATTTGTGGACCAGCAGCCCGCCGGAATTCTCCTTCTGGCGGTGCCAGCGGCGGAAGTAATCGGCGCCGTGAACCCGGTCGAGATGCCAGCGGAAATCGACCGCCGTCACCGTGCCGATCGCTCCCGATGAGATTAGTTCCTTGATCTGGGTGCGTGCCGGCGAATAGCGATAGTTGAAAGTCACGGTGACCTTTCGGCCGGTACGCGCCTGGGCATCGACGATCTGCTTGAGGCGGCCGAGATCGATCGTCAGCGGCTTTTCGCAGATGACATCGCAGCCGGCCTCGAAGGCGCGAACGATGTAGTCGGCATGCAGGAAATCCGGCGTCGCGACAACGACCGTATCCGGCCTCTGTTCTGCGATCAGGCGGTCGAAATCCGCGGCGAGGTAAGTTGCGACACCGTTCGTCCCAGGCTTCGAGGCCGCCTGCGCCGCTTCGCCGAGGCGATGCGCGTTGCTATCGCAGAGAGCGACGATCTCATGTTTATCAGCGTAATCTTCGACAACGGAATTGCGGAACATCTGATGCCGCGAGCCGCATCCAACAATGGCGATCTTCACTGTGCTTGGCTTTCGTTCTGGATAATTTCGAGGCGTTGACCCCTGCTATCGAAATAGTGGAGGTCGGAGAGGTCGAACCCGATGGTGACCGGGTCACCGATCCGATAGGGCTTGCGCCCATTGTCGCAGGCCAGCAGCACCTGGCCCGACGGCAGGGTGATGTGCAGCAGGGTTTCGCTGCCCAGATATTCCACCAGCCGGATCGTGCCTTGGCCCGTAACGTCGCCGTCGCCGACCCGCAGCGATGAAGGCCGGACGCATAAAGTCAGCGCTTGATCCTCGGCCGGAAGTTCGGGGATGGCGAAGTCGGGCATGCCTTCCACCGACACCACGGTCTTGCCGGCCCCGCGCGTCGTTCTTGCCTTGAGCATGTTGATCTTCGGCGAGCCGATGAAACCTGCAACGAACAGGTTCTGCGGCCGGGTATAGAGTTCCTGCGGCGTGCCGAGCTGCTCGATCTTGCCGCCGCGCAAGACCACGATCCGGCTTGCCATGGTCATCGCTTCCACCTGGTCATGGGTCACGTAGATCATGGTGGTGCCGAGGCGCGCGTAAAGCGAGGCAAGTTCCGCACGCATCTGCACGCGCAGTTCCGCATCGAGGTTGGAAAGCGGCTCGTCGAACAGGAAAAGCTGCGGCTCGCGCACGATCGCCCTGCCGATGGCGACGCGCTGCTTCTGGCCGCCGGAAAGCTGGCGCGGCTTGCGGTCCATAAGCTGCTCGATCTGCAGGATGCGCGCGGCCTCGGCCACCCGGCTTTCCACCTCGGTGCGCGAGACCTTGAAGTTCTGGAGACCGAACGCGAGGTTCTTCCGCACGCTCATATGGGGATAGAGGGCGTAGCTCTGAAACACCATGGAAAGTTCGCGCTTGGAGGCGGGCAGGTCGTTGACGACCTTTCCGCCGATCGAGATCGTTCCTTCGCTGATGTCTTCGAGGCCTGCGATCATGCGCAGGAGCGTCGACTTTCCGCAGCCCGACGGCCCGACGAGAACGAGGAACTCGCCGTCATGGATGTCCAGATTCAGTCCCTGGATGATGGACAGCGCTCCATAGCGCTTGCCGACGTTTCGAAGCGTCAATCCTGCCATGCGTCTTGTTCCCTATTTCATTCCGGAGGTGGCGATGCCGCGCACGATGAGTTTCTGGAACAGGCCGAAGAAGATGACGACCGGGACCAGCGAAAGGACCGACATCGCGAACATCTGGCCATAGGCGGATTGCCCCTCCTGATCGAGGAAGAGGCGAAGCGCCAGCGGCACGGTATAGCTCTTGATGTCGTTGAGGTAGATGAGCGGGGCGAGGAAGTCCTCCCAAACCCAGATCAGCGAAAAGATCGCCGCCGTGCCCATGGCCGGCAGCGAAAGCGGCAGTATGATCGCCCAGTAGATCTTGAAGGGCGAACAGCCGTCGATCATGGCGGCCTCGTCCAGCTCGCGCGGCAGCTGCCGAAAGAACTGCACCATCAGAAAGATGAAGAAGCCATCGGAGGCAAGGAAGCGCGGCACGACCAGCGGCAGATAGGTATCGACCCAGCCGAGGTTCAGGAACTGGACATATTGCGGGATGAGGACCACGTGATAGGGGATCATCAGGGTCATCATCATCAACGCGAAGAAGAAGCTGCGTCCGGTGAAGTTCAGCCGTGCGAAGGCGTAGGCCGCGAACGAACAGGAGATGAGGTTGCCGATCACCGACAGGATGGTGACGATCGCCGAGTTCACATAGAAGACCGTGAAGGATATCGGCAGGGCGTACCAGCCCTTCGTATAGTTCTCGAAATGAAATTCGGATGGCCAGAGTGTCAGGCTGCCGAAAATCTCGTTTTCCGGCTTCAGGGAGGATGCCAGCAGCCAGAACAGCGGATAGAGCATGACGCATGACACGACGATCAGGAAGATATGCTTCAGGATCCGGCCGTTGCGCTCACGCCTGTCGCGTTTCAGCCGCAGCTCGTGAGCGACGCGCGCGGCCTCATCCATCTGGATGGCAAGTTCCAGATCAGTCGCGCTCGTTTTCATAATGCACCCAATATTTCGACGTGAAGAAGGCGATCGCGGTGAAGGCGGCTATGATGACCAGCAGGAACCAGGCAAGCGCCGATGCATAGCCCATGCGGAAGAACTTGAAGGCCTCGTTGAACAGATAGACCGTATAAAACAGTAGGCTGTCTGCCGGTGCGCCGGTGCCGTTGGAGATGATGAAGGCGCTGGAAAAGGTCTTGAAGGACTCGATGGTCTGCAGAACCAGATTGAAGAAAATCACCGGGGCAAGAAGCGGTAACGTGATGCGGGTAAACTGCCGCCAGCGCGGCGTCCCGTCGATTTCCGCCGCTTCGTAGAGATCGCGCGGAATGCCCCGCAGGCCGGCCAGAAAGATGAGCATCGGCGAACCGAACTGCCACATGGCCAGCACGACCAGTGTATAGAGCGAGGTATCGGGATCGGTTATCCAAGAGGCGCCCTGGATTCCGACCATCGCCAGTACCTGATTGACCACGCCATCGGCCGCGAAAAGCTGGCGCCACAATATCGCGATGGCGATGGAAGCGCCGAGCAGGGACGGCAGGTAGAAGATCGCCCGGTAAACGCCGATCGTCCGCAAGCCCTTGTCGAGGAGCATGGCCACGCCGAGCGCCATGATCAGGCGGGCGGGCACAGCCAGGGCAACATAGGAAAAAGTCACTTCCAGTGCTTTCCAGAAGCGCCGGTCGCGCGTGAACATGTATTCGTAATTGCCCCAGCCGATCCATCGGGGGGCGCTCACCATGTCGTAGCGGGTGAAGGAGAGATAAAGCGACGCAAGGATCGGGCCCAGGGCGAGCAGGAAGAACCCGATCAGCCATGGAAGAAGAAACACGTAGGCCGGGGCGTTGCGGGCAAAAAAACGTCTCATCGAAACGACCTTGTTGTCGGAAGAGAGGCCCCCGCCGCGGGAGTGACGGGGGCCTCGATATTCCAGCGCCTGTTACTGGGCGCGTTCGATGATAGCCTGGGCGTCCTCGATGAAGGTGCCCGCGGCTTTTGCAACCTCCACCTTGCCGAGGACGACGTCGGTGCCGATCCGCATGAATGCGTCCCGCACTTCGCCGGCGCCCTTGGGGGCGGGAAGCGGCAGCGGGCCCACCTTGCTCTGGATCGCCGTGAAGTAATCGACGGAGAGCTTCTCGACCTCGGTGAGCTTCGGGGCGAGAGCCGCGCGGATCTTGGGCGAGCAGGGGATGCCGCGTTCCAGGCCGAGAATGCCGGTGATCTCGGGATCGTTGACCCAGGCATTCATGTAGGCGATGGCGGCCTCCGTGTCCTTGGCGTCGCGGCTGAGGGACAGGAACATCGAGGGCTTGATGAACTGGCCGGGCTTGCCGCCCGCCTTGTGGGGCACCATGGCGGCGCCGATCTTGTCCTTCGATACGGCCTGAATGCCGACGAGCTGGTTGGACCAGTAGTGGGACATGGCGGTGTCGCCTACGGCAATGCCCGATTCGGCAATCGGCGGGTCGAGAATGACGGTCTTGTTCTTGTCCCGAACGACCCCCGCCTTGCGCAGATCGGCCCACATCTGCCACCAGCTGCTCACGTCCGCGGCTGTCGCCGCGACCTTGCCGTCCGGGCTGTAGAATTCCCGGCCGTTCTGGCGGACCCAGGATTCGAAGGTTTCGATCATCAGGGACAGGTCGTCCGATCCCTTCATCTTGCCCCCGGACTTGGAGGTGATCTTTTCGCAGACCTTGGCGAAGTCGTCCCAGGTCCAGTTGATGAGGTCCGCATCGATGCCGGCTTCCTGGAAGGCGCGGGTATTGTGGACCATGACCTGGCTGTTCGAGCCGATGTTGAGGGCATAAAGCTTTCCGTCGACCCTGCCGCCATCAAGCGGGCCTTTGTCGAAGTCGGCGATCATCAGGTTCTTGCCGGCGAATTCGTCGAGCGGCTTCAGCGCGCCGCGATTGACGTATTCGAACAGGAAGCGGTAGTCCATTTGCACGAGGTCGGCCATGTTGCGGCCTGCCGTCTGGGTCGCCATCTTGGTCCAGTAGTCGCCCCAGCCGATCGTTTCGCCGGAGACCTTGATGCCGGCATTCTTCTTCTGGAACGCGTCGATAACGGCAAAGGTGCGCTTGTCGCGCTCTGGATTGCCCCACCAATAATGCCGGATCGAGCGGTCCGCAGCGAATGCCGGCATGGCCGGAAGCGCAGACGCGGCCGCTGCCGCGCCCATCGTGCCCAATAATGCTCGTCTTGTCAGTTCGGTCATTTCGTCCTCCTCCTCCTTCTGCCCCGGAGCGTCTTACCGGCGCCGGGCACGTTGTTGTTGTTCATGACTTGGCCGAATGCCGGCTCCTCCCGCCGGACACGCTCCAATCTTCCTTGACGCAAGCCCGCTAGATGAAGCTGCGCAAAAGTTCGGTCAGGCAAAGCATCGCCATCGCTTGCCCGTAAGGCATGGAGGTCAGCTTGATCTGCCGATAGAAATCGAGATCGCTGCCCATCGCCGTGCCGAAAGATACCTGCCGGAGCTCTCCCTCGGGGCTGATATTGTCGATCACGCCCTTCATGGCTTGTTCGGCTGTTTCCAGATACTCGATGCCCAGATACCGCTTGCGCACGCCCTTCATCAGGCCATAGGCAAAGCCGGCTGTCGCCGAGGCCTCCAGATAGCTCGACGGATCATCGATCAGCGTGTGCCACAGGCCAGACGGATGCTGGTGCAGCTTCAGCGCGGCTGCCTGCCGGCCGAGCAGCGACACCAGATGGCGGCGGATGGGATCGTTTTCGGCAAGATCGAGGAGCTCGATGAATTCCGGAATGGCGATTGTGATCCAGCTATTGCCGCGTGCCCATCGGGCGCGGGCAAAATTGTGATCCCCGTCAAACGTCCAGCCGTGGAACCAGAGGCCGGTCTGCGTGTCGGAGAGATACTGGGCATGGACCAGGAACTGGTATTTTGCCTCTTCCACGAATTCCGGGCGTTTGAGCACCAGGCCGATCTTGGCAAGCGGCAACACGCTCATCATCAGCGTGTCGTCCCACATCTGCTGATCGTTGACGCTGTTGTAGACGATATGCTGCAGCCCGCCTTCGCGGGTGCGCGGCATTTCGTACATCACCCATTCGGCCCATGTTTCCAGATAGGGCCGCCATCTGGGGTCGCCCGTGAGTTCGTAGAGATGGGCAAGTGTCAGGAACGGTGCGACGGTGTTGATGTTCTTTGTAGGCGTTCCTTCAGCAAGCCGTGCCTCGAACCATCCCGTGATGATATCCATCACCTTCCGGTTGCCAGTCTGCTGCCAATATTTGAGAAGGCCGAACAGAGCGACGCCATGGGTCCATTCCCAGCCTGCCCAGCCTTTGGTGTCGATAACGCGGCCGTCGTCGAGGCGCAGCAGGAATTCCCCGGTGCGATCCTCGATATGGACGAGGTTGTCGGTCAGCCGATCGATGAGATCGCATACATCGCTGCGCTGAATAAAAGGTCGCTTTTGCCGCAGCAGCGGATGCATGCCAGACGTCCTCCACAAATATTCGGAATGTTGTTCCGGATTTTAGGAAATCACACTCCCGATGGCTTTTCAACCGTGTTTTTCTGTTGCACTCTGCGGGTCGGTCGAAGCCTTCCGGAGGCTCCTTCCGTATCTTGACACAGGTTTTTCTAAATTCCAGAATGTGATTTCGAAAAAAATAGAACAAGCAATATGTCAGAGCTGAACCCAAAAACCGAAAATGTCGCGGCTGTCCTCAAGGTCTTCGCGGTGATGGAAGCGTTGGTCGAGGGAAAGAAGGTAAGTCTCGCCGATCTTGCCCAGCGAGCCATGACGTCGAAAACGACTGCGCATCGCCTGCTGCAGACCATGGTTGAACTCGGTTATGTGGAGCAGGATGCGGAGACGGAAAAATACGGCCTGACGCTGAAACTCTTCAGCCTCGGCGCCCGGTCGCTGACGGAGCAAACGGACCTGCTGCGCGTGGCGGATGTCGCAATGGGAAAGCTGTCCAGAGTGACCGGCGAATCTGTCAATCTCGGTATTCTCGACGATCGCGACCAGAAGGTCGTTTACATCCACAAATACGATTCCGCCTACAGTCTCTCGATGAAATCGACGCTCGGGCTGCGCAACCCGCTGCACAGCACGTCGCTTGGCAAGGCGCTTCTTGCGTGGCGGGATGACGACGAGATCCGTGAGCGGATCAACAAGATGGAGCTGACGAAGCTCGCACCGCGCACCATCACCGATCCGCAGGAATTGTTTGCGCAGTTGCAGTTGGCCCGCAGCCGCGGTTTTGCCGAGGAGGTGGAGGAGAGCGAGGCGGGCGTGCGATGCATGGCGGCGCCGATCTTCAACTATCTCGGAAAACCGATCGCTGCGATGTCGATTTCCTTCCCGATGTTCCGTTTCGATGAAAGCCGGAAATCCGAGTATATCGACCTGCTGCGCACGGCAGGGCTCACGGCTTCCGCCGGGCTCGGGTATCAGGCGGCAAAAAACGAGATGCTGCCCTGAACGCTCCTGCGCCGCTTCCGGAAACCGGGGCTTGGCGCGGCGGAGCGTCATGTGCCAGCGACTTCAAAGTCGCACCGGTGCAGCCCGGCGAAAAGTGAGGGTCCGCAACCGCCGGAATGTCGCCCGTCACGTGCGTCGAGCCATGCCAATCCCGCAATGATTCCCGGAACATTCCGACCCTCCGTCGGTTCGTGCTGATATCGCTGATCATCGACGTTGGCGATCGTCGTCACATTTTCGGAGGATTCCATGGCAGAGAGAGATATTTCCCCAGGACCGGACGGCGCCAATCCGTCCGGCTACCCGTCATTGAGTGAAAATCCGTCTTCCGGTTTTGAACCGCGGGGCGCCTCCGACGGTGCAAAGGAAGCGCCGACCGGCCTGAAGCAAAAAATGTCGGAAGATGCGAGCGCGGCCCGGCAGTTGGCCAAGGACGGGATCTCCCAGGCGGCGGACAAGGCAAAGGAGACGGCCAATGAGCAGAAGAACATCATTGCGAAGCAGCTGAGGGGCGTCGCCTCGGCCGTCGAGAAGGCAGGCAGCGAATTGCAAGGCGGTGATCAACGCGCGGTCGGGGATATGGCCAGGCGCATGGGGTCCAGCATGAGGAAGTTCGCTGACGACATCAAAGATCGAGACCTCGGGCAGGTCGCCGGCCTGGCGGAAGATTTCGGGCGCAAGCAGCCGGCTGCCTTCCTCGGGATTGCAGCTCTCGCCGGGTTTGCGGCCAGCCGGTTCTTGGCGGCGTCGGGCAGCCGCGGAACCCGGAATACGGGCAAAGAGGAGGGCCGCTCCAATGGCTAATTCAACCGACAATCGCCCGCTTGCCGAACTCATCACAGGCCTTGTGAGCGACGTCTCCATCCTCTTCCGCAAGGAAATCCATCTCGCAAAGGCGGAAGCTTCCGAAAAAATGTCGGGTGCGCTTACGGGCCTGGAAGCTTTTGCGGCAGGTCTTGTTTTTGCCCTGGCGGCGATCGGGGTTCTGCTTGCGGCCCTGGTAAGAGGACTGACCGCATTTCTCGTCGCCCGCGGGTTTGCCGAGCCGACCGCCGACTCCATTTCCTCGGTCGTTGTCGGGGTTGTTGTCGCGCTCGCAGCGTGGGGACTGATTTCCCGCGGTCTGGCCGCCCTGCGCGGTGAAAACCTAAAAATGGATCGGACCTCAGCGTCCCTTCGCCGCGACGTCCAGATTGTTAAGGAGAGAACGTGATGGCCCATACATCCGAACGTCGCACCGCTGCGGAGATCGAGCGCGAGATCGAAGAAGACCGCAGCCGGATCGAAGACAAGCTCAACGCAATCCAGCAGCGGATGTCTCCGGGCCAGATCCTGGACGAAGCGCTTGGCTACATGAAATCAAGCGGAGGCGCAGAGTATTTCGCTAACCTCGGAAGTTCGGTGAAGACGAACCCGATACCCGTGGCGCTCATGGGAATCAGTCTGGCCTGGTTAATGGCCAATCCCGGTAGTGGCAGGCCATCTTTAGGCGCCGGCCGTCAGGATGAGGATACTTATCCTCTGGCGACCGTGGAGGGCAGTCTTCGCCGGATCGGGCCACCTCAGGCGGAGGGAGAACACCGCTACAGCCATTTCGCCGACTCGTCCGGCAAACGTTTTAAGGCGCTTACGGACAAGACGGGACGTCGTGCCGGCCATTTCCTGGATGAGAGCGGAAAGATGTATCGCGGGTTTGCGGATGCAGCTGGCCAGCAGATCCATGATATTCGAGACGAGGCCGGCAAGCTCTTCGAGGAGGCTTCCGGCTGGACGGCCCGGGCATGGAGTCACATCGGCCAGGCGGCACAGTCAATGGGTAAGTCTGCGACGGGTGCTGCAAGCAGCACATGGGATGAGGCGGCCCATCTCAATGCCAATCTCATGCAGACGTTCCGCGATCCCGCTGATCGGCGGCGCACTGGCATTCGCGGCGGGAGCGGCCATCGGCGCAGCATTTCCATCGACCCGTGCCGAGGACGAGATGTTGGGCGAGGCGTCGGATGACGTCCGGGAGCGGCTCTCGGAAAAGACTGCCCAGACGCTCGACCAGGCAGAGAACGTTGCCGCGGATGTCTACCGGAAAGCAGCGTCAGTGGCCTCTGACGTACATGAAGTCGCGCGTCAGCGGATCGTTGAGGAAGCGGGCACTTACCAGACGGATGACGCAAAGAACTTTCCGAACAGCCGGCCACACTAAGCCTTCCAGACGGAAAGCCAATGTCATCTGGATGAAGGAAGCGAGAGGCCAGGCCACGGCTTGGCCTCTGCGTGAGTCCGCTGGCAACGCGATCCAGCCTTCAGGGGGCATGTCGCAACGGGCTGATCATCTTTTCGTCGCTTGAAACGCTTGGGCCTGATGCCGATATATTGAATACGATCGCGGGCTTGAGTGCCCCTGCGGCTGGATCGTGAAACCTCAAAGCACCTCCGAGAGCCTTGCTGCCCGGATGGTCAGATGCGTCCACCTTTTCATCGAGATGGCTTGATCTGCGTTCGCTATTGCGAAGCATTTGCTTGCCTGCTCGCGGTTCATAAAATGACAATTCACGTTCCCACACCCCTTACGTTCGAAGCCAAGCTTAAAGAGGAGCACAAAGCCCGCCGGCAACGGTTTGCAGATGCTGTGAAACGCGCACGGCTGAGAGAAAACAACGGCCAGGACGTCGATGCCATTCCAGAATGGAAAGGCGCGGAGATCCATTTCGACTCCCACATGCGCGCCTACCAGCTCCATCTTGCAAACCAGATGGTGCGCCCCGAGGTCCTGTATCTCAAGAAGCGCGCGGTCGATCTTGACGTCCCTTACCACGACCTTGTGGGTCGATCGGCTCTGAAAAAGGTGGTGGAAACACGCCGGTTGTTGATGTGGGAACTGCGGGAAGTGTTCGGCCTCTCATTTCTTGAGATTGGCAGGGCCTTCGGCTGGCGGGACTCTTCTACGGCCATGAGTGCCGTGAAAACTGTCGAGGCTCGGATGAGGAGATGAGATCCCCCCTTGAAGACAATTCATGCCCGTTCGATCAAGGCAGTCAACGCTTGTGATGCCCGCCGGAATTTGGTGAGCCTATCGCTCTGGCCTACTCCAAAAATTGCAGATCTTTCAGCTGAATTTGCAGCTGACTATCTATCTTGCGGGCTTTCTTTTTGACAAATAGCAATTATTGTCTCCTGAATGTTTCCTGTTCCCGCACCGTCCCCTGGATGAGATATGGGTTATGACGCAGACGTCGAATGATAGCCGCAAGGGCGAGGACGCCAATGATCGCCTCCACGACCCCCAGGAGGCGGTGAAGGCAGCCCAGCCGGGACATGATGCGGCGGCATTTCTGGCAGCGATCATCGAATCATCGGATGATGCAATCATCAGCAAGAGCTTGTCTGGAATCATCACCACCTGGAACAGGGGAGCCGAGCGCGTGTTCGGGTATCTGGCCGAGGAGGTCGTGGGCAAGCCGATTACCATCCTTATCCCCGAAGACCGTCTGGATGAGGAGCCGGCCATCCTGGCGAAGATCCATGCTGGTCAACGGGTCGATCATTTCGAGACGATCCGCAGGCGGAAGGACGGCTCGCCCATCGATATCTCGTTGACGATCTCGCCGATCAGAGATGCAAACGGAAAGATCATCGGCGCTTCGAAGATCGCGCGGGACATTTCTGATCGCAAGCGTGCCGCCGAACACCAGGATCTGCTGCTGCGGGAAATGCACCACCGCGTGAAGAACCTGTTCGCGATCACGGGCAGTCTCATTACTCTTGCGGCTCGTAACACCCAGACATCGGAGGAGCTCGCCGGCAGCATGAAGGAGCGGCTGATGGCACTCTCTCGCGCTCACGAAATGACGTTGCCGAGCTTTACCGGCAACGATGCCTTCCGTGAAAAGTCGGCGACGCTGTTTCAGCTGCTGTCCAGCATCCTTGCTCCCTATGAGGGCAAGGAGGGAGAGCGTTGGCGCCTGCATGGGGGAGACGTGCATGTGACGGCCGACAAGGTGACGAACCTCGCGCTGCTTTTCCATGAGTTTGCGACCAACGCCGCCAAATACGGTTGCCTGTCGGTCCCCGAAGGCCGGCTCGAGGTCACGGTAACACGGCGCGGGGAGATGCTGGAGCTTGTGTGGTCGGAGACGGGCGGACGCGCGTCACGCAGAATTGAAGATCAGCAACCGGGCTTCGGGACTCGCCTGGAACGGACGATCCTTCAGGGATTGAACGGAAATCTCACGCGGGAATGGCAGCCAAGCGGTCTTTCGATCCGATTGAATATTCCCCTGCAGTCCGTCGGCAAGCCCGGTAATTCATAATTGACCGCGAAGCCAGCTTTCCCAGGTTGGTTTCGAAGGTATTTCCTGCTCTGGATGAGACCAGAACCCACCCGCAAAGGCTAAAGGCAAGCTTTCCTCAGTTATTTGAAGTAGAGCAGGCGGCGTGCGAAGGAACGCAGGCGACCGGAATTGTGACATGGATTCCGCTACTGCCTTCAAACAATTGCGTTTTGGCAGCCACTTGAGGCTTGTCCCGCGCGTTCTATATGCCCCTGTCCAACAGATCCGATTGTACAGGGTAAAAATGACAGAACGAAACGTGGAGGCGGAGCTTGATGGTGCTCCGCGTATTTCAACCGGAGTGGCCGGGCTGGATGCTGTGCTTGACGGCGGTCTCGACGAAAACCGACTCTACCTCTATGAGGGCCGTCCCGGCACCGGCAAGACGACGATTGCTCTGCAATTCCTGCTCGAAGGCGTGCGCCAGGGGGAGCGGGTGCTGTATATCACGCTCTCCGAGACGGAACGCGAGCTGGAGCTTGTCGCTACTCGTCACGGCTGGTCGCTTGACGGCGTCAGCGTTTTTGAGCTCGTCCCGCCGGAGACGACCCTCGATCCCGACCGCGAGCTGACTGTCTTCCATCCGGCAGAGATGGAACTCAACGAGACGACGAAACTCATTCTGGATCGCGTCTCCGAGCTCAATCCGAAGCGCGTCGTGGTCGATAGCCTTTCAGAATTGCGCCTGCTCGCTCACAGCCCGCTGCGCTACCGCCGGCAGGTGCTCGCCCTCAAACATTTCTTCGCCAGCCGCCAGTGCACCGTCATTCTTCTTGACGATCTTTCGTCCCAACAGAACGACCTGCAGCTTCATTCCATTTCGCACGGGGTCGTGCTGCTGGAGCAGCTTGCCATAGATTACGGTGGCGAAAGGCGCCGCCTCAGGGTCATCAAGATGCGTGGCATCAAGTTCCGCGGCGGTTACCACGATTTCACCATCGAGACGGGCGGCGTCCACATTTTTCCGCGCCTGGTAGCCGCGGAGCATCATCGGGACTTCGACGAGGAATATACGCCCAGCGGCAACAGGGAGCTCGATGAGATGCTCGGCGGCGGGTTTGAACGAGGCACGAACGCGCTGTTTCTCGGAGCCGCCGGCGTCGGAAAATCCTCGCTCGCTCTAACCTACGCTTTGGCGGCCGCAGACCGAGGCGAACATTCCGTGGTTTATGCCTTCGACGAAGGAAGCGGCACACTGAAAGCCCGCGCCAGAAATCTTGGCTTCGACCTGCAAAGCCGGTTGGAGAGCGGGTTGATCCGCTTGCAGCAGATCGATCCTGCGGAGCTTTCGCCGGGAGAATTCACGGCCAACGTCCAGAAGAGTGTCGAGGTCGACGGCGCACGGATCATCGTCATCGACAGTTTGAACGGCTATATGAACGCCATGCCCGACGAGCGGTTTCTGATCCTGCAGATGCACGAGCTGCTCAGCTATCTCGGTCAGAGAGGGGTGCTGACGATCCTTGTCCTTGCCCAACATGGGCTCATGGGTCCGCTCGAGGCTCCGCTCGACCTGAGCTATCTGAGCGATGCTGTTGTCATGCTGCGCTATTTCGAGATGGACGGCACCGTGCGCCGAGCGATTTCGGTCGTCAAGAAGCGAAGTGGCAGGCACGAACACAGCGTGCGTGAGTTCAGCCTTTCCGACCAAGGTATCAAGCTCGGCCCGCCGACACTTGGCTTCACCGGCGTATTGGCCGGATCGCCTCATTTTTCGGTCACCCCGCTATGAGTAAGGCAGACGAGAGTAACAGTGCCAAGTGAACATCGACTAGGTCCAGTCATTGTCTTTGCTCCGGTCGGCAGAGATGCTGCCGCCTCCGTCGATCTGCTTGGCCGGAGCGGGATCTCCGCAAAGGCCTGTGGCGATCTTGCGGGTCTCGTGGAATCGCTTCGGTCGGGAGCCGCAGCCGTATTTGTTGCTGAAGAGGCTCTGTTTGGCAAAGATGCAAACTTGCTGTTCAAGTGGGTTGCCGAGCAAGGGCCGTGGTCGGACCTTCCTTTCATCCTGTTGACCAGCCGCCAGGAACAGACCGGAATCGAGGTGTGGCGGCGCAGCCTGATCAGCTCTCTGCGCAACGTGGCTCTCCTCGAGCGCCCGGTGCAGACCCTGACCCTGGTCAGCACGATGCAGTCGGCGCTTCGGGCGAGGACCCGGCAGTTGGAGCTGCGCGTGCTCCTGGAAGAGCGCGAGCAGGCTGCCCAGGAACTGGAGAAGCAGGTTGTTTTGCGCACGAAGGAGCTCGAAGCTGCGAACGAGGCCCTGCGCGACCAGATGACGGTACGCGCGCATGTCGAGGAAAAGCTTCGGCAGGCACAGAAGATCGAAGCGATCGGCCAGTTGACTGGGGGCGTGGCTCACGATTTCAACAATCTGCTGATGGTCATTTCCGGCGGGCTGGAAATGCTCGACCGGCAGACGGATCCCGCCAAGCGCAAAAGGCTGATGGATGGAATGCGCCAGGCAGCCGAACGCGGATCGGGCCTGACCCGACAGCTCCTGGCCTTTTCCCGTCGCCAGGAGCTCAAACCGCAGACGGTCGATCTGGCCCGCCAGATCGGAGGGATGCGGGAGCTGCTCGACCGCAGTCTTCGGGGCGATATCCTTGTCACCCTGGAATTCTCGCCGGACCTATGGCCGGTCGAGGTTGATGCAAGCGAACTGGAGCTTGTTGTTCTCAATCTTGCGGTCAACGCGCGCGACGCGATGCCGAAAGGCGGCACGATCGAAATCCGCGGAGAAAATGTTCCGCTTTCGCATCAGGAGGGCGCCACCAGGGATTTCGTCCGGGTTTCCGTCAGCGACAACGGCACGGGAATGACCCGCGAGGTGCAGGCGCGGGTGTTCGAACCCTTCTTTACCACGAAGGACATCGGCAAAGGGTCCGGCCTCGGCCTCGCCCAGGTGCACGGGTTCGTGCAGCAATCCGGCGGGAGGATAGAGATCGAAAGCGAGGTTGGCCGTGGGACCAGGATCGCCCTCCTGTTGCCCCGCTCCTCCAAGGAGCCCGGCCCGGATGAGCGCCACCTGGCGGATATGCACGTGGCGCCACGACGTCCGGCTTCGGCGGGAAGCGTCCTGCTCGTCGAGGATGACGATGAGGTCGCGGCGCTTGTCAGCGAGATGCTGGACGATCTCGGTTACCAGGTCGTGCGTGCCGCGACGGCGGCCGCCGCTCTGGGTGCTCTCGCCAACGGTCGTCAGGTAGACGTGGTGTTCTCGGACATCATGATGCCGGGGGGAATGGATGGCGTGGAGCTGGCAAAGGAAATCCGGTCGCGTCGCGCCGAACTGCCGATCCTGCTGACGAGCGGATATTCCGAGGCTGCCAAACAGGCGGCAGAAGCACAGGGCATCCGGATCCTGCGCAAGCCGTACCAGCTTGCCGAGCTTTCCGAGGCGCTCAGTGGAGCGATATCTAGGCGCGACATCAACTGAGAGAAGTTTCGATTGCGCGGTTGATCCATCCGTACATGAACCTGCGTGTTTTGGCAGCAAGTTGCGTCGGCAGCCGTTCGAAGCCGTGAGGCGCTTCGGGTGCGACGAGGATATCCGAGTCTCCGACCTGTGCCTGCCACCGAGCATGCATGTCCCGACTGTCTTCCGCAATGGGATCCAGAGCTCCGGCTATGAACAGTGCTGGGGGCATGCCGGCAAGATCTGCAAAAAGTGGAGAGACGGTGGGGTTTATGGCCGCATCTGCGGATAGGGGGCGGGTCAGCCTCCGAAGGTTTTTCAAGGCAGACGCGGGATCAACGATCAGCTCGCTTCCGGATGCCTTTAGGCGTCTTGAGCCCGCCATGTTGAAAGCACCGCAAAGAGAAACGAAACCGGCGACCGCTTTCAACGAGCGCCGCGCCGCAAGACGTTGGAGCGCGCAGGCCGCGAGATGCGCTCCGGAAGATTCTCCTTCCACAATGAGCTTGTGCGTCCCGAAGGCAGCAAGATGGTCCAACGCCCAGTCGGCAATATTGACTGCATCCTCGATCGCGCGGTCGAGATTGTCGTCCAGCGCCAGATGGAAGTCGCCACTCGCGGCTGTGACGTTACACGCTCTTGCGATCCCGGCATTCCAGCCGTCGTCGAGCCGGCTGTTGCCAAGCACCCACGCGCCGCCGTGAAAGTGAAGGAACAGGGCAGCGGGGGTCGATGTGGCCTGCAGTATACGTACCGGAACGTCTCGGCCTTCAAAAGGCAGCTTCAATGTCTTGATCTCGATTCCTTTCGTCTGCCTGTCCGGTACGACTCGCTGGCCCAGTTTCAGGAGGCCGTTGATCAGCCGCGCATTGACCCGCCTGCCGGTATGATAGCGAGGCAGCCACGAGAGGACCCGGTTTAGGCGGCGGGCTCCGGCAACGTCGCTTTGGTCAAAAACAGATGCGGGATCGATTTCCATGGCGTCAGTCCGGGCGACCGCCGCCGCTGAGCCAAAGCGCGAGAAGGATGAGGCCGAGGACGATGACCTGGATGAAGATGCGCAACTGCATCAGGTTGTTGGAGACGCTATCGGTCCGCGAGCTGCCCCGATGATAGAAAGCCTTCATCAGCACCATGAACGCGATGGCTGCCGCAATGATTGTTGCAACGAGAGTGGTTGAAGTCACGGCTCTGGGTTCCAGCTACCGAGGTGGATTCGGCCGATACGCGTCGTTGCTGTGTTTGCCCGGCTTGGCGGGATCGATCTCGAAGGACCGTCCCTCCGGAACTGCGACCGCCCGAAAATTTCTGGCGAGCTCATGCAGGCGGCTCCGCATATGTTCACCCTTTACGGGGCGTCCATGTCCACTGATCACTAGATCCGGTTCCAGACCGGCCAGCAAAACAACGGATTGCTCCGCCTCGTCCCAGTCGGGCGTCAAATAACGGGGCGGGCCGTGCATCTCCAATGTCTGCATGATCACCTCGTAGACCGACTCCTGTCCCGTAGTGATGATCGCATCGCCCGCGATCAGGATGCGATCACTTTCCTGCCAGAGTGAGATATGTCCGGGGGCATGTCCCGGCGTGTGCAGCCATTTCCAGCCCGGCATTCCGGGCACGGTCTGATCCGGCGGGAGCGTCTTGAGCCATGGGCTGACATCGACGGGCGAGCGCGGAAAGAGCGGCGACAATAATGCCATTGCTCCGCCTCCGACCAGCGGATCAGCCGGAGGATAAGACGCGCTCCCGTTCAGGTAGGGAAGCTCCAGCGGATGAGCATAGATGGGGACATCCCAATGGCGCGCCAGAGCCTCAAGTGAACCTGCGTGGTCGAAATGTCCGTGCGTTACGATGATCGCGGCAGGGCGCATGTCTCGCCCGAAGCGCCGCTCGGCAACATCGAGGATAGCGCTCTTGGAGGTTGGTAGGCCGGTATCGATCAAGACCCAGTCCTTGCCTTGCGTCGGATCTCCGAAAAAAATGACGTTGACGATGGAGAGATGAAGGTAGGCAAGGTCCTTGGAGATCGTCAGAGCGCCGGACCCGGCTTCCGATGTCGGTGCGAGATCGTCGTCTTTGAGCGCTAGCTGATTTGTCATTGGCAACTCCGGGAGCCGAGTGATACGAACCGCGGGCAACGGGCAAAGTTCCTCCACATTCGTGCGGGGCGAGCTCAAAAAATCTCGCTTTGATCGCAACTTCTGCAATTGTGGGCTGTTTGGAGCGCTCCGACAACAATGGAGAGTTCAATGTTCTACACTGACGGCAAGTTGCAGTATCCGGTGCGTGTTGAGACTGCTGATCCCCTTTTTGCAAGGGCGCTGCAACAGGCGATCGGCGGGGTCGAAGGAGAGATCCGGGTCGCCATGCAGTATTTCTTCCAGGCCTGCGGGGCTCGCGGCAATCCGAAATTTCGCGATCTGCTGATGAACACCGCAGCCGAGGAACTGGGGCATATCGAAATGCTGGCAACTGCGGTTGCAATGAACCTCGAGGGCGCTCCTCTAAGCCTCAAGGAGGAAATTGCAGCGGACCCTGTCGGCGGCGCAGTTCTTGGCGGTATTAACCTGAAGAACCTGCTGTCAGCGGGCTTGTCGGCAATGCCGGTAGACTCGGACGGGGTACCCTTCGACATGTCGCATATCTATGCGAGCGGAAACATCGCCGCAGACATGACCGCCAATGTCGCCGCGGAGTCGACCGGAAGAGTGCTCGCGGTGCGTCTCTACAACATGACGAACGACGCGGGCATGAAGGACATGCTCTCGTTCCTGATCGCCCGCGACACGATGCACCAGAACCAGTGGATGGCGGCTCTGGAAGAGCTGGGCGGCCCCGCCGGGGCCTTCCCCATTCCGAACAGTTTCCCTCAGGAGCAGGAGAAGCAGGAATTCAGCTACAGCTTCCTCGGCTTCCAGGCAGATGGCAGCGATCCTGTTGCCGGCCGATGGTCGCAAGGCACCTCGGTTGACGGAAAGGGCGAGTTTGTCGCAGCGCCGATGACCGCCGCTCTGGGGCAGAAGCCCGTACTCGGCCCTGCCAAACCCAACAGCGGCGCGCAACGCGAACAGATGTAGGAATTGACGGAAGCGCCGGCCTTCGCGGTCGGCGCTTCCGGCCTGATGTAGTTCGCCGCGCCTGCCCATCGCCATGGAAATTCTCAAACTTCAGCCCGCCAAGTGTTGCATCATCCGACATAACCTTCCGTGCGGCCGTATCATGAAGTTCGGTTGCTTTGCACAACTCTGAATAATGAATCCTTTAACTGTTTATCCTAGGATCGCAGAGTTGGAGGAGTAGATGAAGGATTTTCTGGAAAGCAAAGCTGGCAGGCAGTTGGCGCAGGTGACAGCCGTCGCGATGTTGCTGCTCGTCGGTTGTATAACCTACGAAGACCTGCTGCTTGAGCTGGTTCAGTCGATCAGTTCGGGAAAAGCCCACGTAGTCATCATCATACTTCTCGTCGCAGGTCTTGCGAGTTTTGCCTATTCGGCGCTGCGTATTCTCGATATGCGCAACGAAATGCTGAATCGGCGCAACGCCTTTGACGAGGCCGATCACATTGCCACGCACGATCATCTGACGAAACTTCCCAACCGCTATGCGTTCGACAGGCTCGTGCTTTCGCAACTCGATGAAAATCGGCAGGAACCGGACGAGGAAACCGGACCGCGGACGGCGACGGTGTTTTCGATAGATCTCGACGGGTTCAAAAAGGTCAACGATCTTCTCGGTCATCAAGGGGGCGACGCCCTTCTGAAGGAAGTGTCGAGGCGGATCTGCGCGTTGGCCGAATATGAGTGCGTCTTCCGCTTTGGCGGAGATGAATTCGTCGCGGTGGCCCGCAACCTCTCGCCGGAGAAGGAGGAGCTCTTCGCGCAGCTGCTCATCCATTCGGTCTCCCGCCCGGTCCGGATCGGCACCCTGCCGACCGAGGTCGGTGCCAGCGTCGGTTATGCCCGCATCCCGGATCACGGCAGCTCGCTTGAGGAAGTTTGTCATCGGTCGGACGTTGCGCTCTACGAGGCAAAGAGCCGGGGGCACAACCAATATGCTCTGTTCCAGCCCGAAATGCAGGAGAAGGTCTCCGAACGGGCCAAGCTCGAAGGTGAACTTCGCCGCGCCATCGACGACGGCAGGATCGAACCGTTCTATCAGCCGCTGATCAATCTCCGGACGGGAGAACTCTGCGGGTTCGAAGCGCTTGCGCGGTGGAACAAGGGTGGAGTGTTCGTTTCGCCGCAGCAATTCATCGCCGTGGCCGAGGAGACCGGCCTTATTACCACTCTGTTCGAGCAGCTTCTGTCGAAAGCCTGCCGTGATGCGCAGCTCTGGCCGGGACCTTTCTCGCTCTCTTTCAACGTTTCTCCTGTCCAGATCGAAGACCGGCTGCTGGCAAGCCGCATTCTCCATATCCTGCAGCAGACAGGCCTGGCGCCGTCCCGGCTGGAGATCGAGATCACCGAAAACGCCCTGATCAGCGACCCTGATCTTGCCGCCGCCACGATCGAGCAGTTCCACGCCGCCGGCATCCAGGTGGCGCTCGACGATTTCGGGACCGGATATTCCAGCCTGGCCCAGCTGGCGCGGTTCAAGTTCGACAAGATCAAGATCGACAAAAGCTTCGTGTCGAGTTTCACTCACAACGACAAGAACGCCAAGATCATCGACGCCATGCTCGGATTGAGCCGCAGTCTCAACCTCAAGACCACGGTCGAAGGGATCGAGGAGAATTCGCAGCTCGCCTATTTCCTGAGCCAGGGCTGCGATATCGGCCAGGGCTACATTTTCGGCAAGGCAATGCCGCAATCGGAAGCGATTGGCTTCGCACATGACCGGAAGCGGGCACTGAGTGCCTGAGCGAGCCGTGCCCGGGAGGGCACGAGCAAGCGTCCCGGCCCGGAACTGATGGCGATCCGGTCAGCGCAAGGCCAGGATATTTCACTGAAATACCGGCATCAAACCGCAGCCCGGGTCTTCTGCTCAAGCTGGGATCGAAGTGCGAAACCGTTTTGCGGTCGCTTGAGGCCAAGGTTTTCGCGAAGGGTCGTCCCTTCATATTCATGCCGGAAAAGACCACGCTTGCGCAGGATGGGTACCACCTGATCCACGAAGTCCGTCAATCCGGCAGGAAGCACCGGCGGCATGATGTTGAAGGCGTCGGCAGCGCCATTCTCGAACCACAGCTGCATCGCATCCGCAATCTGTTCGGGCGTGCCGACGACCGTGCGATGGCCACGGGCGGTCGCAACGGCCAGATAGAACTGGCGTAGCGTCAAATTGTTTCGCGATACCAGATCGGTGACCAGTTTGAGACGGCTTTTGTTGAGCTCCGTATCCTGGGGCAATGGCGGGGCAGGGTCGTCCAGCGAATAACCGGAGAGATCGACGCCCTTGTAGTGGCGGGCGAGAATATTCCAGGCAATGGAGGGGTGAACGAGCGACTGGATATAATCGTAGTTCTCCTGCGCCTCCTTTTCCGTTCCGCCGAGAACGGGGAATATGCCGGGACTGATCAGAAGGTCGTCCTGACTGCGTCCATAACGGGCGAGCCGTCCCTTGACGTCCGAATAGAACTCCTGGGCATCCTCGAGCGTCTGGTTGGCGGTGAAGATCATTTCTGCCGTTCTCGCGGCAAGCTCGCGGCCGGGTTCGGAGGCGCCGGCCTGCACGATGACCGGGTAGCCCTGCACGGGACGGCCGACATTGAGCGGACCGGTGACGGAGAAGAACTGTCCCTTGTGATCCACGAGATGTATCTTGTCTGGATCGAGATAGATGCCGTTTTCCTTGTCGCGGATGAAGGCATCGTCTTCGTAGCTATCCCACAAACCTTTCACCAGATCGACGAATTCTTCAGCCCGTGCATAGCGGTCGGCATGGGCGGGATGACCGGGGATGGAAAAGTTCTTGGAAACGTCGGCGCTCGTCGTGACCACATTCCAGGCAGCCCGTCCCTTGGAGATATAGTCGAGCGAGGCGAATTTTCGGGCCAGAAGATAGGGGTCCTCGTAGGTGGTGGACGCGGTGGCGACGAAGCCAATACGGCTCGTGGTCTGCGACAGCGCGGCCCATAGGGTCACGGGTTCGAAATGGGCGCCCTGGGAAGAACGGCGGAGCGCTTCCGGGTCCTTTGCCTGCTCCCATCCTGCGGGGCTGTCCGCTACGAACACCAGATCGAACTTGCCGCGCTCCGCCGTCTGCGCGAGTTCCCGGTAGTGATCGATGTTCAGTCCTGCGTCGGCCTGCGCGTCAGGATGGCGCCAGGCGGCGACGTGGTGGCCGGTCGCCATGATGAAGGCTCCGAGCCGTATCTGTCTCTTGTGTTTGGTCATTTGCGTGTCCCCCGTTCGAGGCGTTGAGGTTGAGCTGATCCTTGCCGGTCGCGATGACGCGGTCACAGGGATCCGAAGCTTGGGATTTCAGGCGGCTCGCCGGCCGGGCGTTTCGACCCCCAGTCGGCTTAGAAGCTGGGTGCGGATGCTTGCAAAGCGCGGGTCGCCATGGTCGCGCGGCGCCGGCAGATCGACCCGCAGGTCCTCGATCAGGCGGCCCTCGTCGAGGACGAGGATCCGGTCGGCAAGCGAGATGGCCTCGTCGACGTCATGGGTGACGAGCAATACCGCCGGGCGGTGTCTCGCGCACAATTCCCGCAGCAGGTCGTGCATCTTCAGCCGGGTGAGTGCGTCGAGCGCTCCAAACGGCTCGTCGGCGAGAAGCAGGGACGGCTGGCGGACCAGCGAGCGCGCAAGGGCGACCCTCTGCTGCTCGCCGCCGGAGAGCTGGTTCGGCCAGGCTGCTTCGCGGCCTTGCAGCCCCACCTCGGCCAATGCCTTTCTGCCGGCTTCCTGACCGGCCGCACCCGGCAGGCCGAGCGTGACGTTCTGGATGACGGTGCGCCAGGGCAGAAGGCGGGCATCCTGAAAAACCACCGAGAGGTTATCAGGCGTATCGAGCGTGCCGGTGCCCTCGACGTCGTGGTCGAGGCCGGCAAGGGCTTTGAGAAAGGTGCTCTTGCCGGATCCGCTTCTGCCGAGCAGCGCCACGAATTGACCCTCCTCGATATCGAGATCCACTCCGTCCAGGATCGTCTTGGCGGCGAAGCGGCGTACCAGGTTACTGACATGGACGGTTTTGGTGGCAGACTTCAGTTGGCTAGCGTGCGGCGCCATGAGAGGACCCTCCGTTCGAGCAGGCGGACGAGGCCGTCCGAGACAAGGCCCAGCAGTACGTAGACGACCAGACCGACGAGGATGACATCGGTTTGTCCATAGTTGCGGGCGAGGTCGATCATGTAGCCAAGCCCGCTGGTGGCGTTGATCTGCTCGACCACGACAAGCGAAACCCAGCAAAGGGTGACGGCAAACCGCAGCCCCAGGAGAAATCCGGGCAAGGCGCCGGGCAGCACGACCTGGAGGATGAAATCCTTCTGGCTCATGCCCAAGGTCTCGGCCAGTTCCACATAGCGGCTGTCGATTCCGCGCAGGGCGTTATGCGTGTGAATGTAGATGGGTATGATGACGGCGAGCGCGATCGTCGTGACCTTCATGCCCTCGCCGATGCCGAACCACAGGATCAGCAGGGGGATCAGGGCAAGCGTCGGGATCGCACGCTTGATCTGCACGGGGCCGTCGATCAGCGCTTCGCCGATCCGCGAGAGCCCGGCGATGACGGCAAGGACCGTGCCGATCACCAATCCGATGCCGAGACCGAGCAGCGCACGCGTCGCCGATGTTACGAAATTGTCCTGCAGGCGTCCCTGCTCGATGAGCCGCCCAAAGGCTTCGACGACCGTCCAGGGCGCGGACAGGATCCGGGGATCGATCCATCCAAGTGCCGATCCGGTCACCCATAGCAGAACGAGCAATGCAGGCCCGATCTGTAGTCCGAAGGGTATCGCCGGTCCGGGCCCAAGTCTTCGACGGCGCCGGGACACGCCGGGCCTCGCCACGGACGGAACCGTATGGATAGTTTCACGGCTGGACTGCCGGGGTGTTTTCACCTCGACCGCATCCCAAATGGTTGCCATGTTCAGATCTCCTCTTGGATGCCGTTGGGGTTACTGGCTCTTCGCCAAAGCGGCGGAGGCGATTTTTTCGAACCGGTTGTCGAAGATTTTTTCCACGTCGAAGGGCTTGTAGCCGAGCTCTTCCGCCAGCAGGTTGATGGTCGCCTGATGGCGCTTCTTCACCTCGCTCCAATCGCCGGACACAACCTGTTCCCCGGTCAGCTTGACGAGATATTCGCCGTCATCCCGGCTCAGGCCCTGTTGGCCGACATAATATTCCTTGATCCAGATCTCCGGGTTCCTGTTGACCCATTCGGTCGCGCGCGCCCACAGGCCGACAAATTCGGCGAGAGCGGCGGCTTTGGCGGGATCGTCCAGCACCCATTGCGGAGCATAAAGATGGGCAGGATCATCGCGCAGCCCGTGTTCCAGGAGCGTGGCGCCATCGGCGCCGTATTGCGTGATATAGCGCCGAATGTAGACGCCGCCGAGCGGGGCGATGTCGACCTGCCTGCTCGCCAGCGCCTTCGGATAGACGTCACCGGTGCTGGGCAGTTCGACCAGGGTGACGTCGCTTTTTTTGAGACCGGCAGCATGGATTGCCCGCAGGACGAGCGCGCCCTGGGCCTGACCGGGGCTGAAGGCGATCCGCTTGCCGCGGAAGTCCGCCAGCGTCTTGACGCCGGCACCCGGCGCCACGCCGAAACGATAAATGGGATTGGCGATGGGATCGCGGCGTTCGCGATAGGCGATGTTGCGGACCGGCAGGTTGTTCCAGTTGGCGAAGATCGAAGGGATCTCGGCTACCGATCCGACGTCGAGCGCCTTGGCCCGGAATGCCTCCGAGGTCTGAGGGCCACCGCTGATGTTCGCCCATTTGACCTCGAAGGACAATTCCTTGATCAGGCCGGAGACTTCCAGCGCTTTCTGCGTCACCGGATCGCCGATCGTCAGGACCGTTCCGGGCGGCACTTTTGGAAGAAGAGGCGCGTTCGTCTGAGCTGCGGCCACGCCACCCATGGCGCCGAAGGCCAGCAGGCCGATCAGTGCCAATCTCGCTGTCTTTACCAATGTCATCGTCGATCTTCCCCTTGTCGTTGCAGGATGCGGATATCGATGCACGGAAGGGTGGGATATTTTCTATTAAATAAATAGACTATTTCGTTTAAGAACTCCTTGCCTTGCGAAAAATCCTGCCAAACGTCGGGGATCTATGAGATCAGGAACCCGGCACACCGGGTCCGCGCTTAACACAACGCGGTCAGACGATCAGGCCTTTTGCGGCCTGTACGTTTTCCGAACCGGGGAAAACAACATCGCGCAGATGGCCGGCGTTCGCGCCGAGCAGGTCGGTCGCAACACCCTTTATGATCGCTCTGAGATCAGTGGTTGCCGCAAGGTCGCGGGCGTCGTGCAATTGCGCTTCCTTCAAGCCGGGCCAGTCGGTGATGACCCGTCCTCCGCGGATCGCTCCACCGGCGAGAAAAGCCGTCGTGCCCGTGCCGTGGTCGGTGCCTTCCGTGCCGTTGATGCGCGCGGTACGGCCGAATTCCGTTGCGACGAGGATTGCGGTATCCTTCCAGACGGGGCCGAGTTCCTGCTCGAATGCAGCGAGTGCGTTGTCGAGCCCGGTCAGCAGTTTTGCCAGACGGTCGGTTTCCTGAGCGTGGGTATCCCATCCCTCGAATGCGAGGGCTGCGACACGGGGGCCTTCCGGATGTGCGATCAGCCGCGCAGCACCCCTCGCCATCTGCTCCATGCCGTTCGGATCTCCCGGACCGCCGCGCGCCTTGATGTCGATGCCGGATGCGATCTTTCCGGTGTCTATCCCTTCTTGAAGAAGACGCGCGAGAACCGGGTCCTTCTGTCCGTAGAGATCGGCAAGACGGGGGGCGAGATCGCCGTCCGCCGGTTTCAGGATGGAAGGCGCCCAGCCGAGCACCGGCGCCTTGCCGCGAATGACCAGCGCGGCCGTCGTCCCGACCGACAGTCCCCGCACGCGCTCGGTCGGGCCCGGCGCGACCCGTTCGCCCGCCGGCAGTCCTTCGAGCAATCTATTGAGCCAACCGGTCTCGACGTGACCGGGCGCCGGAAATCCCGATTCCAGAACGTCCTGGCCGTCGAAATGCGAACGTTCCCGATAGGAGGTCGCACTGGCATGCACGACGGCCGCCTGTCCGGCGCGAAAGAGACGTTGAAAATTGCGCATGGAGGGATGCAGCGCGAAGAAACCGTCGAGCGGCAGTGCGGCATTGGCCCCGTCGATCCGCATGGCGCTCTGCTGTCTCAACGCTTCGTAGTCCGGATCGCCGATCGGCGGAACCGCCGTCAGGCCGTCGAGTGCGCCGCGCAGGATGATCGTCACGAAACGCGGGTCTCGCCCGCCGGCGGCATGAGCGAAGCGGGGCATGAAGGCCCAGGCAAAAAGCGCGCCGGAAGCGCCGAGGACTGCACGACGGGTCGGGGAAAGATGCTCGCACAACATGATCAACGCCTCTGAAATTCGGGGGAAAGGAATGCGATGGACAGGCCTTGCGCCTTGGTTTCGGCCCGGGCCACCGCCTGCAGCGTCTCGGGAGAAAGAAGGGGACCCAGCCGGTCCCTGACGAACTCCCGCGGGTCGGTAGCCCCGCCAGCCTGGTGGGCGAAGATGGCGGCGGCGTCGATCCGGGTGGCGAGACCTTCGGACGATGCCCAGCCATCCGTGACATCGGAGAAACCGTTCGGGCCCGAGGGGTTCCAGAGCGGCTGACCGAGCGCGTTCAGGGTGGAGATGATCTGCTCGGGTTTCGGTTTGAGGCCTGTGGCGCGGATCAGCGCCACGACGTAGTCGAGCGGAGGCCGCATCTTGGACAACTCGGGCCCCCAGGCTTCTTCGCTATCGATCAGGGCTTTGTAGACGGCGGACAGGTCGCCATGGGTTTTCGTGTAGGCCGCGGCGACTTTGCGGACGATACCGGCCGGTGGCTGATCGGCCACGAAATGCCGGACGAGTTTGAAGGCGATATGCTTGGCGGTCGCCGGATGGCGGGCGAGGTCGCGCAGCACCGAGTGCCCCTGTTCCTCGCCGTCCTCGGCATAGGTCATTCCCATCACCGAATGGTCGCCCGGTTCGTGCGCATAGGCGTTGAAGACGAAACTACCCATCGGGCCGGGACGTTTTTCATCGCGATAGACGCTCCAGCCGGTAATGATACGGGCAAGCGACGTCACGTCGGCCTGGTCGTACCCGCCATCTACCCCCAGCGTGTGCAGTTCCATGATCTCGCGGGCGAGGTTCTCGTTGAGTCCGCGTTTTCCATTCTTGTTGGCCTGGGAATTCGGCCCGATCGATTGATGGTTGTCGAGGAAATACAGCATGGCCGGATGGCTCTCGACCGCCAGCAGCATGTCTTCGAAGCGGCCGAAGACATGCGGACGGATCGCTTCGCGCTCGAAGGCGCCCGCCATGATATGCACGTCGCCGCCCTTGCCGGTGGCGATTGCGAAATGGTTGGCCCAGAACATCGCGAGCCGTTCGCCGAAACCGATCAATGGCTGGTGTATGGTGCCGTTGAAGCGGGCGTCGGCCTCGGCAATGAGTATCTGCTGGGGAAGGTACGGGCGTTTTGAGGCCGGGGCGGCCTTCTTGTCGGGGTGCTGCGATTGGGCCGGAGCCGCCGTCGCTCCCGCATCCATCATGCCCCCGGCGGGGCGGTTTGCATCTTGGGCGTTGCCAACCGCGGTTGCGACGGGCTGCGGGGCGGGCATCGGCGCAGGCGCAGGACGGTCCCGTTCCGCCTGGACTTCCTTGTTGTACTCGATCAGAGACATGAGCAGGTCGGCGCTGGAACGCAGTGCCGCTCCGACGGGCGTCGGCGTGTAGCATTCCACCACCTCCTGCCGCAGAAGATCGCGAGGGTCATCCTTGATCGCCTGCAGATCGCCTTCGCGCGCGCCGAGGCCAAAGCGCCAGAGTGTCAGGGCAGCGTCAATCTCTTTGGAATTGGCCATAACCGATACGAACTCCGTTTCGTCATCGGCTCTTTAACGGCGGCTGCAGAGAAATCCGTCGTTTCCCAAATGTGGTCATTTCGTGGCAGGGCGTGGAGCCTCGCGGGCCAGCAGCCCTTCTGCAAGCCGCCGCCGCGCGTCGAGGGGCAGTCCCTGTGCGAATTCCACGGCCCGGTCTTCGGTGGCGGCACGCACAGCGAGTTCCGACCGGCGCGCGCGGTCCAGCGCGCTGGCAAGCGCCTTGGCGTCGAGTTCCGGTTCGCCCATCAGGGCGGCAGCCTCGATGCGGGCCTGCCGTGCTTCCAGCGAATTCTGGCGCACCGCGCGGCGCGCATCGTTCATAGTGCGTTGAAAGGCATCCCGATCATCCTTGGACAGCTGCTCGCCGGCCAGCGGCATTCGGGCGACAGCGGCCGGCGGGTCTGTCCTGAGATAGACAATCCCGGCGCCCGCAAGAGCGCAGATGAGGAAGGTGTTGAGTGCAAGCAGCGAAATCACCAGCCTTCTGAAATTGATGTCGCTCATGGTGTCTCCTGCGTCAACTCGCTATCGAACTGCAGTTCGCCGAATGCGGTCATGGTGCCGTTGATGGAAAGGGCAGGGGGAGGCGTGATGACCGCCACGGCAACGGCGCCTGTCAGGCCGCCGGCAAGTCCGATCCCGACCAAACCGGCGCTGATCGCCCAGCGACGGAATCTCTGTCTTCTGGTGCGCCACGTTTCGCCATCGGCCAGGATTCCGGCGGCCAGCCCGGCTGGAGGCACCGGCGGCTGCAACCGGAACAGAATTGCGTCGAGCTGGGCGGCATCTGCAACCAGCGCCCGCCCTTCTTCGGTTTCCATAAAGGAGACGGCGGGATCTCTGATCGCATCGGGCCAACGATGGGGGCTCGATCCATAGGCATCGACCAGAGCCCGAAAGGTTTCCCGATCGACCGGAGCTGTTTTTTTCTCGGTCATGTTTGTTCTCCGTTCAGCATCGCGCGCAACGTGCGGCGTCCTCTTGCCAGCAAGCTCTCGAGCGCATCGACCTTGATCTGCATCACTTCCGCCGCGTCGCGATTGGACATGTCCTGGTAATAAACCAGGATGATCGCCTCTCTTTGACGCGGCGCCAGGCTTTGCAATGCCCGCTGCACCCTTTCCCCGCTCATGTCGTCGAGCAATCCGGCGTCCGGCAGCGGGCCCTGGTCAACCATCTCGGGAGCTTCGGCGACGAGAATTTCCCTTCGGCGGCGAAGCCGGTCGTAGCACAGATTGAGTGCCACCCGGTGTGCCCAGGTGTCAAACTTCGCTCTTCCCTGCCGCCAGCTGCCCGCGTGTTTCCATATCCGCAGAAAGGTCTCCTGGGCGACATCTTCCGCCTCGCCCTTGTCGCCCAGCATGCGGGTTGCGACCAGCAGTATTCTCGGCAGTTTGGCCATGACGATCCTGCGCATCGCGTCGGGGTCACCGGAGGCGATGCCGCCGACCAGGTCCGCATCTGGGTCGTCCATCATGGGTCCGATACTCTAGGGTCGATCAGCACGCAGCAACCGTCCCACGATGCGATCGAAGAATGAAGACATTCATGACAAACCTGTCGAGACACCCAAAAATTTCCGAACCGGTCTTCCAAGCTGGATTACTACGTCCGTTAAACGCACCGCGCTTGAAAATCCGTCTCTTCGAATTTGGATTTTCATCGGAATGGATGAAGATAGTGGCGAGATAGGCCGCCGTATCGGGTCTTTTCAGGCTTGCGTTTCCTGCCTGAAGAGCGAGGTCTAGGCCAGCCGAGTTGGCTATGATTGATCTTCCAACACGGATATCCGAGCAAAGAGGAAGACGCACGCGCATCGGAGCGAATCAGGATGCAACCTGCCGCCCGGTCCTCACCTCGAGCTGCGCGAATTGAAAGCCTGTTCGCGGTAGATGCCGGACCCGCATGGGGTTAGACAGCTGCCAATTGGGGGTAGAGTTGCACATCAACCACACGTGCTCGCCTCCAGGCTGTCATAATGGCTTTTTTGTGCCCGGTTCATATTGCCGTGATGCTTCGACTTGATACTTGTCAAGTAAACGAGGCTTTTCCAAAAGGATACGGGATGCGGAAGCTTGCCACTTGCGTCTTTGTTGCGGTTCTCAGTGCCTGTGCCGCACCGTCCGACGGGCCGACCGCTGGCAGGTTCTATGACGCGACGGATCCCCAGACTGGGCAGAAGATTCCCGTCGTGCGGCTAGCGAATGCGCCGATGGAACCGTTCAACGTTGCGCCGCTCGGCTATTCCGCGACTGATCAAGGTCTCAGCGTCCTGCGCTCCACCGGATTTGCTGATAGCCGGCTGCGCCGCGGCGATGTCATCGAGGTCACCATCCTTGATACCGGCGAGGAAGGCATGTTCTCCTCGACGCAGAGCAAGACGCTGAATCTGGGGCGCTTCACCGTGGATTCCGCCGGTACCGTGACCTTGCCCTTTGTCGGAAGACAGCGTGTGCTGGAATCCTCGCCGGAGGCGCTGCAGGCGCGGATCGCAGCCGGCCTGAAGGGATCTGCAGTGAACCCGCAGGCGGTCGTCACGGTCGTCGACAAGCCGACGACCGGCTTTACCGTCAATGGTGATGTCCGCGCCGCCGGGCGTTTTCCGCTCACCGCGCGCAAGGAACGCGTCCTCGACGCCATCGCGCTTGCAGGCGGCGCCTCCTCGGCGCCGAGCGCCGCGACTGTGACCGTCATTCGCGGCAAGCAGAGGGCCAGCGCGCCGCTCGAACGGGTTCTCAACGAAGATCGCCAGAACATCTACCTCTTGCCCGAGGATCAGGTCTATATCGGCAAGGATGCGCCGTCCTTCACCGCGTTCGGTGCGTTCAAGAGCGTCGGCGAGTTCGAATTCGAGCCCGGCAAGCTCACGCTCATGCAGGCATTCACGCGTGCGGGCGGGCTGCTCGATGACCGGGCCGACGCCAGCAATTTCTATGTCGTGCGCAATCAGCCGGTCTACAGCCAGGCCACTGCGGCAAACGCCGCCAAGAACCCCGGCACGGTGGTCATGACGACCAAGCCGGCGATCTACCGCGTGGACATGAAGGACGTCGCCAACCTGTCGCTGATGCAGCGGTTCAAGATGGCGGACGGCGACATTCTCTATGCCACCAATTCGGGTCTCGTGGATTTCGCCAAGCTCTTCACGATCTATCATAAGAGCGCGCCGACGGCCGCCGCACCGCTGCCCGGCAGCAACTGACCCCTAACGCGGGATTTCCCGGTCAAGGCCGCCCAGCAGATGCAGGGCGGCTTTTGCATTTTCGGGCCGTTCCTGCGGTTCCGGACGCGAAAGTTCGGCAGCGAACCGGCGCAGGCGCTCGATGATCGCGCCGGTTTCCTCACGATGATCGGCGGGGCAATGATCGAGAAGCACCGACAGGATGAGGCCGGCGGCATGGAGATCCGAACGCCCGTCGAGCGCCTCTCCCGCCAATTGTTCCGGGGGCGCGAATTGCCGCCGGCCGGCAAAGGCGATGTCGAGATCCCGATGACGCCGCCCCGTTTCGAGCGCGATGCCGAAATCGCCGATCTTCAGTTGTGAGAGATTGTCGTCCCGATAACGGAGATTGGAGAGCGACAGATCCCCATGGACGTAGCCGGCCGAATGGATCGCATCGAGCCCCCTCAAGATGGCGCCAATGATTTGCGTGATATCGCCGACCGAAAGCGGAGCCTCGAGGACAAGGTCCGCAAGGCTGCGGTCGATCCATTCGAGCACCAGAGCCGGCCGGCCGTCGGCAAGCCGCAGGAGCGTCTCGGTTGCCGCCACGTTCGGATGGCGGATCGCGCCGCCGATCCTTGCCTCGCGAAGCAGCAATCTTCGCGCCACGGGATCGTCCGCCTGGCTGAGGCGAAGCGTCTTGATGGCATGCAGCTTATCGAGGTCGCGATGGCGCGCGCGATGAATTTCGGTCATCGCGCCCTCGTGGACCAGCGCTTCGAGCACGAAAGTATTGGCGATGATGGTCACGTCATAGCCGGCGAGGCGGTCTTCGCCACGGTCGAGGGCGTTGCGGACCTGATCGAGAAGAGAATTGCGCTTTTGTGGATCGCGAGCGCCATCTCCGGCGGCAGCGAGAGCGTGCCAGAGGGCTGCGAAACTGCGCGCGACTTCCTCGAAATCCGTGTCCCCGGAATGATCAACCACGATCGGCCTTTACGTCGATCACCATGACGCTGAGGTTTTCCCTGCAATTGGCGATCAGGGCTTCCTGCGTCAGCACGGCGGAAACTTCGTCGAGCTCCGTTGAGAGCAGGATTTCCGCTATGCCGCGTTCGGACAGGGTCTGAGGCAGGGGATTGCTGCAGAGCATGAACCGGTCATCGGGCTGCAACCGGTCGGAAACAACTTCGGGGACCAATTGGCCCCTCAGGCCGATCCCTCTTGCAAGCGAGCGCCTGAAGCCGATTTCAGTGTGGTCGCGCGTGAGGCAACGCATCATGCCGTCGCGCAGCAGATAGCAGCGGGCATCTCCTGCCCAGAGAACCGCAAAACTGCCATGCAGAGATGCCAGGACGACGACGCTGGCCGAGGGCGCGGAGCGATCCGAGGTGAGGTGCCCGGATTGCAGCACGCCATGAGCCTGGCCGAGCTTTCCCTTGATTTCCTGGACAAGCGCTTCGATCGTTTCCCGGGACCGGGCGTCGCCCAGCATGCCGGCGCCGATCCTGCTCGCTTCGACGGCGCCGTTACCATCGCCGACGCCGTCCACGATCGCGAATATCGACGGTATGGTCGAGATGAAGACGCTGTCGGCGTTGAGAGACAGGCGTGTGCCAGGATGGCTGGCATAGCTGTTGAAGAGTTGCAGGCCCCGGGGTGTCTCGGTCGGTATCGTTTTCGGCTCAGTCGCGGCCTGTTGCGGGCGAGGGACGGATCCGGACGGCTCAGCCCCCTTGGCGGCATCCTCGCGCAGCAAAAGCTTCAGAAAATCCGACGGGCCGGGAGCGCCGGTGATGCGGAACCCTTTCATCCGTCGGTCTTCGGGATCGGTCCGCCACCAGAGCGCTCCGGGCGGCGTCAGGCTGCTTTGCTCCACCCCGTCATCGAACTGGCCGGGCCTTGGAGGTCTTAGCCGTTTCAGGCCTGTCGTGAAGGTTTCGATGTCGAAATCGCGACGGGCCGAGGTTTCGGCCAGGCCTTCGGCCGCGATGAACCATGTATCGTCGAGGCAAAGGCAGCGCGGATCTCCGGAAAACCCGTGCAACTGAGCCGCGACGGCAAGCGGGAAATTGCGGCCGACACGGTCGAAGCTCGGCACGATGACGCCGGCCACGGTTGCCGGTCCCCAGAGATCCCGTTCGACGACGAAACGCCAGGACGGCATGGATCTGAAGCGGTGTTCCCATTGGCCGCCGAACTCGCCCTGAATGGCCTGGAGACTGGATTGCAGCCAGGCATCGAGCGCGCCCTGCAGTTTTCGCCCGAGCCCGGTCGAGACGAAATCGCCATGGGTTGGCAATTTGCCGAAGAAGCCGATGCGATCCGCTTCGGGTGAAATCTGGCCTGGCGTCGCGCGTTCGTTCATGACGCGCCGATCAGAATTGCGTAGGGCAGGAGAAGGCATTGAGCGCCTCCAGACGGAACGGGTTGAGGACGGAGCCGAATTGCACGTCGAACTCCGCCGTCCGGCCGTTCTGCCGGAAGCTGGCGCGGAAGAGGTCGTCGCCCTGCATGGTGATATCGGCGCTGTCGAAGAGCCGGAAAGGCGACCAGTCTCCGTTTTCCGTCATTGCCTCCTGCCAGCCTCCCGGCTGGAAGGCGATGCGCGAAGCGTTGCTCGGGCCGGTCGAGGGCCAGGTGATCGATTTCGACTGGATCGGCCCATGGAAATAGACGACGCGTTCTCCTTCTATTTCCAGCATGACTGCATTGGCGCTATCGGTCAGCGAAACGGGTTTGACATTGATGGCGACCGACGGTGTCTCGCTGTTTGCGGAGAAGAAGGCCCGGTTGATCTTGTCGGCATTCTCGAACTGGGCGATTGCCTCGCTCGGAATGCTGGCGGAGCCGAATGTGCCCTTCCAGCCCCAGGGCGAAGAACTGGTATCGACAAAGGTGGCGAGCCGGTCGTTGAAGAAGGTCTTAAACAGGCCCTTGGGACCGAACAGGCGCACGAAATCGCTCATCGCAACATCACGCGGAGATTCCCGGTCGAAAGGATAACGGCCGGTGATCACGCTGGAGCAGAAATTGGCGCCTTCGGCAGTCCATGCGTTGCTGATGCGGGTTCGGGCGGATTTGACCGCCAGCGAGCCGACATCCGCCGCAACCCCGGCCATCCAGGTATCGACCGGCGCCGGCAGCCGCCGCGCCTGCTGCAGCAGATCCTGATTGGCATTGGTCAGCTGGCTGTCGACATCGAAGACCTTGGCGACTTCGGCCGTGGAAGTCGCGGCACGCGACAGCTGCTCGTGTACCTTCTGCAGGACGGGCTTTAGCTGGGCGATCTGCGATTTCGGCGCATCCTGCGCCTGGCCGGTGAGCAACTGGCCGGAGGACAGCGGGTCGGATTGCGGGGGCTCAAGCGCGGCGCGCAGCGGTGCGAACGGGTCCGGCGCATTCGCGGCGCTGGCGAGCGTCGTGGTCGAGGCGGGCAGGCTGTCATTGGCCGCGGAAGCGACCTCGGCACCGGGCCGGCGAAGATCGGTCGCCGCGGCGATGGACTTGGCGATATTCTCCACCGGGTTCGGCTCGCTTGCGAGAATACGGGTTGTCTCGGCTGCGTTTCCGATTGTCTGCGACGGCTTGACCCTGAGATCCGCCGTCAATGCCGACCAGCGCTGTTCGAAACCGTCGAAATAGAGTTGCAACGCGGCCTGCGCGACCGCATCGACCGAGGAGGTTGCCGGGTTTGGCTCGCCGCGCACCCACTGTTCCTCGAGCGCCGTCCTCGCCGCATCGGTGATCTTCGGCAGGACGACCTGGCGGTAGCCCGTGCTGGAAAAGAGACCGGGCACGCCTTCCCGCAACGCAGCCTTGGAGGGGCGTTCGAATGCCTGTTCGCCAAGCGGACCCAGAGCCGCGGCCGGCGTCCAGGCAGGCAGCGCGCGCGACTGGCGGTAGCTCGCGAGAATGTCATAGGCTCGGTTCGGGATGCTCTGGGGACGGATTGTTTCGCGGGCTTTGGCGATCAGGGCGCTGTCGAGTTCGATCGGTGGGAGCGAACCACGCGCCATGGCGCCGGCATGGGCGATCAGCGCCTGCCGCGCCGCCGATCGGCCTTCGCCGGGATAAAGTCTGGTGAACATTTCTTCCGCTTCCAGCGAAACGAAATCCGCATCCATCGGGCCAAGGCCGCCAAGCATGCCGTAGAGCTTCAGGGCGTCGAAGGTCGTTGCGACCTCCCTGCTTTCGGTCATTTCCTTTTGCAGCTGGACGAGCATGCGGGGCAGAAGCAGCGCGTTGAGCGCCCGCTGATAGGCGTCGCGCTGGCGACCGGCCACCTTGCTTTCCTGGTCGAGGCCGAAGCTGACCGGCCATACGCGGGTTCTCGAAAACTCGCCGGTGACGGCGGCGAGATTGTCGAGTGCCGGGAGCACGCGCAGGAAATCGCTATCCGTCACGTCGCGCACAGGCACGCCGCGCGCCAACTGTTCGTAGGCGTCGATGCGTCGCTCCGCACTGGCGAGTGCTGCGGCATTCTGGAAATAGGTGGCAGTCCAGCTGGTGAGCACGACCGCCAGCGCCAGAACCGCGGCGGCATAGGCCGTACGGCGGAAAAACACCTGCCTGCGGGAAAGCCGCTTGTCGCGGGCGACCAGGGACGCCTCGTCGAAAATGACGTCCTTGAAGAGCCGCGACAGGAAATAACTGCGGCGTGCCCGCGTCGCCGAGAGCAGGCTCGTTTCTTCGGCTTGCGTGCCGGAGGCAAAATAGATGCCGCGCAGCATTGGCGGCTCGACCAGTTTCGAGCCGGAGCAAAGCTCCGTCATCACCTCGTGCAGCCGCTCCCTGAGCGCGGCGAGCTCGGCGGGGAAACGGAAGATGCGGCCGCGCAGCTCCGGGTTCGGCTCCTGCTGAAGGCGCTCGATCAGCATGGCGCCGACACGTTCCTGCAACAGGGCGAATTCTTCGAGGAAACGGTCCGGCAGATTGGCGGCCTTGTAGCTCTCCTCCAGGCCGAATGTCGTGCCCCAAACCTGTTCGCGGTCGGACTTGTTGAAACCGTCGAAAAATTCCACGAAGCCGGTCAGGAGGTCGGCTTTGGTCAGCACGAGATAGACCGGAACCCGGGCCTGCAGGTGCTCGTCGAGTTCCGAAAGCCGCTGGCGGATCGCTCTGATCTCCTCGCGTTGCGCTTCCGCATCGCGGGTCAGCAGGTCTCCGATCGAAAGCGTCAGCAGCGCGCCGTTGATCGGCTGCGAACGCCGGTATTTGCGCAAGAGCCCGAGGAAGCCTTCCCAGCCGGCCTTGGCAGTGCCATCAAGATCGTCCTGGGTCGTATAGCGGCCGGCAGTGTCGATCAGGATCGCCTCGTCGGTGAACCACCAATTGCAATTGCGGGTGCCGCCGATGCCCTGGACGGAATTGCTGCCCAGCGCATCGCCCAGCGGGAATTTAAGGCCGGAATTGGTGAGCGCTGTCGTCTTGCCGGAACCGGGCGCGCCGAAGATCACATACCAAGGGAGTTCGTAGATGTAACCGAAACGCTTGCGGGTGATGCGGCGCAGCAGCTGCAAGGCCTCTTTGAGGCGGCCGTGGATTTCGCCAACCTCCGCCTGCTGGCTGGCGGCGGCTTCGCTTGCCGCGTCGCGCTCGATACCTTCGACCAGTTGCTTGTCGCGGCGCCGGTCGCGGATGACCGTGAAGATGAGGTAGCCGAGCCAGATGGCAATGATCACGCCGATCAGAAGCAGGCGGGCATTGACGCTCGCCAGCGGTTTGAAATTGCCGTAGGCGGCGAGGTATCCGTAGAACCAGATGACGACGCAGATCGCCGCCACCCAGATGACGGAGATGAAGCGCCGGCCGAGAAGGCCTGCATAGGCCTCCACATAGGAGCGCAGCGTATAGAAGGAACTCAACGGGTTCATCGTGCCGCTCCTCCAGCTGCTGGCGCGATTTCGGTGTTCGGCCTTTCAGCCCGAACCGGCGGTACCTTGAGGCCGGCGTCGCTCAGCCTTTCCGACGGATCGGTGAGGACCAGGATTTCGGTGCGTCGGTTCATCTCGCGGCCTTCCGGCTTGGCGTTGTCGGCGATCGGATCGCTGTCGGCGCGGCCTTCGGTCAGAATTGCATCCGGCCCGGTAAAGGAGGCCAGGATGTCGCCGACCGCCTTGGCACGCGCCTCCGAGAGATGCCAATTCGACGGGAACTGGACTGTGCGGATCGGCACGTTGTCGGTATAGCCGATCACGACGGCGCGGAATTTTTCCGCAGCCAGCGCACCGCCGATCCGCTGGATAAGATCGTGGAACTTCGAGCTGACCTCGGCGCTGCCGGTATCGAAGAGACCCGAGTTTTTGATCCGCACCAGAAGCCGGCCGTTCGAATCCGACAGTGTCACGAGCTTCTTTTCCACCTCCGGCTCGAGGAAGGCGAGAAGATTGTCGAGGCGGCTCGGCGGAGGAGCCTGTTTCGGCGGGGGCTCGACCGGCGGTGCGGGCTTGACCTCGACGACCGGCTGGGCCGGTTCGGGCAGAGGTTCCGGCACCTTGATCAGGACGCTTGGCGTGTCACGCGGCGGCAGGCTCGCCAGCCGTTGGAATGTTCCGTCCGAGGCGCTGTTCAGCGACAGGGTGAAGAAGAGGTAGCCAAGCGCGAAGATGAGCGCGAGCACGGAGAGCAGCGTCCAGAGCGCGACCGCGGTGCGCAGCGGCTTGTGGCGGGCCGAAACACCTTTCCAATGGGGCGACAGCTCCCGCTCGAAGACGCCATATTGTCCAAGCAGGGTCTTGTACAGGCTGTCGCGGATGCGACCGAGTTCGAGATTACCGCGCGGCGAAACGCGGGTGCGTCCCTCGAAGGCGAGCGACAGGCAGAGATAGATAAGGAGCAGCAGGTCCTTGTTGGCGCCCGGGCTCTGATGAAAATGGTCGAGCAGGTCGAACACCCGGTCGCCGCCGGTCACGTCCATATGGAAGGTGGAGACGAGGCCGGAGCGGGCCCAGCCGGCGCGAACGCCCCAGGGCTTGCTCAGGACCACGTCGTCGACGGTGGCGCAAACGACGTAATGGGCGGCCCGGGCACGGTCCGGACTGATGCGGGCGCTGGCGAGATCGCGTTCGTAACGACCGATCGCTTCGACCGCGACCTTGCGTAGCTGATCCAGGTCCGGCTGCTCCTCGGCGTGCCGCAGCGCATGGGCGAGATTGAGCAACGGAGCCGCCGAACGCACCAGGGTCGGCACTTCGTCGCCGCCGAAACGGAAATCCCTGACCAGTGCTTCCACCGACCATCCGCCCTTGCGGGGAGGCGCCTGCTGCAGGTTCTTGTCCGAGGGGCTGTCGGGGAATTCCAGCACGTCATCCAGCATTTCGGCCATCTTGCGGGCCGATTGCTTTTTCTGGACGCCGTCCTCGGTGAGTTCGACGATGGTTGGCAGGTTCTGCCAGGTGGATGCGGGTTCGTTCTTCATTCTCTAAGGGCCCACAGTTCCATTTCGAGGCCCGGGAAATCGCCTGCGAGATGCATGGCGATGGCGCCCGAGGTGTCGAGTTGCTTCCAGAGCGGATTCTTGGTGTCGAGTTCGAAGTAGATGGTGCCGGACCGGTAAGGCAGTTGGCGCGGCAGGACCGGCAGCGGCCGGACGGGAATACCCGGCAGCGCGACGTTGACGAGATCGGCGATGCGCTCCACGGGGCCGACCTTGATCTGGGCGGGCAGTTTCCGGCGAACGTCCTCGGCCGACATTTCTGCCCTGACCGCCAGCACGAAACCGGCATCCCTGAGTAGCGAGCGGTCGTTGATCGTGCCGACGCGCACGCCATGGCGGCGTTCTGCGAGTTCGATCGCGACGGCGGCCTGTTCGAGAACCGCGGAAAGCGATGCGCGCAGGTCGTCGAAGACGGCTGCGAAGGTCCCCTTCAGGTCCTCATGCCGGTAGGGCGGGAAATCGGTCGCCCGCTTCCGTTCGGTCGTGAAGGTCGCGAGTTCGCCGGCAAGCTGGATGCAGGTCTCGTAAAATTCGATCGGATGGATGCGTGTCGCATTGGAAAGGATATGCTTCAGCATCGGATCGGCGCGATTGAGGATCTGCAGCAGGAAATAATCGCCGACTTCCGCCGTCCCGCGAATGGTCGGATCACCGATCCTTTCGGCGATCGCCTCCGCGCGGTGTCGGACGATGCCGAGCAGTTCGGTCATCAGCTCGGTCAGACGCGCCTCGGCGGCGCAGTTGAGACTTGGCGCGATGAATTCCGGGTCGAGTATGACGGCACGGTCGGAACGCACCTCGATGATGCGGGCGAGGCCGACGAGCTCGTAGCCGCTGAGTTCGTCGCCGGTCTTGAGATAACGCATGCTGAGCCGGCCGACATCGATCGGCGCCATGAAATCGGTTTCGACATTGGCGTCCGGGGCCTCGTAATGCGAGGCGACGAGGCGGACGCTGTTCAGCTTTGCGCCGCCGTTCAGCGCCACATCGGCCTTGCCGGGCTGGCGGGCCGGAAGCGCGAGATAGACGACCGCGTTCTTGGTGTTCTCGTCAAGGTCGAGCGGCGGGGGCAGGTCGGCATCGATCGGAGCCTCGAAAGGCGTGCCGTCCGGCATCATGCCGCGCAGGTTCGAAAGAGCGAACTGGCCGATCGCCAGCGCGCTGCGGTCTATGCCGATTTCGGACAGGCCCCACGGATAAGGAGAGAGGCCGCGCGTGGTGGTGCGGACCAGCCTTTCCGTCCAGCGGTCCGCCTGCTGGAAATGTTGTACGCGAAGGAACATGCCTTCGCTCCAGGCCACCCGGTTCTCATTCCTCATGTCTGCCGCTTCCTTCCCGTTCTTTCGGCATGGGCTCGCGATGTCCGCCGTCCACCGCCCGCATCATCGCGTCGCGGAAGATCTCGCGGACCGATTGCGCCCTGCCGTTCTTTTCGAATTGCGCCTTATAGGCCTGCCAATAGTCGCGATTGCGCCCCCAGGAGGGGGCGAAGCGCAGGCTGCGGGACCCGGCATCGATCCGCGCTTCCAGAATGCGCGGCTCCATCTGGCGCCCGGCTTCCCGCACCAGCTCTTCCAGCGCGGCGTTCAGCCTCATCTGCCGGTCAAGCAGGGCCTCGGCTCTGATCACGAGCGCCTCCTCGCGGCTGCGGCCGAAGATATCCGGCTCGGAAAGGGCGTGCGGCGGCTCCATCTCGAAGACGGCAAAAGCGTTATCCAGAGCTTCATCGAACCGGCCGAGCAAAGGCTCCAGCCTCTCCGCAAGCTCGCCCGACCGGCCGATCGACAGGCGTGGGAAATCATCGAGCAACGGCTCCGGCGGAGGGACGTTGTCGTTGACGGTTTCCAAAGTCTCCACGGCGCGGACCCGCAGAGCCGGTGCGGACACATGAGTGGCTGATCCATGTTCCAGATGGCTGCCGTAGTCGGACCCTTCGTCCGCATTCCAGTCGTCCGGAAGGAATTTTGTGGCGGAGCGGATTTCGGGCGGACCGTTCCAGCCGATCTCGACATTGCGGGACGGGCTGGAGCCTTCCTTTCCGGTCGCGACCGGTACCGACCAATCCTCCGCGACGCGCTCGCCGAGAATGCCTGCGGCAGCACGGCCGCCGGGTGCGATGTCTGCCAGGATGGCGGAGATCGTCAGCGGTTCGTCGCTGAGCAGGAGGCCGGCCTCGGGGTCATCCAGGTCTTCATCACGTTGGCCGGAGATGCGGACCGTGAAGGCCAGGTTTCCGACCTCGACCATCGACTGGTCCGCTAGCCTTGCCGTTTCTCCTTCGTGGACGATATGGCCATCCACCTTCGATCCGTTGGCGCTCTGATCGCGCAATACGAAACCTTCGCGGTCCCTCTCGATCGTGCAATGGAATTTCGACACCGAACGCTGGTCCTCCGGCAGCCTCCAATCGCAATCCGGCGCTCGCCCCAGCGTGCGCCGACCGCGTTCGAAGAACCATTTCCGGCTGGCCAGCGACGCACCCTCGCTGTCGATCTGGCGCAATTCAAGCCGCATGTCCGCCTCCTCCTTCGATCTGCCGCAGGCGTTCGACGATCACCGCATCGCCGCTGTCCTTCCCGGCGGGCGCAACGCGGGCCCAGCTGTTCCAGCCGAGGCGCGGCGGGTCACCGGCCTCTTTGCCGCCCCCTTCGCCGCCTTGGCCGAGCTGGCAGAATGGGATGTCCTCCTTCCTCAGGATGACCTGAATATCGAAGTCGAGAGCCGAGCCGACATAAAGGCGGGTCAGGGCGAAGAGTTCGGTGATGTTGCGGCCGCCGGGCGCAAGCGACAGGTAGTCGGCGTAGCCGAGCGGACCGATGACGACGCGAAAACCGCCGCTGAAATCGCGGATGGCGGCGCCGGCGGTGGCATTGACGCCGAGCTGCACGCCGTGCGGCTGGCCCATTCGACTGCGCTCCTCCTCCGGAATGGCGAGCCAGCGGCCGCGAAAGAGTTGGATTTCGATCGGCAGGCCGCTGAATTCCTCAAGCATCGCGCACAGGTTCGCCGCATTTCGGTTGCGTGCGGCAAAGAAGCCGGAGAAGCGCAACACGAGATCCTCATCGACGCCGCTTCGTTCCGTCAGGCGTTTGGTGCCGAAACCGGTCAGGGCGAGGAGGGTCGTGATGAAGGCATTGTCCTTGCGGCTGCCGCCCCAGCGCAGCCGGCGCGCGATGCGATATTTCTCGCAGGCAACGACGAACAGCTCGGCCATGCGGGCACTGAATAGATCGAAGAAGCTTGCCAGGGCCTTCGACCTGTTGCGCTCTTCGCGAAGGATGATTTCGTTATAGGCTGAGGGCATGGAGCCGAGCGGGCCGATCAACCCGGCAAGCGCGCTCTTCACCGAGGCGCGCATGCCGCTCCGCTTGAAGCCGCTGACGGCGAGCGGCGCGGGAGAGACACCTGTATGGGATGCCACATCCAGTTCGACCCCCGGATATTCGGCGACCGCCGCCTGCGCCACACGGAATGCCGTCACCGGTTCGAAGCGACCGGGGTCGCGTTCGAGCAGGTCGGCAAGGGCGCCGGATGAAACGCCGGATGGCGCGTCAGGTTTGCGGGTCGTCAGGTCCATGGTCGGTTCGCAATCCTTTCGTCAGAGCAATGGCCGCTCGGCGGCGCGTGCCGGCCAGGTGGCGATCGGTTTGGATTGCCCCTTCATCGACACGGTCAGCCGGGTAAAACTGTTGACGGAGGTGTAGAGGCTGAAGAAACGGTCGAGCACCGCGCCGAACAGGAAAGCGGACGGCCGGTCGATCGCGGCCGGATCAAATTCCAGCGCGATCTCGGTGCCGGGCACCATGCCACCGCTGCCGAGCCGTGCTGTCGAATTTTCGGCCTTGATGCGGATCAGCGCATCAACGAGCTGCTTGGTTTCCGGGCTGTCGCGGAAGGCATAGAGCGACAGGATATCCTTCAATGCCGCGCCTTCGTTGTCGAACAGGGAGAGATGGTTGAGCAGCAGGTGTGACACGAGGCGCCAGTTGCGGCCCTCCTGATCGTTCATGCGGACCGAAGGTGTGGGCGGGATCAGCGCTTCGACACCGGCGACCGCCTCGTGGCCCGAGGCCAGTTGCAGGAACGGGTGGCCGCCGCCGAAGGGCAGCTGCTCCGGCAGGTCGCGGTTGAGGCAGAGCGTATCGACGCTCGCCACCGCGTCCATCGGCCCGGCGAAGCGGCGGTTGCGGTCGACGAAAGCGATCTCCATGTCGCTCGTCCCGTCGTCCTCGTCGAAGCGGCGATAGGCCTGCCAATAGGAGGCACTATTGCCTGCCCGCTGCGAGCGGCCGAAGAATGGCTGGCAGAATTCTTCCTGCCCGCGGGAGCCGGTCAGAAGCACGCGGTCGATCGAATAGATTTCGCGCGTCCTCTGGCGACGGGCATCCGGCAGCAGCCGGTATTCCGTGCGGGTGCCGTCGACCGAAATCGGCTCGCAGGTCTGGCGGAAGAGATTGACGACCGGCGTGGCGTTGAGCGTGAAATCGCGTGCCGACACGGCGCGTTCGAGCTTCGCGTCCGTCTCGTCCAGATAGATGAAGATTTCCAGCGTCTCGCCCTTCCAGGCGTCGAGCCCGTGGAGATCGAGGAACAGGAATTTCTGCGGCAGGGCAAAAAACTCGGTCAGCAGCCGGTAGCCGATGAAGCTCGGGGCCGGATAGGGCAGCATCGCCTGTTCCGGTTCGAAGCCCACGGGCTTCAGGTTCCGGGCGGCCAGGAAGATCGGCTCGCGATCGTCTGCATGTTTTGCAAGCGCGATGCCGAGCGTGTGGTTGGCGAGCAGTTCGTGGATCGCCACCGCCTGCTGCCAGGGGGACGGAATATGCAGCCGCAGCCTGCCGACGCCGAGATCGCCGAACGGCTGGCGCGGATCGAGCGCGCGAACCGACAGCCGCAGGCAGCCGGCGACACCGGAATAGGGCGACAGCGGGGCGTTGATCGGCTGGCCGGACAATGCGGCAGCGGCGATCTCGATCGGCGCGACATCGACATCCTGGGTGGTGCGGAACCGGCAGGCTTCGCCCCCGATAGGCTCGGCCAGGATTTCCGTATGGCGCGGCACCGTCTGCACCGAGGCGAGCGTGCCGCTGGGTTTGAAGCGCACGATGCTCATCGAGGGGAGCGGTGCAAGATAGTGCGGATAGAGCGTTTCGAGCAGTCCGTCCGTCAGCTCCGGGAATTCGTCGTCGATCTTCTGGCGGATACGGGCGGCGGAATAGGCGAAACTCTGGATCAGCCGCTCCACATGCGGATCGTCCGCGACGTCGCCGGTCAGGCGCAGGCGACCGGCAATCTTCGGAAACGCATCTGCGAACCGCGCCGCCCGCCGACGCAGCGCCAGCAGCTCGTCATTATAACGGTGGAGGAAACCGTCAGCCATTCGCCGCCTCCACCAGGAAGCGCTGCGTGGACGGATCGATCGTGGATTCGAAGCTGATCGGCGGCATGCCTTCATGCAGGCGAAAGCTCGCCTGGATGCGCATGCGCAGCGCCCGCTCCGTCATCGTCCGGCTCTTCAGGATCGTCACGCGAACATCGGAGAGGCGCGTCTCGAAAAGCGAGATGCGGCGCTCGATCATCTGGGCGAGCCTGAGCTTGGCCTCGTCCGTCACGAGGTTCGCAGATACCATGCCGTCGACCCCGTAACTCACCAGGGCGTCCTTGAGTTCGCCGAGTACGGTCGGTGGTGCGCTCGGGCAACGGCGGGTGTTGAGGAGGGCTTCCAGGTCGCGGCGGATCGCTTCCCGCATGTCGCGCACCTGGTCCACCAGGCTTGTCGGCGCGTCGAAGGCACGGTCAGGCGCCTCGTCGATCAGCCGGTCGAGGATCGAACGGGCCAGAATGCGGTCGCGCGGCCGGTAGCGTTCGAGCGGATCAGCCATGGACGACCTGCTTCCGGCCGGTTGTTGCAACAACGGTTTCAAGGCTTTCGGTATCGTGGAAGGAGACGAGTTCGTCTCCGGCGAGGAAGCATCGCTGGCCGCGGCCGGTGGTGATGCCCGTGGGCTCCTCGACCCAATCGGTTTCCCGGCCCAGAAGCAGCGCCGCATCCGCTGCCGTGTCGTGATAGATCGCCGGCAGCAGTACCGGCGCCACGGCGCCGTCGATCAGCGAGAGCTCGGCCCGCCGGAAGGCGAGGTCGCGCGGCCTTGCGATCGGTTCGACCGTGAGTGCTGCGATCTTGGCGAAGTCGATCCAGAGATAGGCGCCGCCGGTCATGATCACCTCCAGCGCATGCGGCGTCCGGTCGTCGAGATCGCGGAAGTCGGACACTCTCTTCCCGTTCCAGAGGATCGGACGTTCGCCGCGCTGATCCTCTAGGGTGGCGAGCGCTTGCGCTGCGTCGTCGATATCCCCCGTCCGGTGCGCGATGCCGAGGCGGACCGCAAGCTTGTCGAGATTGCTTGGCCCTTGCGGGAATTCCGGCACGGCGCCGCTCCGGAACCAGGCATCGCGCGCCGCCATGCCGCGCAGCTCGTTGCGCAGAAGGGCAAAGCCCATGGTCGCATCGGGTGCGAAGGTGACGGCGAGGCTGCATTGATTGTCGGCGCGCTCGTAATCGCCGGAAAGTACCAACAGGTCGATATAAAGGTGGCGGGCCTCCTGGTCCGACGGGTGGGACTTCAGATGCGCCTTCGCCATGTCGAGTGCGGCGTCGAGCGCATTGCCGCTCAGGGATTTGGCGATGCTTTCGGAAAGCGTCATGCGGACATCCTCTCGGTCATGGCGACGGGGCGGCGAACGATCTGGTCCGGGTTCGCAGTCTCGGCGACGAGGTGGAAGCTCGTGGACACGTCATCGAGCTGGAAATGCGGCTGCAGGCGGACGGTGCAGGAGAAGGTGCCCGGTTTGCCGGGAATTTCCGCGACCGTGATGCCGGCGGAACGAAGGGGGAAGCGGGTGCGCAGCGAAAGATCGGCGTCGTCGTTGCCGAGCGTATAACCGGTCAGCCAGTCATCGAGCTTCCGCTGGATGGAACCGGCATCCGAGAGCTGGCCGATCTCGTCACGCATGATGACCTTCAGATAATGCGAAAAGCGCGAGGCGCAGAGCACGTATTGCAGCATCGCGGCCAGCCGCGCGTTCTGGCGCGCATGCTCGTTGGAATAATGCGGCGGGGCGTGCAGCGACTGATTGGAGTTGAAGATCGCCGAGGCCGAGAGATAGGTGGTCGCGACGGGGATCAGGCCGAGATCGCAGAATTGCTGCTCCTGAACGCTGGTGAGACGAATTTCCACCGGGGGCTGGGCCGAAAGCTCGTTGCTTTCGGTGCCGAAATCGTAGGGGCGCAGTTCCGATGTGCTCAACAAACCGCCGTCGATCCTGTCCTGGGTGACGCCGCGGATATCGGCGAACCAGCCCGATTCGATGAAATTGCGGATGACGATGGTGGCGAAGGCGAAGGCGCCATTGCCCCAGAGCAGGGAGCTGCCGTCTGCTGCAATCTCCTCGCGGAAGGGAAAGCCGTCGTTGCGCCGCCGGTCATACGGTTCGAGCGGCGCGCGCATCAGGACGCGTGGGCCGACGAGGCCGATGAAACGCGAATCCTCGCGGGCGCGAAGTGCGTTCCAGCGGATGCGGGCCGGATCGCTGGCGAGCCAGGAAAAGTCCTGGACGCGGCCGAGCTCGTGAAAGTCCTCGAGCCCGATCGCCTGGGGCGAGGCACCGGCGACGAAGGGGCAAAAGGCTGCCGCGGCCACCATGCCGAGCTGGGTGAGGAGGCTGACGGCGTCACCGCATCGAGGTTCGCCCGGCGAGAAGTGGTAGTCGCCGATCAGCAGCCCGTAGGGTTCGCCGCCCGGCGTGCCGAATTCGCGGCTGTAGATCAGCTCGAAGAGATGGCTCTGGTCGAAGTCCGAGGCGCGCTCCATGCTCCGGGAAAGCTCCTGCGCGCCGACGCTCAGAAGCTTGACCTTCACATCGCCGCTCGGGCCGGATACACGCACGAGCATGGCAAGGCCGCGCCACCTCGCCTCCATCGCCTGGAAATCGGGGTGATGCAGGATCGCGTTCACTTGGGCGTTCAGGGCCTCGTCGATCAATGCGATCAACCGGTCCGCCCGACGCCTCCATTCTGTGCAAGAACCCATCGTCATCCTGGTTTCAAATCCGGGCAGATCCAGGAAAATGCGGTTGCGTTTCCGGCTGGAGCTGCATGAAAACAAAATCGGAAGGATCACGCGCGACGAGGGGACGCCGCGCGTGCCGTCGCATCAGGATTTGGAGGGTATCCGTGCGACCATCCGCAGAGAGGTCGTCAACTCCTCCATCTGCAGCCAGGGGCGCATCCAGGCCACCGCATTATAGGCGCCCGGCTTGCCCGGGATTTCCTGAACGGTGACCTTGGCATCGCGCAAGGGATATTTGGCCCGCGATTCCTCGCCCGCCTCGTCATTGGCGTTGACGTAGTTGGCGATCCAGCGGTTCAGCCAGGCCTCGCAATCTTCCGCTTCCATGAAGGAGCCGATCTTGTCGCGGCCCATCACCTTCAGGTAATGCGCGAAACGGGAGGTCGCCATCATGTAGGGAAGACGGGCGGAAACCGCCGCGTTGGCATTGGCTTCCGGCCGGTCGTAAAGCTTCGGCTTGTGGGTCGTCTGCGCGCCGAAGAACACGGCGTAATCGGTGTTCTTGTAGTGGCAGAGCGGCAGGAAGCCGAGCTTGCCGAGTTCGGCGTCGCGGCGGTCGGTAATGCCGACTTCGGTCGGACATTTGAGATCCAGATCGCCATCGTCGCTGGAGAAGATGTGCATCGGCAGGCCTTCGACCTTGCCGCCGTTTTCGGCGCCGCGGATCGCCGTGCACCAGCCGCTCTTGGCGAAAGCTTCGGTCAGCCGCGTGCCCATCACATAGGCCGCGTTCATCCAGCAATAATTGTCATGCGGCAGTTCTCCGGTCTTGGAACCGCCCGTCTCGTCGTAGTTGAACTCGTCGATCGGGCTGGTCTTCGGACCATAGGGCATGCGCGCGAGGACGCGCGGCATGGCGAGCGTCACGAAGCGTGAGTCGTCGCTGTCACGGAAGCTGCGCCACTTGGCATATTCGACCGTGTCGAAGATCTTTTCGAGATCGCGCGGCTTGGCGACTTCGCGGAAGTCCTCGAAACCGAACATGCGCGGGCTCGCTGCCGAGATGAACGGTGCAAAAGCGGCAGCGGCGATCATCGACACGCCCTGCAGCAGCTGGATGTCCTCGAAGGAATTGTCGAACTCGTAATCGCCGATCAGCGCGCCCATCGGTTCGCCGCCCGGCGTGCCGAACTCGTCTTCATAGACCGACTTGAAGAGGCGCGACTGATCGAACTCGACCGCCTTGGCGAGATCCTTGGAGATTTCGCGCTTGGAGGCATTCAGCACGCGGATCTTCAGGTTGACGCTGGTCTCGGTATTCTTGACCAGATAGTTGAGCCCGCGCCAGGCGCCTTCGAGCTTCACGAACTCGGGCGCCTGCATGATCGCCGCGAGCTGCCTGGAGATCGTCTTGTCGATCTCGGCGATCGCGTTGTTCAGGGTGACGGTCAGGTTGCGGTCATAGGTGACCGTGCCTTTCAGCGCCTGATCGGTCAGGGTGCGCAGGAGGTCCTGGGCGCGGTTCGGTTCCGTCTGGCGGGTCGCCGCGACCACCTTCGTCAGAAGGTCCTGATCGGGAACGAAATCGATCTGCTCTGTCGTCTGCAATTGCGTGTCAGCGCTCATGTCTCAAATCCTTGTTCCGGGGAGCTGCGCTCTCGAAGTGTTGACGCCTTCGAGGAAGCGGCTGCTCCAGCCAACAGATGGGCGGGAATTTCAAAGCGCGCGGTCGCCCGCGCGCCGACGACACTCAGTTGACCGCGTCTTTCTTCTCTTCCTTCTTGTCGCCGCCGAGCTGGGCGACGAGCTGGGAAAGATCGGCCTTGTTCTGCAGGATCTCTTCGAGAAGCCGTTCCAGCTCTTCGGAGCGGTCGGCCTTGCTCATCAGGTCGCGGAGTTCGTTGCGGGCATTGAGCAGGGCTTTCAGCGCCGGCACCTGGTTGACCACGGCGCCGGGTTCGAAATCCTCCATGCTTTCGAATTTCAACGAAACCGGAAGCTCGGTTCCGTCGTTCTGCAAGGTGTTCTCGACGGAAATGGTGAGGCCCGGGGTCATGCGGCGCATGACGTCGTCAAAATTATCCCGGTCGATCTGGACGAACTTGCGCTCGCCGAACGGTTTCAACGGCTGGGTTGGATTGCCGGAGAAATCACCCAGCACGCCGACGACGAAGGGCAGTTCCTTCACCACCATCGCGCCTTCGGTCTCCACTTCATATTTGATGTGGACCCGGGGTTTGCGAACCCTTTCCAGCTTCTCATGCACACTTGCCATCGGGATTCTCCTTCCTGCCATCGGCAGATTACGAATTCAGACTTTTGCAGATTGCGGTCGGGCGGAAGCCCGCATGCGGTCGTATGCCCCTCAACCTCCCCTGTCGGCCGAGGGCTGGATGCCGGCCGCCGTCAGCACCGCATTGCGCGCGTGCTGTTCGGGCAGGAGCTCGGCAAGAAGCTCGGAAAAATCCATGCGGCCGCGGCGCACCAGCGTCTCGATCGACATGGAAATCGGTGAATGAGGTTCGGTGCGGCGAAAATAGCGTGCCACTGCGATCAGCAGTTCGAACGCTTCTTCGCGGGACCGAATCATCTCGGCGGTGATCGGACGGAGCTGCGCCGCCGGCTCCGTTTCCGCCTGGTTCGTGTTGGCGGGATGCAGGTCCGTCTGGTGCGACAACGGCTGTTCGGGAGCGGGTGCGGTTATCTCGATGCCCGCCAGGACCCGAATTGCAGAGGCCGCCTCATGCAAAACATTGCGTGTATTCGAACTCGGCGGCGCCTGATCGCCGCATCGGGCGTCAAGTATAGCGACCAGACGGTCGAAAGCGGCGATGCATTCCGTGAGTACCGTCAGGTGGCCTGACATGCGTGCGACACCGGCTTCGGTCGCCGCCTGCTGCAAATCCTCGCGCCGCTCGCTTTCAGTCGCCCGCTGCGAAAGCTGGAAATCCCAGAGCGAAAATTGCGCGAATTTTCCGCCAGGGATCAACGAAGTCAGACGGATCGCCTGGATGATCGTTCCTTCCCCGCCGACGCCGTTCAGGCCCGCAAGGGGCGCAAACCGCTCCTCCAGATCGTCTTCGCCGATTGAGTGCAGGGAGTCAAAATAGTTGTCTAAAAGCGACACAAGCGCCTCATAGACATCCCGCAATCCTTCGAAGCCGTGCAGCCTCAGCTGAGCCTCGGCCAGCCAGGCCAATACTTCGATGTCCTTGCCCACGGAAGAAAGGATATGCAATCCAAGATTGTTGACGTCCTGCCAGGCAGGTGAAAGACCAATAGTTTCACCCGGAACTATTCCCCGTTCAGTTGTCCTTGCGGCGCTTCTCGCGTCCTTTATTCTATAGTATATTTCGCGTACCGAAGTATTAGTTCGGACGTTTTCTCCGCACGGAGCGCCTTCTTCAAATGGATCGGCTATTTTTAGCACATTCACGCTGGCATATTCTCCAAAAATGGGAGCATAAATCCGCAGACGGTCATCCTGTTGGTCATATACTGCCTTGTCAAGTTCCAGAATAAGGTGACAGTTTGGTGACAACTGTCATAATCGCTATTTTTTGACATAGCGCAACTTTTTGTCTGGACAAGGTCTGGTAACCGCCCTAGTTGTTGCCTCGCATCTCGAAAGAACACTGCACCTCGACGAAAGATACAGGGCTTGCCGGATGTCGCACATCGATCTCAGCCGTCTCATCAGAACGCTTGAGCCAAGTTTGCGTGTCGGTCTTGAGACAGCCGCTTCGCTTGCTGCACGTCATCAGCAGCCGGTCGTGGAGGTCAGTCACTGGCTTCGCGCACTTCTCGACATCGAGGGAATTTCTGCTGTCTTCGAGGACCTGGGCGTCCCTTCGGAGACGCTGCGCACGGAGCTTGATGCGGCGATTGCCGATATACGCCGGGAAGACGGCGCATCGCTCGTGCTTTCCCAGAACCTGCTTTCGCTGGCCCGCGAAGCCTGGCTCGTCGCCTCGCTTCAATACGGACGCGGCGTCATCACCCTTGCCGACCTGCTTTCCGCGTTGACGGCCGATCACGCTCTGCGCGCCGTGGTGCGGGGCATCGCGCCGTCGATGCGCGGGCTCGACCGGACGCGTCTCGACGACAAGCTCGAAAAACCGAAAGTCGATCAAGCGGATAACCCGTCGCAGCCGGTTCTTTCGAAGCCGGCTTTTTCGTCGGCGGAAAACGAATTTCTGCGCCTCTATACCCGCGATATGACGGCCGATGCGCATGCCGGAAAGATCGATCCGGTCATTGGCCGCGACCGCGAACTGCGCCAGCTGGTCGATATCCTGATGCGGCGGCGGCAGAACAATCCGATCCTGGTCGGAGAGGCAGGTGTCGGCAAGACGGCAGTCGCGGAGGCGCTCGCTTTGGAGATCGCTGCGGGAAGCGTGCCCGACCGGCTGAAGCAGGTGAAGCTGCTGCTGCTCGACCTCAGCCTGTTGCAGGCCGGTGCGGGCGTGAAAGGCGAATTCGAACGGCGACTGCATGGCGTCGTCGACGCCGTGAAAGCCTCACCCGAACCGATCATCCTGTTCATCGACGAAGCGCATGGCCTGATCGGCGCCGGCGGGCAGGCAGGGCAGGGCGATGCTGCGAATATTCTCAAACCGGCCCTGGCGCGGGGCGAATTGCGAACCATCGCGGCCACGACCTGGAGCGAATACAAGCGCCATATCGAGAAGGATGCGGCACTCACGCGGCGCTTCCAGGTGGTGCATGTGCAGGAGCCGGATGAAGAGACCGCGGTCCGCATGCTGCGCGGGGTGGCCGAGAGCCTGAAGGCTCACCACAAGGTGCGGATTCGCGACGAGGCGCTGGTTGCGGCTGTCCGCCTTTCGGCCCGTTACATGCCGGCACGGCAGCTCCCCGACAAGGCGATCAGTCTGATCGACACGGCGGCCGCCGGCGTTGCGCTGTCGCGGCAGACCTCCCCGGAAGCGCTGAGGCTGCTGAGCAACGAACAGAAACTTCTCGAGACCGAAGCCAAATGGCTGGAGGGGGAGCCGGAAACGCCGGAAAATATGGCGCGGCTTGCCGAGATCGCCCGGAAAAGAGACGAAATCGGCGCCGAAGCCGAAGCGCTGCAGGCGAAATTCGAAGAGGAAATGCGGCTCGCACGCGAAGCTGACCGGCTTGAAGAGGCTTTTTCGCATGACGCTGCCATCTCGCCGCTAAGCCCGGCCGAGGGGGCGGGTGGCGGCACCAATGTCGCGCCTTTCCCGCCGCAGGCGATGACGCCGGAAACTGCCCGCGCCGCCTTTGCCAGCACCGAGCAGAGCCTCATGGCGATAGCCGGCGAGACACCGCTGGTGCCGCGTGTCGTCGATAAGGAGGCGGTGGCCGCAGTCGTCGCCCGCTGGACCGGTATCCCCGTCGGCAAGCTGCTGTCGGATCAGGTCGAGACGGTGAAGACGCTGGATGCGCGGTTGAAAGAGCGCGTGCTCGGCCAAGATGCGGCAATCGAGCGGATCGCATCGACCATGCGCGCTGCCCGCGCGGGCCTCACCGACCCGCGCCGGCCGCCTGCCGTCTTCCTGCTTGTCGGCATGTCCGGCACGGGTAAGACGGAGACGGCGCTGTCGCTCGCCGACATGCTCTATGGCGGCAGCCGATATCTCACGACCATCAACATGTCGGAGTTCAAGGAAGAGCATAAGATCTCGATGCTGCTCGGCTCACCTCCCGGTTATGTCGGGTATGGCGAGGGCGGCGTTCTGACCGAGGCGGTGCGGCGGAGACCCTATGGCGTGCTGCTGCTCGACGAGATCGACAAGGCCCATCCGGGCGTCCAGGAAATCTTCTACCAGGTGTTCGACAAGGGAACGCTGCGGGACGGCGAAGGCCGCGACATCGATTTCAAGAACACCACGATCTTCATGACGGCCAATACAGGCTCGGACCTGCTCGCGGCACTGGCCGCCGATCCGGACACAATGCCGGAAGGCGAGGCGCTCGAAGCGCTTCTGCTTCCCGAATTGCAGAAACACTTCAAACCTGCCTTCCTCGGGCGCACCACGGTGCTGCCCTTCATGCCGCTTGGCCGCGAAACGCTCTCCGGCATCGTCGACATCCAGATCGGGCGCATTCGCGAACGCGTTGGCACGGCCTACGGCACGGCGCTCGACCTTTCGGCCGACGCGCGGGAAGCCCTGATCTCAAGGGCGAAAGCCAGCGAAATGGGCGCTCGCGCCATCGAGATCATGATCGCCCGCGACCTTCTGCCCGTGCTTTCCACCTTCTTCCTCGATGCGGTCGCGGAAGGCCGGAAGAGCGCCGGCATCACCATCAATTTCGACGGACAGCGCTTCGGCATTGATGCCAAGAGCGCGGCCGTCCAACAAAAATTCGCCGAACCGGAACATAGCCGGCAGGCGGATGGAGAACCCTCGGGCAGCAAGCGCACCCGGGGAGGAGCGAGACGAAAGGCAACTACGCCTTAGACGCAACTAGGCACTTAATCCGATAACAGGAGAGCTGACAGCATGCCGATTTATCTGCAGATCGACGGTATTCAGGGTGACGCAACCCATGAACAGCACCGCAAGTGGATGGATATCGAAGCCATCCATTGGAACGTTGCCCGCAACATGAACACGTCTGCCGGTTCCGCGGCAAACCGTGAAGCTTCCGAGCCGACTGTCTCGGAAGTCATCCTTACCAAGGTCAGCGACTCCTCGTCGACCAAGCTTTTCCAGGAAGCCTGCTCGGGTCGCACCGGCAAGCGCACCGTGATCCACCTGGTGACCACCGGCAATCCGGGCGACACGTATATCGAATATTCGCTGACCAACACGCTGATCGCCAGCTACTCGATCGATTCCAACGGCGACCGCCCGATCGAAACGATCAAGCTGAACTTCACCAAGATGGAAGTGAAGTACACGCCGTACGACGAAAATCATTCGCCGCAGTCGCCGATGATCGCGTCCTACGACCTTTCCACGGCCAGGGCCGCCTGAGGCTTCTCAACATTGGCGACGCCGGTCTTTTCGGCCGGCGTCGCATCCATGCGCCACCCCACCCGTCTCCGCTCACGCTGGCGACGGACGTTTTCGCAGACAGTTGAGAGATATTTTTCGGCTTTGGACAATGGGAGATGATCGTGGCATCCGCAAATCAACGCCTGGGCGATATTCTTGTAAAGCTTCCCAAATATAAGTCCCAATGGGAGCTGAACGTCGCCAGCCCCTATGTGCGCGCCTATGACGCCGCAGTATTGAGCTACAACAACGAAATGAAGGCACAGGGCGAGCGCGACCGCGCCACCGCCGAGATGTTCGTGCTGGCAGCTTCGATCCTGACCGGCAGCGTGATGATGGCCGCTTTCGCTACGACCTCGGTACGCGTGCTGGCGGGCCGCGCGATTGTCCGCGTGATCTGCAACAACAATCTCAACCGTACTTTCAATCTGATGGTCGCCGCGAACAACAACAAGGCTTTCATGTTCGCGCTGGGCGGCGTTCTGGACGAGGCCAAGAAGATCGCCAACAAGCAGGTGACCAAGCTCGCGGAAGGCTTGACGAGCACCGGCACGCAGATCTCCGCGCCGACGTCCGTCAACTATGAATCACGTCTGATGGACTTCATTCGTGCCAGCCATATCTGCACGCATAGCTTCATCGAAGGGGTCAAGGAAGACAATTCGATCAGCGAGGCGCACAAGGCACAGGTTGCGGACATGGCCGCGAGAATCCCGTTCTGCAACCCGCCGGCCGGCAGCAACGTGGACGAAAAGAAGCTGGCCGAGAAGATGGAACTGCTCTTCTACATGAGCTCGGTGCTGGATTCCGACAGGCTCGTCACCTACGCGCCGTCTTACGGCGGAAGCGTAGGGGCCATAGGCCGCGAAACGGAATATGACAAAAAGTCGATCTCGCAGATGCCGTCCGATCCCCGTTATCCGAAGGCCGTCTACCCCAAATTCAACGGCAGGCCTTTCGCATCCTACGATCCAGGCCAGCGCGTCGAGTACGAGAATATCGGCTCGGGTATCCGCGACCGCATCAACAAGCTCAGCGTCAGCACCGGGAACGGGCCGTTCTATCCGTCGCAGAGTTTTGTCGAGAAGAAGCTGTTCGATCCGACCGGTCACACGCAGATGGTAAAAGCCGAACAGATCATCAACAGGCTCTACAACGACGCGCGCCCCAGGCAGCTGACAGACGTTCGGATGATCTAGGGTGCAGTGGATGAAGTCGTTCCGCTTTCCCTCGTCATCGGTTCGGGCCGGCACCATTCTGCGGCGGTCGCGGAATGTTGCCCTGGCCTTTGCCATGGCGGTATCGGCACCCGCGCTGGCATGTGCTTCGGGCGAAATCGACGAAGCTCTTCTTCGGATCGAGCAGGTGGCTCCGCGCCTTTCGGCGCTGCCGTCGGCGGTTGAGAACGTCGTGAAGGCCGCGGCCGATCGAGGAAATGCCGAGGCTTCGAAGGCCGGAGCCATCCTTGCGCCCATCGTCCGCGCTTCCTTCGATCCGAAGGGGATGGCTGCCGAGATTTCGGATGGCTTGGCGGAGGTCCCCGACGGGAAGGCGGATCCGGCCGACCTGGCCAAGGCGGCTGCGGCTTTCGAAGACGGGCGCAAGAAGATCGCGAAGATGTATGAAAGCCAGGATCAGGCGACCGCAAAACAGGTCGAGGACCGGATCGCCGGCACCGAGGACGGCCCCCGCATCAGGCAACTGGCCGACCTGATGGCATCGCCGGAACTGGCTGCCGAAACCGCTCTCACCGCGCAGGTCATGTATGTCTCGCTGGAGGCATTTTCCGATACGAATTCGGCCGAACTGGCATCCGCGTCGCCCGAGAAACTGAAGTCCGAACTGAGCGGCGTTGTCGCATCCCTCCGCGACAGGACCGAGAATGAAAAGCCGGTGCCCAAAGATATCGCGCGGATGGAAGAAAAAGCCCGGTTGACGTTCATCCTGGCGGCTCTGCCAAAAGAAGATCTTTCGGTTCTTTTTGATTTTTATCAAAGCGCAGAAGGAAAGGCCAAGCGGCAAGCGCTTGTCGAAAGTTACAGGCAAGTATCCGATCGGGCCAGTACCAAAATGCTCGCCGAATATTTCCCGACATTGGCAGATTATCTCAAAACTCATCCCCGACCGCAGCAGCAGTAGCCGCGCGTTCCAAGACGGGACCTGATGTATGGACGATTTACAATCCTTTGCAGCCGACTTCATCCAGGCGAGCCGCATTCTGAAGGTCGTTTCGCCGCTTGGCGAGGACCAGCTTCTGCCGGAGCGGCTGACGATCGACGAGGGGGTTTCCTCGCTCTTCGAGATCAAGCTGTCGGCCCGTGCCAAGAAGCCGATCATCAAGCCGGAAGAGCTTATCGGTCGGCTGATGGATGTTTCGGTCGAGGTGCAGCAGGGTGAAGGCGAGGGCGGCGTGCGCCGTCCGTTCAACGGCCTGGTGACTGAACTCAACGAAGGGCCGCCGGTCACCCGCGGCCTCAGATCCTATTCCATGGTGCTGCGGCCGCAGATGTGGTTGCTGTCGCGGCGTTCGGACTGCCGTATCTGGATGGACAAGACCGCGATCGATATCGTCGAGACGCTGTTTTCCGAGCACGGCATTCCGGCGCCCGACACGTCCGGCATCGTGACGCCACCGCCGCCGCAGCATTATTCGGTACAGTGGAACGAGACCGACCTTGCCTATCTCACCCGCCGTTTCGAAGAGGACGGGCTGTTCTACTGGTTCAGCCACGAAGACGGGAAGCACAAGCTGCATGTGGGAGACAATGCCAGTTCCTGGCTTGGTCCATCCCCTTCGGCGCAGGGCGAGGGGCGGGTGCGTCTGGCGCAGGGTTCTTCCGACCGCAACCACATCACCGACTGGAGCCGGCGGTATTCCTACGTGCCCGGCCAGCGCGCCGGCGCCGACTGGAATTTCGAGACGCCGCGCATGGTGCCGGGGACGATGACCCCATCGCTCGTCCAGATGCCGGAGGCGACCAAACGCGAGCTTTACGAATACCCGGCCCGCATTTCCACGGTTGCCCAGGCCGAGCGCGCCGAAAAGCTGCGCATGCAGGCGAGCGAGGCCGATCACGACCGCGTTTCCAGTTCTTCGACGTCGCGCATCCTCGAAGTCGGGCGTCGGTTCACGCCTTACGAAGTGGCCCATCCCGACCACGTCTACGAGGAGCATGTGGTGACCAGGATGACCCAGAAGGTCGTCGATCGCTCCTATGAAACCAATACGAACGAGCCGGAATATACCAACACATTCGAAGCGATGCCGTCCCGCGTGCCGATGACGCCGCATCGGGAAACCAGGCGTCCGCGGATCGAAGGAACGCAGGTGGCGATCGTCGCAGGTCCGGCCGGCGAGGAAATCCATCCGGACCAGTACGGCCGCATCAAACTCTGGTTTCCGTGGGACCGCAAGGCGAAGAAGGACGGGTCGGACACCTGCTGGGTGCGGGTGGCGCAGAACTGGGCCGGCTCCACCTGGGGCGGCCAGGTCATTCCGCGCATCGGCATGGAGGTCATGGTCGCCTTCATCGATGGCGATCCGGACCGGCCGCTGGTCACGGGCGTCGTCCCGAACCCGTCGAATGGGGTGCCTTACGACCTGCCCGCCAACAAGACCCGCATGGTGATGCGTTCCAATACCCACAAGGGCAGCGGCTTCAACGAAATGACGTTCGAGGACGATGCCGGCCGTGAGAACATGTTCTTCCATGCCCAGAAGGACCAGACCACCCGCGTCCTCAACGACCGGACCAAGCGTATCGACAGGCACGAAGTGTCGGCGATCGGCGCAAACCGTACGGTCGAAGTCGGCGGCAACCAAAAACACGAGGTCGGCGGCTCAATGAACACCGTCGTCGGCGGGACGGGCCCCGGGGCCATGGCGCTGATGGCGGCCGTGCAGGGGCTTGCCGGCCAGACCGCGACGCTGCTTGGTCAAGCAGGCCAGATCGCCGGCGGTGGCGGGCCGGGCCTTGCCGCATTCGCGGGAACGCTTGCTTCCTCGGCACTCGGTTTCCTCAGCGTAGCCGGTCTCGGCAGCCGTCAGGGTGTCGTTTCCGGCCCGAGCCCACGGGCTGACGCCGGCACCGCACTGGCCGGTTCCGGCAGTGGTGTCGGCGATGCAGCCTCGAGCCTCTTCCCGCTGCCGGGGATCATGAACACCATTGTCGGATCCTTCAAATCCGACACGGTGGGCGTCGCCCGGGTTGAGCAGATCGGAGTCAGCAAGGTCACCAATGTCGGCCAGACCTCTCTTGAAAAAGTTGGTAAATTCAAGAAGTTGATCGTTGGCGACGAATTCGTCATCGAATGCGGCGCGTCCAAGTTCATCATGCGCAAGGACGGCACAGTCATCATCCTCGGCACGCATTTCAACTTCACGGCATCCGGTCCGACACAGATCAACGGCGTGGTCGTGGATCTGAACAAGCCGGGAGGAGGGTTCTCGGAAGCATCGCCGACATCGTCCGACACGACAGCTAAGGGATGAGCGATCGATGTCGGTCGACAATCACACGCCCTTTCCGGCGCTGGCGTTTCGGCAATACAATCTGGCCGGGGATTTGCTCGGCGTCGTGGTGGCGCGGGGCACGTTTCGCCTGAGCAATGGCGGCCCTCTCGTTCTGGATGATGTCCAGCGTCCTCTGGTTATGTCGGACACCTATGACGGTGATCCGCACCAGACTCCACAGACGGCCTGCACCGATCTTGCTCCTTTCAAGCCCGGCACCGATGTAACGTTTCTCGGCGCCACATTTGCGCCTGGGGGCAGCCCCGAGCAATCCTGGTCGTGCGGATTGCAGGTCGGGCCAGTCGAAAAACGGTTGCGCGTCTATGGACCGCGCGCCTGGCGTGCCCGCACCCGCAAGACCTGGAAAGGTTTGATCGATCGAGCGCAAGAGGACGCGCTTGACGGTTGGGTGCTGACAGATCCGGAGCCGGTTACGCATGTTCCACTGGATTGGCGACTTGCCTTCGGGGGGCGGCTGGAAACATCCGGCAAAAAGGAGGTTGTGGAGAAGAACCCGATCGGCATCGGCCTTGTCGATGAGGGTCTTTTCCGGGAACGGCCAGAATGGCCCGCGCCACAGATCGAAGACGAGAAACATCCTATCCGTCACGTGAGTGAGAGACCCGACCCGGCGGGTCTCGGCCTGCTGTCACCTTTCTGGGAAGACAGGGTGGCTCGCGCAGGAACCTATGATGACACCTGGCTGAAAGAACGCCATCCGCTTTTGCCAAGGGATTTCGACTTCCGTTTCTGGCAGGCTGCTCACCCAAACCTCGTCAGCGAGACCTGGCTCCAGAGCGACGAGGAATTCGGGCTGGAGAATCTGCTGCCGCAATTCCCACGGCTTGAGGGCGCCCTGCCCGGCATCAGGCTGGAGATCGAGATCGACCGCGGCGCCGGTCTTGCCCGGGGAGAGATGAAACTGGACGGAGTGCATTTCGACATGCGTCCGGGTGTCGGCCGCGTTTTCCTGACGTGGCGCTGCGGCTTTCCGTGGCCACAGAGGATCGGAATTCCCAAACTCATCTTTGCACGATCCGATGCGGAGGTCGCCTGATGGGAATGGAAATTACCATCGACGGCAGCCACATCCGCAACGTCAGCGCGGCTGCTGCCGAGACCGGTGCGATCGCTCGAAATGGACTCGACCCTTCTCAGCCCGTGATGTGGAACAAGGCGGGCGACTACTTCTATCAATATGACAGCCCGACAAGCCTCGATCCACCGAAGGAATTTACCGACGAACTGCTTGCCAAACGGGTGAAGGAAGACGAGCAAAAGAGGGAAAAAGAGAAAAAGATACAATCTCCGACAAGTGCGAACCCGGCCCCGCCGGAGCTTATCCCGGATGAGAGCAGGGCGATCGCGGTTTGCCTGTCGCCTGATGTCTGCAAGTCGCCGGACAAGCCGGTCCCCTATATGTCCTGGGGGGAGGCTTCCGACGACCAGAACTATTCTCCGGACGTGCGCTCGAACGGCAAGATCATAAAGCGACAGGATTCCAAGTTTTCCTGCTGTTATGGCGATGAGCCGGGTGTCGGACTGGGCTGCAAATCTAACACGGTCGGCGATGTCGTCGAACCTGTCACCTCGTCGCAAATCGTTCGCGCCAATGGCATTTGGGTCCAGCGCCATGGCGATCGCTGCACCTTGAACAAAGGCAATACCGAGGGCGAATACGTCCACGTGGAGGCTACCGACTCTCACAAGGCTCCCGAGGGAACAGATAAACAAGATCAGAGCGGCGGCAAGGCCGAAGATACCCGCAGCGAGGGCCAGAAATTTTCCGATGGCTTCACGGAGAATGCGAGCGAGACATGGGAGGGGATGAAAAAGGTCGGCTCGGATGTCCTGGAGGGCACCAAAAATCTGGCTTCCGATCTCTGGAATGATCCCACGGGAACGATCGCGGCCGGTGCCGAAAGCGTCAAGGATGGCGCCGTCGGTGCGGCGAACTGGACGGCGGAGGTTGCGCAAAATCTCTACGACGATCCCGGGGCGACACTCGGTCGCGGATGGGAAAATACCCAAAATACCGCCAGTTCAATCTGGCACGCGGTTGCTGATCCCTACAGCGAAGCCTATGAGAAAGGCGGCCTGTCGCAGGCCGTAGGTCACGGCACCTTCGACGTGGTAAAACTCGCCGTCGAAGCCCTGGCAACCAAGGGGGCGGCCACGGTCGCCGGAAAGACTGCATCGATCGGCGCGGGGGTCGCGGCCAAGGCGCACAAAGCCGAAGAGGTTGCGGAGACCGTCAACGATGCGCGGAAAATCGAATCGAAGGTCGAAGATGGCGCGCATGGTGCGAGAAGCACGCGCGAGGTCAAACCGTACTCAGACCCCAAGAAGAGACCCAAATACGCGGATGGGCAGGTAGACGACGTCTGGGAGGCTGCGAAGGATGAGAACGGCGACGTCTACGATCCAAATACCGGTGAAAAGTTGGAATGGGACAAATCCAAACCGAGAACTGGGCAATGGGACATGGGGCACAAGCCGGGCCACGAGTATCGGACATTGCACCGAGATTATATGGAGGGACGGCTATCGAAAGACGAATTCTTGCGCCAGTATCGCGATCCAAATAACTATCAGCCAGAGTCCATAAACGGAAATCGCAGTCATCGCTACGAAGCGGAGTAAAAAGAATGGCGAATTTCTTCGCAGAGTTACGAACTGATCCGAATTTTGACCCTCAGGTGATCGCGGACTTCAGCGAGATAAGTGAGGACAATCGCAGCTACCTTCAGGAAGCGATTGCTTACAGACCGGAACATGCTGAAGCGATCCTGCAGGCTGACATACCTCTCGATCACCAGGACGGTAATGGCCAGACAGCGCTTCAATATGCGATCTCACGGGGCATGTATGATCTGGCAACGGACATCGTGAATAAGGGCGCCGATCTGAATCGTCTCGACAAGTATGGGAATGACGCGCTTTGGACGTCGGTACTGAACCCCCGCCCGAGCCTGCCACTGATTGAACTGCTTGTCACAAAGGGTGCGGACCCCCACCGCAAAAATGCAGCCGGACGATCGTCGGCGGACATGGCGGTTACGAAGAAAAATCAGGCAATGATGAAGCTTTTCGGGGTTTGATCACGGCGCCGGGGCTCAGTCATGCTCATCTGAGGCCTCACATGAATGACGATTATCTCTCCCGGTTTTGCGGAAGCGACTATCGCCTCCTCGCTGATGCAGCCGATGCCGGTCGGTCGCTGTCGCCTCTCTGGGCCGATATCGCGCGTATCGATCAGACGAAACGATTGGAGGCTTTCACCGCGTTTGTCGATAAAGTTTTCGTTCGGATGCCGCAGACTTGCAATCTTCTGCTCGAGCGAACGACAGACGCTTATCTTGTGAAGGTGCAGGATGACATAGTTCTGGTCGCCGATCGTCAGGCTGAGGATTTGGTTCTCTCCTACAGAGGATTTGCGCCGACCGGCAGCTCAAGGTTCGGGGGAGGAGTTGGGGAATTTTACAATCATCTTGATGGCTTCTGCGACTTCCATTTCATGGGAGGTCTACTGCCTGAAAGAGAAATCCGACCAATTGGTCGTGACGGCAACGAATTTTTGACGGAGCCCTCGTCCAAAATATTTGAGACAGTTAAGTCACAGGACTACGTCCACATATTCAACAGCGGGCGGAAAGGCCAAGGCTATGTTAGTCTCCGGAGCACCATCGCAGATGATCCCGAAGGATTGCTTCTTTGGGTTGATGACGATGAGCCGCTGGTCGATATGGATTTCTGGGACCTTTTTGACAACTGGACGTCTATCGCGATGGAGGACTGATTCATTGGGGTCTTCGGCAGCGGCTTGATTGTCCTGCGTTGTTTTTTGAAGATATCGTTGTGGAATTGGCGCGCCGTAGTGCCGCAGGCGAAAAAACGAATGTCGAGTCGAAGATTTGCGAATAAATGCACGAATATTTCAAATGCTACCCGGGCAAATACAATCTACTTAACGTGAGAAAAGCCTGACAGGGCAATCATTTCCTGCCTTCCAAAATATACCCCGGCATTTCCGGTGGGAATCGATCACCTCGTCAGACTCCCAACGTTCTGGTTGTCAGATACGGTCGCCGCTCCAGTTCCGAGCGCCTCAGCGAGCTGCGCAGACGCAGAAGATCCTTCCGGGCAATCAGCCCGCACAACACCCCGGTCACCGGATCGACGATCGGGATTCGTCCTGTGTCGGTCGAGAGCATCACGTCCGCGACAAACCCGACCGTATCTTCCGGGTGACAAACGGGAACGGAAGCGTCCGAGACGCTGTCGGCGAGCGTCTGTCCTGCCAGTTCCGCATTGCCCTGCCAGCCGAGCGCGTCACCCCTGGAAACGACCCCTGCCAGACGGCCGGCGCTGTCTGTCAGGGGATAGATGCGGTGGGTCTTTTCGGATGATGCAAAGAGTTCACAAGCCTCCGATACCGTCATCGTCGCCGGCAGCGTGTCCACCTCCTTGATCATGATCTCACCGGCCCGCGTGAGTTCGAATGGGTCGATGCCATATTCGCGGGTTATGTGCTGTCCCCTTCGCGCGATCTTCTCGGTCAGGATCGAGCGGCGCAGAAGCAGGACAGTGACCGCATAGGCGACGACCGTCGCCGCCAGCAGCGGAACCAGCGTGCTGACGTCCCCTGTGATCTCGACCGCGAAAAACGTGCCGGTCAGCGGCGCGCGCATGGTTCCGCCCATCATCGCCGCCATGCCCAGCAGAGCCCAGAACCCGGGATTGTCACCCGGCATTACCAGGCCGACAAGCCAGCCCAGGGCGCCGCCAAAAATCAGCAGCGGGGCAAGAACGCCGCCAGAAGTCCCGGAGGACAAGGCAAACAGCCAAATGCAGCTCTTGACCACGAGGATTGTCAGGACAGCGGAGGCGAGCAGCTTGTTGTTGAGCAGGCCGTCGATGATATCGTAGCCAACGCCCAATGCGCGGGGCTCGATCAAGCCGCCGACGCCAATCACGACGCCGCCGAGCATGGGCCACCACATCCAGTGGATCGGAAGCTCCTCGAAGAGATCCTCGATCTTGTAGAGCAGGGTGGTGAGCAGCCCGGACTGCAGCCCCGTTACGATGCCGATCGCGGCACAGGCGAAAATACCCCACCACGGCAGGGCAAGTTCGAAATGGGTCGGGAACAGCGGTCCTGTGCCTAACAACAGCGGCCGCCAGCATATCGAGACACAGGCTGCGACGGCGACGGGAATGAAGCTGCGCGGTTTCCATTCGAACAGCAGGAGTTCGACCGCGAGCATGACGGCGGCAATCGGAGAACCGAAGATGGCGGTCATGCCCGCCGCGGCGCCGGCCACCAGCAAGGTCTTCCGCTCTGCTGCGCTCATGTGGAAGAACTGGGCAAACAGCGATCCGATTGCCCCACCGGTCATGATTATCGGGCCTTCCGCGCCGAACGGGCCGCCCGTCCCGATCGAGATCGCCGACGACAGCGGCTTCAGCACGGCGACCTTGGGCGACATTCGGCTGCCGCCGATGAGGATCGCCTCGATCGCTTCGGGAATGCCGTGACCTCGGATCTTTTCCGATCCGAAACGAGCCATCAGACCAATGACGAGCCCTCCCAACGGGGGCACCAGCAAAATCCACGGAGATCTCGGGACGTCTGCAAACGAGGCGGGTTCGATGCCGGCATGTCCAAACCAGACGATATTGGTCACCAGCGCAATCAGACTGACCAGGCACCACGCCGCAAATGCACCAGCGGTCCCGACGATGATCGCCATGCCGACCAGGACGAGCACCCGTTTGTCGGTTGTGAAGTCTCCCGCCTCGCGCCGTGAAAGGCCGCCGGTAAAGTCGTGCGGCCGGTTGCTGGGTTGATGCTGGGACATGGTTTTCCTTTGGCAGGTCGGAAACGGGGATGCTTGAGCAGGTGAATTATATCGTGATACGATGTAAATCAACTGGAAAAACCGGGAGCAGATATGGCGACGAAACATCAGGATCACCTTGGCGAGTGAGACTACGAAGCACTGGCCAACCTGCGTTACAGTATCCGCCGGTTCCGGCAGTTCAGTGCGAAGGAGGCGGACAAGCTTGGCCTCAGTCCGCAACAGCATCAGGCGCTGCTGGCGATAAAAGGACTGCCGCGCGGGAGAGAGATGACGGCCCGGATGCTGACCGACCGCCTGCTCATGGGCAGGCGGCTGGTGGAGGAACTGGTTCAGCAACTCGTCGATGAAGGTTATGTGGCGGCGGAGGCGCCCACCAAGGGGCGCTCCGGGCAGGTTATTCGCCTCACATGCAAGGCGGAAGGCGCCCTTGACCAGCTGGCAAGCGCCCATTTATTCGAGATCCGGAAGATGGCTCCGGAACTGATGCAGGCGCTCCGCATCCTGCAGGACCGTCAGAGGATGCAGCGCATCACGTGGATGCTCTGACCAGCGAGTGTCGGAAAACGGGGAACTGATGAAAAAGTCAAAAGGGCTCAGGCAGCAGGACTATGAAGCCCTTTCCGACTTGCGATATGCGCTGCGCCAATTCATGGATTTCAGCGCTTCCGCCGCCCAGTCGGAAGGTGTGCCGGCCCAGCAGCATCAGGCGCTGCTGGCGATCAAGGGCAACAAAGACGGCGAACCGATGACAGTCGGTATGCTCGCCGAAAGGCTGATCATCGCGCCCCACACCGCGACGGAACTGGTTGGCCGCCTGATCGACGGCAATCTCGCGGAGCGGCGAACCGATCCTGACGACAGGCGCCGGCAAACCGTACATTTGACGGAAAAGGCAGAAGAGCTTCTCGTTCGGCTGAGCGAAGTCCATCTGGCGGAAATTCGCGAGATGGCGCCAAAGTTGATAGTCCTTCTCGCAGAACTGGAAAAGACAGGATCGAAGACCGGCCGGGAGAGCTGACGCGGTGTACGAGGCATCAGACGAATATCCGAGGCCCAAGCTACATTTCCTTGGGACCTCGACGTCAAGCAGGCTCTTCCGCGGTCGGACGCGCTTCCGGCTTATGGGTTCATCAGCTCGGGAAGCATAGCTTGTGCGACAGCCCGTAGACTGACGGCATGTTCGGCGTCCACGAACCGATAGGGCCACCGCAACCGGGTGCCAACGGGTCCCCAGCCGCCGATCGCCGCCAGCAGCTTGTCGAGGGCCGCGTTGGAATATCCCTGCGCCCGGCGGAACGGAACGATATGATCGTCCATGAAAGCACAGATGCGGCTTTCAATTTCGAGCGCTGTGTCGATATCCGTGCGCATCAGGTCCGTCCAGTTCTGCGCCCCCCGGGGGCTGATGCAGGCGACATTCGAAAACGCGCCGGCGGCGATCCCGGACTTGGTTCCTCTCGCAAGGTGATGGCCTGGCACAAACAGCGAAAATTCCTCAAGATTGGCACGCGCATCAGCATACCACTGATCATCCCCGTCGGCGAGCTTGATGCCGACGACCGAAGGGCAGGGGCCGCAGACATCGGCGAGCTCGGCGGGCGTGAGGACCCGTTTGGCATGCGGCGGGTTGTAGAGGATGAGCGGAATCCCGTCCGCGACATCGGATGCGCGCTGCAGGAAGTCCACCGCTTCCGGGTAGGTCAGGGGCCACCAGTCGGGAAGGATGACCTGGATGGCCATCGGCTTCAGAGGCACCGCGCGGCGCAGACGGCCCAGCATGAGATGGGGATCTGGCTGGCAGGCGCCGATGACGAAGGGCATATCGGCCGCTCGGCAGCGGCTTGACAGCATCTCCTGGATACGGTCGTATTCCGCTTCCGTCTGGTTGTGGAATTCGCCGGCCGTGCCGTTCGAATAGATGCCGTCCACCCTGGCGGCGATCAGGATATCGATTTCCTCGCCAAGCTTGTCGAAGCCGATACTGTCATCGGCCGCAATGGGCAGAAGCAAGGTCGCCCAGTTTCCGGCAATCGGGTGGCGGCGCGTCTGCATCGTCATGGAAATAGTCTCCAGCTCAGTCGAGGTCGTCACGGATGCAGGCCTTGAAATGCCCGGGTGTCGTTTCCCGCAAGTCCGGCACGATCTCGCTGCAGGCCGGCAGCACGTTCGGACAGCGGGTGCGAAAAACGCAGCCGCTCGGCGGATCGGCCGGGCTCGGGATGTCGCCTTTCAGGATCTGGCGGTCGCGCGGCGCGTCCGGATCGGGAGAGGGGATCGCCGAGAGCAGCGCCCGTGTGTAGGGATGCCGCGGCTGCGCGTAGAGCTCGGCGCTCGGCGCGATTTCCATGATCCGGCCGAGATAAAGCACGATCACTCGGTCACAGATATACTCGACCACCGCGAGATCGTGGCTGATGAACAGCATGGTCAGGCCGAGACGCTGCTGCAGGTCGCGCAGGAGATTGATCACCTGGGCCTGGATCGATACGTCGAGCGCCGAGACCGGCTCGTCGGCGACGATGAATTCCGGTGCCAGCGTCAGAGCGCGGGCAATACCGATCCGTTGGCGTTGGCCGCCCGAAAATTCATGGGCGTAGCGATTGACCGCATCGCCGGGGAGATCGACCTGTTCGAGGGCCTCGCGGGCCCGTTCAAGGCGTTCCTTCGATGTGCCGATGCCCTGAATCCTCAACCCTTCCGTCAGGATTTCCCCGATCGTCATGCGCGGCGAGAGGCTCGCGAACGGGTCCTGGAAGATGTATTGCATCCGCGGCCGGGCGCGGCGCATCTCGGATGACGAAAGCCGGGTGAGTTCGGTTCCGTCGAAGCGGATACTGCCGGCGGAGGGCTCGACGAGGCGCAGGACGGAGCGGCCGATCGTCGTCTTGCCGCTGCCGGATTCTCCAACCAGTCCAACGACCTCGCCCTTGCCGATGTCGAAGGAGATTCCCTGCAGGATCGTCAACCTCGTGCCACGGGACGTATAGTGTTTCGAAAGGTCGCGAACGGAGAGGAGCGGTGCGGTCATCTCATATCTCCTGCCAACGGATGCAGCGGCTCTGGTGGCGCGGATTGACGTCGGCAAGCGGCGGCACCGCCGTGCGACAGTCATCGATCGCGAATCTGCAGCGGGGCGAAAAAGCGCAACCGGCCGGCATGTTCATCAGGCTCGGCACGACACCCGGAATGGCGGCAAGCTTCTCGCCGGCCTGCTTCATGCGGCTGGCGTCGCCGAGCTTCGGCATCGAGGCAAGCAGGCCCATCGTATAGGGATGTTTCGGATTGCGGAAAACCTCGTCCACCGGCCCGGTCTCGACGATCCGGCCCGCATACATGACCGCCACCCGGTGGGCGATTTCCGCGACCACGCCGAGATTATGGGTCACGAAAAGCATGGCCATCCCGCGCTCCCGCTGCAGCTTCTGCAGAAGATCGAGGATCTGCGCCTGAATGGTCACGTCGAGCGCCGTCGTTGGCTCATCGGCAATCAGCAGCGTCGGATCGCAGGCGAGTGCCATGGCGATCGTCGCACGCTGGCGCATGCCGCCCGACAGTTCGTGTGGATATTGCCCGGCCCGGCGTTTCGCATCCGGAATCCCCACGCTTTCCAGAAGGGTAACGGCCGCGTTCATCGCGGCCTTTCGGTCTGCCCCGCGATGAACGCGGATCGGCTCCGAAATCTGGTCGCCGATCGTGTAGACAGGGTTCAGGCTCGACATTGGCTCCTGGAAGACCATGCCGATATCGTCGCCGCGAATGGAGCGCATCTCCTGTTCGCTTAGTGAAACGAGATCACTGACTGCGCCGTTCTTGCGCTTCAGCCGGATACTGCCGGCGGCGATCACGCCGATCTTGCGGGTCAGGAGCCGCATGACCGAAAGGCTGGTCACCGACTTGCCCGAACCGGATTCACCGACAAGCGCCAGCGTCTCGCCGGCCGCGACCGTCAGATCGATGCCATTGACCGCCGTCATTTCGCCGGCGCGGATACGGAACACGGTCCGCAGCCCCTTGACGTCGAGAATGGTGTCGGCGGTCTGTTGCATGGCATCCATCAGGAAAGAAGGCCGGTCGCGCGCAGGATCGCGTCGATCTTTGCGGTTTCGGCTTCGTTGAGGGCGGCACGGGGGCGAGGCATCAGCGCGGTATCGATGATGCCGAGGCTCTTCATTGCCGCCTTGAAGGCGCCGATGCCGGAGGCTCCGCCGCTGACGCGCCCGGCACCCACCCAGACGATTTCGAAGAGCCGGCAGAGACGCTCCTGTTCCTTGCGGGCGGCGGCCCAATCGCCGCGCTGGGCGGCATCCCAAAGCCGGACATATCCGTGCGGGTCGACATTGGCGATGCCCGGCACGACGCCGTGAGCGCCCATCAGCAGAGCGTTATCAACCACGATCTCGGATCCCGTCATCAGGAAGACGTCCTTGTTGCCGGCAAGGTCGAGCAGGACATAACGGAAGTTTCCGTCGTCGCCGCTGGAATCCTTGACGCCGATAATCGTGCCTTCCTTCGCAAGGGTGACGGTCGTCTGTCTCTGCAGTTTCACATGGACGCAGACGGGGATGTCGTAGGCGATCAGGGGTACGTCGACGGCATCGCGGATATAGCGGAAGTGATCGATGATCTCGGACTGGCTGGTGACGGTGTAATAGGGTGCCGTCACCACAACCGCGTCGGCGCCGGCGGCTTTGGCGATCCTGGCATGGTTGATGACAAGATCGGTGGTGGCGTCGATAACGCCGACGATCAACGGTACGCGGCCGTTGATGACCTTGGCGGAATGCTCGATGATGTCCCGCCGGGTCCTGGCGTCATGGAAAACGACTTCGCTGGTCGAGCCGAGCACGAAGAGACCGTGGCATCCGGCTTCGATGAGGTTTTCCAGAACCCGCGTGTAGGACGGATAATCGACGGTGAAATCCGCATTCAGCGGCGTGATGACGGGAGGAACGACACCCTTGAACTTGCTCATGTTCGCTTTCTTTCGATCGTCAGTTTAATTCGGCGCGAGGGTCGAAGGCATCGCGAAGACCATCGCCAATGAAGTTGATTGCAAGAACGGCAAGCACCAGCGCGCCGCCGGGGAAAAGCCATTGCCAGGGATATTGCTCGAGCACCGCCGTGGAGCGGGCGGCGTTCAGCATGTTGCCCCAGCTTGCCGCGGGTGGTGCAATGCCGAGCCCGAGGAAGGAGAGACCGGCCTCGAGAAGGATGGCATTGGCGATCTGCAGCGTCGCGAAGACGACGAGGATGTCGATCGAGTTCGGCAGGCCGTGGCGGAAGAGGAGGTGCGGGAGACCGGCACCCATGCCTCTTGCCGCCATCACGAAGTCCCGCTCGCGAAGTTCGAGGAGCCGGGACCGTACCATTCGCGCCAGGAGTGGCCAGGAGAGGAGCGAGATCACCAGGACCGTCGGCCAGATGCCGGTGCCGGCGATCGAGGCGAGCACCAGCAGGAAAATGACCGGCGGCAGCGTCATGACCAAATCGACGAAGCGCATGGTGACGGCATCCGCCCAGCGACCGGCAAGCGCCGACACCGCCCCGACCAGAAAGCCGATGATTGCGGAAATAACGGTCGAGGTTATCGCCACCAGCAGCGAGATCCGTCCGCCATCCATGACGCGGGCAAAGATGTCGCGGCCGACGCCGTCGGTGCCGAACCAGTGTTTTGCGGTCGGGCCGGCATTCATGGCGAGAAGGTCTATGTCGTTGGGCCTGAAGCTCCACCATAGTGGATAGGAGAGGATCAGCAGGACCATGGGCACGATCATGCCCATGCCAAGGACGGCTGCCCGGTTGAGCAGGAACCGGTGAAGAGACCGTGCCGTAGGTCCCGGACTGCGGGAAGGAGTGCGTGCCAGCATCGCTCACCCCACCTTGATGCGCGGATCGACGACCGCATAGGCGAGATCCGTGAGGAGGTTGACGATGATGACGCAGGCGCCGATCACCAGCGTCGATCCCATGATCACCGGGTAGTCGCGGTTCTCCACCGCATTGACCATGAGGAGGCCCATGCCGGGCCAGTTGAAGACGCTCTCGATGAAGATCGCGCCGCCGATGGCAAGGCCGATGGTCGAGCCGATCAGCGTGATGACAGGAAGCAGCGCATTGCGCAGGGCGTGTTTGGTGATGACCCAGAACTCGTAGACGCCCTTGGCGCGGGCGGTGCGCACGTAATCCTGGTTCAGGACTTCGAGCATCGAAGCGCGCATATACCGCATGATCAGCGCCGTCTGGGCGATCGCCAGCAGCATGGCGGGGAGGATGAGATGGTGAAGGAGGTCGCCGATCGAGAACTCCCGTCCGGGCGTCTGCATGCCGCCGGACGGCAACCAGTTGAAGTAGACGGAAAAGAGGTAGAGGCCAACGAGCGCGCTCAAGAACGGCGGGCTGGAAATGCCGGTCACGGCAAGCACTGAGAAGGAGAAATCCGCCACCGAATTGCGGCGCACGGCGCTGATCATGCCGGTTGCAATGCCGGCGATGATCGAGATCGCGATGGCCGTTCCCATCAGAAGCACGGTCGGGCCGACGCGTGACAGGACGAGGCCGAGCACCGGCTGGTCGGGCCGCTGGATCGAATAGCCGAGATTGCCCATCACGGCCTGCTGCAGCCAGGCGAGATATTGCAGCGGCAAAGGCTGATCGAGGCCGAGCGTCACACGCAGATCCGCAAGATCGGAGGGCGACATCGGCACGTTCGGATCGATATAGGCGTCGATGGGATCGCCGGGGGTGAGGCGCAGCAGCACGAAGATCAGCACGCTCAGGGCAAGCAGCATGCCTACCCCGATCAGCAGGCGCCGGAGACTGTAACTCAGCATGAATTCGTTCCCGTGAGGGTATGGGCGAGGACGGCCGGGTTTCTCCCACGCCATCCTCGGTTTTCACATGGACTGAAGCTTTATTCGGCGATCGCCCACTTTTCAGGATATGCCTGGTAAGGTCCGCCGCCGGGGGCAGGCGTCCAGACGAAATTCTTGAGCTTGGAGGACGCGATGCCATAGCGGTTCGCCACCCAGAGCGGACCCCAGGGGAGCTGGCTGTTCATCACCTTGCAGACGTCCTGGTAGCGGAGGTCGCGCTTGGCGGCATCGGTCTCGCCGAGAGCCGCATCGAGCGCTGCGGTCAGCGCCGGCATGCGAACGCGCGCGACATTCGGGCCGGCCGGCGGGACCTGATTTTCGTTGAGGCCGACATTGATGCTGCCCGGATCCGGACCGTTCTGCAGGCCGGCATAAACCATCTGGAACTGCGCGGTATCCGGCGTCGGATTGAGCACGATGCTGTTATAGGTCGGGGTGTCGACGGCGCGCGGTGTCACGTTGATGCCGACCTGAGCGAGCATCGCCTGGACTGCGGCCATGACGTTGGCGGCGAGCGGCGTGGTGTAATAGGTCAGAAGCGTGATCGGCTTGTTGCCGTTGATCTGGTCCCAGCCGGCTTCCTTCAGCAGCTGCTTGGCTTTTTCCGGATTGTAGGCATAGGTTTCGATTCCCTTCGGGACGACCTGGTCGGCGACATAGGCGCAGTTCGCCGGCTTTGCCGCGCCGCCATAGAGGCTCTGGATGATCGCATCGCGATTGATCGCATACATGACGGCCTGGCGGACCTTGATATCTTTCCAGATCGGGGAGTCGTGGTTGAATCCCAGATAGTTGACGACGAAGGAGTCGCCTTCGATGATGCGGAAATCCTTGTTGTTCTTGAACGTTGTAAGGTCGTTCGAGTCGACGTATGTAAACTGGATCTCGCCGGCGCGCAGAGCGGCGATCGCTGCCGCGGGATTGGCGAAATAACGGTTGATGATCCTTTCCAGTGCCGGCTTGCCGCCGCGGTAATCGGTATTGGCGGCGAGTTCGACATACTGGTCGGTGACGTATTTGGTGAATTTGAACGGACCGGTGCCGATCGGCGACGTCGACCACCAGCTGTTCTTGGCGAGCTGGTCGGGGGCGATCTGCGACAGAGCATGCTCGGGCAGCATCATCACCTTGGTCAGCGTGTCCATCAGGCTTGCCGACGGGCCCGAGAGCTTGATGACGAGCGTCTTGTCATCCTTCGCCTCGACAGAGGAAACCGCGCTCAAGCGGGCGGCCAGAACTGAACCGGTCTTGGCATTCTTGGCCAGTTCCATCGTGAACTTGGCGTCCTTGGCGGTAAACGGCTTGCCGTCATGCCATTTCGCATCGGTGAGCTTGAACGTGTAGGTGAGCTGATCCGGGCTGACCTCATAGGACGAGGCGAGCACACCGGTCACTTTCTGCAACTTTTCGTCATAGGTCACCAGCGGCTCGAAGTAGACGCTGAGCCAGGTGAAGCCGCCCGTTGCGGCAAGCGGATTGAAATTGCCCTGGAAACCGCCGGGGCCGACGTCGAAGCCGCCCGATAACGTGGCGGCCTGAACCGGGGCGGTGAAGGCCGGAACGGCCGTGGTCGCCATCATCGCAGCGAGCGCGATGGCGGACGATAGTCTGGACAGTCTGTTCATTATGCTCCTCCCACATGTGAACTTGTTTTGTTGGCGGCGATCACCCGGGAAATGCCCTCGTAGTGGCGATCCAGGCGCATCTGCACTTCCGCAAGATCCTTGGCCTCGACAGCATCGACGATCGCTGCGTGATCCCTCCAAGTCGCGACGGGGTCCACGTTGTCAAGGTTCACGAAATCGGAGGCCTTGTAGAAGGCGAGCCAGAACACATCGATGAGCCGGGCGAGGGTCTCGTTGTTCTGGCAGCGGAAGAGCAGGGTATGAAAAAGCTGGTCCTCGTCGGCGAAGGATTGGCCGCGCTCCGCATGGATGCGCATCCGGTCCACCGTGGCTCGAAGCTCCGCGATATCCTCGTCGCTGATCATGTCGAGCGTCTTGCCGATCAGCCCCACTTCCAGCGTGCGGCGGATCTCGATCACTTCCTCGATCTGGCGAAGCGCGCCGCCGAGCCCGTAGGCGAGATTGTCGAGCAACGGCTCGAACGAGAAGGCCTTGACGAAAATCCCAACGCCACGCCGCGATTCCAGCACGCCAAGCGATTCCAGCGCCTTGATGCCTTCCCGCAGGGAATTGCGGCTGACGCCGAGTTGGTTGGCCAGATCGGATTCGGCCGGGAGCAGCGTGCCCGGCTTCAATCCGTTGTCGCTGATATAGCCGCGAATACTTTCCTGCACGGACACGTGGAGGAGAGGGGCGCGGGTCAGGGGCTTGATCGACTTCATCTGCATGCCGGTCTCGTTTCGGGGGTGCACTCAGGATGAAGGAGACATATCCACTTGTAGGATATCTGTCAATTGGATACCAATGGCGGTGACAAGGTGGAAGGAATGCTCAGATGATGATGCAAGGCTTGGTCGTTTCCTGTCAGCCCGTTCCGGGCGGGCCGCAGGACAATGCGGATTTCGTAGTCGGTTTTGCGAGGGCAGCGCTTGCTGCCGGCGCTGTGGCTCTAAGGATCGAATCCGTGGCCTATGTCGCGGCCGTGCGGGCGGTCACCGGCGTTCCGATCATCGGACTTGTCAAACGCGACCTGACGGACAGTCCGGTGCGGATCACGCCCTTCGTTGCCGATGCCGAAGCGCTGGCCGATGCAGGAGCCGACATCATCGCGTTCGATGCGACCGATCGCACGCGCCCGGCTTCGATCGAGGAGCTGATCAAGGCGGTGAAGGGCAAGGGCAGGCTTTCCATGGCAGACTGCGCGTGCCTCTCGGATGCGCGCGGGGCTCTTGCAGCCGGTGCGGACTTTGTCGGCACCACCCTGTCCGGTTATGTCGGCGGCCCCGAGCCGGAGGAACCGGACCTGGCGCTCGTTGCCGCCATCCGCAGCCTGACGCCGCATGTCATTGCCGAAGGCCGCATCCGCTCTCCGGAACAGGCGGCGGCCGCAGTCCGGGCGGGGGCATCGGCAGTCGTGGTCGGTTCGGCGATCACCAGGACGGAGCATGTCACGTCCTGGTTCAACCAGGCGGTCACGCGGGCTTTGGCGGCAGGCGCCGAGGGGCCCGTATTGGCGATCGATATCGGCGGCACCAAAACGATGGCCGCTCTGGTTTCCGCTTCGGACGTGCTTGAGGAAATCACGATCGCCACCGCACGGGGCGCTGGACCCGGAGAATGGCTCCGCGCCATTGCCGACGAAACGGCGGCGTGGGCGGGCCGCTACCGGCGGATCGGAATTGCCGCGACAGGGTTGATCCGGGACGGGTGCTGGTCCGCGCTCAATCCGGCAACACTTGCCGTGCCGGATGCGTATCCGCTGGAACAGCGGGCGGAGGAGCTGTTCGGCGTGCCAGTCCGGGTGTTCAACGATGCCCAGGCGGCGGCCTGGGGCGAGTACCGGTATGGCGCGGGCCAGAACACGGACATGGTATTCCTGACCATCTCGACAGGGATCGGCGGTGGCATCGTCGTCAACGGGCGGCTGTTGACGGGAATGGCCGGGCATTTCGGCCTCATCCGCGGCCCGTCCCAGGGTCTGCATCCGTTGGAGGATCAGGCGTCCGGCAGCTGGATGGCCGCGCAAGCGGCAGAAGCGGGGCACGAGGTCGATGCGAGGCAGGTTTTTGCCCGATGGCACGCGGGCGAGGCATGGGCGAGGGATATCGTTTCAGGCTCTGCGCGGCGGACAGCATTGCTTTGCGCCGATATCAAGATGATGCTTGACCCGAAGACGATCGTCATCGGCGGCGGCATCGGTTTGGCCGAGGGTTATCTTGGTGAGGTTCTCAAGCACGTGCCTCGCCATTTCGACCTCAGGATCGTCCCGGCGATGCTCGGTCCCCAAGCAGGGGCGATCGGCGCTGCTGACATGGCGCCCCACATCTGAGGCGAGGGAATCTATTCCGACGATGCCGATGCGCCTGTATCGCTGGACCGCTCGATTTCCTTCAGAAGTACAGAGACGGTCGGGCGGACGTCGCCCTTGCGGCGAAAGACGGCATATATGTCCCGCGTCAGCAGGATTTCATTGAAATCGAGCGCAACCAGCCCCAGCCCGCTGCCCTGAAGGTTTGCCCGCGTCAGGTAGGCCAGGTGATGGGTCCGCGAAACCATTGAGGTCAGGAAATTTATCGATGTCGTTTCCACGGCAATCACGGGTTTGGGCAGGCCGGCACTGCGGAACAGGGATTCGAGCAGCAGCCTGTCCGTCTCGGGTAGCGGCGGCAGAACCCAGCTATATTCGGCCAGGTCAGCGACCGCCAGGTGTTCACGATTTGCCAGCGGATGTGATTGGTGGGCTACGATCTGCACCGGCTCCCTGGCCACCAGCCTCCACTCAAAATCCTCGTTCAGGATTTCGCTTGGCTTGACGGTGAAGACGACGTCGAGCTTTCCGGCGAAGAGTTGGGGAAGCAGGACTTCATTTGTGCCCTCGTGCACCATGAGGCCGACATCCGGGCGTGCGACTGCAAAATGGTTCAACGCGTCGGGGATAAGCTGCCGCAAGGCGGCCGCCATGCTTCCGATCCGAAGTGAACCCCGACGTGCACCTCGGAGCGCGTCTATTTCATCGACGGCCTCGTTGGCCAACGACAGCAGCAGCTCGCTGTAGCCGATCAGGCGCTGCCCGAACAGGGTCGCCTGAACGCCGCTCGGCCCGCGGTCGAGCAACCGGACCCCAAGCGCCTGTTCCATGCTGCGGATGCTCTTGCTGAGAGCGGGCTGGGTAAGCCGTAAATTCTCGGCTGCCATGCTGAAGCTGCCAGTGTGAACGACTGCCAGGAAGTGCCGCAACTGACGAAGATCAAGCCGCTGTAGATTGTTGTTCATGTTTCCCGCTCTCAGTCAGGCGATCTGCGGCCACTATGAACAAAGCTTATAGGCCGGGCAATCTCAGCCGGCCGATTTGCGCATTCCGGTCGCCGCCGCACCACCGTAACCAAAGAGCGGATACTCATTGTATCTCGTTGACATACCTGTGATGAGCGGTTGTGGCGCGATGTGCGGATATGAGAATGGGGACCGCGAGCTGATCATAGGCGACTTCGTCGATCGTCAGCACCGCGGCCGGCAAGGTCAGGTCCAGCCACCGGGCATCGAAATCATCTGCCAGATCGGCTCCGATCTGTTCCCGTATGGCCGAGATGCGTATCCCGTAATTTTCCAACAGATGCAGGTAGAAGAGCGGAGGGATCTCTTCAGCCCTCTGCGGGAAGTCCGGAACCCGTTCGCAGGAAAGCGTCAGCGTCTCGTGCATGATCGGCCGATCGTCGATGTAGCGCACCCGGTGGAAGTTGACGATCGGCGACCCTTCCTCGATCTGGAGTTTCCGCGCGTCGCCGGGGGAAGCGAGGCTCCTGTCGAGCGAAGTCACCTTGGTAACCGACTTGCTGAGAGAGCCGTCCAGCCCGTGCAGCCGGAAATATTGGAAAAACAGTCGCAGGCTGTGCTGTGGCTTGCGGCCGGTGACGACGGTGCCCGTCTTGCGGCGGCGGCTCAGAAGGCCGTCATTGGTCAGGTCCATCAAGGCTCGGCGAATGGTGCCGACAGCCACCCCGTAGGTCTGCGACAGCGCCACTTCGCTGGGCAGAACCGAGCCCGGGACCAGTTTGCCGATCATGATCGCTTCGGTGATCTGGCGCTTGACCACCTCATAAAGCGGCAGGGACAATTCCGTTAGCCTCGTCCCTTCTGATGAATTATTGGGCGATTCCGGCAACTATTTGCCTCTTCTTTGGTGTTGACTCATGGTCTCGATCTACGCAGTATTACTATATAGTTTATATTAAAGCGCAAGCTGAGGAGGCTAGCGCGACGGGTACCGAGGACACTGCCATGAACAAGCCGCAGCCAGCTTCTTCGCAACAGATCTTTGACTCTGCCATGGCAGCGATTGAGCTTGATGTCGAGGTCGCTGTCGGTGATCTGGCGCGGATGGTGGAAATCGACACCTCATTTCCCCCGGGTCTGGGCTATGGCGCATTCGCCGATCTGATGGCGGAGCTCCTGGCGCCGCTGGGCTTCGAGTTCGAGCGCGTCGTCGTGCCGCGTGATCTCTGGTACGTGGCCGGTGGGCCCGCCTCCGGCGAACGGACCAATCTTGTCGCGACCCGCGAAACGGGAAAGCCTGTCTGCGGCCTCTATTATCATGTCGATACCGTGCCCGTGGCACCCGGCTGGAGCCGCGATCCGTTGAAGTTGACGGTCGATGGCGACCATCTCTTCGGCTTGGGGGCCGCCGACATGAAGGGCACGATCGCTGCAACTCTGCTGGCACTCCGGGCCGCCAAGAAATGCGGCCTGCCGCTGTATTACGATCCGATGCTGCTTCTGTGTACCGACGAGGAAGGCGGACTTTATCCCGGCATTCGGTATCTGGCGGAGCAGGGCATGCTGAAAGGCCATATCGTCAATTTCAACGGGTCGGCGGCGCCGCGTATCTGGGCGGGCTGCTTTGGCGTCTTTCATCTTCAGGTAACGATCCTGGGGCGCGCCGTCCATGCGGGAGAAGGCAACCGGACGGGCGCCGGCATCAATGCCATCGAGGGCGCCTTGCCTGTGCTCAATGCCCTGACGGCATTGAAGCCGGATGTTGCCAGCCGGGCATCCGCGCTGAAGCCGCCGCCGCACGCATCGGGTCCGCTTCGGCCTCAGCTTTCCATTTCGGCCGTGAACGGCGGCACTGCTGGCGGACAGGTTCCGGCCGAAATCAAGATTCTCGTCAGCCGGCGTTACGCCCCGGAAGAGAGCTACGAGGCGGCGCGCGCCGAGATCGAAAGCCTGATCCGTGACAGCATTGCCGGGATGGGACTGGGGCTTGAAATCGATCTTGTCGGCCACCTGATCCCGACGGACGATCCGGAAGGTCCCCATTGGCCGCGCTGGCAAAAGGCGCTGTCGCTGGGCTTCGGCTACAAGCCGGAAGACTTTCAGAAATGGGGCGCCGCAAGCTGTTCCGACTTTGGCTACGTGCAGAAGGCCGGCTTCACGCAGGAGGTGCTGCTGGGCGGGCTCGGCCGGCCGGAAAGCTGCATCCACAGTCCTGAAGAGCATACCACCCGTCAGGACGTCATCGCTCTGGCGAAAAGCATACTGGCCTACCTCGCGGCGGATTTTGCCGCCGACTCCATTCCTGAAAACCGCGTCTGAAACATAAGGGAACTGAAAAATGCTGGAAATGAAACGTCGCTTCTTCCTCGCCGGCACCGCCGCCGTTTTTGCTGCACCGGCGCTTGGCCTGGCGCAGACCGCAAAGCCGGCCAGGGGCGGCACGCTGCGCATCTCGGTCGATCAGGCCGCAAGCGTCATCCATCCGCTGCTAACGCGCGTCAACCCGGAATATCTGGTGACCGAGCTGCTCTACAGCAACCTGACGCGCCTGAAGGTCGACATGTCCGTCGAGCCGGACCTGGCCGAAAGCTGGACCCCCAATGGTGGGCTGACGGAATGGACGTTCAAGCTGCGCAAGGGCGTCACCTTCCATGACGGCTCGCCGTTCACGGCCAAGGACGTCGTCGCCACGTTCAAGACCATCCTCGATCCGGCGACCGCGTCGCCGGGCCGCAACAATGTCGGTCCGATCACCGACATCGTCGCAGTTGACGATACCACGGTTCTGTTCAAGCTGTCGGTCGCCTATGCCGATCTGCCTGTCGCCATGGCCTACACCAACGCCCGCATCATCCCGGCCGCGATCGCCACCGGCGACCTCAAGAGCCTGTCCACCAAGGCAGTCGGCACCGGTCCGTTCAAGCTCGTGTCCTACGAGCCGGACCGCCTGATCGTCGTCGAACGCAACCCGAACTATTACGACCCGGCACGCCCCTATCTCGATCGTATCGAGGTCCAGGTGTTCCCGGACATCTCCGCCGAAGGTTCGGCGATGATCGCCGGCAATATCGACATCATCTCGACGCTGCAGCCGACCGAATACCTGCGTCTCGACGGCAATGACGGCGTCAATGTCCTGCGCACGCCGTCCGGCCAGTTCTGCAACATCAACTTCGGCTGCGACACGGCCCCGTTCAACGATCCGCGGGTCCGCCGCGCGATCGCGCTGACCGTCGATCGCGAAGCCATGGTCAATTTCGTAACCGAAGGTTTCGGCACGCCCGGCAACGACACGCCGCTGAACCCGTCCTACCAGTTCTTCAAGCCTGCCAAGCAGCGCCAGAAGAATATCGCCGAAGCCAAGAAGCTGCTCGCCGAAGCGGGTTTCCCCAAGGGGTTGGAAGCCACGCTGATCGCCTCCGACCGTCCGGCGGTACGCACGCAGCTCGCGGTCGCTCTCAAGGAAATGGCCAAGGAAGCTGGCATTACCATCAACGTCCAGACGATGCCGCACGCCACCTATCTCGAGCAGGTCTGGAAGAAGGGCAGCTTCTACGTCGGCTTCTACAACATGCAGCCGACGCCCGATGGCATCTTCAAGCTCCTCTACACCTCCGATGCCTCCTGGAACGAGACGCGCTGGAACAACAAGGCATTCGACGCCCTGATCGCCGAAGCCCGCGGCACGATCGACGCCGCCAAGCGTACCGAGCTTTACACCAAGGCGCAGGAACTGATGAACGAGGAAGTGCCCTCGATCATCCCGTCCTTCTTCGATGTGCTGTCTGCCAAGCGCAGTTGGGTCAGCGGCTACGAAGCACATCCTCGCGCCTCGGTTTTCCGTCTCGATTACGCCTCCCTGACCGACAAGGCTCCGAAGCGCGGCTGATCCCGAACAATGCCGGACGCTCATCGAGCGTCCGGCCCTGCAACAAGGAACACGACCGTGTCCCCGAACTACATAGCCAAGCGGCTGATGATGATCGTCTATACTCTCTTCATCGTCTCGCTCATCGTCTTCGCCATTACGCAGATCCTGCCGGCCGATGCTGCCGTCATGATGCTGGGTGAGAATGCGACACAGGATGCGCTCGCTGCACTGCGCGAAAACATGGGGCTCAACGCACCCGTTTGGCAGCAATACGCGACCTGGCTCGGCCACGTGCTGCGGGGGGATCTCGGCACTTCGCTGCGCACCGGCCAGGCTGTCGGACCGGTCATGTTCGAGGCCCTCGGCCGCTCGCTGCTTTTGGCCTTCCTGTCGATCGGCCTCATGCTGGTCCTCGCCATTCCGCTCGGCATCATTGCCGCCGTCCGTCGCGGAAAGATCGCCGACATGGTTGTCAGCCTGATCTCCTATGCCGGCGTGGCGCTTCCGGAATTCGTCACGGCGACCCTTGCGGTCCTCGTTTTTGCCGACCTGATGAAATGGCTGCCGCCGACCGGTTATGTGCCGCTTACCGAAAATTTCGGCAGCGGCATCGCCCATCTGGTCCTGCCGGTCTGTGTCATCTCGGTGATCCTGATCGCCCATGTCTCGCGCATGGTGCGCTCGGAACTCGTCGACGTGCTGCACACCGACTATATCCGCGCCGCGCGGTTGAAAGGAATTTCACGCGGAAAAGTCCTTCGTCGCCACGCGCTGCGCAACGCCCTGCTGCCGACCATCACCATCGTTGCGCTCGATGTCGGTTATCTCCTCGGGGGCGTCATCGTCGTCGAGGAAATCTTTGCCATTCCCGGCATCGGCCGGCAGCTGATCGTGGCGATCCAGGCGCGTGACCTGCCCGCCATCCAGGCCGGGGTGCTGATCATGGCGGCTACCTATTCTATCGTCAATTTCATCGCCGACATCCTCTATGCCTGGCTCGACAAGAGGATCCAGTATGACTGATTTCATCAAACGCCTCTTGCGCACGCCGCAGGGCGCCATCGGCATGGTGCTCGTCCTTTTGGTGCTGCTGGTCGTATTGTTCGGGCCAATGCTTGCGCCGCACGATCCGGAAGCCCTCTCGCCGCTTACGCGCTACAAGGGGCCGAGCCTCGCCTACTGGCTGGGGACAGACCAATACGGCCGCGACATTTTCAGCCGGCTGCTGATCGGCGCCCGCGCCACCGTCGTCATGGCGGTGCTCGCAACCATCGCCGGCACGCTCATCGGCGCCTTCATCGGCACCACCTCGGCCTTTCTCGGCGGGCGGGCAGACGAATTGATCATGCGCACCATCGACGCCGTCATGTCGATCCCGAGCCTGCTGTTTGCGCTTCTGGTGGTCAACCTTCTGGGTTCCAGCACGATCAACGCGCTGATCGCAGTCGCCATCGCCTTTGCGCCGGGCATGGCGCGTATCACTCGCAGCGTCGCGCTGTCGGTGCGCAAGCAGGACTATGTCAACGCGGCGATCGCCCGCGGAGAAAGCTCAGGTTACATCATTTTCCGGGAAATGCTGCCGAACGTGATCGCACCCATCATCGTCGAGATGACGATCCGCGTCTCCTTTGCGGTCATGCTGTTTGCGACGTTGAGTTTTCTCGGCCTCGGCGCCCAGCCGCCGGCCGCCGAATGGGGCCTGATGGTCTCGGAAGCGCGCCGCTACATGCATCTGAGTGCCGGTATCCTGATCTGGCCGAGCGCGGCGATCGCCGTCGTTGCCGTCGGCTTCAATCTCCTGGGCGACGGTCTGCGCGATGCCCTCAATCCGCGAACCTGAGGTCAAGGCCATGACGACGACACCAGATACCCCGGTTCTCGCGATCGAGAACTACTCGCTGGATTACCACACGGCCTCCGGCGTCTTCCATGCACTCAAGAACATCGACCTCGCCATCCACCGCGGTGAGATCCTCGGCCTTGTCGGGGAATCCGGATCCGGCAAGACCTCGCTTGCCTGGTCGATCATGCGTTATCTTCCCAAGAACGCCCGCGAACCCGGTGGCCGCATCCTTTTGAGCGGCGAAAACCTGCTGCAAAAGACCGATGCTGAAATCGAGGCCTTTCGCGGCCGTCGCATCAGCATGGTGTTCCAGGACCCGAGTACGTCGCTCAACCCGACCCTGTCGCTCGGCACCCAGCTCGCCGAAGTACTGGTCCGTCACCGCGGGCTGACGCGGCGGCAAGCCTGGAAGGAAGGCGAGGCGATGCTGGCGCATGTCGGCCTGAAAACGCCGACGGCGATGATGAACCGAATGCCGCACGAAGCATCCGGCGGGGAAAAGCAGCGGGTCGTCATCGCATCCGCTTTTGCCTGCAATCCGGAATGCATCATTTTCGACGAGCCGACCACGGCACTCGATGTCATCACCGCGCGGCAGATCCTTGACCTGTTCGTCGAACTGCAGGCCGAGACCGGCGTCGCATCGCTCTACATTTCCCACGATCTCGCCCTGGTGTCGCGCACGGCGAGCCGCGTCGCCGTCATCCGTCGCGGCGACATCGTCGAGCAGGGCGCGGTGCGCAGCATCTTTGCCAATCCGCAGCAGAATTATACCCGCGAGCTGATCGCGGCTGTTCCGGACCCTTCCCACAGGCTGGTCGGCGACGCCTTGGCCCCAACGGACCAGCCGCTTGTGCGGGTCGAAAACGTCAGCGTGCATTACGGGCGCAAGCCGTTCCTGGCGGCGCTGACCGGCCGCAAGACGGAACGTGTCGCCGGCAACAATGCCGTCAGCCTCAGCGTCCATCCGGGTGAAATTCTCGGCATCGTCGGTGAATCCGGCTCCGGCAAATCGACACTGGCCAAGGCGATGACCGGTCTCAACCGCTTCGAGGGCCAGATCTGGTTCGACGGTCGCGAGATCAGGAACCTTGGCGACATGGACAATGCCTATCGCAAGGATGTGCAGATCATTTTCCAGCACCCCGACGCCTCGCTCAATCCCCGCCAGAAGATCGGCGAGATCCTGTCGCGGCCGCTAAAGCTGTTCGGCAATGCGTCCGATCTCGATCAGAAGGTTGGCGACATGCTGGAACAGGTGCGCCTGCCGCGCACCCATGCGCAGCGTTATCCCCATCAGCTGTCGGGCGGCGAGAAGCAGCGCGTCGCCATCGCCCGCGCTTTTGCCTCGAAGCCGAAGCTGGTCATATGTGATGAAATCACGTCGGCGCTCGATGTGTCGGTGCAGGCGTCGATCGTCCAGCTTCTGCTGGAATTGCAGAAGGCCAGTGGCACCGCCTACCTGTTCATCACCCATGACCTCAACCTTATCCGCCAGATCGCCCACCGGATCGCCGTGATGTATCGCGGCAATCTGGTCGAAATCGCACCGGCGGCGGATATCGATAGCCCCGATCGCGCCGAATATACCCGCCGCCTCATCGAGGCGGTGCCGCGCGCGGCCGGCCAATACCTGTGATAAAGCCTTAAGGAGCATGACAATGGACCCGAAGTCCCTGGTGGATCGGATCGACGAAAAGGCCTGCCTCGATTTCCTGTCGAAGATGGTCCAGCACAAGAGCCATTCGGAAACCGACGGCGAGCGCGAGCTCGCGCGCTACATGGCCGGCGAACTGGAGAAGATCGGGATCGAAGCGGAACTGCAGCCCTTCGACGACGGCCGGCGGTTCAACACGATCGGACGCGTCAGGGGTGCCGGCGGCGGCAAGAGCCTGCTGTTCAACGGCCATCTCGATACCAACCCGGTGACCGAAGGCTGGACGGTCGATCCCTATGCCGGCCTCGTCGACGACAAGTTCATCTACGGTATCGGCGTGTCGAACATGAAGGCCGGCGATGCCGCCTATTTCTGCGCCGTAAAGACGCTGCTCGATGCCGGCGTCAAGCTCAAGGGCGATGTGATCCTGACTTTCGTGGTTGGTGAACTGCAGGGCGGCGTGGGTACGCTGGCTGCCATCCAAAACGGTATCAAGGCGGACTATTTCATCAACAGCGAGCCGAGCGACCTCGTCGCGGTCACCATGCATGCGGCCGCCCTTAGCTACGTCATCGAACTGACCGGGGATACGCGTCATCTTTCCAAGCGCGAAGAATCCGTCGATGCGATCGCGGCGGCCTGCGACATCATTCCGCGCATCAATGCGATGACCTTCAGCGGTGCCAGGAGCGACGTCCACCGGTCGATCAATCGCGGCCATGTGGGCGTCGTTCATGGCGCGCTTGGCCGCAGCCTCGAGGAATGGCGTCCGCCCCAGGTGGCGGATTTCGTCCGCCTAAAGGGCTCGTGCCGTTATGCGCCGGGCCAGACGCAGGAAGGCGTGCTGGCCGATCTCGCAAGGGAACTGACGGCGCTCGAGGGCCGGTTCCCCGGCCTCAAGGCCAAGCTGGTTCCGGAACTGATCGAGGGCCGCCCGCTGATGCCGCCCTTCGAGGTTTCGCCGACATCGCGGATCGTCACGTCGATCAACGCGGCCTATGAAGCCGTGCGCGGCGAAAAACAGCCGACGGGTGCGATCACGCCGACCCGTTTCTACGGTACCGATGCCGGTCATCTCTACCAGGAACTCGGCATGGAAGGCATCGTCTGCGGCCCCGGCGGCCGTTACAACACGATGCCGGACGAACGCGTCGACATCGTCGACTACCTCGACATGATCCGCATCTACATGCTGACAATCCTCGATATCTGCGAGGTAGCCTGAGCATTTTGCCCCGGGCGGACTTCGATCGACGGATCGGATACGTCCGGGACACCGCACGGAGCGCCGGCAGGTGCGGAGTTTCACGCTTATGCAGTCATGACAGCAGCCGCGAGACCAACGTCCTTGAACGGCGCAGTGCTGTGAAAGCCGCGCCGAGCGCGATCATTGCGAGACCGAAGGTCAGGATCTGGTTGTGCCAGCCCCACAATGGTTCGAGGATGGACGCCAATCCTGCTGCGGTGATGGTTGCCATCCGGTGCTGCTTGGCCATGGGGCCGGAGAAGTCGCTTGGTTTGCCTGTCGCGTGGCCAAGCTCGCGGACGTAGGCCGTCAGGACGGCAAATGCGCCGGCGGCCCAGCCGAGCCCAGGCATGCCTATTCCATATCCGACGCCCGCGAAGATCAGAAGATCGGCGACGCGATCCGGGAACTCGTTCCAGAACGGGCCGTCCGGTTCTCCCTTTCCGCCTTCAACGGCGACCATGCCGTCAAAAAGGTTGCAAAGCAGCCGGGCCTGACAAAACAGGACCGCGGCTAACAAGCAGGCGACGCGCGCCCATCCGACCGTTTGTCCCGCCAGATAGAATGCGCCGCCGGCAAGCGCTGCGGCGACCATGCTGGCCTGGGATATCTGATTGGGCGTGATGGTTTTCGATGCCATCCATCGCGCGATCGCGCCTGCCCATCGGGTGTTGCGGCTTGCCAGTGGTCGCCTGTCGCCCGTCTCGGTCATGTCCCGGCACCTCGTTTTTCGGAGATCGAATAATTGTAGATCGCGGCGTAGCTCGTCGAGACCAGGAGCGGGATCGTTATGGTCTTGAGTATTTCCGGTGTACCGCTCGCCGCATGGATGGCGACGAGAAGACTGGCCGAGCCGAGGCAGGCAATCAGCGGCGGTGCCCACAAACGTGTTCGTCCGGCAAAACGCTTCGAAAGACCGTCGATCACCGACTTCAGGAAAAGTGTCAGGCAGGCGGACATGGCGCCCTGGACCAGGCCTGAATAGAGCGGTCTCGGCATGTCATAGGCGCGATTGGCAAAGACGGCCCAACCGCCCATGGCGAAAAAAGCGAACAGGACATGGACCACCCCGTGGCGGGCCAATCTTTTCACCGCTTCCGCAATCACAGCGACCACCAGTAGCGCACGATATGGAAGAATATCGGCGCCGAGAAAACGACGGAATCCAGCCTGTCGATCAGTCCGCCATGACCCTCGATGAGATTGCCCCAGTCCTTGATGCCGCGGTCCCGCTTGATCGCCGACATCACGAGGCCCCCGAAGAAGCCCATCAGCGTGATCACGAAGGCCAGAAGTCCGGCCTGAACGGGCGTGAACGGCGTTATCCACCAGAGGGCGGCACCGATCAGGGTGGCGCTGATGACGCCGCCGGCAAATCCTTCCACCGTTTTCGAGGGCGACAGCTTTGGAGCGATCTTGGTGCGTCCGAACAGCTTGCCCCAAACATATTGCAGCACGTCGCTCAGCTGGACGACGATCACCAGGAAGGCGATCAGCAGGACGTTTCGTCCCTCGTAGCCCGGTATGTTCAGCGTCAGCAGCGCGGGCACATGCGAGGCGCAGAAGACGCAGATCATCAGTGCCCACTGCACTTCCGCAATGCGGATCAGAAAGCGCTCCGTATCCCCCCTGAGCACGGATATGATTGGCATCAGCAGGAACGCATAGACCGGGATGAAGATCGAGAAGATCCCGTATTGTTCGGCCCACAGCAGATAGTACTGAAGCGGCACGACGATGAAGAAGGCTGCGGCCAGCGCCCAGTGATCCGCCCTGCGGGTATTGATGAGGGTCACGAATTCCCGGAGCGCGGCAAAGGAGCAGAAGCCGAATAGAATGAGCACGCCGATCCGGCCCGCCACGAAAGCGATGCCGATCAGGATAACCATGATCCACCATGCCTTGATCCGGGCGTTGAGGTTTTCGATCGAGGCATTGGAGCCCGTCGGCGAGAGGCGCTGCTGCAGCACGTAACCGATGGCTGACGCAAGAATGAGTACGCCGAAGATGCCTGCCACCAGCGTCAAAAGATCGGAACTCGCGGCACTCATTCGCCACTCCCTGCAGGCTTCGGAGACAGAGCTAAAAGGGCAGTCTGCATTCGCTCAAGGAAAGCATCCTTGGTTTCGTCCGGTTGGATCCGCAGGGCGCCGCCGAAGGTGACGGTGCAGATCAGCGGGATAGGGACGATTTCTCCCTTTGGCATGACCCGGTTGAGATTATTGATCCAGACGGGGACGAGCTCGATGTCGGGGCGCGCCGTTGCCAGGTGAAAGATGCCGCTTTTGAACGGAAGGAGCCGGGCATCGGATTGGTTCCGCGTACCCTCGGGGAAGAGGATGAGGGATGAACCCGCGTCGATCGCCGAGGTCATCTGAGCGACGGGATCCTCCGTCCTCTTGTCTCGATCCCTGGCGATCAGGACGGCATTGAAAACGTCGCTGCCGATGAAGCGCGTGAGCGGCGATTTCAGCCAGTATTCGGCACCGGCAACCGGGCGGGCCTGACGACGGAGCCTCGGTGGCAATACCGCCCAGACCAGAACGAAGTCGCCGTGGCTGGAATGATTGGCGAAATAGATGCAGGGGCGAGATGGCAGCCCCTCCTCGGACCATATGGCGCGAACCGCAGTGACCGCGCGGGCAAAGACGACGATAGTCGCCGCTGCGGCCTTTGCAATAAAATCCGTCATTCGCCCCCCGGTCGAAGTTCACAAGCCAACGGGGCAAACTCTAGCACTGTCGCCGCCGGAAGAAAGAGCTTTGCAGAATTCCAGCGAAGGGGTCGGCGCCGGCGACGGTTGCATTGAAGACGTATTCGGTCACTAGGAATACACCTCGTCGCTGCAGGCTTGAGTGCAGTTGATTCCGAGTATCGATCCTTATATTATTGATATATTGAGGAAATATATTTTGAAAATAGAATTATATTTTCTCCTAATCATTTTGCAGGTGGCCGCATGCGGGTGTTTTCAGATGAAAATTTGGAGGTGATACATCGTGCGGGATCATCTCCCTATCTTCTCGTCACCTTTAACGAAATGGAAATGAAGGCCAACGGCAGCCGCTTCTGGGGTCAGCGGTTCTGCGAGAAAGCCGACATTTCGGGGCTTGGCTTCATCAGCCGGCGGCCGAACTGGTTTCCGGCGGCAAGCGTCGTCAAGGCGGTCGAGGCTGCCGCGCCCATCCTCCGCGCAGCGCCGGAGCGGATCCTTTACGGACACTCGCAGGGCGGCTACGCGGCGTTGCGGTATCGAAGGCGCTTCAACGCTGCCGTTGCCATCGCCTTCTGCCCGCAGGTCTCGATTGATCCAAAGGCCGTTCCTTTCGATGGCAGGTTTGCGCGCCATTTCTCGCCCGATCTCCACGCCAATATGGCGATCGCGCCTGAACACGCAGCCGGCCGGTCCTATCTTTTCTTCGATCCGTTTCACGCGGTCGATCGCCAGCACGCGGTTCGAATTGCGGCGCTGCAAGAGGGGACGCAGCTGGTTCCCGTCCACATGACCGGCCATGGCACCGTTCGAGCGTTCACCGGGACGGCGCGCGCCCTGTCGCTGATCGAGGCGTGCCGGGGAGACGACCTTCCCGGTCTGCGCGCCCTGGCCCGTGAAGCTCGAGTGACGGCGCCGATGCGGCCCTATCAGATCGCCGTCACGGCGATCGCGCGCCATCGTGTCTGGGCCGACCGATTTCATGCCCACTTCGGTTCGGGATTCTCTACGGTCGAGCAGGCAAACTTCCTTTATCATCGGGCCAACCGCCACATTCGCGACGGCGAGCTCGCAATGGCGCGTGCGATGCTTGTGGACGCCATGAAGTATCAGCCGGAAAATTCCGGCTTCGCCCGTCGGATCGAGGAGCTGGACGGCCGTATCGCGCGGGGCCTCGTGGCGAATGGCGCCGCGCATTCGTAATTTGCATGTTGCTGCCGACGCCCCTCGACAGGCCGGCCTTCTTCAAGGCGGTCCGTCAGAGCGAGTGCGAGAGGATCTTCGGGCTTTCGGCTATCGCGGCATCGAGCTTCCGGCGGAGCAGGGAGCGATAGAGTTTGACGTGTTCGCGCGCGCAGACAAGCCGGTCGGCGGGTTGGCGCATGGAAATGCGCAGCCGCTCCCAGATGTGGTTGTCACCGAGGACTTCGACGATCCTGTCAGCGAGGTCCTGGCTGCTGCCCGCGCGAAAGTGCAGGCCGTCCTTTCCGTCCCGCACCTTCTCGGCCATCCCGCCGATGTCGGAGCAGATCATCGGCCTGCGGTGGAGAAGGGCCTCCTGGATCACGACGGGTGAGTTTTCCCACCAGACGGACGGCAGAACCACCCAGTCGACCGAACGCATAAGACGAGGGACATCCGCGTTCTGGTAGGCGCCGTAGAAGCGGACGCGGTGGCCGGCATCGGCAATGAGCTTCTTCATCCGTTCCTGGAACTCGGTCGGCTGCCGCTCGAGGTTGCCGCCGAAGATCATCAGGCAGGAGTCTTCGCCCCATATCTCTTTCGGGATGCGCGAAACGGCGTCGACCAGAAGGTCGGCTCCCTTGAACGGCGTCATCTGACCGAAATAGGCGAAGCGGTTGCGGCGCGGCTTTGGACCTTGCACCTCGCGCGCGGGCACGGCAGCCTCTGGCGCGATGCCGTTTTCGATCACGCTGATCTTGTCCTTTTCGATGCCCCAGGCGGCGTACCGGTCCGCCAGAAACCGGCTGGGGGAGATGAAGGCGTCGGCAAGACCAAGCATTCCGCGGGCAAACAGCTCACGCTTCAGGAAGCGTGAAACCGGGATTTCAGGGAAGCAGCCGTGGCAGGCGACAGGCGACGCCGTTTGGCAAAGCTGACCCGAGGGGCGTTTCACCATCTGCCCGTGATTGTGGCAGATCGACAGGTATTCGTGGAACGTGACGAGGATGGCGGCGTGCGGAAACGCTTCCCTGAGGGCGTAGAGAGTTTCCAGACCGATACCCAGAACATGATGGAAATGGATGACGTGGGGCCTCAGGTCGCGCGCGAAACGCAAAAGGTCCCGGGTGATGGCCTGCGTATCGCCGTTGGACAGGAAGAAGTGGTCGTAGTCGTCCGTGTGGAACAGCAATTCATCCTCGGCAAGGCGGAGGCTCATCAGCGCCGAAGCTGCATGTCGTGGCACCGGGTGGCCGATCCGGGCGAGGTAAACCGATTCCACATTCGGCAAAGCTTTCAGGCCGAGATGCAGGTTGTGGGACGCGATCTCGGCCCCGCCGAGCGAGACCGTGGGATGCGCATGCGAGATGACAAGGACGCGAAGCTGCTCGTTCATGCCGGCCTCTTTTCCTGATGCCTTTCAAGGCTGAGGATAGGCAGCCATTGGCTCTTGAAGATCTTCCGATCGATCTCCTCCACCAGGGCCGCCATTGCGGGACTATTTCCGTTATGTGCGTCGTCGCAGCCCCACATCTGCACCGAAGGCAGCAAATACGAGTCGAAACCAGCGCGGCCGAGGCGGAGGCCGAGATCGACACCCTTTTCCTGCGCGCCAAGATAGCCGGCGGAAAACCGGCCCGCGCCCGACAGGGCCTGGCGCGGCATGGCGCAGCATTCGAGCGAGGCAGCCGCGATGCGGGTGAGATTCATGTCGGTCACTGCTTTCAGCGGATATCCGGCGTATCGGCCGACGACCGGTTCGTCACCGTTGCCCTCGTCGATCCAACTTCCCGCCCAGCGAACCGAATGATCCTCATAGGCCAGGACGGGCGAGACGATGCTTCCCTTGAGCGTCGCGGCCGTGGCCACAAGCTGGCCATACCAGCCCGCCCCTTGCGGGATCAGCGAGGCGGAGAGCGACACGATCGTTTCACACGAGAGCGCCTCCGTGCCAGCTTCGATCATGTCGTAGACGTCGCCCGTTCCCTTCGCAGACACAAGCCTGACCGAAAGGCGGTAGAACCGCGCGAGTTCCTTGAGACGGGCGGCCTGCCTGCGAAACCGCTCCGAAGGCATGGCGATCACGATTGGTGCGCGCCGGGTCTCCGGATCGAGGGTGAGCAGGGCCAGCAGCGGGGCAATATCCTCCTCATTCTCCCCGGCGCCGATAACGATCGGCGGGCTGGTCTCCTCGTCGAAGGCTCCGGCATCGAGGGTCGTTTCGATGACCGGCGCGGGCCTTCCCGACGATTGCCTGAGGAACGGGACAATGTGCGCATCGACGATCGCCGGGAGGGCGCTGTTCGTGGGATCAATGGAGCCGATCTGTCGCAATGCCGCCGAGCGCGCCAAGGCGCGCGTCGGTTTCACCGGCAGAAACCCGCGGCGGGAATCCTGCAGTGTCAGCTCGAAATAAAGCGGCGCGCCGATATCGTCATTCGGCAACCGGGCGTGGACGATGAAGCCATGCGCCCCATGCTCGCCTCGAAAACCCGCCGCAAGATGCGGCTGGTCGTTGAAGCTGTCCGTGACGTCCGGCCGGTCGAAGCGCGTCCAGCACTCGTCGACGCGTGTTGCGGCATCGCGTCGACGCAGCCTGACCGTTGCGACATGGCCGTCGGGGTCATAGAGCCAGCCGGAGATAAGGAGATTTGCTGCATCGGCTTCGAATATGCTGTCTATTCCCATCCGCACGGGATAGGGCAAGCCGGAGACCGTTTCCTTGCCCTCGAAGCTGTTGGCGGCTGCTCGCAGGGCGAGAAGCACATCCGGTGCGCCATGGCTGCGCATCAGGATCGAGCGGATGTGTTCGGGCGTTTCCTGCGGGTCGGCGATGCGCTTTCGGGGGTGGATCGCAAGATGTCTCCAACCTGCCCGTCCGCGAAAGATCAGCCCTTCGATGTCGAGAGCCCGGATAGGCTCGCTGCTTTCGAGAAGGGCGGCAAAACCGGAGGCGCCATCGGGAGCATCAGGGCGGGGAAAGGTGGCGATACCGCATTCCGCGACCAGCGGGATCGCGCTTCCGATCAGGGACATCCGATAAGACCCCGGCGACATGCCGCGGCTCCAGCCCTGCAGGAACGTCGCGCCATCATGGCTCTCGCCGATCAACTCGACGAAACCGTCGCTGGCATGGGCTGCCTGCAAAAGCGTGGTGATCGTCAGAAGTGTGCGGCGGTTGACGTCGCCAGCCAACAGAGCGTCCACGAGCCGGTTGATGACGGCGGCGGACTGAGATCCCGCGGACTCGATCACGAGCGCGGCTGCTTCCTCCGCAGAGGCAAGCCGGGGGGAGAAGATATAGCGTGCGCCGGTCTCCTCCTCCCCGAACCGTATCGTGGTCATGGCAAGGTCGATGCTCTCTGCCGGAAGGAGCGCCGCAAATCCGTGCCTGGCCCGCGGCGAGGGTGCTGCCAATCGCCATTCCGATACAAACGAGCTTCGCGTGGTTGTCTGATCCTCTCCAATGCCGATAACCACGTCGCCGGCCGTGACGCGGCCGAGGCCGAGGATCAGCAAGGTCGTCTCGTCGATGCGGCAGCCGATAACCCGCCCGGAGCGCATCGCCCTACTCACGCCAATCCTGCTTGCCGAGGGGCTGATGGCTGCGGGCGATTGTTCTGTGAGCAGCATGCCTTACCCTCCCTCAGACCCCGGCAATCAGCGCCAGGCTGGCGCCGGCGGCAAATCCCACGAGAACGAACAGCAGCAGCAGGAGGGGCTTGAATTCGCCGGTCGCGCGCTTCCGCAAGGCGTTCAGATTCTTCTCCATTCCCGCCACGACCCCATCCAGCCGCATCAGGTGGACATCGAGATCGTTCAGCCGTTGGCCGATCTCCACCTTCAGGCTTTCGACGGCGTTGCCGACTTGGGTCAGGCCGGCGGTTTGGGTCTTGTCGGCATCGATATCCGGTGCGCGCTGCAGCGACCGTTGCGAGACTTGCAGCTGCCGCTGCGCCGCCATCAGCAGATCCAGCTTGTCGAGCACTTTCGCGAGCGGCGCGGCGATAAGGGCTTCGGCCGCCTGCTCGTTCGGCTGGGGAACGCGCAGAGCCTGTTCGGAACCGCTTCCATTCTGGGCGATGACGACGATGTCGTTCGCCCGCGAATGGACGGGATCGGGCAGTGCGATTTCAAACGCGTGCTTGCCGTCCCCGATGCCGTTGCGCCTGAGGTCGGGACGATTGCGGTCGGCGACGGCCTCGGCAATCACCTTCCCGTCCAGGAGGACACGGATGGTCAGCCGTTGATCCGGCGCCATCGGGTCGAATGCCCAGCCGAAGATCCTGCCCATGTCGACGGCATCGACCCGGCCGTTCATGGGCTTGACGTTGTCCTGTTCGGATGCGGCATCCGGTCGTTCAGCGGGACTGGTCATAAGTTCTCCTAGGCCTGCACCTGCGCCGTCTCCATCCACTTGAGGTAGCGGCGGGCGGTCGTGTCAATGTCGTCGGGCTTGCGCGCGTTCTTGGAGAACCGGCGCAGCAGGTTAGGCTCTTCCACGATGGTCCGCATCGCCGCGGCAAGCGCTCGGGCATCGTTGGGTGGAACGGTCAGGCCGTTGACGCCATGCTCGACCATCTCGGCCATTCCTCCGATATTGCTCGCGATCACCGGCCGGCCCTGAGCCTGTGCTTCCTGAATGACGAGCGGTGCGTTCTCCCACCAGACGGAGGGAACGATGGTGCAATCGACTGCGGCCACCAGATCGCCGATATCCTCGCGCCGGTAAGGGCCCCGCGCCTGGACGGAATCGGAAGTTTCGGCGAAACGCCGATTGATCTCTTCGAGGAAGCCCTCGCTCTGGAAAGGCGCTCCGCCATGGACGCGAAGTTCGAAATTGAGACCGTCGGCCAGAAGCTGGCGCGCCGCGTCGAGCAATACGGTAACCCCTTTCCAGGGATTGAGATTTCCGAAATATCCGAAGACCGGTTTCCCGCCCTGGAGCAGTTCCCTGCGTGCGCCGGCATTTCGGCCGGGGATGCCGTTGGGAATGACGCTGATCCTGTCTTCCTCCAGCCCCCAACGCACGAAGCGGTCCCGCAAGAAGGCGCTTGGCGAAACGAAGTGGTCGACGGTGCTCAAGAGGGCCTTCAGGTGGCGCTCGCGCAGGGTGAAGCGGTCGAGCGGGATGTCCTTGAAACAGGCATGGCAACGATCAGGGCTGGCCTGGTAACAAAGCTCCTTGCTGCCGGTACGCACCATCAGGCCGTCATGATGGCAGATCGGGTAGTAGTCATGCAGCGTCATGACGATCCGGCAGTCGGGCAGGGTGCGGCGGACGATGTGAGGGAACTCGGCGCCAAGCAGAAGCAGATGGTGGAGGTGAACCACGTCCGGCCGGAAATCGCGCAGCAATTCCGCTATGTCTGGCACAACGCCGTAGAGATCGATCTGACTCATGAAGAAGCGGTCGAAATGTCCCGACCACAGCAGAACCTCGTCTCCACCGGAGCCTATGCTCTGGAAGCTCGTGCCGGGTCTCGCTTCGCGGTGAATCTGGTTCGTGGCACCGAGAAACAACGCTTCATGTCCCTCGCGCTGGTAGGCACGAAACAGGTCGTGCGCGAATATCTCCGTCCCCCCGGGGTGGAGGGATGGATGGTTGTGGGCGGCCACCAGGATGCGTTTGCTCATCGAGCGGTTCCCCGGCGCTTCGCGACAATGAAGTCCTGATGATGGCCAGCGCCGGTGCCGCGCCAATGGCCAAGCGATTTCAGGGCGACGGAGAGGCCGGCACGTTCGAGCGCCTTGTCCAGAAAGCCGTCCTCGAACCCGACCGCGGAAAGCGGCGGCTGGTTGGGCACGAACCAGCATGGGCTTTCGCCATAGCGGCGGAATGCGAGGCGCGGATCGCGCCGTCCCTGCTCGTTGGCTGCAGCGATCCGATCGACCACGAACGCGGTCATGAACAGCCGCCCACCCTGCGAAAGGACCCTGCGGACTTCGGCGAGATAGACAAGGACCTCCGCAGGCGGCAGGTGAGTGACGACGGACGTCATGATGACGAAGTCGAAATGACGATCCGGAAAGGGCAGCCTCAAGGTCCTGCCGCTGATCTTGCCGTTCGGATTGTAGAGTTCGTGCGCGATGTCCAGTCTCTGGAAAGCGAAGGTAGGGTAGGCGGGCGTGATCGTTTTCTGGCACCAGTCAATGCCGCCTTCGACCGGATCGATACCGTCGTAGCGGCTCGTTCGCGGATCGAGATATTGGGTGAGCGGCACGGCCATCCGGCCGATGCCGCATCCGATGTCGAGAACGCGGCTGTCTTCGCGCAGGCCGCCGATACGAATGAAGTAACCGAGAAACTCCGCCCCGATCGCGCGGAAATCACCGTCCCCGACAAAGACGTTGGTGGATTCCGGTTGCGGCAGGAAACGATTTTCCCGGACGGATTCGATCAGCCAGCGAACCCGGTCTTCATCGACCAGCCGGGCGGGCTTTGTGGTGTGCAGAAGTGCTGCCTGATTCACGCCGCGTCCCTTTCACGCATTCTCACGCCCATGGCGGCGGATCGATCGCTGTCTCTGCCGAACTGGTTCGCCATCAATTCGGTGATGTCGTCCTCCCAGCGCTGCGTGTGCAGCCATGAATTGTATTGGCTGGCAACGCCGCGCATGTAGTCCTGGCTGCGGCGGATCGAGCGGCGCTCGAAATGATAGAGGCAGGCTGCCGGTTCGTAGACGATCTGGAGCCCGAGCCGGCGGATCTTGAGACACAGGTCGCTGTCCTCGTAGTCGCCGATCACGTAGTCCTCAGTGAAGCCGCCAACACGCTCGTAGGTCTCCCTGCGGGCGACCAGGCAAGCGCCGGTGACGCCGGGAACCTCGCGGGCATGTTGCGCCGGCGCATAGTCGCCGGGCATGCCCTTGTGGAAATGGTGGTTCAGCCAGATCCCGCGCTGGTCCCGGCCGAAATACAGGCCGGCATGCTGCAGCGAACCGTCCTCGAAGATCAGTTTCGGACCAACTGCGCCCACCTTGCCGTTTTCCAGCAGTTCCCGCGACAGCACCTGAAGCCAGCCGGGCGCGCTCGGCACGACGTCCGAATTGAGCATGACCAATATCTCGCCGCGGGCGAAACGCGCGCCGGCATTGCAGGCGCGCGCATAGCCACCGTTGCGATTCATGACGACGAGTTTCATGGGCAGGCCGTGCAGAAGGTGCAGGCCGCCCAGCAGGTGCTCCGTCTCATCCTGGATCTCCGGCGAGTCGAGGACATAGATGACCTCGGCATTGGCCGCGAGCCAGGGATCCGTGGCCATTCCCGACAGCTGGAAACGCAGGAAATCGAGGACCTTGTAGAGGGGTACGACGATGGAAACGTGGGGCGCGCTCCTGGGCAGGCTGTAGTCCTTCGTGGAGGCGACCTCTATGGTCCTGCCCAGCCGTCGTTCCATGTCCTGCAAGGCGGGTGCTAGAATGGTACGGAAGGCACCGTCGACCGCATGCTGTGGCGGCACGGCGCGCAGGACGTGGTTTCGTTGTGCCGCGGGCTCGAAAGGTTGCGGGTTAGGTATCAGCGGCCGGACCGCTCCCGAGGCAAGGCGCATCTGAAATCGTGGCTGCAGAAGCGGCCCGAGGGGCTCCGTCAGCGGGACCCAGGCAACGAAACCCGTCACGTCGGTCTTGCTCTTTTCATCTTTGCCTTGCGCCCATGCCGGAAATTCGTAGCTGTTGCCGTCGAGCGGGATGGCCGTTCCGTCCTCCTTGACGTAGTCTATGCCGGCGAAGGCGGATGACGGTGCATGGAACCAGCCGCCGGCCAGCAGACCGTCGTCGAGCGCGAGGGCGAGATCGACCTCGCCGGATGGATGCATCGGCGATTTGGCGATCCGGCTCGCCGGCAGTGGCGCCCGGACTTGAAGGTCGATCGCCGTGGCTGCGCCACTTTCCGGCAACGTGGCGAGGCGACGGACAATCATCTCGCGCAATTCCACCGCATCGGCGTTTTTGGCCCACCAACGCTCAAGGCTGGGATGGCGAGGCTTGCCGTCGGCAAGCTGGCGAATGGCGACGCCGTTCTTGCTTATCAGGACGATGAGAAACGGCGGCGAAGGGGACGGCGCCTCCGCGATGAAATGGCACGATTGAAGGCCGTTTTTGGCATTGCGTCCGAGCACGGACCCTACGGCCATACGGGTGATCGAAGCGGCGCCGATTGCGTAGATCGCGGTGATCTCGCCGAGATCCGGGTTGATAACGGTCTCGATCAGATGGCGTCCCTGCGCAATCTGGCAGACGATGCTGGCGGCCTGCGGTTCAGGCACCAGCGCATGAAGGGCATCTTCCACCACCATGTGGAAAAGATGGTCGCCGGTGATGCGGAAGGCGCTTCGCCAGACGGTCAAAAGGTTGTTGACGAACTTGATGCGGGCACCCGGCGCGAGATCCGCGAACAATGTCTCCACATCGAGGGGAGCGAGCATGCGCGCCGGCTGCATCACAATGGCTTCGGCAACGCTGCCCTGTTCCGTGCAGATGCCGACGTTCGCCGGCTGTTGTTCCGGTCTCATCGCCCAGAACATCCGCTGTCCGCCGTTGGCGAGCGCAAGCATCATGCTGACGAGCGGTACCGGCGACCGGTCCATGGACAAGGTGCATTTTGTGGGAGCGGGAAGGGATGGGGGAATATCCCAGATCAGGACGGCAAGATCCAAGCCGAGCCGGAAGGTCTTTGCGTTTCTGAAAACGCCAGCGGCGTCTATCGATTCGTCGGACGTCACACGCTACCCCTCTGGATCGGAATTGCGCGCCCCACGGGAGGAGGCAGGGCGCGCAGAAGTCATGCTCAGTGAACGGTAAAGTAGTTCTCGGGATTGGCATGAATGTCGTTTGCGTCGACATTGACCAATGTGAGCGTGTCGCCATGGCCGAGATCCACGACGACGTTGCTGCCGACCTGGGTAACACGCGAGGCCAGGTCTTCGGGCGAAGACACGTCGAGGCCATTGATACCCTTCGAGATCTGCAGCAGATCTTCGCCGGCGTTGAAGTCGAGAATGACGTCATTCCCGCCGCCGCCGTCGAAGACGAAGACGTCATGGCCGGCGCCGCCGACCAGGAGGTCGTTGCCTGCACCGCCATCGATGATGTCGGCACCATCGCCGCCATACAGGATGTCGGCGCCCTTGCCGCCGGACAGGAGGTCGCTTCCCTGTCCGCCGAGCAGGGTGTCGCTGCCCTTGCCGCCGTACAGGAGGTCATCGCCCCAGCCGCCGACGAGGTTGTCATTACCGTCTTCACCGTTCAGCAAGTCGCTGCCCTCGCCGCCGAACAGGGAATCATTTCCCTTTCCGCCGAACAGCAGGTCGTCACCGTCACCACCGAACACGATGTCGTGCCCGTTGCCGCCGCTCACGAAATCATCGCCCCCATGGGCGCGAATGAAGTCGTTAAAGCGGGAGCCGAACAGGGCATCGTCGTATGCTCCGCCTTCCAATGTGGCCATCTGCCTCTCCTCTTCGGATCTGTATTCATGCGTCTCGGCGCAGGGTGCGACGATTTCGCGCCTGAAATGTGCACCGCAAAAAAAAGAAGCGCAAGCATGTCTTGAAGCTAAAATGCCATGTTTTGAGAAATATATTTCCCAAATTGAATATTATTGGCACATTGTTTCGATAATTTGCGGGATTATAAAGTAATTTTTCCGTACTTTACTTTGAAATAACTTCAAAATTTGAAACAATTTCTGTGGTGCAGCATTGCGTTCATCTGGAGATCTAGTCTTCCCTGAAGGCGCGATTGAAGCTCTCGAGAACGGGAGAAGTGATGTAGTCGATCGCACGGCGTGACTCGTGGATGATCAGCACCTCGGCAGGCATGCCGGGATAGAGGCGGACATCGGGGTTCGCCTTGAGGGATGCCGGATCGAGTTTGGCGCGCGCCACGAAAAACGCGCTGTTTGATTTTTCATCGACCGACTGGTCGGCGGCGACATAGGTGATCGTGCCTTCCATAGGCAGGCGCGAACGCTGATTATAGGCCGTCAACCGGACCTGCGTGTGCGAGCCCGCGGCGATGCTGTCGATGTCGCGGGGATTGACGCGCATCTCGACCAGTAGCGGCTCGTTTTCCGGTATGATTTCGAGCAACGGCTGACCGGGGGTCACCGCGCTGCCGGGAGTGCGCAGCAGGATGTTACTGATGATGCCATCCTGCGGAGAGCGAATCTCGAGGCGCCGCAACACGTCTTTCGCAGCGGTGATCTGCTCTTCGACATCCGCGAGATCGACGCGTGCCGTGGTGATTTCGCCGGCGATCGTCGATTGAAAGTCGCTTTCGATCCCGGTCAGCGCAAGCTGGGCGCCTGCTGCGGCCTTTTCGGACTGGGCCCTGTTGCCGACGAGCTCGCCTCTTTCCCTCGCAAGCTCGCTGAGCTTGGAATCGATCTCGATGATCTGCGTGCGCGGCACGGCGCCTTTTTTGACCAGCGTTTCCATGGCCGCCCGGTGCTCTTTGATGAGGTTGATTTGCTGATCGGTCGCCTGGATCTGGATGTCGAGCGAGGCTGCGTGTTCGAGGTGCTCCTCGATCGTCTTTTTCTGGACCCCGATGCGTCCGACCTTGGTCTCGCGCCGCTTTTCGAAAAATATCGTCTCCGCCCTGACGGCGTCGTCGACGGTAGCGTCCTGGGCTTCGCCGAAATCGCGCGGAAAGCTGATTTGCGGCACTTCGGTCTGTTCGGCCTTCAAGCGGGCGAGTTTCGCGATGAGGCCGATGCGCCGGATCTGGAGCGACTGCAGGCTGGAACGCGCCCGCGTATCCTCCAATTCGATCAGGGGTTGCCCGGCGGCAACCTTGTCCCCCTCCTGAACCAGCAGCCGGCTCATCACGCCGCCTTCGAAATGGCTGATGGTCTTCCGTTTCGAATCGACGATGACCGTCCCGTTGGCGACCGTCGCGCTGCTCAGCTCGACCGAAAATGCCCACGCGAAAAATCCACCGAAAGACACAAGGATGGTGGCGAGCCCCGCCAGAACGAGAGGGCGGAGCGGCGAACGGCTGTCGAAATGATCGAACTCGAGGTCCGACGAGCCAGCCTCCGGCGACGCCGGCTGATATCGCTGGAGGCGACGTTCGGAGAGATCCGGGCGGACGGCAAGAGAGTTCGTCTCGGTCATATCGCAGCTACCTCCCGGTGTATTTCTGCCGGCGTCGCGGTTGTAACCACCGCCGTTCGCGGTCCGAACTGTGTGACGCGCCCGTTCTCGAGCACGAGCAGCTTGTCGGCGACCTGCATGATGGCCGGTCTGTGAGCGATGATGATGACGATGGCGCCGTCCTCGCGCGCACGCTGGATTGCACGGATAAGGGCCCGCTCCCCGATCGCGTCAAGGTTTGCGTTCGGCTCGTCGAGCACGATGAGGCGAGGCTGGTTGTAGAGGCAGCGTGCCAACGCTATGCGCTGCCGCTGTCCTCCGGAAAGGGTCAGATGTCCGTCGCCGACGGGCGTGTCATAGCCGAGCGGCAGACGGCCGATCATTTCGTGTATGTCGGCCAGCCGTGCGGCCTCCAGCACCTTGTAGGGATCGCTGTCCGCCATTCGCCCGATATTTTCCCGAATGGTGCCTTCCAGAAGCGAGACGGATTGCGGAAGGTATCCGACCACCTGCCCAAACGAGCTGCGCTCCCAGAGATAGGTATTGTTGCCGTCGAGGAAGACGCCGCCGGACGTGGGGCGCAGGATCCCGACCAGCAGGCGCGCGAGGGTCGATTTGCCCGCAGCGGAGGGGCCGATCACGCCCAGGACCTCACCTGGGGAGAGGGAGAAGGAAATACCCTTGATGATGGGTACGTCCAGTCCCGGGGCTGCATAAATGAGCTTGTCCACCACGATATCGCCCGACGAATGCGGCGTCGGCATCGTCTGACGGATCGCGACGTCCGCCGTGAGCAGGGTCTCGATGCGACGCCAGCTGGCGATCGCCAGCACCCACTGCCGCCAATTGTCGATAAGCGAATCGAAGGGAATGAGGAGGCGCCCAATCAGGATGCTCGACGCCATCATTGCGCCGGGCGTGATTTCCTGCTGCAGCACCAGATACGCTCCGGCCGCCAGGGTGGCGATCTGGATGGAATAGCGCAGGCTGCGGGTGATGGACGACATCGCCTTGTTCCTGCGGCCGCTCGTTTCGAAGGCGCTGAGGGCTTGCAGTTGCAGCGCCCGCCAGCGGATCGCCAGAGCGGGCAGCATGCCCATCGCCTCGATGGCCTCGGCATGTCGCAGCGAAGCGCCGATCTTGGATATGGCCTCGACATTCGTCTGATTCGCCTCCTTGGTCAGCTGGCGCGTCAGCATGTCCGTAATCAGTCCGCCGCAAAGGAGGAGAGCCGCGGAGACGGCTCCGATAATGCCGAAAAGCGGATGCAGAAGGAAAAGAGCGCCGAGGAAAATCGGTGACCACGCCGCATCGAGCGGTGCAGTGACTGCTGACGAGGTCAGGAAGCTTCGCAATTCCGAGATATCCCGGAGCGACTGGGTCGCACGCGACAGGCCCTGATCGACAGACGCCTGAACGGCGGCGGCGAGGACAGGCATGTTCAGCCGCCGCACGAGCGCGCCCCCGATGGCCTGGAACGAGAGAGCACGGATGAACTCCAGGACACCGAGCACCACAAGGGCGCCGACGGCCAGGATGGTGAGCATGGTGAGCGTGTCCATGCTCTGACTGTTCAGCACCCTGTCATGAACCTGAAGCATGAACAAAGGCATCGTCAACTGCAGGAGATTCAGGCATACGCTGAGTGCTGCAGCGTAAAGCAAACCCGACAGAAATACACGCTTAGCTTGCGTTATCAGCAACCCTGGGATGTTGGTATTTTTCCCTCTCTGCATTTGCCCCTTGCTTCTTGTCTCATTTTGAACAGTATCGCGCATGGCAATTTGCCTCGAGTTAACGTTAGATCAATCAGTCGGAGGAGGTGTTTGGTTGTAGCTAAGCCGAAGGATAGTATTGCTGCTGCCAATCTGGCACATAACAGAGGGCTTGTGCAAGCTCATGGGGATAGAGGGGAATGGGCGCATTTGAATATTACTTCAAAATTTGAAGTATTTTCCTGAAACGGAGAGTGGGATGAAAGAAGAAGTTGTGCTTAATTTGCCCGTAGATTTGAACGGCGAACTGACGGTTCAGATGGGCCAGGCAGCACAGACAGACCCCAGGCATCCTCAGGATGCCGAATTTGGGGACCTCCAGCAGGTTACATATTTCGAGCTCGCTCGCCTCATGGAGCGGGCAAGCCGGCGGTTCTCGGGCCTGATCCGCGCCGAGCTCACCAAGCTTCGGGTAGACGATATCGGTCCCGCACAGGCAATGATCCTGCTGGCAATCGGCGATTCGGAGCTTTCGGTCGCCGAACTTCTGGATCGTGGCCATTATGTCGGCTCCAACGTTTCTTACTATCTGAAGCAACTGGCCGACGGTGACTATATTGATCGCGTTGCCTCCCAGCGCGACAAGCGGTCGGCGCGAATCAAATTGACAGAGAAGGGGCGGCAGCTCAGGGCAAATCTCCGCGACGCGGCGATGACCTATGAGCGTGCAGTGAAACGCGGCGACCAGGATCAGCGGATGCTCGAGACGGTCTTCCAGACACTGCATCAGCTCGAACTGGCTTGGGGCAGTTCACGGTACGGCGTCTGAGCGGTGAGTGATATCGCGCTCCCGGCAATGGCGGACTAGAGGCGATGCACGTGGCGTTTGTCCATCGACGGGGTTTCGGGCAGTTCGCTGCCCTGGCCGCCCAGCTCGCACAGGCGGGCAACGAGGTCAGCCTCGTCACCGAGACCATAGACCAGAAAATCGCTTCCGTTCGTGTCGTTCGACATCGGGCGGAAGCAGGTCCGCGCGCAGATCCGCAGATGGCTCGGCATATGGCCACTCCCGATCATCATGCGCGAATCGGCCATCGCGTCGCGGAAACATTCGATGCGATGGCGCGGCAGGGGCTGGTGCCCGACATTGTCGTCGGCCATATCGGTTGGGGCAGCATGATGTTCCTCAAGGACGTGCTGCCGCGCGTGCCAGCCCTGGGGTATTGCGAGTTCTTCTACCGGGCCGAAGGCGCGGATATCGGGTTCTCTCCCGATGACCAACCCGATCTGGATACTCGCAAGAGGCTGAGGTTGCGCAACATCGCGCAACTCCTGTCTCTTGACGCGATCGAGGCCGGCATCAGTCCCACTCATTGGCAGAGGAGCCTCTACCCCGCCGACGCCCGGGCGCGCATTTCGGTGTGCCACGAGGGGATCGATACCGCGCTGTTTCGACCCGACCCAACAGCGTCGGCCACGCTTCCGGACGGGCGTGTGCTCAATGCCGGTGGTCCTCCCATCGTGACCTTCGTGGCCCGCGACCTTGAGCCGTATCGCGGATTTCCGCAGGTTTTGGCGGCGGCGGCCAAAGTCGTGCGCCAGCGCCCCGACGCGCTGTTCGTTTTCGTGGGAGGCGACGGCATCAGCTATGGTGTGCCGCCGCCCGGTGGCGGGGGCTGGAAGGACCATCTCCTCAAATCGCTGGATATACCGCGGGAGAATGTCCTTTTTCCCGGCGCGGTGCCGCATTCGGTTTTGAGGCAGCTTTTTCAGATCTCGGCTGCGCATCTCTACCTGACCTATCCGTTCGTTTTGTCCTGGTCGGTGCTGGAGGCGATGGCATGCGGTGCCCTGGTTATCGGATCCGATACCGCGCCCGTGCAGGAGGTGATTCGCTCCGGGCGGAACGGCCTTCTGGTGCCGTTCTTCGACACGGATGCGCTTGCGGAGGCCATTCTCGGCGCACTGAAGAACCCGGAAAGCCACTTTGGGATGCGTCTTGCGGCGCGCCGGACGGTCGAGAGGCGCTTCAAGCTGGCGGACAGTCTGGATCGCCAACAAAATCTTCTTGAGAAATTGATGGGAAAATCGCTTCGCCGAAATGCAAATTTGACCGCCTGATTTATTACTTCAATTATTGAAGTATATGCGAAACATATTTATTCGAAAACGGTAATTTTTATTATTGTGCGCTGCAATGTTAATTGTTAGGCTCGTTGTAAATGGTGCCGGGCGGTTCGAGTAAATATTTGAATATCCGGAGTCTTTGTTCCTTATCGCGTGATAATTCTTCAGGGGCTGTGCGTGCAAGAGTTGACGTCTTCCGGCATTGGGAAACGACTTGTGACGAGAAAGCTGATCGCGGCATCGGACCGCGAACGGTCCTGCTTCGAGGGGAGCGATCTGGAGCATCTGGTCATTTTCCTCGACGCAAACGGTCCTCCTCCGGCGACATTGCAGAATGCTTTTCCGTTGGTCGCCGTCGCCTTTTCCGACGAGGGCGAGGCGGACCTGCAGGAGCGTCTGGCGCTGCTTGGGCCCCTAGGGACGGTTCCCAGTGTTCCCCTGCAACGGCTTGATCCCGCCAATACGTCTGACAGTTTCCCGCTGTTGCGGGCTCTGACCGAGGGTGGCGTTGGCCGGCTTGCCCGTTACAGCGCTTCGATCACTTCGGAGCTCGCGATCCTGCGCCGGGAGCGGGAAACCCTGTTGGAAAACTACCGGGCGCTCGAGGATGCGTTCCAGGCCCGAAATTGGGAGCCGGTTTCGGAAATCTTCTCTCACGATCCCTACGCCGATCCGAAGGACGAAGGCATCGGACAGCTGCTGACCGCCGCCTTTGTCGAACAGCTGCTGCCGGTATCCAGCCTCGGAGTGGCGGGTTTCGCTCTTCATCTGCACGCGGTGCCCCGGGCGAGCGGAGAGCTTGTCGTGGCATTGAGCTATCTCGAGAGCGGCGAAGGCGTCGCCGAGTGGACCGTGCCCTATGCGCAGCTCGTAGCGGGCTGGAATTTCTTCTCGTTGCCCCGAGCCTGCGGAGGGGCCGCGCGGACGCTTCGCCTGAGGATTTCCGCGACCGGACCGGAAACCGTCGGTCTCTCGCTCGGATATCCGATTGCGGGCGAACGCTATTCGGCACGCTCGGAACTTCAGCATCCCGATCTCGACCTGCGTCCGCTGGCGTTCAAGGTGTTTACCGGACTGCCCGGGGTCAAGCCCAGCAGAACGCCCAACATGATTGCGCCGAGCAACCTGCTCGAAGGCCAGTACACCATCGACTACCGCCTGGCGGTCAGCACGTTGAGCCAGATCGCCGACGTTTCGGTCACGCCCATCGTTCCGGAATTCCAGACGGTGCGCTTCCTGGAGCATGAGCACGCCGTTGTCTGCCATCCGTTGCCGAGTGGCATCTCGGCGGGCGCGGTCAGCCGCGCCGTCGAACCCGGGACGATTTCCTTTTCCGCGAGTGCTTTCATCGATCATCCGCAAGGCCAGCCCGCAGCGGTCAGCTTCCTGCTCGCCCCGGCGAACTCGAATGCGCGCTCCGAGGTGGCCGAGGTTGCCCGGAAAGGGGCGGCCAGACCGTCTGCATTCTTCAGCGGATGGCGCGAAGTCAGTTCCAGCGAGGTCGTCAACATCAACATCCAGCTGGACGAGCCGGTACGCGGGCCGATGGATCTGATGATCCTCAGCCGCGCGGTCACGGATTCTGTCGATTTCTCCTGGCTCAAGGTGTCGGGCTTCCGGATGGTCAAGCAGTTCACGGAGGCTGGCGATGTCCGGTAATCGGGAACCGACGGATTTGATTGCCGTGGCCATGCCCCTCTACGGACATGCGGCCCTGGCTCTCGAGGCGATCGAGTCGGTCCTTGCCTCGAATCTCGGCAACTGCCGGACCGTCATCGTCGTTTCGGTCGATGGCGATCCGCGGCACGAGACGTTCGATCAGCTGTTGCTCTACGCCGCGGTTCATCCATCCGTCCATATCGTGTTCGGCAAGAACGCCGGTCCCGGCGGCGCGCGCAATCGCGCCATCGATTTCGTCCTCGAGCACTTCCCCGAAACGAAGGCCGTCTATTTCCTCGATGCCGACAATCGCGTGCTTCCCGGCACCATCGAGACGCTTTACCGGCAACTCCTCGCCAGTGGCTGCGGATGGGTCTACACGAATATCGACACATTCTCGGTCAGCTGGCGCGCTCACTACGGCAACCGCTATTCGCGGTTGGTCCACTGCATCACCGACAACATCTGCGACACGGGATCGATGATCTCGATCGATGTTTTTCGGGAAGGCGTCCGCTTCAACGACGACAGGCAGAACGGCTTCGAGGACTGGGAATTCTGGCTCTCCTGCATCGAGCATGGTTTCGTGGGCAAGCCCTGCCATGACACCGTCTTCGAATACCGGCTCCGGGCGGAAAGCCGCTTCAAGGAGGCCAACCGGGACCGCGCCACCGCGGTGAGCTTCCTGCGCAAGCGCCACATGCCGTTGTTCCAGCGCCCGATGCTGGTGGATTTCGAGCACGAGGACTGCCCGCGTTATCTGTTCGCGCGGACGGAAGATACCGCGATCTCCTTCTTCACCGATCCCACAAAGCCGCCGACCATGCTTCGCCTCGACGACATAGTCCCGGCGTTCTGGGGCAATATCGGCGAGCCGGACAACGAACATTTTCCGCCTTTCATGGTCGCCGGAAGCGGCGCGGCGCTCGACCTTCTGCGGCGCTCCCGCATGCTGCCGAACGTGCTTGCCCATCTTGAACGGCTGAGCGAGACCAGCAATGTGGTCTTCGTTCAACTCGCCAATGACGCCGCCCAGCGCAAGATCGAGCCGGTGGTTCATGGGCCGGGCGCACAGAAAATCGGCCCCGCCGATCTCGTTTTCCTTTCCACAAGGCTCGTCCAGGACGTCGTCCAGAACAATGCCGTCGAATGGTTCTCATCGATCGCAAGCCAGCAGGTTTGGCCGACATCGGCCGTTCTGAAGGTGCGCTTCCCTTTCCCGAGAAGCCTTCCGCGCCGCTCCCTCATCACGCCTCAGCAAGTCATGATCAATTGCATCAATGCAATTGCGTCGAGTTCGCTGCGCGAGACGGCGGGCAGGCGGTGGACCTGGCGTCCGGCGCGGCTCGTTCCCTATACCGATCTCCACAAGGCGTTGCGCAAGCAAGTCGGAGGATCGCCGGTCCTGCCGCTCGGGCATAACGAGGGCAAGCGCACCGTGGCGCTGCTCGTGCCGAACGCATCGTTCGGCGGGGCAGAAAAGGTCGTTTATGCGGCGGCCCGGGAATTGAAGGCGGTGGGTTACGAAACGCATCTTTTCGTGCTCGGCACATCGCGGATGGATGTGATCGACGAATTCGATTCCAGCTTCGACTACATCCACTTCTGGGATGCGGGAATCCCGGCCTGGGGAGGGTCGGGTTCCTTCCTCGGACAGGACTTTATCGCCGAGGAACATTCGGTCGACTGGGAGGCACTGAAGGGGCAGCTTTCCGGTTTCGACCTCGTCATCAACAACCACGTGATGGCGGTCCATCCTCTCATCGCGCGATTGCGCTCCGAAGGCACGCGCACCGCCTGCTACCTGCACGTCGTGGACAATACGACCTTCAAGAGGCCTGCGGGACAGCCTTTCGCGGCGATTGCCCACGAACATTGCTACGATGCCTTCCTGACCTGTTCCGAACAGCTCAAGATCTATCTGCACAGCTACGGCGTTCCGCACGAGAAAATCTTCGCCGTTGCGAACGGCGCAAGCTTCTCGGTGCCGCCCAAGGCTCTGGCGGAGGTTTTGACCGTGAGGCGGATCGAGCGGAGGGACGACCGTTTGCGGCTTCTTTATATGGGCCGGTTCGATCAGCAGAAGGGTATCGACCGGCTGGCTGCGGTGCTCGCGGAATTGCGGGCTTCCAACGTCCCATTCGAGGCACGGGCCATCGGAGGGGAAATCCTCGCGGATTCCAGGGTCTCGTGGAGCGATCGGCTGAAGGACCTCGGCGTCGACGTGCGGCCGCCGGTCTTTGCGAGCAAGGATCTTATCAAGGCGCTGGGCTGGGCCGATGTCCTTCTCATGCCGTCGCGGTGGGAGGGTGCCCCCCTGATGATCGCCGAGGCGCAGCAGCTCGGCTGCGTGCCCATCGCGACTGCGGTTGGCGCGGTGGACGAACTGATTTGCGACGGCGAGGACGGCATCCTCATCAACGCAGCCTCCGATCCTCAGATGGTGAAGGAGATGGCACGGATCATTGAAGAGGTTTCGCGCAATCGCGAGAGGCTCGCGCCGCTCATGGAGGGCTGCATCAGGACCGCCGCACACCGGTCATGGACTTCCTCGTTCTCGGATTTCATCTCGTGGAGCGATCGGTCCGTGAAAAATTCGTCATTGTCCCGCGCCGCGGTCTTTCGCGAGCAGGCGGCGACAAATCCCGTGGTCGCGGCAGCTGGCTGATTGCCGGGCCGCTTCTCTGAAACAGAAAGGTCTATTCGAATGCGTCCGCGAATTCTCGTGACGGGTATTCCTGGTCACTACACGCGCCTTGCGAACGGAGCCAACGGCCTGTCCGTCTCCTATGCGGAACGGCAGAAGCAGCCGGAAACGAAAGAGGAGTTCCTGCAGGAGCTGAGAAACATCAGCAATACCGGGAACTACCTGATCGGCGAGGGGGCCCTGCGGGCGCTCGCGCCGCATGCCAAGCAGGTGCCGTTCTGGCATCTCTACAATCTGAGCAAGAACGGCAGCGGGTTCGACGAATTCAACGCCAATTTCGACATCTGCGTGTTCACCTGTGCGAACCTTCTGCGCAAGGGGCTTTCCGCGGACGCCGAGGCGGATGTGCTGAGCCGGCTCAACATGCCGATCGTCATGCTGGGCATAGGCCTGCAGAACCGCAAGGACCTCGAGAACAATCTTCCCGAGGGAACCAAGCGGCTTCTGGCCGTGCTGAAGGAGCGAGAGCACTATTTCCTGACGCGCGGCTACGAGTCCGCCGGCTTCCTGAAGGATCAGGGCTTCTCCTTTGTGCGTCCGACCGGTTGCCCTTCCGTCTATTTCATGCCGGACAACATGCGCCGCTCGATGAGGAAGTTGTCGAGCGTCAAGGTCGGCAAGGCGAAGACGATCTTTTCGGGCTATCTCGGCGGCAATCAGGATGCGATCCTCGATGCGAATTCGCTCGCCCCGCCGGACACGGTGCCGCAATACGTGGTGCAGGACGAGTTCCTCCACTTCGATATGAAGGTGGAGCCCAACGACGAGGGACGCGTCTACGATTCCGCTTCGGGTCTGATGATCGGCGAGCTCGCCTATCCAGGTACGGAGCGGGAGAAACAGCGGTTCGAAGTCCGCACCTTCTTCGACAACAACCAGTGGCGGGGCTGGGCCTCGTCCATGGACTTCAATTTCGGCCGCCGTTTCCACGGCTCGATCATCGCCATGCAGGCGGCGGTGCCGAGCCTGATGGTCGCCGTGGACGACCGCATGCGCGAGATGCTGGGTTTTACCGGCCTGCCGGCCGTCGACACCACGGAGGTCGAAAAGGCGGAGAACCGCGCCGAGTTCGTGGCCGACCATCTGGCACAGCTCAACACGAGTGAACTTGTCGATCGGTATTCCGATCGCGAGCGCGCCTTCCGCACCACGCTTCGCGAAATCGGCATCGGCCTATAGGGCTTAAGGCCATCACTTTTCGGTTCAGGGGACAGTTATGCGTATCTTGCTCACGGGCATTCCATCCTATCTGCAGCGGACGATTGCGGACGTCTCGGGCACGAGCGTCGTCCATCGGCCTTATTTCGACCAGACCAGGACGAAGAAGGCCATGATCTCGCAGGTCAAGAAGATCGCCAACACCGGCAACTATCTGATCGGCGAAGGGGCGGCCGAGAGCCTGCGCGGTCACGACGTCACCTATCTGCCGTTCTGGCATTTCGCCAATAATCGCGACTCGAACGAGCTTTACGAGCAGGTGAACAGCGAGTTCGACCTGTGCGTCTTCGCCTCCGCCAACCTGCTGCGCCCCGGCTATTCCGCGGATCTCGAAGCGGAAGTCTTCGCGAAACTGAAGATGCCGGTTGTGGTGATGGGCATCGGCATCCAGCGCAAGGAAGGCCTTAAGGATCAGCTGCCGGCCGGCACGCTCAAGTTCCTGGAGGTGTTGAGGAACAAGGAAAGTTACTTCCTCACGCGCGGCTATTTCACCGCCGAGTTCCTCAGGGAGCAGGGAATGAAGTTCGTCAAGCCGACGGGCTGCCCCTCGCTCTATTTCTCGCCGAACGACATGAAACGTTCGCTTTCGGCGCTTGCCAATCCGGGCCTGGCGGAAGCCCAGAAGATCGCCTTCGGCGGCTATCTCGGCAGCGTTGCGGATACGATCGTCGATGTCCATGCGCTGCTCAAGCCCGACAGCGTGGCAAGCTACGTCATTCAGGACGAAGTGGTCGCCTACAGCCTCTCCCTGACCGGCGACGATAACGACATCGTCTATGACCCGGCGAGCGGACGCATCACCGGAGGCACGGAGTATAAACATTCGGAGAAATGGCAGCGGAAGCACGAACTGCTGGTCTATTTCGATACGAACCAGTGGCGCGGGGCGATGTCGGCGCGCGATCTCTGCTTCGGCCGCCGCTTCCATGGCTGCATCATCGGCATGCAGGCCGGCACGCCCGCGCTGATGATCGCGGTCGACGACCGCATGCGGGAGATGCTGGAATTCATCGGCTTCCCCTATATCGAGGCAGCCACCTGGAACAGGGAAGCGGACAAGCGCGGCTACCTTGCCAACTTCCTCGGCAAGATAGACACCCAGGCGGTGATCGACCGTTATTCCGCTTGCGAGGCGAATTTCCGCAATGCGCTGGGGCAGATCGGACTTTGAGCGGATGAAGGCCGTGGCGCGAGCGCGCGTGACCCTTGCCTGCGTGCTGGCGGTGTTCTGGGCTTTTGCCCACGCGCTGCCGGCAGCGGCCGATGCGCTTGCCGATCGCATCGGCATCAACCGCGTGAACCTCGCCTGGCTTTCCCGTTCCGATCAGGAGCGGGTGCTGAATGAAATCGCGGCAAGCGGCATCACCCATGTCCGGCTTTCGTTGTCGAGGCCCGTGGACAAAAGTATCGAAGCTCTTGAGATGGCGGACCGGCTCGGGCTGAAGATCCTTCTCGAGATCCAGCTCGGCAATCCGGACTACTACTCCTCGGCGACGCGCCCTCGCACCGGTTTCGGCCGCATCTGGGATGTTCAGCGGCTTTCGGATCTGGACCTCGATCTCTATCGCGGGCAGTTGCGCTCGGCGCTTCGCCGCATTGACGGAATGGGCATCCGCATCGATGCCGTCGAGCCGGGAAACGAAATCAATTACAGCGCTTACAACGGCGACTTGATGGTCTATGAGAAGCCCGGCCGGCGGACGCCGCGCCAGGTTTCGCAGGTCGCCAACCTCCCTGCCTTCGAGCGCGGCGTCGATACCTATGTCGGCGCCCTCCGGGTCACCCGGGAGGAACTGCGTGCGACGGTGCACAGCCGCGATGCGCTTGTGATTTCAGCCGGACTTTCCGATGTCGGCACCGGCGAGGCCGACCGCCGCGGTATGGAACGGCTCGAACCCCGGGAGTTCATTTCGCTCCTGCGGGAGCGGGGTGTCGATACGCTGGTCGACGGTTACGGCATCCATGTCTATCCGGGGCGCAAGGGTGACGCGGCGCTTGCACGTTATGTAACGACGCTTCTCGACTTTTGCGGTTCCGAAGGGGAAGGCAAGCCGTGCTGGGTGACCGAATGGGGCATTGCCAACCCGTCGCCTTCCTGCCCGGTCGACGATCGCGAGCGCGAGGTGGCTGTCCGTGCCGTGCGGCGCAGCTTCGACGCGCTAATGAAGGAGGGAAGGTTGAAAGCCGCTTTCTACTACGACTGGGATACCCAACCGGTCTACAGTGTCTGGCGTTGTGGCTCCTTAAGTCCGGCCGGCATCGCGGCCACAAAAGCGGAAGACGGCAGGCCCTGAAGCCTTCCGTTCACGAGAACCGCTCGCGGAACAGGGGTGAGCCGGCTTCCTCCTCAGCGGCGGCGGCGAGGCTGGCGGCCTCGCGGAGCGCCTGAAAGTCAGGTTCGTCCCCGACCCTGGTGCCGCCAAGCTGCACCGTGACCAAGATCTGACGCTCCGGACCGGCCGTGAACGTGGCCTCCCTTACCCGCGTAAGGATACGCTCGCAGACGTTGCTGGCATCTTCCGCTGTCGTGCTGGGCAGAAATATGCCGAGTTCGTCGGAAGCAAGGCGTGCGACTAGATCGCCGTAGCGCACCGAGGAGTACACGATCCGAACAATGGATTGAAGCAGGGTGTCGGCCCATTGCAGACCGTAGCGGCGGCGGATCTCGTCGAAATTGCCGACCTTGAGGATGAGCATGACGCCATCCGAGATTTCCGTGCTGCTCATGCGCCTGCGGTCAATCGCATGCTCGATCGAGTCCGCGAATTCTTTGGCGCGCATCGTACCCATGACGGAATCGTGACGGAGCGCCTGCTGAAGGTCTTTCTGGGTCTCACGAAGCACGTCATCGCGTGCATAAAGCGCCAGTTGAAGTCGAAATATGACAGCCGCCGCTATCAACACCACCGCGGACACATCTAACCAGAACGGACGTTCGGGAAGAAGGAGCGCCAATATCCCAACGACCACAATTGCCGCGGCCGCAAAGGCAAGGGCGCGGAGCAGTGCTGTCTTGATATGCGGTACGACTACCGTTGGGCGAAAACGAAACTGCGGGTTCATCGGTTGACGACGCTTTTGTTGTGAGTTTTATCCTAACAGATTCGGCGAAATAGCCAGTGAATAAATATTACAGTATTTTAGCGATGGGTGGCAAGAATCTGATTACCAGTCAGCCTTGGCATTGTCATCGGCCAACGTAGCCGGCAAGCTCTTCCGGCGTTCCAAGAGGGAAGGCTTGCTTGAGATAATCGAGGAATGCCGACACACGGGCGCTCAGCAGCCGACGGGAGGGGTAAAGCGCCCATAACGCGATCTCGGGTGCGTCAAACTCCCCCCACAGGACGAGTGAGCCGTCGGCCAAGTCGTGGCTGACCAGCGAGATCGGAAGACAACCTACGCCTGCGCCGGCGCGCACCGCATCACGCACCGCAAACAGCGAAGACAATGCGAGCACCGGCTCTGCCTTCATGGTCACGATGCCATCGGGCGTCTTCACATTCCACAGCGACTGATCGGCCCTGCCGCGCACAACGGCACGAGTAGCGATGTCCGGGCGCGGACGAAAAACGTCGGGGCGAGCGACAACGACAAGCCGGTCGCGGAGGAACGCCCGCCCGACCAGATTTTCGTCCGGGTCCGGATTGACCCGGATGACCAGATCGTAACCTTCCTCGATCATGTCGACGGCCCGATCCTCCGTCGTGATCTCCAGCCTCACATCCGGATAGGTGAGTGCAAAGCCGGCGGCGATCTTCCCCATCGCCGTCTGGGAAAAGAGCAAGGGCGCGCTGATCCGCAATCGTCCCCTGGGTCGGTGGCCGCCCGAGGCAATCGCAACGGCTGTCTCATCCAGTTCGGCAAGCAGAACCGCTGTCCGTTCGAACAAGGCACGTCCTTCCTCCGTGAGCTTCACGTTCCGGGCGCCCCGTTCGAAGAGGCGCAATTCCAGACTGCGTTCCAGCTCCGCGACCCGCCGCGAAAGGGTTGCCTTGGGCCTTCCGGTCGCTCGCGCAGCTTTACCGAAGCCACCATGACGCGCAACCAGGGTAAAATCGGCAAGTGCAAGAAGGTCCACGAGTGTTTCACCTATGGGACGGTGTGTCTAAATTCAGCGTCTATCGGATCATTATTGGTCCATCCATATTCGGGGTGTCAAGCAAATCCAACTCGGAGACAATATCATGACTATCCTCGTTACTGGCGCTACCGGCCGTGTCGGCAGCCATGTCGTCAACCAGCTCGTCCGGCGCGGCGCGAAGGTGCGCGTGCTCACTCGCGATCCTGCGAAAGCTCAATTTCCGGCCGGCGTTGAAGTCGCGCAGGGCGAACTGCTCGACATCGACGCGCTGCGCAAGGCGTTCGACGGCGTCAGCACCCTGTTCCTGCTCAACGCCGTCACCGGCGACGAATTCTCCCAGGCGATCATCACCTTGAATGTTGCCCGCGAAGCAGGCGTCGAGCGGGTGGTCTATCTCTCGGTTATCCACGCCGATCGCTTCGTCAACGTGCCGCATTTCGCGGTGAAGTCGGGTGCAGAGCGAATGCTCGAGCAGATGGGCTTCAGCGCCACGATCCTGCGACCGACCTATTTCATCGACAATGAGGTGATGATCAAGGACGTCATACTCAACCATGGCGTCTATCCGATGCCGATCGGCGGCAAGGGGATTGCGATGGTCGACGCGCGCGATATCGCCGAGGTTGCGGCAATCGAGCTGATCCGTCGCGAACAGGCTCCGGGCAAGCTGCCGATCGAAATCATCAACCTGGTCGGCCCGGACACGTTGACCGGTTCCGATGTCGCGGCAATCTGGTCCGAGGTTCTTGGGCGTCCGGTGGTTTATGGCGGTGATGATCCGACCGGCTTCGAACAGAACATGGCGACCTTCATGCCGAAGTGGATGGCCTACGAGATGCGCCTGATGGCGGAGCGTTATGTCAGCGACGGCATGATCCCGGAAGCCGGCGACGCCGAGCGTCTCTCCGCGCTGCTGGGCCGTCCGCTGCACTCCTACCGCGACTTCGCATCCAAGATCGCCGCCTCCGCCTGATGGCAGGGGCCTCATCGAAACCGACGTGGTCAGGAACCAGACGAGCAGCCGCTGAAACATCTCAGCGGCTGCTCGTGTTCGGAACGCCGACCGCTCTCGGGCGGCACGATCAGGCGGGAAGGTTTGGCCGGTCCAGCCCGAGATGATCGCGCAGCGTCGAGCCCCGATACTCCGTGCGATAGAGGCCGCGCTCCTGGAGGATCGGGACGACCAGTTCCGTGAAATCCTTGAGGCCTTCCGGGAAGAAGGGCGGCATGATGTTGAAGCCGTCGGCGGCGTAGCCTTCGAACCATTGCTGCATGCGATCGGCGATTTCGGCCGGTGTGCCAAGCACGATGTGGTGGCCGCGGCCGGCGGCGACGCGGAGCGCAAGCTGGCGGATCGTGAGGTTTTCCCGCCGTGCGAGCGCGGTCAGGAGTTCGGCGCGGCTGCGCAGCTGGTCGGAAATCGGCATGTCAGGAAGCGGGCCGTCGGGGTCGAACTCGGCGAGACTGTGCCCGATACGCTCCTCGAGCAGCGGCATCGCGCTCTTCAGGTCCGTCCACTGGTCTAGTTCGGCGAGCTTTTCTGCTGCCTCTGCGGAGGTTCGGCCGACCACAGGCAGGAAGCCCGGCATCACGGCGACGTGGTGCGCCTGACGCCCGGCCCGCACCACGCGCTCCTTCAGGCTTTTGTAGAAGGCCTGTGCCTCCTCGATGCTCTGCTGCGCGGTGAAGACGACGTCGGCCGTGCGGGCCGCCAGGTCCTGGCCCGGGCCGGACGAGCCGGCCTGAATGAGGATCGGGTGCCCCTGCGGCGCGCGGGGAATGTTGAGGGGCCCCTTCACCGAGAAATATTTGCCCTTGTGATCGAGGATATGGAGCCCGGCCGGATCGGCATAGACCCCGCTCTCCTTGTTCTTGATGAAGGCATCGTCGTCCCAGCTGTCCCAGAGCCCGCGAACGACATCGACAAATTCTTCCGCCACCGCATAGCGCTCGTCATGCGACGGGTGCGACGTCGTGAAATTGCTGGCGGTGCGCGCATAGGATGTCGTGACGATGTTCCAGGCGGCGCGACCGTGGCTGAGGTGGTCGATCGAGGAGAAGGCGCGGGCGGTGTGATAGGGTTCGCCGTAGGTCGTGGAGGATGTGGCGGCAAGGCCGATCTTCTCGGTGACGAGCGCCAGGGCGGCGAGCAGCGTCAGCGGCTCGAAGCGGGCGATTGTGGAGGGGTGGGCATCCGCGCTGCTGGTCAGCCCGTCGGCGAGGAACACCATGTCGAACTTGGCAGCTTCGGCCATCTGCGACACGCGCCGCAGCAGGTCGAAGTTCTCGCTGCCGGCTTCTGCTCGCGGGTGCCGCCAGCCGGACACGTGGTGGCCGGCGCCCTGGAGGAACAGGCCGAGATGGATCTCTCTCTTGATGGTCATGGCATGTCTTTCGTAGATGGAGAGGTCAGGCCGTCCTGGTTGAGCATGGCGAGCAGCTGGCGGAGGTCGGCGCTGCTGGTCATGCTCCGGACGAGCGAAGGAATTTCTGCGAAGGCCGGCTGGCCGGCGGTCGCATCGCGGAACTTGTCCTCGGGGTCGGTCACGCCTGGAAGACCCTGGAAGCGGCGGCGGATCGTGCCGCCCTCCTTCAGATCCACATCGAGGATGACGAACCGCGTGGCCGGGTCGCTCGACATGCGCGGTGCCGTCTCGTCGTGCCGGCGGAAGGCGCGCGTTGCGAGCGTCATCAGGTCAGGCCGAACAGGCCGGTCGTCAAAGTGATCGAGCCGCAGCGCGCCATCGATCAGGGCCGCCGCAAAGACATATTCCGGGCTGAACCGCGCCTCGATGCCGTTGGTGGGCTTGCTGACCACGAGCGCCGCATCGGCGCCGGGCGGATAGGTGAAGGTGATCCGCGCGATCGCATCGGCGGCAAGGCCTTCGCGATTGAGTTCGATGCCGAGCGAAGCGACCGGGTGGCTCGCTGTGCAGCAGGGATAGGCTTTCAGCGTCAGACCCGGCGCCACGATCTGCCAGGACGCACCCCAGGCGTCGGAAAGGGCCGCCAGATTTCCCGAGCCGAAGGCATAGGCTGTGTGGAAACCGACGGGATTGTCGAGGAAGTCCGGCGCACCACCGAAACCCGCGGCTGCGAGCCGGGCTGCCAGCAAGCCGGATCGGGCGGCCATGCCCGCATGGTATGGCTTGGCATCGTGGCCGAACTGCAGGCGAAGGCCGGATGCTTGCGTCGCTGCGAGCCCGAGCGCGACCGCCGTCCTGTCGGCCGGCATCTTGGTCAGATGGGCAATCGCGGATGCGACGCCAACCGGACCGAGCGTCGCCGTCGCATGAAAGCCGTTCTCGTAATGGCTGGCGCCGATCGAGATGCCGAGCCGGGCCATGGCCTCCAGTCCGACAATATAGGAGGCGATCAGCTCCTCGGCCGAGAACTGCCGTTCGGCGGCCAGCGCAAGGAGCGCGGGGATGATCACCGTCGTCGGATGGCCGCGAACGCTTGCATGCACGTCATCGTAGTCGAGCACATGGCCCACATAACCGTTGACGATCGCGGCGGCGAGCGGATCGGTCCGGCGTGCTGTTCCGATCAAGATCGCTTCGCCCGGCTGGTCCGCACCGACGGCCTGCGCGAGCATTTTCGTCGTCGCATCGCCGGCGCCTGCAATCGCGCAGGCGAGAAAATCGACAATCGCCGTCCGTGCAGCCGTCATCGCGGGGCCATTCGTCGTCGGGTCCGATGCCACGATCGCCTCGGCGAAGGCTTGGGTTCGCGGAAAGGTTTGGCTCGCTGAAAAGTCAGCTGTCGTCATGGCATGGGATCCGGTAAGGCGTCGCCGTTGCGTTCAGCACTTCGCCCGCCTGACAGGCCGCCGACGAACTGACGGATTCGCGAATTGTCCGAGCCGCGGAAGATCTGCTCCGGCGTTCCCGATGCGACCACCCGTCCGTTCTCGGTGAAGACCACCGTGTCGCTGATCTCCTCCGCAAAGCGCATTTCATGGGTGACCAGAATGCTGGTCATCCCCTCGCGGATCAGATCGCGGATGACCCACAGGACCTCGCCGACCGTTTCCGGATCGAGCGCGGAGGTGACTTCGTCGAACAGCACGAGTTCGGGTTTCATCGCGAGTGCACGGGCGATCGCTACGCGCTGCTGCTGACCGCCCGAAAGTTCGCCGGGATAGGCCTTCGCCTTGTCCGACAGCCGCACCTTTTCGAGAAGCTCCCGGGCAAATATCTCGGTCGCCCGCCGTTCCACCCCCAGAATGCGCGTCGGAGCCAGCACGATATTGTCGAGCACGGTCAGGTGCGGAAAGAGGTTATATTGCTGGAAGACGATGCCGACACGCTTCCGCAGCGCGATCCGCTCGGTCTCGCGCGTCAGCTGGTCAACCCGTGTACCACCGACCGTGATCTGGCCGCTTTGCGGCTGGACGAGTGCATTGATGCAGCGCAGGATGGTCGACTTCCCGGAGCCGGATGGCCCGATGATCGATACCGCGTCGCCCCTGTTCACCGTGAGGTCGATGCCCTTCAGCACCTGAGTCTGCCCGAAGGACAGATGGACATCCTCCAGCCGGACGAGCGCGGTTTCTGTCGGTTTTGACATCGGTGACGTCCTCTCGCTGCTCTCAAGCTGCATGGAAGCGCCCCTCCATCCGGCGCGTGAGGCGGGAAATCGGGTAGCAAAGGGTGAAAAACGCGGCCATCACGACGAGATAGGCGATGATGGTGAAATCGAGGCGACGCACGGCCGTGCTTGCATCGGTCGCGGCGTGGAGAAGTTCGTGGACGCCCACCAGCGAGGCCAGCGCCGTGCCCATGGTGATCGAAGCGAGCACGTTCATCCAGGGCGGCAGGGAGCGGCGAAGGCATTGCGGCAGGATGATCCAGCGCAGCGCCTGCCCGTGCGAGAATCCGAGCCCCTTGGCCGCTTCCCATTGCGTCGTCGGAATGGAAAGGATTGCGCCGCGGGTGATTTCGGCAATATAGGCGCTGGCGGGAATGGCAAGGCCGATCACCGCCTTCACCCAATCGGGAAATGGCAGATACGTTCCGTAGATCACGATTTCAAAGGGAAAGATGTAGGTCGTGGCGAAAATGAGCACCAGATGCGGCGCGTTGCGGAACAGCTGCACGTAGGCGGCGACCGGATAACGCACCAGCCGGAACGGTGCCAGCGACAGCATGCCGAAAAGCGCACCGACCACCGTCCCGAGCGTCATGGCGGACAGCGCGATGACGACGTTCATCATGAAGCCGGAGGCAAGGTAGGGCACCCACTGCAGAAGCTCGCTGCCGAGCGTGGGGTCGGCGACCGCCGACAGGAGGACGACCAGCGGCAGGGCGACGAAGGCGCCATTGCGCAGGATGCGGCTGGCGGTGCGGGGCTGTTGGATTTGTGCGCGCATCAGAGACCGTATCCAGGTACCGCGAGCCTCCGCTCGACCCAGAGCCCGAGGCGGGCGACAACGAAGTTGATCAGGCTGAAGAAGAGCAGGATGACGATCATCAGCGACACGACATTATCGCGCTGCGTCCACACCATGATGGAGGCGTAGGTGATCTCGCTGACGGCGATCGCGTTGCCGACGGTCGTCAGCTTCACGAGATTGATTAGGTTGTTGACGATGGCCGGCAGCGAAGCGCGAAATGCCAGGGGAACCTCGACATAACGCAGGATCTGCAGCGGGCTGAAGCCGATACCGCGGGCCGCCTCCACGGTGGAGGCCGGCACTGCCTCGATGCCGGCGCGGATCGCCTCGGCATGGAGTGCCGCGATGTGCAGTCCGACGACCGCCACCACCCAGAAGAAAGGTGAAAGCGGGTTGTTCTGAACGCCGCCCACGAGGCTGGACACGAACGTGTTGAGCACGAGGAAGCTGAACATCAACTGCACCAGCGTCGGCGTGTTGCGCGTCACTTCCACGAACGCGCGCACCGGCACCGACAGCCACAGGCGGCCCGAAGTGAGGCAGGCGGCGAAGACGAGGCCGAAGACGAGGCTGACGGGTATCAACAGCACGATGAGAAAGAGCGTGGTGGCAAAGCCATCACGCCAGATCTGGGCTTCGTAGCCGGTCGAGAGAAACTCGTAATTCAGGCCGATCCTGCTCGTCAGGCTGACGAACAGGTCGGTGACATTGAAATCGGGCATGGCGCTCTATCGGTGCATTCGCTTCACTGAGCTGCGGAAAGCGCCTTCTGTTGCTGTTGCAGGTATTCGGTGCTCAGCAAACGGTTGGCTTTCGCGAATTCCAGAATCTTGCCGGAAGCGTGCAGCTTCTTGACGCTGGCGTCCAGTGCCGCCGTGGTATCGGCCTCGCCCTTTCGCAGCCAGATCACCGAGTCCGACGGAATGAGCTCGGTCGGAAAGAGGATGGCGTAGTCCTTCCACTCTTCGGGCCGGTCCTGCAGCAGGAGGCCGAGGGTGGCGCCGACATGGACGGCGACGTCGCAATTGCCGCCCTGCAGGGCAAGGAGCGATTCCGGCTGGCTCGGCAGCGCCTTCACCTGCGCACCATACTCCTCGATCAGCGGCTGCGTGTAGTTGGAGCCCTGGGAGACGCAGGCCGTTTTGCCCTTGAGGCCGGACCAGTCCTTCAGGCCGCTGTCCTTGCGGCCGATCGCTGCTCCGCCGGCACGGTCATAGGCCGTCGGCACGTAGCCGAGCACTTTGGCGCGCTCCTCGGTGTATTGCATGTTGGCGATCAGGATATCGACCTTGCCCTGCTGCAGGAACTGGACGCGGTTGGGCGGCGTCACCGTCACGGTCTCCAGCTTCACCCCGAGATCGTCGGCAAGGCCCCTGGCGATGTCGAGATTGAAACCCTTCTGCTCCTGCGTCTTCGGATCGATGAAGCCGAACGGGGCGCCCGACAGGATGACGCCGACGGTCAACGTGCCGCGCGCCTTGATCCGGTCGAGTGTCGCATCGGCCGATGCCGTCGTCGCACTCAAGGCGCAGATGGACATGGCAAGCGCGAAAAGGGATTTGATCGGGGTCTTGGATGGCATGCGGAAGGCTCCTGTTTTTTGCCGGAGACTACGCGAAGGCTTCCTGGCCCGCGAGGAACAACGTTCTAGACGGCTGGAGGTAGCGGACAGATGTTTCCGGAAAGGCGGCGAGAGGCAGAACGGGTATTTTGCCTTGAGGATCGCAATGCCTGCCAGCTTGGATTGAGCGGCGCCCTGTCCTTCAAATGAGAAAGAATGAGCGCGCCATGCCTACTGCGATGCCGAGGACTCGGGAGCAGACGGCATAGGATGAGAGCGCCGCAACCATTTAGCGTCCAACAGGATTACCGCCTTTCAGAATGAGTATCTGCGATCAGCTTCCAGAATGCTGTGTCTTCGGACAGATCCTCGAAATCCGCCAGGTCTCGAAGACGGAGATAAAGGGATCCGGAACTGTTCCGATTTCCCCAGCTCAGGCAATCCGCAAACTTGGCTTTTCGCTCGCAATCGCTCAATGGCGCTTCCAGCGAGCCTTTCGCGTGCAAGCGCGATTTGCTGTAGATACGGCCCTCGCGTGTCGTGACGGTGACGATGTGCGGAAGGCGCTCCACGCCTTTTTCCTCGTCGGCCGAATAGGGCAGCATTTCGATGCGCGGCATGAATTGCCGGGTTTCCGGTCGCCCGATCTCCTGCCGTGTAAAGTCGGAAAGGCTGAGGGAGCCTTTGAGGAAGGCGGTCGCCAGGCAATATTGCATCGAGAAGCGCGCCTGCATCTCGTCGGCGGGGTCGGGATAAGCGAGGTTGCGGGCAGCGGATATGCCGACTTTTGTTTCGATCCTGCCAATGTCGCCTGCCAAAAGCCCATGCTCCTGTTTCAGATCCAGAAGCGCGTCGATCGCGCGATGGGTCGAGGCGCAGCACGGATGGCGCTTTGTCACCACGCCCCGGCTTTCGATGACATGCTCCTCGCCGAATGTCAGGTTTTCCCAACCCTTGGCATCAGCCCCTCCGAAAAGATCGAGGAAGCCTTGCGGCCGCTCGAGGATATCGGACCGCCCGCTCATGCCCGCGAGCGCCATGCGCGCCGCATCCACGGCATTGCGCGCTGCAATGCCGGCGTGAAGCGGCTTGGCGGTCGTGCCGAATTGGCCTTTCGGGCCGCACGCAAAGCTTGTTGCGAGGCTCATCGCCATGGCCAGGCTCTCTTCGTCGGCGCCGAGAAGCCGCGCCACGCCAGCCGCTGCCCCAATGCTGCCGACCGTCGCCGTCGCATGCCAGCCGATGTTGTAGTGAGAAGGATTGACGCCGAAGCCGACTGCCGCTTGCGCCTCCAGCCCGATCAGGTAACCCTCAAGGAACCGCTTGCCGCTCATGGCCTTGCCGCTCGCAACGACCGCCAGCAGCGCCGGTACCAGCACCGCGGAAGCGTGGGCCCTCGCGGGATGAAAATTGTCATCGAAATCCAGTGCATGCGCTGCGGTTGCGTTGATGAGCGCGGCAAGCGAAGGCGAGGCGGAGCCGCCGGTGACGAGCCGCGCTTTGCCGCCTGCGGCGATTTCTCCGTCGAAGGCGCGGGTAAGCGCGGCTACGCTTTCATCGCCCCTGCCTGCGATCATGCAGCCGATGGTGTCCACCACGGCATCCCCTGCGCGGCCCATGGCGAGTTCCGAGAACGCCGTTCGCGACATGACCTGTTGCGCAATCCTGCCGAGAATGGTGGCCATTGACGAAAGTCTTTCCTTGAGTTTGGTTCTCAGCGGAAAATGTTCAACTTCCCCCAGGTCCGCAATCTTATGCGGTTTGCGGGTAGGGCTATCGATATTGGAGATGGAATGGCGCGGGACACGAGTGCGGCGATCAGCCTGAAGCATATCGAGGCCTATGACGCCATTGCCGCGACGGGCTCGACGATCGCCGCTTCCGCCGAGCTTGGGATTTCGCAATCCAATGCCAGCCGCCTCTTGCAGCAACTGGAAGACTATCTCGGCGTCCGGCTTTTCGAGCGGGAAAAGAACCGGCTTCAACCGACCCGCGAGGGGCTGCAACTCGGTCCGGAAATCCGTGCCATTTCCGACCGGCTGCGCGCCTTGAAAACGGCGGCGATGGAGCTCGAGAGCGGGCGGTCGCGCGAAATCATGCTGCGGCTCGCCTTTCCCTCCAGCCTTTCCTTCACGCGCATTCCGAAGCTGGTGAAGAGTTTTCTCGCAGCGAATGGGCCGATGCGCGTCGAGGTCGCATCCGGCAGCTACCTCGCGATCGAACGGATGGTGGCCGATGGCGAGGCTGATCTGGGCTTCACGCGTCTGCCGCTGATGAGCCCGGGATTGAAACAGGAGAAGATCCTGTCGTCGCGGGTCATCTGCGCCCTGCATAACGATCATCCCAAGGCCGGCAGCGAGCTGTTATCGGTCGGCGATCTGAAGGGGCAGGATCTGATCATGCTGAACAGGGAGCGCCCCGTTCGCCATGAGCTGGAGGCGTTGTTCTACAAGGCCGGCATTCGCAAGCGCCCTCTCCTCGAAGCGCATTCGGTGGCGAGCGCTTGCGCGCTGGCCGCCCAGGGGCTGGGCATCGCGTTGGTCGGTGAGATCATCGCCCGCGAATATGCGACGCTGCCGCTGCAGTTCATTCCGCTCGAACCGGAGCTGCCAATTGCTTACGCGCTGGTCAGCGGAGAAAAATTTCCGATCCCGAGGGTCGCCAGCCTTTTCCTTGAGAGCATCTCGGACTGGGCGTGATGACCGCCAGCGGGCGAGCCGCAAGGCACCGGGCCAGAAGCTATCGAACGAGTTTCATGCGCCGATGCTCCAGGAAGGCGATCATCTTCCTTCCGTCGTCACAGCGCAGATATTTAAGAAAAGCTAAAGCATCTCTCGTTCATTCCCCACTCGAGGACGCTGTCTTGTGACTGATCGCCATTCGCGGTCCGACGAGGCGGCGGGATTTCAGCGGTCCCCGATCATAAGCCGGCAGGCGGGCATCGTTGCAAGCAACGGTGGGTGAGCACGCAGCCGATCATGCTCCCAGGCCGTAGCGGGCATGCGTCAGAGTTCGCTCGATGCCACGAAGCTCCGCCAGTCCCTTCAGCCGGCCGATGGCGGGATAGCCCGGTTGCGCACCGCGGGTCAGGTCGTCGAGGATTTCCTGCCCGTGATCCGGCCGCATGGGGATGCGATGATCCTCTCGGCCTTCCCCGCGCCGACGCGCCTCTTCCGAAAGCAGCGCGGCGATCACGGCAACCATGTCCGTCGTGCCTTCCAGGTGCTCGTCCTCGAAGAAAGAGCAGGGGACCGTGTCGGTGTCCCGCGTCACATTCCGCAGATGCACGAAATGGATACGGTCGGCAAAGCGCGAGGCGATGAAGGGCAGATCGTTATCGGCCCTTGCGCCGAGCGAGCCGGTGCAGAGCGTCACGCCGTTGGCGCGCGCGCCGACCTGATCCAGCATGTGTGCGTAATCGGCTTCGGTCGACAGGATGCGCGGAAGGCCGAGCAACGGCCAGGGCGGATCATCGCCATGAGCGCAGATGTTGATGCCGACCTCCTCCGCCACAGGCGTGACTTCGGTCAGGAAGTCGATGAGATTCTGCTGCAGTCGTGCCCGGTCGATACCCTGGTAGGAGCGAAGCTTCTCCAGCAGCTGGTCGAGCGAATAACCGTCCGCCGAGCCCGGCAACCCGGCCCCGATGTTCTTGCCCAAGGCCGCGATCTTCGCATCGGCCATCCCGGAAAACCGCTCCGCCGCCTGCTCCTGAAGCCATGCAGGGTAATCGCCGGCAGCCTCGGGACGTTTGAGGATATGGATATCGAAGGCGGCAAAATCGCTCAGGTCGAACCGCATGGCCTTGGCGCCATGGCGTGCCTCCCAGCGCAGGTCTGTACGTGTCCAGTCGAGGACCGGCATGAAATTGTAGCAGACCGTGCGGATGCCGGAGGCCGAAAGACGCCGCAGCGTTTCCTGCCAATTCCCGATATGGCGTTTCCAGTCGCCGGTCTGCGTCTTGATGTCTTCGGAAACCGGAACACTCTCCACGACATCCCACACCAGGCCGCCGGCCTTGATCTCCTCGTGTCGCCTGGCGATCTCGTCGACCGGCCAGACTTCGCCCGTCGCAATATGGTGGAGCGCCGAGACGATGCCTTCCGCGCCGGCCTGCGCCGCATCTCTTACGCTCACCTTGTCGATCGGGCCGAACCAGCGCCACGTATGTCTCATGTCTTGTCCTTCAGGCTTTGTCAGTGTGTTCGAATGTGATCTGCACCTTGCAGGCCCGGGAACGATCTCCGGCCTGCTCGAAAGCGGCAGTCGCCGCGTCAAGCGGGAAACTGTGCGAAATGATCGGCCGCACATCAATGCGCCGCGTTGCGATCAATCCGACCGCCTCGGCGAATTCCGCATGGAAGCGTTGTGAACCGCGCCAGACGATCTCCTTGCCGACCAGCGCGTTGACCGGGATCGTCATGTCGCCGGTCACGCCCACCTGGACCAGGGTTCCGCGCGGTTTGATCGTAGCAAAGGCCGAGCGCAGGGCCGGCGCTGCCGCCGAGCATTCGAACACCACGTCGAAACTGCCCTTGTTGTCCTGAAAGGGAAGAAGCCCGTCCGGATTTGAAGCGACGTTGATCGTCTCGGTCGCCCCCATGGCTGGCGCGCGAGCTAGGGCCGCGTCGGCGAGATCCGTCACCACGATCCTGGCGGCACCCGCCTGCCGGGCCGCGGCAACCGTTAGAAGCCCGATGGGGCCAGCTCCCGTGACCAGCACATTGCGGCCGGACAGGTCTCCGGCCTGGGCGATCGCATGCAGGCACACGGCCAGCGGCTCCGCGCAGGCGGCCTCTCCCGGGGACACATCATCTCCCACCGGGTGGCACTGGATGGCGGGGACGACCAGCCGCTCGCGGAACATGCCGTTTTCGTGCGGCAGGCGCATGGCCGAGCCCATGAAGCGCATGTCGAGGCAGTGGATCGGCTGGTCGGCCCGGCAGTATTGGCAATGGCCGCAGGGTTGCGACGGGTTGACCGCCACCACCGCCCCAAGATCTATTCCGGAAACCCCTGCACCCAGGGCTTCGACGAAGCCGGAGGCCTCGTGGCCGGCGACAATCGGCTCGCGAACGCGAACTGGGCCGAAGCCGCCATCCTGGTAATAATGCAGGTCCGAGCCGCAGATGCCGCCCGCCGCCATGGCCAGCAGCACCTCGCCCGGGCCGGGCGCGCGGTAATCAAGATATTCGATCCTGATGTCACGGATACCGTGGAGACGAGCGACGCGCGTCTTCATGCCTGGATGCCTTTCCTATCGAAGAGATCGTGTCCCGTACGCTTCAGAAAGCCGTACGGGACAGGGGTTCAGCGGATCAGTCCCATTTCCGTCGGCAGCCAGAGGGTGATGGTCGGGATGAACGTGATCAGCAGCAACGCGATGATGAGGGGCACCAGCCAGGGAATGATCGCCATCGTCGTGCGCTCGACGGACAGTCGCGCGACACGCGACAGAACGAAGAGCACCATGCCGAGCGGCGGATGCAGGAGGCCGATCATCAGGTTCAGCGTCATTATCAACCCGAAATGCACCGGATCGATACCGAACTGCTTGACTAGCGGCAGCAGGATCGGGACGAGGATGGTGATTGCCGCAATCGTATCGAGGAAGCAGCCTACGAACAGCATCAGCAGGTTCACCAGGATGAGGAAGAGCCATTTGTTGCTGGTGATGGAGAGGATCGCATCCGACAGAAGCTGCGCCGTCTGGCTGACCGTCAAAAGCCAGGCAAACACGGAGGCTGCGGCCACAATGAACAGGACGGATGCCGTCGTTTCAATCGTGTCGAAGGTCGCCTTTGCGATGGTTCTGAATGTCATGGTCCGGTAGCGCACCATGCCGAGAAACAGCGACCAGAGAACGGCCGCGACGGCTGCTTCCGTCGGCGTAAACCAGCCCATGGTCATGCCGCCGATCAGGATGACCGGGGTCATTAGCGCCATCACCGCGGAAAAGTTGAAATACCAGTCGCATATCAGCAGCACGGCCAGTGCAATGAAAATGGCAAAGTTGAGCGATAGGCCGAGCGTCAGCAGAACCCAGATGGTGGCCGGGACCATCATGACGACGAGGATCTCCGATGACGCGCCCATCAGGCCCCTGAAGCTGAATGGGGCATCCGAACCCCAGCGTTTGACATAGGCAAAGACCGCGACGGTGACCATCATCAGCACAGTCATGACGACGCCTGGCACGATGCCGGCCATGAACAGGGCGCCGATCGAGACATTCGCCATCATGCCGTAGATGACGAACGGCAGCGATGGCGGAAAGATCGGCCCGAGCGTAGCAGAAGCCGCGGTAACGCCGACGGCCGCTTCCACCGGATAGCCGTGATCGCGCATGGCCTTGATCTCGATGGTGCCGATGCCCGCTGCATCTGCCAGTGCCGTGCCCGACATGCCGGAAAATACCACCGAACCGATGATGTTGACCTGCGCGAGGCCACCCTTCATCCAGCCGACAAGGGCCACGGCGAAGCCGTAGATGCGGCCGGTGACGCCGGCGATATTCATCAGGTTGCCGGCGAGGATGAAGAACGGAACCGCCAGCAGCGGAAAGCTTTCGACGCCGGCAATCAGCCGCTGCGCGGCAATGATATCGGGCGCGACGTCATAGATGACAATGTACAGGACCGATGACACGGCCATGGAGACGGCGACCGGAAGTCCGATCAGCATCAGGACAAGAAACGAGCCTATGAGCAGCAGCATGGCGTCAATCCTCCACGCTCTGGAACGCTTCCGGTCGTTCCAGAACGGAATAACCCCGGCGCATGTTGGCGATGAAGACCTGGATCGAGCGCAGCAGCATCAGCACGAAGGCGGCAAGCACGGAATAAAAGACGATGTTGCGCGGCAGTTGCACCGTCACCATCTCCTCGTCCGCCACGATCTCCATGTAACGCCACATAAGCCATGATCCGTAGAGAAAGAAGCCGATGCGGATGAGATCCACTGCCGTCGCCATCACGCGGGTCACGCGGGCGGGCAGATAATGATAGAGGACATCCACCTGGATATGGCGTGATGTGCGCACGCACATCACTGCACCCAGAAACACCACGCCGATCAGGCAGTTGACGGCGATTTCCTCTGTCCACGCATAGCTGTTGTTGAGGACATAGCGCGTGAAGAACTGTAGGAAGACGCAACCCGTCATCAGCCAGAAAAGGGCCAGGGTGAGCCAGTCCTCGAACGCATAGGTGCTGAGATTGGCCTCGGCTGGCGCCTCGTCAAATGTATGGGCAAGTTCTTCAGGCGTAACCTGGGTATGAATTTCCTGCGACGCTGACATCGATAGCATCCTGTCCGGATATGAACCTCACTGCGCCGGGAAAACGTTCGCCGGCCGGGCGAACCGCCGCAGCCTTCGGAAAGGTGCGGCGGGCCCGGCTGGTGACCCGCCAATACGGCAGGTCCCATGCGCAATGGAAGGAATTGTCGAACAGGCGCGGTCCCGCAGACCGCGCCATGGGCTTACTTGATTGCGCGGATTGCTTCCCAGTCGGCCTTTTCATAGCCGAACTCTTCGAGCTTGACCTTCTCGACGACGTTCTTCAGGAAGTCTGCCTTGTCGACTTCCGTCACGGTCAAGCCCTTCTTCTTGAACTCGTCGACCAGTTCCTTTTCCCGGGCGTCGATCGCTTTCGACGAACGCACGCTGGCTTCCTGCGCGACGTCGGAGAAGATCTTCTTGTCCTCGTCCGACAGACTGTTCCACAGTTTCTTTGAAAACAGCGTGTTGAGGTGGTCGACGATATGGCCGGTCAGGACGATATTCTTCTGCACCTCATAAAACTTCTTCGCCTCGATCGTGGTCAGCGGATTTTCCTGTGCGTCGACCGTGCCATTCTGCAGGGCGAGGTAAACTTCGGCAAAGGCGATCGGCGTTGTATTGGCGCCGCAGGCCCGCGGCATGGCGAGGTAGGCTGGAACATCCGGCACGCGCATCTTCACGCCCTGAAGGTCGGCGCACTTGGAAATCGGCTTGTTGGATGTGGTGTGGCGCGTTCCGTAATAGGTTACGGCGGCGATATGGTTCCCGGTCTTGTCTTCATAGCCCTTGGCAAGACGCTTGAAGATGTCGCTCTTGGTATAGGCGATCAGGTGGCTCGCATCGCGGAAGATGTAGGGATAGTAGGTGACGCCGATCGGCTTGTAATCGCGCGCCGCGAAGCTGGACCCGGAGATGATGATATCCACGGTGCCGAGCTTGAGGCCCTGGTTGATGTCGGCTTCCTTTCCGAGCTGCGAAGCCGGATAGACTTCGATCTTGTAGCGTCCATTGGTCCGCTTGGCGATCTCGCCGGCGGCCCAGACGGAGTCCGTGTGGAACGGCTCGGATGTCTCGTAGACATGAGCCCATTTCAGCACGGTTTCGGCATGCGCCGAAAGCGTCGAGGCAATGATGACGGCGGCGGCACCAAGCAATGTCTTCAGTCGATGTCTCATTCTTTCCTCCCAGTGAAACGGAACTGTATGGTCCGGCCCCCCGCAATCCATGGCGGAGGGTCAGTCTTCTCTTGTCGGCTCCTCCCCGAAGCTTTCAGAGAATCTCTTCTGCGCCAGCGTCAGGTGACGACGCATGGCCTCGCGGGCCGCGGCAGGGTCTCCCGCGGCAATGGCGTCACGAATGACGCGGTGCTCCTCAAGCGCCAGCTTCCATGTGTGCGGACCTTCGAAGTAGCTGGCGAGTTTCGTGAAGTATGGCGACATCCGCGTATCGTAGATCAGGCCGGTGAAGTGCTTCAGCGCGGAATTGCCGATAATGTCGGCGATCGTGGTATGAAAATCGCGGTCGCAGGCGAGCGCCGCAGAGGCGTCGTCCAGCGACCGCTCCATGCGCTCCAGCAGCAGATCGATCCGGGCAATGCTCTCGGGTGTCACGAGACGAGCAGCCTCTTCCGCGATGCCGCTTTCGATCAGGCATCGCGCCTGAAGGATCTCGAGGGGACCGCCCCTGTCGTCGTTCGCCAGGACGCTGCCGGGCTGGCGCGGGCCGCTGCTGATGTAGACGCCGGATCCCATCCGGATCTGGATCCGGCCTTCGACCTCGAGCACGATCAGAGCCTCGCGGACTGTTGGCCGCGATACGGAAAATCGCTCGGCCAACTCCCGTTCAGGCGGAAGCCTCGATCCCGGCTTCAGCTCCCCCGTATCGATCAGCGCACGAATCTGCTCCGCGACCTGGCGATAAAGCCGGCGCGGCTCCAAAGCCACGAACATCGAACTCCTCCGAGCAGATCTCTCCCTGATCCGCAAGCGGTCAGATTGTCTGACCAATTTCTACTATGGGTTAATCGAAAAATCTGTCAAGCGCCGTGGCGGCAGGAAAAACGCGCCGTTCAGCATTTTCTTGGAGAGCCGGCATCGATCAATATGTGCGTCCTATCTTGGGGGAGGAAACATTCGCAGACATTCCAGCCAAGGCTCCGGATTGAAAAATCGACAAAATAATTTGATAATTTTACTCATCTTTTTCAGTGCGGCGGCACAATCTAGCGTATAGGACCTATCGGCATGATAGGGACTGGTGGTCGGATATGGATGTTGAGGGCGATAACAGGGATGGCTTGTATTCCAAATACCGCGCCACCCTGGTTTCCTACGCAGTTCCATTTGTCGGGTCTCGGGAAGAAGCCGAAGAGATCGTGCAGGAAGCATTTGCCAAGCTCCTGCCTGACAGCCTGAAGGGCGTAAAATCGCCGATCGCCTATCTCCACACGATGGTTCGCAACCTTGCGATCAATCGGCGAAGACGGCAGCGATATGAAATCGAACAGGCAACCGTTCATGCGCCGGAATGGATCCAGCCGCTGAAGATGCCGTCTCCAGAACAACAGGCCGTCATCAACGATCAGGTCAGGCTGCTTGCCGCTGCGTTGGAAAGTTACCCGGACCAGACCCGTGTCATTATCGAAATGCACCGGTTCGACGGATATACTTTGCAGGAAATCGCCACCCGTCTCGACATGTCCGTGACGAGCGTGCATCGCATTCTGTCCTCCGCTATCGCCGACCTGGCCAAAAGACTGAGTGGAGACCGGAAATGATACGGAAAAAATTTCCGCTCCGTTTGTCTAGCTATTTGTATCGGCGAATACCCATCACGTTTAGGGCAGAAGGCGCATGACACAATCCAATTCTTCGGGCGACATGCCTGACGCTATACGAGAAGAAGCGACCGCCTGGCTCTTGCGTGACGAGATACCTCACTGTCGTAGCGACTCGTTTGAAAGCTGGCTGGCGCAATCGGCTCAGCATCGGCAGGCATGGGACGAAGTCCAATCGCTGTGGCAGATGCTCCCGGCTACTCTTCCACACTACGACCGCCTGACATCTCCTCGCGAACCTTCGGCCCCGGCGAAGGCGCCGGCAAGAGCCGTCCGACGCCGCCTGAGCTGGGCGGGATCAGGCGCAAGAATTGCGGCAGGCGGTGGTTTGCTCGCCATGCTCAGTCTCGCCGCATGGATTGTCATGCCCGGCCTTATCGTTCAGTGGCAGGCAGACTACCGGACATCCGTCGCTGAAACCCGCGCTGTGGTGCTGGAGGATGGAAGCGTTGTGCAGCTCGGTGCAAAAAGCGCCATCAAGACACATTTCACCCAAGGCCGGCGCGAGATAACGCTGCTGGTTGGAGAAGCCTTTTTCAATGTCGTCCACGATGTCGCCCGTCCGTTCGTCGTTGATGCGCAGAACGTAAAGGTCGAAGTCGTCGGAACAGAGTTCGATGTCGGATTGGGCAAGGACACAACCGAGGTCGTTCTTGCGCGCGGGCTCGTTCGTGTCTCCCTGCCCCAGAACGGCGGGGTGAAAGGTGAAGTGCTGTCGCCGGGAGACCGGCTGACCGTTGATCGGCGATCCGGAGAAACAAGCCTTGAAAAGGTAGCGCCGGAAGATATCGGCGCTTGGCGAAATGGTCGGCTGTTCGTCGTCAATTCCAGCATCGGCGCGGTAATTGATGAAATACAGCGTTACCATTCCGCCTGGATAACGATACCCGATCGCTTGCTGTCTGATACGCGCGTGACCGGCATTTATGATCTGTCCGATCCGGACAAGGCGCTGGCGGCTCTGGTCAGCCCTTTTGGGGGAAATGTCTACAGCCTTGCTGATGTCGGACGCGTCGTGACCCGATACTGAAGATCGGGTCGCCAACAAACTTTTCATTTTCGCACAAAATTCCGGAAAAAATCTTGAGTCTGTTTGTCTAGATTTTAGGCCCCCAATGAGCGGCCTGAAGTGAGGGATACAGGGGCAGGATGACTCGGTATGTGTTGAGTTCGATGCGTCGGCGGCGCATCGTCAGAGGATTGTGGGCGACGACGGCTCTCGTCATCGCCCACGTTGCCGGCATCGGCGGCGTTTACGGCCAGGACGGCCAGGTTTTGCAAGGCGCTGGGCCTGCGCGCGAAGTGAGGACTTTCGATATCCCGGCGCTTCGCGTGTTGAGCGCGATCGGCGCGTTCAACCGGCAATCGGGCCTTCAGGTAAGTCTCCCTGCCGGCGTGGGATCGGATACCATGACCAATGCCGTCCGTGGCAGCTATCCGGCTGAGGAGGCGCTGCGGATCATGCTGAAGGGGACGGGCGTCACCTATCGTTTTGGCCAGGCAGGTGAAGCCATCCTCGGTTCAAGTGGCGACCAGGATGCCGCCGATGAGACGACGCTACGGCCGATCATCCTCAAAACGGGTCGCAACGCCAATACGGGACCGGGTTATCAAGGCACGCCCGACTGGGTCTATGAAGAGCCGGCAAGCGTCAGCGTCGTGTCGCGGGAGGCAATCGAGAGCAATCCCGCGGCACGCAGCGCCGCCGATACGCTGGATTCCGTCCCGGGCCTCATCACCAATCGCGCGGAAGGCCAGAAACCCGGCATCTCGGTCAATGTCCGCGGCCTGCAAGACATGGGCCGCGTGACGACGAGCATCGATGGCGCGCGGCAGAATTTCCAGCGGTCGGGTCACGGCGGTTATCAGCAGACTTTCGTCGATACGGCCTTCATCCGCGCGATCGAGGTGGAGAAGGGAGCGGTGAGGGGCGTCGGCGGCGCCGGATCGCTTGGCGGCCTCGTGGACTTCCGGTCCGTCAGCGTGGACGACATCCTCGAGACGGGCAAGGACATGGGCGGTGAGATCGAAGGGGGTACGGGAACGAATGCCTACAATTTTGTCGGCTCCGCAATCGGCGCCATTCGCTTGTCCGAGGATTTCTCGCTGCTCGGCGGCATCGCCGTCCGCAACATAGGCGACTACAAGATCGGCACTCGTGGGGCACTGGCGCCACCGGACCTGACGGTGCGAAACGACAGCGTCCTCTTCTCGCGCCGCGAGGTCGTCAACACGCTTTTGAAGGCGGAATGGGATGTCACCGACGATCTGAACTTTGTCGGCACCTGGATGCATTTCGATTCGACCGGGGCGAGCGGGGGCTACGCGACGCTCCCCAACGAGCAGGATTACGTCAACGATACATTGACCGGCACCTTTGTCTACGACCCGGAATCGGAACTGGTCGATGCGAAATTGCGTGTCTGGTACAACGACACCGGCAACGACGAAAAGCGGGACTACGGCAACCCCCAAACCGACAACTATTCCTACGGGATGAAGAGCTTCGGCGGAAGCATCGAGAACACGAGCCGCTTTTCGCTGTCCGTCGGCGATCTCTCGCTCCATTATGGCGTCGAAGGTTATCAGGATACGGGCGATACATCGGGCCCCAGCCCGGTAGCGGCGGCTTTCGATCCGGCCTGGGGGCTGCGAGGCGCAAATCCCCCCGGAAAGCGCTGGATGATGAGCGGCTTCGCCAGCGCCACGCTGCAGCATGACAACTGGCTGACCCTGACCGGCGGCCTGCGTTACGACCATTATCGTCTGTGGGGATCGACGGTCGTCCTGAATGAGCGCCGGGTCACGACACCGCCGAATAACTGCCTGCAATGGCAGGACATCGATGGTAACGGAACGCCGGATCCGAACGGAGTCTGGGCCAATGCGGATGGTTCGATCATCCTCGATGGATCGGCACCAAATCCGGGGCCGGGGTTCGATTTCTATACTCCGACCTGCGATCAGTGGCAGAATCCAGGCGGCACGCAAACTGTTTACGATAGCCTTGCGGTTGATGTGGACCAATCTGGCGGCGCCTGGCTTCCGTCTGCCACGGTCGCGGTCAAGCCGTTCGAATGGCTGCAGCCGTTTGTCAGCTATTCGCGAAGCTATCGTCCGCCTGCAGTTTTTGAAGCGCTTCTTTCCGGTGGACATCCCAATCTGCCATTCGAAAACGCACCCAATCCGGACATCCGGCCGGAAAGGGGGGAGACGTGGGAGTTCGGTGTCAATGTTTCGCAGAACGGTGTATTAACCCCGGATGACAGCTTTCGCATGAAGGCCGTCTATTTCCGCCGCAATATCAAAGACTACATCAGTCTCGGCTACAACTGGTACGAGCCAATAGGCCGTGATCAGTCTTATCTGACCTCAGTCAATCTCGATGGCATCACCAAGATGCGGGGTATCGAGATTGAAGCAAGCTATGATGTTGGTTATGCCTATATCGGTGGTTCCTACACTCATACCGAGACAGACTGGGCCGACACTTACACGCCGATAGAGCAGTCTGGTGGAAGCGGGATCGATACGACTCCCGATCCAACTGTTCTTTATCGTCCTCCGAAAGAGAAGTTCACGTTAGATTTCGGCACACGCCTGTTCGAAGAGCGCCTTGTGCTTGGCGTTCGCGTGAATCATGTCAGCGAAACGGAAGCCGGTTTTGGCCAGCTCGGGAACTACATGAACCCGGCATATACGACCTACGACCTTTATGGCTCGTTCGACGTCACCCCACAAGCCAAGCTGCGTTTCGGCGTCGCGAACCTGACTGACGAGCGGTACGTCCCTTCGCTCGGCATTTCATCCTATCCCGCGCCCGGCCGGACCTACACCGCTTCGTTGAAAATGAAGTTCTGAGCCGGCGCAGACAAGACATCCGCGCGTGATTGTTGCGGAACCGAGGTTCGCCATGTGGCGGACAATACTAAAACCAAGGAGATGAAAATGGTTGCAACTATCAATCTGACATCGGCCAACCGTGATTTGGTCGGGTATTTCACCAGCTGGCAGAACAATTTCGGGTATAACGGCAACGGTGACTTCAGCCCCAATTTCGCTGCCGCCACTCAATGGGCTGCTGGAAACACCGCCGGCACGACCAATACCGGCGTCATCCTGAACGGCAACTTCGCCTATGTTCCTCCGGGCGGGTTTACCGGCACGGTGAACAATCTCCAGTTCGGCACGGACCTCAACGGTTCGGCCGCTACCGGCTTCAGCCTTGCGACCGCCGGTCTGACCGTACAGATCGGCGACGCCCCGAATGCGACCTTCAACGGTGCGATCTATTCGCTGTCGCACGGCGGCAGCTTCACCGGTGTCACGGCGTCGAGCGGCAATGCCCAGCCGGGCCTCTACGACTATTTCGGAGAGGTAGGGACGGTGCAAAACGGCACGATCGGAGCAGACACACTTTATAGCTTCGATGGCAACGACACGTTGAACGGCGGCGCCGGCCGTGACAGCTTCGTGTTCGACCGCGACATCGACGGGGCGCTGTCCACGACGATCGGGCATGACACGGTCACCGGCTTCACCGCCGGCGCAACAGGCGATCTCCTGCGCTTTGCGCTTCAGAGCACCGCATTCGACACCTTTGCGGAAGTCTATGCAGCGGCCACGCAGGTCGGTGCGGACACGGTGATCGACCTCGGTTCGCTGGGCGACATCACGCTTGCCAACGTGACCAAGACCAATCTGGTCGCCGGCAATTTCGAATTCGTCGCTTGAACCCACGGATACGAAAATTGTTCGGATTTTTCCAACAGGCGCCGTCGCAGCTCAAAGCTGCGACGGTCGTCCCGGCTTCCAGACTGGCGGTCATCGGGATAGCTGTGATCAGCGGCGTTGTAAACGTGTTGGCGCTGACCTCACCGCTGTTCATGCTGCAGGTTTACGACCGCGTGCTGTCGAGTGGCAGCGTGCCGACCTTGATAGGGCTCGCCGTCCTGGCTGCGGGCCTGTTCGCTATTCAGTGCCTGCTGGACGTCACCCGGGCGAAGGTGCTGCTGCGCATCGGTGAATTGCTTGACCGGCAGCTTGCTCTTCGCGTCCACAATGCAGTCGTGCGGCTCCCGCTTCTGACGCGCATGCCCGGAGACGGACTGCAGCCGCTGCGTGATCTCGACAATACGCGCGGGTTTCTTTCCAGCCAGGGACCAACGGCGTTCTTCGATTTACCCTGGATGCCGCTCTATCTCGGCATCTGCTTTATGTTCCACGGCTGGATCGGTACGACTGCCCTCCTGGGCTCATTGATCCTCATAGCCCTGACGCTGGTGACCAACGCGCTCTCACAAGGACCGGCGCGTGAGAGCGTCCTGCACAATATGAGCCGCAACGCCCAGATGGAGGCCGCGCGGCGCAATGCCGAGGTCATCCAGGCAATGGGCCTCGGCCCGCGAATGGCATTACGGTGGCAGGCTACGAATTCCGCCTATCTCCAAGTCAATCGTCGGGCAGGAGATGTGGCCGCGGTTCTCGGGGGCATTTCACGGTCCATGCGTTTGGTCATCCAATCTGCAATGTTGGGGGTAGGGGCGTGGCTGGTGATCCGCCAGGAGGTTAGCGCAGGTGTGATGATAGCAAGTTCCATCATGATGGGGCGTGCGCTCGCACCGGTCGATTTGGCGATCTCGAGTTGGAAGCCGTTCCTGATGGCGCGACAAAGTTTTGGTCGTCTCAATGCGCTTCTGGACAAGATGCCCGCCGACAAGCCGGTCATGTTGCTACCGAAGCCGACGCGCGAGCTGCGGGTCGAGAATGCCACAATCGTGCCGCCGGGAGAAAAACGGGCCTCCGTCGTGGGTGTGCAGTTTGCAGTCGGCGCTGGAAGCGCGCTCGGCATCATCGGTCCGTCCGGATCGGGCAAATCCAGTCTTTCGCGTATTCTAGTGGGCGCTTGGTCACCTGCGGTGGGAAAGGTAAGGATCGACGGCGCCAGTCTCGACCAGTGGGACTGCGAAGCGCTCGGGCATCATGTCGGCTACTTGCCGCAGGGCGTCGAGCTGTTCGACGGGACGATCGCCCAGAATATTGCCCGCTTCGAGGATGGCGCGGATCCCGATGCCATTGTGAACGCAGCGCGTACGGCTGGCGCCCATGAGCTCATCCTTCGCTTTGACCGGGGATACGAGACGCCGATCGGCGAGGGTGGATCGGCGCTTTCTGCCGGCCAGCGGCAGAGGATCGGCCTGGCGCGGGCGCTTTACCGCGACCCTTTCCTGGTCGTCCTCGACGAACCGAATGCAAACCTCGACACGGAAGGCGAAATTGCAGTGGTCAAGGCAATCGCTTCGGTGCGCGATCGCAAAGGCATCGCCGTGATCGTCGCGCACCGCCCGAGCGCCATCGCCGCCTGCGATCTGGTTCTGATGATGGATGGCGGACAGATGAAGGCGTTCGGTCCCCGCGACGATATCCTGGCGCGGGTTTTGAAGGCGGAGCCTGCGAGGTCCGTGATGCCTCAAGGCTTTTCGCTGACGGGGCAGGGTGTCGTGCCGCTGCGCGTCGTAGCCAATCAGAAGCAGACGGGCAGCCCGGATGCGGCCGCGCCAAACGAAACCCGCTCGGAAGAACCAGATGCCACAAATTGATGATGACGGCGGTGTGTCTCGCTCGGTTCGGTTACATCTCCTGGCAGGATTGCTGGCGAGCGTGGTCCTGGTCGGCGGCGCTGGTGCGTGGGCGGCGGTGACGAACCTTGCCGGCGCCGTGGTGGCGACGGGCCATTTCGTTGTCAATTCCTATGTCAAGAAGGTGCAGCACCCGACGGGGGGCGTTGTCGGGGAAATTCTTGTCCGAGAAGGCGATGAAGTAAAGGCAGGCGATATTGTGATGCGGCTCGACGCCACTCAGACCAAGGCCAATCTCGCCATCGTTACGCGTCGTATCGACGAGCTCTCCGCCCGGCTGGCAAGATTGGAGGCGGAGCGTGACGATCTTGACGAAATCGCCTTGCCGGAATGGCTGGCGGCGCGTGCGGAGCAAACCGACGTTGCCTACGCCCTGCGTAGCGAAAGGCGGTTGTTCGAGTTCCGGAAGGAATCGCGGGACGGGCGCAAGGCGCAGCTTCGCGAGCGCATCGCTCAGTTCGGGTACGAGATCAAAGGTCTGAAAGCGCAGGAGGACGCCTTTCAGCAGGGCATCGACGTCCTGGGCGAAGAGATTGCCGCTTTGTCGTCTCTGCGAAAGCAGGGCGTTGTCTCGGATCAACGGTTGAACGGATTGAAAACGCAGGTGGCCGCATTCGGCGGTGAGCGTGGTGAGAAGATTGCGTTTCAGGCCCAGGCCGCCGGTCGCATTTCCGAAACGACGCTGCAAATTCTGCAGATCGACCAGGATCTCAAGACCGAGGTGGGGCGTGAACTGCGCGAGGTGCAGGCGCAACTAGGCGAGTATATGGAGCGCAAGGTCGCGGCAGAGGACGACCTCAAACGGCTCGACATCGTCGCACCCCAGTCGGGTGTCGTACATCAGCTGTCCGTCCACACCATAGGTGGCGTCGTGACGCCGGCCGATCCCATCATGATGATCGTTCCCAAGGACGAGGATCTGGCGCTCGACGTACAGGTTCTGCCAAGGGAAATCGATCAGATTCATCTTGGGCAGAAAGCCGTATTGCGCATGTCGGCATTCAATCTGCGCACAACGCCTGAGCTGAACGCACATGTCACGCGTGTTGCCGCTGACGTCACGACGGATCAAAGATCCGGACTGTCCTATTATCTGCTGCGCCTGTCCGTGCCACCTGAAGAGCTGCACAAGCTTGGCGATCTGAAACTTCTTCCAGGAATGCCTGCCGAGGCTTTCATCGCGACCGGAGAGCGAACCGCGCTTTCCTACCTGGTCAAGCCGCTGTCCGATCAAATCGGCCATGCCTTCCGAGAGGAATGATCAGCCTGAATAGACGAAATATTTTCTTGACCTTAGCGGAGGATAAAAGCTCTAAGGCGATATGGAGATGTGGGCCTATGCCGTTCCTCCGGGCGCCGCGGCAGATGGGCCACGGGCATGTCAATCAGGAGCACGACCGGGACCAATGTCAGCGGACGGAAAAGCGGCCAGAAAAACTAGGCGAACCCAGGCCGAACGCTCGGAGGAAACGCGTACAAAACTCTGCAAGGCCGCGCTCGATGCAATGGATGAAGTTGGATACGGCCGGTTTTCGACAGAGGATGTCGCGTTGAGAGCCAATGTCTCGCGTGGCGCACTGACGCATCAGTTTCCCAGCCGGAATGCTCTGATCATTGCCGCATTCCATTATCTCATCTTTTCGTGGGAAGCGGATTGGCTGCAGTTCATCGAAAATAACGAGCGGCGGCTCTCGCCGGACGAGGTGACGGATTTTCTCTGGGAGAAGCTTTTCCACGCGGAAAACTACATCGCGTCGCTGGAAATCATGCTGGCTTCCCGTAACGACGACGAGCTCGGCAACGGAGTTCGCGAGATCATGGTTCGCTGGGCGTCGAGCCGCGACAGGGCAATCGCAAGACTGCTCGGTGTCTCGCTGGAGAAGCCTGAAACGGATGAGTTCATCCAGCTCAGCCTTTGCGTCCTGCGCGGCATTGCGCTTCACAGCAGCTTCAGCTCGAATTCTACCAAGGAGCTGCAGAGAAACCTGCTTGGCAAATGGAAGGAAATGCTTGTCGCGACCTATGGTGACAGCCGATAGGCATGAGCTTGCCCGGCGCCTCGATTGACGACGAAACCGTCGGCGAAATGGGTTCGCTGACCGGTTTGGGCACAAGGTTTAACGGCACTTTGCCAAGCATATGCCGAACTGGAGAATTTCTGCCGTGACAGGACATGTGACGCTCACTCATAAGGAACTCTATCAGCGGGTAGAGGCCATTTTTCGCAAGGCGGGCCTCAACGGTCCGCAATCACGCGCATTGGCCAAAGTCATTGCAGCGGGAGAGAGGGATGCCTGCAAGTCCCATGGTATCTACCGCATCGAGGGGGCAATGCGCACCGTGAAGGCGGGCAAGGTAAAGCCTGATGCCATCCCGGAACTGCTTGCCGGGGACGAGACGGCCATCGTCAAGGTCAATGCGCGCGGCGGTTTTGCGAATGCCGCCTTCGAGCTGGGGTTGCCGGAACTTGTGGCGCGGACGCGGCGTCTCGGTCTTGCCGCGCTGGTCATCAACGACTGCTCGCATTTTTCGGCCCTCTGGCCGGAGGTCGAGGCGGTTACCGGGGAAGGTCTTGCGGCGCTGGTCATGTGCCCCAGCTATGCGACCGTGGCGCCGGCCGGCGGCAGCAGGCCGCTGCTCGGCACCAATCCCTTCGCCTTCGGATGGCCGCGGCAGAACCAGTTTCCCTATGTCTTCGATTTCGCCACCTCTGTCGCCGCGCGCGGCGAGATCGAGCTTCACCGCCGTGCCGGCAAGCCGCTTCCGGAAGGCTGGGCGCTCGATGCCTCCGGCAATCCGACGACCGATCCGGAGGCTGCATTGGCCGGCGCCATGCTGACCTTCGGTGGCCATAAGGGATCTGCGATCGGCACCATGATCGAACTACTTGCCGGCATCATGATCGGTGACCTGACGAGCCCGGAAGTTCTCGATTATCTCGGCACCACGACGCTTGCGCCTTTCCATGGCGAGCTCATCATCGCCATGTCCCCCCATGCTTTCGCGGCCGGCCGGCCCGGCGATCCGTTTTCGCGTGCGGAGGTTCTGTTCGACGCAATCGTCGGCCAGGGCGCACGCCTTCCCTCGCAGCGGCGTTTTGCAGCGCGCGCCCGCGCGGATGCCGAAGGCATCGTGCTGGCCGATGCGGAAATCGAACAGCTTGACCGGCTGCTTTCGCTCGGTCTGGACGCGGTTGCCTGATCGATAGCAGCCCGCAAACAAAAAAGCCCTCCGATCGGAGGGCTTTTCGTTTCTGGCACGACCGTGTTCAGGCCTTGTATGCCTGCACGGCGCCGGGGAGCTTGCTCCACTCGGCATACCATGTGTTGAACAGGTTTAACTGCGTCTCGACATAACCGCGCTGGCTTTCAGAAAGGCGGTCGGTTTCGTTGAAGTGCAGCGTGTATTCCTTGTCGCCCTTCGTCACCATCATGTGCTTGAAGAAGAGCACCAGGTCCGGGCCTTCGTCGAACGAGGACAGGACGGCAAGCGCCTGTTCCAGTTCGAGTGCGCGCTGGCGTGCATCGACATCGCCGCGAGCAGCCGCCTGGGAGAGATTGCACAGGTGGATCACTTCCTTCGGCAGCACGTTGCCGATGCCGGTGATGGCGCCGGTCGCGCCGCAATTCACGAATCCGTGGAAGACCGCGGTATCGACGCCGATCATCAACGACACCCCGTCGTCACGGCCGGTGATGTTTTCCGCCGCATAACGCATGTCGGCCGGGCCGCCAAATTCCTTGAAGCCGACGAGGTTCGGGTGCTCGGCGCGAAGGCCGAAGAACAGTTCGGCGCGCGTCGCGAAACCGTAATAGGGGCTATTGTAGATGACAGCCGGAAGGTCCGGAGCGGCGGACAGGATCGCCTTGAAGTGGGATTTCTGGGCTGCGACCACCGAACCGCGCGAGAGGACGCGTGGAATGACCATCAGGCCCTTGGCGCCGACCTTCTGCGCATGTGCTGCGTGCGCGACGGCGGAAGCCGTGTTGACCGCACCCGTTCCGACGATAACCGGAATGCCCGCAGCGGTCAGGCGCGCCACGCCTTCCATGCGCTGGGCATCCGTCAGAAGCGGCCAGTCCCCCATGGAGCCGCAGTAGACGACGGCCGACATGCCGGCTGCAATCAGTTCCTGTCCCTTGCGCACCAGCGCATCGAAATCGGGTGTACGGTCATCCTTGCAAGGGGTCATCAGAGCCGGAATGACACCGGAAAAAATGCTGGCTTTCATCGCAAATTCCTTTTTTTGAGCCGGGCCTTGAGCTGGCGCTGCGCATGCGGAATTTCGGCACGAGCCATCGCCTCGCGGCATCAGGTAGCATCTTGTATTCAGCTTGTCGACAGGAAATTCGGTGCCAGATTCGATAACCGGTGCGTCGTACAGGTTGAGCAGGTTCAGGCTTGCTGGGCGCACCGCCGAGGCGAGGTCGACTACGGTTTCGCGGATGGTGAGAGCTCCCAGGTTTCAGTTCATCGGATCGGGCTCGAAGCCGGCTACGGCGTGGGATTGTGCAGCTGCAATATATTTTGCCCGATAAGTGAGCAGATGCAGTATTTGCACCAAAAAGGGCATTCTTCCGATTTTTGCTATTTACAAACAGACGTGATCGTTTTTATCTTTAAGAAAATTGCGCACGAGGGACTTCATGGACGGTTACATTCTTCACGGCGGCAAGGTTCTCGACGTCGATAACGGCGTGCTGCTCGATGGCGTCGAAGTGCAGGTCGAAGGCGACCGCATCGTCCGTATTTCGACGCGGAAGATCGAGGCCGCAGGTCTGGAGCGCATCGACCTCAAGGGCCGGACACTGATGCCGGGCCTGATTGACGCACATGTGCATGTCATCGCAACGCTGGTCGATCTTGCCAAGAACGCCGAGCTTCCGTCCTCGCTTATCGCGCTGCGTGCACGCAAGATCATGCATGAGATGCTGATGCGCGGCTTTACCACGGTTCGCGACCTCGCCGGGGCGGACCTCGGGCTCAAGCTGGCGGTGGAGGAGGGGTTGATCGACGGGCCCCGGCTGGTCATCTGCGGCAAAGCGCTGAGCCAAACCGTCGGCCATTGCGATTACCGCGCCCGCAACGACAAGCGCGAATTGCATGCCGCCTCGCTTGGCGCACTCGGGCGCATCGCCGATGGCGTTGACGAAGTTCGACGCGCAACCCGCGAGGAGATCAAGGGCGGTGCCGAGTTCATCAAGATCATGGCGAACGGCGGTGTTTCCTCGCCCAACGATCCGATCCATGTGCTGCAATATTCCCGCGAGGAAATCCGCGCCATTGTCGAGGAGGCGGAAAATTACGGTCTCTACGTTTCCGCCCACACCTATTCCGATGCATCGATCCGGCGCGCGGTGGAATGCGGTGTGAAATCTCTCGAACATTGCAACCTCATCACCCTGGAAACCGCGAAATTTGCCGCGCAAGCCGGTGCGATCGCCTGCCCGACCCTTGCGGCCTACGAAGGGCTTGCCCTGGAAGGGGCTGCTTTTGGTCTCGGCGCGGATTCCCAAGCCAAGATCGACACCGTACGGACAGGTGGCCTGGAATCCCTTCGCCTGATGAAGGAAGCAGGTTTGCCGATGGGTTTCGGAACGGACCTGCTTGGGCAGCTTCACAAATATCAGTCGATGGAATTCGAGATCCGGGCCAAGGTTCTGTCGGCGCATGACATCCTCCATTCGGCGAGCAGGGTTTCCGCGAAGCTATGCATGATGGAGAACCGGATTGGTGTGATTGCGGAAGGCGCCTATGCGGATTTCCTGGTCGTCAATGGCAATCCGCTGGAGGACGTGGCGATCCTGTCCCGTCCTGAGGAGAGTCTCGCTGCCATCATTCGCGGCGGTACTTTCTACAAAAACACGCTTTGAAGGCGGTCTTCTTCTTATGTACACGCCGTTTGCCGTCTTCGTCGGCATCGTCGCGGTGAACCTGCCCTATGTGGTGCTGACTTTGCAGAGCGTTTTCGAAGGCCTCGACGAGAATGTCGAATATGCGGCGTCAAGCCTTGGCGCAAATCCGTTCGAGACCTTCGTGCTGGTCAAGCTGCCGCAGATCGTGCCGGGCATCCTGGCCGCATTCGTGCTGTCCTTTATCCTGACGATGAATGCCTATGCGACGCCGGTGCTTTTGGGCGGTCCGTCGTTCCGCATGATGTCGCCGATGATCGTCGGAGAAATATTGAACAAGGCAAACTGGCCATTCGGCGCTGCCCTGTCCTTCATCCTGTTGTCGGTGACCGTCTCGATCACGGTTCTGGCAGGCTACTACATTAAACGACGATACTGACCTCTCGAGACGATGCTACCACGTCAGACGGATCGGTTCGGTTTTCTTCAATGAGGTTGAAATGCTGGAAATCAGCGGAGTAACGCGAAACTTTGGCGGGGTGCACGCCCTGTCCGGCGTCGACCTGACCATCGCCAAAGGCGGTATCGTCGGCATGATCGGGCCTAACGGTGCCGGCAAGACGACGCTCTTCAATTGCATTTCCGGCGTGCTTCCGGTGTCGAGCGGCGAAATCCGGTTCCAGGGAACGCGCATCGACGGCATGCGGCCGGATGAGATTTCGGGCAGGGGCCTGGTGCGCACCTTCCAGATCGCTCGTGGTTTTCCGCGGCTGACCGTCTTCGAAAGCCTGATGCTTTACGGCACGGATCAGCCGGGCGAGGGCCTCATTCAGTCCCTGATGCGGGGCAAGGCGAGCATCGATCGCGAAAAGCAGCTCATCGACAAGGCGCTCGGTATCGCCGAGCGGCTGAGGCTTTCGCATGTGCTGGACAACAAGGCATCCGACCTGTCCGGCGGGCAGAAGAAGCTTCTGGAAATCGGTCGGGCGATGATGCGCGATCCGGCCATGCTGCTGCTCGACGAACCGATGGCGGGCGTCAATCCGTCGCTCGTTCGCGAGATTGGCGAACGTCTTGTCACCATCGCCTCGGAAGGCGTCACCATCGTGCTGATCGAGCATCAGATGGACCTGATTTCGCGGCTCTGCGATCACGTCGTCGTCATGGCCGACGGCAAAAAGATGATCGAGGGCACCTTCGATTTCGTGGCTGGCAACAAGGATGTGCAGAACGCTTACATGGGGTCTCGCAAATGAGTGTCTTGGCCGTCGAGAACGTCATCGCTGGTTATTCCGTCGGTGACCAGATCCTCAAGGGCGTCAACTTTCACGTCGGCGCGCGCGAGATCGTCTGCGTGGTCGGTCCCAATGGCGCCGGCAAATCGACGCTGTTGAAAACGATTGCCGGACTGCTGCGGCCTTCGGAAGGCAGCATCGTCTATGACGGTGCGCCGATCAACGGCATGAAGCCGCATGACGTCTCACGCCACGGGATCGCATTCGTGCCGCAGGAGCACAATGTTTTCGGGAACATGACCGTCTACGAGAACCTGGAAATGGGCGGATACATCGCGCCAAAACATTTCCGCGCCCGCGCCGACGAAGTCATGAAACACTTCCCCATCCTGCTCAAGAAAAAGACCCAGCTCGCAAGGACGCTTTCCGGCGGCCAACGCCAGTTGCTGGCGGTCGGGATGGCGCTGATGGTGGATCCTGGCCTTATCCTGCTCGACGAGCCGACCGCGGGTCTTTCCCCGGCGGCGGCAGACGAGCTTTTCGCTGAAATCCGCAAACTCCGCGATGCGGGCAAGGCGATCGCGCTGGTCGAACAGAATGCGCGCGAAGCCATGGCGATCTCCGACCGGACCTACATCCTGGTCGACGGCAAGAACAGTATCGAGGGACCGTCCCCGGAACTGCTGGCCAACGAGGACATCAACCGGATGTTCCTCGGGGGGTAGAATTCAAACTTCGGCAAACGCAAAGAAAAGGGAACGCAATGAACAGAAGAGAATTTCTTTCCGCATCCGCCATCGTCGCCGGCAGCCTTTGCGCTCCCGGCATCCTGCGGGCAGAGACGGCCATCAAGCTTGGCGTCCTGACGCCGCTGACCGGCGCCGGTGCCTCCGACGGCCCGCGCATGGTCAAGGCGATGCAGGCTGTCGTCGAAGAGGTCAACAAGGCCGGCGGCGTGATCGGCCGGTCGATCGAACTCGTCGTGGAGGACGACCAGACAAACCCCGAAGCCGCCGTGCGCGCTGCTCAGAAGCTGGTCGGTGTCGATCGTGTTCCGGTGATCATGGGCACCTGGGCTTCGGCTGTTACTTCGGCCGTGGCGCCGGTGTGCTGGGAGAGCAAGACCTGCCTGATGACCGTGTCGGGCGCGGACTCGATTACCCAACTGCCGCACCAGGGCTATATCTTTCGCACGCAGCCGAACACCGCGCTGCAGGCGACCAAGCATGCCGAATACATCGCGTCCATTGGCGCCAAGAAGGTGTTCTACGTGGCGGTTCAGACCCCGTTCGCAGCAACGATGCGCGAGCAAATCGCCTCCGTGCTCACCGCAAAGGGTTCCTCGCTCGTCGGGGGGCTGATCTATGAGTCGAACAAGACGAGCTACCGTTCGGAGATCGACAGCGCCATCGCGGCCAAGCCCGATTTCATTTACCTCAACAGCTATTCGCCGGATCTCACCGTCCTGCTCAAGGATCTCTATCGCGCCGGTTATTCGGGTGGCCGTATCACGCAATCCTACGCCTATACGAGCAAGGTGGCAGAGGGCATCCAGGCCGATGTTACCGATGGACTCATTACCGTACAGCCATCCAGCGACGTCGGCAGCGAAGCGTATTCGCTGGTTCAAAAGCGTTTGAACAACCCGGCAGCGGATTCCTACGAGGCCCAGGCGACAGACTGGATCAGCCTTGCACTCCTTGCCGTCCAGAAATCCGGCAAAGCCGTCGGAACCGATATCCGCGATGCCGTTCGCCTGATCTCCCAGGGTAGTGGTACCAAGGTCTATTCGGCGGCTGAAGGCTTGAAGCTTCTGCAGCAGGGCAAGGATGTCAACTATGACGGTGCCAGCGGCAACTGCGACTTCAACGAGAAGGGTGACATCATGGATTGCCGCTTCCGCTACAGCGCGGCCAAGGGCGGCAAGATCGAATTGATCAAGATCGTCTGATCGGGGATAGCAGATGAACGTTCTCCAGTTGATTGCGAACGGGATCATGGCGGGAAGCATTCTCGCCATTCCGGCCATCGGATTGACGGCAATGTATTCCGTGCTCCGGTTCCCCAATTTTGCGATCGCTTCGCATGCCACAGTCGGCGCATTCGCCGGCTGGGTCGCGAATTCCGTTTACGGGTTCTCGGTACTGCCGTCCCTTGCGATAGCACTTCTGATCAGCGGGCTCGTCGGCCTGCTGACCGACGAACTGATCCTGAAACCGTTCAGGTCGGCCGGCGTCATCACGACGGCCATCGGTTCGCTCGCCCTGACGATCGGACTGGAGAACGTCGTCCGTCTTTTCTTCGGAAACGACCTGCGTGGATACGACCTCCCCCTGGCACGCGACATCATTGTGGGGGGCATTCACCTCGGCCCGCAGCAATTGAACAATCTTGCCGTGTCGATAGTCGTCATGGCCCTGGTCTTCGGCTTTCTTTTCTTCACCCGCATGGGAAAGGCGATGCGGGCCGTGGCCGACAATCCACGGCTGGCTGATATCAAGGGCATCGATTCCCGGATCGTGGCGCGTATTGCCTCCTTCATGGGCATGGGGCTTGCCGGTCTGGGCGGAATGCTGATCGGACTCGATTCATCGATCGACCCGCTGACGGGCTTTCGTTCAATGTTGCCGATTTTCGCCGCAGCCGTGGTTGGCGGCCTCGGCAGTATTCCGGGGGCGGTGGCGGGGGCTCTGGTGGTCGGCATCGCCGAGGAACTGTCGCTTCTCGCGTTGCCGGCAAGTTACAAGTCCGCCGTAGCCTTCATCGCGATCATGCTCATCCTGACGCTTCGCCCCCAGGGGCTTTTCGGACGCGAGGCCAACTAGCATGGAAATCTATATCATCAGCATGTGCGTCGTGGCGGGCATTTATGCGGTCATGGCGCTGGGTCTCAACGTCATGTGGGGCATGGCCGGTCTCGTCAACCTGGGTCTGGTCGGATCGGCCGCGGCAGGCGCCTATACGAGCGCGATCCTGACCAAGACATTCGCGATACCGATCCCGCTCGGAATCCTGGCGGGAGCCATCGTTGCGGCGGCCGTCGGGGCGGTCCTGTCACTGGTCACCCGCCGTCTAAAGGAACATTACCTGGCGATCGTCACGCTCGGATTTGCCGAAACGATCCGCATCGTCGCTTCCAATGAAATCTGGCTGACCAATGGCACCGACGGAATTTCCGGCATTGCCGGCCCGTTCCGGGCCGATCTCACGCCGTTCCAGTACAACCTCGTCTATCTCGGAATTGTCCTGCTGGTCCTCCTTGGGCTTTATGTCTGCTGCCAGCGCATTTCGTATTCGCCGTTCGGCCGTGTTTTGCGGGCGGTGCGCGATGACGACATGGTGGTCAGCGTCGCCGGCAAGAACGCGCAGTCATTCAAGCTGAAGGCCTTTTCCATCGGTTCCGGCATCATCGGCCTGGCAGGCGGGCTTTATGCGCACTACACGTCGTTCATCTCGCCGGACCTCTTCGTGCCGCTGCTCACGCTCTACGTGAAGCTGTCGCTTCTCGTCGGCGGTGTCGGAAACAATCGGGGTGCCGTTGTCGGGGCCGCCCTCATCATCCTCATTCTCGAAGGCTCGCGCTTCGTCGTGCCGTTTATTCCCTACATTTCACCGGCGCAGGGCGCCGCGATCCGCGAGCTATTCCTCAGCGCGACCCTTCTCATCGTGCTGCGGTTCAGGGTGACCGGCCTGATACCCGAACCACACGATCATCCTGTCATTCCGCGGCCCGGAACCGTGCCGGCCGGAACATCCATCAAAGCATCCTGAAAGGAACATATCCTCATGAAAACCAAGGCCCCGGTCCTGGAAGACGTCGCACGTCTGGTTTCCGTCATCACTGCACGCAACGATATCGCGGAAACTGCGCAGCTTCTGGATGACATCATTCAGGCGCGCTATGGTCACAAGCTCTTTACCCTGTTCCGCATTGTCGAAAACGGAGAGGCGGTCGAGCGGCTGCATTCCAGCGACAAGGTCGCCTACCCGGCGCGCGGACGCAAGAAGCGGGAGGATACCGTCTGGGGGCGCGTCGTGTTCGGGGAAGGCAATGTCCTCATTTCGCGAAATGCCGCCGATATCCGGGTCAATTTTCCCGATTACGATGTTATCTTCCGCCTTGGCATCAACAGCATGATCAACATCCCCGTCGTCTGGGAGGGCAAGGTGATCGGCTCGGCCAATCTCTCCCACCAGGACGAAGGTTTCTTCGAGGATAAGGACGGCGATTATCTGGCCATGCTCGTCGGCATCGTTGCGCCCGTCGTCGCCAGTACACTAGACTGACCGCTCGCTCCTATCATCTTGACCGATAACCACCGGGAAGAACGAGCATGAACATCGAGCGGATGATCTCGACAGTGGAAGTCCATACCGGTGGAGAACCGTTCCGGATCGTGACGAACGGCTTGCCGCGTTTTCCGGGCAGGACGATCGTCGAGCGCCGGGCGTGGGTGGAAGAAAACCTCGACGAGGTGCGGCAAGCGCTCATCTTCGAGCCGCGGGGCCACGCGGATATGTATGCCGGATATCTGACAGAGCCGGTGACCGACGGCGCGGATTTCGGCATCATCTTCGTTCACAACGAGGGCTATAGCGACCATTGCGGGCACGGCGTCATCGCGCTTGCAACGGCTGCCGTCGAACTTGGATGGGTGCCGCAGGCCGTGCCGGAAACCCGGGTCGGGATCGACGCACCCTGCGGCTTCATCGAGGCGTTTGCCGAATGGGACGGGCAGCGCGCCCGGTCTGTACGCTTCGTCAACGTTCCCTCCTTCGTCTATGTCGCCAATGCCAGCGTCGAGACACCAAGCTTCGGCCGGGTGGAGGGGGATATCGCTTTTGGCGGCGCATTTTATTTCTATACCGACGGTCGGGCGCATGGGCTGGATATCCGGCCGGACAATGTCGAACGGCTGATCCAGTTCGGCGCGGAGGTCAAGAAGGCGGCCAACGCGGCCTATCCTGTGGTGCATCCCGACATTCCCGAACTCAATCATATATACGGCACGATCATCCACGGAGCGCCGGCGCAAGCCGGATCGACGCAGGCCAACTGCTGCATTTTCGCGGATCGCCAGGTGGACCGCTCCCCGACCGGTTCGGGAACGGCGGGACGTGTCGCGCTGCTGCATGCGCAATCCGCCATGCCGGACAATGGCTGGCTGGTCAATGAATCGATCATCGGTTCCGTCATGCGGGGGAGGGTGATCGGTGAGGCAACGGTTGGCCGCTTCAAGGCCGTGGTGCCGGAAGTGTCCGGCAGCGCGTATATTTATGGCCAGTGCAACTGGTTCCTCGACCGGGACGATCCCATGAAACACGGCTTCCTCGTCCGCTGATTCAGCCTGCCCTGAGCAGTTTGCGCTTGCCTCGGTTTATACAAACCAGCGCACCGGAAATCTCTATTTTCCAAGCCACGGCGTGGCGGCGATACAGTCGCGGAAACGTAATCTGCCAGAACAAGGAAATCGCACGATGGTCGTTCACAAGCGTGTCCGCCAGTTCAACACCAAGGACACCTATCCGGAGCAGAAGCTTGACAACGACCTGTGCCAGACCGTGGTCGCCAAGGGCAGCATGGTGTTCGTGCGCGGCCAGATCGGCCAGGATCTCGACACTTCCGAAAGCGTCGCGATCGGCGACGCGGAAGGCCAGACCGAAAAGGCCATGGCCAATATCAAGATGCTGCTGGAAGAAGCCGGCTCCAAGCTGGAGCATATCTGCAAGATCACGATCTACATCATCGATCCGCGTTACCGCGAGCCGGTCTACCGCACGGTCGGCAAGTGGCTGAAGGGCGTCTACCCGGTCTCGACCGGCATCGTCGTGTCGGCGCTCGCCCGCCCGGAATGGCTGGTCGAGGTGGATGCCATCGCCGTCATTCCCGATGAAGAATAAGCGGATCGCGTCATGACCTTTTCCATCTCGGCCCGCTGCAGCGAAACGGGTGCGTTCGGCATCGCCATCTCGTCGTCTTCGCCTGCGGTCGCGGCCCGCTGCGCGCATGTCAAGGCGGGCGCGGGCGTAATCACCAGCCAGAACGTCACCGATCCCTCACTTGGCCTGCTTGGGCTGGAGCTGCTTGCCGGCGGACGATCGGCTGCACAGGTCAGGGGCGCGCTTGTCGCCTCCACCCCATTTGCGGATTTCCGCCAGATCGCGGTCATCGACCGGAGTGGTGCGACGGCCGCTTTTTCGGGCAAGGGTGCTCTTGGCGTTCACGGCATCGCGGAAGGGCAGGACTGCATTGCCGCCGGCAATCTGCTGATGGACCGGTTCGTCCTGTCGGCCATGGTCGAGGCTTTCGAGCAGAGCCGTGGCTTTCTCGCCGAAAGGCTTATGGTGGCGCTGAAGGCCGGACAGGATGCCGGCGGCGAGGCGGGTCCCGTCTATTCGGCCGGCGTAAAGGTCGCGCGGGAACTGGATTGGCCGGTCGTCGACCTGAGGGTCGACTGGTCCGAGCAACCGATCGAAAAGCTGTTCGAAATCTGGCGGGTCTACGAGCCGCAGATGGAGGACTACGTGCGCAGGGCGGTCGCGCCCGAGGCGGCTCCGTCCTTCGGCGTGCCGGGAGACGAATAGCCGTTTCGGTCGTGCTTGTTTGTTGAGCGTTTGCCGATATAAGCGAGTGGCATGAGATATACCTTGCGGCAGATCGAGTATTTCATCGCGACGGCGGAAACCGGCAGCATCACGCTGGCGTCGGAGCGGCTCAATATATCGCAGCCCTCCATCTCTACGGCCATTACCCATCTGGAGGAAGAGCTGGAGACCCAGCTCTTTGTCCGTCACCATGCGAAAGGCCTTTCGCTGACACCGGCCGGACGCGTGCTGCTGACCGAGGCGAAGCGTCTCGTCGATCAGGCAGAGCACATGTATACGGTGGCTTCGGAGGTCAACGACAAGGTCCGCGGCCAGATCTCGCTGGGCTGCATGGTCACCTTCGCGCCGATGATCATGCCGGAACTGTCGCATTCCTTCACATCCGCCTTTCCCGCCACGCGGATCGTGCAGACTGTCAGCGATCACGAAGGGCTGCTCGACAAGCTTCAAAGGGCGGAGCTCGATATCGTCCTGAGCTATGATCTTCTCGTCCCCGAAGGGTTCGACTTCCTGCCGCTCGCCAGCCTTCCGCCGCATGTCCTCGTCGGTGAGGCCCATCCCTTCGCCCGCCTCTCGTCGATCGCTTTGGAGAAGCTGGTTTCGGAACCGTTGATCCTGCTCGATCTGCCGCTCAGCCGGCAATATTTCCTCGACCTGTTCGCGAAACAGGGGCTCGAGCCGACCATCGCAACGCGCTCCACCCATCAGGACGTCATCCGGACGATGGTCGCCAACGGTTATGGCTATACGCTCGCCAACGTCCGGCCGAAATCGCAACTGGCGATGGATGGCCGCCCGGTCACCAGGGTGCCCTTGTCGGGGGAGCACAAGCCGGTCGTGATCGGCGTCATTTCTCTGCAAAGCGGGCGCAAGTCGAGACTTCTCGAAGCCTTCGAGCAACACTGCAAGTCGTTCGTCTCCGACGCCTACATTCCGGGGATGACGGCGCCGCTTCTCGACCGCCGCCGTTCCGTGACCTGATCATGCCAAGCTTTTGGTGAAGCCTCGCTTCGGAAATGATTTCTTTCCCCGCTATATAAGCGATGCGAAGGTCATCCTGGACCATATCCTTCCTCGCCGCGCCGATCCGCTGCAGGCGCCAGAAACGCATCATCCGGAGACATGAATTGACCTATGAAAGACTGATGGACGGCAGGTTTGCAGAACTTGTTGCCGAAACGACGGATGAGGAAAAGGTTGCGCTTCTGGCCGGCCATCGCATGTGGAAGACGGAGTCCATCGAGCGCCTCGGCATCCCGCGCATCGTGATGACCGACGGCACCTATGGCGTGCGTTACTCCATTCCTCAGATCGATGGCGATGAGGCCGGCGGCCAGGATTTTGATGCGTTTCTCTCCGTCGTCAACCAGCGTGCCGACCATGTGCAGATCGCCTGGGGTCAGATGAAGCTCGCGACCTGTTTCCCGAACGGCTCCAGCCTCGGCTGCTCCTGGGATGTCGATCTGGCCCGCCAACTCGGCGAGGCGCTGGCGAAGGAGTGCCAGGAATTCGGCGTTCATCTTCTGCTCGGTCCGGGCATCAATATCCGCCGCACGCCGCTCGGCGGCCGCTCCTACGAGTACTATGGCGAGGATCCGATCCTCTCCGGCGATTTCGCCGCCGGTGTCATCAATGGCCTGCAGGAGAATGGCGTCGGCGCTTCGTTGAAGCACTTCGCCTGCAACAATTCCGAGGTCGAGCGCACCTCGATGGATTCGGTCGTGGAAGAGCGCGCGCTGCGCGAAATCTATCTCCGGGGCTTCGAGCGGGCGATCAAGAAAAGCAATCCCTGGACGGTGATGAGCTCCTACAATCGGCTCAACGGCGTTCAGGCCGCCGAGGATCCGTGGCTGCTCAATCAGGTCCTGCGCGAGGACTGGGGTTATGATGGTCTCGTCGTCTCCGACTGGCACGGCATCAAGGACCGGCCGGCCTCGCTGATCGCAGGCAACGAGCTGGACATGCCGGAAAGCGGCACCCGCAAGGCCGACCTGCTGGAAGCCATTCGCGCCGGCAAGGTCGAGCGCGCTGTGGTGGACACGGCCTGCGAACGGGTGCTGAAGCTCGTGCGCCTGGCAAAACTCGGCGAAAACCGCTCCATCACATTCGATCGCGCCGAACACCACGCCCTGGCCCGCAAGATGGCGGCGGAATCGGTCGTCCTACTCAAGAACGAGGGCGACTTGCTGCCGATCGAGCCCTCCAGGGTCAAGCGCATTGCTGTCGTCGGCGAGGGTGCGGGCGTGCCGGTCATCCAGGGTTCGGGCTGCGCGACCACCATGCCGACTTCCGTCGACGTCCCACTCGAGGAAATCCTCAAGCTCGCCGGCAGCGACATCGAGATCGCCACGTTCCGCGGCACCAGCGAGATCGAGGCGGAACGCGCCGGGCTGATTGCCGAAGCGGAAGCCGGTGTCGCCGGCGCCGACATGGTCCTCGTCTTCGTCAACAACGAAAACGGTTATGACGGCGAAGGTTCCGATCGCCGCACGCTGGCGCTCGCGCCCGGCCATGACGAACTCGTGGAGCGGCTCGTGGCCGCCAATCCGAATACCGTCGTCGTGGTTGCGAGCCCGGATGCCGTCGTCATGCCGTGGGTCGACAAGGTTCCGGCCGTGATCGAGATCTTCTTCTCCGGCCAGGCCATGGGTGGCGGTATCGCCGACGTGCTCTTCGGTCGCGTCAACCCGAGCGGCAAGCTGACGACCACGTTCCCCAAACGCATGGAAGACATGCCGGCCTATCTCACCTATCCGGGTGAAAACGGCCGCCACGTCTATAGCGAGGGCGTCCATGTCGGTTATCGCTGGTACGACGCACGCAAGATCGAGCCGCTTTTCCCCTTCGGCCACGGTCTGAGCTATACCCAGTTCGCCTATTCCGATGTGCAGCTCGACAGGAACGAATTGCACCTCGGTGAAACGGTGACGATCAGCTTCACTCTGACCAATACCGGCCTCCGTGAAGGCAAGGAAGTCGCGCAGGTCTATGCTCGCTACGGGGCGCCGCGTCTTATCCGTCCGGTACGTGAGCTGAAATCATTCGCCAAGGTCGCGTTGAAACCCGGCGAGAGCCGCAGGGTTGCGATCGCAATTCCGGCCGAGGACCTTTGCGCCTACGATACGGCACGTCAACGTTGGGCGCTGGACGAGGACATGGTTGTCCTTGAAGTCGCGGCCTCCTCCCGCGATATCCGGTTGGAAGCCCCGTTGCGGACGAGAGCTTCCGTTTCGGAGCACAGGCGGATCGCCTGGGACACGCAGCCGGTCTTCGTGCTTGCCAATCCCATCGCCCGCAGGATGTTCGGTGCCTTCCTGCAGAAGCAGCTGGCGATCGGCGCAGAAGATGCGGACCGGATGCTGGAGCATTGCGCAAACTCGTTCTTCGGTATCTTCACGACATTCGACCGCCGACTGCGCAAATCCTTCGCGCGGGCGGACATCGATGCGTTGATCGTGGACATCAACCGGGAAATGGAAGAGCAGGAACGCCGGATGGCCTGAAGGCTTCATCTCGGCCGTCTGCACGAGGCCCGCGCACGCGCGGGCCTTTGGTGTTCTTGGGGCCGATGCCGATTAGGGCACCCCTAACCAGAACGCCTGAAATAAATAATTTACACAAGCAGCCGCCGGTGGCTTGTTGAAGCTGTAACAGGCTATCTAAAGGGGAACCAATATGGCCACGAAGTTTAACGTGACGCGCCGCAACCTGCTCAAGGTAGGCGCCGGCGCCGCGACCGCGCTGACCGCTCCCGCCATCTTCACCAAGGGCGCTTTCGGCGCCGAAGTCTTGAAGATTCAGGACATGGGCGGCGCTTTCGAAAAGGGTTTTCGCGCGGCTTTCTATGAGAGCTTTGAAAAAGAGAACAACGTCAAGATCAGCGTGACGACCAACGGTCCGGATCCCATCCCGCAGTACAAGATGGTCGTCGACACCAAGACGAACCTGTTCGACGTCTGCATGATGACGCCCGAGCATGTCTTCCGGATGAAGGCGCTCGGCGGCGAATACATGCAGAAGCTGAAGATCAAGGTCGCCGATCCGGAAAACTATGTGGCCGGCTCCATTACAGACGAATTCGCCGGCGTCGCCGTCTTCGCGCTGGCGCTCGGTTATCGCAAGGACACGTTTGGAGACAAGGGCCCGAAGAACTTCCAGGACTTCTGGAATGTCGAAGCCTTCAAGGGCCGTCGCGGCCTTTGGCGCAGCCCGGTCCTCACCATGGAGCTGGCGCTTCTCGCAGACGGCGTTCCGATGGAGCAGCTCTATCCGCTCGACGTCGACCGCGCCTTCAAGAGCCTCGACAAGATCCGCAAGCACGTCGATGTCTGGTGGACGACCGGCGCCCAGTCGACGCAGCTCATCCAGAGCGGCGAACTGGACCTGATGAGCATCTGGAGCACGCGCGCCCAGACCGCAATCGATGACGGCGCTCCGGTATCGCTCGCCTGGGGCCAGGGCTTCTACAATATCGACGGCTGGACGATCCCGGTTGGCACGCCGAACACCGAGCTTGCCAACAAGTTCGTCGAATACTGCATGAACGCCGAACGTCAGGCAAAATACACGGACATCCTGGCCTGCGGCCCGGCGAACGTGAAGTCCTACCAGTACATCAAGGCCGAACGCGCCAAGCTGCTGCCGACCGCGCCTGAAAACGTCAAGGGTCTGCGCCCGCTGAATGCCGACTACTGGGGCAAGAACCAGACCGCGCTCACCGAGCGTTTCGAAAAGTGGATGCTGAGCTGAGGCGCTTGCGTTAGGAAACCTCCTTCCAGATAGAGTATCCGGTCGGCGCGGGTGCAGTGGGTATCCGCGCCGAAATAATATAGAGAGATCGGCATCGCGCCCGTTCGATAGACCACCGGTTCCGGCTTGCGCGCGGCTCGCAAAACTCGCCGGAGACCGACCTACCAGAGACTGACGAAATGGCCGAACGGCAAATCCCCAGCGCCCGTCGCTTCAAGCTCGATCCGATCTGGCTTGCAGGTCCGGGCATTCTTTACCTTATTCTGCTTCTCATCGTGCCGGCGGCGGGCCTGATGTTCCTGTCGTTCCGCGACGCATTGGGCAACCTGAGCTTCGAGACCTATCGCCAGATGTTCGGCGCCGGTATCTATGTGCAGGTGCTGGTCAACACGTTTTCGGTCGCCATACAGACGACGATCGCCTGTCTGCTGGTCGGCTATCCGCTGGCCTACTGGCTGGCCCGCATGCCGGAAACGCGACGGCGCGTGGTCATGTGGCTCGTGCTTTTGCCGTTCTGGATGAGCGCGCTCCTCAAGAACTTCGCCTGGATGGTGCTGCTGTCCCGTCGCGGCGTGCTTTCGCAGATCCTCACGGGTCTTGGCATGGGCGGTCCCGTCGACCTGCTCTACGGTCGCGGTGTCGTCGTCTTTGCCATGGCGCACACCATGCTGCCGCTGGCGGCGCTGACCATGCTGCCGACGCTTCTCAGCATCGATTTCGGTCTGGCCCGTGCAGCCAAGACGCTCGGCGCTTCCGGCGGCCAGGCTTTCTGGCGGGTGGTTTTCCCGCTGTCCATGCCGGGTGTTGCCGCTGCCGGCCTGCTCGTCTTCATCAGTTCACTCGGCTTCTTCATCACGCCGGCACTGCTGGGAAGCCCGCGCGAAACGGTCATCGGCCAATTGCTGATCACTCAGGTCCAGCAATTGCTGAACTGGCAGCTGGCGGGCGCCATCGCCGTCATGCTGCTGGTGGTAACCCTTGCGATCTGCCTCGTCTACGATCGCGCTTTCGGCATTTCCGCCGTCTCGGGCGAGCGTAGCGACCGGAATTCGAATGGCATGTTTGCGCGGCTTGGCCGGCTCCTGATCGCCGGCCTCGCATGGGCGACCGATCTTCTCGCCGCGGTCTTCGACAAGGTGCCGGGCTTCAGGCGGCGCGACTGGCTGTTGACCGCCTTCTGCGTCGCCGTGATGGTGATGCTTCTCGTCCCGGTTCTGATCTTCGTGCCGATGGCCTTCGGCAGCTCGAGCTTCCTGGAGTTTCCGCCGCGGGGTTATTCGCTGCGCTGGTTCGAAACCTACTGGAGTTCGCCGAACTGGACGGGGGCGACGATGCGCTCTTTTGCAATCGCGATCGTCTCGGCCCTGTTGGCCTCGGCCATTTCCAGCATTGCCGCCTTCGGCGTGGCGCGCAGCACCAGCCGGGTGGGCAATCTCGCCTTCCTTCTGTTCATGCTGCCGATGATCATCCCCAACATCGTCATCGCCGTGGCGCTCTTCTATCTATTCGCCCAGATCGGCCTCGTCGCGACCGATGCCGGCATCGCGCTCGGCCATACGCTAACCGCCTTGCCCGTTGTCTTCGTCATCATCCTGACGACGTTCAAGAGCTACGACTGGCGTCTCGACCATGCCGCGGCGACACTCGGGGCAACGAAAACGGACACGATCCGCAAGGTCACCTGGCCGATCATCAAGGGAAGCGTCGTTGCGGCCTTCCTGTTCGGCTTCCTGCATTCCTTCGAGGAACTGACCATCGCGCTTTTCGTCGGCGGCGGCGTGCGCCAGACCTTGCCGAAACAGATGTGGGACGACGTCCTCCTGCAGGTGAGCCCGACGCTTGCAGCCGCATCGGTGATCATCCTTGCCGTCGTCACCATCGTCTTCGTCGCTGCCGAACGCGCCCGTCCGCGCTGACCCGACCTATCACTGGAATTACCGGATGTCTCAGATACCAACCCAATCGCAGTTCTCGCCGCAGGCCGCAAACACGGTCAAGCTCAGCGTCAAAGGCATCAAGAAGAACTACGGCCAGACCACTGTTCTGCAGGCGATCGACCTTGATGTGCGCGCCGGAGAACTCCTGACCCTGCTTGGCCCCTCCGGATCGGGCAAGACCACGCTCCTGCAGATCATCTGCGGGCTGGTGGACCCGACCGCTGGCAGCCTGTTCATCGACGGACGCGACGAGACGAACCTGCCCGTCAACCAGCGCGACATCGGCGTCGTTTTCCAGAACTACGCACTGTTCCCGCATCTGACAGTCAAGGAAAACATCGCCTTCCCGCTGCGGATGCGCAAGATTGCCGGTGCCGACATCGACAAGCGCGTCGCCGAGGTGCTGGACATGGTCAATCTCGGCCATGCCGCCGACCGTCTGCCGAAGGCGCTTTCAGGCGGCCAGCAGCAGCGCGTGGCGCTCGCCCGCTGCCTCGTCTACCGCCCGGGCGTCATCCTGATGGACGAGCCGCTCGGCGCGCTCGACCGCAAGCTGCGCGAGACCATGCAGATGGAAATCAAGCGCATTCACCGCGAGACCGGTGCGACGATCATCTTTGTCACTCACGACCAAGAAGAGGCGCTGGCGCTGTCCGATCGCATCTGCCTGATGAACGATGGTTTCATCGCCCAGATCGGCACGCCGCATGAAGTCTACGAGTCTCCCGCGAACCGCTTCTCGGCCGAATTCATCGGTCTTTCGAACATTTTCGACGGCACTATCGCCGATGGCATGTTGAGAACCAATGAGGGTACGATCCCGGCGCCCGGGTTGCAGTCGGGTGAGAGCCTGCTTGTCCGGCCCGAACACGTGACTCTGACCGGCGCAGCCGAAGGCTTCCTATCCGGCACAGTCAGCGAGACCGTCTATGCCGGCGCGGAAAGCCGCCTCATCGTCACGCTGAAATCCGGCAAGACCGTGATCGTGCGTCAGCCGGCCGGCGCCGATATCGCGCCGATCGGCACGGAAGTTGGTGTCGCCTGGGCGCCCTCTGCGGTTCGCGCCGTTCGCTGATAACAGGGTATATAGATCGGGAAAGCCGCACGCGGAGTTCCACGTGCGGCTATTTCGTTTGTTCTGAAAAGTGATGAATTGCCTTGAGCGCAGACGGCAACGTGATCAGTTGCCGTCTGCGCTGCCCGTCATCGCTGAGCTTGTCTTGGGAGGACCATTTGGCGCTGTGCGATGTGATCTGCGAGATATTCGGCATCGTGCCAGACGCCCCAGATGAAGGGCGACGCCCGACGGGAAAGCCAGGCAAGGCCCAGGACATAGAGACCGGGCGTATGGGTCACGCCGCGGTCATGGAACGGTCGCCCTTTGTCATCCAACTTGCCGGCCTTGATCCAGCTGAAATCCAGTGCATATCCGGTTGCCCAGACGATGGACTTGATATTGGCTTGGGTCAGGTCGATGCTGAGGATCGGGTTTGTTACACAGTCGGGCGAAGGGCCGATGAGGCGCGCTTCAGGCTCCTCGGGGAAATCCAGACTATTGGCCGCCACATAGGCGTCCGCCGCATCCATGATGGACAGATAGCTCGCGTCGCCCGCCGCGATGTTCTGCGCCAGATCGGGTGCGATGTGCAGGACGCCGCTTTCATATCGCTCCGCCTTGCCCAGAAGCTTCATGCCGCGCTCGGCGAAGCGACGGAAATCCACCGTGTGGCCGCCATGCGCGCCGCTGACGGCAATGGTGACGTGTTCGGTGGAGGGGTCCGGGGTCTTCTTGTCCCACTGGCCGAGGACGCCGAGCCACCAGCAGAAATCCTTGCCGCGATAGCGAAGGGGAGGACGGTCATGCGGGCCGATCGCCAGATAGACCTCGCGCCCCGAGCGGAGCATTTCGTCGGCGATCTGCGACCCTGACGAACCCGCGCCGACCACGATGACCGCGCCTTCCGGCAGCTGTTGCGGGTTGCGGTATTCGTTCGAGTGGATCTGGAATATGCCGGTTTCCTCCGGAACGACTGCCGGAATAACCGGGCGCTGGAAGGGGCCGGTCGCGGCGACGACGTTGACGGCCTCGATCGTGCCTTCTGAGGTCTCGACCACAAAACCGGAGCCGTCGGCCTTTTCCGTGACCGCCTTCACCTCGACCCCGCAGCGGATCGGCGCCTCGATCTGCTTTGCGTAGTCCTCGAAATACCGGACGATCCGGTCCTTGCTGGCGAAGGAATTCCGGTCGATGTCATCGAAGGTGAGGTTCGGAAAGCGGTCGTGCCAGGCGGGGCCGTTCGCAACCAGCGAATCCCAGCGGCCTGTCCGCCATTTTTCCGCTATCCGGTCGCGTTCGAGCACCAGATGTTCTATTCCCTGCTTGCTCAGATGCTCGCTCATCGCGATGCCGGCCTGGCCGCCTCCCACAACCAGCGTGTGTATCCGTTCCAATGACATTGGCGTCCTTTTCCTGTGCCATGTTGCATCCGGCGCATCGCCCGGCATGTACAGACTGGTGTATTGGAGCCGCCTTCCCGCGAAAAATATGATTTCGTTCAGCCTTGCTTAGTCTCCTCCTAAACCGCACCTGCGCATCTCATCATGCCGACGCCGGGAGCAGGGAAGGGGCCGTTTCAAGGCTTTCGTGGGTATAAGGCTCGGGCCGATTAGGCTGAGGCTCATCAATGGGTCGGAAACGCGTAATTCCGTTTGTCCTTGCTTGCGGTAGGACACTTCACGCGGACGGCGCGAGGATACGGCTGGCGCTCTGGCGTGCCAAACTCCTGCTGTCGCGAATGGAGGCTTCCGCGTGACAACCACCCTTGAAATCCTTGATCGGCTGATTTCCTTTCCAACGGTCAGCCGCTCCTCCAATCGGGATCTCATCGCCTATGTGACGGGCTTGCTCGACGGCGCGGGGATTGCATGGGAGCTCGCGGAAAGCGCGGACGGCAGCCGCGCCAATCTGTTTGCGACCGTTGGTCCGAAAGAGGGGAAGGGTGTCGTTCTCTCGGGGCACACCGATGTGGTGCCGACGGAGGGCCAGGCCTGGAGCCGCGATCCTTTTCGGCTGCATTCGGAAAACGGCAAACTTTATGGCCGGGGTACCACGGACATGAAGGGCTTCGTGGCGGCGGCCATATCGGCTTCCCTGAAGGCTGCGGCGCTGCCATTGCGCACGCCGCTGCATCTGGCGCTTTCCTATGACGAGGAAATCGGATGCGTGGGCGTGCGCGACCTTCTGGCAAACCTGAAGACGCGGCAATCCCGGCCGTTTCTCTGCATCGTCGGGGAGCCGACGGGGATGCGGATCGCCACCGGGCACAAGGGCAAGCTGGCGCTGCGAGCCTGCTGCACCGGTCGCGCCGGTCACTCCGCGCTCGCCCCCCGGGCGCTCAATGCGTTGCATCTGGGAGCGGATTTCATTGGTGTCCTGCGCGGCGAGCAGCATCGTCTGGCGATGTCCGGAACGAGGGACGATGCCTACGACATTCCCTACAGCACCATCCACGCGGGGGTGATGCGTGGCGGCAGCGCGCTCAACATCGTTCCTGAATGCTGCGAGGTGGATTTCGAGATCAGGAACCTTGCAGCCGATGACCCAAGGGAAATCGTCGCACGGATCACCGAAGGCGCCGAGGCCATCGCGGCCCCGCTACTGGACGAATTTCCCGAGGCAGTGGTCAAGATCAAGGAGATCAACGCCTATCCTGGCCTCGACACTCCCGAGGATTCGGAAATCGTGAACCTGCTGCGCCGGCTTGGGGTTCGCAAGGACCCTTTCAAGGTCGCCTTCGGCACCGAAGCGGGGCTTTTCCATACCGAACTAGGCATGGCTGCCGCCATTTGCGGTCCAGGCGATATGGCCCAGGGCCACAAGGCCGACGAATATATCGAGATGGCCCAAATGGAAGCCTGCGACACGATGCTGCTCCGCCTGGTTCAGATCATGCGGCATGGGCTTTAAGGAGGCTGTAGTCCAATCCGCTTTTGCGGGGAGCAATCCGGAGCTTTACAACATGGGTCTACGTCTAAAAACCAAGGATGAGCGCATGCACGGTCTCCGGCATGGCGCGGTCCTGCCTGATTGCCGAGACTGAATTCGGCGCCGTCGGAGTAAGTTCCATAAGATAGATTATGCGATCTTTATTTGTAAGGGCTATTTAGTAATGCGACAGTTGGGCCAGTTAGAGATGCGACAGTCTCGCCTCTCGATGCGCTGGTCAATGCCAACGTCGGGAGCA